>CAWGQB010000012.1:0-69445 GCA_963824565.1 uncultured Pseudomonadota bacterium | reverse complement strand
CCCCCCAAGAGACGCTTCACGCATCGCTTCGTGAATGGTTACCTCATGCTTTTTCACCACGAGCCCGCCTCGGCCTGGCTTAACCGGACTTTTTGGGCTTCGCAACAAATGCCTAATCGTCGCCGAGGTGAATGAATAAATGCCCTTTGAGACTGCCGTCGGATTGAAGGCTTGCCCATCCTCGGCCACACACGCTGTCACCTTCGTTCAACCCCTCCCAGGAAAATTCGACGAAGGGCAGCCCGTCGCGTTCCGTGAATCTGCAATCGAGCCATCCCTCCACGGCGCCGAACAAGAATTTGCCTTGGGCGCGCTTATCGATCGTGATGTGGGCGATTTTAACGAGATCGAGATATTCCTCATCCCACTGATCCATTTGGACGATACGCCATGATCCAGCGAACGACTTGGACTTTGCTCGCATGAAAGTTCTCTTCGTGATGGAGTCCAACGTCACCGCGGGATTCCATAGCTCCTATACTTCACTTTAGGTGCACTTCAGTGAACGGGCCTTTCCGGCAGGGTAGCAGATCTTTGGTGCCAAGCTGTCGAGCCCGTGCTCGGTGAAGAGCGCGCGAAGACTCTGGTCAGCGATCGTCGTCATGCTCTTATCGGTGCCTCAACCGAATAGCGGGATTCCGTCTGACCTTCTCTCCGAGTTTCTCCAAGAGCGATCTTGCTTCACTGAGCGCTAATGTGTCAAAACCCTCGGTGAACCAATTGTAGATTTCCGAGAGCAGTGTCCAGGCCTCGTCGATGCGCCCCTGTCGCTCGAGTAGCCGTGCGAGACTGGTCGTGGCGCGCAGCTCGTGCGATTTTCCGGCAATGTTCCGCGCCAGTTCGATGGCCTCGCGAAGATCTCGCTCAGCGAGTTCGACGCGAGCTTTACCCCCAGCGGCGCTTCGGAGTTGCAATTCGCCGCGCAGGCGGAACGCGTCGGGGCGGTGGAGGAGTTCGTCGGGATTCGTCTGCAGCGCCTGCTCTACGGTGACGAGAGCCTCGTTGACAGAACCGGTCAGTGCTTGCACCTCGGCCAGCAGCTGCAGGTTCCAGCTCCGATACACAAGGAAATTTTGCGCATCGAACTCCGCCAGCGCTTCCCGAATCTGGTCTGCCGAGCCACCAACGTCTCCTGTCCGGGCGCGCACCCAGGCAATATTGATTTTGCCTAGGGCGTTCGGCAGTCGAAATCCCAATTCGGTGCTTAGCCGTATGGTTTCCTCGCTGGCCTGAAGTGATCGCATAAAGTCGCCCTGGATCGCGTATTCTCGCGCCCCGAGCCCGTTAGCAAGGGCCAAAGCAAGGGGGTTGTTTTGCCGCCGGGCCATGGCGACTGCGTCGTTCAGGCGACGGAGGGCAACCTCCGAGTGACCGAGAACCGATTCGTTTTGGATAGAAAAGATAAGTGAGCCTATGCCGGGATTGATGCTGATAGGAGCGCTGATAATGTCCTCCTCGCGATATTGTTCCAACGCCCGGTCGAAGTGCTGACGCGCTCCGCTGAGATCGCCGATAAGAGAGCGAGGCAGTGCCTGTACGTAATAGGCGTGGGCAAGTACCGCGGGGGTGCCAATGCCGTTGGCGATCTCAAGGAATTGATCCGCCAAGGCCAACGCCGTTCGCGGCTCGCCTCGGCTAACCGCCGCGTTCCATAATCCTCGCAACACTTCCAGTGATTTACCACCTGTCCGCTCCGCCAAGATCTTGGCGCGCGTATAGGCTGCTTCGGTCTCCGCGGGCGAGAATCCCCGCGTTGCTCCTATCGCGGTGCCCAGCCCCAACAGCAAGCTCAGTTCGCGTCGGTCGCGGTCCGGTGACTCTGGCGTTGTTTGCAGGATTGCAAGCGCGTCAGAGTAATGTTGATCGGCCTCGCGATAGGCGTGCTTTGCGACCGCCCGCTGCCCTGCGATCTCCAGGTAGTTCAACGCCTTCGCCTTGTCGCCGCATCGGCCAAAGTGATAAGCGAGCTCCGCCGCAATCTCGGCCACGCGATTACCCCATGCTGTTTCCTGCCGCTCGGCGATGCGGCGATGGAACTCGACACGCCGGCCGGCCGGGACGCGGTGGTAAAGCACCTCTTGATAGAGCGCGTGATGGAAACGGTAGCCGGCCGCGACGGTGCCGTCGGGCCAAGTGATAGCCCCTTGCGGTGCGATGAATTCCTCATGACGCGCGAGCCGCGCGCAGCATGACTCGACGTCGCCAACCTCCTGCTGTAGCGCGGCGGCCACAGCAGCCGCGGAGAATTCCGCGCCCGCGACGCTCATGGCCTCGAGTACCGTTTGCTCCTCTGGCTTCAGGCGCTCCAGGTTCCGTTCAATCATCTGCGCGATCGTGCGGGGCGCTTCGATCTTTCCTGTGCCGAGTAGCGAACCCTGCTCAACCAGGTAATCGACCACGTTGACCATGAACAGCGGATTGCCCTCGGTCCGCTGATGAATCATAGGCACAGCTTGCTCCAATGACCGCGCCGGATCTTCCTCGTCAAACCGCAGCCTGATATAGGCGCCAATGTCCTGCTCGGTGAGCAACTTGAGCCGCAATTCCTCGCATTGCTGATGAAGTTCTAGTTCCTCTTTCATCGCGCGCAGGCGATGCCCGCTCGACAGCATCTCGACTGGCCGATAGGAAGCGATAATCAAAAGGCGGGCCGCTTCGCTCCGCCGTGCAATGACGCGAGACCAATTCGAGCGTCGAGAAGTCGCTCCAATGCAGGTCCTCGAGCGATAGTACCAGCGGCATCTCCGCAGCCATCGCTTCGAGCGCCTCGGCCATCTCACGCAGCATCCGTGGCTGCGTCACCAGCTGCATCTCGCTTTGCAACTTCGCGCGCTCTTCCGGCGTCACCAGCGCCGGCATCTGCGCGAGCCAGGTTGGAGCGAGCCGGCGGAGGATTTCGACCAGCTTGTCCCCGTCGGGCTCCTGAGCGAGGCGGGTCAGCGCCTCCAGTACCGGCATGTAGGGCTCACCCGCGCCGTACTGCTCGACGCACTGCCCGCACCCGATGCGTGCCAGACGCTTGCTTGCCAGGTCAGCGATAAAAGACCGCGCGAAGGTCGTCTTGCCGATGCCTGGCTCGCCGGTGACGAACACGACCCGCCGGCTTCCCTGCCTCGCTCTATGCGAAACATTTACGAATCTGAGCCAGTTCTTCGTCGCGCCCGACCATCAGCGGCAACGAAGCAGGCGCTGCCGCTACACCCGAAGAAGCCGGTGCCGGCCTGAATTGGGCGATAAACCGATAGCCGCGGCCGTGGACGGTCTCAATCGAACTCGGAGTCCTGGGGTCGTCCCCCAGGGCCTTGCGCAATTCAGCAATACAAATCGAAGGCATCGAATCGGACACCGCCACTTCTCCCCAGACCCCGTCGAGCAACGCTTTCTTGGTCACCAGTTGTCCAGGACGGGCGACTAGATAGCGCAGTACCTGGAAGGTCTTGCCGCGCAGTCTGATCTCTTCCTCGCCTCGCCACAGCTGCTCGTTCGCGAGGTCGAGGCGAAACCCGGAAAAGTGGCGTTCGTGCTGCATCAACCTCCCATGGGCCGTCAGAGCTGGAAGAGATTAAGCAGTAATTAAAGCAAAATTTAAAGACTTCATAGATCGTCCAGACTATTTTCCATGCTCGTCGTTGCCGGACGAGGCTCCGACAAAGGCGATGCTGAGAGGGGACTCTAATGTCGAATCTTCTGGGTGAGCAAGCCGTTGTGATCGGCGGCAGTATCGCGGGCTTGATGGCTGCGCGGGTGCTGGCGGACCACTTCGAGCAGGTGGTTGTGCTGGAGCGGGATCACATCGCGGAGGGACCTGCGATCCATAAATCGATTCCTCAAGGTAATCATCTGCATAATCTGCTGCTGGGGGGCCAGCAAGTTGTGTCGAGGCTTTACCCGGGCTTCACCGACAGATTGCAGAGCCTTGGTGCGGTCCATCTGCGCATGGGTAAGGACAACGCCATCCTGCTTCCCGATGGCAAGGCGTACTCGCTCGGCGGGGCGGTCAGGGAGCCGCGCGACTTGGGTATTGATATGTATTGCCAGAGCCGCGGCCTACTTGAATATTGCGTTCGGCAATGTACCAAGGAGTCGGCAAATATAAGCTTTCGAAGCGATTGCGCCGTGCGGGAACTGGTTTGCGCCAATAGGCGCGTTAGCGGGGTGGTTTACCAATATGATGGCGGATCGCACTCGGTCACGTCGGATTTGGTGGTGGACACCGGCGGGCGCGCATCGCATGCGCCACGCTGGCTAGAGGAATTCGGGTTTGCGGCGCCAGAGGAGACTACTATAGGAGTCGATTTCGCATACACGAGCGCGAAGTATCGGATTCCGAACTATACCGAGCCGGAACGGGTGCTGTCCGCGCGCCCGAGCGGACCCGACTGTCCGAATATCGGTATCATCGAAGAAATCGAGGGCAACATATTTCATCTGAGCCTGGGCGGCCGCTTTGGTCATTATCCGCCCGCTGATGAACCGGGCTTTCTGGCTTTCGCCAAATCGTTGCACACGTCCAAGCTCTACGATCTCATCAAGGATGCAGAGCGGGTAAGCGACATTACAACGCATCGGTTTCCCACCAGCCTGCGGCGACATTACGAACGGCTCGCAGCTTTTCCTGAGGGATTTCTGGTGCTCGGGGACGCGGTAAGCAGCTTCAACCCGATCTACGCCCAAGGGATGAGTTCAGCGGCCTTGCAAGTGCAAGCGCTGCAGAATCTATTGAATGAGCGGGGGCAAGGAACACGGCGGCTCGATGGCTTGGCGCCGACCTTCTTCGCCCAAGTGGAAGAAGTTGTCGCTACGCCGTGGACACTGGCAGCCAACTTCGATTTCGCCTATCCGCAAACCACCGGCGAACGGCCGCGGGATCTGGCAGAGCGCGCCCAATACTTCATGGCGTTGGAGGCGCTTTGCGCGAAAGACGTCCAGGTGCACATCCTGGTAACGGAAGTCATCAACCTGGCGAAGCCGCTGTCAGCCCTTTCTGAAGAGCCCCTGCGTAGCCGCGTGCTGGCGAGGATGAGAATGGAAAATCCCGGCGGCTGATAGGTCTGTTATCAGCCGACAATTCGGGCCGCAGCAGGAACGAGCGCGCGATATGAGACTGTCGGGTAGAATGTGGCATACTCCGGCTGAATGACGACGGGAATCGCGCATTCCTGTGTCATAATCTGCACCGGAGTGAGGCATAGATGCCAAAGGCGCTCGACGGAATTACGTTGATAGAGTTTGCGTCGCATCCGGCATGCGCCTATGCGGCGATGCTGCTGGCCGAGCAGGGCGCCCGCGCGATTAGAGTCGAGCCGCCCGGCGGTGACCCTGGCCGCGGCGGACCTCACTTCGCGGTCCTCAACCGCAGCAAGTGCTCGGTTATCCTCGCGCTTGATAGCGCAAAGGGACGGGCCGCTGTAGGCGAACTGCTCAAACTGGCGGATGTGGTCGTCAACGGATTCACACCGGGCCAGTTGGAAAGTCTGGATTTGACCTATGATCGCATCCACGCCGTTAATCCGCGCGCGGTAGTGTTGAACATGCCGCCGTTGGGGAGCCGGGGTCCGAATGCTGACCTGCCGGCCGGCGATGAATTGGCGTCCGCGATAAGTGGGGTTACCGCGGCCCAAGGCTCGCTCAGCGGAGATCCAGTGCCGCTGGCTTTTCCTTTCGTCAGTTATCAGACCGGGATCCTGGGAGCGCTTGCGGCCGCCGCCGCACTCTATTGGCACGATATCGCGGGACAAGGCCAATTGGTGGAGGTCTCGATGCTGGCCGGAGCGTTTTCGGTGCAAAGCGGGAGCATCGTGCAACATCCGGAGTTAATCTCGATGATGGCGGCCAACCGGCGCGATCCGATGGGCCCGACACCCGAGTTATCGAATTTACGAAGGGAGCGACGGCAGGTATTTCATGCTCTCCTGCGTCACTCCCACTTTCTGGAATAAGCTCGCCCTGGCTATCGGGCACCCGGAGTTAGTCTCCGATGCGCGTTTCGAAAACGCTCCGATGGGTCTTATGCCGGAGGAGCGCGCGGCCCTGATCGACATCCTGACTCCGATAATGCGATCGCGGCCGGCCAGTGAATGGCTGGAGATTTTCCGCAACCACGACGTGCCGGCTGCTCCGGTATATACGCGCCAGGAATTCATGGATAATCCGCAGGTCAGACATGTCGGTATGCGGCGCGAGTTGACCGATCCGGCGCTGGGCAAAACCTTACAGATGGGCGTACCGATCATGATGTCGGAAACTCCCGGGGAGATCGCCGGTCCGGCACCGACGCTGGATGAGTGCGGTCCCACCCTTGAGGCCCTGCTGCGCGAGGCCGCACGACTTCCCGCACATGGCAACCACGCAATATCCGCGGCGAGGGCTTCAAATTCATCGCAAGGTCCACTGGCGGGAATCCGTGTACTGGACTTCACCGGATACATCGCGGGCGCCTACTCCACGATGCTGCTGGCCCATTTGGGCGCTGAAGTCATCAAAGTGGAATCGCAAAGCGGCGACGGCTTTCGGTTCGCGACTTTTGCCTTCCAAGGTTGGAATCAAAACAAGCGCGGCATGGCTATCGACCTGGGCGACGCGCGGGGCCGGGAAATCGCATATGCGCTGACAAGAAAAGCCGATTTGGTGGTGGAAAATTTCCGCGCCGGCAACGCCCGCGAGCTTAACGTTGACTACGAGACGCTGGCGGCACTGAATCCGGGAATCGTGTATTTGAGTATCAACGGGTTCGGCAGTTCGGGCCCTGACTTTGACCACCCCTCCTTCGACCCTGTCCTGCAGGCGCGATCGGGAGTAATGGCGGCACACGATGGCAGCGCGTGGGGACGCCCGCCGCTCCACCCGATCGTACTCAACCTGCCGTTTTGCGACTACGGCGCCGCCGCGCTCGGCGCACTGGCTTGCGTTTTGGCTCTGCGCCATCAGCGCCTGACTGGAAAGGGCCAGCACTGCGAGGTTACCTTGATCCATTCGGCGATCGCCCTGCAAGCCGGCGAATTCATCTTTTATCAGGGGCGGCCCAATCTGGAGTGGGGCGCTCCCGAATGCCGCGGCGCTTCGGCACTGCGCCGCGTTTACCGCTGCCAGGATGGCAAATGGCTATTCCTCGCCATCTCCAGCGAGTCGCAGTGGGGCGCATTGCGCGCCGCGCTCGGTATCCCTGTTGCGACCGCATTTTCAGTCGCGAGTCTGGAGGCACCACATGGCGCGTTGGCCGAGGAGCTTGCCCGCGAGTTCGCCAAGTACCCAATCGATACTTTGGTCAAGAGGCTGACCGCGTTGAACATTCCAGCGGTTGCTGTAAATCGGGCCGTTGATGCCTTCGATGATGTCCAGGTCGCGGCAAATGAACTGGCCGCCGAATTGTCGCATCCCGAGTTCGGGCCGATAAGGCAAACTGGCGTGCTGTTGAAATTCTCCTCGACGCCCTGCCAGCTCTGGGGCTCAGCTCCGATTCTTGGTCAACACACGCGCCAGATCTTAGGCGAGTTGGGACACACCGCGGAGCAGGTTGCCGAGCTGGAAAACAGCCGAGTGGTGTTGTCGCAGCAGCCCAAAGCTCGCGCCCCGTCAGGGTAAGGCGATTGACTATTGAGACAAAGGTCGCGGGCAGGGTGTTGCGTGTGCCGCCAAAATTGGAGACGTCCTGTTTGGTCTAGTTAAGGGTGTACCTCCCGGCAACTGAGACTGTCGATAAATGGCGAAGCATCTGCTGAACGGACGAATAGCGACGCTTTTCTGTGCCCTCTCGTGCAGCGAAGCTAGCTGCCGTTCCAGCAGGTGGAAGACCTGCCAGTGGAAGCACCCAGGCGCCACTGTAGTTATACCCGACGGCGAGAAGGGCGACCGACTCGGCCGCAAGCTCGGGAGTAAAAGCCTCGGTCGGCTGGGGCAGGAGTGCAGGTTGAAAGACCATCAGCATCGGGCCCCGGTCAGGTCCGCCAGGGAGGCGAGCAACTCAGCAGGTTGTAGCGAATGAGCGAACCAGAAAGCCCCGAAAAACAGACCCACACGAAGCGGATTGAAGTGGAACAATGAGAGTGCCGAGCCTCGGGGAGAGGTAGGCGAAGGCGAAACTCGTTGCTGGAGGGCTGGGAGCGCGCCAGGGCGAGACTCTCCGGGGAAGAAGAGGGCGACATGCTGAGAAGGAACGTGCAGCGAAAGCTCGGAACCAGTGGTCGAATGCCTAGGCTGGCAGCAGGCCAGCACAGCGAAGGCGGGACCTATAACCCGCAGAGCGGGGAAGTGGTACCGTGTCGGCCAGTGGGACGGATGAGGCCGATTAAGTGATGATGGACCGGGACAGCATAACCCGGACCGGAGCGAGGGCCTCTGGGGTAGAGCGGTCATACCGCTCGCATGGCGGCAGCGCAAAAGAGCTGTGCACCCTCGACTCAGAGCGAGGACGATGCCAGCCACACACGCTGCGAAGGACGGGCGCAAACCGCAAGGGAAGGCCCCGTCTGACAGGCCAGCCTTGGAGCCGTATCGGGGAAAACCCGCCGTACGGAATCTTAGGGGGGACGATGGAAACGTCGGCATCATTCGAAGCCCGGTCCGCGCCATCGTCCTACCCGACCCTTTATTTCTAAGGGAGAGCGACTGTGTGGTTTGTCAAGCGGTGGGAAGCGTTGCCCACAGGGTCCACAGGCTGTGGGAATGAGTTAAGAATCCCGCCTGTGGACTTGTGGGCAACCCCTTGAGAGCCAATGGAATTGGCACCCGCGGGATGCTTGCGATGCTGGGTAGTCAGGCGAGTGTTGGACATAAGGGTCTCCATGGAGTGCGGTGTTTGACCATCGCATTGAGCATGATCGCCAATTTACGGATGCAGGCAGTGAGAGCAACCTTCTTTTCCTTGCCCTGTTCAAGCAGACGCCGATAAAAGGCTCGCAGGTGAGGGTCTCCGCGGACCGCACCGAGGGCCGCCATATACAGCGCGCAGCGGACATCGGCCCGACCACCAAAGATATGGCTGCGGCCATCCCAGTCTCCGCTCTTGCGGTCGTAAGGTGCGACGCCTACTAGTGCGGCGATTTGGCGGCGGCTGAGGGAACCTAACTCCGGCAGCCGCGCGATTAAGGTGGCCGAAACCACGCAACCCACTCCCTTGGCGGTCTGCAACAGCTCATCGAGCTCGCGCATCTGAGCGTGGGTGCTCAAATGCTTCTCGATGGCCTGGTCAAGCGTTTTACGCTGGCGCTCCAAAAACCGGATGACGGTTTGGATACTGCGGCGGTTGGCGGGACTAATCGCCTGCTGATGACGGTTGTGTTCTGCCGTAAGCATCGTCGTAAGCTGGTGGCGCCGGGCCACCAACTCTTTGAGCCGCTCATCCGCCGCGGCGGGGGCGACGTCGGGCCGGGGACGCATCTGGGCCGCAAACAGCATCAAACCGCGGGCATCGAGGCGGTCAGTCTTGGCCAACTGACGATGGGCCTGAGCAAAGTGGTGGGTGTCACGCGGGTTAACCCGCGCGGTTGGAATTCGCGCTTCCAGTAGGGCCATCCACACCTTACGCTCGTAACCACCAGTGGCCTCGAGTACCACTAGCGCTGGAGCCCGTTTAACCAAGTCCTGGACCAGGTCGGCGATCCTCGCATCGTCATTGACTACACTTAGAAGCTCGCCGCTGCTCAGCGCGACTTCGAGCGTGCGCTTAGCGACATCGATTCCCACATAAAGCTCCGCATATTGGCTCATCACCTTGACCCACTTGCTTTTCGGCCCCGATCCCGCCTTGCGCAATTCGGGCTCAACTTTATGGCCCCAGCGACTGTTCGGACTCTCGGCCGGTTTGGTAGTGGCGCGGCGATCCTGCTCTCCCCCAAGCTTGTTCGCCTCAAGGGTGTTCGACCTACCGCGCCCCTGCCGATTCTGGGTCTTTTCCCCACCCTTTGACAACATACAAGGGAAGGGTGAGGGTGTCTGTTTTTTTCTGAGTATTGTCTAACAATCGTAAGCTCAGGTTACCAGAAACCCTCACCCTCCCCTCTCCCTTACACATAAAGGGTCGGGTAGGACGATGGCGCGGACCGGGCTTCGAATGATGCCGACGTTTCCATCGTCCCCCCTAAGATTCCGTACGGCGGGTTTTCCCCGATACGGCTCCAAGGCTGGCCTGTCAGACGGGGCCTTCCCTTGCGGTTTGCGCCCGTCCTTCGCAGCGTGTGTGGCTGGCATCGTCCTCGCTCTGAGTCGAGGGTGCACAGCTCTTTTGCGCTGCCGCCATGCGAGCGGTATAGCCGCTCTACCCCAGAGGCCCTCGCTCCGGTCCGGGTTATGCTGTCCCGGTCCATCATCACTTAATCGGCCTCATCCGTCCCACTGGCCGACACGGTACCACTTCCCCGCTCTGCGGGTTATAGGTCCCGCCTTCGCTGTGCTGGCCTGCTGCCAGCCTAGGCATTCGACCACTGGTTCCGAGCTTTCGCTGCACGTTCCTTCTCAGCATGTCGCCCTCTTCTTCCCCGGAGAGTCTCGCCCTGGCGCGCTCCCAGCCCTCCAGCAACGAGTTTCGCCTTCGCCTACCTCTCCCCGAGGCTCGGCACTCTCATTGTTCCACTTCAATCCGCTTCGTGTGGGTCTGTTTTTCGGGGCTTTCTGGTTCGCTCATTCGCTACAACCTGCTGAGTTGCTCGCCTCCCTGGCGGACCTGACCGGGGCCCGATGCTGATAGTCTTTCGACCTGCACTCCTGCCCCAGCCGACCGAGGCTTTTACTCCCGCAGCTTGCGGCCGAGTCGGTCGCCCTTCTCGCCGTCGGGTATAACTACAGTGGCGCCTGGGTGCTTCCACTGGCAGGTCTTCCACCTGCTGGAACGGCAGCTAGCTTCGCTGCACGAGGGCACAAACCCAAACCCCGCATGAGAACGCCGCTGGATCACGCGCCACAAACCAATTTTCGACAGTCTCAACTGGCTTCGGGCCGAACCGATGACGCTTAGGGAGTTCGATATCAGAGCGCGCCCAGAGCGTGGCTCGGAATAGCCTCACAGGCGCGGCGTTCCGCGTCGAGCGGCGCATCTTCGCGTCCGGTCTTCTGGCCCAGAAGCATCGTTGACCGCGTGGCTTCGGTGTAGGTCGGCCAATCCCCAACGCTTTCGCAGCTCGGGTCGCCGGTTCGCGCGAATGCAAGCCAAGCATCCTGTATCTCGGTCGCGAGCCGTTCAGCATCCGGACCACTGCCCGAGAATGATGCCAGCCCCTTTAGGTTGTTGGTACCGAACACGAATCCCAGGTCGAGCGCATGGCAGGAGCCGAGTGCCCCGTTCATCGCGGGCGACTTCCAGGTGAACAAATAGCTGTAAACTGCTTTTTCGCGGCGCGATTTCGTCTCGGCGAGGCGGATTGCCGGGACTCGGAAAACGCGATCGCTCTCAATCGCGATGAAGATCTCGGCTGGAGTTATCGATTCGCCACGCCTGGCTCGCGCTTCACCGTACGCCTCAATCAGAGCGTCGGCGATTTCGGGAGCCATCCGGCGGCTGACTCGAGCACCCAATCCGTTGCGATCGAGTTGGGCCAGCCGCGCGTCCATCGCGGCGAAAAGCCTCCACTCCTCCGCCGTCGAACCGGCCATCACCGCGATGCCCGCCGCGGCGCCTTCGGCGACCATGTCGAGTGGCAGCTTTGGCAGCGTGATGCCATCGATTACGGGTTGATAGGCCATCCCGAGTTCAGGATTCGGCAGGCCATTGGGCATGAGCGTACCTTTGAGGAGAGCCTCAGGGACAAGCGCGCGCAAAGCGTCCGGATCCGTAGGCGATAGACCAAGGGTTTCCATAACGTGGGCGGCGACGTGATTAGCCCGCTGAACCGGCATCGCCGTATTGCACGCGCCGCTCTGCGCAATAGCCTGGTGAAAAAGCCCGCGTGCCTGCGGACACGCCAGTAGAGTACCAACGCTCATACCACCGGCGGATTCGCCAAAAATCGTGACGTTCGACGGATCGCCGCCGAATTCAGCGATGTTGTCGTGCACCCACTCGAGCGCGGCGATTTGATCGAGGATGGCCTCCATGCCGGTGGAAGGGATGCGGCCGTCGGTGACGTCGCACAGGCGCAGAAATCCCATTGGGCCGAGGCGATAGTTGATCGTCACGATCACCGCGTTACCGCGCCGCGCGAGCCTCGCGCCGTCGTAGAGCTCCTGGGAACCGGCACCGATCGTGAAACCGCCGCCATGGATCCAGACCATCACGGGCCGAGCCGGGCCGCCGAGCTCTGGCGTCCAGACGTTCAGGTTGAGGCAATCCTCCGACATTTCGCCGTTCATATTGAGCCCCATGAACACCCCGGTGGCCGACCGATTCTGATGAGCTATCGCGCCAAAGTTGCGCGCGTCACGAGTGCCGCTCCAAGACGCGGGCTTCGCCGGAGGCATCCAGCGCAGCGCGCCGACAGGAGGAGCGGCAAACGGAATGCCTTTGAAAACAAGCACTCCGTCATGGTTGAAACCTTCAAGCCTGCCGGTGCGCGTCGTAGCCGTGTACATTGTCAATCTCCCAACCCTCTATATTTAGCAACGGCGATCCCTTTTCATAAACCTTATCGTCATCGCCGGCAGTTTTCACGCAGGTGCTGCTCCATTATGGTCGCCCCGCGGCTGCCGTATTCCCTGGGCCAACTCAGACCGAGCCAACCCGCGGCTCCAAGTTTTTCCTGCCATTTCCGGCAAATTACCGCCGTATCGTCGTCCGGGGCGGAAACCTCAAACCACGGCCGTTTCCACTCTCTCGGCAGGTTTTGGTAATGTCCGTAATTTGAATTAGGACATTACCCAGGTTTTCCTTCAGCCAGTTGCGGCGTGTTGGCGGAAAGCTTCTTCCGCGACTGTAAGATTGAGATCCAAAGCGACCCTCCTTTGATCGGACATTGGCAAGATCGCAGCACTGCTACGCGGCTGCGTTTCAGGCGGGTAAGTACCGTATTGGCATTTGCGACCCGCCGATGATAAAAAGCTTTTACTAAGACCGGGCTGCACCGATCAGGAGGACTTGTAATGAAACGGGTATTTTTCAGCGGAGCAAATCTGATCGACGGGGTCAATCCTCCAAAACCGAACACCACGGTCGTGGTCGAGGACGACCGCATCACGGCGGTCGGCGCGGATGGCAAAGTGCCAAAGCCGGTCGCGAACGACACGGTGTTCGACCTCGGCGGCAAAAGCCTGATGCCTGGCATGATCGAGTGCCATTTCCACGCCGCCTACAACAATGTCGACATGGCGATGGGTCCGCAGTCGCCCGCCTTCTTGGCGCTGGGCGCGGCTAAGAACGCGGACTTGTTGTTGCGCTCGGGTTTCACCGGTGCGGTGGGAGCGGGTGCACCGCACAACGTCGATGTCGCCTTGAAGGAGGCGATTCGCCGCGGTCTGATCCAGGGGCCGCGGATGGTCGCATGCGGGCATGACATCGTCACCACCGGAGGTCCCCTCGGCGGCGACAATCCGGGAATTGAGGGACTTTGCCGGATCTGCGACGGGCCCGAGGAGTTCCGCAAGGCAATACGCCAAGAGGTCAAAGACGGCGTCGACATCATTAAGCTCTACGTCACCGGTGGGCACGGCTTCGAGATGAAAGCCAGCGAAGGCAGGATGACGTTCGAGGAAATCCAGGCCGCGGCGCAAGCGGCGCATGAGCGTGGCAGCATGGTGCGCGGACACGTCATCTCGAGACCGGCGATCATGGATTGCCTGCGCGCGCAGATGGACCTGCTCGACCACGCCGATGCCATGGACGACGAGTGCATCGACTTGATGGTGAAGCAGGGCAGCTATGTCACCCCAAGCCTCTACTTCACCTGGAAGACCACTGACCACATGCGCAAACGGATGTCCCCCGAGCGCCTGGCGCAGGAAGAGCGCTGGCTGGAGATGGGTTACAAATCGGTAGAGAAGGCGAACAAGGCAGGGGTCAGGCTGATCATCGGCGACGATTTTGGCACTTCCTGGATGCCACACGGCACCTATGCGGAGGAACTGGAGTTCTACGTCAAATACGCGGGCACCTCGCCGCTGGATGTAATCCGCTGGGCAACGCGTAACGGCGCCGGCCTGCTTGGGATGGGCGACGAAATCGGCACGATCGAGACGGGTAAAATCGCCGATTTGCTGGTGGTCAACGGCGACCCCCTACGCGACATCGCCGTCCTGCGCGATCGCTCCAAGCTGGACGTGGTGATGAAGGGCGGCCAGTTTGTTGAGTCGAAACTGGCCTCCACACCGGTATCGAGAGCGGCGTAATCCCTGGAGTCAATCTGCCCCCTACGTTGTCGGCCCGCCGTCCCGGCGGCGACCTCCGGTTGATTATCGCGTCACCGAACGAACGTGACGGCGCCGCAAACGCTTTTGGATCAGGGTGGCAACAACGTCGAATTGGTGCCGCACGGCCATAAGGGGCGGTTTCAGTTGTGAAGAAGCCCCGCAAAGTGGATCTGGCTGTGGCCGGCTTGGTCGGTCTCGTCGTGCTCGAGGAGTCGGAGCCTCGAAGCACCGTAATCAGCGCCCGCTGATGCGTCGTTTCTCCCTGACAGCGGCTCTGCGATGCTGCTGCCGATTACCATCCCGGACCGGAGGCGCGCGCCGAGGGCGGCGGCTTCCTTGGCTTCCGGTCATCGCATGGAGGAGGAGTTATGGATTCTAGGCATCAGCGGTCGTCGCGCGCTGGTTTGCGCCTCCAGCCGAGGATTGGGGCGGGGCTGCGCGACGGCGCTGGCCGCCGAGGGCGTCCACGTCACCCTGACGGGCCGCGACGCGGCGTCGCTCGCCCAGACTGCGGCGGACATCCGCAAGGCCTATCCCAATGTCGTGGTCACCGAAGCCGCCGGGGACATCACCACGCCCGAGGGCCGGGAAGCAGCGCTGGCGGCCTGTCCGGAGCCCGACATCCTGGTCAACAACGCCGGCGGCCCAACGCCGGGCGATTTCCGCGACTGGAGCCGCGAGGACTGGATCAAGGCGCTTGACGCGCTCATGCTCTCGCCGATCGAGCTGATCAGACGCACCGTCGACGGGATGATCGCGCGCAAATTCGGCCGGATCGTCAACATCACCTCCTCCTCGGTGAAGTCGCCCATCCTTTTCCTCGGCCTGTCGAATGGCGCGCGCAGCGGGCTGACCGGCTTCATCGCCGGCCTCTCCCGGCAAACCGTGCGCCATAACGTGACAATCAACGGCCTGCTGCCCGGCTCCTTCGAGACCGACCGCCTGCGCGGCATGGTCGGCGCGCGAGCAAAGGCCGCGGGGGGCGATTTCGGCGAGGCGATCCGGATGCTGAGAGAGCAGAACCCGTCGGGGCGGCTAGGCTCACCTGAGGAGTTCGGCAGGGCTTGCGCCTTCCTCTGCAGCGTGCACGCCGGTTTCGTCACCGGCCAGAACCTGCTGATGGACGGCGGCGCCAATCTGCTGACATCGTGACAGGCGGATACGCTCCAGCACATCGAGCAAATCGGACATAGGACTTAAAAAAGGGCGCTTCCGGTCGCGCGGGCAGTAATCACCCGGCGCTGACGCTCGGCCTCCGGAACGAGGCGAGCGCCGCGGCGAACCGTGACTGGCTCAGTTCTTTGAAAGCAGCTTCAACGTGTCCGTGCGCCGCGCGGGGCAACACGCAATGGAGCTGGCCGTCGTCGCCCAGATCCCAAACGACGCGGTAACCCGCAAGGATTCGATTGACGTCATAGGAAAACGGAAATCCGGGTTGATAATCTTTTCGACGTCTTCGGTGCGACGCGAAATCAGTGAGCGCGAGCCTGCTTATGAAAAATAGCCGGGGACCAGCCTTGCGAGCGACCTGACCGGGACCTCATCAACTGCATTTACTCCCAGGTTG
Organism: uncultured Pseudomonadota bacterium; assembly: GCA_963824565.1. Classification (GTDB taxonomy): domain Bacteria; phylum Desulfobacterota; class Binatia; order Binatales; family Binataceae; genus JAJPJA01. The sequence continues at coordinate 53,610 of CAWGQB010000012.1, read as the reverse complement.
CCGAGCTGGAAGGGTCCATAGCTGATCCGGATCAGTCGGGTCACACGCACGCCGATGTGCTCAAGCAGTTTCTTGATTTCACGGTTTTTGCCTTCGTTCAAAGTCATGGTTAGCCAGCTATTGCTGCGTTGTTGGCGATCGAGCGTGATTTGGACCGGGCGATAGCTGACCCCGTCGATGGTGACACCTTGGCCAAGTTCGGCAAGCGCCGCCTCAGTCACGATGCCATGAGCTCGGATCCTGTAGGTGCGAGAAACGCCCTGGTGCGGATGTTCGAGGTGGCGGGCCAGTCCACCGTCGTTGGTCAGGAGCAAGAGTCCTTCAGTGTTGACATCGAGGCGGCCGACCGAAATCACTCGGGGCAGTGTTTTTGGAAGTGCGGAGAATACCGTCGCGCGTCCTTCGGGGTCGCGGGCCGTCGTCACCAATCCTGCCGGTTTGTGATAGCGCCAGATTCTGGTCTGCTGCGGCGCCGCGATGCCTCTGCCGTCGACGGCCAATTCGTCGGCTGCGCTGACCAGCGTCGCCGGATGCCTCACGACGACGCCGTTAAGCGCGACGCGGCCGGCCTCGATCAGGCGCTCGGAGTCGCGACGCGAAGCCACCCCTGCGCGCGCCAGGAATTTTGCGATACGTTCTTTTTCCACTGCTGCGATACCACGCTGTCGCGCCCTAATCACTATCGACGACTGCGCGACGTCTGGCCAACGATGGTTGCCGGATCGAGCGTGTCCGCGGTGAAAGAGGCCGGGATGCTCTTCATAATGTCTTCCATCGCGAGGTATCCAAGTGTTCGCGCTGCTTGCGCTTGGGAAGCAATACTTGCATATGAGATTTGGTTGTTAAACTCGACGTCCGCGGCGATGTAGCCGCGGACTCAAAAGCTGCGGACACTGATGCAAGCGGGGCAGATGCTCAATCCAGGTCAAACGCGTAGCGAATGACCGGTCAGGAGGGTGACGGTCTTGAACGACGAAGCAAAGGTGGCGGTTATCACCGGTGCCAGTCGCGGGATCGGAAGGGCGGCGGCGCTGCGCCTGGCCGGGCACGGCGTCAAGCTGGTCCTGGCGGCCAGGACATTGAATAAGGGCGAAAGTGTCTGGCCGGGCTCCCTGGAGGAGGCCGCCACGCAAGTCCGTGCTTTGGGCGCCGAGGTAAGTACGGTCAAATGCGACGTGTCGGTACGCGAAGAGATCGAAAATCTTTACAACTTCGCCCTGCACAAGTACCGCCGTGTCGACATCTTGATAAATAATGCAGCTTATTCGGAGCCTACCAATGAAAGCAACGAAGGTTTCGAGCCGTTCCTGGATCTGAGTATCGACCGATGGGAAAAGTACCTGACCGCCAATGTTCTGGCCAATGTAATAGCATGCAAGCTCTGCTTGCCGCCGATGATCGAAAGGCACAGCGGCATTATCCTGTGCCTGACCTCACGCGCCGCGACGCTCAACACCGGTTTGCCGGGGAAGGGCGGCACCAATTCCGCCTACCCCACCACGAAGGCCGGGCTCAACAGCTTCGTCAATTTTGTGGCCGAGGAAATCCGCGAGCACGGCATCCCGATCATTGCGTTCTGCCCTGGGCCGACGATGGTCGAGCGGATGGAACAGATCGCCGGCCGCTTCGGTATCCCGACCGATCGGCCGATAAGCGGGCTCGCTTTTCATTCCGTCGATGTACCCGCGGCCGCGATCGAATACCTATGTTGCGCGTGCCCTGACCCAATGAGATATACAGGGCAATTCGTGCTCGCCAGCGAGCTGGTGAAGGAGTTCGGGCTGAAATAAGCACGCGCGTCCTAACTGTAACGTTCCTAAATCGGCTCGTATCGCCGGCTCCGGCGTACGATGCGATAGGCACCAATCTTCGAGCGGACCACCGCAGGAGAGCGACATGAAGGTAGAGGACCTCATCAATACGGCACGCTCGCGGACGGGACTTGACGATTTCGGCGAGGACTCTTTCTGTGAAGGACTGGAGCGGCTGGTCCATTCGATCAACGCGGAAACCAGGTTGAACGAACTTGGCAAGGCCGGGCTCCCCGAGATGCTGATTGCTTCTCTGGTTAGCCGCCTCGAGGTGGAGCATTGGTATCGCGTCCATCCGGAGATCGAGGAGGAGCAGATCGTCGCGCCCCTGTTCGGCGTGGGTCTGCCCCGAACGGGAACCACCGCTCTCATCTACATGCTGGCGAGGGATCCAAATACGCGCACACTGAGAAACTGGGAAGCCGCCAACCCTTGTCCGCCCCCTGAAAAGACCACCGAACTAACCGATCCACGAGTAGCGGCGTTTGAAGCCAACCTCAAAGCGAACCTGGAGCGGACTCCCGAATTGGCCGAGATGCTTCCCCAGGAGACGAGCGGACCCATCGAATGCTTTCCGCTCATGTTCATGAGCTTCAAGTTTCACGCTTACGAAGCCTTTCTCCATGTCCCATCCTATATCGAATGGGTAAACTCACCGGCCTGCGATATGGAGCCGGCTTATCGTTACCACAAACGAGTGCTGAAACTACTTCAATGGCGATGCCCGCCCAAGCGATGGAACCTCAAAACTCCAAGTCACATGCTCTACATCGACGCACTGAACAAGATATATCCCGACGCACGATTCGTTATGACCCATCGTGATCCCGCCAAAGTGCTCCCTTCGATATCCAAACTGCTGTGCGCGATTCGAGCCGACTTTCTGGAGGATCCGATGCCACGATGGATGGGACCCGCGGCCGCCGACGAATGGACAGTTGCCCTGCGCCGCATGCTCGAGTTCCGCGACCGGATCGGTGAGAATCGCTGCTATGACATTTCCCATCGTGCTTTGATGTCGGACCCTATCGGCGAAATCCGCAAGCTCTACCATTGGCTGGGATGGGAAATGAATGACGATATCAGGGGCCGGATGCACGGATGGCAGGAGAGCAATCTGCGAAGCGCGCAGCAGATTCGGCCCGAGGATTTCGGGCTTGACCTAGTGTCACTGCGCGAACAGTACCGCTTTTACACCGATCGCTTCAGCGCTCTCCTGTAAGCATACCGCGAACCGGAGAGAACCGGTCTGAATGGGAGACGAACATGTCCTTGGCTAGCTGCGCAACATGCCGATGCGGCGCGCGTACCCTTGTTCGCGCTCCTGAATTTGGCGGCGGCGATCCTCGGTGCTGAACCTGCGCGTCTGCGGCGGTAATTCATCCATCAAGCGCGTCAGCTTGACCAGTTTGCTGTCAATTATGCCTTCTTCCTGTTTCGGCTCGAAGGGCAGCGACTGCCATCGTACCAACATTCCGCCTGCGTGCTGCTTTTCCGTATCGACCCAGTTCTGCACACCTGGATCGGTTGGCGAAACAACCAGACGGTAGTTGCCGTCGTTGTCAAGCGCGGCCTGCGCATGATTCAGGCTGCCGGTCGCAGAGACGTATTCCATTCCGATGCCCCAATGGTCATAAATCTGGAACCCAAGATATTTCGCGCCAACCGGATCGATCCTCAGGATCAGCGCCTCGTCGTCCTGGATATGGAAATGACCGAAGCTGGTCATCTGGGTCAGCAATCCGCCGGGAGTCGGGGATGCGGTCCCCATCTGGTTGGCGTCCTTGCAATACGACGCCTTGAACAGAAAATCCATCATTGCGGGAAAGAAGCTCCGCAGCTTTTCGACCGCTCGCTTCACCAACTCATCCTTCGCCGGTTCGGGCATTGCCGGACCTCGGACCCGTTCGACCGTCAAATGCGGTATCATCTCACGGTTCCAATCACCAAAACTGTAGCGCTGTAACAGTCCGACCGTGCCCGGGGTGCTCCGCATGTGATTGGTACGCCCGTTGGCCGGCTCAGAGTCCACGGCTACGATGAATGAACCGTCAGCTTGAGTCTCGATTTGGTCCGCGGTGAGGCAGCACGCACTGTGCGGGAAAGCGTCCGGATAGGGCCCCCCGCGTTCCATCACCGTCAAGGTGAATTCCGAAAGCGCAGGCTCGCGCATCCTGCCATGCACAACGTATTGGGAGCGATTGTCGATGCAGGCATACGCATAAAGGTTGTCGGGGTTGTCGATTCCCCACCTGTCACCCTTGAAATCGACGCCAAACCATCGGTGCGGCGGCGTTTGCAGCCAGACGGTCGCAGGGCGAAAAGGGTCGCCGATGACAACCCAATCCACGGCGGAACGCGTAGTCTCTCCGAGCGAACGTTCCACCGTCGCCTCCGCCTCCGGCAATTTGCTCAGCGGATGCTCGAAGAACAGCTTGCGGCAGCGCTCGACTTCCGCCTGTACTTCCGATGAGAGCCATACATTCATCAGGCTGGCTTCGAACCGCGCCTGTATCGGATCATCGACGAGTTTTTCAATTGCCATGGCTTTTAACCCCGGTCCTTTGACCACCCGTATATCACGTTTCCATCTGAACCGTTTACGATGGCAGGCGGGTTGTTGCCACGGACGTTAGCGTTCACCACAGTGGTGAGCGTGTGAGTTTGCTTTCGCAAGGAGCGCCACCCAAAGGGCGGCGTCAAGGTGCGATACCGACTAATTCAGCATCGTCGTGGTCGCGTTCTCCTGGAAGCAAATCGCGGACAGCCTCTTCAAGCTGTCGGGTCAGCTGTTTGCGGTCGCTCGCCTGGAGGTTTGATGTTGGAATCGGCGGGCCAATACTGACTCGGACGGTCTGGCCTCGCATGAACAGTCCGGAATCGTTCGGCATCAGGTTGATGGTGCCTTCTATCGCCATCGGCACACACGGCATTTTCGTCAGCAAGGCCAGCCATGCCGCCCCGGGATTGAAGGGATGAACCCGGCCATCCTTGAAGCGATGTCCTTCGGCGAAGAACACGACACTATATCCCTCCTTAAGAACCTCCATCGCCTTTCGCACTGCCCGGCCGCCTCGCTCGCGATCGACCACGATATGCCCGCCGTTGCGCATCGCGGCGCCGAAAACCGGGACCCGATTCAATTCCTTCTTGGCCACGAATCGAACCGGACGAGGAAAGTAACCAAGGATCGCCAGAATGTCGAACTGACTCTGATGGTTTGAAACGAGGACAAAAGAGGAGAGATGCTGGATGTTGTTGAGTCCCTCGAACTCGATCCGGGCGCCGGCGATGCGGAGTACGCTACGAGACCAGGTCCGGCAGGTCCAATCAAACCGGCGGATATCTCCCACGGAAGCGAAAACTCCGGAAACCGATATAAATATTCCCGTCAATAGCCAAGCGAATGCAGTGATTGTCGCGCGCCAACAAACCTGGAAGAGCGAGATCATGCTTTCACGACCCACGCTGGTTCGGAAGTGCAAAGATCATAAAGACGTTGCATTGATTTCCGGCCTCCGCGTCGCAGCAGCACCAACTGCCCTCAATCCAGCCCTGAACCTTCACGGATTTTTAAAGAAATTCTCCTACCTTTGATAAATAGATCAGAAAAGCGACAAGATCAATCAGCACGATTAACACACTTCTAGTAGATGGCAGCGGTTCGCGAATTCCATTGAGAGACGGCTCGCCCCTGACCTTCGACAAAAACACGGGCGAACGTCCAGCGCAGGACCTTGCCGCTATAACAAACAGATAGTTTTAAATTATCATGTGCGAGTACACAACCAAAGGATTTGTGCTATTTTGGCGCGCATATGCGAGCGGGGGATAAAGCTATCGCCACCGATTTGGAAGCGCGAGTGCGCTTACTGGAAAGCAAAGTGCAGGAACTGGGCGACCGCGAAGCCCTTCGCGACCTTCGTTACCGCTATCATGAGTACATCAACGAAGGACAATTCGCCGACATTGCGGACCTGTTTACCGAAGACGGCGAACGGAGTTCGGCCACTTCGGCCGGGCAAAGAGCCGGGAGGAGTTGCGGGCATTCTTCAACAACTTTGCCCCTTCGTCGGCACCCCCGGGATCCGGCCGGCCCAATTTTTCCTTCGTCATACAGTATATCCACAACCATGTCGTAGAGGTTAACGGCGACCGTGCGACGGGGTTCAGTTATTTCGAAGGCAGGCCGATTGTCGACGGCGAAGCGCACCCGGTATCCGCAAGGTACAGCGACGAATATGCCCGGACCAGGGAAGGATGGCGATTCAGCCGCATCCACCTGATCCCCCACTTTTTCGTTCCTCACAAGGAAGGATGGGCGCAGACCAACGGATCAAATTCGAGCGGCGGGGCGATTAGTCGAGGGACAAACTACGAGGCGCAGTGGCGGGCGCTCTGCCCTCCACTGCGCATTCATGGCCGGAGACTGCAGGGTTGCAAAATCGCCTGGAGCGGCTCGGCTCGCGAGGAACCAGGCCAGGCATCAGTGAGAAGTGACCGCATTTAGATGCCGAGGTCTCGCCGACATCTAGAGTCGATCGATCCGCTAGCTGATGAGCGCGGTTATCGCATAGTGGACGCGCAATCGCCTTAGTCCGCTTCCTCGCGCATCCAATCCGCGATGCGCTCGCCGATCATGATGCAGGTCAGGTTGGTCGGCGCGCTGACGATGTTGGGCATTATCGAGGCGTCGGCGATACGCAATTGCCCCACGCCGCGGACGCGCCCGTGCTGATCGACTACGGCTTCCGGATCGCTGCCAGGCCCCATTTTGCATGTGCCCACGGGATGATAGCCGGTATAGCAGTTGGCCCGAATATAATCCGCCAGGCGCTGCGGTGAGCTGAAGGTCGGTTCATCGGGAGTCTCGATCCGATCGATGTAAGCGGACAATTCGGGGCGCAGCAAAAGCGAGCGCGCGATATGCATCCCCTCCGATACGATACGTATATCGTCGGGATGGCTGAACATGTTGAGATTAATCGTCGGAGCTTGCCGCGGGTCGGCGCTGGTCAGGGTGATTGCGCCGCGTGAGCGAGGTTGCTGCAGCGCCGGGCATAGCGCGACTACCGGATAGTCCGGCGCACCGAAGTAGTCACGCAAAATTTTCTCGCCGTAAGCGCTGAGGAAAGGAAACATCATTTCGTGCGGCCGGGCCGAACCGCCCGCGTTGCCACGCAAGGTGACTTCCCAAAAGACCGCGGGATCGTGATCGGACCGCGGCCTTGGCGCGCGCGACCACCATGATTACGGGATGGTCGATCAGGTTGGCACCCACTCCGGGCGAATCGACGACAACCGGAATCGCGATGCGTTCGAGCGCGGCGCGAGCGCCGATTCCCGAGCGCATCATGATCGCCGGGGTACCAATCGCCCCCGCGCAAATCGTCACCCGCCGGCCCAAAAACTGTTCGGTGCCCGCGCCGGTGTCCACCTCCATCCGACCGCGCGATTTCGCTCGATCAGCACTCGGTTGATCAGGCAACCGCTGCGCACGGTGAGGTTAGGCCGGGGGCGCGCCGGGAGCAGATATGCCAATGCGGTCGAAATCCGGATCCCGTCACGAATATTGTGGGGCACGGCGCCCGCACCGATCGCTCCCGGATCGTTGAGGTCTCCAACCTCGGCGCATCCGATCCCGCGGGCCGCGTCAATGAATGCACGGCTTACGGGCTGCAGACGTTGCGGACGCTCAATCCAAATCGGGCCGCCGCGGCCATGAAAGTCGCCGTCGCGGTCCGCGTCGCATTCGAGCTTTCGATAATAAGGAAGAACCTCGCTGAAGCTCCAACCCGCGTTGCCCAATTCAACCCATCGCTCAAAGTCCGGCGGCGTCCCGCGGGTCGCGGCCGCGTTGTTTACCGCCGAGGAGCCGCCCGTGACCTTGCCCCGCGGATAAGGAAACTCATGCCCGGCAGTAGCGGTCGCGGAAAAACCCCAATCATGCGCCACCAGTGAAATCCAGGGATCGCGAAGATCTCCGGGTAGTTCTTCCATGCTCGGATAATCGGGTCCGGCCTCCAGCAGCAACACCCGGCGGTCCGCCACCTCGCTCAGCCTCGCGGCAATCACCGCACCGGCCGACCCCGCGCCCACGACAATCTCGTCAAACTGCTTCACGCACCCCTCCGCACTTATTCCTTTTGAACCACACCGACTTAGTCCCGAGCCGAGCGCCGGTGCATCGCGATCAGGCCAAAGTAGGTCTCCCTGGCGAAGCTGGAAGGCGGCGGCTTCGGCGCCTCGACGGATGTGAGCGCAGACAGATGGCTGCCAGGTACTTTTCCCGCGGCGAGCCCAAGAGGTGAGCCGGATCGCCGGCTGCATGGGCTTTCAGAAACTCCAGAAAATCCTGGCCTGTTCTCGTGGGAAAGTTATTCGTCGAATGGCTCACGATGTCCGCATGCACGTGTTTCATCCGTTGATTATCCCTGAGCGCCGTCCGCTTCGGTAGATGCGTTGCACATTGTGAAGAATATCATGGCGCGGCGCGTGTCTGCCGGCGAGCCGGCGCCGGTTCGCAGGGCGCATGAGCCGCGACATCTTCCGGCATGTGTTTGCAACCAGTATGCTCGTGGTTGGCGTGAACCGAATTCAGATTAGGCTGAGACGAATGTGAAACGGATTGTTGCTCTCCTGGTTTTTGTCATGTTGACCTGGCTTGGTCCGCCAGTGCACGCGGAAGGCCCGGAGCCACCATCTGGCACCAGCAGTTCCGTGGTCCTGATCAATAAGGGCGATCAAGACCTGAACTTTGCGCTTCGACCAGCCGACGGCAAGTGGCTTACCTATTCCGTGGCTTCAGGCAAATCGACTATGCTCGCCTGCGATCACTGCAAAACTCCATATTTCGAATTTTCAATGATCACAGAGGGGAATGAAGTGAGCTATCGCTTGATGCCCTCTGAAACCTATCTTTTGTATTGGAACCAGGACAAGCATCGGTGGGATTTGAGTCATCAGGAGTCTTCGCCGTAAGCCAGGCTCGTGTAGCGTGGACTTGGCGCATAAGCGGGGATCGACGCCTTAGTCAAACGCGTCAGATGGTTCAGTCGAAGTCTCAAGCGCTACTCGTTCATGGTAGTTGGCTACCTGATCGCGACCGCGTTGGGCGGCGAGCCTACCGCGCCCGGGAGTTTCAGCGGAGCCGAGCTTAGAAAGAAGCTGTAGCGATTGTCCGCGGCGCAAGCCGTGGACAACTCTTCCAGGTCCCACAACTCGCCGATCGGCATCCCGAAGTAAACCAGCAAGTGAGTATGGAGGGTCTCCCGCTCGCGCTCGGCGCCATACTTTGGCGTCGCTTCCAGCGCGGGAGTATCGGTCGCGACCGCAGCGATATGCAGGTTCCACAGCCATCGCGCCATGTCCTCGCTGGTCTCGATTCCGGGAAGCCTCGCTCTTTGTCCGTATCCGCGCCGTACCTCGGGATCTGATGAGAGATAATACGCGAGCCAACCCAGCCGAATCAGCAGGATGTCCCCGGTCTTAATATCCGTCCGTTGCTCGGCCGCGGCGGCCTGAAGATCGGCCAGCGGCACTACCGTGGCTCGGGAATAGTCAAAGGCGATTTTGTGTCTGTGGTAGTAACGTCCGATGTCGAGTAAAACGCCGCGTCCCGCAACGACTTTGTTGGCGATACGGTCGATACCCAGCCGGCTGCCGCCGCGCCCGGCGATCTCGCTTTTCCGCGAATCCGTTGTAGGGACCAAACTGCGGATGCTTGAAGTGCGCCAGTGAATCCCATTGCGACGAAGATTGCGTATTAAGGTTGTCTATGGTGTCGTCGAGCAGGTCGCTGTAACCGGGCATTCCATTGACCGTAAGCTTGTAGGGGGTGCGGGGTACAATGGGCGGGTCCGGGAGATTAAGCGGCAGGTCCAGCGAGAAGCATCGGCCCGAGCGAATCTCCGCCGACGCCTCGCGCACGCGCTGCGGTGTCAGCAGATTGAGCGTGCCGAGTTCGTCATCGTCGCCGAACACGCCCCAGGCCGACCCTGCGGGCGCCCCTTTGCGAATCGGCAGTTCATCGTAGTCTGGTAACTTCATGTGGCGTCTTCCTTCTTAAATCCCCTCCGGCATCCGGCCTTGGAAGAGGGCAGGGTGCAGGAGCCTGTTACACTTCAAGCATTGCTGCAGGCGTTTTGCCAGCGACGCTTCGACTGAGTGAGAAGTGGGCATGGTTTGACCTGCTGGCGCGGGCGGGTTAAGGAAGCTAAAACAGTATCAGAGAAATGACCGGCAGCGGAAATTCCACGCACTGGAGCAGGAGAAGGACAGTCGCATGAAAATCGGATTGATGTATGAAATCGAGATGCCTAAGCCGTGGCACGAGGGCCAGGAGGCCGAGAAATTCCGCCAGGTCCTGGACCAGATCCAACTGGCCGACGAGGCCGGGTTTTCCCACGTCTTCGCGGTTGAGCATCATGGGCTTGAAGAGTTGTCGCACTGCTCGTCTCCGGAACTGGTCTTTGCCGCGGCCAGCCAGCGCACCAAGCGGATCCGCTTCGGACATGGCGCGATTTTGCTGCCCCAGCCCTACAATCATCCGATCCGCGTGGCGGAGCGGATCTCCACGCTTGATATCCTAAGCGGTGGACGGCTCGATGTTGGCTTTGCGCGTTCGGTGACGCTGACCGAGATGGGCGGCTTTGCGATCGATCCCAACGATACGCGTCCGATGATGGAGGAGGCGCTCGAAGTCATTCCCCAGCTCATGGCCACCGATCGATTTCCCGGCTATCGGGGCAAGTACTTCTCCGTCGGTGAAAATCGCAACGTTTTGCCCAAGCCGCTTCAAAAACCCCATCCGCCGTTCTGGATGGCCTGCTCTTCGCCGGAGAGTTTCTATATCGCGGCTGAGCACGGCCTTGGAGTGTTGTCCTTCAATATCGCCAAGGCCGAGACTCTGGCCGAGCGCATCCGTAACTACCGGCGGATGATTGCGAATCCTGCCCGCCAGGTGGTGGCCAAAGTCAACAATCAGATTGCGGTCTTCCTGATGACACTATGCGGCGAGCGCAACGACGAGATTGTCGAGATGGCGGGCGAGGGCATGGCTTGGTACATGGGCGTGCTGCGCGGCCAGAGTCCTTACTGGATGAATATCTTCGAGCGCCAGCGCCATGAAGTGTTCGCCAACGTGGAAAGCTACAAGTACGCCGCGGTCAAGGCACCCGAGGCGCTGCTCTTCGGTGTCGACGCCGACGAGAAGACCGCCCAGGAGGCGATGAAGCCCAAGAACCTTGTCAACATGGGTCTGCTGTGCGCCGGCAATCCTGACAACTGTATCAAGGTGCTGGAGGGCTTCGAGGCTTTGGGCGTCGACTTGATGCTGTGTTTCATGGAGATGGGCCGGGTGCCCCACGAGGCGACGATGGAGTCGATTCGGCTATTCGGCAAGTATGTGATTCCGCATTTCAACAAGCGCGCCACCATCAGTCATGGCGCTCCCGCCGGCGCCACGGCATAGCGGTTGGAAGAGAGGCATCGTAGGCCACGCTCGCGAGTAAGAGCATGGCGAAGACTCCATTTTTCTGTGCCCTCTCCCATTTTTCTATGGGAGAGGGCAGGGCGAAGGGTGCCCGTCTTTTTTCTGAGTATTGCCTAACGTTTGTCAGCCCGAGTTCCCGAAAACCCCTCATCCTTCCCTCTCCCTTACCATAAAAGGAGAGGCACAAATCCAAGCCTCTGCATGAGAATGTCGCTGCATGGCAAACCACAAACGATTTATCGACAGTCCTTGATCAGAAAAAAGCATTATTGAGCGTTTCGCATTATTCCCGCTTTGAGGTTAGTGGAATTCCAGAATATAATCGGTGGTGACTCCTGAATCGGCGTTATGTGTTCCTGCGATAACCACCCGCTATTTGTCTCGATGGCATTGTATTACTACTCAGTTTAAACTGATTATCAGCAAGAGCGGGTTTGAGGAGATTCGGTTGTGGGCTTGGCTGTATCTTGCGACAAAACGAATAATTTTGGGGGAAGCAATAACAGCCTAATGAAAAAAGCATTGTCCCGAATACTCGGCTTCTTTGCCGGTCCTGACCGGCGCGAAAAAAGCAACCCGGTGCAAAACAGGTACTGCATTTGTGGAGCACTCATGCCGGAAGAGAAGAGGCGCGAGCCTGAGCGGTCATTTAGGACGGAGCGGCGTCTGCCCGGCTTTAGCGAACATGCGGTGAAATAGGAGTCGGGGCTGACAGAGGCGGAAGTTCAACGTACGAAGATAGTGCGTTGCTACTTTGAAAATGACCTGCGTGAGGCCCGCTTGCCTTTTCCGAAGCTTCCTCCCGCCCGGGGAGAGACTGCGGTGAGGGTTCGCGTGGTTGAGTAGCTTTGGTTAGCGGCCTGCTCTCGCGCGCCGGCTCAAGGTCGATACCGGAATGGCGTGTGGCTAAAGAACTCGAAAGCTTTCCGGCGCTGACAATGAACTGCCGTCCTTGCCGAGACAGCAGATGGTCGCGCTCGAGCTGGCGCAGATGTTCGGTCACTCTGGGCCGCGAGGCACCGGCAATGCTGGCGATGTCCTTGTGGCTGAAGGAAACCGTCAGCAGCGTGCCGCGCGAATCTTCGATGCCAAAGTCGTCACATAGATCGAGCATCGTGATCGCAACACGTTCGTGGAGTGCGAGGTTGAGCAAGCCGGAGGTGCGCCGCAGCAACCGATACCAGTGCTTTAGATCACTCTGATGGAATTTCCTGAATGCCGTCTCGCGGCCGTTCAAAGTGATGCCCTCGAAACCCTTCCAATCCAAAGTGCCGACTCTGCAGTTATTGTAGGCTTCGGCGCGGAAATCAAAACGGCTCATTGGCGGCAACGGCAACTCAGGAATTGGGCCCGGAGCAATCAGGGCGACGGTGACGCGTTCATTGTTGGCGTTGAGGCAGGTGATCCGGGCGATGCCAGCCACTAAAACGTGAGCTTGATTCGCGAGCGTGGGTTCAAGAGAGATGACCTCCTCTGGTTTGTAAGTCAACATTTCCAGCGAAGCGCCGAGGAGCTTCACCTCGGCAGGGGTGAGCCACGAGAAGATTTTAAGTCTGCCAAGCCTTTCAGAATCGATCTCACGAAGCGTTTTCAAAGGATTCATACTGCACCAGAAGTCATGGCTCTTGCTTTGTTGTCTTGCCTGTATAGGGGCTAGTTAAGATTCTTGTGACGTGACAGCTACGCAAGGGCCGTGCCATCCGCCGGCGGCTGGAAAGCGGCAATTTTCGCGGGACTGGGCCCTCGCAATTGCGACTGATATCGCAGGCGCCGCGTTCAGCGCCTCAAAAAGTGTCGCCTATGGAACGGATACATGGTTCCCTTCGATACATGTTTCGGGGTCGAAAGGGACACTTGACCTTCCAGTCGGTTGACGCCGGGCGGCTAGGGCACGTAATCTTCACCGCCTCTTGCCTTCCGGATCCACGCTATATTGCGCCTGTTGCGGAACCGCACCATCGCTGGTTGCCAGTCAACCGGTAGTTCATAATGAACCCGAACACGGAGGGACGGCTTCCCAACTTGCCGCGGGAAAAAACGCTGGCATGAGCGCTTCACCACAGCCGTGATGGGAGGTCAACCTGGGCGGGATTCCCACCGTAGGATCGCCCGGCCGCTATCTCAAAGATCGGGGCCACCTCATATTGGATATGGGAGTCACCGCCTCTTGGACATAGTTCTATACAAGATGATAAGCAAGGCTGAGGCAGGCCCTCGAGGCGCCCAAGGCCGTGGCCAGGGCCGCCATAAACCGTTTGGGATGAGGCGGAGCGGAACGTGAGTCCCGAACTCGCCAGCGGAGCCAAGGCCGTCCGCTGGAAGATTCTCGATCGTGGAGGCCCTCGTAAAGGGAAATCGCTATGGGAATTATTGTGCATCATAAACCGGCAGACAATGCGGTTTTGTGGAATATGCGCGTTTGGGAAGCCGCTTGGGATGGGAACAACGTGTGGGATACCAAGGGCACATCGACTGGAGACCTTGTGGATTTTCAACTGCCCGATGTACAAGATCCCCGCAAACTGCAATTCAAGTATCACACCACTTCTCCCGCTACCGGTCAGAACAATTGGGAGGCGGATGATTTTACTCGGCGGCTTTTTCTGACCTCGCCGACCGAGGTCTGGACCTTCGAATCCTCGCCTAGAATTCTCTACCAAAAGCCCGTACCCGCCAGCGGGGTCTTCAATCCTGGCGATGTGCTCACGTTCCATGTCATTACCCAGAATGCATTCCGGGGCGGGCAAATCTACGTCTGGAGTCCTTATGATTCCAATGTCCAGCCAGCCTATTTTGCGGAATCGGCACGTGACGACGCCAACGGCGTATCCACCTTCAATTTAACTTTGGCGGAGTGGATGACCTCGGGCTTCAACCTGAAGCTGGTGCAGCCGGCTGCAAATGGCCAGGCGGCCGTTTGGGAGCCGGATGCCAGCAATCGCGTCTGGCGTCCCTGCGATGGCGCCTCTGCGTGGCTCAAGAGTGGCCAGTGCGACGTGCGCAGTACGCCTGTCGCGTTAACGCCGGTTGCACTCGAAGTCCTGTTCAGCGCAAAATCGTCCGCGCCCCCACAACTGGCATTGCAGGACTTGGTCGAGAAATCCGTTTTTCCGTTGGTATGTTCCTCGGCGCAGCCATACGGTGGCAGTTCCCTCTTCAAGATTGCCACATACAGCGTCTCGATTTATCCCCAAGCAAGCTACGCCGTCGCTAGCCAGCAAAATGTCGAGAACCCGCCTATTGAAAGGCCCTTTCCGGCGGACCCCTCGGCACTCGGCACAGTGTCGCGATTCAGCCTGGGAGCGGGCGATTGGGTCGATGCCTTTCCGACGATCGCCGCCATTCCGATTTCGATCAAACCTCAGGTCACATCGAGCTTCGCGAACGGGCTCTCCGCCCAGGTTTCCATTGGTAACGGTCCAGCTTATGAAACGGTACCTGCAACACTGCAATTGGATGGAACCTGGCAGGTGATGCCGTCCGTCGCATTAGACACTACTACCTCCGTCGATCTGATTCCCGCCATTGGCACCGAGCCCAAACCGTATGCCTGGATTGATACCAGCAGATATTTCACCCCGACGGCCTCGACGCCGAGGCTCTACACCACGGAAGGCGTCTATGGCGTTTGTGCGCGCGCTGCGACGCGGTTTGCGGAGCCGCCCGACCGTACGGCCCTGATGCAAGCGGCGTTCGGGAGCACGCTCGTAACTGCGGGAGTTTTCGCCGCGCAGGAAATACCGCATGGCGCCACGTTCTTCGACGGTAAAGTATATTTTGCGGTTCATGCGCCACACGCGGTTTGCGCCGCGCTCATCCTGGTAGATGAAAACTCCCCCGGAGGACCGGCGCGCAAAGAGTTTCCGATGACCTTGACGAACGACACCTTCTACTGGTGGTGCAGTCTGCCCGCCTCACAATCGCCGCCTGGGACACGGTACCGATTCCTTCTCAACGACAACGTGGAAGTTATCGATCCTGCCGCACGCGCCGTTCAGGACGGAGGCAGCCTGAAGACGTCTTTCGGCGACAGCCCCGCCGACACTTCCACGTCGTGGTCCATCTTGGTTGACGTCGCCGCAGTCAGAGCGGCGTCACACGCCCAGCCGTGGCAGACGATGGGCTGGCAAAATCTTCTGATTTATGAGATCCACGCGAGGCGGTTCACCAATCTGCAACCCGGCACCCTCACGTCGCTTGATTTGCTGGCGGACGAGTTAAACGCCACGAGCCGTCTCGGGCAGCCCGGCTACCTGCGTCAGCTCCCCGCTACGGTTTTCGGCCTCATGCCGGTCAACGAATTCAGTTCCGCGGTCTCGTGGGGTTACGACCCGTCGTTTTATTTTGGCATCGACAGCTTCTACGGCGGGGCGCCGGCACTGGCCCGTTTCGTCAACGCCGCTCATGCCGCGGGCCGCGGTGTCACCCTGGATGTGGTTTATAACCACTCTCTCGGCTCGTCACTGATGAGCATCGCTCCGGACGTATATCGCAACGGAGACTACGACGGCGACCGCATGAACTGCGGGCATCCCATGGTGGGCGAATATTTCCGCCAAGCCTCCGTGTATTTGTTCCAGACTTTCAACCTCGATGGGTTTCGCTACGACGACACCCAGACCATCGTTACGAAGTGTCAGGGCGGCTGGGAGTTTTTAGGAATGATTCGTTCATCCCTACGCGCGGCAGCCTCCGCGGAGGGCCGGGCGTGGCCCTATTGCGTGGCTGAAAACTCCGCTACCAGCCCGTGGGATGTTTCCAATCCTTCATGGGGCGTGATGGATGGGCAGTGGGGAATCGACGAAGTTTTCCAGATCAGGGCGGCTAGCTACGA
Organism: uncultured Pseudomonadota bacterium; assembly: GCA_963824565.1. GTDB lineage: Bacteria > Desulfobacterota > Binatia > Binatales > Binataceae > JAJPJA01. The sequence continues at coordinate 37,472 of CAWGQB010000012.1, read as the reverse complement.
CAGCGGGCACCCCGGTTGGGACGATTCCGGACCGCTCAAGGCCGAAATGGATAATCCCCAGTACTGGGGGCGTCCATTTTTCCAGGCCACCCGCTTCGGCGAATCGCACGACATGGTGAGCGGCCAGGACCCGCTCAGTATTCGCATCGCTTCACGCCCTCCGTTCGGCCAAGGCTATCAGATGGCCAAAGCGATGGGCGCCGCCACGCTGCTCTCAAACGGGATTCCCATGTTATTCATGGGCCAGGAAGTGGGTGAAACCGTAGCCTTTTCCTTCAGTAACAACGAACAATGGATCAACCCCCAGCTGGATGATTGCACCCCCGCTACAGACACCACCCGCATACTCGCCTGGTTCCGGCAATTAATGGGCTTGCGCAACGATCCCTCCAAAGGTTTACAAGGCGAGGCAAACTACCAAGTCGTCGCGACCGGAAATCGCACGGTGGCTTTTACGTGCGGGTCCGGCCAATGTCTCTTCGTGGTTGTCACCTTTGGCACGCCGAATCAGCAGCAGGACAGTTCCTGGCTCGGCCTTCCCGCTGGCGCTCCTTACAAGGAAATTTTCAATTCGTCATGGCCGGTTTTTCAGGTCGAGTTCGAGCAGGAAGAAACCAACGGTGGCTATGGCGCACAAATTTACAGCGGCCAGACTATCAATCTTCCGTGGATTGGCGCCGTCGTTTTCGAGCGCCGGTGAGAAGCACCACCAACCTAAAGCCTTATCCAAAAAGCCTTTCCCTGCAGGCCACATTGTCGTATCGCTCCAGGATTCACTTGCGGACCTCGCACCCTCATATCTCGGGTGTCAGCGACTTTGAAACATCATCTTTTCCGGTCACGCATACTGATCCATCCTGGCCGCGGTAAGAGTTTATCTACAGTTTCCCTGCGCCTAGACCGGCCGTCGAACTGAACCGGGATTTCCATTTTGAACTCTGATTCAGGCGCCCCCTTGTACACCGGACCGCCTCTTTTTGCACGGTTGCGATCGAACCCGGAAACATCAACGCGGGCCGGCCCTTTTGCAGATCTTCCTCACGGCCGCTCCAGAACGGAAACCTTGCAGTAGTTGGCCAGGCGCGTCATTTTCGGCCCATCGTGTGCCGCGAAGCACGTTATCGCTGGAATCCGCTTCATCCTCCTTTGCGTTTGCCCTTTGGAAGCGTTCATGATGAATGAAGGACGCTTGCCGCATACCAGGACTATTTACATAGCCGCTCTTCCGTTCGCGATCCTCGGCCCCCATAAGGTGCAAAAGCAACATGTTCAGCACACGAACATCCAGTAATCCTGCATTTGATTATTGCGTAAGGAGGTCATTCCGATGACGAAGGCGCCTTCGCCTATGAACCGCAAACAAATTCTTAACCGGGCGAGCGAGCATCTCCGGCAGACGAAGACCCGGCTGAGTGAACAAGCGGGCTTCGAACTTCGGGCTGAACGAGACGGCGACCGAGGCGATGGTCTGGACAGTTCTGACCGGGCCTCTGAAGAGTGCGATCGCGACATAAGCTCCGCGCTCTCCGAGCGCGAACGGATCAAGATCAGTCAGATAGACGCCGCGCTCGAGCGCATCGCAGAAATGAAATACGGCCTGTGCGAGAATTGCGGCTTCGAAATCGGCGAACAGCGCCTCGTGGTAATGCCTTTCACGCGCCTTTGTCACGATTGCCAGCAGGACCATGAGCGTACGGCCAAGACCCGGCGTTCCTACGCGGGCGGCCAAGACCAGGTCCAGGACTTCGGCTCGACCCACACTGAAGAAGGCAACAATAACGGCTCTATAAGGAGACCTTGGAATGAATCGGAAACTTAGCCTACTCGCTGCCATTGCGATCGCCGCCATGATGACGGGCCCCGCGCTTGCCCAGGAAGGCGGGGCGAATCCGCAGGTCAACGGCACCGTGGTCGAGGGCAGAACCACAATGTCTTTCGAAAAAGCCAACCAAAGCGACCTGCACATGAACTCGCTCAAAGAATGGACCGCATTCGCCCAGGAGCATCCCAAGATCGCGCATCAACTCGCCAACAAGCCGACCTTGCTCAGCGACGCGCGCTATATCGGAAAGCATCCATCGCTCGGACAACTATTCGACGCTAATCCGGGTCTGCTTGCGGAGATGAAGCAGGATCCGGGCAACTTCAACGCTATCCAGCCGGCACAGGACAGATAGGTAAGCTATCTTGGCTTGTGTACCCTCTCCCTTGATCGTGAGGGAGAGGGTATGGTGAGGCTTTCTTAGTCTTCGGTCAGTTACGCGGCTTTCTTGGTATTGGTTGTCCGCAAGGACCTCGGATGGGCTCCGGTCAGAAAGCTTTCGAGCTGTTCGCGCTTTACCACCATGTGCCCATTGCTCCGCACAATCATGTTTGCACGCTCAAACGCCATCAGATGTTCGGTTACACGCGGCCGCGAAGCGCCAACCAGTTCTGCAAGGTTTTTGTGCCGCGCCAGCACTGTCAGCCGCACTCCACGACGATCGGGAGTCCCAAAGTTTTCACTCAATTCCAGCAGTGTAAGGGCCAGGCGCTCTGCAAGCGTGCAGCTCATGAAGTTCGAGCAACGCAGATGCACCAAATCCCACCGCCCAATATAGTTGGCCGCCAGCCGCTTAAAATCCACGGACGCGACGCCCAGACAAATCTCGACCAAGGTGTTGAGCTCAACGATTCCCACCTGGCAGCTGGTAACCGCCTCACAGCGAAAGTCATAGTTAACGCCGGTGACGGCCACGGGACAACCAGGAATCATACCAGGCGCAACCATGATCAACATAGTTCGAATGCCTTTGCGATTACGGCAGGTGATACGAGCAACGCCAGTCAGCAAGACGTAGGCGGCATCGGCAGTCCTGCCTTCCTCGAAGATTATGGCGCGCTTCTCGAAATGGCTCACCCTTAGCACCGCGGCGAGCTTATCCAGCTGGCGTGTCGTAAGCCAGGAGATATTCTTGAGTCCTTTCAAGCTCCGAAGCTGAGATATTGTCTCGACCTTCATAACATCAGTGTAACAGATCAGGACTCTAAAAGAGTGAGCAATCTGCGATCCGTGTGCTGTTGATAACGCAACCCACGACTCAAGCTATAAAGTTCCGCGACTACTCGGCCAGTTGCGGAACTAAGTCAGTCCGAGAGAGTAATGGGCCCGGCTCGGACGGTAGTCTGTCGTGCGCGAGGAGAGCATTGGGATCGACAAGACTCCACCGTCAGTCTACCTCAAGAGCTATGGTTGCGTCTTGCTATAGTCTGACTTTACGCTACAGTACCGCGCGGGAGAAGAATCAGGCTCTCGATCAGTCACGTTACCCGACGCGCGGGAAGAGGTTCGGACTTTGGCGCAGGTCGAGCGGCATCGCTTTAGGTCTGTTGTCCAGCCTCTGTGATACAGGGGACGGCATTTGCGATGGGTAATACGTCCAGGGTAAGGCGAACCGACAATGAGGGACCGGCCGGGGAAAGGTTTCCCAGGCCGGCTTGCAGGGAGCTGACGTCTCTCGCTTGCGGTAGTTTATCCGGCCGCGCGTCCGGACGCGACGGCAGTTCGAGGCGGAGCAAGCGATTCCACACTCAGGGAATCAGAAACGCCGAGGTAGTGCGGTGGGATTCCACGGTCGTAGGGGCGGCATCGGTCGTAGTAGTCGTCGTGGAAGAAGTTTCCGCAGGCGCTGCCATTACCGGCGTCGGACCGCTGTCCTGCGAGTAGGTCGCGCCGAAGCAACCGGCCAGCATCAGGCAAGCGCCCGCGCTGACGATGGTTAAAGCGAGTTTACTTAGATGAGTCTGACGAATGTGCATCGTTTCCATTATGCTTAGTTCCTTCGGAGATGCTTTGTACGTGGTGCTTGTAGTGTTTGTGATGATGCCTATGATAGTTCATCGCAGTTTCCTTGGCTTTGTGCTGGTCTGCGCGCATCTGTTGGTCGTACCGCTGCTGTTCGTGCTGCTCTTGCGCCGGTGATTCCTGCGCAAGCACTAGCGGCGGATTGTCTTTGCCGGCGCTGTCGAAGGCACCGGCCGTGTTGCCGGCCATCACGGGAGCCGACATCAGGCCGAACAGCCCGGCGGCCACCACTGCAGTTAGAGTTCGGTTCATTTTCATCGTCGCGTTCACCTCATGTAGATTACGAAATTGTTGCGCTTCGGACCGCCTGCGCAGCCGAACAAGAGAGCGCCGGCCTGTCCGGAAGCGGATTGTTCTGAAGTAGTTAGGCGTTGACCAAGTATAACGTGGTCGAAGGCGATACAAAGGACCATCGTCAGGCTGAGACAATATCGGACTCGACTCCTATGTCGATCCCGATACTTTCATCATCGGCTAACAGATGCTCAGAGTCCACCGGTGATCGGTGTTACGTGTGCCGTGGATAACGCAATCGTCGCTTGGACGCAGCGAACCAATACTCTGGCCAGCCCGGGCGGTTAAGGCGGTGACGAGATGCGATTGGCGCCGGTGCGTCAATCGATGTGCGCAGGCGTATCCGACACACGTTGGTTGCTTGTGCGATTGTTCGCGCAGTTGTGTACCTCAGACTACCAACAGGTGTTGCGGGCAGAAACGCAAAAAGCCCGCGCAATGCGGAAATTACTCGCGCTTGGACCGCCCAAGCGACTTCGCGCAGAGCTCCTCGATCTGCTGTAGCGTCGCCGGTTTGGCGACATGATAGTCGAATCCCGCGGCGCGTGAGCGCTCGCTATTCGGGCCATTGACGAGGCCGCTGAGTGCGATGAGCAGCATCCGTGGCAATCGGGTGCGCAGTTGACGTGCCACTTCGTAGCCGTCCATGTCCGGCATCGAAATGTCGATCAACGCCACATCGGGCTGGTGCTCCAGTGCCGTCTCGATCCCGGTCTGTCCACTGTAAGCCCGCCAAACCTGGTGGCCGGCGTGCCGCAGAACCCGGGCGAGTAAGTCCGCGACGTCGCGCTCGTCATCGATAATTAGCACTCTGTGCGCCGGCCCGTCCTGAGCTGGTTTGCCAATAGTGATGGGTATGGCCGGTTCCGATTGGTCGGATTGATCGGGGGCAAGTGGCAGGCGGATGGCGAATTCACTGCCCTTCGCCCGCCCGCCACTGTTGGCTTCGATGGTGCCGCCGTGCAATTCAATCAACTGGCGCGCCAGCGCAAGTCCGACGCCGAGACCTCTACGGTTAGCTTCCGATCCGGGAGCTTCCTGGACGAAATAATCGAAGATATGAGGCAGCATTTCTGCCGATATCCCGATGCCGCTGTCGCGCACCCGGATGACGGCCTGATGGTCCTCGATCGCGACGTCAAGCTCGATGCGGCCGCCCGCGGGGGTGTACTTGGCCGCGTTGCTCAGCAGGTTGGTCAGCGCTTGTGAAAGGCGGATGCGGTCGCCCATGACGTAAGTGGCGGTGGCCGGGGCGGAGACGTTAAGCGTATGGCCATGGGTTTCGAGCAGGGCGCGGCTGGTCTCCAGTGAGGCCGCGACCACGTTGCTCAAGGCGATGCGCTCCGTGCGTAGCGTTATTTTACCGCGACCCAGGCGTTCGAGGTCGAGCAGGTCATCCACCAGCCGCATCAGATGCTCGAACTGCCGTTGCATTGCGCCGCGTGCGAATTGGATCTCCTCCTGATCACCCTGTGCCAAGCTTAGCAGCTCCAGACTGCTTAGGGTGGCGGCCAGCGGATTGCGCAGTTCGTGAGCCAGCGTGGCCAGGAACTGATTCTTACGCTGGTCGGCGTGACGCAGTTCCTCCTCGGCGTGCTTTAGAGCGGTAACGTCTTGATTTACCTCGAGAATCGCCGACGGGTCGTTGGCCTCGTTGCGATGCAACACCCATCGGCTGGCTACCGTGATTCGCTCGCCTGATTTGGTGACGTGAACCAATTCCCCTTGCCATGCCCCGATCGCGAAAAGCTGAGCCTTGATTTCGGCCAGCGGCTGTTTGAATTCCAGTCGCGAGCAGCTCGTTTGCGACGCGGCCGAGAGCTTCTTCTTTGGTATAGCCGTACAGCCGTTCGCATCCGGCGTTCCACTGCACAATTCGATCGTCGACATCGCGCACGAACACGTTGGCCAGCTCCAGGATCTGCGATCGCTCCTGCAACATCGCGGTTTGCCGGCGCAGTTCCTCGGCGTGCCGATGGTCGGTGATATCAACGAAATTGAGCACCACTCCGTCAATTTTGTCCTGGGTAGTGCGATACGGAACCAGCCGCGCCAAATACCAGCGGCCGTTGCTGGCATGCACCTCGCGCTCTCTGGTTTGCAGATTCTTGAGGACCGCGTCCGCGTCTTCAGTCAGGGAATGGTAGTCAAGCCGATGGGTGAAATGTTCGAGCGGACGTCCGACATCCGTTGCGGTGATGTTGAACAGCTCCTGTGCCCGTTCCGTATAGAGCTTGATCCGCAGCCCGCGGTCGAGAAATATCGTGCCGATGTCGGTCGAGCTCATCAGGTTCTCAAGGTCGCTGTTGACGCGGCCCAGTTCCTCAATCTTCTCGCGCAGTTCCTGGTTGACCGTGGTCAACTCCTCGTTGAGCGACTGCAGCTCTTCTTTGCTGGTTTCGAGTTCTTCGGTGGTTGAACGTAACTCCTCGTTGATCGCTTGAAGCTCCTCGTTGGAGGCTTTCGATTCTTCGGCTGAGGTCTCGTATTGCTCAACGGTAAAATGGAGTTGATCGCGGGTGCGTTGCAGCTCCTCCTCGAGTTGACCGACAACTTTCAGCTCGGCTTCGCTCCCGGAGGCGTGCCCGTTCACGGCCGCCGCGGCCGGGATCATTTCGTCAAAGATGACCAGGAAAAAACCCCGCGCCTGCACCGGACTGTCAACCACCAGCCGGACCGTCAAGCTGACTACACACGGTTTGCCATCGATTTCGAGGCGCAACCGGCGCGTCTCAGCCGCCTCGGGAGATTCGCCGGACCGCGCGTTGGCGGCCAGCAACATGGCGCGCAGGTCAAGGCGAATGCCTGGATGCACGGCGTCGAGTAGGTTGCGGCTAGGTTCTCCACCCGCGAAGCGGAGATAGCGTCCCGCGTGTTCGCTGAGATGGACAATGCCGTAATCTTCGTCGATCAAAACGCTGGGCGCGGCCAATCGTTCGACGACTCTATGGTGCAGTTCGCCATAGGAGGCAATCTTTGCGCCGGCGATCCCCGGCAACTCGGGCGGTCTGATGTTCCATTGTCCGATTACCGGCTGGAGCGCGCCCGGTCTGGATTGCGGCGCTCATAGCGCGGCGGGTGTAAATCCGCGGTTTTTTGGCGACCGGAGCAAACAGCGGCGACTCCTCCGCCGATTCGGCCGCACCCAGGAACAGGTAGCCATTTGGTGCCAGGGCGAAATGGAAGGTACCCAGGACGCGTTCCTGTAACTCGCGCTTGAGATAGATCAGCAGATTACGGCAGGTTACCAAGTCCAATCTGGAAAAAGGCGGATCGCGCAGCACGTTGTGGGGCGCAAACAGGATCAGTTCGCGCACCTCTTTCTTGATCCGATAGTGCTCGCCATCTTTGATGAAGAAGTGCCGCAAGCGTTCGGCGGAAACATCGACGGTGATGCTGTTCGGATAACGGGTTTCGCGGGCCTCAGCGATCGCTCGCTCGTTTATGTCCGTGGCAAAAATCTGAATTTTGGGTGGGTCGGCAAGCCGCCCGCGCGTGTTCGGACAGCAGCATCGCGATCGAATAGGCTTCCTCACCCGTAGCGCATCCAACTACCCATACTCGCACCTGATCATTGGCGGTCTTGCCGGCAAACAGTTGGGGCACTACCTCACGCTCCAGAACGTCGAAAGCATCGCGGTCGCGAAAAAAGTTGGTGACCGTGATCAACAGATCCCGCAACAGCACCGGCAACTCTTCGGGATGCTCATGCAGAAAGGTTACATACGAAGCTATATCCACAAGTTGGTGCACCTGCACCCGGCGGACGATGCGGCGCAACAGGGTTGGCCGCTTGTATTGGCTTAAGTCATGCCCGGTGCGCTGGCGCAGCATCGCCAGGATCTCGCGCACCTCCGCCGTGTCGTCTACCGGCGGCGCCTTTGCTTCATCGTCGGCAATGGGTATCCGCGGCCTCCGGCTCCCGCGCCTAAGGCTCGTAACCGATCGGGCATCTCGGCTGCCGGCAAAATCAAATCATATACGCCCTTCTCGATCGCGCTGCGCGGCATCGCGTCGTACTCGGCTTCGGCGGGATCCTGGATGATTGCGAGACCGCCGCATTCCTTCACCCGGCCGAGCCCCAGAGTACCGTCGGCACCGGTCCCGGACATCACAATTCCAACGGCGTCTCTGCCATAGGCTTCAGCCAGAGTGCGAAAAAACAGATCAATGGAAGTGGGTGCTCCGCGCAGGCGCTCAGGCTCGGTTAGCTTGATGTCCCCGTCCTTTATCACGAGGTATTTGTTTGGCGGGACCACGTAGATGTGATTAGGCTCCAGCTTAAGCGTTTCATTGACCTGGGTGACCGGAACCTTGGTTTGGGTCTGAAGGACTGCCGCGAGATTGCTCTCATGCTGCGGCGACAGGTGCTGGATCACCACAAAGGCCATACCGCTATCCGCGCTGACGCGGCTGAAGAATTGCCGGAGCGCGCTAATGCCGCCCGCCGACGCACCGATTCCGACTACCAGGAAGCCTGGATCGCGGGAGTGGCCCTGCCCGGACTCATCAGAAGACGGAATTCTGTCGGTCACGTAAATCGTTCCTCGACCTTCATGGCCGCACTTGGAGACACGAGCCCTCCTTGCTGGTTACTTCTCATCAAAAGAATGTCAGCAGACTGGCACATTAATTCCCCCCTCCTGAAAACCAAGTGCCGGGTCTGATATCACCAGACTCGACTTAGGATTGCAACGAGGAAGTCCATCAGCGCCGGCGCGATTCGCTTCAGGGTCTCAAACGAAGGCCGGCTTCGTGATAATCCTGTATTTATCAAGACACGAACGGAGGCGACCAATGGCAGACGACGCTCATGATAGGGGCTTTAAGAAACGGGCCGAGCTATGGGGCGAGGAGCATGTGGAACGCACTTGGGAATATTTCAAGAAGTTCGATGAAGGATTCGCGCATCTGGTCAACGACCAATGCTTCGGCGAGGTTTGGAGCCGGCCAGGACTGCCGACCAAGACCCGCTCGATGATCACGATGGCGGCGCTGCTGGTATTGGGACGGGCGCCGGAACTGAAAATCCACATGCGCGGCGCGCTCAACGTCGGAGTCACGCCCGAGGAGATCAAGGAATTGATAATCCACCTCTCGCAATACGGCGGTATCCCAGTAGCCGTGGAAGCGATTCGGACCTTTCGCGAAGTGACCGAGAGTAAGTAAAGCCGGCTCAAGGATGCGCGCACTTCAGGTCCGATTTTAAGCCGTTTCGCTTCACTGATATACTAGCGAATTGCATTGACAATTGCCGGACGGGGAGCGATACAAATTTTAGTGGATCGCGTGCAGGCGTGAGGCTAGCCCAGGAGGAATTCAAATGGCACGTACTTTCTTTACTGCCGCCAATCTTATCGACGGTGACAATCCACCCAAGCCCAACAGCACGGTGGTGGTCGAGGACGGATACATTATCGCCGTGGGCACCGGCGGCGCCGTGCCCCAGCCGACCGCCCGCGACACGGTATTCAATCTGGGCGGCAAGACCTTGATGCCGGGGATGGTCGAGTGCCACTTTCATGCCGGTTATCTCAACATCAACAGCATCGAGGATATCGAGCTCAAGTATCCGGCGACCTACCTCGCGTTGGGCGCGGCGAAGAACGCAGATCTGCTGTTGCGCTCGGGCTTTACGGGCGCGGTTGGCGCCGGCTCGCCGCACAATGTTGACGTAGCGCTAAAGACTGCGATCCGCGACGGACTGATCCAAGGCCCGCGGCTGATTGCCTGCGGCCACGATGTCGGTACCACCGGCGGTCCGATAGACGTGCATCCGGAGTATTGGAAACTCGGTCTCGAGGGTCTGGCCCATATCTGCGACGGACCGGATGAGTTTCGCAAGGCAATCCGGCAGGAAGCCAAGGCCGGAGCCGACATCATAAAGCTATATGTTACCGGCGGCCACGGCTTCGAGATGGCGGCGACTGAGGTATCGATGACCGCGGTGGAGATTCAGGCTGCCACGCAGGCCGCCCACGAGCGCGGGCGGTTGGTGCGTGGGCATGTGGTGTCGCGCAAAGCAATCATGGACTCCCTCGAGGCGCGCATGGACGTGATCGATCACGCCGACGCTATGGACGAAGCTGCCATGGAGCTGATGGTCCAGCAGGGAACCTACGTTACTCCGAGCCTCTACTTCAGCTTCAAGACGCTGGAGATGATGCGCAAACATGGGCGTACGCCGGAGCAACGGTTGAGTCAGGAAGAGCGATGGCTTGAACAGGGTTACCGTTCGGTCGAGCTCGCCAACAAGGCGGGTGTCAAGCTGGTTATCGGTGACGATTTTGGAACTTCCTGGATGCCGCATGGCACTTACGGCGCCGAACTGGAGTTTTACGTCAAGTATGCCGGCACTGCGCCGCTTGACGTGATCCGCTGGGCGACGCGCAATGGCGCTGGATTGCTGGGCGAGGGAGATAAGCTCGGCACAATCGCAGTGGGTAAGATTGCCGATTGCTGGTGGTTGACGGTGATCCAATCCGCGACATCGCGATACTTCAGGATCGCGCCCGGCTCAACGTGGTGATGAAGGGTGGGGAGTTCATCGAGTCCCACCTGACGCCCAAAGCGGCCGCGGTCAAAGCCGCCTAGAGGCTGCGCTGAAAAAAGACTCTCGCCGCGGGTTTCAGTGGCGTATCACAGTTCAGTGGGGCGGGCGTCCCCGCCCGCCATTCAGCGGCGGACAGGGACGCCCGCCCCACTGGCTCGGACTGTCAAGTTGATGCTTATGCCCGCCCATACCCGAAGACGTCAATAGCAGCACGGTAGACTGCTCGTCTGGTGGGTGTATGAATTCGGCATCGTCATTCAGGCTTCTGTTCCAGTTGGAATAATTGTGCGACTGGACGCACACCCGCGGATGGCGCAACCTGTAGGCAGTGGCGCTCATCCCTGGGTTGGCGCCAGGAGCGGACCGCCCCGGTCATCGCCGCCGGGTAACGCCATCAAGGAGCAACTGGAGTCATGACCGAGCGGGAAACTTTCGAGCTGAAGTGCATCAATACGATCCGAACTCTTTCGATCGATGCGGTGCAGGCGGCCAACTCGGGCCATCCAGGGACCCCGATGGCGATGGCGCCGGTGGTTTACTGCCTGTGGGACCGTTTCCTGCGCTTCGATCCCGAAGATCCAATCTGGCCCAACCGCGACCGCTTCGTGCTATCAGCGGGGCACGCTTCGATGTTGCTCTACTCGATGTTACATCTGACCGGGGTCAAAGCGGTGAACCCGGAATATGAAGTATTGGGGCAGCCCTCCGTGAGCTTGGACGACATCAAGCATTTCCGCCAGCTCGGTAGCAAATGCCCGGGACATCCGGAGTATCGGATGGTCTCCGGCGTCGAGACCACCACCGGCCCGTTGGGTCAGGGCGTGGCCACCAGTGTCGGGATGGCGATTGCGTCGAAATGGATGGCGACGCATTTCAATCGCCCGGGGTTCGAGATGTTCGACTTCCGCGTTTACGCGCTCGCCGGCGACGGATGCATGATGGAGGGGATATCGAACGAGGGGGCCTCGCTGGCTGGCCATTTGAAGCTCTCCAACCTGTGCTGGATCTACGACAACAACCACATCACGATCGAAGGCAACACGGCACTTGCGTTTAGCGACGACGTCGGCACCCGCTTCCTGGGCTACGGATGGAACGTGTTGCGCGTCAGCGACGCCAACTCGCTGCATTTTCTCGAGCAGGCTTTCAAAACCGCGCGCGAGACCACAGACCGGCCCACGTTGATCATCGTGGATAGTCATATCGCCTATGGTGCGCCGACCAAGCACGACACCAGTGCCGCGCACGGCGAGCCGTTGGGCGAAGAGGAGGTACGTGGCGCCAAACGCAATTACGGATGGCCGGAGGACGCCAAGTTTCTGGTTCCCGACGACGTCCGCCAGCACTTCGCTGACTCTATAGCCAAGCGTGGCAGCGAGGCGCGTAAAGCCTGGTTCGCGAAATTCGCCCGATATGAAAAAGCTTTTCCCGCGCTTGCCGAAGAGATGGATCGCATGCAGCGGCGCGAGTTGCCCGCGGGATGGGATGCCGAACTGCCGACCTTCAAAACCGACCCCAAGGGGATCGCCAGCCGCGATTCCTCGGCCCAGGTGCTCAATGCGGTTGCGCGCGGCGTGCCCTGGCTGATCGGCGGGGCCGCCGATTTGGCGCCCTCCACCAAGACCCGGCTGACGTTCGAAGGAGCCGGTGATTTCGAGGACGATAGCGTGGGCCGCAACTTCCACTTCGGTATCCGCGAGAATGCGATGGCCGCGGCCATTAACGGCATGTCACTCAGCAAGGTCCGTCCCTTCGGGTCGGGTTTCCTGATCTTCAGCGACTACCTCAAGCCCGCGCTGCGGCTGTCGTGCCTGATGGAGATCCCGGTTATCTACATTTTCACCCACGACTCAATCGGTCTGGGCGAGGACGGTCCGACCCATCAGCCGATCGAGCAACTGGCGACCCTGCGCTCGACGCCCAATCTGATTACTCTGCGCCCCGCCGACGCCAACGAAGTCGTCGAGGCATGGCGCGTGGTGATGCCGCTGCAGCATCAGCCCGCAGCCTTGATCTTAAGCCGGCAGGCGTTGCCGACCTTGGACCGTTCGAAGTACGCGCCGGCGACCGGCGTGAAATATGGAGCGTACGTCTTGGCCGACGCGCCCGGCGGGCAGCCCGACGTGCTACTGATGGCGACTGGCAGCGAGGTCTCGATGTGCGTGGAAGCGTACGAGCGGCTATCCAAGGAAGGTATCCGTGCCCGCGTGATCAGCATGCCGTCATTTGAGCTGTTCGAGAAGCAAAGCCAGGAGTATCGCGACAGCGTGCTGCCGCCCGCCGTCACGGCGCGGGTATCGGTGGAGCAGGCGGGAGTCTTCGGATGGCCGCGCTACGTTGGCCTAAGCGGAGCGATGATCGGGATGCATTCGTTCGGCGCCTCGGCGCCGATCAAGGAACTGCTCAAGCACTTCGGCTTTACGGTGGATCACGTGATCGCCGCCGCCAAGGATCAATTAAAAAAGGCGAGCAAGGACTAATCAAGATTCACCCTCTCCCACACTTGACCGACGCGCAAAGAAGACGCAGTTGCCGCTGGCCGACCTCGTGCGGTAGTCATATACAGCCGACCGGTGGGCTATTCGGTTCGTCCCGGCGAGTAGTGCTGGACATGGACAGCGGTGAGGTGCCGGTCTATGGGCGGCAGGGAGCAGAGCGCCTACAACGGACACTTCGAGTCGACCTGCTATCGTGGACCAAAACCGGGCTAAAAGGCTTGCGGCTGGAGGTCCTTCGGACTAATGAAATTGGAGATCAAAATGGAAATTGCGGCATAACTACATTTGCCGGGAGTCCTATCATAATCTTCGCAACGCCCGCGGGCACGGCGAAATAGGCGGACTGATATCGACAGCGAGGCTGCACAGATGACCGAACGATCCGAATTGCTTACAGCAACAGATGAAACCATCGACGACGCGGTGCGGCATGCCGACCCCATGGTGCTTCGCGGTCTGCTCTATCAACTGACCGGCGACGAGAGCATCGCGGCCACCGCGGTCACAACGATCACCATCCGAAATGTCGAGTTAACCGTGGTCAAGAGCCCGGCGGACGTGGCGCTGATTCAATCCAAGGCGGCCGCATTTTTGAAGTCTTATCGCGACCAGGGCGCCGGCGACATCTCTTACGGTCCGCCCGAGCGTCTCCATCGCAGCCTCAGCCTTGCGGCAGGAACCGATATTCCGACGTCCGAGTTCGATTTGTGGCTGGAGCAATTGGCCCTGGACCCGTGGATACGGAAGCTCGTTTGGCCGGAGACGCCATCCGCGCAAGACTTGCAGAATTTCAAAGTAGCTGTGATCGGCGCCGGCATGGGAGGTCTGAACGCCGCCATTCAAATGAAGCACGCCGGCATCCCATACTTTGTGATCGAGAAGAACGAGGAAGTCGGCGGCACATGGTGGGAAAACCGTTACCCCGGCGCACGGGTTGATTCGCCAAGCCGCACCTACACGCATACCTATGGGGTTAATTTCGAGTATCCGAACGCGTTCTGCCCGCAACGTGAAAACTTGAAGTATTTCAAGTGGGTGGCCGACAACTTCGATGTCCGTAAGGACATTACGTTCAACACCGAGGTCAAGTCCGTCATTTGGGACGAGGCCGCGAAACTGTGGGAAATCAAGGCTGAAGGCCCCGGCGGGCCGCGTGTTTGGCGCGTAAACGCGGTGATCGCGAGCGTCGGATTCCTGTCGCGCCCAAACCTGCCCGACATCGAAGGCATGGAGACGTTCAAGGGCAAGGCGTTCCATACCGCCCGCTGGCCGGTCGACCTGGAGCTGAAGGGCAAGCGGGTCGCGGTGATTGGAACCGGGGCGACCGGATACCAGATGATCCCGGAGCTCGCGCAACTGGTCGGTCATACCTACGTGTTCCAGCGGACGCCAAATTGGTGTTTCGACACCAAGGGATATCTCGAGGCATTTCCCCCGCAGGTGAATTGGCTAGACCGGAACTTTCCCTACATCACGAACTTTATTCGATTCCGAGTCAGCTATCTTACGGGGCCAGAATTTGTCATGAAGACGATGCGGGCTGATCCTGAGTTTAAGGATGAACAAGCAAGGAGCCAGCGCAACAAGAACGTCAGAGAATCGCAACTGGCGTTTCTCCACAGCAAGCTCGCAGCCCGTCCGGATCTCATCGAGAAGATGACTCCGGTTGCGCCGCCATACTCGGCACGGCCGATTATCGTCGACGCGAACTACTGCATCTACGATGCTCTGCTGCGCGACGATGTTACCCTGGTCACGGAGCCGATTCGGAAGATCACGCCAAACGGAATCGAGGTGGAAGGCGGCGTTGAGTATCCGCTCGACATTATCGTCTATGCCACCGGATTCAAGGCCAACGACTTCCTGTGGCCGATGGAGGTTCGCGGGCGGAGCGGGCAACGTATCGAGGAGCTTTGGGCAAAGGACGGCGCCCGCGCTTACCTCGGCACGATGCTGCCAGGGTTCCCGAACTTTTTCATGATCTACGGGCCGAACACCAACAACTTCGGCGGCCTTCAGATTGTCGATTTCGAAGAGATGGTGACGCGATTCGCGCTTCAATGCTTCAGCCGTCTGATCACGCAGAAAAGGCGCTCGATCGACGTCAAGCTCGATGCCTATTGGCGCTACAACGATGAGGTGGATCGGTACGAGGCTATGATGATTTACAAAGATCCGCGCGCCAATAACTACTACCAGAACGAGAGCGGGCGCTCGGCGTGTAACTGCCCAATCGATGTACGGAAGATCTGGACCTGGCTGCGCAACCCGGCCGATGGCCGAGCGGACGGACGGCCCGGCGATCCGGAGGCGATAGACAGTCCCGTCGTGAGGCCGTACTTCGGGGAGGATCTCGTCATAGAGTGAGAATTCTCTTTTGTAGGGGACGGAGGTGACCTGAACCCGGTCAGTGGTCCAACTTCTTAGAGAGAGTTGGGTTGCAAGGGCAATCTGGCCACCGGTGCTGGCTGGCGGTAGCAGAGCGCGTTATGCGCTCGCACTTGATTAAAGTGCTGTCGCCAGGGGCTCAATTAGATACCTGGCCTCGGCCAATGAATAGAAGAGCTCGCGATTGAGCAGTTCTTCGCGCAGCTTGCCGTTGAACGATTCTCTTAACCATTCTTTCGTCTTTAAAGACGGTGCCATGATCAATTGGTTGCTTCATGCCCTGAAACTACCAGATTTCCTGGAGGCATGGCTGTCCGGAGTGGTCGGAGCTATCACCTTCTACATATTGGCCGTACTCTCGGGACGCATACGAGATTTCTACATCAGCCTCCGTTACCCGATAGCTGGTGAATATCTCACTCATTTTGAGGATCTTAAAGACGGTAAGAAAGTTCTCCATGTTGCTCCCGCAAGATTAAAACAGCGTGGTTTTGCGATATGGGGGGAGACGAAGCTTTCTCCCCAAACAAGTTGGAGGATGGAGGGCAGATTGCAAAAAGGAGGCCATTTTTATGGCGTCTACACAGCTTTGTCACCCCATGACAGTGGCGTTGGTAATTTTTTCTTGAAAGTCAATCAAGACAGAGATATGGACGGAATCTGGTCCGGCTATGATAATGAGAACAAAATAATCAACGCAGGACTTTATCAATTTCGTCGCATGCAGAACATTGTTATAAAAGCACTCACGCCTCGTCACGAAGCGGCTGCACTCGACCTGGCATCGAGAGTATTGGGAAATGATTATGTTTCGATGACAGTCACAGCTCTCAATTCGAACGGCCGCGAGGGTATCTTTTTCGATGTAGCCTTGTCCCCGGATAATGTCGTAGCCGGTTTCGTCTTGGGGAAACTGCTCCAGCGCGGAGAATTACCCACACTGCTCAAAGGCTTTACCGTCAGGTTCCCAGCCGATCTCGAATATGCTGATTCAGGTGGCAAGCTTGGAGTTCTCCAGAGCGTTGGAGTTGAGCCAAAATACCAAATGCGTGGCATCGGCACTCTTTTGATTAGAAGCGCAATGAAGGGCCTCCACGAGCGCGGTGCTGAAACATTGTTCAGTATTGCGTGGAAGGCGCCGGACGGCATTCATGCCCATGCCGTGCTCACCCATATGGGATTCGTCCCGTTTGGAACCGTTGAACACTTCTGGCGCGACGAAAGTAAGCAGCAGGGTTATAGCTGTCCCTCCTGTGGTAATCCGTGCCAGTGCGCAGCTGTCCTTTACAAGTGTTCTAACTTGAAAAGGTAACCACAATCAGATTATTCGCCGTGAAATTCTCCCCCGCACTTGCCGATGAATTAATCGCACGCGCTGATTTTAAAGCGAACAAAAGCGCTGGCAGGCCTAATCGAAACGGTCTTTGAGGCGATGCGCAACCTCTCCCGACGCCCTCTCCCAGGTAAGGCCTAGGTAAGGAGAGGGCGCACAAGAGCCACGAAAACCGCCGACGCCTTATTCGCCGCGCCATTGCGGCTTGCGCTTTTCGGCGAAGGCTCGCGGGCCTTCCTTGATATCTTGGGATGTGAGCAGCCTCTTCAGCGCAGGGAACTGTTCAGCCAGCGCCTGCTCCAGCGGCATATCCAGCCCCTTGAGCGCGGCTTCCTTGGTGGCGCGTATCGACAGCGGGGCGCACTCCATGATCTCCGCGGCCCATCGCTCCGCGGTCGGAATCAGATCCGCCGATGGGACCGCCTCGTTGACTATGCCCAGGCGGCAGGCATCGCGCGGCCGAGATTTGCCTGCCGGTCAACATCAGGCTCATCGCGATCTTCAATGGGATCTGGCGCGGCAGACGATGGACGCCGCCGGCGCCCGCTATCAGTCCGACGCGCGGTTCAGGCAATCCAAAGCGCGCATGCTCGGCGGCGACCACGATGTCGCTGGCCAGCGCCAGTTCGAACCCCCCACCCAGCGCCAGACCGTTGACCGCGGCAATTATCGGCTTGTTTATATCGAAGCGGGCAGTAAAGCCGCCGAAGCCGCCGGGCGGCAGTTCAATCGGGTCCGGATGCTCCGCCGAGTACTTGAGGTCATGCCCCGCGGAAAAAGCGCGCTCACCGGTGCCGCTCAGGATTGCGATCCACAAGTTGTTGTCCGCCGCAAAGTCATCCCAGATTTGATGCAACTCCCAATGGCACTGCGGGTTTAGCGCATTCATGACCTCCGGACGGTTGATGGTGATGTAGGCGAGACGGCCGCGTTTTTCATACTTGATGAACTGAAGGTCCATTTTGTCCGGGTTTCTCCCGTTGAAGCGAATAATTCTGTTGCTTTTCCTTGTCTACAGACTGTTGAAGAACTTACATTCGAGGCCGTTGAGCAATGGGAAAAACGACACTGGATTTTTGTTTGAACTCTTTCCTGTTATGTGTGACGGAAAGGGCAAAGCGAGGGTTTCAGTCCGGTCAGGATGCACAGAACCCTTGGCGCAGAAGACAAACACCCTCTCCCAACCCTCTCCCTGGTCAGGGGTCTGGTCAGGGGAGAGGGGAAGAACAACGCGTTGTGATTGCGTTTCGACTGGCTATTCGAACATCAGCACGGTGCGTGCGACCTCGCCCGCCTTCATCGCGCGGAACGCTTCGTTGACGTCCTCGAGCTTGCCGCGCCGGCTGATCATGCCGTCGAGGTCGAGGCGGCCCTGGCGGTAGTAGTCGAGATAACGCGGCATGTCGATACGGAAACGGTTGGAGCCCATGATGGAACCCTGAATCTTGCGCTCGGTCAGCAAACTGGCGCCGTCGAGCTCGACCTTCTGTCCGATCGGGATCATCCCGATGATCGTCGCTGTGCCGCCCACCTTGAGGCATTCGAAGCACTGCTCGGCGAGCTTCTTTACCCCGACCGCTTCAAACGAATAGTCGACGCCGCGGCCGCCGGTTAAGGTCCGGATGGCCTCGACCGCGTTGGTCTGCGAGGCGTCCACGGTGTCGGTGGCGCCAAATCGTTTGGCCATCGCCAGTTTGGATTCGAACTGGTCCACGGCGATGATCCGCCGGGCTCCGGCAATGCGCGCTCCTTGAATCGCCGACAGCCCCACGCCGCCGCATCCGAACACGGCGACTATCGTGCCGGATTCGATTTTAGCCGTGTTGAGCACGGCGCCCATGCCGGTCGTGACCCCGCATCCGATCAGCGCGGCGCGGTCCAATGGAATCTCGTCGGCGATCTTAACCAGTGCGTTCTCGTGCACCAGCATTTTTTCGGCGTAGGTCGACAGGTCGGCAAACTGCTCCACCGGCTTGCCGCCCTTTGAGAGCCGCGGTTTGGAGCCGGGCTCGCGCCGCGTAGCGGCCTGGTTGGTGCAGCGGCTCGGGTGGCCCGACATGCATTCCTCGCAGTAGCCGCAAAAGACCGACGGGCAGGAGATCACGTGGTCGCCGGGCTTGAACTGGCTAACCGCCGGGCCCACCTTTTCGACCACCCCCGCAGCTTCGTGGCCGAGCACGGCGGGTGTCGGCCATTGCCACAGGCCATCAACAAAATGGAGGTCGCTGTGACAGACTCCGGACGCCGCGGTACGCATCAGAACCTCGCGATCCTGCGGCTCATCGATATCAATTTGCTCAATGCTGAGCGGTTGGTTGGGACCATGGTAAACAGCGGCTTTCATCTGCGGCCCTCCTTGCGGTTGATTTGTTCGCCGAATATCGCGCGACCGTGGGAAACTCGTCTGCCGAAGCAGGATCCAAAGGCCGCCTGGCCGATTTCCTTGCTGCGCAATTATCAGACCAGCCGAGCCAGACCATAGCATCGCATGCGGCAGCGAATCCCCAACGGTCCGATAGCCGTAACTGGCAAACTCGATGTCGCTCGCTCCCCGTCAGGCTCGCGACTTTGGTGCGAGCGCGGTCCCTCCTCTGGCATGTGAGCGTTGCGGGCGGCTAAATTTGGCGGCAGAGAGGCTAAACCAATGCCGCGATATGATTTCGATCTGATCACTATCGGCGCCGGTTCGGGCGGCGTGCGCGCCAGCCGGATTGCCGCCACCTATGGCGCCCGCGTCGCAGTGGTGGAAGAACGCTACCTGGGTGGCACCTGTGT
Organism: uncultured Pseudomonadota bacterium; assembly: GCA_963824565.1. Taxonomy (GTDB): domain Bacteria; phylum Desulfobacterota; class Binatia; order Binatales; family Binataceae; genus JAJPJA01. The sequence goes on along the minus strand of CAWGQB010000012.1, from coordinate 17,787 downwards.
CAACGTCGGTTGCATACCGAAAAAACTGCTGGTGTACGCGTCCGAGTACGGCGCGGCATTCGAAGAGGCGGCCGGCTTCGGCTGGACGCTGGCGCCGGGCCACTTTGACTGGTCCCGGCTGATCGCCAACAAGAATCGCGAGATCGCACGGCTCAACGGAGTTTATGGCGACCTGCTTACCGGCGCCGGGCGCGAAGATTATCGATGGCCGCGCCGTGCTGGTTGACGCACACACGGTGATGGTGGGCGCCCAGCGGTTAACCGCTGAGTATTTGCTGATTGCCACCGGAAGCTGGCCGGTGGTGCCGTCGATTCCGGGGGCGGAGCACGCGATCACTTCCAATGAAGCATTCTTCCTCAAGCAACTGCCCCAATCCGTAATCCTGGTCGGTGGCGGTTACATCGCGGCGGAGTTTGCGGGAATCTTCCACGGGCTCGGAGTCAAGGTCACGCCAGCTTTATCGCGGCTCGTTGTTCCTGCGCGGTTTCGACGACGACGTGCGTACGAAGTTAGCCGAGGAGATGCGCAAGCGTGGCGTGGACCTTCGTTTCAACGCGGACGTCAGCTCGATTGAAGGATCCGCCGCCGGCGTGCGCGCGACGCTTAATGATGGCTCGGTGCTTTCCGCCGATCTGATAATGTACGCCACCGGCCGGGCGCCCAACACCCGCGGTATCGGGCTGGAGCAGGCCGGGGTCAAGCTGGATGCGGAGGGTGGGGTGGTGGTCGATCGCTATTCCCAATCCTCACAACCCAACATCTATGCCGTAGGCGATTGCACCAACCGTGTAATGCTCACTCCGGTGGCGATTGCCGAAGGCCAGGCGGTGGCGGAAACGCTTTTCAATCACAAGCCGACGGCGATCGACCTGGCGCTCGTGCCCTCGGCGGTGTTCAGCCAGCCGAGCATCGGTACCGTCGGACTTACCGAAACTCAGGCGCGTCAAAGTCTGGGTGAAATCGATGTGTACAAGAGTCACTTCCGCCCGTTGCGGCATACCCTCAGCGGCCGCGATGAGCGCACGTTCATGAAACTGGTAGTGGAGCGCAAGACCGATCGCGTGGTCGGATGTCACATGGTCGGCGCCGATGCGGGAGAGATCGTCCAAGGGCTTTGCGGTGGCGCTAAAGTGCAAGGCCACCAAGGCGGATTTCAACGCGACGATTGGAATCCATCCCACTGCCGCCGAGGAATTCGTCACCATGAGGACCAAGGGTTAAGCGTGGGTTAGGGGGGAATATTTTTTGCCGATACTGGGAGGTTGGTGGCGAGGTGCCGCGGTGGGTCAGCGCGGCGCGGCTTATAAACCCAAATCACCGGCTGGAAGCCTGTGCCACGCAGCCAATTATTTCAACTTGCGGGCCGCCGCAACTCGGAGTTATGTTGCAATCGGGCTCCGCGAAGGGATCGGCGGAGTGTGAGCACGATGGCTCTGATAAGAACCTCCCAAGGCAATTCCGAATCCGGGACGCATCATCGCTACCACGGGCTGCTCAGCCCGCGCCAAACCTTTACCAGCGAACAGAATCTGATGTTGGCCGTGCTTACTGATGCGATTAATCTGATGCTTCGCGCCGATCCTTCCGAGCATCATGCGACCGCCCAGGCATGGGATTGGATTTTGGGTTTCGGACCTGCGGGGGTCTCGTTCGAAGATGCGTGTGAGGCCGTCGGGCTGGACCATGAAGCGTTGCGCAAATCCATCAAGCGCTTAGTGCGCGCGAAGCATACAGCGCGCCGGCTCAGGCACGAGAATTAACCAACGGTAGCGGTCAGCGAGCAGTCTGGATTTCGGCGCTGCGGCATTTTTGTGTCGCCGGATGGCCGCACACCAATCAAATTTGACAGAAGTTTTTGCAGTAAAACGGCTGATAAATCAGGGCAATCTAAAATTTGATTCGCAGTAGTGTTTAAGGACTTGACAGACCGCCTCTATTTGCTACATACATTGCGCAGGCAGTTTTAAGGCGATTTTCAGACAGGCCGAGTCGACTCTGTGCTTGGGAACCGCCGATCATGTTGGGGGGAGGTTCGCCCGTGTCGACGGCAGGGATTCCTCCCGGGGAAGTAACGTACCGGGTATCGCCTCGGTAGGTTGTGGGCGCCAATCCACGAGTTGCCGAGATCGGAACGCTGCAGCACGGGCGAGCCTGTTCTCCTGGCGCGGTCAGAGTGTAGTGTAGGCTTACGATACAGGCGGCCTTGGGTGAAGGTGGAGAGCCAGTTCAGCGCGCCGCCGCAGCAGCCTTAGCCGGTATTGGCGGCATCGCCACTGGTAGTCATGGATTCGCCACAGGCTCGGTGAGAATAGATAGTTGTGTGACGCGCTGGTCGAAATTGCGCGGCCCACCATTTTCCCGTCCATAATAGATGTCGTCCAACTCCTGGATGGTTGCCGCCGAGAGTTGCGCAATTCCATCGCGGTTGATCACGAAAGCGTCGGTCATTTTGCCAACGCCGCCAGCGGCTTCGGCGCGCTTTTTGGCCTCGAACGCAACCCACAGCGCTTCATTCAGCTTGAACGCCCGCGTATAGCGATACCAGGCAAAAACTCCCTCTACGTGCCGGTTGCCCATCCCCGCGTAGGCGTGGGCGACCATGTCCCAACTGGTCCAAATCCCCGGGTCCTCGATCACCATCACGTGGCCTTGGCCGTCGTAACCTGCCAGCAGCAAGGTGAGGCCGAGCGCAAAATCGGCGATCCTCGCGTTCAGTTCCATTAGCACGCCTTCGTGCAGCGTGGCCTGCTTCTGATGGTACTCCGCAAATGATCTGATCCCGGCAAAGGGCCGCAGAACTTCGTCCTCGATCCGCCGTTCGCGAATGGTCTGATATTGCTCCTTAAGCACGTCGGCGATGTCACGGAGGTGGTCCTTGCCGCGAATCAACTGCCGCGCATCATCGATCAGATCGGGCTCATGCATCGTGCCCGAGGTGAGCAGCACCGCGTTGGACGCGAGGGGTATCGCTTTGCTGCGGTCAGGCTCGAACGTAAGCGTCAAGTCGCCAGTTGAAATCATACGGTCGGAAACCGTAAGCACACTCCGTCCGCCGTCGCAGATAGCCGCGATCAGTTGAGTCATTCGCCTCCCCAGGTGGCGCCATCATGCGTTAAGGCCACCCCGTTTGTGAAACTACCGCATTATTGCATTAGTTCCAGATCGACCAAAACATGGGCTGATGAAAAACGATTTGGTTTGCGGGTGTCCAAGTCGGGCAATGGCTAGCCGTGAGCCAGGCTCTGCTTCCGAAAATGCGTCTTAATGTGCGATAAATCAGTAAACACCCGAGAGCAGTCCCGTCCGGCACCGAGGAAGAAAGAGGCAGATTGCGAAGGGGCGCAGTCTAGTCGCTAATCATTCCGCGCTTGGAGAACATGGGCGGAGAACGGCGCCTCCGCCCTTCATATTGTCGCCTACCAGCGGCCGGAGCCGCGCCGGTTGAAACCGCCAGCCCCACCGCCGCGATTACCACCGGCACCCCCACCCCCGCCACCGCCGCGATTACCACCACCCTCGCGCGGACGGGCCTCATCTACTCTGATATTGCGTCCCTTGAGTTCGGTCTCATTGAACTGCTCGATCGCCTTGGCAGCCTCTCCCGAGTCGGACATCTCGACGAAGCCAAAGCCCTTGGATTGGCCCGAGAATTTGTCCGCGATCACGGCCGCACTCTCAACTTTTCCGGCCTGCGAGAACAATGCTTCCAGGTCAGAACTGGTGACTGAATAGGCCAAGTTGCCTACGTATAACTTAGTGGGCATTAGGTGCCCTCCTATCGTAATTGCCGGGAAGCAGCAGACAGAAAACCCGCCCCGCGGGCTTAAAGGAAGGTGCGTCCAAGCTTCAGGTAAATTAATCCTCATCAAGCCGAATGTAAAGGCAGTAGTTGCGCCAGTGAATCGATCCGCTGCGCCGCTGTTCGAGCGCTGTGCGGGACTCTCCGCCCGGTCTGCACGACACTTGCGCCATGCTTGACCGCGATTCGGAAATTGACCGCACCTAAAAAGCTTTTTCCACCATCGGATGTCAAAGCGGACCGGGAACAAGGCGCCCGGATGCGGCCTTTTGGCCGCCGAGGTATTTTGCGAAGCTTTAAATAATCAACTATCAGTTGGGATATTTTTAGCTCTGAAAAGGTTTCTTTACCTCTGACACCGGCTCAGTTTCAGGTTACTTCGCTCCCAAGCTCAGCCGCATCAGCGTCATCCGGTCGCGCTCGGCTGACCGCAGCGACGTGCAATGGTCAACGGCCTCCACCTCACCCAGACGTGCCAGCGCCGCACCCGTCCATTGAGGAGCCAGGACGAACACCGTGGAAATGTCTGTATCGGCCTTAAGCTTACGCGCCAACGCGTCAGGGTCAGCGGCTGGAAGAATGGGCATCGTGAGATAGTAGACCATCTGGTTGTGGCTCGGACCGAGCAGGTAGAGCGTCAATCCGGCGGGGACTTCCGCGTTTACCCGGTAAGCGAAACGCGTTTGCTCCAGATAGGTTTGGAATCGCGGAGTCACCCATACATGTGCCGTCACGGACACGATCCATACGGTGATGAACAAGGCCGCCGCAGCCGATCGGCGGGCGCCGCGCCATTGGCAATACAGCGCGACTGATGCGCCAAGCGCAGCTATCAGAACCAGCATTGAGATCGTGCCGGCAGCCTGCGGAACAAACCTGTATATCACCGGTGGAGCGAGTATCGTTGCAGTCGCGATCAGCGTCGCGCGCACGCCGTAATGGGCGCGATCAACGCGCAGAAATCGATCGAGTCCAAACGCCGCCAGGATCGACAGTGGGGGCAGCACCGGGACCAGGTAGTGCCAGTGCTTGAAAGGGCTGAGCGATAGAAAGATCACTCCCAGCGCGAACCAGAGTCCCAGCAACAGCCAGATCGGCGCAATAGAGCGGTGTTTCCACAGTGCGGCTCCGCCAATGATCATCAGCGGAGTCCAGGGCAGCGTCAGCAGCAACGTTGAGTAGAGATACAGCAGACGCGATTGGGTTCCCCAGGCGCCGCTAAGCCGCGCCGCATGCTCGCGCCATAGCGAGGCGATAGCCGGCGGATAGGCCCAATAAACCGCCAGCGGCCAGATCAGCACCAGGACGATAAACAGGGCGATTCCAAGCGGGTCAAGCAGGAAAGCCATCGCGTGCCGGTGCCGGAGCGCGAACACGGCACAAGGGAGAAAGACCAGCACCGGGCCGATCGGTCCCTTGGGCAGAAATGAGATGGCGGCGGCAAGGTAGAACATCCATGGGCGTATGACCATCGCAGAGCGTGGCTCGCGGCCTTCGACAATCGCGAAGGCGAAAATTGCGATTGCCGTGGAGACCGCCGCGCACAGCATCATGTCGGGTTCAGCCCGGCGTCCCTGTGCCTGGACGTAGACGCTGGTGAGCTGGATGAGACCGCTGTAAAGGCCGATTCGATCGCCCAGCCATCGCGCGGCGATCGCGGCGATAATAAGCGCGCTCAGAACCCCGCAGAGCACGCTGGGAAGGCGAACGGCCCATTCGCTGTGGCTGTGAAAAACGGCAATCGCGGCGGCAATCGACCAGTTGATTAGCGGTGGCTTCTCCACGAACGGTTGACCGAGGAAGGTCGTCATCAACCAGTGTCCGCTGCGCAGCATCTCTCGCGCCGGCTCGGAATAGTTGACTTCGTGGTAGGTCAGCACCGGCCCACCCAATCCGATCAGCAGCAGGCTCGTGCCGTAGATGATGATCAGGGCTGCCGAGAACGGAGAAAGCGTGTCCGAGGGGCGCGTCACGGAGACCGGGTCCGTTGTTGACATCACCATCGATGGGGCGTTTGTCGAAGTGTCTTCCATGTGCCGCGCGTCGGCCACAGTGTACTTGAAAATCGACGCTACATCGGCATTGCGACAGTTACCGTCAGGTGGACCATCGGGCTTGCAGCGTGGCGCGCAAGTTGGGACGCTGTAGAAGCGAAAGGCAAGTGAAGTAACGGAGGGAAAGTGGATCCGAAAGGAAAGGTAGCGTTACTGACTGGCGGTGCGCGCATCGGGCAGGTAGTGGCGATGGCGCTGGCGGCGCGCGGATGCGCCCTTGCGCTGACCTATCGCAATTCGCGCGAGGCGGCGGAGTCCACGGCGGCAGCGGCCCGTGCTACCGGCGTAGCGGTCGCAGTGGTCCGCGCCGACGCCACGGACGAGGCGCAGATCGAAGCCGCGGTGAGCGAGGCGGCCCGCGTGCTCGGCCGGCTCGACATCCTGGTGAACCTCGCTTCGATATACGAGCGCACGCCTAATCCCGGCGCCCGCGAATGGTCAAGCTCGATGGATTCCAATGCCCGCAGCGCCTTTCTGTTTGCGGTTCATGCCGCCCCAGTCATGAAAAAAAACGGCGGCGGGCGGATTGTGAACTTCAGCGACTGGCTGGTTAGAAGCGGCCGTCCGCATTACCGCGATTACACGCCTTATTATACCTCCAAGGCTGCGGTGGCGGCGCTGACCGAGGCCCTCGCCCTGGATCTCGCGCCGGAGGTTCTGGTCAACGCGATCGCTCCCGGACCGATTCTCGCGCCGCCCAATCTAACTCCGGCTGAAAACGACCAAGTGCTTCAGAACACGCCGCTGGCGCGATGGGGCGGTGCGGATGAAATCGCCAAGGCGGTGCTCTTCTTGATCGAGACCGATTTCATCACCGGCGAATGCATCCGCGTCGACGGTGGCCGGCATCTGTACTGACGGAGCGTTGGCATTCGAGTGTGAAGTTCGGCCGACACCGACAACCCGAACCGAAGGTGAGCGACCATCCTCGCCGTCGTGCGTCACGACTATTTGATTACGCCGGCGGCGCGCAGTTCTTCGATCTCGGCGCGCTCGATGCCGCTTTCGCGCAGGAGCTCGTCGGTATGCTCGCCCAGGCGCGGCGGGATCCGCCGCATCTGCATCGGCGTTTCGGAAAAACGCGCCGAGCACCGATTGGTGCGCACCTGGCCGACGCCGGGATAGTCGTACATGAAGAAGGTCTGATTGGCGATTATGTCGGGGTCTTCGAACAGGGTTTCGTAGGTATGGATCGGCGCGGACGGCACGTCCTGCTCCTTGAGCGCGGCCAGTAATTCGGCGCTGGGTTTCTCCTGAAAGACCTGGGCGCTGTTGCGCAGGATCGCGCGCACCCGATCCATCCGTCCCACACTTTCGTCCCACCATTCCGGATGTCCCGCCGCGATCGCCATGGCCTTGTACTGCGCGTCGGTGAACGGACCACATGCAATGTATCCGTCCTTGGTCTTGAACGGCTCCATGGTGACGTTTTTGGGCATCTGATCCTTGAATTCTTCAGGCGGCTGCAAAACATAAGGATAGCCGGTGTCGTTGAAATTAAACGCGATCATCGCCTCCAGCATCGGCACCCTGATGTACTGGCCGACGCCGCGATTGCGCGCGGCATGCAGTGCGCTGACGAGACACAGGGCGGCGGTCATGCCCGTGACCTTGTCCGCCATCGCCATCTGCACGCCCATGGGGCGGCCGATGCGGGCGCCCTGGAGATTGGTCAGGCCGGAATAGCCTTGGATTAGAGGGTCGTAAGCGGGAGCGTTGGCGTTGGGCCCGTCGGGTCCGAAACCGGAAATCGAGCAATAAACGATCTTGTGATTGATCCGCCGGATATCGGCATAGCCGACACCCAGGCGGTCGGCCACGCCGGGACGATTGTTCTCGATCAGCGCGTCGGCTTTCGCCGCCAACCGCCGCACCAGGTCGCGTCCGCCGTCTTTTTGCAAATCGATAATGATGCTGCGCTTGTTGCGGTTGAAGGACAGGAAGCCGGCGGACATTCCGTTCTTCTGGGGCCGGCTGAAGGTGCGCAGGGTGTCGCCTTCGGGCGATTCGATCTTGATGATGTCGGCGCCCAGATCGCCCAGCAACATCGTGCAAAATGGCCCCGAGATTACCGAGCTCAAGTCCAGGATGCGAAAGCCTGCCAATGGTCCGTCCGTCATTTCTTCCGAGTTCCTTCCCGCGCTGTGGATGCGGCAACAGAACTACCACGGCGGGGACACTTGCGCGAGCATCAGGCGCGACATTTTGCCGGTCGCGGGCCGATCGAGGGGCAGGGCACATCTTGAAATGGCCGTCGGCGCCAGTTAAACCATCTTCCTTCAGGTGGCCGGCACCGTATAGAATCGTCAGGCTGGCTTCCCGATCTGCCCGAAAGCGAGAGTGGCGGAATGGCAGACGCGCAAGGCTCAGGACCTTGTGAGCGCAAGCTCGTGGGGGTTCAAGTCCCCCCTCTCGCACCAGGAAGGTCACGCAAACGACCTTCGCGCAATCGCCTGCCCGTTCACCCGATTTATCCCGCGTGTCGTTTAAATGTGCTCATGGATTTCAAATGCCGAAAACTAGCTCAAAGTGTGGTTGAGCAGGTGGACGGTTGACAAGTAGAGTTGTTCTATGGAGGCGGCGCAATGAAGGTCTTTAGAGATTTGGCGATAACCGGTCCAAGTGAAAACCTAGCCGAGTTTATCAGCAACATCGAGCCTTTGCTGGACGATGGCTGGTTGCGCCTCCGTGAGCGCGAACGGGAGTTGTTGCCGACCAAGTTCGCTTGCTTTTCATGTTCGGCAAAGGAGGACCGTGCGGCCGCCAACCTATATCTCACGTATCACGCTCCGACCCAGCTATATGTCTCGAACATCGTGCCGAAGGAAATAGGCCAACTCAATTTCGATCAGTATAACCGAGTTTTATCCGAATTTTATGAACGATTTGCCAAGATCGCCGCGAAGGAGCCACTGGTCGTTACACTGAGTTCGGACGAGAAGAATGTCGCGGATTGGTTGCCACCAGAAGGTGCCGCATTGTTGACGCAGTTTTCTCGCGGTGCGAATAAGTCAACCGGTTCTGGTCATCCAATGGATCGGAAGCGCTGGTTTAGATTTCTCGTCTACACTCATAGGTTGGGAGCGCCATCGATCCAGTATTTCTTGGAGCGCTGGTTTCTTGAGGAAGAAAATTGGCCCGAAGACAAAGTGCAAAAGCTTATGAGCGAGTACGAATTCGGAATCGATCTGCTCGAATTTTATGACTTGGAAGGGATTGCCGAGCACGCCGTGTCCGTTAGGACGTGAGGCAGTTAGCGTATGACGCCGGTCGAGGCGGCAAACCAGATCCTCGGTTCGCCCGGACCAATCATCTTTCCAGACACTTGTGCAATCCGAGACATTTTCAGGAGTGTAAAAGACCTCGAGGTGCCAGGGAGCCTGATTGAGTCCGTATCAGCCATTGTCTACAAGGCACACCGACAGGAATTGTGGATTGTGGCATCTTCGACGGTCGGCGCGGAGATTGCCAGGCAGCTTGACACCGCCGAACAAGAGGTTGTTGGGTATCTCAAAATCAAACGTGAGGAGGAGAAGAGACTGCGGCAATCGCTGAGGCTGTCCCGGCGTTAGCATTGGCAGCCGTGGGTCGTGGTCATACCGCCATTCCGACTATGCACGAGACCATCGAACCAGAGACATTTGCCAGAGCAATGCGCGAAGTGATCGAGTCTCTGATTCGCGTAGTCCTTCTCGTGGATGAAGATCTGGAATGCTTGAATAGAGCCAACAGCAGACTTAACCTCGGGCTGAAGCCAGGCGGTACGGGAGGTCGAGGCTTTCCTGACTGCAGAATCATCGAAAACTATTTGGGATTATCGCAGCTCTGCGCGCTTGACCCCCGCCGAACGCATGTCTTTGTGTCCTCGAACCGAAAGGACTTTTGTCTGGAGAAAACGGTTGATTGGCATCCGGACTTGGCTCAGCAAGCTGCACCTACAGGACTTTCCTTTGTTACAGACTTTTCGTGGGCTCTCCGGATGATCTAGCGTGCCAGATTCAGGAGCGGCTGATTCGGTCTATCAGCCGCGAAAGCGCGGGTTGAATCTTTCTTACCCATCTCAATATGATTGCCTCATCGCGAGCCGTTTTGACGGTCAGAAGATAATCTCCCTGACGGACTGATTCCACTTGGAACTGAGCAAAACATTCGATCCGAAAATCGCCGGGCGCTGGTACGAGCGCTGGGTGGAACTGGGCTATTTCAAAGCCGATCCGGCCCGGCCGGGTCCGGTCTTCTCCATCGTAATTCCCCCGCCCAACGTAACCGGCCAACTTCATTTGGGACATGCCCTCAACGTGACCCTGCAGGACATCATCGTGCGGGCGCGCCGGATGCAGGGTTTTAATACGCTGTGGGTCCCCGGTACCGACCACGCCGGCATCGCCACCCAGAATGTGGTCGAGCGCGAAATCGCCAAGGAAAACACTAACCGCCATCAACTGGGACGCGAGGCCTTCGAGAAACGGGTATGGCAATGGCGCGACACCTACGGCGGCCGCATTCTGCATCAACTGCGGATGCTCGGCGCCTCGTGCGACTGGAGCCGCGAGCGCTTCACCCTGGACGAGGGCCTGTCGCGAGCGGTGGTCGAGGTCTTCGTACGGCTATATGAACAAGGACTGATCTATCGCGACCGCACCCTGATCAACTGGTGTCCGCGATGCGAGACCGCGCTGTCGGACCTTGAAGTTGCACATAAGGACGCCGACGGGCAGCTTTATTTCATCCGTTATCCGCTCGAGGATGGCTCCGGGGCGATAACCGTCGCCACCACGCGGCCCGAAACGATGCTGGGCGACACCGCAGTCGCGGTTAATCCCGCGGACTCCCGCTATCAGCATTTGATTGGCAAGCATTTGCGGCTGCCGCTGGTCGCGCGCGTGATTCCGATTATCGCCGACGCCTCCGTCGACAGCAGCTTCGGCACCGGCGCGGTGAAAATCACTCCCGCTCACGACTTCAACGACTTCGGGATCGGCAAGGCCCATGGGCTGGATGAAATCGTGGTCATGGACGCGCGCGGGCGGATGAACTCCGCAGCCGGTCCCTACTCAGGGATGGATCGCGACGAATGCCGCAAGGCGGTGCTGCGCGACCTGGAGTCCGAAGGGCTGTTGGAAAAGACCGTTCCCCATCGCCATGCCGTGGGCGTGTGCTCGCGCTGCGACACGATTCTGGAGCCGATGCTTTCGGTGCAATGGTTCGTGCGCATCAAGCCGCTGGCGGAGAAGGCGATCGCGGCGGTGCGCGACGGCCGCACCACGTTCCATCCGAAATTTTGGGAAAATACCTACTTCAACTGGATGGAGAATATTCACGACTGGTGTATCTCGCGCCAGTTATGGTGGGGGCATCGCATCCCCGCCTACGATTGCGGCGACTGCGGCCATACGACGGTCGTGGTGCGCCGGCCGACAAGCTGCGAGCGCTGCGAATCGACCAAACTGGTTCAGGTCGAGGACGTACTTGATACCTGGTTCAGCTCGGGACTGTGGCCGTTTTCGACCCTCGGATGGCCGGAAGACACGCCCGACCTGCGCCGCTATTACCCGACCACGCTGCTGGTCACCGGCTTCGATATCATCTTCTTCTGGGTCGCGCGGATGATGATGCTGGCGCTGTGGTTTACCGATCAGGTGCCGTTTCGCGACGTTTACATCACGCCGCTGGTACGCGATCAGTTCGGCAAAAAGATGACCAAGTCGCGCGGCAACGTGGTCGATCCGCTGGAGATCATGGAGACCTATGGCACCGACGCGGTGCGCTTTACCCTGGCCCAGCTGGCGGTGCAGGGCCGCGACCTGATTCTGAGCAACGACCGGCTGGCGGCCTCGCGCGCGTTCGCCAACAAGATCTGGAACGCGGCGCGCTTCGTGATGATGAACCTCGAGGACGCGCCGCAGCCGCTCGCGTCCGTGCCGACGCATAAGCTGGGGCTGGCCGAACGCTGGATCCTGAGCCGGCTGCGCAATGCGATCGCGGAGGTCAGCGCCGCGATCGATGCCTACGAATTCAACACCGCCGCCGCGCGTTTGTATCAATTCATTTGGCATGAGTTCTGTGACTGGTACATCGAGCTGTCAAAGGAACCGCTGCGGCGCGGCGGCGAAGATCAGCACGCCGCGCGTTTCGTGCTGGTCCACACTTTCGATCAATTGCTGCGCCTGCTCCATCCGTTCATGCCGTTCATCTCCGAGGAACTGTGGCAGGCGCTGCGGCCTTATATCGATGAGCCGGGCCTGAGCGAGCACGTGGCGGTCGCGAGCTTTCCGAAAACCGCCACCGAGAATCCGCTGACCGAAGCGGAGCAGGCCGCGATGGCGCGATGCCTGGAAGTCACCGAGGCGATCAACAGCCTGCGCTCGCTGCTCGGATATCATCCCGGGCAACGCGCGGCGGCATTGATTCGCACGCCCCAGGCGGCGGGCGCGCAAGACGGCTTTGCCGCCGAGGTCGCGCAGTGGAAGCCGTATGCGATGACGATGGCGAAGGCGTCGAGCCTCGAAGTGCTGGAAGACTCCGTACCGCGCCCCGGGGGAATGGTGGCGGCGGTGCTCGGATGGGCCGAACTATTGATTGAGGCGCCGCCAGGATTCGACGCGGAGAAGGCCCGATCTGCCCTGGTCAAGAAGCTTGACGAAGTGAATACCTACTTAAAGCAGCATCAGGGACGACTCTCCAATCCCGACTTCATCGCCAAAGCGACGGCGGAAACCCGCGAGCAGATGGAGCAGCGCGCCGACGAACTCTCCGGCCGCAAGCAGTCCCTGGAGGCGCAAATAAAGCTGCTGGACGAGATGCGCCCGACCGCAAAGAAGGTGGCTTACTTCAAAACGTTTATTCTTGTTTGTCATCCCGAGCGAGCCGAGCATCAGCGAGGCGACGAGGGATCAACGCGAAGCGATTTGTCCCTGCGTCAGATCATGAAGCAGCAACCGGCACTCCCATCACGGCAATGAACCTCGTCGACCAACTCGCCCTAAGCGGCCTGCTTGACCGGGCGCTGGCCGAAGACGTCGGACTGGGCGACGTCACCACGGCAGCCACGGTCAGGCCCGACGCGCGGGGCAGGGCGCGAATCACGGTCAAGGAAGATCAGATCGTCTTTTGCGGAGGACCACTGATCGAACCAATCCTGGCGCGCTGCGGTGCGCAGGCGCGAATCGAAAAGCTGGCGGGGGAAGGGGCGGTGCTGCGCCGCGGCGAGGTAGCAGTAGAAATCGAAGGGCTGCTCGCCGGCCTGCTGATCGGCGAGCGGACCGCGCTCAACTTCCTCCAACTGATGTCGGGGATCGCGACCAAGACGGCGGAATTCACGCGCGCAGTGGCGGGCACGAAAGCTCGAGTCGTCGACACCCGCAAAACTCATCCAGGATTACGTGCTGTAGAAAAATATGCGGTACACATCGGCGGTGGCCACAACCATCGCTTCAGCCTGGATAGCGGAGTCCTGATCAAAGACAACCACATAGCAGCCGCCGGCTCGGTAAGCGCGGCGATAAAACTGGCCCGCCAATCAGCGCCGCACACGCTAAAGATAGAGACCGAATGCGAAACCCACGCCCAGCTTGAAGAAGCAATCGCGGCCGGCGCCGACATCGTCCTGCTCGACAACATGAGCCTCGACAAGATCCGCCGCGCCGTCGAAATCGCCAACGGCCGCGTGATGCTGGAAGTCTCAGGCAACGTAGCTCTCGCCACTATCGGCGATATCGCCCGCACCGGCGTCGATCTAATCTCGGTCGGCGAACTGACCCATTCCGTCCGCGCCGCCGATTTGAGCATGAGGATCGAAGCGTTCTGACTGGCAGGCTGTAGAAAAAGGATTCCCGCCCGAGAGCACCAGAGCGGCGGAGCTGTAGGGACGTTTCGTAAGCCGCCGTTCAGGAATATGGATACCACGTCTGCGAAAACACCGGGGCGACCCCAGCGCCGGTCAATCAGGCTAAGGGAATATGACTATTCCCAGAGCGGCGCGTATTTCGTCACTGTGTGCGTCAGTAATCGCGAGTGTTTGTTGGGCGAGATAGCGGGTGGCGCGATGCTGATGAACAGATATGGGCTGGCGGCCGCGTTGGCGCTCGAATGGCTGAAGGAGCGGTATGCCTATGTCGATCTGGACGAATGGACTGTCATGCCGAATCACGTTCACGCGATAATCCTAATCGATAATCCGGACGTAGGGGCGGTTCGTGAACCGCCCGTGAAGGTTAAACCGTTGGGCGGATTGGTCGGTGCGTTCAAGACGGTTTCCAGCAAGAAGATCAACCAGATGCGCGGCACGCCGGGCGAAATGGTTTGGCAACGCAATTATTACGAGCACGTCATCCGCAGCGAAAAGGAGCTGGAACGCATACGCGATTACATTTATTGCAACCCGCTGGCTTGGCCCTCTGATCCGGAAAACCCGCACGCGTGCGGCGGGCCTGCGAAGACAGGACGGGCGGTTCGCGAACCGCCCCTACGAAGGGCGGGCGTGGAAAACCACAGTGAGCAGCCCCGGCTGATCGAGCGGGGTTTCCGCTGACACGCATCGCTGGACTCCGTGCACGAGAAGAATTTCCGGTATGCAATGCGAAACCGAGACCCAGCTTGAACAAGCAATCGCAGCGGGCGCGATATCGTCCTGCTCGATAACATGAACCTCGACAACATCCACCATGCTATCCCATTCGAAAGCCTCAGATGAGCGCAGCGCCATTGAAGCCGCCTCCCAGTGGCGCGGGCCTCCGTGCCCGCGATTGCCGCATGAAGTCTCCGGCACCGTAACCCTCGCCAGCATAAGCGATATCGCCCAACAGCGGCGTCGACCTGATCTGGGTCGAAGAAACTGACCCATTCAGTCCGCGCCGCTGATTTGAGCATGCGCGTCGGCGCTTGACAAATTAAGCGAAAAAAAGATTAGATTCGAGTACGGAGAAGTAGGCGACGTGCTTTATTTTCGCGGCTTGTTCGTTAGGGGCGTACGAAGATCCGAGATCCTCCTCGGGTGGGTTCGACCGACGGTAGATCTCCGCCGGACCTCGCTTATGGCAGTCTCGCCGACGCTCATAATAGTTGGCAACCTGGGGACCCCTCGGAATCTTCGAACCATAATCAGTTGGGAATCGCTCCATCAGTTCATCCGTCATGAGCTCAACTTCCATCGATTTTGATGATTATTTTTCGTTGTTGACTGGCCATCGGCCATTCCCCTGGCAGCGAGCGATGTTCGAGAGATTCGTTCGCAAGGGATTCCCGACAACTTGCAATATCCCGACGGGGCTCGGCAAAACCTCAATCATTGCAATCTGGCTGTTGGCACTTGCCCACCATGCTCACAGTGGAACGCTGACCGGGTTCCCCCGCGGCTGGTCTACGTGGTTAACCGGAGAACCGTCGTCGACCAAGCTACCCGCGAAGCCGAAGAAATGCGTGCTGCCCTCCAAACCGTGCCAAAGTTTCAGACGTTGGCTGATCTCTTGAGCTCGCTCGGCATCCGTCGCGCGGATGCACCACTGGCGATCAGTACCCTGCGGGGTCAGTTCGCGGATAACGCTGAGTGGCGAAATGACCCCAGCAGGCCAGCGGTGATCGTTGGCACAGTCGACATGATTGGCAGTCGCTTGCTGTTCACCGGGTATGGCTGTGGATTTAAGTCGAGACCCCTACACGCCGGTTTTTTGGGTCAGGACGCACTGCCGGTACACGACGAGGCCCACCTCGAGCCGGCATTCCAGAAACTCGTCGACGCCATCGTGTCCGAGCAGCATCGATGCGGCGATTTTGGGAAGCTTCAAGCGATGGCACTGACCGCCACTTCGCGCGATGACACCGCGGAGAAGTTTGAGATCAGCGATGCCGACCGGGAAAACGAGGAGGTGCAGAAGCGGATTGGAGCTAAGAAGGGCATCGCCTTTTTTCCTGTCGTTGACGAGAAGAAAATAGCGGACGAGGTCACCGAGCACGCACTTCAGTACAAGGATAGTGGTCAGGCGATCCTTATTTTCGTTCGACGGCTGAAAGACCTCGATAAGGTTGCCGATAAACTCCGCAAAGCGAAGTTGCGGGTGCAATTACTAACCGGCACCTTGCGCGGTCTCGAACGCGACGCACTTGCGAAAGAAGACGAGGTCTTTGCACGGTTCACGCCCAAGCCCGTGGCCCTACCAGCAGCAAATACCGTCTTTCTTGTGTGCACATCAGCGGGTGAAGTTGGCGCCAATATATCCGCGGACCAACTCGTATCCGACCTAACTCCATTTGACAGCATGGCCCAGCGTTTCGGTCGAGTTAATCGCTTCGGTGACGGTGACGCACACATCGATATCATTCATCTAGGCAGATCTATCGCCACCCTTTCCGCTCCTGATAGCGACAGGGTGGTTGCCGATGCACCCGAAGTGGCGGGGACAGCCGCTGATACAGATTCAAAGAAGGACGCTAAACAGCAATCGCCGTTCCTTCAGGCGTGCGAGGATACCCTTTCTCTTTTGTATAAACTTCCGCAGCGACCCGACGGACGCTATGATGCCTGTCCGTCCGCTCTCGGCAAGCTGCCCTTGGCAGATCGGCTGGCGTCATTCACTCCTTGTCCGCTCATCCTTTTCGCGAGCGACGTCCTATTCGATACCTTGGCGCTCACTTCGATCCGCGAAAAGCTGCCAGGCCGCCCGCCAGTTGCGGACTGGCTACACGGGATCGCCGAATGGGAGCCGCCCCAGACTTACGTGGCGTGGCGCGAAGAAGTCGAACTCATCACCCGCGATCTGCTCGAAAGATACAAGCCCAACGACTTGCTTGAAGATTACCCGCTCAAGCCTCACGAGTTGCTTCGGGACAGTACCGACCGAGTGTTCGAGCACTTGCAGAACCTTGCATCTACGCACAACGGGAGGCCTGACATTCAGGCCAGACGGCCGTTCGACGGGCACGCTTGACGGTACGGCACCGTACGAGAAAACAAACCGCGGCACCTATGACGTCGCAGACAAATGGATGGACCAGAACGGGAATCCTCGCCGCAATCGACTGTGGGACGACGACACACCCCCGGATGGCATGCGATTGGTACGGATAATCGACACCCGGCTCGACGACGACGAAGAGATTCATGAAGGCGAACAGCCCCTTGGCCGTGGACGTTACTGGAAGTGGTACGTGCGGCCCCTTTCCGCCGACGACGACGGATCGCGTATCGCTCGTCTACCTCAGGAGTTGCAACTACACCTCGAATCCGCTGAGAGCTTCGCGCACGTACTCGTCAATAGATTATGTCTTGCGGACCCGGAAGCATCTGCCGTCAAGCTGGCGGCCCGCTGGCACGACCTTGGCGAGCATCGGCAGATTTGGCAGCGCTCGATCAGCAATGCGAATTACCCTCGGCAGTGTTCGCGAAGTCCGGCGGTAAGATGCTGGTCCGTGAATTGAGCAATTTTCGGCACGAATTCGGATCCCTCATCGATGTTTCGAATCTGCCCGAGTTCGCTAATGTTAGCTCCGAGATGCAAGATCTTATACTGCATTTCATCGCGGCTCACCACGGCCGCGCACGTCCATACTTTCCGGCGGACGAGGCTTTCGATCAAGAGCGGTCGGAAGAAGACGCCGTATCGATAACTCGCGAAGTTCCTCGCCGCTTCGCCCGGCTGCAGCGAAAATATGGTAGGTGGGGACTTGCATATCTCGAATCACTGGTGCGGGCTGCCGACGCCCTCGCGTCGCAAGCGAACGAAGCCGGCGAGGCGACACGATCCGATGCGGCGTCATCCCAGGACGAGCGCTAATTAAGTAGACCATGGAGCCTGCAATCAGCATCCGCATTGATCCAACCAATCCCGGACAATTCTTCGCATGCTGTGGCCTGCTCGAACTCGCCGATCGCCTGTGGGCCTCGGCGGAAGGGTGGTTCGAAAACGACGACACAGTCTTTGTTCTGACAAATCCGTTTC
>CAWGQB010000011.1:0-69519 GCA_963824565.1 uncultured Pseudomonadota bacterium | reverse complement strand
GGGTTTTTAGAGCCCGTGGAGACAGCGCACTTACGTGCTATGTTATGCATAATTAGGTTATTGCTACTGAGTAACCGGCCATTTTTGGTGTTTTTCCGCAACCTGCTAGGGCGTGGCTTGGGGGCGAGGTTGGGCGGCGGTTGAGGTCTGCGCTCGCGCTACGGATGATGGCGAGATCCGGAATTTCGATGAGGAGGATGCGGCGGTGGCGAGATCAGGGCAACCGCATGTCGATTACTACTTTCGGAAGGAGCGTCTTAGCGATGACGGCGTGTGGGCTCTGGGCGGCACTGAGAAACGCAAGCGCGTGAAGCGGCATGACGGCTAGCCGATCATCTCGCGGCAAACCCCAATTTGCTGGGGCCGGGGTTGACCCTTCGCGGCAAGGAAGTTTTGGTGTCCTCCACGTCGGGGGAGATACGTTCAATTGACCTGCTCTTTTTCGGCTGCGCGAGTCGGTTCCTCATCGTCGAGGTGAAGGTAACGCCTGCCGAGCTGGACAAGGCGGTCTGACAGTTAAGGCGCCATGCAAGGCTCTACGATGAGATGTACCATATCGAGTCTGCGCGTCTTCGGCTCGCGGTGGCCTGCCCGTACATTCCGCTGTCCCGATTCGGCGAATTCGCGGAGATTGGGATCACGTGCTTCTCGCTTCCGGGGAACCTACTGGACACGGTTTGAGAAGGAATCCGGATACGGGGCGGATATCCTGCCCGCGCTGTTCAAGTGGGGAACGGGTCAGTGTTCGCGGTGGGCGGGAAAAGGCGAGACTACTGACGAACCAGCCGACTATGCGGCGGTCTGATTGCCTAACCACTCCACCTTCACGCCGCCCATGGGCGAATGGATCGAGCTTGGGCTGTGCGGGATAGATACACTCACTCAGGTGGGGCAAAAAGGCCGATACCCGCTCTATGGCAGAAGCCTGAGTTCCGCATCAACGTCCACATTTCCAATTACCATCGCATGGTTCAAAGACATGACTCTTCTCCTTTCTAACGCCTGCCGGTTAGGCGGTTTAGCTCGTCTTCGTCAGACTGCTTGCGCTCCAGACCACGCTCTCGACTTGTTCTTCGCTTTCGCGCGCAGGTACTCGCCGAAGCATCGCCAGTGGAAGATGGCAAAGCCTCCCCAGAGGTGGGACTTGATCCAGTTTTCAACCGTGGCAACCTTGCGTCTGCACATGACGCATTCGTCCATCAGTATCTCCTTCGTGGGCCCGCTCGCCGAAGGCCAGGGCGACGGTTTCTGTCTCAACCCCCGCGCTATTTTTTCTGCGCAACTCTCTCATGCAGGACCGGAGGGTTGCGCGTGATTCCGGTCCGCCGGATAAGCAACCTGCAAGCGTGACAGTGCGAAGCAGCCCGCAGGTCCGGCGCACTTGCAGTGAAGCGACTGCACACACCGCATTCAGTCTGGCTGATCGGCGGTGGCAATCGCTTTCGCGGCGGTTCTCTCCGCACAGTCGAGCTGCCGCGCTAGCCTACCTTTTTTCGAAAGGTCGCGTGCCCGAAGTATTTCATCCCTTATTTGCCCTTCACAAAGACCTCGGGTGACGGCATGTGACGCCCACGCCATATCAGCCCTATGAAGATCGCCGCAGTAACGGCGGTCCGCATGGAAGTCTGCAAGGTCCCGAATTGATCTGCGGTGCAAATGACGCGACAGTAATTTGTGCTCTTCGCGTTCCGAACGAACCTGCGCGACCGCCGTCGAAATCTCTTTTAGAAAATCCGCTGCCACCCTGTAGATGTGTCCGCGGTACTTGCGCAATTGGACAAATGGCGCCAGGCCATTGTCCAAACGTCTCGCCGGCTTCTGATTGGTGAATCCGGCGAGCCGGCCAAAGTGCCTCCAGTCTGCACTTGATGGATCACCACCAAAACACTCAGCGAGATGCTTAGCGGCACGCGTGCTCATCTCCGCTTCGAGGACCTTGCCGTGATTCAGCCATGCCTGGAAATTGTTGGGCGAGGTCTCAACTACCACGGCCGGTTCGAACCCTTCCGCCTTCATTCGATCGATCGCTTCGACGGTAAGATCGTCGATGAGGCTTGGACTGTGCGTGCCGGCGGCCCGGATGTAGATGTGTGCTCCCCTCGCATTCTCGCGGCGCAGCCATTTGATCACTTTCCCGAATCGATGGCTCGCTGCCTTTCCCTAAGGATCATATCGCCGCCGTCGGGTAAGATGCCAAGATCGAAATGTTCGCAGCCCATCGCGCGCAACTGATCCCGTACCGTCCGCTCGACGATTTCGGCCGATTTCTCGCTCCGCTTGTCGTGCTCGATTTTGGTCATGGGTGAACCGCCTTTGAGGCCCGCGCCGGTGGGACGCGGGCCTCTCGCTAACTCAGAAGGGCACTTCTTCGTTCGCGGCCGCTTCTTCGGCCTCGCCGCCGACGGATGCCTCAGGCCGCGGCCCGAGGAATTGAACCCGCTGGGCCACAATCTCCGTGCCTTGGCGCTTACTGCCCTCGTCCCTGCTCTCGAATTCTCTCGTCCGGAGCCGGCCTTCAACGTAAACCCTGTCGTCCCTGGGCCAGATACTTCGTGCAGGTCTCGGCAAGCTTGCCGAACACGACAATGTTGTGCCATTCGACCCGACCCAATCACCATTACTTTGTTTAGAGACATGTCGCTTACCTCCATTATCGGCTCCGCGTTCGGGATAGCGACCTGTTCGCGGAGCGTTTGGTTTGTTACTATACCAAGCCGCCGCCGCAAGCTGTGTTGCGAGTGATAGGGCTGCTGGTCATCTTGCAATGCTCCGCACCGCCGCTGAGGCAAGAAAGATCAGATGTTAGTGGTGCTTTTAATACGGCTCTGCCGCTACTACTATCTCTGAAGCTCCCGCCGTCGCGGGCGCCGCTACGGCCACCGGCTGAGGTCGAATGATACGATCGCTCTCTCCCGGCGGCGGGGTCTGGGCACGTTCAATGAAGAGCGGTTCCCTGAAGTAGCGAAGCTTGGTCGCCCGGATCGCGGGCTGTCCGCTGGTGAAGATGAGCGCCTCGTCCTGGCTGATTCGCATCACTTCGTCGGGGGTCATCATGGGTCGCGCGATCTCCGGCTCCGAGATGCTCGTGCCGCTGTTCGTTACGGTGCGATGAGAATGGCGCACCGTGGTCTCTCCGGCCATCGCTGAGATCCAGCGCGCGGTCTCGATGCGGTTGGGGGTGAAAGCGACCCGCGTATTGCAGTTACTAGTGATTGATTCATCATGCCCGTAGGCCGCGTGGATCTGGCTTAGCTCTTGGGCGATGAGGCAGGCCCGCAATCCGTATCCGGCGATCAGCGACAACGCTTCGGCGAACACCTCCAGCCGTCCCAGCATCGGAAACTCATCCAGCATCAGCGGCAGCGGATGCCTGTAGTTGGCCACGGCGCGCCCTTTCCGATAGGTCATCGTCGTGGTCAAGGCTCGCACGATCTCGTTGAGGATGAGGCGGATCAAGGGACGCAGCCGGTCCCGGCTCGCCAGCGGCACAACCAGATACAGTGAGACTGGCCCGCTTGTGTTTCATCAGGTCGCTGATCCGGAATTCCGAGCGCTCGGTATTCGCCGCCACCACCGGGTCGCGATACAGCGACAGGAATGACATCGCCGTCGAAAACACCCCCGAGCGTTCGTTTTCGCTTTTGTTCAAGAGCTCGCGCATGCTCTCCGCAACGATCGGATGCGTCCGCGTCGGCTTCCCTCGATAGTCAAGCCAACCCATCACGCCGCCCGGGTCATGCTCGGTCGCGAGCATCCGCTCGATGCTGTCCTGCATGGTCACGCCGGGGTCGCTGAGGAGGCCGGCGACGCCCCGCAGGGTCTTGATTAGGTTCCGCATACAGGATGTGGAGAATGGTTCCCGTGAGCAGCGCCGCGCCGGTCTTCACCCAGTGGTCATGGAGGCCCTTGCCGTCAGGATCGACGATCATATGGACGATGTTCTGCACGTCCTCGGCTTCGTGGTCGTGCCGATCCGCACCTGTTCCAGCGGGTTGTACTTGACGCTCGCGCCGGTGGTGTCGGTGGGGTCAAAGTTCAGGCAAACATGCCCTGCCTGCTTGCGCCATCCGGCGGTGATCGCCCAGTTCTCGCCCTTGAGATCATGAACGATCACCGAGTGGGGCCACGTGAGCAGAGTTGGAATGACCATGCCGGCGCCCTTGCCGCTGCGGGTGGGTGCGAATACCAGCGCGTGCGATTGTCCGGCGTCGCACAGAAACCAGCTGCGGCCCAAATGCAGCCACGAGGCCAAGAAGATCCCCGCCTTGGTGCGTCGTGGGCCGATCAAATGGAGCCCCATCGCCAGGCGCCGCAAACGCCGCGAGATCCACGTCTGGGTCTCTAAAAACCCGGCTCTCCTGACGTCCTGGCTGGTCGCCCACCGGGCCGAACCATGGAGGTCCGCCGTGGTCTGAAACCATCCTTGCCGGGTCAACGCAATCGCTCCTACTGCAAGCGCGGTAAGCGGTACCATCGGGTAAAAGAACCTCACGGCTGCTGATAATCCACAGCGGCTGCATCCGCTCGATCGCGTACCAGCTCCACGCCCACACCATCCATTTCCACGGCGCATAGATCGGCCCTAACCAGGGCAGAGCGAATAACGCCCGACCCAGTCGTGGCGAGTCGCCCATGAGCAATGCGGCATGTTGCGTGGTCATCCAGTTGACGATGATAAACGACAATCCCACAGTCGCTGCGGCATACTTCTTTACCTGCAGGAGACGCGATGCCGCGCCCCCTGGCGCACGATATGGACGTTGCTCGGCCATCGTTTAGCTCCTCTCACGACCGCGCCCGCGATCGCGTCCTTCGGTGATGTCCCACTCCGGTCCACGCGGCTTCGCTAGGTACTCCTGACCGCTTTTAGATCGTTGCGTGCGGTAAGGACCGCCGTAACGCAATTGCCCCGCTCCAGGCCCGCGTAGCGGCGGCCATCGGTGTCCTCGAAGTACCCGACAAAGCGCCCCTGGTAACCGCCCCTCGTTGACGAATTCGCCATCACCATGTCCGCTTGTCGGCCAGCTCGTTCAAAGAGCGAACCTTGTTCGCCTCAGCCTGGCGCTTGATGACATCATTCACGATCTGGAGGCTTCGCAGGTCCGGCTCGTGGCTGAGCGAGAATTCCCCTGCGTGAGTGTCCAGTCGGCGCGCCAACCCCAACCCCAACCCTTCCAGGAATTTGAGCCGATGCATTTCCTGCTCGGCCCGTACTTTTGCAGGCGCGTTGTACGGAACGACACCAGAGTAATCGACGACTCTTGACTGCGTGCACGGACGTTGGCCCTCACATACTCCCAGTCAATCATCAGGGACTTGCCCCGGTCGTCGACACCGCGGACCAGCAAATGTGCGTGCGGGTTGTCGGTGTTGCTGTGGTCGATGGCAACCCACTCCAGCCGGGTCGCCTAAGTCGCCTTCCATCTCTCGCACCAACTCTCGAACGTGCTCTTTTTAGGTCCAGGCGGTCGGCGTCCTCCGGCGATACGATGACTCCGCCACATCCTCTGGTCGCTCCGCCTTCTCCCATTCTCTGACCCGGGCAACCATGTCGATGTCGCCGCGCGCCGCGTCGAACCCCACTCCCTTTTCTGTTTTCGCGCTGCGCGCCCTCGCGGGTGAGATAGCGGGCGTGCGCAGGCCATGCACCCGGCTTCGGCTTCCCGTTGCGGGTGTACATCACTTTGACCACGCTGCGCCGCTGGTATGGGCGTGCATCGGCAATCCGCGCGTTGCTTCCGCGCTTGCTTCGGACCTGCTTTCGTCCAGCTCCCAGGTACCGTTTCTCCAGTCGCATCCACCATGGCACCAACGAGGCCGCTGGCGCTCCCCGCGTCCCGGGCGCAGGCGAATATCGACCTCTTCCGTGTCAATTCGAGGCTTGCCGGCCATCTCACTCAGCCCCCTCCAAAGTCCGCATCAATGCAGGTGCGAGCGCTTCGCTTTCACTCGGCGCACTCCCGCCGAGTGCGGCAATCACGCGGCGAATCTGCCCACTGATGAGTGTGAGTCCATGGAGCTCGCGCGCCCGCCTAAAAGAGGTCCACGCCCGCTTCCCGCTCGCCCGCTCGTCCAACTTCACCTGTCCCAGCGCCGCGATTTCCGTCCGCTGCGTCGCTGTGAGCGAGGAGGCCTCGCGCGCAATGCTGAGCAGCGCCCCGAGTAAGAAATCGGGCGGCTCCAAATCCAGACCGGCCAGGGCCACCAGAGGGACGCCCGCCCCACTGGCTCGGACGGTTAGGTTAGTGCTTATCCGGTCAGAGTAGAGAGAGAAGAGACGCCTCGAAACAATCTTGCCAGCCTTAACTTTTGGAGCTCTCGCGCACGCGCTTTACTGTTCGCCCGTTAGCTGTGCGGTCGGCAGGTAGCACCAGCAGGTTATGTGGCCGCCGCCATCGGTGATTGCCGTGATTGTCTGGCGGGTGTACAGGTCCGGGACTTCTTCGTAACGGTCGAGCAGGGCGAGGTCGCGAGCGTCGAGGCCGAGCAGGATTGCGCCCGGGGTTTCCACGCCGGCCTGCGGGACGATATAGAAATACCGAGCGCGTCCGCGCTTGTAGCCGGGCAGGCGCGCCGGGAGCATCCGCACCTCGCGGCCGAGGACCGCGCGCTGACGCGCCGCGCTGAGCAGACTGCCATAGACGAACACACGTGTTTGCGGATGGTTGCCGGACATACCCACAGGACCTCTGCGCCTGATAGACTCGCTTAATTATTAGCGGACCGATGCGATTTCTCGAACGCCAGATTCAATCCGAGCTTGATCAGCTCAAGCGCCAGACGCTTTACCGTCAGCTCCGGGTGATCGATAGCGAGCATGGTCCCCGGGTCAGCTATCGCGGCCGCAGCATGCTGATGCTCTCCTCCAACAACTATCTCGGTCTGGCGTCGCATCCGGCGCTCAAGCGGGCCGCGATTGAGGCGACCGAGCGCTTTGGGACCGGTACGAGTTCGTCACGCCTGATTGCCGGCAATCTTGAGTCGCTCGGCGTCGCTGGAGGCTCGGCTCGCCCAATTCAAGGGAACTGAGGCCGCGCTGGTCTTCGGCTCGGGATATCTGGCCAACCTCGGAACGGTGCCCGCGCTGGCCGGTCCCGACGACGTCATCTTCAGCGACGAGCTGAACCATGCCAGCCTGATCGACGGATGCCGTCTGGCGCGGGCGCAGGTTATGGTTTATCGCCATTGCGACATCGATCATCTCAAAGCGATGCTGGCCGGGGCCGCCGGTGCCCGGCGCCGCTCTGATCGTCACCGATTCGGTTTTCAGCATGGACGGCGATCTCGCTCCGTTGGCCGAAATCGTGGATCTGGCCCGGCGTTATCAGGCGGCGGTCATGATCGATGAGGCCCACGCGGTCGGCGTAATGGGTCCGAAAGGCGCGGGGCTGGCGTCGGCGCTCGGTCTCGAGCGCGAGATTGATGTTCAGATGGGAACGCTCAGCAAGGCCTTGGGTAGTTACGGCGCTTATGTTGCGGGTTCGCAGGCGCTGATCTATTTCCTGATCAACCGGGCGCGCAGTTTCGTCTTCACCACTGGTTTGCCTCCCGCGAGCAGCGCCGCGGCCGGTGCCGCAATCGATCTGATTCGCGCCGAACCCGGGCGCATCAAACGGCTATGGGATAACGGCTGTCACCTGAGCAAGGGGCTGCTCGACGCCGGCTTCAAACTGGGCCCGACGGCGACGCCGATCCTGCCCGTCATGGTCGGCGACGCACAGCCGGCGATGGATCTGGCCGAAGCATTGCTCGCGCGCGATATTTTCGTGACGGCGATTCGTCCGCCGACAGTGCCCGCCGGCACCGCCCGGCTGCGGGTCACGCCGACGGCGGAGCACTCTTGCGCCGACCTCGACGAAGCGATTGCCGCTTTTGCTGCCGCAGGCCGGGAGGTGGGAATTCTCGATCGCCGTGGATGAGCGACGAAATCGCCACCTTGCCGCCGCCGACCACAAATACCTGTGGCATCCGTTTACCCAGATGCGGACATGGCTGGCGGACGAGCCGTTGATTATCGAGCGCGGCGAGGGCAACTATTTGATCGACGCCAACGGCAAGCGCTACCTCGACGGCGTGTCGTCGCTATGGTGCAATGTCCACGGCCATCGCAAAGCCAAGCTCGACCAGGCGCTGCGCGATCAGATCGATCGGATCGCGCACTCCACGATGCTCGGGCTTTCCAATGCGCCGGCAATCGAGCTGGCGGAAAAATTGGTGGCGCTCGTACCCGATGGATTAAGCCGGGTCTTCTATTCCGATTCGGGCGCCGAAGCGGTTGAGGTCGCGGCGCGGATGGCGGCTCAGTATTGGCAACTTGCCGGACAACCGTCGCGCACGCTCTTTGTTACCCTTAACGAATCGTATCATGGCGATACGCTCGGTGCGGTGAGCCTGGGCTACAGCGAACCGTTCCATCGCCATGTCCGCTCGCTGCTGTTCCGCGCGGTCAAAACGCCACCGCCGCATGTATTCCGTTTCCATGAGCGGATGGCGCCGGAGACTGCCGACCAGGCGGCGCTCGCGGCTGCCCGGCGAATCTTCGAACAAAACGGCAACGAGGTCGCGGCGCTGGTGATCGAGCCTTTGATGCAGGGAGCGGCGGGCATGTGGTCCCATTCGGCCAATTACCTGCGTTCGATGGTCGAGATGGCGCGGTCGGCGGGCGCGTTGGTGATTGTGGATGAAGTCGCGACCGGGTTTGGACGCACCGGCAAAATGTTCGCCTGTGAGCACGCTGGCGTAAGTCCCGATTTTCTATGCCTGGGCAAAGGCCTCACCGGCGGTTATTTGCCGTTGGCGGCAACTGTGGCAACCGAGCGCATTTTTGAGGCGTTTTTGGGCCGTCCTGAGGAATTCCGGGCTTTCTATTATGGCCACACCTACACCGGAAATCCGCTTGCCGCCGCCACCGCAGTGGCCAACCTGGAAATCTTTCGCGACGAACGGGTGACGGAGAACCTCCAACCCAAGGTAGACGTGCTGCGGGACGCCTTGGATTCGCGTTTCGGCCGTCATCCAAAGGTCGCCGATATCCGCCATTGGGGTCTGATGGCCGGGGTCGAGATCATGGAATCCCCCCACGACAGGAGGGCGTTTCCCTACGCCGCGCAGACCGGAGCGCGGATTGCCAAAGCGGCGCGCAAGGCTGGGGTAATAGTCCGTCCGTTGGGTGACGTGATGGTCTTTATGCCGCCGCTGTCGATTGCCGCGGCTGAGATTGAGATGCTGGTCGATGCGGTTTTCGGAGCGACGAGCGAAGTCGTAGGGCGTAGGAGGTAGAAATCTCCGGTCGCCGCATCTGCGACGGTCCCCCTCTTGGAGAACCGACCCTCGCAGTCACTGTCGAGTCGGGGGACCGGCCAGTTCATGTCGGCGCCGAGACATCTGGAAGCTTTTTACAGCCGCTTGGAGAAAAAGGCAAGGGTGGACTGATTTAGGCGAGTTTATTACAAATGGTTCTCAATAGAACCGGCGTGTTTGATAATATATCGCATGAAGAGCCGCCTTTTGATAACCGGCACTGATACCGGAGTTGGCAAGACCATGGTGGGATGCGCCCTGTCGTTCGCGCTCAAGGTGCGCGGCCTGCGCGTTGGGGTCATGAAGCCCGCCGAAACCGGATGCCCGCAGGATGCGGACGGATTACGCCCCGACGATGCGATCGCACTGCGCGCATCCGCCTTGGCCAGCCATCCGTTGGAAATGATCTGCCCCTATCGCTATCGCTCGCCCCTGGCGCCGGCCGCGGCGGCTGAAATCGACCGGCTGGAGCCGCCGGATCCCGCCCGGATCGAGCGCATCTTCGGAGAAATCGCCGCCGATAGCGACGTCGTGCTCGTCGAAGGCGCCGGTGGTATCGCCGTGCCGCTGCGCTGGGACTTTAACTACGCTGATTTGGCCGTCGCGCTGGGGTTGGATGTGATCCTGGTGGTGGCAAATCGTCTGGGATGTCTCAATAGCACAATTCTATCGCTCGACTATGCCAGGAACAGGCGCTTGCCCGTCCGGGGCTATATACTGAACGATGTCGACCCGGTAAGTTCTCCAGCGGGTCAGACCAATGCCGAATCCCTTGGACGCCTGACCAATGTGCCGGCTCTGGGATTGGTCCGCTACAAGGAGCCGCTTCCGTTCGAGTTGGTCAGACGGCTGCTCGAATCGCTCGAACTGACCTGAACGGAACTCCTCGATCCTATTTCAGTCTCAAGCCCGTAGATTTCGCAGATAATTGCCATGTCATGAAAATCAACGTTGATCTTAAGGCCGGGTTTCTCCAGTCGCTCAAGCGCGAAGTGTTAGCAGCGCTCAACTCCGAAGAACGCGCCGTCATCGAGGTCTCCACCGGCGATATGGGCAACAAACCCGACGCGGTCAAGCTGGGTTGGCTCAAGATGAGGACCGGAGAAATCTGGACCAAGCCGCGCTACACGCGGGCGCTGAAGAAGACCATCGAGAAGCTCAAAGACGCGGTCGCCCGCGAAGGTGGCGCGCAGCGACTGAGCGGACGCCGGTATTTGCGGTTTGCCGCGGAGGCCGGATGCACGGCCCCCGCGGCGTTACCAAACCCAGAGTTAGTGATTCCGCAACCACCGCTGGTGACGTGCGGCCGCGAAGGCATGCGACCCCCAGCCTCCCCTCCCGGCGTTGCTATTGCCGAACATCGCAGCCATTGCAGCCTGATGACGGAGTTGACGATTTGCGGCGAGTGCCTGGGCTAGAGGCCCATTCGCCAGAGGGTTTCCGTAACTGCCGTAAGGCCGAGCATAGCCGCCCATCGGGGCCCCAGCACCCATGTAGGGGACTCCAACGTATGACGGCTCCATCGCGTATGACGGCCGCATCGCGTATGACGGCTGCATGCCGTATGACGGCTGCATCCCGTATGACGGCTGCATCGCGCCGGCACCGGGATAGCCGCCGCCGTTCATCCCCATTCCCAGTATCGGGGCAAGAGTCGCCATAATTGGACTGCCGGCGAGGGCCTGAGTCGGAGCGTAGGCGCCATAATTTGTCAGCCCCGGATAGCCGGTTGCGTAAGGTGATGCGTTCGCCATGCCGGGATGCGTGGCGAGGTAATAATTATATTTTTGGAGGTTTCTCTGGTACTGGGCCTGGGAAGCGGCGGCATAGCGGTTTTGCATCCCCCCCTGACCGGCCATGTAGTCCGCGGCGGTTCCCAGGGCCGGACTCGTGCTCAACGGCGATGCCGTTGCCGCTCTCGGATGATTACTCAAATAGCGGTTGTACTTCGCGGTCTGCGCCGACGTCTGTGCCCGCGCCGTGGAACCCAGCGCCACGCACACCATCAGCGCCGCAAGTATAGTGATTATCCGTTTCACGATAGATCTCCCCATTGGCGTCGCGGCTTTGCGCGGCACCGGTTAAGTAGTTGCACCGATTGTCTGGTGATTGCTGGTTGCTAATGGCGTGCGGAGAAGAGCAAAAGTCCGACACCTCCGGTCAGATAGCCTAGGCTGGTTGCGGCTGAGGCGGTCGTGCGCCAGGCCTGATTGCTCTGGTTGGCCAGATGGTCCTCCAGTTGCATCTTCTGCTGCGGTGTCAGCGAGCTGTAAGGCTCGTTGTAGTAACTGGGTGCGTACTGTTGGGCGGCACCCTGTGGATTGAAGGCTGTGCAGCCAGCAAGAATGGCGCTCAGAACCGTCAGGGTTACGGCGACGGCCATCGATTGATGCGAATTGACGCACGATTTTAGCCGGTTCTCCATCGCGACCCTCCCTCGGCTGCGGGTTGGACGCAGGCGCCCGCGGTTTTGTTTACACGATATTTCACGGGTCAATTTTTCTTCGCGCGTTATGCTTGTAGTCGAGGTGTGCGAACTTGTTCAGGTTCTCCCTTCCACATTCAGTTGCAGGAGACGCTGACGGCATATGCGCTGACTTAAGGAGTCGACCGAGGCGGAGCGGCGGCAAGGGCGCCCGCTCACTTGTCCCGTGGGCTGTCACAGGCCAGTGGACCGGCGTCTCCGCTCGCCACTGGAGTTTGTACATATTTAGGCGGCGGCAGTCGCAATGACGTGAGCGGCAGATGCGCCTCAGCCGATCCGCAGGCGCCGGCCACGTGGGGTGTGGTAATTTATAGACATTCTACATAAGACTGCGGAGAATCCGGCGTCGAAAATTAGGTGTAAACGAGGTTGGCGGGCGTTCCGTCCAATGGGTGAAACACGATAGCATCGGTGTTGGGCGGCCGAGGCGAAACCTGGCTCACGCTTCGAACAGCGGAGCGGGCCGACAGCGGTCTGAACCCGGGGCTGACCGGTTTGAAGGAGCTTTCCGATGAGGAATTGTGCGCAAGAGTCGCGCAGCGCGACCAAGAGGCTTTCGAGCTTCTGGTCGAGCGCCACCAGGCGCGCGCGTACCGGCTCGCGTACTCAATGCTGGGCAATGAAGCCGACGCCCGGGACCTCTCGCAGGACGCGTTCATCCGTTTGTACGAATCGGCCGGCCGTTTCGACGGACGGTCGCGCTTTTCGACCTGGTTCTACCGGGTGTTGGTCAACTTGTGCATCGACCAGAAACGGCGGGGAAAGTGGTGGAGCAAGCTGCTGCCATTGGCGGGTCCCGGCGACGATCCGGACGAGCCCGGGATTGACCCGCCTTCCGGCGAAGCCGGACCTGACCTCGCTGCGATCAACCGGCAATCGGCCGGTCGGCTCGGCGATGCGCTCAAGCATCTTTCCCCCAATCAGCGGACCGCGGTGTTGCTGCAGGTGCAGGAAGGTCTATCAAGTCGCGAGATCGCCCAGGTGCTAAACTGTTCAGAGAATACCGCTCGCGTCCATATCCATCGCGGGCTGGCCACACTTAAGAAGGTCATGAGAGACGAATAAATCCGATGGCTGTTAACCATCCAGATACCGCGCTGGTTCCTTTCATTCGGGGCGAACTGGCGGCGATTGAGCGGGAACGTGTCGCGGGACATCTCGAAGGATGCCTGCAATGCCGCCAGGAGGCGGAGTCATTGCAGTCGCTACTGACCGAGTTGTCGGTGCGAATCGACGAGCTCCCGACGCCGAATTGGACCGCTTATCGCGCGCAATTGCGCCGCAAGCTGGTTGCGCGTACGCAACCACGCGCTCGGTGGTGGGGCAGCGAATGGTGGAGCGGCAGTTTCGGATGGGCTTCGTTTGCGGCCGCGGCGGCCGCCGCCGCAATCGCGGTATGGTTGGCCGTGCCCGGATTACATCCGGTGACGTCTTCACCGATGACGCCTTCAGATGATCAGATTGCGCTGGTACAGCAACTGGATGTCACCGACGTCGGACTGCTACGCAATTACGGAGTAGTTTCGCGGCTGGATCTACTGGAAAACTACGACGTAATCGAGCATCTGGACGAACTGAAACCGGTTTCCCAACCCGGCAATGCGGTGCGGTCGTAATTTGCTGACCGCGATGGTCTTCGCGGCCGCGATCATTCTTATTGGAACTCGCGACTCGATGGCCCAGCAGCACGCGCCCGATCCGACGATGCTTTTGAACCTCGATTTATTCGCGTCAAGTGGGAATTCAGGAGCTCAGCCGGGGAGCGATTCGATGCTTAGCCAGATTCAAGCACTTCGAGCGATGGGCTATCTGAACGGGAGCGGCGCGGCGGCGTCGCAGCCGATGGCTCTCCCGGTCCCGCCCCCCACACCTCCTCCAGCATCCGGGATTCAGGGCGGGATCATGGAATGATGCGCGGAATCAAAATATTCGGATTGCTGGTTGTGTTGATGCTCGGTGCAATGGTGTGTGGCGCCGCGGCCCAGTCAGTCGGGCTCGGTGAGCCGATGAACCCGGCTGAGCGCGCGTATGTCCAACGCTATCACGATACTTGGCAAAACCTGAATCCGGATCAGCGCCAGCGGGTGCTGCAAAACTTGCGTAGATGGCAGCAGATGACTCCCGAGGAACGTACTGCCGCGCAAAGCAACTTCGAGCAGTTCCGCCATCTGCCGCCCGATGAGCGCCAACAGGTCCTCCAGGCGATGCATCAATGGCGGCAACTTCCGCCCGAGCGCCGCATGCAACTCCAGCAGGCCTACACGCGCTTCCAAGGCCTTCCGCCCGAGCGGCGTGAGGAGCTTCTGCAACGGTACCAGCACTTTCAGCAGCTACCGCCCGCACAGCGCGAGCGCGTACTCAACAATTACCATCGATGGCAGCAGATGACGCCCCAGGAGCGCGGTGAATTCCGCCACCAATGGCATCAGAACCATCCGCCCGGTGGCTATCAATGGCACCCGCAAGGCCGTCCGGCGCCGGCGCCCAACGCGTCACGGCCGCATGGTCACAAGTGGATGGCCTGGTAAGGGGTGCTTGCTTGATCGCGACGCTTTCGCCGCATCAGGCGACATGAACTTCAAAGAGTGTGACCTGCGAGACGCTGGTCAAAGGTGACAAGCGGACACTTGAGGCTTCTTGCCAGATGAAGGTAGGCCGCATCGTAGACAGTCAGTTTGGTCTCGAGCGGTCATCGCGATCTTCCCGTATCATCACCACGCTTTGGTCTGCTGTTCGGAGGTCCAACTTGACGAGTTCCTGGCGAACCGCTTTTATGCTGGCCCGTTCTGGACTAACGGCTTCCTCCAAAATGCTTAGAAGTTCTCCCTGAACGGATCGATGATTCCCCGCAGCACGCCGACGCAAGCGCGTCACGAGCAGTACCGGGACTTTTTTGATCGATAGGCTTACGGTCATGTTCCCCCTCCTAGTGACTGATTTCATTTTGGTTCCACTTGAGAACGGCTTACCACGGTCGGCGATTTTCACCAGAAGCAGCCAGTTAATCGATTGGATACTAGTGATGTTTGTCGCGGTCCATTCGTGCGCATTTTCGCGGCACGTCGGATCCCAAAAGCGTTTGCCCCCCGGCCAGCCGGAAAGTATTGTTAAGGTCATTACGGCGACTGGGGAGATCCGGCAGGGTGTGGAGAGTTGATACCGGTTGACGCCCGCCTTTTGGATTTTACCTGCAGGAGAAAAGATGGCCGGACCAAGAATGCGCTTTGGTGCTTTTATCGCTCCGTTTCATCCGCTGGACGAAAATCCCACGCTCGCCCTGGAACGCGATCTTGAGCTGATCCAGTTGATGGACCGGCTCAGCTATGATGAGGCTTGGGTTGGCGAGCATCATTCCTCGGGCTACGAGATTATTTCGAGTCCGGAAATCTTTATCGCCACCGTGGCCGAACGTACGCGCCATATCAGGTTGGGCACCGGGGTTTCCTCGCTCCCTTATCATCAGCCGCTGATGCTGGCCGAGCGTATCAACCAGCTCGACCATATCACGCGCGGACGGGTCATGTTCGGGGTCGGTCCCGGCGCGCTGGTCACCGACGCTATGATGATGGGAATCGAGCCGGCCAAACAACGCACCATGATGGACGAAGCGCTGACCGTGCTGGTTCCGCTGATGCGTGGCGAAACCGTGACGGCCAAGACCGAATGGTTCACGCTCAACCAGGCGCGCTTGCATCTGGCGCCCTACTCGCGTCCGTCAGTGGAGATTGCGGTTGCCAACCAGATTTCTCCGGCCGGCGCGCGAGCGGCGGGAAAGCACGGTATCAACCTGCTCTCGCTGGGCGCGACGACCACTGGCGGCTTCAGCGCGCTGGGCTCGACCTGGGCTATCGCGGAGCAGATAGCGGCCGAGCATGGGAACAGCGTGGATCGCCAGGGATGGCGGCTGGTCGGGCCGGTACACGTCGCCGAAACCCGCGACCAGGCGCGGGCGAACGTAAGTTTTGGCCTCGAGAAATGGATTTATTATTTCCGCGAGGTGGCAGGGCTACCGATGGCGGCGACCGGAAAGGATCCGGTCGATGCGATGATCGCGTCGGGTCTGGCGGTTATCGGCACTCCCGACGACTGCATCGCACAGATCGAACGTCTGCAAGGGCAGTCTGGCGGATTTGGATGCTTCCTCCAACTGGCCCACAACTGGGCAGACTGGGAGGCGACCAAGCACTCCTACGAACTAATCGCGCGCTATGTGATGCCGCGATTCCAGGACCTCAATGTTAACCGCGAGGTCTCGCTGAATTGGGCGCGTGATAACCGCGCCAGTATTATGAGCCAGTCGATGGCGGCGGTGGGGTCGAGCATCATGCAGCATATCCAGGAGAAGGGCACCGAGAACATCCCTCCGGCAATTCTCAAGGCGATGGGAATGAAGCCGGTGAAGAAGGAAGGCGACTGAGGCGGCGTCGACGGGCGGTTAGCTCACGGTTTCCCGATCGCTTTTAAGGACCGGGCGCATGTGGATCTCGATTACGTAGCCGTCGGGGTCGGCCACCAGTGCACTTGGAAAGTTCGGATAGTCGCCCTTCGATAGCAGTCTGCCGCCCGCATTTTCGACCGTCCAGACAGCGTTTTCGATATCATCTCCATCGAGGTGCAATCCGGGCGCGCCAACCGGCGCGGACTCGCTCAGCGAGATAAAATCCGCGCTTTCCGGCGGACTGAGTAAAACGAATGGCCCGGTCCGCATTCGTTCCACCAATCCCAGGGCATCGCGATAAAAGCGCAGCGAGCGTTCCATATTGGAAATGTTTATCTGGATATGGCTCAAGCATTTGACTTTCAGCATGGTGCACCTCGACTGTCGATACCGTCCACTTGTTTTCCAAGGAGACGGTAATCAGGGGTTGCTTGGCGCGGGGCCAAAGGAGAGGGCGGAATTCCGTCACCACACTATTTCAAGATTAGCGCAGCTCCGAGAAAAGGTTTAAACAGACGTTCGTTTTGCTTCCTTATTTTACCACTCCCGAAAATTTTTCAACCCACGGCAATGATAATCTGAGCATCACCAAAATGCAGCGTTGGCCAGCGCTTACTAACGGCTGCAAATCAGTCGCGTATGGGACCCTGACAGCGAAGGTCAGCTATCATGGTCCATGATAGTTGCTTGTCAAATAGAAAGTATGTTGTCGGATCCGGACCGGGGCATTTTCATGTTGCCGGATCGGGAGTACAAAGGTTTCGGACGTTGCTGAGACTAACTCGCCACCAAAAAAACAAGACAGAAAAATCAGTCATTTATTGGTTTTGTGACGTATGGAAGCGACGCCTTTGAGTCGGATCGGCTGAATTCTGCTTAGGTTAGCCCACTCGGTCATGACAAGGCCGAATCGGAAGCCGGCTTCGGTTCCGGCTCGGAAGATCCTTCCTTTCGCGCGGCCAGTAGCGCGATGCAATTCCATGCGCGTTAAAAAATTTCACGCCGTACCGGCGACGAGACGGTAAAATAGTTTCCGCTATGCAAATGCCGGAAGGTTTAGCTTGATTAACGTTCGATACTACCTCTTCGCTCATTCCAAACCAGTGCGCCATCTGCTCGATGGTATAAAAGCTTTTCGCTGTGACGTAGAGAAGTCGCTAGGGGAAACGCGTTTGTTTCACTGTTTCAGTCCCCATTCCGGCGGACATGAATCAAAGGACCCTTATGTTATCCGCTAATTCACTCCAGCCGAGAGCCGTACCGCCAGACGCCATGCTCTCCTTTTACTGAGCGTCCTTGACGGCCGCACGTAGTGAGGCCAGCAAGAATTGTGCCAGCTGCCGCTCGTACCAAATAACGATGGTTTTTCGAGTGCTCCCCTTCAATCGTGCAAGAAAATCCTTCAAATTCACGGCGAGCACTCGACTCTGCCGGATTTTGAAACCAATCCGTCTTCGCCCGCCATTTATCCGAGTTTGGTTTGTTCAGCACCGGCTAAACTCGGCATCAATCAACATAGAGCTGGAGGAAGCATGCGAGTGAGCAAGGCATACCGGTCGAACCGAATTTCGTTCCGGAGCTCAACCAGACTTATCCACGGGCGGCAGCGTTGCATTTGCTTCAGATGTTCCCTCATAGGAGTGATCCGCCAGCGTTTCGAAGCGTTCAAACAGAAATTTGGAAGACCGCCGGGTCCCCAGGACCCGCTTTTTTTCGATCCGCGAGCTGATGTTCCGGTTTTGGCCGACCGCGGAGTAATTCGCGAGCAGTTGCTCGCCGCAGCCTCCGCAATTGGTCTGGATGGCAATCGCCTGTTAGAGCGATTGGGCATGAGTTAGCCTTGAAGCGAGAATAAAATCTCGCCGGGGATCCTTCTAATGCTCTTGAGAGAGTAGCATTTGGATCCGGCACTTATACCGACATCCAAACTCTCTCCCTGGTCGGAAACTGGGGGTAAACGGGCGAACCTTTGGCTCAAGGAACCCAAAGAGAGGTGAGAAGAGGATGCCTCTCTTTCTTCTGAGTTTCTTTAACTTTTGCAAGCTCAGGCTACCATAAACCTCATCCATCACACATAATGGAGGGGAAGCACTCGTGTGAGAACGCCACTGCCTCGTATATCACAAACCATTTTTCGAGGAATCTCGAGACAGGAAGAGGGGATATGGAGCACTACTTTGCTGATATTGAAACGGCGCTCACTGCGGATGGGCGCTTTGCGCCCGCTCGGCCGAATTATTTGTTCAGGTTGGAGCCGACCACTCCGGTTGACGAGCTCGAATCGGAAGTCGGCTTCAAGTCGATTCCGCTCATCGTCGCGGCCTGGATCGCCATCGCGACGTCGAAATCGCCGTAACGAGGATTCGAATAGACGTTGTTCAAGTACGCGACCACCCGCTCCGGCGGCATGTCGGACATGTCCAGTCCGCGCGCGACCTGACTTAAAATCTTGCCCGCGCCCTTCCAATGAAAAAGGGCCGCCGCAACCTTGAGATTATCAAGCTTGCCAAGACTGGTGTGCATCGCGTCGGAGTATCCGGCGACGTAGACGGTTTTGTCCTGATTGCCAAGCCCTTTCCAGAAAAAGCCGTCATGATTGGATCCCTGTGTGGCCGATGCTACAGCGCAACTCAGGCTCGCACCCACGATCACTCCAGCGGCGAATTTGACCATCCCACTAATACGGCCTGAAATCCGGGGCTGACTTTTGCTGGTCATCGGTCTGTTTTCCTTCTGGCGACCCGCCTTAAGCGGGCCCACGCAATTGGAGCAAGCAAATTAGATGCCAGATAGAAAACGTTGGTTTCAGTGCCAAAGCTCCCATACAACGGGGATTTTCTCCTATCAGTGTGTCTTTTTGACTTCGAGGTGTATCGTCCAGATTCATTAACACCCCGCAGATGTAAAGATTTGTTTACAATTCGGAAAAAAAGGAGACAGGGTGACCTGTCCCAAAAGCCCGTTCAGGAAGGTCTCCGGCTAGCGGTTAATCTTTACGATACGCCGTTTGCCGACTTCGAGCAGGCTGTTGCGGCCGGGGACGAAACGGAAATTGGGGTCGGTAACCGGTTCGCCGTCAACCCGTACCGCTCCCTGGCTGATGAGGCGCCGTGCTTCGCTGGTGGAAGGGACGAATTTGAGCTGTTTCATCAGCTCGCAAATCCATAGCTCGTCGGCCAGCCTGTAGACCGGGACGTCGGTGGGAACTTCGCGCTTCTGGAAGCGCGTCTCGAAGTGTTCGCGCGCGGCCCTTGCCGCGCCGGCGTCGTGATATTCCTCGACAATCAGCCCGGCAAGCCGCTTTTTCGCTTCCATCGGATGGACGCTATGGTTTTTAATCGCGGCGACTTCCTTCGGATCGACGTCGGTCAGTAATTCGTAGTAGCGCAACATCATGGCGTCGGAGACCGACATCAACTTGCCGAACATTTCCCGCGGCGCCTCGGTCACACCGATAAAATTGCCGTAGGATTTCGACATCTTTCGCACGCCATCGAGCCCTTCCAGCAGCGGAAAGGTCAACACCACCTGCGGCGGCTGGCCATAGGCCCGCTGCAGCTCGCGTCCCAGGAGCATGTTGAATTTCTGATCGGTACCGCCCAATTCGACGTCGGCCTTGATCGCGACCGAGTCGTAGCCCTGGATCAGCGGATAGAGCAATTCATGCAGAAACAAGGGCTGTTCGGCGGCGAGCCGCTGCTCGAAGTCGTCGCGTTCCAGGAGCCGGGCGACGCTGATATGGGCGGCGATTTTGATCAACTCGCGCAGGCTCAGTTTATCCATCCATTCGCTGTTGAAACGGATTTCGGTGCGGGCAGGGTCGAGGATTTTGAACACCTGGCGCTTGTAGGTCTCGGCGTTGCGTTCGATTTGATCGCGCTCCAGCGGCTTGCGCGTTTCCGATCGCCCGGTAGGATCGCCGATGGCGGCGGTGAAGTCGCCGACCAGGAAAATCACGGTATGACCGGCGTCCTGAAAATCGCGCATCGCCTTGAGCGTGATGGCATGTCCAAGATGGAGGTCGGGCGCGGTCGGGTCCATCCCGAGCTTAATCCGTAAGGGCCGGTCTTCGGTAAGCTTTGCAGTCAACTCGACGGGTGAAATCACTTCCACAGTGCGCCGGGAGAACCGTTTGGTCAGTTCCTGTGCCTGTTCCTTGTCCACGGTGCTTTGAAGATAGCCGGGCGCGAGACTGCATTCCATGCCGGAGGCATGCGATGAGGTCAGGCGCGCTGGTTGAACTTGTTCATCGCGGGAGCGACACCGGAGGTGATGATCGCCTCGGCCGCTTCGGCCGCGCGTTCGATTACCGGCTCATAAGCGGCAAGTTCGGCGCGTGTCATCGGTTGCAGTAGGAAGCCTACGGCGTCGCGCCCCTGCGGTGGACGGCCGACGCCTATCCTGACCCGGACGAAATCACCGGTGCCGAGGGAATCGATAATCGAACGGAGGCCGTTGTTGCCGCCGTGGCCGCCGCCCCGCTTGATTCGGACCGTGCCGACGCTGAGGTCGAGTTCATCATGGATAACGATCAGGTGTGGGGCTTCGATCTTGAAATAGCCTAGCATCGGCACCACAGCCTCGCCGCTTAGGTTCATATAGGTCTGCGGCTGCGCCAGGAGCACGTTGCGTTCGTCGATCACGCAGCGCCCGAAATGAGCCTTGAAACGCCGCTCGCTCAGCCGCGCTCCACATCGTTCGGCCATCCGGTCAAGCGCCATGAACCCCAGATTATGACGCGACCGGCGGTAACCTTCTTCAGGGTTACCCAAGCCGGCGATCAACCAGGCGATATGGGTTTGCGCGGCGGGGGCGTCGCTCTTGGGTTCCGAGCGCCGAAAGGATCCGAACAGACTGCGCAAACTCATCGCGTGAATTCAGCGCAGTTCGGGTAACCGGCCGCGGGCGGGGCGATGTGCATGTCGCCGATGGCCACCTCAGAGGGCTCCATTGGCCGCTTGGACGCTGAATTTCGCAACCAACGGTTTAAGTTCGTTGAGCAGGGCCTTCATCTCGGCAGGCTTGCCAATCGTGATCCGCATCGCGTCGTGAAGCATCGGAGTCGCGAAGTAACGCACCAGGATTCCGCGCCGACGCAGGGTTGCGACCATTTCCGACAGGTCCACCCCCGGAAGCCGGGCGAGGACAAAATTTGCGGCGGATGGCTGCACCTCGAAACCGAGCGCTCGCAGGGCGGTCTCGGTGACGCGGCGCGTGATGCGCACCCGCTCCACATTGCGCATCGCCCAGGCCGCATCGTCGAGGGCGGCGGCGCCGGCAGCCTGAGCGACTTTACATAGATTATAGGAATCCTTGACCTTGATCAGATTCTCAATCACCGGGGGCCTGGCGAAGCAGAGTCCCAGGCGCATCCCGGCCAACGAAAACGATTTCGAGAGCGAGCGCAGCACGGCGACATTGTCGCACGAGCGCACCAGGGACAGCGCGTTGTGGTCGGCAAAGTCGACGTAAGCTTCGTCCACCACCAGCAGCCGGGGCTTGATCGCTTCCGCCAGCCGCGCCAGCGTTTTGGCCGGTGTCAGCGTACCCGACGGCGCATTGGGATTGCACACGATCGTCAGTTGCGCCTGGGCGCGGGCCAGTTCATCGATTGGAACGACGAAGTCCCGGCCATAGGTGATCGGCGAGATCCGGGCTTCCTGAATCGCGGCCAGCGTTTCGTACAGGGTGTAAGTCGGGCTGGCCCAGGCGACTGCGTCGCCGGGACTCAGCATCGCTCTGAACAGCATCGCCAACAATTCGTCGGAGCCGTTCCCAGCCAAAATCATCTGCTTGGGGATGCGGTACAGGCGTGCGGCAGCCGTCACGAAATCGTCGGCGAATGGACGCGGGTACAGCCGCAAAGCGTCGCCCATCACGGCTCTGACGATCGCGCGCCGCACTCGGGGAGAGGGCGGATATGGATTCTCGTTGGTATTAAGCTTGATCAGGCGCTGGCCGGGCTTGGGCTGCTCACCCGGGGTATAGGGCGCCATCTTCTCAATCGCGGCACGAAACATTGGAACCTGACCTGCTCCCGGCGTTATTGAGGCAAAGTGGCACAGCCTCGGGCGTCGTGGAAGGGGGCGCCTGCGCCCTTGGGTAGGGGAATTTCTTGTAGCTTCCTGCTATTCTGAGTCGCCCTGACCAGTAAAGGAGAATTGGGGTCGATTGACCCCAAAATTTAAGCGATGAACTCCAGGCATTTTCTTTTAGCAATTACAGCCATAATGGTGATGGCAGTGGGTTGCGGCGGCAGTAGCAGCGGCGGCAACAGCACTGTAGTAGCTACAGCAGCGGCGATAGCGGCGACGCCAGCCTCAGCAGCGACGTCCACAGTGTCATCCACGAAGACAAGCAGGACGCCCGCATCAGGCGGGCACAGAAAACTGAATCCCTGTTGAACATTTCGGGGTTCAAGGCGATGCCGGCGGATAACCCCGCCAAGCAGAAGGTGATCCAGGGTCTGCAGCCGCTGACTTTCACCCAGCTCGCCCATCACGGCAAGATCCATTGGTGGTTCGCCGACCCGTATCTCTGCAACTGCGTATACGTCGGAGACGAGCTGGCCTACCTGCGCTACAAGCAGTCCAAGAAGGAGCACAAGCACGAAAAGGGCGAAGAGGCCGATCTGATCGACCAGGAGAACATGGTCGACATGCCGATGGACTCGGAATGGGATCCGGTCTCGGCCTTCGGTATGCCTTAGCCGCGTCGATTACCGGACGCGGGCGCGTTTGGCCCGTCCCGCGGAGGGTTTGCGTGCAAAGCGGACGCGCTCTATCGCCGTCGATTCGTAGATCCACGCGAGGTATTCCGGCGAGCCGCTTTCGATTTTGACTGCGATGATTTCCGGCACTTCGTAGGAATGGAGTTCTTTGACGCGCTTTTCGAGCGCCGTATAGAGATTGGCCCGGGTTTTGATAATCAACAGGTGTTCGGTGGTGTCTTCGACGTTGTCCTTCCATCGATAGATCGAACGGATCGGTCCGATCAGGTTGGCGCATGCTGCCAGGCGCTCCTCGACTAGGGCGCGTCCAATCGCGGCGCCGCTCTCTGCGTTCGGCACGGTGACAAATACTACGCGGTCGGAGCTTTTCCGAACGGCCATCGGCGGCCCACCTCCCGGGACAAACGCTTGCGCAACTCGCGTGGCGTGCAGCGATACTTGAACGCCTTGCGGCCGTTGACGAACAGGACCGGAACCTCTACGCCGAAACGTTGCTTGAGTTCAGGATTTCCATCGATATCGATCTTCTCCAGCCGGGCGTCGAAGCGCGCCAACTCCTGCTCCACGATGATTTCCATCTCGCGGCATAATTCGCAGTCGCCCCGCCCGTACAGGATAAGCTCGATCATCTTTCGCGGAACAGATTAAACGAAAAGCCTCGGTTTAAGCAGTTCCGATCATCGCTGGGACTTCTGGGTTCAAGCAGCCGAAGCTCGTCCATCAAACGTGCGGTAGCGGGGCAAGCCGCGCTGCCGGGCGCGCCTGTGGTCAGATTCGCGGCAAGCAGCTCGAGGTCGGTGGGGCGGTCGACATCGTACCACCAAGGGCCGAGTTCATAGCGGATGCTGAGCCGCTGCAGGCGGCCCATCGTCTGCTCGAGCACGCGGGAGCCGCCCCAGCTTATCCGACTGAAGATTTTGGGTACCGCGCCGCAAACTCCAACCAGGTAATATCCGCCGTCCAGGGCAGGCGCGATTACCACCGGCGTGCGATGCAACGCTGCCATGCTTTGGCGAATGAAGGACGGTGGCAGCGACGGCGTGTCGGCGCCGAACAGGACCGCACCCGGTGCGTCGGCATAACGGCACAGCACCCGCGCCATTCGCCTGCCGAGATGGCCCTCGCCCTGATCAACCAGATCTGCGCCGTAACGCCGCGCAAGGCGCAGAAAGTATTTGCTGCGGTGAACCGGGCCGGAAGAAGTCGCCGCGATCACTACATTGCGGCCGCCAAGCCCGGCGGCCTTGCGCACAGCGTCGTCGATGAAGGCTTCGGCGAGCCGCGCCGCGGCCACGGCACCCAACTGAGGAATCAGCCGGGTTTTGGTCCTGCCCGCAATCGGTTCGCGGGTAAAGACAATTACCACCGGCCTGGCCTTCGCTGCAGGCTCGCGTTGTTCTTTGGAAGGCACCTTTCTACTTGATAGTCTCGGGAGCCAGGATGTTGATCGGAATCCCCAACGTTTTGATGACCAGGTGGCTGATCGACTTGATCGGCGCCGGCATCACGCTGGGATCGCCAATCGGGCCGCGTACGTTAAAGTAAGCGGCGACGATGCCGGATTGACTCTGCGCCAGGCGCGTTCCGATTATCGGAATCTTGTTGAAGACGGTATCCAGT
Source organism: uncultured Pseudomonadota bacterium (assembly GCA_963824565.1). Classification (GTDB taxonomy): domain Bacteria; phylum Desulfobacterota; class Binatia; order Binatales; family Binataceae; genus JAJPJA01. Next base: position 44,946 of record CAWGQB010000011.1, on the reverse strand, counting down.
AGTTGAAACGGTCGCATCCCAACGGTCAGACTCATCGCGCTTTGTGCGAGGTCGATCTGCCCGGCGGCGGTAATCTTCATCACCGGTCCGTCCAGCAGAAAGTCTTCGGTTTGGAAAATTCCACCCTGGCCACTGAAATTTGCGGTGATAGTCTTGAAGGGTACGCCGTTGACGCGTGGGTCGGGAACGTTTGCCTTGAGCCATTCGCTGACATCCACCAGGGATAGCATTTGCGAGAGCAACTTGAACTTAAGCAGTACGCCGTTCCTGACCGTCGATGAGATAGTTCCGGCCAAGGTATTGTAGAAATCGCCATTGGTGTCAAACCACAGATCGGCAGTAGAAAAGAGTCTGCCGGTCAGAACCGGCGGTTTGTTGCCAAGCTCCTGGACCTGGAGGACATCCAGATTCTGCGAACTGTTTTTGATGTGCACCCAATCGTCGCGCTTGCGGCCTGCAAGATCCATCGTCAGATGGCCGCCTAAGGCGTCGGCATTGAGATCGGATACGTGCCAGCCCTCGTCGTCGCGATCGAAGTTGGCCTTGAGGTTCTTCATGTTGAGCTTGGAAAGATTGGCATTCTGCGCCAGCACCACGCCGACGAAATGGGTATGCTCAACCCTTATCGGGGCTTTGGGACTCCACGGCAGACGTATCGCCCGGATCGCTTCGAGGTCGAGCTTCTGCGCATTGGCCAGGATTTGCACGATAGGATTACCCACATCGGCGACCGTAACTGTCATGTCGAGCAATGAACCCTCGAACTTCGTTCCCCGCATCACCAGCTTGCCTCCTTGCCCGTCGAGGCTCAGCGAAGCAGGGTCTATCAGGAAAATAGGTGAGCGCAGAAAGCCGAACTTGACCTTCCCGGGACCGACTTTAAGGTTCCCATTGACTCGGTAGTGGCGTTCGCCGCTTGTGGCCCTGACCAGCGCGAGATTGCCGCTCGCCGGAGCGTGCACATCCATGGTATCCAAGGCGATCAGGTCCGGAAGCCATTCTTCGGCGTTGATGTGATGGAGCTCGAGGTCGAGATTGGTGAGCTCCACAGTGCTGGGAGAAGGCCGTTCGACCCTGCCGCTGGCTCGGATGCTCCCGTGTTTGGGCGCAAAGTCGAGACGGTCGAACAGAATCTGGTTCGGATCAATTACAACGCTGCCGCCGAAAAACCTGAACTCAGATGGCGCCATGGTTACCGCCACGATGACGCTTTGGGGGCGGATCACGGCCTTGTAATCGGGCGGCTGAGTCAACGCGAGATCTTTCAGGTGTCCGTGCAAGTCGACCTCGGCCGCTGCCTTGCCAGCCACCTTATCGATACTGTCGAAGTGATGCTTCGTGTTCGCCGGTATCAGGCGGCGTGCGTATGAAAAGATTTCGCCCAGGTCCAGGTCTCCCGCCACCCGACCCTGGTAAGGGATTTCTCTTATCCCACCGGAAAGATCGCCACTAAAACGAATTTCTTTCAGCGTTGACGCGCCGAAACTGGCGTGACACTGGGTCAAACGCACGAGACCATCGATATCGTCGAGCTTGCCGTCCAGCTCCGCCACCGATGGCAGGTCTGGCGGAGTAAAAGCCAGGCCGTCGAGCGTCGTCCGGATGACCAACTGATGGACAATTCTGAATCGAGGGCGCCTCGATATCCTTCAAGGTCGAATCGAGTGCGAGCTGATCGACCCTGATATGGCCGGCGCTAACCATCCGCGTATAATCCGCTGACCAAGCCGGCAATCCGCGTAGCTGAGATAGCGCCGTCTTGACTTGCCCCGCGCTCAGGGTGATCGGGGCCAGGCGGGCGCTTATGCGGAGGTCGTCTGGCGGTAACGGAGACAGGCGGGCGCTCCCGGACATCAATTCCCGATCTTGTGTGTGGATCGAGAACTGGCTTACTTCCAGACCGCTGGAGGAATGACTCAAACGGGCACTCACGGTCAGCCCGGCCAGCTTAATGGGCTGTGCAAACCGGTCACTGCTCATTTGGAATGCGCTGGCGCGGGTCAGCCCCTGGCCTATGATCACACCATCAGTACGGATCAGAAAAGTGAGGTTTCCCTGCACCTCCCCCTTGAGACTGAATCCGTGCGTGGCTAAATCTCGTAATGACGCGTCCCAAAACCAAAACGATCCCCGAGCAAATGGAACGTCCGGACCGTCAATTTCCGGCGCCAAAGCCAACGCGGCACCGATTTTGAAGCTCGGCAGGTCGATTCCCCTGAAGTATCCCGTTAAATGCAACTGCCAGGCAGCCGCTAATCTATCATGCGTGGCGCGAACTGCGGCGTCGTTGAACAATACGCGGCCGTTGCGATCCTCGACCGTGGCGCGGAACGTGAACAGTTGGCGGGTGACATTCGACAGCCGCACCAGAATTCGTCTTAAATTTCTTACCGAGGCCGCGTCCAGCACCGGTAGCGGTCCAGGAAGCACGGAACCGACCGGGAGGACCAGCTCCGGCTGCTCCAGAACGACCGATAAGAATGGCAATCCGCGATGGAAGATAAGGGTACGATAGCCGCAGATCAGGGTAATACGGAGAAAACGAGCCACCCGCTCGTTTCCGTCGAGCAGGCGGGCGTCGTCGAACATGACCACAAAATGGTAAGAAATCCGGGTTCTGACGTGGCCGGCGATGAGATCCAAGCCGGTTTCGGCCTTCACCTCGGTGACGATCAGTTTGCGCAGATCTTCCGGATTCAATTGCCGCACACCGTTCCAGACCAACAAGGCCCCTGCCGCCCCGGCCGCAGCCGTGACGAAGAACAGTACGAGCAGGATTTTGCGCAAGCGAGCGATCAAAACAGTTTGCCGTCCCCTCTACCGGACCTCAGCAGCGGGCTCCCGCCGCGGGTGTATCTCCCATAGCAAATTGCGCCTGCGCTTCGAACTACCACCCAGCGGTAAATAGTTTTCAGTTAGGTTTGGCCCTGGCTGGGACAATGGCGGGTGCGGACCACGCAAAACGGCGCTGTGACGCTCGATCTCTAAAACCGTTTTGTGATGATTTCCGGGCCTAATTGATTCCGAACTGCCGGCGTTCCCGCTGCTCAAGCTGTTCGAGCAATTGCTGGATGTTCTTGACCTCGACGACTTGCCATTGCCCCTCGGGATTACGCGCCATCTCGATGTCCCAAAGCTGTCCCTTGTGGTCGCGAAAGCGAGTGTATGCGGTTGATCCACTGCGATGCAGCAGCACCATGGCTCCGGCTACCGCTCCAGCCGGCATTTGGACCTCTTTGGCGCCGTTATCGACCTTCTGCTTGGCCACCGATTCCACCATCTGAGCGGCAGGAGCAGCGAGCAATTGCACGGCTCCCCGGCCGATAAACTCCATCAGCGGGTCGCCTGACTGCGCTTGTTTATCTACCATCTCCGTCGCGGCGTGGCGCATCACACTTTGGAAGTCGACGAACTGGGTCGCCCAATTGCCGTCGCGGTTATCGATCGCAATCTTCAGTTCGAGTACGGCAAAGCTGGGGGTATTGGGAAAATAGAAGACCGCCCATGCGGTTACCACTCCCAAGACCAGAATCGCCGTCCAATGGCGCAATAGGAAACGTCCCATCGTTTGATTGATTCCGAATCAGAGCTTTCAATCCGGCCGCAAACGGCAGCCGGTTCTTTATGCTTAACATGAATTCCGATCGAACCGAATCATACCTGCCGGAGGTTTGGCAAAGATTATCACAGCCTGCTCTCTGACTGTCTTCAGAGGAGAAAATGCAGGAAAGCAACCGGATTTCGGGGCGGATTTAGTCCAATACATCGTTCGGTGTGGCGCGGGCTGAATTGCGCCGGTAAGCTTGAAAGCAGACTTCCCATGCAGCAAAGTCATCCGCCCGCTGTCGATCCGCCGCGATTTTTCGAAATTGGCTTCAGACGCTTTCGTGCTACCGCTGGAGTTGATAATCGTCGCCGTGCTCGGCGTCCTGGCGCTGACCGTGAATATCGGACAGGCCCCGCTGGTTGACTGGGATGAGGCAACCTACGCCCAGGTGGCGCATGAAACCCTTGCCAGCGGCCACTTTTTGGATTTGACCTGGAATGGCGCTCCATACGTGAAGAAGCCGCCGCTACTGTTTTGGATGGTGACCGCGTCATTTCGCGCTTTCGGCGAAAGCGAAGTGTCGGCCCGGCTGCCGTCGGTCCTAGCCGGGGTCGGGACGCTAATTTTAATCTATCTGCTCGCGGCCCCCGTGATTGGAAGGCTTGGCGCCATGCTGGCCAGTGTGATGCCGTTGGGGTTTTACTTTTTCATCGCACGCGGCGGACGTGAGTGCGCCACTGATGCGCCGCTGATCTTTTTCAGTACCCTGGCAATTTACGCTGTGAGCCGGGCCAGGGACAGGCGTTGGTGGCTGCTCCTGTCGGGGATTGCGTGCGGCCTTGCGATCATTAGCAAAGGCCTGGCCGGGGTCCTTCCGCTATCTGTAGCGGGCGTCGCCCTCCTGGTCATCCCGGGTTTTTCCGCGGCTGGGGCCGGCGCGCTGCGATGGATAATCGCCGGGACTGCGTTGGCCGCCGGCCCCTGGTATATCTACGAAGCTCTGTTCAACTATCCGACCTTTCTTTCCAGTTTCATCGGCTACGAGACCCTGCGCCGGGTTACCAGCCATCTCGAAGACGACCAGTTGGGTGCGGAGTTCCCGTTGCTTACGTTCGCCAGGGAATTGCGTCATTTGTGGCCGCTGATTTTGCCATTGGCCGCGCTCCTGGTCGGGCGGTTGCGCGAGGGTTTGATGACCGTATTACGGCGGATGCCCGCTGAATTCGGACTGTGGCTGGCATGGCTCGCGATTACTCTCGCTGCCGCATGCGCGGTTCAGACGCATCTGCCGTGGTACGTGCTCCCGGCGCTGATTCCGGCCGCGCTGCTGGCGGCGTCTATCCCTGCTTATGCCTTGCGCGATGGTGGAGTGCGTAGCATCGCCGGCGCCCTGGCACTGATTGCCCTGGTGATGATCGCGTGGAGCGCCCCGAGACGCTGGAAGGCGATTAGCTGGACCGCTGAGCATCAGCGCGCCCTAAGCATGCCGAGCTATTTTCTGGGGATGAAGGCCCGAGAGGCGAATCCTCCCGGGGCTGGCGGAGAGTTGTATTTCGCCGGTGTGCCGCTGCCCACTCTGGTTTATTACAGCGGCACGCGATGCAACTTTGTCGAGACCTCGGAACTGGCGCATGTCGAACTGATCGGCGCCACCAACGCGCCCGACGCGATTAGCTATCACGACTTGGTGCTGCTGGATTCTTCCGGCCGGGCGGAAGTGATCGGAAACCTCGATCATGAATGGCACTGGGCGCAACTCGATGGCGAGGAATAGGACCGTTGAAACTGACCGCTAATCCTTAATCGCGACGATAGTGATCTGCGGAACGCAGAATCCTAACGCGTCCGCGCCAAGCTCGATTCGCAAAGCCTCGATCAATGCGGGCGATGCGTCGCGGAACAGCCGGGCCAGTTCCGCGATCGCTGCCGGCGGCGTGTTCGCGCGCCTGGTCCATGCCGCGAAATCCATCGGCCGGCCGTTTTCAGTATAGAAGTCCAGCTCTTCGAAGGTAATCCGCAACCCGGTCGCGGTCACCATCGAGCGCCACTCGCTGGGCCGATAGTTGCGCACGTGCGAGGGGTCGCGCAGCTTCTCGATATGGTTGAACTCCCGATCGAGCACCGGATCTTCGGGCGCTCGGCTGTCAACGATTATGACGCGGCCTCCGGATTTCGTCACCCGGGCCATCTCGCGCACCGCCTGGGCCGCGTCTGCGAAATGATGCGGCGCATGGCGCACGGTGACGATCTCGAAACTCGAGTCGGCAAATGGGAGTTGCTCCGCGGCGCCCTGCCGGATCGCGACATTGGTCAAACCGCGCTCAACCGCATTACGCGCCGTCTCCGCGAGCATCTGCGGCGTGATATCGTAAGCGATTACTTCCGCCACATGCGGCGCGAGTGCCAGCGCCGTGTGTCCCGCACCGGCCGCAACATCCAGCGCGCGATCGCTAGGTTGCGGGCGTGCCAGTTCGACCACCCGCCCCACCATCGCCGGGTCCCGATGGCCCACGCTGGCGGTGTAGGCTGCAGCCGCCGCGCCGAACTGTGAGCGCACGCGCTCATGAAGCGCCTTCGATTCTTCCGTTACGCCGGCCGATTTCATCGTCGTCACCTCCGTTATGAATAACCTAGGTGTCATGCTTCAGACCGGTCAAATATTGATTTGGTCATGATTGATATGAAATCGATATAAGTTATGGAGTTGCGTCATCTCCGTTATTTCGTTGCCGTCGCCGAGGAGCTTAGCTTCACGCGCGCCGCGGATCGGCTCCACATGGCGCAGCCTCCGCTGAGCCAGCAGATTCGCCAACTCGAAGATGAGCTGGGCGCGCAGCTTTTCTCGCGGACCCGGCGTCGCGTGGAGCTTACCGAGGCCGGACAGGCAGTCCTGGCGCAAGCGCGCCGGGTTCTGGTTCAAGCGGACAGCGTGGTCAGGGTCGCGCGCCGTTTCGTCGCGGGCGAGATGGGCAATTTGAAAGTCGGCTTTTCCAGCTCGGCGGCTTACGCGATCATGCCGGCGCTACTGCGAAGATTTCGCGCCCGCCTTCCGGAGATCTCGTTCATCCTCGAGGAACGCAGCACCGAGGAGCAGATTGCCTTGCTGGCCGTTCATCAACTCGACGTTGGGTTTGTGCGCTTGCCGATGGAAAACGCGCCGGCGCCGCTCATTTTCAAAACCATTGTGCGCGAACCCCTGATACTGGCGCTGCCGCATAAGCATCGGCTTGGCCGAAGGCGCATCGTACCGATGACGGCGCTAGCCGAAGAACCGTTCATCGTGGTGACACGCCAGGCGGCGCCGGGATTGTATGATCAGATCGAAATGTTATGCTGGCGCGCGGGCTTCAAACCGAGGGTTGCGCAACAGGCGATGGAGATCCAGACGATTGTGGGCCTGGTCTCTGCAGGATTGGGAATAGCGATCGTTCCCGCCTCGGTCCGCGGTCTGCAAGGCGGACGGGTCGTCTATCGGCCGCTCGCGCCGGCATCGGCGTTCACCGAGATGGCGTTGGCCTACAACCGTGAAAATCGCTCAGCCGTGCTCGGCTCGTTGCTCGACATCGTGGCTGGATTCACTCAGCGGCGACAGCTTTAGATTAGGATTCCAACAGCGACGGCGACAGCAGGCTGGCGGCGGGGCGGTCGAGCAGCCACATCACCTCGCCGTGGGCGGGATCGATTATCTGCGCCGGGTATTGGTCCGGGTTGTGTGGACCTTCCAGCGCTAGCTTGACTGCTTGCGCTTTGTTCTGGCCCGACACGATAAACATGACGCGGACGCCATTGTTGAGTACCGGCGGGGTCAGGGTGACGCGATTGCGCTGGGGTGCGTCGACCTCCACCGCCACCGCCAGCCGCCGATTCTCGTGGATCGCCGGTTGGTCGGGGAATAGCGACGCGATGTGGACATTGTCGCCCAGTCCCAACAGGATGAGGTCGAAACGCGGAAACTCACCCGTCGCCCAGTGAGAAAAATTCCTTGAGTTCGGCCACATACTCACGTGCGGCTTGCTCCGGTTTGTCCTCGCCTCGGATGCGATGGATTTGTCTCGGGTCCAGGCTCAGCTTCGAAAGCATAGTGCGATGCGCCATCCCATAGTTGCTGGCCGGATCGTCGGGCGGCACGCAGCGCTCGTCGCCCCAGAACAGGTGTACCGCGTTCCAATCCACGCTCAGGTGAAACCGCGTGGCGATCAAGCTGTAGACGTCGGCCGGCGTGTTTCCTCCGGTCAGGCACAGCGAGAATTGGCCATGCGTGCAAATCGACTCTCCGGAGATGTGGACGATTTCTTCCGCGGTCCGTACAAATAGCGCTTCGCTATCGTCAAGTACAATGATCTGAGGCTTTCCCATTGCTATCCAACCTATTGCGTGTCCGATGGACCAGTTTTCGCTCCAGTCCGCGCAGTCCCAGCATGTCCCTGTTACCAGTCGGAATCCGAATCGGGGTCCTTTGAACTGTCGCCGGCTTTGGTCCGCATTATGTCGACCGCTTGTTTGGCGGTGCCGCGGTCGCCGCTGTTGAGGGCCTGCGCGAAACTTCCCGCCATTGCGCGCATCAGCGCGCCTTCCGCGGCGTCCAGGCCACTTGCCAATCCCGCCAACTGTTCCATCGCCCCGCCGATAATCGCCAAAGCCCCGGGGATGTCACCGCGCTCGCGGGCGGAGGCAGCCTCCTTCAACCGGGCGCGCACCGCCGCCACGACCGGACGGGCCCGCTCGCCGATGACCACTTCGAGCTCGCCGAGACGGTCGATAAGCTGAAGAAAAGGATCGGTTTGCGATATCTTGTCCACACCTAATCCTTTCACTTGTCCGGGCATTCTTCAAGATTAAGCCGTAGGGATAAAGCGGTGTGGCGCGGCTGGTGGGATATATCGACGCATACCAGCGAATATGTCAACAATGTTAGTGGTACGAAGATGAAGGGGTACCTGAGTCGATGAGACGAATTTTGGATCGCCGGGTGGTGGTAACTGGAGTGGGTCTGCTGACCCCGCTGGGGACCGGTGTTGAAAAAAATTGGGAAGCGCTGATGGCCGGGCGTTCGGGAATCGGCTTGATCGAACGTTTCGACGTTCCGACTTTCCCGCCCAGAATCGCCGGGGAAATCCGCGATTTCAACCCCGAAGACTGGATCGAGAAAAAAGAAATAAAAAAGATGGACCCCTTCATCCAGTACGCCATGGCCACCTCGGAAATGGCGATGCGGGAATCGGGTCTGACCTATGACGAACAGGAAGCCGAACTGGTCGGTGTGGTCTTTGGAGTGGGGATTGGCGGCTTGCTGACCATCGAAGAGATGCACAAGAATTTTCTCGTCACCCGGCTCAAGCGGGTGTCGCCCTTTTTCATCCCCAAACTGATCAGCAACCTGGCGCCGGGCCACATCGCGATTCGCTTCGGCGCGAAAGGGATTAATCTCGCCACCACCAGCGCCTGCGCGTCGGGCAGTCACGCGATTGGCGAGGCCTTCAGGATGATCCGCCAGGGCTTTCTCAATGCCGCAATCACAGGCGGGACCGAGGCGGCTCTGACGCCGCTGGGGCTGGGCGGATTCGCCGTGATGCGCGCGCTTTCCACCCGCAATGACGATCCGACCAGGGCCAGCCGCCCGTTCGATCGCGAACGCGATGGTTTCGTGATGTCCGACGGAGCAGCCGCGCTGGTGCTGGAAGAACGCGAGCGGGCGATCGCCAGGGGAGCGAAAATCCTCGCCGAGATTGTCGGTTACGGCACCAGCGGCGATGCGCATCATATTACTGCACCCGCGCCCAACGGCGAAGGCGCCGCGCGATGCATGCGGATGTGCCTGCGCGACGACGATCTTGACCCAACGGAAGTTGATTATATCAACGCCCACGGCACCTCGACTCCACAAGGTGACCTGGCCGAGACCCAAGCCATTAAGCAGGTGTTTGGAGAGCACGCCGCCAAGATTGCGGTGAGTTCAACCAAATCGATGACCGGGCACCTGTTGGGCGCGGCGGGCGCCGTGGAATCGGTCTACACCGTGCTGGCGATGCAGCGGGGGATAATCCCGCCCACTATCAACTACGAGTACCCGGATCCGGAATGTGACCTGGACTATGTGCCCAATACTCCACGGCCGGCACGCATCAGGCTGGCGCTGAACAACTCGTTCGGCTTTGGCGGCACCAACACCACGCTGGCCTTCAAGCCGCACAGCGAAGGCTGACAGGACGATTATGGGCTCAAGAATCATCGGCACGGGACGTGGCATCCCGGCCTCGGCGCTGACCAATCAGGACCTCGAGCGGCAGCTTGACACGTCAGACGAATGGATACGTTCGCGCACCGGAATCGCCAGCCGCTATCTGATGCGCACTGGAGAAGGGCTGCTCGACATCGCCGTGGAGGCCAGCCGCCGCGCGCTCGACAAGGCCGGGATGAAAGCCGGCGAGCTTGACGCGATCGTGGCCGGCACCGTGTCTTCGGAGTACGCCTTTCCTTCTTTCGCCTGTCAGGTGCAACGCGAACTAGGGGTCACATCGATTCCGGCCTTTGACGTTGCCGCCGCCTGCTCCGGTTTTCTGTTCGCCCTGTCGGTGGCCGACTATTCGATGCGTGCCGGGGCCTGGCGCAAGGTCCTGGTAATCGGCGCGGACGCCCTGTCGACAATGGTTAATTGGGGCGACCGCCGCACCGCAGTGCTATTTGGCGACGGCGCCGGCGCCGCGGTAATGGTCTACGAGCCGGGTTCGCAGGGGGTGCTGGAGACGCTGCTCCGATCGGCCGGCGAGGCGTGGGAGCTGCTGTCGTTGCGTGCCACCGGAATCCGCGCCAGCGCCGATTCCGAATTGCGCCGCGACCCGGTCGATACGCTCAAGATGCGCGGTCCAGAACTGTTCAAAATCGCGGTCAAAAGTATGGCGGATATCACCCGCCAGGTGGTCGAGCGCGCCGGCGTAACTTTGGCGGATGTCAAACTGGTCGTGCCTCATCAGGCCAATAGCCGCATTCTCAATGCGGTCGCCGAACGCCTGGGTCTGCCGCAGGACAAGGTCTTCATCAACCTGGATCGCTATGGCAATACCTCTGCCGCCTCCGTGCCAATCGCTCTGGACGAGGCTTGGGAAGCGGGCCGCTTCGGCGCCAATGACCTGGTGTTGCTAAACGCCTGCGGTGGCGGCCTTACCTGGGGCGCCAGCCTGCTGCGTTGGTAACCTTCAACCAGCTTTCTCGGTTTCCTCTCCGACGTTTATGAAGACTGTCGATAAAAGATGAAAACCTACCTCGCCCGCGCTGGTGGACCTGGTCCGCAGGCGCAAGCAGGGAGAGGTCGGAAAGCCTGTCCAGGCGAGACTCTTTTGGCTTCGCGGGCCGGCGCGCTTCCCACCATCAAAAAGTCCTCTTTTCGATCGATTTGTACATTCCGAGCACTCTGGAAGTCGCTGTAATGCTTGACCAACTTCTGTCCCGCCGCGTCCTCATCCTCCTGGGCAAGGGGGGCGTCGGCAAGACTACGCTTAGCGCGGCACTGGCGTGGCTGGCCGCACGGCGCAGAGGTCAGACCTTGGCGATGGAATGCGACGAGCGCGCTCCGATGGCGGCGCTGTTAGGGTCGAGAGCTTCTTATATCCCGATTGTTGCCGCGCCCAATCTTTCGGTGATGGTGCTCGAAGGCAGCCACGCGTTGGAGGAATATCTGCGCCTGGTAGTCCCCGCCGGAGCAATTTTCCACGCAGTGGCGTCGAGCAAGCTGTATCAATATTTCGTACAGGCGGCGCCCGGCCTGCGCGAACTGATGATGCTGGGCAAGATCTACTACGACGCCGCGATTGGCAAAGGCGGCAAGCCGCATTGGGACACAATCATCCTCGACGCCCCCTCAAGCGGGCATGCGTTGAGTCTGTTGCGGATGCCCTTTGCCGCGCGCGATACCTTCGGCGACAGCCTGGTCGGGCGCGAAGCCCACAATATCGGCGCTTTGTTGCGCGACTCCGGCGCCTGCGGCCTGATCGCGGTAACCACGCCCGAACCGTTGGCAATCATGGAAACTATCGAGACCTGCACCGAACTGCACAAGCTCAACCTGCCGGTCTCGGCGATCTTGTTCAATCGCCACAACCCCGCCTGTTTCTCCGCCGCCGATCTGACGCGGTTCAAAAATTCCGCCGCCCTGCGGACCAGGCGCCGACATGCCCAGTATCTTGGGGACGTGGCCGCGGCGGGGCTGGCGCAAGCGGCTGAAGCGCGCCGCGCGCTGCGTCTGCTGCACTCCAAGGTACAATGTCCGATAATCATGATCCCCGACTTCAACACGCTCTCCGGCGCCGCCCTGATGGCTCAAATCACCGCCGAACTGACGAGCGAACCGCGCGAAGCTTCCAACGTCACATGAACGATTTAGCACCGAAGCGCGCGCGCCGCAGGCATCTAACCGCTAACGCGGGTTGCCAGCAGTCTGCGGAAAGAGGATTTCCGCCGCCTGCTCCCTAAATCTTATCTCTCCCGGAGGAAGAGAAGATCTCAGGAATGAAGCCATCTTTTATGGAGGGTGCGGAGCCACCAAATCATTTTTTACCGACAAAGTTTTCTTTTTCCGCTCTCTGACTAGGCCTCGGCTTCGGCGCCGATATAACCTTCGCGCTCCAGATGCAGGATGATCTGCTGAGCGGCTTCGTCGGGCGTGACATCGGTGGTGTCGATCATGACTTCGGCGTCGGTCGGAGTTTCGTAAGGATCCGAAATGCCGGTGAATTCTTTGACGATGCCGGCGCGGGCCTTGGCGTATAGCCCTTTGCGGTCGCGGCCTTCGCACACCTCCAACGGCGTCGCGACGTGTACCAGCAGGAACCCGCCGCCCTCCTCGACCATCTTGCGCACTTCCTTGCGCACATTGTCGTAAGGCGCGATCGGAGCGCAAATCGCGATGCCGCCATTCTTGGTGCTCTCGGCGGCGACAAAGCCGATGCGGCGGATGTTGATGTCGCGATGTTCCTTGGAAAAACCCAGTTCCGACGAGAGATTCTTGCGCACCAGGTCACCGTCGAGCAGAGTTACCGGGCGTCCGCCGATTTCGAGCAGTTTGACCAGCAGCGCGTTGGCGATGGTTGATTTGCCCGAACCCGACAGTCCGGTGAAGAAGACAGTGAAGCCTTGCTTATGGCGCGGCGGATAACTGCGCTTAAGCTCCTTGGCTACCTCGGGGAAGGTGAACCACGAGGGAATCTCGCGCCCCTCGTTAAGGCGCCGGCGCAGTTCGGTGCCGGAGATATCCAGTACCCGCTTGCCTTCGGGTACCTCATCGTCAGGCACGTAGCTGTCCATCTCTTCGATGTAAACCATCATGCGAAATGGCACCACGCCCATGCCGATTTCGTCGCGATGCTTCAGCAGCAGCTCCTGGGCATCATAGGGTCCATAAAAGGCTTGCCACTGGAATCTTTTCCCGGACCGGCATGATCGCGTCCGATGATGAAGTCGGTGCATCCATAATTCTTGCGAATCAGCGCATGCCATACCGCTTCGCGTGGTCCACCCATGCGCATCGCCAGCGGCAACAGCGCCAGCTTCACCGTGTCGTGGGGATAATGGGACAACAGCGCCTGATAGCAGCGCACGCGCGTATAATGGTCGACGTCGCCGGGTTTGGTCATGCCGACCGACAGGATGGATCAGCAGATTGGCCTCCACGCTCTTGGCCGCGCGAAGCGTCAACTCCTGGTGCGCGCGATGCATCGGATTGCGGGTCTGAAACGCGACGATGCGCCGCCAGCCCAGGCGCAGGAATTCGGCGCGCAGTTCGGCCGGCGTCAGACGCAAGGCGCGATAGTCATAATGGATGGGCTGTTCCAGTCCCTCCAATTTGCCGCCGATGAAAACGGGATTGGTGCGTTGCAGCAGATGGGCAACGCCCGGATGTTGCAGGATTGGTGCTGCCGAAAACCGACTGGGCCTCGGCCGTCAGGTTGGGCTTCCAGATGTCCTCTACGTGCAGCGCCGCCAGCATCACGCCTTCGGGATCGCGCAGCGCCAGGTTATCGCCCTGCTTGAGCTTGCCGGCCAATTCCTCGGGCACATCCAAAGTGATCGGCATCGGCCACAGGGTCCCGTCGGACAGGCGCATCCGCGAACAGACCGAATCGTAATCCGCGCGCGTCAGAAAGCCCTTCAGGGGTGAGAAGCCACCGTTAAGCAGCAGTTCCAGATCGCAGAGTTGACGTTCAGTCAGGTCCCACGAGGGCCAGGTCTTGGAGGCGGCTCGCAGCTCAGTTGCCCGCTCTGGACCGGTAATAAGATTGAGCAGTGTTCCGCCATGTGGGGCGATTAGACTTTGCGCCATGAAAATCCATCCTTATCGTGATAATCGATACTTCTGCTTCGTGATCCACAATTCAGCTTCGTGCCCACGCATGGATGCGCTTAAGGCACGCACATTCTACTCCCAAGCCATCGCTCAAACGAGAAGGGATACGGCAGAATGCGGCATATAAAACAAGGAACTCAAGCCGCTGATTAGTTCAACTGGGATAATAGTAGTCGATATAATCCTTGAACTCGCGGCGGATATCCTGTTCGGTGATTCCGAATTGCTCCGGTGTATAGTGATGGGCACCTTCACGGGACTCTTCATGCTTTTTGAGCCAGACTTTCATGTTCTCCTCCACGGCAGGTTCCAGTGTCAGGCCGTAGTGGCGGTAGATGCCCTGGATAACGCCGATTGGATCGGCGACGAAATCCCGCAGGTGGACATCGTAAAAGCGCTCAGAATGCTGTTCGCGGGCCTTCATCGCGCGCCTGGCTGCTATGCTCCACAACACGACTTCACGTGGCCCTTCGTCCTTGGGATGAGCCGCAGACCCAACGTTGAACTTGCGGCTCATCATGATCAAGTCGCACACCGAGGGGATCGTCTTAACCGGGTCGCGATGGGTTTGCACGATGCAGGCGTCGGGGAAGATTTTAAGTAGCGGCTCGATGCCCAGCATGTGTCCGGGGTTCTTGAGCAGCCAGCGTTTATTCTGCTCCCTGAACCCGATCAGCTTGAGATTGTTCAGGTAGCGATAATAGCTGGGAGTTTCGTCCTGCTCCATCCACCATTTATCGTAGCTCGGGATTACGAGACATGATGGGAACATGTTGCTGACGAAGTCCTGCACCATTATGTTGAGACATTCGTCAGGCTCGTCCGCGACCATCTCATGGATCAAATTCATCGTTGGATTGACCTGATGCAGGGCTTCAAGCCCAGCTACCGCGCGTTGATATAGCGGATGACGCGCCCAGCTTTTGCGTGGCGGCCGCACCATCGGGTTCGACGCAATCCAAAACTCGAGCCCCTGAAACTGCGGATCGACGGCCAGCACTTTCTGCAGCGGAGTCGTTCCGGTGCGCACCACTCCGGTAATGATCAGCGGCCGATGGATTTCCGTCTGGAGACATTCCGGATTCTCTCGCCAACCCTTTTGCGAATAAAGACGGCTCGTAAGAGCGCCGAGCAGCATGCCGAAGACGCGCTGGCGATGGACCTCATCGAGTTTGATGTCAGTGTCGATCGAGTTAAGCAGAACGCGCAGCCCGGTCAGATAATACTCATCGCCGAAGTCATTAAAGCCAACCTCGGCTGCGGCCATGTCGTGCAGCTGGTCTTCGGCGTCGGCGAATTTTTTGGGTATAGCATTGGTCATGGCAGACATCCCTGTGATGTAGAAGCGCCGCCTGCGGCGCCGGTGCGTGTGGTTTCACAACCCAGGTCGCAAGTTAAACTGAATTCGCACGATTACGTGACGCGGTTTCAGGCCCATGGGTCGAGCATCACCTTAGATTGGGTTGTCGGCGCCCGCAGTAAATCGAACGTGGCGGCGAACTGGTCGAATCCAACTGTTTCGGTAATCATCGCGGGCAGCGGGGTGGTGCCCAATAATTCCGCGGTGAGTCGGTAATCTCGCATGTCGTAAACCATCGAAAACTGGATGCGGATTTCCTTGAACAGGCCGACAGCGGGCACCATCCCGGTATCAGGCACGGTGCAGAAGCCCAACGAAACGATGGTCCCGCGCTGGGCAACGCAATTGACCGCCTGCCCGAGAATTCCGGGCTTGCCGACCGCCTCGAAGACAACTTCCGGAGGTCCGCCCAACGCGTCAGCCGCGTCCGCATTGAAATCGCCTCCAGGGGTTAGGAAGGTGGTGGCGCCCATCTTCATGGCCAGTTCCGCGTGCCGGGTCGAAGTGGCGGTAACCGCGATCGGTCCCGCGCCCAAGCGCCGCGCCCAATAAATCGTGCCGAGCGCGATCGGCCCGCCCCGATCACCAGTACCCGTGCGTCCGGTTTCATCGCGGCCATCCGCACGCCGTGCAGTCCGACCGCGACCGGTTCGATCAGTGCCGCATCGTTGATCGAAACATTTTCCGGGAGCTTAACGGTCGCGAGATGGCCGCCCTTGCCATATTGGGCGAAGCCGCCGAGACCACTGAGCCAACCCCCGCACCACATCGGCTCGCCCTTAAGGCAGTCGGCGCAGGTGCCGCAGGGCACGAACGACATCGGCGCCACCAGGTCGCCGGCCTTGAAATTCTTGACGGCGGATCCCAGTGCGACCACTTCACCGGCAATTTCGTGGCCCAGAACTTGCCCCGGCTGGACCTCGGCATGGCCGGTGGCCATCGAGATATCAGTACCGCAAACGCCGCAGCGGGCAGTTTTGATCACCAGTTCGGTGGGCCCAGGTGTGGGATCCGGCACCGTCTCGATCGAGAGCGGATGGCCCACTTCCCTAAATACCGCTGCTTTCATGGAGTTGACTCCTTCATCTTCGACCTTCCAAACGGACTGCCGCTGGTCTGATTTTGCGCCAGCCGAACGTTTTCTAAACGGCAAGCGCCGGAAAATCCTTGAGTATCGCGGTGCGGCCCGGAAAACAACACGGGCGTTCAGTGGCGGAGCTGACCCGCCCGACGCGGATGCTTCTGTTTCACACCGCTGCCGCCGATTTTTCAAGCAACGCCATAGTTTGGCGCGCAGCCAGCAAGGTAATATGCCGCGCAATGTCCAGGGTGGGTTCATCTTGTCGCCAGCCGGGAAACCCGGGAGCTTTTCGCATCGGTGCCGGCGGTTCGGACCCCGAATGTCGACGGCGGTTCGGGCGACTGCTGGCGATTACGGCGGTGTGGACTCGCGATTTGCCTGGCTGATGGCCGCGACCGCTTTTTTTACCTGCTTCGTGGTGTACGGAGTGCAGTACAGCTTCGGCGCTTTCTTCAAATCGATCGCGGGCGATCTGGGTGCTGGCCGCGCGGATACCGCCGGAATCTTTTCCGTCAACATGTTCGTCGTCAATTTGTGCGGAATCGCCGCGGGCTATATCGGCGACCGCTTCGGGCCCCGCCCGCTGATGATCACCGGCGCGATCTCGGTCGGGCTGGGTTTGGTGCTGACCTCGCGCATCAACCAGCTTTGGATCGGCTACCTGACCTATGGTTTCGGACTCGGCATCGGCTCCGGATGCTGCTTCATTCCGATGGTTGCCCTGGTCAGTGGATGGTTTGAGCGCCGGCGCAACGCCGCCATCGGCCTGACCGTCTCGGGCATCGGATGCGGTACGCTGTTCGTCGTCCCGCTGGTGGGGGTCCTGATCCATCATTATGGATGGCGCACCTCATATCTGGTGCTTGGCATTGCCAGCAGCATTCTCCTGCTGGTGTGTGCCACCGTGATCCGGCGTCCGCCGGCGCCGCCGCTGCGGACGCGTCCGAGGATGGCGGATGTGGCTCGCACCCCCGCTTTTGTGTGCTTTGCCTGGCCGGGATGTTGTCGAATGTCGGCGTCTTCATCCCGTTCGTTTATCTGCCTGATTTCGCCCAGAGCCGCCATGTCAGCGCGATGGCCGCGGCCAGTCTGCTGGGTATAATTGGCGGCGCCAGCGTGATCGGCAGATTGGGGCTGGGAAGCGCCTCGGACCGGTTCGGAGTGCTGGCACTTATACAAGACCACATTGCTCCTGATCGGAATGAGCTACGGTTTGTGGCTGATTGGGCCGTCGTACGGCGCCCTGATGCTCTTCGCGGTGATCCTCGGCATCGGATACGGCGGCTCGGTCGCGCTAAGCGCCGCGGTGGTGGCGGAACTTTTTGGGGTTCATGGGCTCGGCGCGATGCTGGGTGTGATCTATGGCGGATCCGCGTTTACTTCGCTTGCCTGGCCGCCCGCTGGCGGGATTAATCGTCGATCGCACCGGCAGCTACTCCGGAGTTGCCCTCCTGGGGGGTGGCTGCGCGCTGCTGGCTTTCGTGCTGGTCTATCCGCTGGTCCATCGCGGCGAGATCGCTTCGGCCAGCGCCTCGACATAGCCGGGTATGCGGGCCGCTCGACTTCGGCCTTCAGAGTTGATTCAGTTGGAATCAAAGCTGGATAGGAAGGAGCGCATCATGGGCGATCGGCTGAAGGGAAAGGTAGCGATCATCGTTGGCGCCGGGCAGACCCCGGGGATACGATCGGGCAACGGCCGCGCCACATCGATTCTGTTTGCGCGCGAAGGAGCCAGATGTTTGTGCGTGGATCGACGGCTGGAGTCGGCGGAGGACACCCGCGCGATGATCGAAAAGGAAGGGGGCCAGGCGGCTGCATTTCAGGCTGACGTGACCAAGGCCGAGGATTGTAAGCGGATGGCCGCCGCTTGCGTCGAGAAGTACGGGCGCATCGACATCCTGCACAACAACGTCGGCATCGGGGCGGGCGACGCCGGCGTGACCCATCTTGAAGAGGCCGCATGGGATCGGATCTTCAACACCAATCTGAAAACCGTCTTCCTGACTTCCAAGCATGTGATTCCGGTGATGCGCGAGCAGGGCAGTGGCAGCATCATTAATATCTCGTCGATCGCGGCGCTGTGCGCGATGAACGGGATGCTCGCCTATAAAGTCTCCAAGGCGGGAGTCAACTCGATTACGCATCAGATGGCGATGGGGAACGCCCGGTATGGGATTCGGGTCAACGCGATCATGCCTGGACTGATGGACACGCCGATGGCGATTGAAGGAATCGCACAGGCCCGCGCGACCCCCAAGGAAAAGATCCGCGCGGCGCGCGATGCGCAGGTTCCGTTGGGCGCCAAGATGGGCACCGGATGGGACGTCGCCTATGCCGCGCTTTTTCTGGCCTCGGACGAGGCCCGCTTCATCACCGGCGTCCTGCTGCCGGTAGATGGCGGCCAAAGCGCGCGCATCGGCTGACAGCAATGTCCGGCCATAGTGGCGCGGCAGCCAGGCAGGTGGGAAGATAAAACGGATCGCTTCTTGGAGTCGCTCGCCATCGAACCCGTGGAAGGAGGAAGTCCGTCTCGTCGGCGAAACCCATTTGGGAAAAGCGCTCTTGAAATCGCCACGAGGGTGCTTTTTATACCGCACAAAGTGCCTTGCAGATCCTGCGGCGGAGTCGCTGATGCAGGGTAGATTCCCGTAACACAAATTTGACGAAACGAAATTGATGCCCCATTTGCTCAAGACCGCCAAATTTGGGAACATGGGCGGGTTGTACCAGGCTTATTGACCATGCTTGCAATCCGCAAAACCGCCGCCAAAACCGACCCGTCGGTCTCAGTCTCACCGCTGGCGGCGCGGCCGACGCGCTATCTGGTAACTCTGTTCATTGCGTTGATGTCGGCCACCGTATTCGATGGCTACGACACCGCGATTTTCCATCTCTGCACGCCCGATATTGCCAAGACCTTTCACATGGGCGATCCCGGCGATCGGCGCGATGGCCACTACCGTCAGGTTTGGCGGCATGCTCTCGCTCTTCGTGGTGTTCTTCGCCGACTGCGTCGGCCGCAAGCCGGTGATTTCGATGACAGTGATGGCCTATGCGCTGTTCACCCTGTTCACGGCGCTGTCCTCGGGGGTCGCCTCGTTCACGCTGTTCCAGACCTGCGCGCAAATCTTCCTGGTCGCGGAATTTGGCGTTGCGATCACCATGATCGCGGAGGAATTTCCCGACGAATCGCGCGGGCGCGCGGTCTCCGGCCTGCATATCGTGTCGTTGGCCGGCGTGGTCGCGGCCGGCCTTCTGTACGGTCATATGGCGGAGACGCATTGGGGATGGCGCGGCATGTACCTGCTTGGACTGGGACCGCTGGTGCTGGTCGTATTCTTACGACGCCGGCTTAAGGAAACCGCCCGCTTTGAAGTAGTGAAGGCGATGCGTCAGGGCGCATGCGGGAAGTCGTCGGAAATTGTGGCTTCCGCGCGCGAACTCTACCAGGCTTTCACCGGCCCTTATCGAGGGCGCGTGATGGTGGTGGCGGGATTGTGGAATTCAATCGGATTGATCGGCGGCCCGATGATCTCATTCTTCAGCCTTTACGCCCGCCGCGACCATCACTGGACCTCCAAGCAGGTCGGGATGGCGATCATTTTCGCCTACATGATGGGCGCGGTCGGCGGTCTGATTTGCGGAGAACTGATGGACCGGATCGGACGCAAGATCACGGCTTGCATATTTTATCTGGGTGCGGCCGTCTGGATGGTGGTGCTGTTTACGGCTCAGACCTATGGCATGATGCTGGGGGCGGAAATCGCCACCATGTTCTGCTACCAGGCTTCCCGCGCCGCTACTTCCGCAATCTCCACCGAACTGTTTCCGACCGAGATCCGCGCGACCGGGTATAGTTTATGCGTGCAGGCATTCGGGCAGATTGGCTGGGCTCTCGCGCCGATCATCATCGGCGTCTTCGCCAGGCCGATGGGCGGACTGGGCAATGCCGCGGCGCTGTTCGCGATTGGGCCGCTCATCGGCGTGCTGCTGATCGTCCTGTTCACCCCTGAGACCCTTGGCAAGACCCTCGAAGAGCTGTCGCCTTAGCGAGGGTCCGCAATTATCGCTTCCCGGGAGCTTGGAGCCGGGCGCGGCTTGCGCGCAGCCACGGCGATTAGCTTCTACCATTAAATGGGCGGAGCCGCCGGCCGCCTTATTCCCCGGAATAATTATCGTGATAAGGAAGCTAGCTAATTGAGGCGCCAAACCGCGAAGTTCAGAGCTGCGGCGAAACTGACCCAAACGAGGTAAGGCACGAGGATCCAGCCTGCGATGCTGGCGACCCGATGGAACGCGACGCTCGTCGCCAGGATCGCGCACCACAGCAACACAATGCCCGCCAAGCCTGCTGCCGGCGAACGCAGGCCGAAGAACAGTGCTGACCAGGCAACATTCAGGACCAACTGAACGGCGAATAATCGCAGCGCCAGCGCCACCTCGCGTGATGGGTGGCGCAACCAAACCATCCACGCCGCGATTGCCATGCTCAAATACAGCGCCGTCCAGACCGGTGCGAACACTCCGTCGGGAGGTGTCCATGCCGGCTTGTCCAAAGAGGGATACCATTGGCGCAATGCGGGCGTAGTCACCAAAAAACCGAGCGCGGCGGCCAAGAAACACAACGCGGTTGAGATTATCAGAGCGAACCACTTGGATGACCATTTCATGGACGCGCATTGGAGGAGGCTCCGACAACGGTTGGCGCTGACGGTGAACCGCGGAACCGCAGTCGCATTGCCTGGGCCCGGAAGCGGAAAATCTTCCGCAGTGCAGGCATTACGAACACGTGGCCGGCCAGGTTGCCGACCATGCCGAACGGTGGAGCGAAGAAAACCCGGTCTTCCATCAACGTCGCATCGCCATCGGGCTGAAAATGATGCTCGTGCCACCAGCATCGGTACGGACCGCGTTCCTGCGAATCGATGAATAGCCGCTGCGGCTGCCAGGCTTCGATTCGTGTCCGCCATCGCAGTGGCAGCGGACCTATCCGCAGCGAATAATCGATCGCCATTTCGGGCTGGATTTCGTCTGGCGTGTCGCCTTTGATCTGAAAGTGCATATCCGCCGGCGTCATCACGCCGAGATTTTGCGGTCGCGAAAAAAAGGAAAACACTTCGGATACCGGCGCCGCGACCCGGGTTGCATGGCGCAGAAGATAAGCCGGCCGCCGCGCCTGTAGGTATTGCGAACCTTGGGGATTTTCGGGTTGGGGAGAATTAGCGCGCAGCGGCCCGATCATCGGACCATCATCATTCAGGATGTGTCGCAACGCCGCTTCCAGCTTCTCAAACTGCCAGTTGAAGCCTAATTCCCGAAGCCGGGCGGGATTCACTCGCTGTCCAGAGGTCAGAACCGCGGCGCCCTCGCCGAACAGCGCTCGCAGTGCCAGGCCTGGAACGGGAATCAAGCTGGGGCGGTGCAACACGCGGCCCAGCGTTTGTGCGAATTCGCGGTTGGTAACCGGGACCGGCGCGGCGGCAATCGCGGGCCCCGCGTAGCGCGAATCCGCCAATGCGGTGGCGATAATCTCAACCAGGTCGAACAAATGAATCCACGGCATCCACTGCCGGCCGGAGCCGATTGGACCACCAGCCCCGAACCGGAACGGCGGAAGCATTTGCGCGAGCGCTCCGCCGTCGGCTCCCAGCACGACCCCGATGCGCGGCGTAAAGACCCGTATGCCGAATTCTTTCGCGCGCATCGCGGCCATTTCCCATGCGTGGCAGACCTTGGCAAGAAAGTCGTTGCCGGGGGGCGACTGCTCATCCAACAGCTCTTCGCCGCGGTCGCCGTAATAGCCGACGGCGCTGGCTGATACCAGCACCGCGGGGCGCCGCGATGCGTGCTCAATCGCGCCGACAATAGCGCTAGTCAGTGAGATTCGGCTGTCCGAGATTGCCCGGCGCCGTCCGGCCGTCCAGCGTCCGCCCAGGACCGGTTCTCCGGCGAGATTGACTATTGCGTCGGCCCGCGCGACCTCTTCGGCCAAAGCAGGCGTTCCTCCTGCATCGCCAACCAATCGCAAGTCGGGACCTAGAAGGTTTCGCGCCGTGCTTTCGTTGCGGACCCACGCGCAGACCTCATGGCCGCCGCCGCGCAGACGCATAATCAGCGCTCGCCCGATGAATCCGGTTGCTCCGGTGACAAAGATACGCATCAAGTTCACCTGATCCTGAGGTTACGCTAGCAAGCGGTTTCCGGTCTAAACCTGCGGCCTGCTGAGACCCGCTGCGGGTCTTTTACGCCGGCCCCCGAATTCACACCGACGGGCACCGGGCCTATTGGACCAAAGTACCATTTACGGCGCTCCTTCAACCGATAAAAATTGACGGATACTGACTGGCGTCGTTCGATCGGCGTCAGCAGTGAAATTAATTTTCATGCATCCGGACATACTAAGGTTGCGAAAGACCGTGCTTATTGGACCAAAGTAATACTGCGAGGCTCGGCAAATACCGAAAGCCTTCGGCAGGCGGCAGACAGTGTTGCGTGAGCGAATCAAAAGAAACGCTGCGGTGTCGCATCCGCTCAATTTCGTAATCGGATCCGTCAAAGTTTTTTGGCTTCGTCATGCGGCATTTGGTGATTTTATCCAATTTGCTCAAATTGCATCGATCGGTGGAGCTTTGCCGGAACTTTCTTATAAATTAAAATATATTGCTTGATACTCTAAGCCCAGCCCCCGCTGACGATTGTTTGAGTGACAAGTAAAACTCCGCAAATTCGTTAACTCCAAAGAAAACGAAAATGATATTGCCGTTTGGGTTAAGCCGGTACTCAAGATAAAGATAATCAACCGAATTTATGTTGTCAGCGACGCTGGAAAAAGGACTGCGGGAATACGCAGTCGGTGAGAAGCTCAGGGCGATGCGCCTGCGCAAGAAGATTGGACTGGTACAGTTGGGTAAGCATACCGGCCTTTCGCCGGCGTTACTTTCAAAGATCGAACGCGGCCTGATGTTTCCCACCCTGCCCACGCTGCTCAGAATCGCGATGGTATTCGGGGTCGGGCTCGATTTCTTCTTCACCGATCAGCGCAAGCGCCAGGCGCTGGGCGTGGTGCGGCGCAAAGAAAGGGTGCGTTTCGCCGCCCAGGAAAAAGGGTTGGTCTTCAACTTCGAATGCCTGGATTTTGCGGCGATGGAGCGCAAGCTCAACGCCTATTACGCCGAATTCGGCACGACTCCCGCTGGCAAGGGGGCCAGCCATCAGCACAACGGCGTCGAGTTTGTTTACGTGCTCGACGGTACGTTGGGCCTGACCGTGGGCATACAGGACAATACTCTGCGCGCCGGGGACGCGATTTACTTCGACTCATCGGTCGCGCACTCCTATCGCCGGATCGGCAAGCCGGTGTGTACGGCCATCGTAATCACGGTACCGTAGCAAGCTGCGGAAAAAAACTTCGTGGGCAAAAGCGCACGCTGGCATCGGGGGGACGCTGCCAATACTGCTCGTGCAGCCGCCGGCTCAAACGTGGTTGCGCAGCATCAGCTCCTTGGGATGAGGTTCGAGGTAGGTCTGCCCCTTGAGGTAGGCAACATCCAAAGCCAGTACATGATGCCGGACCAGGGTGATAGGAACGATCAATGGCACGAGCCCTGCGCGGTAGTCCGCGATCACTGAATTCAGTTCCTGGCGCGAGGTCTGGTCGAGCCGCCGCTTGAAATATCCGGCCATGTGCTCGAGGACATTGGTATGGCGGGCAGGTGTGGCGGGCCATCGTAGCGCGGCCATGAACTGGTTCGCGTAGCACTCGCGCAGTTCGCCGCCAGTCAACGTTTTGGCGTCCGCTACCAGGCGTCCCAGTTCTTGGTAAGCCTTGATGTTGTGCGACAGCAACTGGAGCTTGCGCGCGGTGTGGAAAGCAATCAGATCGGCGATCTTCCACGGCCTGGCGAATAGCCGCCGCACACTATGATAGGCGAAGACCCGCTCGATAAAATTCTCGCGCAGATGCGGGTTGACCAGGCGGCCTTCCTCTTCGACGGGTAGTGCTGGATAAGTGCGCATCAGAGCTTCGGCGAACAGACCGCGTCCGCTGCGGCTGGCTATCCCATCGGAGTTGTAGACCTTGACCCGCTCCATTCCGCAACTGGGCGAGTCCTTTTTCAGCACGTAGCCGCACAGTTCCTCGTGCTCCAGGCTGAGCGCGCGGCGCTTGGCCCAGGTTCGCATCGCATCGGTGTGATCGGCTCCGGGCGATTGGTCAGATCCGTGTTTGGGTCCCTCGACCATCCGGGTATGGTCGCCGTCCGCGGCCAGTCTGAGACTGCGCCGGGGCGTGCCCAGACCGAATTCGACTTCCGGGCAGACTGCAACCCATTGCACGAACGGCCCCAGAATATCGGCCAGGAAGTCGTTGCGCTTGTGGCCGCCGTCGAAGCGGACCCGCTCGCCCAGCAGGCACGCCGATACGCCAATCTTTATCGGCCCGGCCTGAGCTTCAACTGGGTCCGCTGCGCGTGCAGACTTCATGATTATAAGCTCAACATGTTGATCTGAATCTGCCAATACCTTTGGTGTCAGTCCGGTTGCTGAATCAAGTTAATTGGGGGTCGAAGTAGAGCCGCATCGTAACGGCCAAGGAGGAACTTGACAGTTCTCCAACCCCCCGCGTAGCATCCCCGTGCTTTCGCAGTGGATGAGACCCGCCTTTCGGCACAGGAGAGACGAATGAGCGATGAGAACAAGGTTGCGATCGTAACCGGCGCCGGCCGCCGTTGGGGCATGGGATACCAGATCGCGCTGGGACTCGCGAAAAAAGGGCTGGATATCGCGGTGGCCGATATCCGCGAGGATTGGGGCAAGGAGTCAGCCGACGCCATTAAGGGAGAGACCGGGCGGCGCGTCATTTTCGTCAAGACCGACATCTCCAGCCGCCCGAGCGTTGCGGCGATGGTGGGGGCGGTCGCCAAGGAATATGGGCGGATCGACGCGCTGGTCAACGACGCCGCGATATCGCCGCGCGCGACCGTCGATGAGATCACCGACGAGCACTTTGACGCGGTGATGAATATCAACTTCCGCGGCACGATGCTGTGTTGCCAGGCGGTGCTGCCGCATATGCGCAAGCAGGGCGGCGGACGAATCGTGAATATCGCCTCGGGCGGAGCCCTGGAACCGCTCAAGGGAATCGCAATCTATTCAGCCAGCAAGGCGGCGGTGATCATCTTCAGCAAGATTCTGGCGCGCGAG
Source organism: uncultured Pseudomonadota bacterium (assembly GCA_963824565.1). Classification (GTDB taxonomy): domain Bacteria; phylum Desulfobacterota; class Binatia; order Binatales; family Binataceae; genus JAJPJA01. The sequence continues at coordinate 19,421 of CAWGQB010000011.1, read as the reverse complement.
GTGGCGCGCGACAACATCGTCGTCACCGTGGTGGCGCCGGGCGTGATGCATACCGCGATGGGTTCAGAGAGCGCGCCGACCCAGGAAGAGTTCGAGCTGCGGGGCAAGCATCAGCCGTTCAAGCGCCCGCTATATCCTGCTGAAGTGGCCGAGGTGGTGGTCTATGCGGCCACTAATTCTTCCCATGTGCTGACCGGGCAGACCCTGCACGCCAACGGCGGCGGCTACATGGTGTAGGAAAAACCACGGCACCCAGCTTGAGACCTCTTCTCCCTGCCTCGGACATACTTCCGACAAAGGGGAGGGAGCAGAATTGGGCTAACTGAAGGTTGTTGTTTGACGTCATGACCGTCAAGACCATCGCGGAGCATTTCCAGGACGGCATCGACCTGTTCAACGCTGGCCGCTTCTTCGAATCCCATGAGGCCTGGGAGCAAGCCTGGCTGCGCAGTGCGGGCGACGACAAGCTCTTCTACCAGGGGATGATTCAGGTGGCGGCCGCAATCCTGCATGCGCAGCGCGGTAATTTGCCGGGCAGCCGAACACTGTGGGTCAAGGCTATCGACAAGCTGGGGCCGTTGCCGGCCGGGCATATGGGAATCGCTTTGCAGGAATTGCGGCAAGAGTTGGAGCGATTCTTTAATCCAGTTCTGTGGAATCAAAGCCCACCCACCCCGCCACCGATAATCAGGCGCACGGGCTAAGGTTCGGCAGGTGGCGCGCTGGGCTGCGGCGCGGCCAGCGCGGGGAGGCTGAGCAGGCTGCCACCGGAGCCGGGTGGTGTGATGGTGACCTCGCCCTGCATCTCGTCAGGCGGCATCTGCGTCAGCATCTTGACCGCCTCCTTGGGAGGGACCGCCGGAGTGATTCCTTCACCGCGGCTAAACTTGACGCGATCCTTGGGGCTCATGCTCAACCATATCTGGCTGGCGGCAGGCGCGTTGCCGCGGTTAAGCGCGTCGAATAGTTTCTGTTGCGGCGTCTCCCGGTGGAAAAGCGAACAACCGCTGATGCCGGCAGCCATGATTAGAATGATCGGATTGGACGCCCCCCGCCGTTCCATTGGCCGATGATGGCGCTCCGTGGCTCCGGTTTCAAGCGTGCCTATGCCTCGCCCTCGGTTCGGTCGCATCGAATCCGTATAATGCGCTCGAACCAACCAAAAAGCCTTTGCCTGTGACTACGAAAGGAGGAATTAACCGCCAAGCGTAGCGACATGGCTTTCGAACGACGTAATCAACCTCTGCTGCCGCATAATCTTTTTATCTTGCGCGTGGCCCGATGGACCGCGGCAGCTGGCGTCATCCTGCTCGGTTCACTCGCGATAGGCGTCTTCGGATATCACTATCTGGAAGGCTTGTCATGGATCGACTCGTTGCTCAATGCCTCGATGATTGCCGGCGGAATGGGTCCCGTGGATCCAATCAAGACCACCGCCGGCAAACTCTTCGCGTCGTGTTACGCCCTATACTGTGGCATGGCGATAATCAGCGCCGCAGGCGTGCTGTTCGCCCCGATATTCCATCGGTTCCTGCACACCTTTCACGTCGAAACCGGGCATGGGTCGAAACCGGGTATGACTAAGAGAACAGACCAAAAGGGCAAGAGAACAGATTAGAAGGGGATGTCCTCGTCTTCGGGGGGTGGCATCGCGCCGCCGCCCATGTCGGCGCGGTTCGTCCATCATTCCGCCGCCGGGGCCGCCCGCACGACCGCCCGCGCCGTCGCGGCCACCCAGGAACTGCACCCGCTGCGCCACGATTTCGGTACGATAGCGCTTTCCGCTGCCGTCTTTGGCTTCGTATTGCTGGTAAGAAATCCGTCCTTCTATATAGACTTGGCGCCCCTTCTTTAGATACTGGCTGCACAGCTCCGCCTGCTTGCCCCAGACCGTTATATTGTGCCAGTCGGTGCGCTCCTGGCGCGTGCCATTGCGGTCGGTGAAGCTCTCGGTGGTCGCTACGGAAAAGCTGGCTACCGCCTGACCCGAAGGGATGTAGCGGATTTCGGGGTCTCTACCCAGGTTGCCGATCAGAATTGCTTTGTTGACTGAAGGCATCGTCTTGGCTGTCCCCTCGTGTGCCAAAAAGGTAGCCTTTGAACGGCCACCGGCGCAAGTACAGCGTGCTCGGTTGTCAAGAGGTGAGGGCGCCGGTTGTGGGCAATTTTTTAATGAAACTGCCGCGCTCCGTCGGCGACCGGCTCTGCCCCCGCCTGCTGGCCGTAGGATTGACGGTCGCGCGCCGGCCGTTTCGAAGGAGGATAATTCGTGGGCAAGTACAAGTTGCTCGTCCTGACTAATGCTATTAATGGCCGCGACGATGAATTCAACCGCTGGTACGACAACCAGCATATTCCCGACGCCCTCGACGTGCCGGGATACATAACCGCGCAGCGCTTTCGTCTGGCCGATACGCAGATGGCAGGCGCGCCCGCCAGCCGATGGCGCTACCTGGCGATTTACGAAATCGAGAGCGACGATCTGAAGGCCACCATGAATGAATCGATGTCACGGGCCGGAACCGGGCGGATGCCACAGAGCGACGCGGCCGATCACGCCAGTTCCACGATCTTTGCCGCCATTCCAATCGGACCGCGAGTCACCGCCGATGACATCCGCGCCCGGCGCGCCTCCCGCTGAGCCTTCGTCTGGAAGGCTCAAACCCCGCGCCGCGGCGCTGGCGGGGTTTGAGGATCGCGGCCGGTTCTGTTACTGGTCATGAACGCGCGGAGCGTCGCGAAGCCGCCCGCCTTAATCTCTACATAGGAGGAAGCAAATGGCCAAACATACGTTCCTGGTTTTAACCAATCCGGTGGAAGGCAAAGATAAGGAATACAATGAGTGGTATACCAACCAGCACATTCCAGACGTGGTCAGCGTGCCGGGAATTGTAGCCGCCCAGCGCTTTCGTTTGGCTGACTTCCAGATGGGCAACGGGGAGCCGAGTCGGTGGAAATACCTGGCGATTTACGAGATTGAAACCGACGATCTGAAGGCTACCTTCGATGGGATGCAGGCGCTGGTCGGAACCGATAAAATGGTGATGACTGATGCCCTCGACATGAACAGCGTGGGCGGCTTTATCTTTACCCCGATCACCAAGATGATCACCACCGAGGAAGTCGCGCGCTCCCGGCGCAAGGCCAGCTAGCAAACCGCGCGCAGTGCGCGGCCATATACGGTGCGTAATAGAAAGGCTTCGCGTTGGATGACGACGCGAAGCCTTTTAGCGCCCGCCGACATAGTGCTCTTTCCTTGCGTCAGACGGGATCGATTGATTTTTGGGGCCGGAAAATCAGACAATTTCGCCAAAAGAACCATTTGTGACGGATCGAAATCATGGATCTGAGCTTCAGTGAAGAGGAAGAGAGTTTCAGGCAGCGGGTGCGGGCCTTTATGCAGGCTAATCTGCCCGAGGGTTGGGGCACGACGGCTTATAGACAGGCTGCCGGAGACGACGTGACCGCGCTTGCGCGCGGCTGGACGCGGCGGCTTCACCAAGCCGGATTCCTCGGGATCGCCTGGCCCAAAGAGTACGGAGGGCAGGGCGCCAGCCAGATCGAGTTGGCGATTTTCAACGAAGAAGCAGCGCGCTTTCGTGCCCCCAACCCGATTAACGGAGTCGGGCTGATTCTCGCCGGCCCGACGATCATGGCCCACGGCACCGACGAGCAGAAGAAGCGCTTTCTGCCCAAAATCCTGTCCGGGGAGGAGCTTTGGTGCCAAGGCTTCTCCGAACCCAACGCCGGTTCGGACCTCGCCTCGCTGCGCACCCGGGCCGAACTGGTGGGCGACGAGTTCATCGTCAACGGCCAGAAATGTTGGAGCACGATGGCGCAGGATGCGGACTGGTGCATCCTGATGGTGCGCACCGATCCCGCCGCCCCGAAGCATCGCGGAATCAGCTATCTGCTGGTCGATATGAAGAGTCCCGGCGTGACCGTCAGACCGTTGAAGCAGATGACCGGCGGCCATGAGTTCAACGAAATGTTCTTTGACAATGTCCACGTGCCGCGCCAAAACCTGCTCGGCGAGCTCAATGGCGGATGGCGGGTGGGGGTCACCACCCTGATGAACGAGCGCGGTACCTCGGCGTTCGCCGTCTGGCTGCGCTTTCGCATCACCTTCGACGAACTGGTCGAGATGGCCCGCGGCCAGATCCGCGCGGGAGGTTCCGCGACACAGGATCCGGTTATCCGTCAGCAACTGGCGCAAATCTATGTCGACCTGGAAGGATTGCGTTACATCAGCTACCGGACCTTTTCGCAAATCCTCAAGGGCGGGACGCCCGGACCCGAAGGCTCGATCTCCAAGGTGGTGTGGTCGGAACTCAACCAGCGCCTGAATGAGTTAGCGATCAATCTGCAGGGACCGGGCGCGCAGTTGGTCAGGAAGAGCCCCCACGCGATCGATGACGGGCGCTGGCAGTTCACTTTTCTTCGTTCCCGGGCCAACACTATCGAAGCGGGAACGTCCGAAATTCAGCGCAATATCATCGCTCAGCGCGTCCTCGGCCTACCGAAGACGAATTGAATCGCCGCCAGGGGGCTGCTCATCGCGGCGGCAGCACATAGATCTGGCCGGACATCTCCGGCTGATGCATGGTGCAGTAGAACGAATACAACCCTTCCTTGTGAAAGGTCAGGGTGATCCGGGTCTTTTTCAGTTCTGGCAGGATCAACTTCATCAGCACCTGGCCCGCTGGGTCGGCGAGCATGAAATCGTGGTGTTCATCTGATTGCAGGTTCCAGAAACTGAACGATGTGGGCTCGTCGCGGCGGACGAAGATTTCCCGCGGTGAATACACATAGAGTATTCCGAACGCCTTCATCTCCTCGGGATTGGATTGAGTGGCCGGCTGCGTGGTGGTGAGAATCACGACTCCGGCGCGGGCACTGCCGTCGGGCACCGCCGTCACGATTTTTGATGCGGACGGGCTCGGCAGGTAGCCTTCATCATCGGCACGCGCCGCGTATCCTGGCGTCAGCACTGCCGCCATCAGGGTTACGATCACGATAAATCTGTCGATGCGGTTGGGGTGAGTCCTGAATGCTCCGCTCATGGTCTAGAACCTGAAGAGCTCAAGGGCGTTGTCGCGTAAGTAGCGCCGCTTGGCTTCCGCCTTGAGCGGGACATCCCAGCCCTCCCGCACGCATCGTTCGACGGAGAGCAACGGATAATCGGTCGCCCACATCATCTTGTGGATGCCGCGGCTGGTGTTGGCGAAATCCCAGAGTTCCTGGGGAACATGTTTGGGCGCCCAGGCTGAAGTCACCAGGTAGAAATTGGGGTACTTTTGGAGCAGCGCGATGACCTCCCTTTGCCATGGATGGCCCAAGTGGACGCCAATCAGGGTCAGCTCGGGAAAGGCCAGCAGGACCTCGTCCAGATGCATCGGATACTGCAGCATCGCGGGGCGCATCGGACCGGGTACGCCGACGTTAATCTTGATCGGCAGACCCAGCTCCACGCACTTGGCGTAAATCGGAAAATATGAGGCATGATTAGGCGGCAGCCCGACCATCGACGGCATGATGTAGGCGCCGGTGAAACCGTATTCCCGGACCGCCTTCTCCAGCCGCCTGACCGCGGTCATCACTCGGGTCGGGTCCAGCCCAATACAGGACTTGAAGCGGCCCGGAAAGCGTTCCAAGACTTCGGCGGAGCGCCGGCACAGCGCTTCAAAAAGCTGATCCGGGATATCCTGTCCGACTCCATAGGTGGGATTAGCGACGCGTCCCATGATCGCGGCGGTGAGATGGGCGAATTCGACATCGCCGGCATCCATGTCGGCGACCATGTCCTCCAACGTGGCGCCTTCGCTCATCTGCTTGGAGGGCTTAAACCAGCGGGCGATATTGGGATTGAGCTTGCGCGCATCCTTACGCGGCGGCGCCGGCATCCCGGTCATCGCGTCAATCAATCTGTACGTACCTGCCATCGCTTTTGCCTCATCAAACACTGCTTCGCGGTCAGCAGTTGCCAAGTAGCATCACCGGCAAGGAAATGCCACGGCAAGGTACGGAATGTGATTGGGTTACGGAGCAATTGTGCAGTGACCCTTTTGGATGCGCAGAAATTTGGGCCATTTCCCGGACCAACGGAAACTAAATCTGCCCCTTTGTGCGGCATTGAGGGACGCTTTGCCCGTTTCGATGTCATCAGGGACGAGGTCCGAAAAACCCGAGGTGTCGCAGTGCGATGGCGGCCAAGGCTTCCGTTAACTGGAGAGAAAAATGCGGATGGCAAGCTCCTTGCTAGGAAGGTGAAATGCGAGACCAAGGGGAGCACCGGCGATGGCGGGCATAAACACGCGGGATACGGCGGCAATCATCCTGGCAGGCGGTGAGGGGACGAGGTTAAAGCGGCTGGTGCGCAGTATGACGGGAGGGGACGTCCCCAAGCAGTACTGTACGCTGCTGGGTGAGGAGACTTTGCTTGATCGCACCCGCCGGCGAGTCGAAATGGTGGTCACTCCGAAGCATACCGTGTTCGTGGTCAATCAGGCGCACGAACAGTACTACAGCTCGATCCTGGGTGGAGTTTCCAAGTCGAACTTGGTGGTGCAGCCCGATAATCGGGGCACTGCGGCGGCAATTCTGCTTGCGCTGACGCGCTTGGCGGCCACCCTGCCGGATGCTTCGGTGGCGATTTTTCCGTCGGATCAGTTTGTCAGCGACGAGCGTGAATTCGTACGCCATGTCGAAATCGCCTTAGAGGTGGCGGATGCCAGGCCGGAACTCGTCGTCGTGCTCGGAGTCGAGCCGTCGCATCCCGACGTCAGCTATGGATGGATCGAACCGGCGCAAAGAATCGACGTTGACCGGTGGAGTCTCTATCGCGTCGGCGGGATGTGGGAGAAGCCCACGGTCGAGGATGCGGTGTGGTTGCTCAAGCGCGGATGTCTTTGGAACAGTTCCGTCGTTATCGGCCGCATATCCACGATATTGGGCATGATCATGGTCGCGGCGCCGGAGCTGCATTCGGCGTTTGCGCCATTGCGGGCGAAGTTTCCCGAGCCCCCCAGTCCGCGCAATGTGGCCAACGTCTATAAGAACCTGCCAATGACGAGCTTTTCGCAGCACGTGCTGAGGGCTTCGCCGGTCAACCTGGCGGTCCTTCCGGTTGCCGGCGTGCGCTGGATCGACCTCGAGGAGCCGCAGCGGTTGCATCAGACCTGGAGTCAACTCGGCCTGAAGCCGCTGTGGACAGTGGGCTCGCACCGCTAACGCTGGGGTTATCCGGGGAAGGTGGCGTAGGAACGCTCGATTTTACTTCCTTCACCAGACCCGTCATACTCTCATCATAGATGCCCACCGTCCAACGAATTACCGTCTCGCTACCGCCGGCCGTGATCACGATGGCTGAACAGGTGAGGCGCGCAGAGCATCGCAGTCTGGGCGAACTGGTGCGCGAAGCGCTACGACTTTATTGCCGGATGGCCACGTTGCCCGCCTATACTCCTACCAAGCGTGAGCTTCGGTCGATTGAGGCGGGCCGCGCCGCATTCTACAGCGGCGACTACGTCACGCTCGACGAATACCTTGATGAAATGGAAGCTGGTCCTGACCGGCCCCGCCAGAAAAGCCCTTGCGCGGCTGGAGGCGAAAGACAGAAAACTGGTAACCAGAGCGCTCAAAGAAATGGAGCGCGACCCACGGAGCGGCGACGTTCTCAAGCTTGAAGGCCAACCAAACGGTTTCCGCCGCAGAATAGGTGATTGGCGCCTCTTTTTGACATCGAGGCGCGGTCGAACCTAATCGTGGTGACCGCTATAGAGCGGAGGAGCACCACGACCTACCGCAAGCGTCGATAAAGCGTTCCCCTGATTTCACGCGTTCGTCCAGCAGGAGGTTCGCGCTCGCGCCATGGGCCGCCTGGAGGGTTGGTTCGTGTTGCGAACAGCGTCGAAAGCCTTGACAATGGTCGTTTGAACCGTTTTCCAATAGTCGGGTATTAGGTTGGAACTTACACGATTAAGGGGCTTTCAGGATCTGCTCGGCCCGCAGGCGCGGACGCTGGGCCATATCGAGGAGCGCGCGCGCATGCTGATGGAGCGTTACGCAGTGGAGGAGATTCGCATTCCGCTGCTGGAGCGCATCGAGCTCTATCAGCACTCGACCGGCGAAACCTCGGATATCGTCTCCAAGCAGATGTACACGTTTACGGATCGCGACGAGGCCGAGACCACCCTGGCCTTGCGTCCCGAAGGAACTCCCGGCGTGGTCCGCGCCTATATCGAGGCAGGGTTGGATCGCTCCGACCCCGAGCAGCGTTTCTTTTACTCCGGGCCGATGTTCCGGCGCGAGCGTCCCCAAAAAGGGCGCTATCGCCAATTCTACCAGTTCGGTGTCGAAGTATTTGGACGCGCCGATCCCGCCTGCGACGCCGAGTTACTGGTGATGATCGACGATCTGCGCCGTGACCTCGGACTCGCCTTCCAATTCGAAATCAATTCATTGGGAGACGCCAAATGCCGGCCCGCGTTCCGCGCCGCGTTGCTCGATTACGGCCGCGCCCATTTTGCCGAACTGTGTTACGACTGCCACGAGCGGCTGGAGCGCAATCCGCTGCGGTTGCTGGATTGCAAGATCGACGTAAAACTGGCCGAGGCCGCGCCCAAGAGTCTGGATTTCCTGTGTCCGGAATGCCGTCAGCATTTCGACACCGTCATCGACCTGCTCAACGCCGCCGGGGTTAAGTTCCTGATCAATCCGCGGATCGTGCGCGGGCTCGACTATTATATGAGGACGACGTTCGAAGTCACTTCGATCAACCTCGGCTCGCAGAACGCAGTCCTGGCGGGCGGCCGCTACGACGGCCTCGTCGAGGTGCTGGGCGGCGCCCCGGTTCCCGGGATCGGATTCGCAATCGGGATGGAGCGGCTGGCGTTGGCTCTGCAAGCGGCGGAAAAGCCCCGGGCCGGTCTGCCCCGGGTGGCGCTGATTGCCCTGGGAGAGGCGGCCGCGCGCCGCGCCACGGAATTGGCCCGGGAGCTGCGCGCGATGCCCTTGCACGTTGAACTGCTGTCGCCTGAACGCAGCCTCAAATCGCAGCTCAAGCGCGCCGACCGCCTGGGGGCGAATTATGCGGTCATTATCGGACAGGACGAACTGGCCCGGTCGGCGGCCCAACTGCGCGACCTCAAGGCCAGCGCCCAGCGCGAAGTAAGTCTTGCGAATCTGGCGGATGAGCTTTTGCCCGGCCGCCGGGATTAGCTATTTCGTCCGTCCCTGCGCGCAGCTATTGTTCCCGTTAAAGCTTATATGACCATGGATTTTTCCTTTTCACCGCTCCCACCCTGGCAACGAACCGGCTATTGCGGCACGTTTCGCCTTGAAGACGCCGGCCGGGAGGTCGGGCTCTGGGGATGGGTCGCCTCGCGTCGCGACCACGGCGGCCTGATCTTTATCGATTTGAGGGACCGCGAAGGCGTAGTCCAACTGGTCTTCAATCCCGAACGCAATCCCGCCGCTCACGAGACCGCCCGCGGGATGCGGATGGAATATTACGTCGCCGTCCAAGGCGAGGTTGTGCGCCGCTCTGAGGGCACCGTCAACGCGCAAATTCCCACCGGCGCGATTGAGGTGGCGGTCACCGAGGCCAGGATTCTCAATAGCTCGCTGGCACCGCCGTTTCCGTTGGGAGAAGGCGAGACCGGTAACGAAGGGGTGCGGCTGCGCTATCGTTACCTGGACCTGCGGCGCCCCGAGATGCAGCGCAACCTGCGCTGCCGCCATGCCGCGATGCGCGCGGTGCGGGACCATCTGGACGACAACGGCTTTGTCGAGATCGAGACTCCGATATTGTGGAAGGCCACACCCGAGGGCGCGCGCGACTACCTGGTTCCAAGCCGCGTCAATCCGGGCAAATTCTATGCGTTGCCGCAATCGCCTCAGTTGCTCAAGCAACTGCTGATGGTGTCGGGCTTCGACCGCTATTACCAGATTGCCCGCTGTTTCCGCGATGAGGATCTGCGCGCCAACCGCCAGCCCGAATTCAGCCAGATCGACCTCGAGATGACCTGTCCCCGCCCTGACGACATTATGGCCCTGGTTGAAGGTACGTTGGCCTCGGTTTATCGGCGCGTGTCCGGGATCGAGGTACCGCGGCCGTTTCCGCGCCTCAAGTACGCCGAGGCGATGGAACGCTTTGGCAGCGACAAACCTGACATGCGCTTTGACCTCGAGCTCAAGCGGCTGGACAACGCGTTTACCGGCACGGCTTTTAAGGTGTTTGCCGAGGTGTTGGCGCGTGGCGAGAGCATCTATGGGATCCGCGTGCCCGCCAACCTGCAATTCACCCGCCGCGAGCTGGACGAGATGGCCGAGGGCCTGCGGACGCGTCAGGGCTTGGGTCTGGCCTGGGCCAGGATCGGCGAGGCCGGATGGCAGGGGCCAGTTGCGAAGTTCATCGACGAGGGCGCGCAGGCCCATTGCGCGCGGGTCGCCGGAATCGAAGTGGGCGATACGCTATTGATGGTCGCCGGGCGGCCGGCCAAGGTGCGTCCTGCGATCGGCGAGCTGCGCTTGCAGTTGGGGGATAAGTTCGGACTGCGCTCGGGCGACAAACTGCGCTTTTTGTGGGTGGTCGACTTTCCGCTGTTCGAGCATAGCGAGCAGGAAGGACGTCTGGTCTCGGTCAATCACCCGTTTACCGCGCCCAATCCGGAAGACTTGGGGTTTCTGGCGGATGAACCCCTTAAGGCACGCGCGCTGGCCTACGACGTGGTGCTCAACGGCGAGGAGATGGGCGGGGGCTCGATCCGTATCCACAACGCCGAGCTGCAGATGAGAATCTTCGAGCTGCTGGGATTCACACGCGAACAAGCCGGAGAAAAATTCGGCTTCCTGCTCGAGGCCTTGAGCTACGGAGCGCCGCCTCACGGAGGAATCGCCTTGGGCGTGGATCGGCTGACGATGATGTTGACTCACACCGAATCGCTGCGCGACGTGATGGCGTTTCCGAAGACCCAGCGTGCCGTCGATCTGATGACCGGGGCTCCTTCCGAAGTCGATGAGCGCCAGCTCCGCGAGCTTTCGATAAAGGTGGTGAAATGAATCAGCGCGCCATTGGTTTGATCGGCGCCGTCTGTGCGGTCGCTTTGATGTGCAGCTCCTGCGCGGGGAACTTCGATCCGTCGACCTGGCAGGCGTCGAATTGGTCCCCGCCGGCCTGGGTTCCGGTGGTCGGGAAAAGCCCCGACGTCCAGGTGGTGTCGGTGCGCTCGATCAAGACCATCCGGGAACGGCGCATCGCAGTGATGCCGCCGCTTGAAGCTCCCGCTCCCGGCAGTACGGTGGTCGAGGGTGCCTCGGACTCGGTGACCGCCGAGCTGCAGGCCAGGATGGCGGTCGAGGCGGGTTGGCAACTGGTTCCTGAAAGCGATGTGGCGGACGCGATGCAGAAACTGCCGCCCACCAACACCGCGAATATCCAGCAAAACGCGACCGCGTTGGGACGCGAAGTAGCGGCCGACGGAGTGCTGTACGGTGAGATTGAGACCTACAAGGAGCGCGTCGGCAGCGATTACGCGGCGGACAGCCCGGCTTCGGTGGCGTTCACCCTACACTTGTTGGATTTGAAGAGTGGCCAGGTGATCTGGAGCGCGCAGTTTTCGAAGTCGCAAAAGTCGCTGAGCGAAAACATTTTCGACCTGGCCGCGTTTGTGCAGAACTCCGGCCGCTGGGTCCGGGCGCACGAAATTGCGGAGGAAGGAGTCGATCAGTCGATCGACAACCTGCACAGCAAGCTCAACCTGACGCAGGAGGCTACGCCCTTCCCAATCGAGCCATATCAGGGCAAATACGATAACCCGCAATGACCGGATTCTGTTGGCTCCCGTGGCAGGCTTGAGAGCTTGCCGATGAAGCTTCTACATTTTCGGGTTTAATATTCTCCCCCTGATGTCAGGGGGAGAATATGACAGCAAAATCCAAGGGCACGGACCTGTCCCCTTAGTCTTCCGCCAGCTTACTCTTCAGCACTTCGTTGATGACCTTGGGATTGGCCTTGCCGCCCATTGCCTTCATTACCTGACCGACGAAAAATCCGAACAGTTTGTCGCGCCCGCCGCGGTACTCGGCGACCTTCTCCGGCTCCGCCGCCAGGACCTTGTCGCAGGCGGCCGCGATCGCGGCTTGGTCGGAAACCTGCAGCAGACCCATCTCAGTAACCGTGGCCTGCGCGCCCTTGCCCGACTTGCACATTGCGGCGAACGCGGTCTTGGCCGCGTTGAGGCTGATGGCCGCCGACTCTACCATCTTGAGCAGGGCGCCGACTTCGACCGGAGCGGGAGCGGCCTCGGTGAGCGAGCGGCCGCTCTCATGCGCCGCACGCAGCACTTCGGTCATCACCCAGTTGGCGGCGGTCTTGCGGTTGCTAAGCCCTGGTATTAGCGCCTCGAAGTAGTCGGAGACCTCGCGTTCAGCGGTCAGGACCTGGGCTTCGTAAGCGGTCAGCCCGATCTCGCGGGCGTAGCGTTCGCGCCGCGCGGCCGGCAATTCCGGCATCTCGATCTTGATCTGCTCGACCAAGTCGGGCGGCGCGATCAGCGGCGGCAGATCGGGTTCCGGAAAATAGCGGTAGTCGTGAGCATGCTCTTTGGAGCGCATCGATCGCGTCACGCCGCGATCGGGATCCCACAGCCGGGTCTCCTGCGCGATTCGCTCGCCGGCCTCCAGCGCTTCGGCCTGCCGCTCGATCTCGTAGGCGATCGCATGTTCGACGTGGCGGAAGGAGTTCATGTTCTTGACTTCCGTCTTGACGCCGAGTTCTTTGGCCCCGCGCAGGCGCACCGAAACGTTGGCGTCGCAGCGGAAACTACCTTCCTCCATGTTGCCGTCGGACACCTCCAGGTATCGCAGCATGGATCGGAGTTCGCGGAGATAAGCTCCGGCCTGCTCCGGGGTACGGAGATCGGGCTCGCTGACGATTTCCATCAACGGCACGCCCGAGCGATTGAAGTCGACCAGGCTGCAGTCGGGCTCGTGGATGTTCTTACCGGCGTCTTCCTCCAGATGGATACGTACCAGTCGGATGCGGGTCGGACCGCCGTCGCCTGCTTCGCCAGGAAGCTCGATATAACCGCCCAGGCACAGCGGCGTTTCGTACTGGCTGATCTGGTAGCCCTTCGGCAGGTCCGGATAAAAGTAGTTCTTGCGATCGAAGATCGACCGCGGCGCGATTTTGCAATGTGCGGCCAGGCCCGTGCGTATCGCCAGCTCCAGCACCTCGCGGTTGAACACCGGCAGCACTCCCGGCATCCCGGAGCAGACCGCGCATACATGGGTGTTGGGCGGCGCTCCGAACGCGGTCGAGCATCCGCAGAAAATCTTGGACTTGGTCAGGAGCTGGCTATGCACCTCCAGCCCGATTACGGCCTCGTATTTTTCATTGTTGGCGGACATTTCGTTCATCCTCAAAAGACTAGCGACGCTACACCTTGGCCGGCCGCCGCGTAATGGCGCCCGACCTTTCGTAAGCATCGCCGGCACGCAAAACCGTTTCCTCGCCGAAGGCCGGTCCGATCAATTGAAGCCCGATCGGCATTCCCTGACGGTCGTAACCGCACGGCATCGCCATCCCCGGCAATCCCGCCAGATTCACCGAAATCGTAAAGATATCCGAGAGGTACATCTGCAGCGGGTCGGCCATCTTTTCGCCCACTTTAAACGCGGTCGTCGGCGCGGTTGGTGTGATAATCAGGTCACAGCGCTCAAAGGCCGCTTCGAAGTCGCGTTTGATCAGCGTTCTCACCTTTTGCGCCTTCAAATAATAGGCGTCGTAGTAGCCAGTGGAAAGCGCGAAGGTGCCGAGCATGATCCGCCGCTTGACTTCAGCGCCGAAGCCGCGCGCGCGGGTTTTGCGATAAAGGTCGAGCAGATTGTCGGTGTCGACGCGCACCCCGAAGCGAATCCCGTCGTAGCGCTCCAGGTTCGCGCTCGCCTCCGCAGTTGCGATCAAATAGTAGGCCGCGACCGCGTAGCTGGTGTGGGGCAGCGAGACCTCGACGATGCCGGCGCCCATCGACTCGTAATGCTTCAGCGCCGCCCGCACCGCGTCTTCCACCTCGGGCTGCATTCCTTCGACGAAAAACTCCCGCGGCACGCCGACCCGCAGCCCTTTGACGTCGCCGCTCAGCGCTTTCTCATAGTCGGGCACCGGGCGGGTGGAGCAGGTTGAATCCGCGGGGTCGCCGCCAGCCAGCGAGCGCAGCAGGATGGCCGCGTCGCGCACGGTTTTGGCAAAAGGACCGACCTGGTCGAGCGAAGACGCGTAGGCGATAATGCCGAAGCGGCTGACCCTGCTGTAGGTCGGCTTGATTCCGACCACGCCGCAGAACGCGGCGGGCTCGCGGATCGAGCCGCCGGTGTCGGTGCCGAGGCTGCCCAGGCATTCGTCGGCCGCCACCGCCGCCGCCGAGCCGCCCGAGGAACCGCCGGCCACGCGGTCGAGGCCGTAGGGATTTAGTGTCGGGCCAAAGGCGGAGTTCTCGGTCGAGGAGCCCATCGCAAATTCGTCGAGGTTGGCCTTGCCCACGAACACAGCGCCTTCGGCGCGCAGCCGCGCGATCACGGTAGCGTCGTAGGTCGGGACGAAGTTTTCCAGGATGCGCGACGCGCAGGTCGTGCGCACTCCTTTGGTCGCGTAGATGTCCTTGATGCCGAGCGGAATCCCGCACAGCGGTGGCGGCGCGTCGGGGCCCGCCAGACGCCGGTCCGCCGCCTCGGCCTGGATCAAAGCTTCCTGTTCGCACACCGTGATAAAGGCGTTGAGCTTGGGCTCGGCCGCACGGATCCGTTCCAGGCAGGCGCGAGTCAATTCGGTAGCCGATAGCTCCCGGCTGCGCAGCATCCGCTGCGCCTGGGTGATAGTCAGTTTGCAGGCGTCGTTTGTCACTTTATTCGAAACCACTAACGTGCCAGAGAGACCCGAAGGTACTCTCCACGTATCACTCAATGATCTTCGGCACCTTGAACATCTGCTCGCGCGCCGCGGGCGCGTTGGCGAGAATCGACTCGGGGTCAACCGGGTTGGTGACCGCGTCTTCGCGCGACGCGGCGCCGATGTCGCCTACCTGAGCGGTTGGCTCCACAGCGCTGGTGTCGAGCTGATTGAGCTTGTCGACGTACTCCAGCATCTCTCCAAGGTCGCCCAGCATCCGCCGCTCCTCGTCCGAGGTCAGTTCCAACCGCGCCAGCAGAGCGATATGCCGGACTTGCTCAAGCGTTATCTTGTTGCCGCCATTGTTCGTTGCCATTTTATGTTAGAGCGCGCCCTCTGAGCGCTGTGGAGGCTAGTTTAACACGGAGCGCGACGGGAAGCAGATAGCGATTGACTGCCTTCACCCCAGCGGATGGGAGCCGAACGGTCCGTTCCCATCAGGTCTTGCCTCGTGGTTGATGCATACCATAATGGTATGCAATCGTGGTTGCGCTGGAAACTGGTCTTCACCCCATCCAGCCTCGAACATCTGATCGAGCGCAACATCGATGCCGACGACGTGACCGATGCGGTCTTCGGTCGCTATGGCCCGGTGCGCGTCCGGCGTGCTGGGCGAGGGGAACGTGTGAGATGGTTCATTGTGGCTCCCCAGGCCGAAGGAGAACTTATTACCTGCGTACTGCGGATGGCGCGTCCGCGCGACATGGATGCGGAAGATGTTCTTGTCCTTACGACCGCTGGCGGAGCTGCCCGTCGCCCCGAGTTTAGCCAGTCGATGCGATTGTGCGTCAGCGCGCGCGTTTCAGCCCCGGACGAGATCCGAAGTTATCGCGCCTGGCGGCGCAGTAAAGGAGGACGATGATGGCCGGTACAAAGGACAAGCTGCCCAGTTTCCGAAACGACCGCGATGAACGCGACTTCTGGGCTCGCCACAGCGTCGAAGAGTTTGCCGACGAATTGGAGGATATCGACGTTAAGGTTCGCCCGGCGCGTACTGAACAAATTGCTCTGCGGCTTTACAAGGATGACATTGAAACCTTGAAAAAACTCGCGAAACGGCGAGGCGTTGGCCATACCACATTAGCCAGAAGTGTCGTCGAGCAGTGGCTGGCCCGTTCGCGGAGGAAGCCTGGGCGTTCCGCTTCCCAATCTAATCACACTACTTGATAATGAGGGGGCCAATGCTTCCCCTCTGAATGCGTTTGTCCTTTAAGATTGGCCGCACGGCTGTCTGCTTCCCAAGTTGCAGCGGCATCCTCCGGCAATGTCCGATAGGTCACTCATAGCTTCAAGTGCGCTCTAAGAGTCTCACCCCCGCAACCATTCCACGATGCGATCGGTGACCCAATTGGGTTCCGCGTTTTCCAATCCGTGGCCCGCGCCGTGCACGATTAGGAGTTCGGCATGCGGGATGCGGCTCTTCAGGATATGGGCGTTTTCGATCGGCGTTCCGATGTCCTGGTCGCCATGCACAATCAAGACCGGGCAGCGAAGCTGCGGCAATCGGTCGTAGGCATTGAATCCTACGATTCCCGCCCAATGACGCACGTAGGTCTCCACCGGGGTCGGCGGCGCGGTCTTAATGGCGTCGAGCATGTCGTGTCTAAGCTCAGGACGAAGGGCTAACAGCTCCGCCGGATGTATCATCGGGAGCAGTTCTTCATAAGCCTTGTCGGGGTCCGAGGCGAGCAGTTTGAACGAAGCCATCCGCAGCGGATCGCCGCCGCCGGGGTTTTCCATCTTCGCACTCAGGCCGCCGGCGACCGTGCATCCGAAGACTGCCTTTATCACCTGGTCAGGATGACGCAGAACGAGTTCCTGCGCGATCATGCCACCCATCGAGAAGCCGCAGATCTTGATTCTGGGAATGTCCAACGCTCGCAGCAACGCGCTGGCATCGTCGGCCATCTCTGCGATTCCGTAAACCGGCTGATCGGGCTTGTCAGAATCTCCGGTGCCCCGATTGTCAAAGATGATCACTTTGAAGCGGGTAAATCGCGGAATGCGGGGCAGCCACGCGCTTCCGGGCATTCCGAAGCCCATGATCAGGAGCAGAGGCTCGCCGTCGCCAAAGGTGTTGTAATTAATGTTCAGTGATCCGGCCTTGATTCGCGGCATTGGCTGGTCTCCTCGCGTCCGAAATTACTCAAACAGGACCTTTTACTCTCTATGGCAGGGATTCAAAAGGGTCGTGCATCGGCACGCCCGCGGACGCGAAGTGCCTTCGTTGCCGGTTAGGGTTGTTAAGCGATAGGCGGCGATGGCGGCGATGGGCAAGGGCCGCAACGTGATGACCGCGATCTTCGACGATGCGCAGGTGAGTGATACTTTGGATTTGACCGGGTGTCCGCAGCGCGGATGTGAAGGGAACAGCGGCAGGAAGGCAATGGACGATGCCTTCCCGCCGCGTGTCGCAATTATACTTCGATGTTGTAACAGCGCTTCACGTTTTCCAGGATGATCTTGTTCCGCGTCGCCTGCGGGATGGTAGCGAAATCCTTTTCGATCGCTCCGCGCGACCGGGGCCAGGTCGAAACCCCGTGCGGATAGTCCGACGCCCACATGAAGTTATCGGCGCCGAAGCGCTGCAGGGATTCGTTGCTCAGCGGCTCATCTTCAAAGGTGCCGAAGAGCTGGCGCTTCAAATAAAAACTCGGCATTTCCTTCAGCTTGACGTTCGATAGCGACCCATAGTGGCGGTACGCATGGTCCAGCCGCCATACGTGATGCGCCACCCAGCCGATGTCGTTCTCGGCCGACACGATCTTCAAACCCGGGTAACGCTCCAGGACGCCATTCAGCGTAAGCGTCGTAATGGCGGTCTGGATTGGATGGATCGCGTTGGTGAACCCTTCCATCCGCGAGCTCAGCGCCGTTCCGGCGGTCGGCCGGCGCGGCATAACGCTGGTGCCAACGTGCAGCGATATTGGCATATGAAGGTCCTGGGCGGCCTGCCAGAACGGGTCGTACATCGCGTTGGAGTAGGGCTTGTCATCGGGCGCGTTGCCCCAGATCTCGGCTCCGCGTAAGCCGATCTTGGCGCATCGCTGAAGTTCCTTTACCGCCGATGGAATGTCCCACATCGAGACCAGACCCAGCCCGATTAGCCGTTTGGGATTGGACGAGCAGAATTCCCCCATCCAACTGTTATAGACGCCGAAGCAGGCCTGCTGCAGTTCCATATCGGTAATCTGAAACAGCGGCATCCCGAGCGAGGTGTAAAGCACTTCGGCGCTGACGCCGTCGACCTCCTGGTCCTTGATTCGCTCGACCGGATCCCAGGCCCCGGGACGGGCTTGATCGTACCCCGCGGTGGTGGCGAATTTCTTGAAGCTTTCGCTATCGTCGCGCAGCAGCTCGCGGGAGCTATCGGTGTTCTGTCCGGCGGCGAACAACTCGGCAAGGATGGGAAGGTCGAACATCCCGGGGAGCCGGAAAGCGTAAGTCGGCGCTCCGGCTCCGGTGTCCTTGAGGATTACGCGAGGGGCCTGGTCGCTGAACTTCTTGTCCAGGCGCGAGACCCAGAAATCGGCGGGCTCGACCACGTGCGAATCCGCCGAGATATACTTCAATGCTTCCATCGAACCACCTCTCTTTTTTTTCGCCGGTCCCGTAAATTGCGGGCTATGGCGTGTTTTCCAAAGATTGCATTCGGACAGTGCCGCGGCGGCCGCCTGATCCAGCCGGTAGAACGGTTCGCGTTGAAGCTCTGTCCATCCCCAAACGAGCCTCCAGCAGCAGAATGATCGAGTCAGTGGGGCCGGCACCATTTACGACGTGTCGTCCGGACGCGCCGATCTGAACCGGCTCAGTCAATTAGCAAACCTACGCTCATCAACGTCCAGCCGTCAATGCGGCCGGTCGCAACCCCTAATGAAAATGGGAACGGGCACATCAGTTTGCATGGGTTGATTGGAGCGCTCAGGCTCCGCCTTTCGCAATCAATGCATCGAGGCTGTAGCGCCCTGCGCCAGCGACGAAAAGAGCAAGGAACACGCTGATGTATAGAAGGCACAGTTCACCGTGATCTCCCTGGGGCCGCGCAAAAAATATAAAGTGGTGAACCAGGCTCCAAGCCACTCCAATGTTGATCACCACGATCAGAGCGGCCCAGCGAGTAGCCAATCCCAGGATCACCAACACCGAACAGATCGCGTCTGAGATCAGCGCGAACACCAGACTCGGCACGGCGCCGATGTGAATTGGGTCTGGAAAGTGAGCCGCCATCATGGCGAAGGTCGTTGGCTTCTCCCATCCATGTTTGAGAAAGAGGCTCAGTCCTACCAGGACACGTAGGGTCAGTAAGCCAACATCGCTGCTGGGCGGAACAAACCTCAACAGCAGGAAATCAATCCATGGTCGATTGTCGTGAATCCGATGGAACTGTTGCGTCATCCGTTGGCTCCTGCGGAGAGGCTGGTTGTTGGCAGAGCATACTCCTCGTTTCCCGGCTAACAACTGCGAGCGACGTTGA
>CAWGQB010000010.1:0-92702 GCA_963824565.1 uncultured Pseudomonadota bacterium | reverse complement strand
TGGCGATCACCGCTTCGGTCCCTTGGCGCGTCTGTTCTCGCGGAACCCTCCCGGGAATCGCGTCGGACCAGCAAAGGCTACTCGAGGGCCCAAGGCATCTATGCAACGTCTGTTCTATGCAATCGGCACCCGCGGAAACTAAAACCAACGACGCAAAAGTGGAGGAAACAAGTGGCAAACTTCGGCGCGTCCTGAGGGATTTGAACCCCCGACCCTCAGTATCCGTAGTCTGTTCCTCTTCTTTGCGAGTTATTAGAAATCAGTGGCACGCCACCCTGTCACTTTCCCAATTATTTGGCGTAGAGTTTTCCCCGCTATTTGGCGTAGTCTGTCGCCATTATGGACGAACTGTCTGGGCTACCGGAATCGGTCCGGAAGCTCGCGCTCGGAATAGGTATCGTCTTCTCCAGCCATATTTAGAGCAGAACCAGCCGCTGCGCCCGATTGCAATCGAGGCAGGAATACCATACCGGACGGCTCAACGCTGGGTGACGCGCTTTCAACGTTTCGGCCTCGCAGCGCTAGTACGCAAAAAGCGGACTGATGCCGGCGTTCGCCCGGCTGTGCCGATTGAAATCGAAGCAGCCATTGAAGGTCTGGCCCTGCAGAAAACCGCCATTGCCAATCTCGGCACAGTTATCGCCAGGTGCAACGATTTTCGCTCAATTATTTGGGGGTGAAGCTTATCTGGTCGATGCCTGGTGCGGCGGCATCACCTGAACAATATCGTGACTTTGTCGTCACCGGGGCACCAAGGCCTACAGCGAAGCATTCGATTTGGTTCACCGACGCGAGGCGGCAGGCGCGAACGCCATTTGGCAGGCCGATCATTCACCACTCGATATTTTACTTGTCCACCCCGGCGGTGAACCGGAGAAGCCATCGGCTTAGCCGATCGTCCTGGATGACTACAGCCGCGCCGTCGCTGGATATTTCCTTTCTTTCGAGCCGCCTTCAACGCTGCGGACCTCACTGGCGTTGCGCCAAGGAATCTGGCGGAAGAGCAAGGACCCCCGCTGGAACGTTTGCGGTATCCCGGACGTGCTGTACACCGATCACGGGAGCGACTTCACTTCCCGTCATCTGGAGCAGGTCAGCGCGGATCTGAAGATCCGACTGGTCTTTTCGACAGCGGGAAAGCCCAGAGGGCGTCGCCCGGGGATACGAACGATTCTTCTTGACCGTGAATGAGATGTTTCTCTGTGAGTGCTTTCGATACTGCGGTCTGGCCCACTAACGATGCTTACATTTGGCCCACCACTTTACTCTGCATTGTTCAGTCCCTCTATGAAAGCATCGCACCCTATTCGGTTGTTTTAGTTTCCTTTTTTCCCGTCGCCAGCAGCGGCGGCGCGGTAGCTGTGTTCGGTTCCGGGGCGTGACCCTTGCGCTTCTCAAGGGTGCGGCGGAAGCGGTAGGACTCGGTTCCGGTCTCGATGATATGCGCGCGATCGGTAATGCGGTCGAGCAACGCCTTGCACAGTCGTGGATTGGGGACCACCTGAGTCCATTCCGAGAAGGGCAGATTGGTGGTCACGATCACCGCTGCCTTTTCGGCCCGTTCGGCGATCACCTGGAACAGAAGTTCCGCACCCACTTCGGCCAGCGGCACATAGCCCACTTCATCGAGCGCAATCAGATCGTAGCGCGCCCAACGGGCCAGCGCACGGCCGAGTTGCAACTGATGCTTGGCCTCGACCAGTTCGTTGATGAGCGCGGCGGCGGTGGCGAATCGGACCCTGCGCTTCTGCCGGCAGGCGGCCACGGCGAGGCCCGTGAGCAAATGGGTCTTACCGCTGCCGCTGTCGCCTATAAAGATGATGGGCTCGGCCCGGGTGATGTAACCGCCGTGGGCGAGTTCGTGAATCTGTTGCGCCGAGATCTTCGGGTTTCGTGAAAACTCGAACTCATCCAAGGTCTTCATTCGCGGCAGATGCGCTTCGCGAATGCGCCGCGCCACCAGCCGCTGCTCACGTTCCTCGAGCTCAGCTTGGAGCAGCGCTTCGAGGAAGCCAAGGTGTGTGCGGCGTTCGCGTACTGCCTGCTCAGCGAGTTGGGTACTCTGCGCCGCGACTGTCGGCAAATGTAATAACTTGCACTGTTGCCGAATGGCGGCCGTTTCCAGGACTGCGGCCTCTGTATTCATCACTGCGCCTCCTGGCCGAGCAGCCGGTCGTAATCGGTGATCACCGGCAATGGAGCCTCAAAGCGCGAAAGCGCGCCCAGCTCGATCATCGCGCTGCGCGCATGGGCCAGATCGACGGCTTGCACCAGATGCCGGATCGCGGCGGCATCGGAGCAACCGAGCGACAATGCTTGTTCGACCGCCGCTTGCACCCGCTGATGTCCGTGCAACTTGATCAGGCTGAGCACCTGAATCATCTGCCGGGTGCCGCTTGGTTTGCCGTGCCGGCTAATCAGTGCGTCGAGCAGCCGGTCGTAATTCTGCGGCCATAGACCGCGTGCGCGCCATGCCAGGAGCGGCTTCGATCCGATAAGCGCCCCCGGCTTTCGCTCCAGCACGTCGAGGTAGTGCTCCAAATCGAGCACCGGCTGCTGCCGTCCGTAGCAGCGCTCGTGGCGCGCTATGCAACGGCCTTCATCGCGGATTTCCACATAGCTCGGGTAAAGCCGCACCTCGACCGTCCTCCCAGGTTTGGCCGGAACCGAGTACAAATTGGTCCGGACTCGCACACATCCCAATCCATCTACCCGCGGGAAATAGACCTCCATCAGCTCGAAGCCCTGCTCTGTCAGTGGTAATAGATGTGCGCGCTCCTCGATCATCGCCGCTCCCACCGGCTGAGTGTGCCCGGCGATCTGGCGCTGCTCGTCTTCGCGACACGCGGCCAGCAGCTGCGCGTTCAGCTCCGCGAGATCCCGCGCCTTGGGCATTGGCACCCAGTGGTTGCGGCGAAAATAGCCGGCCTCATTTTCGATTCCGCCGTTCTCGTGTGGTTCCTCAGGCGTGCAGAATTCGCTCTGAAATCGCCAGTGCGAGCGGAAGGCGATGAAGCGCGCGGTCTCCTCGCGGCGATGGCCACGCAGGATCTTCTTCACCGCACTTTTCAAATTGTCATAGCGCAAGATGCGAAAGACGCCCTGAAAGTAACAGAATGCGTGTTCGTGGGCTTCGAGGAATGCCTGTTGGGTGGCGCGATAATACGCTCGATGGAAGGCTCCGCCGCCTGCCATGCTGCGCATCGTGAATACCTGCAGCAGCACCTCCTCGCCGGCCAACTCCGCCCACGCCTCATACCAATCGACCTGGCCTTCCTGTCCGGGCTCGTAGCTCTGTGGCACACAGTCGTACGGGTCGACCACCCCAACTCTTGCTTGCGCTCGCGCACGTACTGCCGAATCGTCACCTCAGCCACTTTGCGCTCCGGCATCTCGGTCCAAATCCGCTGCCAGATACGATGTGCGGTGTGACGCTGCTTGCGCGGCGCTTTGCGGTCGGCTTCCAGGATTGCATCAATGAACCCAACCAGCGGCGCGATTACAGGCCGCTCGCGCGCGGCCTGCTTGCGCTCGGGTGGCTGGGCATTCGCCAGCGCCTGGCGCACCATCCGCCGGTGAACTCCCAGCCGGCGCGCCACCCCCAGCACCGTCCCCTCCCCAAAATCGTACTCCCTCCGTATCTGCTCGAATAACTCCACCTTTGCTCTCCTCTCCATCCACAGCCTCCTGCCTCATCAGCAGGATGCTCCGGACTGGCCGGGGTGGGGTCGGGTCGCCTCGGCGATTACTTCCCGAGGCTCCCACGGATCCGGACGTGCGGATTTCCCGCATCCGGCTCTTCGGACCACGGTTTCGCTACGTGACCGGGGAAGTGCGAATGACGCGGCCGCGGCAACGGATACCGCTCCAGCAACCGCTGTCATCTTTTCCCACCGATATCCATGCCCGTTGCGAGCGGCGGCTCAGCCACTTTCGCCATGCACCGCATGACACGGAACCGAGAAGTTGTGAAGCGCTTGGTAGTTTCCAGTGATACCGAAATACCCATAGTGCCCCAGCAATTTCCGTCTTGAGTGCTGTCCACTGCTCGCGAACCGGTTCGTGCCGATTACGCCGACACCAGTCCGTGATGCGCTTGAGAGCGCGCCGGAGCCGGTCCGCGGCGGTCTTCTGCTTCACCACCCAATAGCCCTTGCGGGACTTGGCCCAGTAGTGGGTGAAGCCCAGCAGGTCGAAGGTGCCGGGCCGTGAGCGCGCATCGCCGTTATAGGGCGATGGCAAAGCCCTCCGGTCCGGTCGCCGAAAATCGACCAGCCGAGTCTTCTCCGGGTGAACCGTCAGGCCGTACTTCGCGAACCTCTTCGGCAACACGTCAAAGACGCGCCGTGCGTCCTGTTCATTTCTCGAAGATGATGACAACATCATCCGCGTAGCGGACCAAAACTGCACGGCCGACAAGTCGAGGGGCGACTTGCCGCGCAAACCACTCATCCAGCACCTCATGCAAGTAGATGTTCGCCAGGAGTGGCGAAATCACCCCCCCTGTGGCGTGCCGGCTTCCGGGTACTCAATCGCCCCGTCTTCCATCACGCCCGCGTTCAACCACTTGCCGATGAGCCGCAGCAGCACTCCATCACGTACCCGCTTGCGCACGATGTCCTGCAGCTGACTATGGTCCAAGGTGTCGAAAAACTTCCGGATATCGATCTCAAGGACCCACCTGCCCGCCATCTTCACCGTCTGGCTTCTGCACCAGTCGCAGCGCCTGATGCGCCGAGCGTCCCGGCCGAAAGCCATAAGAGCAGTCCAGAAAACTCTGCTCGTAGACGGCCTCCATTACCATGGCCACCGCCCGCTGGAGCACTTTATCCTCGAAAGTAGGAATGCCGATGGGTCGCGTCTGCGAGCCATCTGCCTTTCGGGATGTGTACCCTGCGAACCGGTGGCGCCACGTAGCTTCCCGACTTGAGCGCGTTCGAGCAGCGAGCGAAGATTTGCGTCCAGATTGCCCGCGTACTCCTCGGCCGTTTGCCGGTCCACGCCAGTGGCGCCGTTCTTGCGCGTGCGTCGATACGCTTCGCGCAGCCAGTCGATGTCGATGTAATGGGCAAGCGTCGTCAATGCCGCTTGTGGCATGTCGCGCGCCAGTTTCGCTATGCGCTCGAGTTTCGTTGATACGGTTATGGAGCCCGATGTCTCCGCCATCTTTCCCTCGAACGTTTCCGTGTTCCGGTGCTCCCTTCCCTCCACGGGGTCCCTTGGGTTGGTTCCCCCGCTTCTGCGGTACTGTGAAGCACTCCGACTTCCTGCCGTCCTTCCCGCGTTGCTTCGTTTCCTTCGCTTCGCGGTACCGCCGCTGCGCCTTGGGCTTCGCTCCCGCGGACGCAAGGCGCACTATCCGCGAGCCAGGGATTTTCTCCGGACTCCCAAAACCGGGCTCGTTCGACGGAGACGACAGGACCTCCCAGGTTCCTGGAGGACCCCCTATGAGCGTGCCATGCTCTCCGACCCCGGTGGGACCTTCGCGCTCGGCCGCTACCGCGCTTCGGTGTTGTCTTCCGCCAATTGGACGGCGTCGACTCCCACGACAAATACTAATTTCGGGGCTCAATCACACGGCCCGCACACTCGCTGTCTACGCTTCGCAGGGTGGATTACTCCACCGCCACGCAAGACTCGCTTCCGGCTGGCTGGCCGACCTTACCGGGCGGGACTGGTTACCCGCCGGGTCCCAACGAAAGGTTTCAGGTCATCCCCTCCTCCTTTCCCAGGCTTTGCCTGGCGCACCCATTTCAAAGCATCGAAATCAGCCGGGAGAATCTCCGATTGAAAGGCTGCCCAAATCGACAATAAAACTAGACATTTAGTGGGATGAGACCGGCAGTTCCAATCCCCTTCGCTCCAGCAACGGGGCAGCGCGAACTGCCGGTCCCATCGGGTTGGGATTGGCGAAAGCCTCAAGTGCAATTCCTCAGCAACAGGCGCATAGGCTTCGCGCCCGTACTGCGTTGACGTACCTTTGGCCGGCTACATCATTCGCTGGTAAAGCGAGAGCTGGACGACACCGTTTGCAGTCACCGTCACGAATTTGCGCTGGCCGGCCGTTTCGATCGCATAGCGGCCGGCCTCTACGCACTTGAAGGTAAACCTGCCGTCGGCGCCGCTTTGTGTGCTGGCAAGCGGCTTTCCGCCCTCGGGCGGGCCAAGCGTTATCGTGGCATCGGCGACCGGTCTGGCGGCTTGACGACCGGGTACGGGTGGCGCGCCGGCGACTATCCAAACGCGGCCTTTGACTGTTCCGCAGGGCTGATGCGCACTGGAAGCCCCATCACAAGCCAGTATCAATATCGGCATCAACACTCCGGCCGCGAGTGCCGCTCGGATATGGCTCATAGGTTTTCGTAAGTCCCTGGCACAAGCACGGCCGCGCTCCTCTCTGATCAGGAACGACAACGCTAGTTGCGCGTGACCTTCCCCAAAGATCCAGGCAGCCCGGTGAACTGAAGCGATTCGCCGGCCATGATGACCCATACCTGGGTGACGGTTTGATTCGACGACCCCGGCACAACCGGAGTCGGCGTTGCGCTGGGAGTTGCCGTCGGGCTAGCCACGATTTCAGGCGACGATGAGCTGCCGCCACAACCGCTCTGCGTGGTGGTCAACAGCACCACGAAAAGCAACACGGGAACGACCAGCGGGACCAAGCCACCGCATCCCCAGGCAATCGCAGCTATCATGGCAACAGCAGCCATGACCAGCAGTCCCGCTGCGATGCGGTGGGCAGCTATCCCTGACGTCTGCACGAAGCGGCTGCCGCGCGGCGAGTCCGTCGCGCGCAGCGACCCCGCAACCGCGCCGCCGCCCGATAGCACGCTGGTCAGATTGAGCGTCAGGCTTTTACCGGCGCCCAGCGCGACTGGGGGTTGGAAGTGGAAAGTGGTGGCGGTGGAAATGGCGCTGGTTTCCGCACTCGTACCGCCGCCCGACAGCGTCATCGAAGAGAACAACGCCGGATTGTCGACCCCAATCGTAACCGCGGTCAACTCGCCCGCGGTGGCGCTGTTGTTGGTCACCGTCAGGCTGCCGGCCGCGACGCTTTGGCCGGCGTGGCCGCTGTTGTTGACCGCGGTTACCGTCAGAGCTCCGCCGGAAACCGAGGTGTCCAACACCCAAACGCTACGGCCATGCGTCGCCGCTAACAGAAAGTTAGGATTCTGATCCAGATCGTAGATCTGGACAAAGGGCAAAGTGTTCAGCGAAAAGTCCTGCCAACTCTGGCCGCCATCGATGCTTCGCGCCAGGCCGCCCAGCGTTCCCGCGATAATCGTGTTGCCGGTTGAGTCATTCGCATCGAACAAGACTTTGGTTACGGGGACGTTGGGAAAACCTGTGGCGAGGGTTGAGATATCGGTCCACGCCGCGCCCTGGTTGGTCGATTTGAAAATGTGACCCCCGCCCGCCGGTAGAGAGCTGAAGCCGGCCACGGCGACCACCACGGTTTTGGGATCGATCGGCGAAATGGCAACCGAGTTCAAACCGGTGCCTAGGTGCGGCAGGCCCGCGCTGACATTGGTGAAAGCCGGCGACGCGGAGTTGCTATTAGTCGATACCCAGGCAAAGGGGCCGATGGTTCCACTGGCATCGGTTACCGCATACATAACGGCCGGATTGGTCGGCGCCACACGTACGTCGGTGACCAGGCAGCCCTGCATCGTACCCTCCTCGGTTGCGAATGTGCAGCCTGGGTTTAGCGCCGGTCCAGCACTCCAGTTGACCTGCGGTACTTGCGCCTGGTCGGTCGGCCCGCCGCTGGTGGCGTTGCACTGGGTGCCGTCGGGCCGGCATGACTGCCAGATCCGATGAGTGCCATAGAGGAGGCGGTCGCCGTTGCTCGGATCCAATTCGAAGGGCGCGTAGAACAAAGTGGTCTCCCCGATGTCCATATCAAGCGGCGGGGTAATCACCTGGTTCAGGTCGGGCTGCGCGGTGGTGGAACGCAACAGGTTGGCCATCTGGGTGGAACCGAATATCACACCACCCGCGGGCGCAAACGCGGTATGCCCGCCGTCGGCAACGGTGTTTCCCGAAAGCCAATTCGGGCTGCCACTGAAAATTGCAAGATCGTTATCCTGCATGCCGCCGTAGATTGCCGCATCGGTTTGCGGCCCCAACGACGCGCCGGTGAACTGAAGCGTCGCAAGCCCGTTATTGGCGGTCTGAGTCCAGTTGGTGCCGTTGGTGCTGATTGACAGACCGCCATCGTTCAGGGCGTAAATCACGCCGTTGTCAGCCACTACCGCGTGGAAATCGGGATGGGCCTTATCGAGTGTATAACTCCAGGTCGTGCCGCCGTCAGTGGAGCGATACAAGCCGATCAGCCCGACGAAGACGGTGTTCGGGTCGGAAGGGTCGCCACCCAGAGCTAGATTGTAGGTCGATTGATCGAGCGGCAAGCAATTGGGATTACCGCCAACGTTGGTTGGCAGCGCCCCACCCTTGGTCCAGGTATCGCCGCCATCGGTGGACGTGTACACACCGTCGAACGTTTGCACTCCGCCATTAAGTGCGTAGGCCCGTGTCGCCGTGGGAATATACAGCGTCATTCTCGCAGTCTGATTGGGCAGGCTGCTTATTTGCGTCCAGGTCACCCCTCCATTGAGCGAGCGCCAAACGCCGCCGCTGGTACAATCCTGAGTGCAAGTAATCGCGGTGAAAACAGTTCGCGGATTGCCTGGTTGGACTGCGACGTCGGTCGCGGCGCCGAGAGTCGGGTTACCACCCGGCGGCAGGCCACCGCTACCGGAGAGCAGCGTCCACGTGTTCCCAGCGTCCACAGACTTGTATAATCCCGCGGTCGCATTCGGCGGCGCCGTTGGCGCCATGCCTCCGACGGCACCTTGCGTAGTGGCGGCATACAACACGTCGGGGTTGCCGCCCGCACCGGGAATCACCGCGATGCGCGCAAACGCCAGAACTGTAAAGGTTGAAAAGCCTAGTTGCGTCCAGGTCTGTCCGCCGTTGACGGATTTAAGCAGGCCCAGGCCGTACAATGAATCCGCGGAATTATTCGGCTCCCCGGTGCCGACGTACACTACATCCTGGGCGGTAGTGGCACCTGGCACCACTGCCAGCGCCCCCACCGCCAGGGACGGCTCCCGATCTGTCAGCACGTTCCAGCTATTACCGCCGTCCACGCTCTTCCAGACGCCGCCGCCCGCCGTGCCCAGATAGATTGCGCCGCCGGCGCCAAAAGCCATCGCGGTTGTGCGGCCACTGGCCTCGGAGATAGGCAAAGGCGGACAATAGCCGTTAGCACCCAACAATGCCTCGTTTGCAATCGGAGCCGGACCCACAGACTGCCAAATCGATATGCCCTCAGCCAACGGCAGGGACTGAAAATCTGCTGCGGCTGGAGTTGACTGGTTGTAAATCAACTCCGTTGCCGGCTTGGGCCGATTGGATAACTGCGCCGCCTTTGGGGGTCCGAAATGAACTATCACTGGCCCCCCTTGTGATATTGCCCGCCCCGCTCCTACAGCCACCATCAGCGCGACCGAGAGAGCCACTCCCCAGCGAATTTTCATAGGCGCGCCTCCCTGCCTGGTTTGCCGGTGGCGACATTTAGACGACATCGCCATAGAACGCAAACAAAATGAGGCGATGCTCGATAGGAGCTGCAGATCTAATTTTAATTGACTCGGCGGTCGACCGCGGAAGCCGGCGGTGAGCGCCTCCGAATCTAACTCGAAATAGCCGGGCTATTTTTAGGAGCACCGTCGAATATCTCATGGGTCCCAGGCTGCCGGTGCCAGGGGTATGACCCCTTTTTCAAGGCGAGCGGGGGCTACCACAGCGTTAGGAAGCGTCCCAACCCCAGACTCTTCCTGCAAGAAAACTTTCTCTCTGCTATCCTGGAGCCGCCGCGGTCGCTGAATTGAGGTCCCGTCCGCGACGCGGGACCCCGGCACACCCTGTTGCTGGTTTGGGAGTCCGTGAGTAGCGGTTGACCATCGGCGACGCAGGCCCGCCGTTCACCACCGCGGCGCTGCAAGCCGCGGCTATAGTCGAGGAGCAAGAACTCACGACATTCTTGCGCTACCGGCGAAATCTAAAGCAGCGCCACATCCCCATCATGGAATTGGACGAAGGGCTGCGCCGGCTCAAAACTTGTCAGCGGGCAGCATCGCGAGCCCTGCTGGCGGCAAACGCCGCTGGCGCCCGCCCCGGCCAAGGTCGGGAGCTCAAGCTGCCCGAACCCCAGCCGTGGCCGACTGCAGTGGATGGCGCGAGGTTGTTGGATGAACTATCCGCGACCATCCCCAGGTACATGGTCATGGCGGTTGAGGCGGTGCACACGGTTGCGCTGTGGGTGCTCTTTACCTATCTGCTGGACGCCTTTGAGACCAGCCCGCGCCTGGCCATCACCGCGCCGCAAAAGCGCTGCGGCAAGACCACTTTGCTCTCGCTCTTGTACCAGCTCACCTGCCGGCCCCTGGCCGCGGCCAACCTCACCCCGGCGGTGGCCTTTCGCGTCATCGAGGCCGCGCGGCCGACTTCGCTGATCGATGAAACGGATACCTTTGTCAAAGAACATGATGAGCTGCGAGGGGTCTTGAACAGCGGCCACAGCTGCGCCACCGCTTTTGTGATCCGCTGCCAAGGCGAGGATAACCAGCCCCGTTGTTTCTTGACCTGGGCTGCCATCGCACTGGCCGGCATCGGCAAGCTGCCCGCCACCTTGGCCGACCGCAGCATCGAGATCAAACTCAAGCGCAAGACCACCAACGAGCCGGCACAGCGGCTTGATCGCCACGCCCGCGGCGCGCTGGGCGAAGTAGCGCGTAAGATCGCGCGCTGGGCGCTCGATAATAGGGCCAAGGTACAGAGCGCCGAGCCGCTGCTACCCGATGCGCTCGATGACCGCGCCAGCGACAACTGGCGACCCCTCATCGCCCTGGCAGATACCGCGGGCGGCAAGTGGCCCGAGATCGCGATGGCCAAAACGATAAAAATGCCTGCTAAGTTCGCCGACGCCGAAGAAACGCTGCACGAAGCCGCAGTCGCTCAGGTTGGGCTCGCCGACTTCGGCGAAAAGGATCACCTGACCCGGCTGCGCGTCCTGCTGAAAACGATCGACAGTGATCTTGAGCTCAGCGAAGCCGGGCGCGAGCGGGTGTTTGCCACGGTGCTGCGAGCGCTGAGGGCGGCTATATTCGCAAAAGGGATGGGCGGAGCACACCTAGGCATCTTCACATGAGCGCGGAATCGCGAGAACAGGGACGCGGTGCCGCACCGTTAAAGATCAGAATCCCCAACCGGCCCAAGCTCGCGGTTGATCTGCTCATGCGCGGATGCGATCTGCGACTCAACGGTCGCATTGCTTTGGATCGGAAGTGCGATGCCGCCCGCCGTTCTGATCTCGTTGCTGACGTTGCCGATGACATCGCCGCTTCTTGCGATCAGCGCGACCTTGTATCCAGCGGCGAAGCGCTGGGCCGCGCCGAGACCTTTGCCTACTCCGACAACGACACAAACCTTGTCCGATCGAACCGTACTGGAATTGTTCATGATCGTTCCTGGCCGGCCATGGTGTCCGTGCTGTGCCGATTCGATTCCGAACAAACGTCGACGCACCAACGGTTCGCAGTGCCTCGTTGGTGGAGCAGAGCGACTGTCTTCGTTGTCAAGCCGGGGGGCGGGTTGCCCACAAGGTCCACAGCCTCTGGGATAGGTTTAAGAATCCCGGCTGTGGACTTATGGACAACCCGCCTGTGCTTCATGCGGGGGTTGGGCATGGCGGCCTCCACGGGGTGTTATCTCGAACCATGGCGTTGAGGATCGTGAGCATCTTGCGCAACACGGCGATCAGAGCTGCCTTTGGCTCGACTCCGCGACCGAGCAAGCGTTGGTAATAGTCACGCAGCGCCCGGTTACAGCGCACCGCACTGAGCGTGGCCATGTAGAGCACCTGACGGACACCCGCACGGCCACCGGTGATATGTCGTCGGCCGTGCCATTGGCCACTATCGTCATTAAGGAGCCACGCCGACCAGGGCACAAATCTTCTGGCGCGTGAACTGCCCGAGCTCGGGCAAACGGGCGAGCAGGGTGCTGCTGTTTACTTTGCCGATCGCAGGCATGGACTCCAACAGTTCGCGCTTGGCCTGCCACAGGGGTGAGTGCCTGATGCTGTGCTCGATCTGCTGTTCGACTTGCTCGACTTGCCGCCGTACGAAGCGCAGCATCGCCTTGATGCTCTTCTGATTGGCCCATGGGGCTCGTTGCAGGTGGCTTTTTTCCATCTGCTCCATCTCTAGCAGTTGGTTGCGCCGCTGACACAGCGCAGCCAATGCTTGCGTCTGGGCATCGGGCAAAGGACGTAACTCGGGCTCGAGATCACGCGCGAACTCGGCAATCAGCCGCGCATCGATCGGATCGGTCTTGGCCCATTTGCCACGTGCCTTGGCGTAGTGCCTGACCTGAGCCGGGTTGATTACCACTACCGGCAGCCCGGCGGCAGCCAACTCACTGACCGCCAGCTGTTCCAGCTTGCCGGTTGCTTCCAGCACCACTCGGCTCGGCGCCAACGGGCTCACCCGCCGCAGGAGCTCACCAATGCCATGGCGATCGTTGCTGACCGTAAACTGCTCGCCACCGGGCAACAGCGCGACGTCCAATTTGGCCTTGCTGACGTCGATACCCACTACCACCTGCTCCACCATTTGCCCTCCTCCACCAGTTTCTTCCCCACCAGGCTTCTCCCTTCCTTGCGGCGCGATACGGTTGGCTAGCCCTCGCGACTGTACGGGCTCTGACCTGGCGCTTGGGGGCGTGGCGACCTCGCTCTGCTACAGTCTCTATGGACTCGGGGGAACACGGTCTGCCACGCCTCAGCTTCTCCCTAGTTTGGGACTCATCAGACAAGATACAAGGGGATTCGAACCGCCGGTCCCATCCGCCTAAAAGTCCAGTTGTTCCTCCTGAGAGACAGTTCAAGGGTTGATGCGCATGACAAGAGTGGAGATCGCGCGACTCAAAGAAGAGCTTACCGCCGACTACAAACGCAAGCTGGAGGCGCTTGAGTTAGTTGAACAGATGTTGGACCAACAGCTCAAAAGCCAACCATCCACCCGCTCTCGCAACAAGGTTCAAGCGGTCCAAAGTCCGTCCTTCCGCCAAGGTCTCGGGAACCACGCTAGCTGCCCGCATCGAACAGGCTTTTCAGAAACAGCCGACATGGACGACTTCGGCCCTCGCGAGTGCTATAGGCGCGAAGAACCGCTCCTTCTTGTGGACAATCGCTGAGTCGCCTGGTTAAAGAGGGAAAGGTTCGCATCAGCAGAAAACCCTTGGGACAGCAACCCGCCGAGTATACGATGTCGTAAAATAGCTAGCATCGCGCCTAAACTCTTCGTTTCTTAGCTCGTCGCGGCGCGGGCTTCGGCTTGGTTTTCCGCGGCGGCATGACCGCCTTGCCCCTGTCGCGCTCATCCCCGGGCTCCGTCTCAGACACGACGACGCTCTTGTTCTCGATCCATTTGTCAATGTCCGCACGCCTGAATCGCCAGTCACTGCCAAGCCTGAACGCAGGAATCGCGCGCTTGCCCAGAAGCCGGGAAATGGTACTGTAGTGGCAGCATAGGTAGTCGGCGACTTCGTGGAGCGTCATGATTTCGCTGCCAACGGCTCCTGACTCCGACTGCGGTTCTTTTGTCGTCCGCTTCATTCTTTTGCCCCGTTCTGCGCTTACCTCGCTTGCCAGGCTTGGGTGGCGAATTGCACCCATTGGGACATATCGACCAACTGGCGAGCAGCTTGCCCGCGCGCGCCTTTGCCGTCCAGACCCGCTGACAGGTCATGCATTGGACGGAGGAACGATCGTGAAGCTCAACCGGCCTGACGCCCACCGTCGCCAACGCGGGATCCGTGATGCTGATTGGGGCTTTCATTTCCGCGCATGGCGAGCATTTCTGCGTCGGCGCCAATCTGGCGCGCCTGGAATCGCGCGTGATGTTGGACGAGCTGCTTACCCGAGGCGCTCGCGGCTACCCGAGAGTAGCACTCGAGCGCCAGAGGCTGGCAGGCAAGACTCAAGCCTTTCCCAGGTAGCCCCGACCGAAAGGTATCGGCATAAGATGAGTCCGTCTCGATTCGCGGCACGTCCTGACATCGTCGGCGCACTACCAACGGTCTCGTCGACGCATTCAACTCGCCGACTTGCAAGTCTCGTAGATCGTTATGGGAGCGGCTTTCGGTGTACAAGGGACATAGTTCATCGACGCTTTGGAGAAGACCCCAAACGCAAAGGTTGACCTTTTGAAGGTCGGCGGCCGTTCAAACCCCGCGCACCAACAGCGACACCGGAGAGCATTCGGCCATCTAACTGCGGTATTTTTTACCCGGCACCGCGATCTCCCCCTTCGCCTTCGCGACTGCTCAGTGAGCCTTTGGGATTAGATCAACGTCCTTATTAAAATGTCGGGAAGTCTTGAGCGAACTCGGTTATAATGAACTTGGTGGGGCTGGCTTCTACCAGAGAATACTGAGCTACCCGTCATGCCATCTCAATGGTGGCGTTTGGATATTAAGGAGATTTGGTGATGAAACAGCGCGCGATAGCTGCTCACGCATCGCAATATTCAGACCTCATCAGAGACGACGCGTCCGGGTTTTGATTGCCCGTAGAATTGCTGACCGTTTTTGAATGCCATACGAAGTATTTCTCTCCACATGACAGCTGAACGTAAGTCGTTGGGCGCTAAATATTTCGATGATCTATACCAGGCGGATCCCGATCCCTGGCATTTTGCCACAAGTCTTTACGAACGCGACAAATATGCTGCGACTCTCGAAGCGCTTAAGGGAAGGACCTTTCTCAGCATCTTGGAAGTCGGCTGTTCAATTGGAATTCTCACCCGTCAACTTGCGGCCCATTGTCGCTCCCTGCTTGCGGTCGATATCTCCGACTTGGCAATAGCACGCGCTATTGAAAACTGCAGGGGATTGCCCCATGTTTCCCTCCGAAAAGCTTACATCCCCTCTGAGTGGCCCGACGGTGTCTTTGATCTGATTCTATTTTCGGAGGTTCTTTATTTTCTCAATCCCGAGGATATACAACGTACGGCCAAGTGTTGCCTTAAATCATTAACCCGGGATGGCCTAGCGTTGCTGATAAATTGGACCGGCGAAACTGACTATCCGTGCGCGGGAGACGAAGCAGTTGCCCATTTCGCCTCTGCGGTGAAACAAAAGCTTAGGCCGATACTTCACAAGCGTCGATCGCAATATCGTATAGACCTGTTAGAAAACCACCCCGAATCAGCGTCCCCTTGACTCAAGTTTTTTTAATTAGGTCACATCAATGCTTCTATAGGAGGCTGTGATGCCCGGGGCATCGCCAGCGCTTGTAGGTCCTGGAAGGGACCAGGTGCAGGTCGCCGAGTTCCTGCCTTCAGTCTACCTGTACCGCTTTTAAATCGCCGAAACTTGGCTCGCCCTCAGCAAGCGGTATGGTGGCTCTGGACCCGAGGAATTGTGTAAGTGCAAAACCCACTATCTTGGATCATTTGCGAGACCCGAGAGTTTCCTCGATCTTCAGGTCCTCAATACGAACTGGTCCCTCCTGACTGGTGAAGGTAAGCGACTGCCCCGAACTTTGTTGCTGCGAGAATCCACTCAAACGATGAGCACCGGTGTTATAGATGGTCAATTTGCCGTCGCGCTCTATCGCCAGACGATGGGTTTCCGGAAAGAACGCATAACGCATGCTATTTTGCGAGCCGGTAGATGATGGACTGCCAAGCTTCGAGGGCCACCAATTTCCGGAACCAGCTTCGCCCGCAACGCCTTTGCGTTTGGATGATTGACCTGCGCTTTGCCTTTCTCCTTCTTCCGAAAACTCGTCAAGGTGCCCGGCAATCGCCTGGCACAATCTTAGGACGCGATCCTTCAGGCCATGGTTGATCATGTCACCGATCATGATCATGCCGCCGCCGCCCCATTGACCCATACCGCCCAGGTCTGGATGGTTAAACTAGGCGTGTTACAAGGGCTGCAAAAGCCACTCTACCGATGCCGCGCTTTCAAACGATTTGGATGTGATAATCGGTTCTATGTTTCAGTTCTACCGCATCACGCGAAACGAGATCGGACATCCGCAGATCGTACCCGACCTCGATAAGGGCGTTCTGCTGGCCAATCTTGGGGCGTTTGTCACATACATAGAGCGGATCTACGGCCTCATTCACCACTTTCAAGTAACTGGCGTCGTAATATAGAACTGGGACTGTCGTTTAGCCTTCTGCGCGCGGAGGGGTAGGCCAATGAACGCCGATGACCTGAGGAATTTCCTGAACGCCCGCTCGATTAAATTTACAGAACGCCCGGTTCAGTATGCCACTCGCTTTGATTGTCCGGGCGGGGAGGTCTTGATCTGCTACGACTCCGGGAAACTGGTCAAACAGGGCAGGCGGACAGGGCTAACAGCCGATATCGAAAACTGGGAAACTTCTGGATCGGCTTCGAGTTCGGCAAGCCTTAAGACAGTGTTTATCGTTTATGGTCACGACCTCGACGCCCGAAATGATCTTGAGTTGCTCATCCGGCGGATGGGACTAGAGCCGGTAATCTTAGGTAGCCTTCCTTGTGCCGGGGATACCTTGATCGAAAAGCTGGAGCAGTATCTTACAGAACGAGGAAAGGTTGCTTATGCGTGCGTCTTGCTTACGCCGGACGACGAAGGTTATCGCTTTGGAAAACCTGATGAGAAGTTGTCACGAGCTCGGCAAAATGTCGTGTTAGAGCTTGGCATGGTTCTTTCTCAGCTCGGTCGTAAGCGGGTCGCGATCCTACTCAAAAAAGGAATCGAAAAGCCGAGCGACATAGGTGGACTGATATACATCGAGTTTGAGAACAAGGTGACTGAAGCCAAAGCGAAGCTCTTTCAAGAACTATTAAACGCGGGCTTTACTCCGAACAGCGGAGCTCTCGCATAATCCCCGAACCAACGCACTTAGGTCAAAATGAAGCTCTACGTAGTTACTGAGCCGACTTCGATCCGCGGGGTCTACAACAGCTGGGAAGAATGCGAGAGGGCTGTCTCAGGAGTGCGCGGCGCAATATACCAATCGGTATCGAGCCGCATGGAAGCGGAGGCTTTGCTCGACGGGAAGGCGTTGATCCTCCCAGAAGGCGTCTATGCATTTGTCGATGGCAACCATTTAGGGGGTGTCGGAATAGTGTTCGTAAAGCAACGGCGAGTTGGTCCACCAATTGTGAAGCAGCTTTCGACCTCGGTCCAAACGATCTTCGAAGAAACCAAGCCGCGCGTCCTAGATTCGCCAAAGGCAATTGACGAAGCGCTTGCACGGCTGCGTAATGTCCTCGCTGAAATCGCTGGCCTGTTCAAGGCGCTCGACCACATAGCTCCCAAAACCGAGTTGACTATCGTTTACGATTACGAGGGCGTTGGCGCATGGCTCTCGGACCGTTGGAAAGCACGCGACCAACTAGTTGCCAAGATCATATCCGCGTGCCGCCATCTCATCACGCAGAAGTCCCTGATTCTTCATTTCCGCCATCAGCCGGGTCATCACTCTTCTCATGCTGGTCGGAACGATTTCGCGTCTTACAACGCAATGGCTGATTCGCTCGCCACGAAGGGCATAGGCAATAGCGGAAACGTATAGATCTAAAGCATTATACTAGTCTATTACGTGATAAAGGACGTTATCACGCTCCATTCGAGCCAGTAAGGTAAAGACCAATCGAAGAATACCTGGCACTCACGCGCCGGGAGCCGATTGGGGAATGATGGTTGAGATTGGGAAGAGGGAGCGTTGAAACACGGGGGCGGCCCCGGCGATTATCCTGCGGAAATTCTGGTTGTTAAGGGAGGCTTCGGGTCGCGGGTGGAAAAGCATTCAAGGTCGACTAACGTTCGGGGACGTAAGTTCCCGGAGCGAACGATTCTTTTCTGATGCGTTTTCTAGCCTTGCTACGGCGAATCCCTGTTATAATCACCAGGCCCGCAACGACTATGGTAATGACTAGGCACGCCCGAGGGCAGTAGTAGAACAAAGCCCATTGCTGGGCGGTCCAGTTCTGAGACGGTAGCGTGGCGCCCGCTAAAAAACCGGTGACTGTCACTGATCCAAAAAACGAAGATACGGCGAGGCAAGAATCGAACAGTAGGCCGCCGGACTCCAAAAGGTCCATGTCCGAATCTGTGAGCGTGTAAGTTTTCACGTGACGCTCCAAGTCGTGCGCCCTGTACATCCCGCCGCTTGGTGGAAAACTTGGAATGTTTGTTGTTGTCGCTGGGCTGAGCGGTATCTCTGCGTCCATTGCTACTCCGCGCCCTCTGGTAGCAGTTTCATTACCACTGCGTTGAATAACAGCACATTGCCGCAAGTGAGGCAGGTGATGGCAACGCAAGGGAACGTCCTTACAGGTTGATAAGTGCCTGCTGGTCCTCTCCCAATTAGTCCCAGCGGGACATGTGCGAATGTCGGAGCCATTGCCCATGTCGATTGCGTGCAGACCGGGCATTTCCGTGGTTGAGCCCAGTGTTCGTTGAGCCACACATTGGCGACCGCATTGTCCACAACCCCAGTTTCTGCTGCTTTTCTCTGGGCGTTTGTGGTTACTGTGTCCGCCAATTTCCTTAACGACTCCAGGAGTTGAATGTAATCTGGACTTTTCTCACGCTCGGACACTGCGGCCGTTATTTCTTTCAGTAATTCCCCGAGGGATTTTGTTGGTTCTTCTGCCATGGAGCAGAATATCCCGGCCCCCACATACAAGAGCCACTTAGCCGTTGCGTTCGAAAAGTATCCGTGCGACCAGCGTTTATGGTCAGAGCTCCTTTCTGAAGGTGATAATCAACGTGTGGCCCGTGGCCTTGGCTATGCGTTGCAGGGTGGTGGCTGAAGGGATACTCCCGCCCTTTTCGAGGCGGACGACGTTGGGTTGTGGAGTTTTGAGCAGCCTGGCCAATTCGCTTTGAGACAGGCCCGCCGCTGTCCGCGCGGCAAGGATCGCCGCGCCGAGCTGTGAGAGTGCGGCGGCGGTGACTTCTTTCGGCGCTGGTGTGGCCTGTTTGGGCTGAACCGGAACAAGCGGCGGCTTTGCCGCGGTGGCCTTGGTGGGGCGTTTGGATTTGCCGTCTTGCGTGGCCTGTCTGGATTGGATTATTCCCTTGAGCGAGGAACATCTTCGAAAACTCTGCGGTCGTGGTTCCCGCATTACAATCGATACCGACCGCACTCTTCTTTGGGGCCAGACCTTCCTGATCCACCCCTGAATTTTCCCGTGCACTTGCAACGCCACAGGCATCGCTTCGACCGATCAGGCCGAGTTGTGGCGCACTCTGTCTTGAACGGGCTTCACCACGAGTACGGCCTCTTGGCCCGCGCTGGGTGACGGTCGTTGATTTTTGCGGACGACACAGTTTTGATTTCGGAAAGCACCCCATCTGGTCGTCAGGACGCATTTTACGTGCGTATTGGCAACGCAACCAAACCGCTAAATGTTGGGGATGCGCTCACCTACCAAAAGGACCATTGGGGAATCTGATCGTAACGAAGTCGCTCAACTGCCGCGTGATCTTACCCAAGAATCCGCTTCGAACCAGAAGCCGGCAAGCCTATGATTCAGGGCACCAAGGTTGCGGTTCTTAACGCCTTGGTCGGGGAGTGATTCGCTGAGGCCGCATTATAGACGTATACGGCAAGAGTGTCTTCAAGCCAGGGCAGTATCGCATGGTCAGGGCTATAAACAAAGGCCGAATGCAAGGCGGGCGCTATTATGGATGTTGAAGAGGTAGTGGCGGAGCTCGCGATGGGCGCGGGCTAGCCCGCATTATTCACAAAGTTTAGTTCTGATATGGGAAAGCAGCGGGAAATGCGGTTTGGCGAAAGCAAAGGGGCGTTTGACCTCACCAAGGGAATCGAGGAGGCGGGTGGGAACGCCAGTGCGAGGCATTTTGGGCCGACTTTGGGCAGCAGAATATTGCGGCGGCCCAGACTGGTGCCACCAGATTTTGTTATGAGTATCTAGCCTCGGGCAGGAGATAGGTTGGTCAGGATTTCAGGTCGGCGCGCGGATGGTGCCCAGGCGTGCGAGCAAGACCGCAAACAGCGGTCGTCCGGGCCAAGCCGCTGGCGAGATGGAACCACAAGGCGGCGGACCGAGCGAATGCAGTCGCCTCCCGGATGCAGTTTACGTAGAGGTAGGCGTCGACGCTGGACTTCTTTAGGGGTGAGGTGTATGAACGCGGGCCCCGAGCTTGAATAGGCGCAGCCGAAACCTGTGCCAGGGTGGCACAAGCCAGTTGGGTGCCGTGCAGCAGCAGGCGGCGAAAAAGCACCAGCAGGTTGTAGGCCAGAGCGTGGAGTTGGAGACGAAAGGCATTGGCCCGGTAGGCGGAGCAAGACAGGCGGTCAGCCGCCAGGTCGTTTTTCAATTCCTTGATGTAGTTCTCGGCCTGTCCGCGCTGGTTGTACCAGGCGAAGATCTGCTCGGCGCTACCAACCCGGTTGGTGACCACGAAGCGCACATTGGTACCCAGTGCGGTCACCTCGCACTTGACCGCGACCCGGCGCGGGTGAGGCCAGGTGCCGGCCTTGTAGAAGAAGTCGGTATATAGGCGCACCGCCTGTCCGCTTTCTCGCCACCGCTGGTGCGCGCGCCGGCACAGCCGTTGGGCCCGCGCCTCGAGTTTGGGATTGCGCGGCAGGCCGATGGCATACAGGCAGCCGGCATACTGAGCGTAATCGAGCAGCGTCGGTTTGGCGAACTCGCCGTCGGCGCGCAGCGCAATGAGGCGCTTGGGCCAGCGCCGGCGCAACTGCGTCATCAGCAGCCGCAGGCGCGGCAAAAGCCCGCGGATACCGCCCACGTCGCCCGGTCGTAAAACCGAGGCGAGCAAGATTCCGGACCCGCCTTCGAAGATCAGCAGCGGATGGTACATGTAGGTGTCGTAATGGCCGTTGAAGAAGCTCAGCTGCTGCTGGCCGTGGGTCGGATCAGAAGTCGAATCGATGTCCAAAATGATCTCTTGTCTGCGCTGCTGCCCGTGCGCCTGGCAGCGGATGAACCATTGCAGACCCTGGCGCTCCAAAGCGCGGATCGATTCCCAGGCGACCGCATTCTCCAGCCGTGACAGAGTGGGCTGGGAAGCCAGCGGCAATTCACCCCGGTTCACCACCGCGCGCAAAGTCGGATCGTGGCGCAGGAAAGTGGCATCGTTGGCGTCTTCGTAGCCCGCCGCGATCTGATAGATGCGCTGGCGCAGCAGATTGAGGGTGGGATGTTCGATATAGCGCCGGTCGCGCTCATCAGCCACCAGTCCTTTGAGGCCAGCGGTCAGCTTGAGCCGCTCGTCGAATTCCCGCAGCAGCACCAGGCCCGCCTCGCTGGTAATCTCGCCCCCGGCGAAATCCAACGTCAACTTGGGTTGGAATCGAAAGCTAAATTGGATATGACACTCTGTAGCCACCGCCACCTCCCATCACCGTCTGCTGATGTCGCCTCAACAACGTATCAGTAGCACAACTTGGGAGTGCCGGTGGCTTTCTTTTGGCGAAATTTATGAATTATCCGGGCTAGGCTGTCGTACTCGTTGCGGCAAGACTGTCCACACTCTCCGCGGAGAGGCTGTAATTACGAGACGGGTCCGAATCCGCTATTTTAATCCCTGGGAGCTGGGCATGTCCGGCAATCTCGGGGCGATAATCTTCTTCGTCAAGGCTAGAGCGGGCGCGGCCGCGGGCAATTAGCGGAAGAGGAGGGGCAGGGTGAGATAGCGGGGGCGCCGGCCGCCCAAGATGCGGGGCCGGCGGTCGATCAGCTACAATCTGCATATGCGGCACCGGAGGACGAGGTAGAAGAGTGAAACCATCCGACGAACTCAAAAAGGCATCAGCAGCTCTGGCGCGGACGATGCGCCGGCTGGATGGTTAGGATGGCCGCCATCCCGACGGTGGACGGTGGCAACCCTGAAGGCCCGCGTGAAAGATTGCGCGTTTGCG
The DNA here is from genome assembly GCA_963824565.1 of uncultured Pseudomonadota bacterium. Taxonomy (GTDB): domain Bacteria; phylum Desulfobacterota; class Binatia; order Binatales; family Binataceae; genus JAJPJA01. Next base: position 70,710 of record CAWGQB010000010.1, on the reverse strand, counting down.
AAGGACTCGATCGGCACGGCCCCCCGTTACCAGGCCAGAAGGGGCCATTGAGCAGCAAATGCTGAGCCTATCATCTCATATTGAGCGCGTGCGTGAGCGGATCCGTGAGCTGACTCGGGACGAGGCTCACCAGATACTCAGTCGGGTCGCGGCCTTGATCCCCTCGCTAAACGCGCGGGTGCTGGCTGCTTTCCGTGATGGCAACGGTGTCGACAGGCTGATCTCGGTCAAAGAGGCGGCGGGTATGCTCGGCCACAGCCGCATCTGGATATATGAGAACAAAGACAGACTCCCCGTCGTGGTCAAGGATGGCCGGTCGATCAGGTGTTCCCTTCGCGGCGTTCAGCAGTACATCAAAATCAGACAGGGTGAAGGTTAATGCGGGGAGACGGGCGTGTTTTCCGTTCCAAGGGATCTCGATTCTGGCATATCGCATGGTGCCAGGACGACAAAGAGCATCGCCGGTCGGCGCGCACTGAGAGGAAGACCGAGGCAGCCAAACTGCTACGGTCGATTCTAGAGAGAGTGTCCCGGGGAATGAATCCCGGCCGCGAGGACCGCGTCACTTACGAGGATCTGCGAGCGGAGCTGATCCACGACTACGAGATAAATTCCAAGCGCAGCATCGATGCGATTCTGACAGGACGCCTCCCGCATCTGGATCGAGCCTTTCGGCGTCGGCGTGCGGGTGAGATATCCGACTCCGCAGTGAAGCAGTACATGGTCGACCGGCAGGGCGAGGGCGAGAGCAACGCGACGATCAATCGCGAGCGCGCGGCCTTGATGCGCATGTTCGCGCTCGGTGTCGAACTGCGCCTCGTGGGCCCCTCCATGGCTCCCAAGGTCAAGCCGCTGGCCGAGGAGAACGCGTGCAAGGGATTCTTCGAGCCCGAGCAGTACCGGGCCGTGCTGCGGCACTTGCCAGCCTACCTGCAGCCGGTTCTGACGACAGCCTATATCACGGGCTGGCGCATCGCCGAGATCCTGTCAATGTTTCCCATCACGCCCGAACTCCGGAGCTGCCTAGTCGAGCAGATCGATCGCACGCAGCAGATGGAGAAGGCGACGGGACGCGTCATACCCTGGCTGTTTCACCGCAATGGTCATCGCGTCGGCAGTTTCCGGAAGGTCGTAAGTGGCCAGGGTCGAAGCAGGCCTGTTTGCGAGGGGAGTAGGCCGGGAAGAACGGGAAGAAGGTATCGAGCTTCTCACTCCTCATCGAAAACATCGAAAACACCGGGACGGAACCGATGTTGAAACTGTCTGATATCGAGAAAAGCCCGGAGCGGATCGGGAGTTGAGCCCGGCTGAGGCCGCGCTGTTGATCACCGAGATCAGCCGTCTTGCGGCACTTCAGGCGCCGCTCATGATGCGAGTTCTCGATGCGTTGACATCGTCAGAGGCCAAGATCATCCCGATCACCGAGGCGGCCGAGATGATCAACCGCTCGCGCGACTGGATCGAGAAGCGTCCTAATCTGCGCTTTATCCGCCGCGACGAGGATGGCCGATTGCTCGGCTGTAGCCGCTCTGGTGTCAGGGAGTTTATTCGCAATGGCTCGCGGTGATGGTTCCCTCTTCCGGCCAAAGGGTAGCCGGAACTTTTGGACCCGGATTTACATTCCGTACGAGCAGCGCACCTGGCGCGAGACCACCGGCACCAGCGAACTCAAGGCCGCCCGCGACATCTTGCGTGAGCGTCGGCTGTCAGTGCAGCGCCGTCAGCCAATCCGGGCGACGGAATTGCGGTTCGAAGCTGCGGCGGAGTTGATCGTCGCTGACTACGTGTCGAACGGGCGACGTAGCCTCCGCACGCTGGTTCAAACGCGTCTGCCTCATCTGGCGCGCGCGTTCGGCGGTCAGCGGCTGCGGGACATCACGGCTGCGCAGGTCGACCGGCAAAAAACCACTTGGCTGAAAGACGTGACGGCGCCGATGGCGCCGCAGTCGATAAATCACCTGTTGGCCACGCTCAAGCGAATCTTTAAACTGGCGGTCGAGCAGGGTTATCCGCAATTTCTCGTTCCGACTATCCGATTGCTCAAGATCCGCAACGCGCGCAAGGGCTTCTTCGAGCCCGGGGAGTTTCTCGCCGTGCGCGCCCATCTGGCCGAACCGCTGCGCTCAATTGTCGACGTGGCTTATTTCACCGGCTGGCGCGTGCCGTCCGAGATTGCCATGATGCGGCGCAGCGCGGTTGACTTCGAGAACGGCTGGCTTCGGCTCGAGCCCGACGCGACCAAGACGGGCGCGGGTCGCCTGTTCCCGTTGCTGCCCCAGCTCCGCGACGTGTTGATGGAGCGCATCAGCGCTGTGGCGCAGCTGGAGTCCGATATCGAGAAGCCGATCCCATGGATCTTTGTCCACCTGCAGAATCGCAGCCGCGGACGTGCGGGTCAGCCCTACCGGATCAATAGCCACGCGTACCGCATGTGGAAGGCGGCCTGCGATGCTGCCGGCATCTCGGGACGCATTTTTCACGACTTCAGGCGGACCGCCTATCGGAACCTCGTCATGGCCCGGATACCGCCCCAGATCGCGCGGGCCTGGGTCGGCTATGAGACCGAGGCGATGGAGCGCAGGTACAAGACCGGGGACGAGGCCCTGTTCAGCACCTTCGCCGGGCAGCTGGCCGATCACTACAGCGGCAGCCTGCGGCAACCAGTTCTGACACAATCTTTGGCACAGCCGATCGACAAAGAGGAAGGCGGCGAACGGATTCGAACCGTTGAATGGAGGTTTTGCAGACCTCTCCCTTAACCACTTGGGTACGCCGCCCTCAGCAGGCGAGGAATCTTCATTGCTAGCATGGCTGCTCATTTGTGGCAATTACCCTTATCAACGAGACGTGATTGCACGTGAGACTACGCCAAAGCCACACTGGAACACGAGATAGAAAACGTGAAGCACGCGCCCCCACCCTCCCGGAGGCGGCTGCGCCATGGCATCATGGTTGTATGGCGATAAGCGAATATAAGCTGTTCATCGACGGCCAGCTCTGCGACAGCGATGACCATTACGAGGTCACCTATCCGTTTACCGGCGAGGTGGTGGCGCGGGTTGCGCGCGCCCGACCGAATGATGCCGAATCCGCGCTGGCCGCGGCGGCGCGCGCGTTCGGCGAAACGCGCAGATTCTCGCGCGCTCAACGCGCAGATTTGCTGATGGCGATAGCGCGGGGAATCGCCGAGCGGCGCGGGGAATTCGAGCACGCGATCGTCTATGGCACCGGCAAGCCAATCAGTTATGCGCGCGCCGAAGTCTCCCGCACCGTCGGCGTGTTCACGCTGGCCGCGGAGGAAGTCAAGCGCTTCGGGGGTACCTACGAACCGCTGGACTTCGACCCCTCCCGCCCCGGCGCCGTCGGTTTGGTCGAGCGCTTCCCGATCGGTCCGATTACCGCGATTGCCCCGTTCAACTTCCCCCTCAACCTGGTCAGCCATAAAGTCGCGCCGGCTTTGGCGACCGGCAACACGCTGATCGTAAAACCGCCGCCGCAATGCCCGGGACCGGCGCTGCTACTCGCCGAAATCGCGACCGCGGCGGGCGTGCCGGCGGGTGCCGTCAACGTGCTCTCGGCCGATCCGGCAGTGGCCGAGACGCTGGTGACTGACCCGCGCGTCAAGATGCTGATGTTCACCGGCAGCACCAAGGTGGGCTGGATGCTCCAGGCCAAGGCCGCGCGCAAACGCGTCACCTTGGAACTGGGCGGCAACGGCGGCCTTATCGTCGATGAGGATGTCGATCTCGCGACCGCGGCCGGTCAGGCAGCGCGAGGCGCATTCGTCCATGCCGGCCAAGTCTGCCTCTCGGTCCAGCGGATCTTCGTCCATCGCAAGGTCTACGACCGCTTCCTCAAGCTTTTCGTGGACCAAACCGAGCGCTTCCCGATCGGCGATCCGATGGACGAAAAAACCCTGGCCGGTCCGATGATCGACAACGCCGCGGCCGGCCGTGTGATGGATTGGATCGCCGAAGCCAAGGCGGCAAGCGCCGGAATCCTGACCGGTAACCGCCGCGATGGCGCGGTCGTTTCACCGACAATCATCGAACTGCGCGACCCGCGGCTCCATCGCCTGCGGGTTTGGTGCGACGAGGTGTTCGGACCGGTTGCGACGGTCGAGCCGGTGGACTCTTTTGCCGAGGCGGTGCGCGAGGTGAACGACTCGCCCTATGGATTGCAAGCCGGCGTTCTGACCAACAACCTCGAACATGCGATGCTGGCCTTTCGCGAAATCGAAGCCGGCGCTGTAATCGTTGGCGAGACCAGTGTATTCCGCGTTGACAGCTACCCGTTTGGCGGGGTCAAGGACTCCGGTATGGGCCGCGAGGGCGTTCGCTACGCGATGGAAGCGATGACCGAGCCCCGGATGCTGGTGCTGAACCTGCCGGGAGCGATGGGCGGCAGCGCGAAGCGTTGACCTTCGCAGATTCCGCGCCCATTACCGGATCGGAATCCGCCGTCAGGCCTCGTAGCCGCCGTCCACTGGCATCGCCACGCCGGTGACGTAAGAGGCGGCGTCGGTGCATAACCATGCCACCACTCTGGCTACCTCTTCGGGCTTGCCGTTGCGGCCCATCGGCGTCGCGCCAGCGGTGCTGTCGGGCGTGGCGACCCGAGCCACATCCGCGATTCGCGCCAGCATCGGAGTTTCAATCGGCCCGGGGCAGACCGCGTTGACGCGAATTCCAGCCTTCGCGTAGTCCTTGGCCGCGGACTTGGTCAAGCCAACCACCCCATGTTTGCTTGAGCAATAGGCCGCGAACCCCGCGATACCGCCGAGGCCCGCGGCCGACGCGGTGTTGACGATCGCTCCCCCACCCTGCTTGAGCATCTGCGGGACTTCGTACTTGATACATAGCCAAATGCCGGTCAGGTTGGTGGCGATGACATGATTCCAGTTCTCCAAAGTGCATTCGGCGGCGGGTCCAAGCAGCCCCTCGATACCGGCGTTGTTATGTGCGAAATCCAACCGGCCGTACGTATCGACGGCCTTCTTGACCATCGCTTCGACCTGGGCGGGATTGGTGACGTCGACCTGAACGAAGGTGGCCTCGCCGCCCTTGTCCCTGATGACCGCGGTGGTGCGCTCGCCACCGTCGGCAACGTAGTCGGCCACGATCACCTTGGCGCCCAAATTGGAGAATTCCAGAGCCGACGCGCGGCCCATGCCTGAACTGGCTCCAGTAATCAAGGCGACCTTGCCCTCCAGCGGTTTTTCCATCGATTCCTCCGGGCTTACCGATTCATTAATTGTGAAGTTTGCGGAAGCGGAGCAGCATCCCTATTTGAACACCCCCTCCTCCAACAACGCCTTGTATTCGGCGTCGCTGTGGCCGAGCAATTCCTTGAACACGTACTCGGTACCTTCGCCCAATTGCGGGGCGGGCCTTCTAACCGACACCGGGGTGGCCGAGAAGTGCCACGGAATTCCCGCATGCTTGAAGACACCGATCTCGGGATGCTTGAGGCGGACGAAGAAGCCGCGCTCCTCCAAATGCCGGTCTGCGGCCACATCCTTTGCCGACATCGTGACTGCCGCCGCGACGCCGGCGCGCTGGAGTGCTTGCTCGATCTCGAATTGATCGAAATTCCGGGTCCAGGCCGCGATCATGCGGTCCAGTTCATCCTCATGGTTTTTGCGCGCCGCGGCCGTGGCAAAGCGCGGGTCGGTAGCCAATGCCTCCTGATTCATCGCCGCACACAGATTGCGCCATTCATTTTCGTCACGCACACAAATGCTTATCCAGGTGTCCTCGGCCGCGCAGGGATAAAGGCCGTATGGCGCCAGCACCGGGTCGCGGTTTTCATCGCGCGGCGGCTGCTCTCCGCGCATCACCTGTGCCATCGTTCCCTCCGGCATTATGGCGACCATCGATTCCAGCAGCGAGATATCGACGTATTCGCCCTGACCGGTGCGGTCCCTGCGCCACAACGCCGAGAGCACGGCGAAGCAGGCATGCATCGCGGTGTTGGGATCGGGGTAGGACAACCCCGCCGAACGCGGTTCCTCGCCGCGATAGCCGGTCAGTGCGGTCAGTCCACCCAGCGCCATCACCGTGGCGCCATAGGCGACGTTGCGGCTGATCGGACCGGTCTGTCCGAAGCCCGACACCGAGACCATCACGATGCGCGGATTATCCTGCTTCAACTGCTGATAGCCGAGGCCCATCTTGTCCAGCACCCCGGCGGAAAAGTTTTCCACCACGACATCGGACTTCTTGACCAGCTCCCGCACGATGGCCTTCGCCTTGGGATTGCTCAAATCGAGCGCTACGCTGCGTTTGCCCTGGTTCCATTGGTTGAAGCTGCCGCCGCGGTCAAGTCCCGGGACGGCCTTCGGCGAACGGCGCGATGCGCCGGTTGATGTCCGGACGCAGGGTGCTTTCGACCTTGATCACCTCGGCGCCCAGATGGGCTAGTTGCAGGGCGGTAAAGGGCCCGGCCCACACCCAGCTCAGGTCGACTACTCGGATCCCTTCCAGTGGTAGTTTTGCCATGGGTTTTTATGCCTTCCGCGGCTGTGGCCGAAGCCTCGGGTTTTTTCGAACGGGAAGCGGACGAAGCGCCGCGCTTCAAAGTGGATACGCGATACATTAAATCACTCCGGCCTTTTCCAGACTTACAAATTCGTCCTTGCTGATTCCGAATTGCTCGAAGATTTCGCGATTGTGCTGACCCAGCAGCGGCGCGGGACGGCGAAGCTGCCACGCGTTGGTGGTCAACTTATAGGGCGCTCCAGCGTATATGAGGTTACCCGCCGCGGGATGTTCAAGTTGCTGGAAATAGTCGCGTGACTTGAGCTGCCCCATCTCAAGCACCAGGTCGAGGTTGGCGACCGGGGCGATCGGCAAGCGCGCTTTGGCCGCCATCTCGAACACTTCTTCCATCGTGTGATCCACCAGCCATTCCTCCACCTTCATCTCGATGACGTCCTGGTTGTTGACCCGATCGGCGGTGGTCTTGAACAGGTCCCAACCGGTCCATTCCGGAGTTCCCATGACCTCGACCAGGTTCTTCCAATGCGCCTCTTCCAGGATCAGGAAATGGAGCAATCCGTTCTTGCAGCGCAGGATTCCATAGGGCGCGCTGGGCCCCAGGGTACCGCATCGATGAGCCACTTCTTCGCGATAGGTCCATTTGATGAACGCCAGTTCCAGCGCGGCGGCGATGACCTCCTGGATCGAAACGTCCACCAACTGCCCGGGCGCGCCGGCGCGGCGTGCGAACAGCGCTCCCATTGTGGCGACCGCGCCATGTGCTCCACCCTGGAAATCGCCCTGCTGGCCGAAGGTTTTCAGCGGCGGTAGTTCGAAGCTCTTGGAATAGCCCGGCGACATGTAGAGCCATCCGCCGGCCGCAACCTCGTTCAGATTGTGCGCCATCCAATCGCTCTTGGGACCGGTAGCGCCATAAGCCGTGATTTGCGTTACGATTAGCTGGCCGTTGACCTTGGATAGCCGTTCGTAATCCAGGCCCAGGCTTTTCGCCCTCGAGGGCGTGTAGTTATGGACCAGCACGTCGGCCTGCGTAGCCAGGCGGTCCATCAGTGCGCGCCCTTCGGAATTCACCAAGTCGATGGTCACGCCGCGCTTGTTGGTATTGAGCGCGAGGAACAGGCCGCTTTGCTCGCGATCACCTTCATGATCGCGCGGATAGGGACCGCGGGACCGCGCGACGTCGCCCACCACCGGTGGCTCGACCTTGATAACCTCCGCGCCCAGGTCCGCCATCAGCTTGGCGGCGTACGGTGCGGAGACATTCTCGCCGCAATCCAGCACCTTGAGGCCGGTGAGCATTGCGTCCTGACTATCGGACATTTCGCCTCCCTCCCAGGACTCGCACGGCCGATGAAGCAGATTCGTCAAAAGCACGAAGCCGCCGGAGTTGTCGACCGGCGGTTTCCGTAAAAAGTCTATCGCAGCTTGTCAAGGCGAACCGCGCTTTTCAAGCAACCGCCGGACCGTCAGCCGGATGCATACCGCGGATACCCGTTACGCGCGGCCGGACTCCCGCATCTGCTTCATCATTTCCTGGATAGTCGCGGTGTCGTTGAGCCGCGGAAACGGCTCGTCGGGCTGCGCGGCGCCGAGAAAACGGCACAGCGGTGCCCAGCCTTCCTTGGCGTCAAACACCAGCAGGCGGGCGGGGTCAACACTATCGCGGACGGCCTGGTTATGGCGATTGAAGACCTCGATGGCGTAGGCCTTGTCCTCGAAGCGTCGGTCGAAGGTGTCTTCGAGGACGATCTTCCGCGCCATCGCCGCCTGCAGCTTGCGTGGTTCGGGCGCCTGCTCAGGTATCCGCATCGTCAGGCCCCGATAGATGGTGTCGGTCACGCTCTTGTACCAGTCCTCCGGATCGCGCACCGACAACAGCACCTTCGCGTCGGGGTAATAGTCCGCAAGCTCGCGCCAATAACGGGCCGCCGGCCAATCCACCGCTGGATTGAAAATCCTTGAACAGCAGATCCCAGTCCATCGAACCGCCAAATGCCAGCCGATGCCACATCTCGATGTGAGCAGGCCGCTCCACCACCTCGAACATGTGGTAGCAGGGACCGAACCCGAGTTTTTCCAGGGCGCTTTTGAGCGACAGCGTGCCAGTCCGTCCGAAGCCCGCTCCAACAATCTTCAGGGCCATCCGTGTTCCCCTTCCCGGCGCGCCGCTTCACTGCATTGCCGTTGTCGGCTTCATCCGCGGCGGCGCCGGGCGCAGCTTAGAATGGATCGGGCGCGAGCGCAAAGCGGTTGATGCGTCCATGGCGCTCGAAGCTGCACGCTTTATCGCGGCGTTTGCCCGTTCGGCGCGCGATGTGCGAACAATCGTTCCACTTGGAATACGGCAGGTAATCATCATGGCTTATGAACAGATCCTTTATGAAACGGCCGACCGGATTGCGACTATCACGCTTAATCGGCCCGACCGGATGAACGCGATGCCGCCCCAGATGATCGGCGAGATCCACGACGCGTTGCACGAAGCCGAGCGCGACGACGAGGTCCGCGTGGTCATCATCACCGGGGCCGGCAAGGCCTTCTGCTCCGGGATGGACATGGACGTTTTGCGCACGCCGGCCAGCAAAGTCATGGAAGATTCGCGCGCGCAAAACCAGCGCGACCCCAACCTGCGCCAGGATTTTCGCGGCGCATTTTCCTACATGATGGCGCTGCGCAAGCCGATTATCGGCGCGATCAACGGGGTCTGCGTCGGCGTCGGCTTTACCTGCGCGCTTTACTTCGACATCCGCATCGCCGCCGAAAGCGCCCGGATGGGACTGCTGTATCCACGCCGCGGCCTGTCGATCGAGGAAGGCGGAAGCTGGATGCTGCCGCGGTTGATTGGGCTGGCCGACGCGATCGAGATGGTGGTCACCGGGCGCGTGCTGGGCGCGCGCGAAGCCCTGGAGCGCCGCCTCGTCACGCACGTCGTACCCGACGATCAACTAATGACCAAAGCGCGTGAACTGGCAGGTGAAATCGCCACCCAATGCTCGCCGCTCGGGGTCGCGACGGCGCGGCGGATGGTTTACGAGCATCTGTTCAGCGACCTGGGTACGGCTATCCGCGAAGATTTCGCGGAACTCAGCAAGATGTTCGGCAGCGCCGATTTCAAAGAAGGAATGCGGGCCTTCAGGCAGCGCCGCCCACCCAACTTCCCCGGCCGCTAGAGTCCGTTAATCCGATGCGCTTCCGTCTCCTATACAATTCCGGCGCGCAAACGCTATAAGTGCGTCGAACACGCCTGTTTCATAGGGAGTCGTGGCAATGGCAGCAGCGCAGGATTTGAGTCTTAGCCGATATTCGAGCAATCCGCAGGTCGCGGCGGGATGGAAGCTGGAACGCGTGATCGGGCCCTCGCGCGTTTACGGCGCCAATGGGATGCGCTTCGGACCCGATGGATTGCTCTACGTGGCGCAGTGCTTCGGCAACGAAATCAGCGCGTTCGATACCGCTACGGGCGCGCGCAAGAATGTCAGCCGCAACGGCGACCCGGTCAAAGCGCCCGACGACCTCGCCTTCGATTCCCGAGGGCCTGCTCTATGTGACGGAATTCCTCAACGCCAGGGTCTCGACTATAACGCCCGAGGGCAAGGCCGAGGTGCTCATCGCCGACGTGCCGGGCGCCAACGGCATCACCATTTTCCGCGACCGGATCTTCATGGACGAATGCCGCCCGGAAGCGCGTGTGGTGGAACTCTTTCGCGACGGCCGCGCACCCAAGGTCCTCGCCCAAGGTCTCGACCTGGCCAACGCCCTGTCAGTCGGACCGGATGAGATGCTGTATTTTCCTCAACTGGCCAAGGGCGAGGTCTGCCGCGTTTCGCCTGACGGCGGCCCGTTGGAGCGCGTGGTTGACGGCCTTGCGGTGCCGACCGCGGTCAAGTTCGACAATCACGGCTTCCTGCTCGTAATCCAGGCATTATACCGGCGAAGTTTCGCGAGTCGATATCCAGACGCGCCAGATCAGCCGCGTCGCGATGCTGCCGCCGGGCCTCGACAATCTGGTCGTCACGCCTGACGACCAGGCTTTTTCGTTTCCAATTTTATCGACGGCACGATCACCGAAGTGCTGCCCAACGGCACCGTGAAAAACTTCCTTCCGCCCGGCATGTCGGGACCGACCGGGGTCGCCTGTACCGATGACGGCCGCATCTATGCGGCGGACTTCATGGCAATCCTCAAAGTCATCGGGCAGGGACAATGGGAACGGGTCGGATGGAGTTTCGACCCCGACTTCCCCGGCTTCCTGCGCGACTTGTGCGCCGGTCCCAGGAACCTGCTGTACACCACCACCCTGTTGGGCAATCTTACCGCCTACGACACCGCGACCCATGCCTGCACGGTGCTCGCCACCGGACTCGACATTCCCTATGGCGTCGCGCGCACGCCAGGCGGCTCGTTGGTGGCGGCGGAATATGGCGGGGGACGGGTCATTGAGGTCGATCTTAGGCGGAAAGCCAAAAGTACTCGCCCGCGGTCTCAACCATCCCACCGGAATAGCGGTCGCCGCCGACGGCTCCTGCTTCGTGGCGGAAACCGGTAATCACCGGGTAGTCCAGATTAATGGCGGGGTGACGCCGGTTCTGGAAGGGCTGGACAGGCCCGAGGGTCTGGCCGTATGCGGCGATGATCTGGTGGTGGTCGATTCCGGTTCGAAACAGTTGCTGGCGTTTTCGCTGCGCGACAAAAAGTCGCAGGTTCTTGCCAGCGGCCTCCCGGTCGGATGCCCTCCGGGTGTGGCGCCAAAGGCGCTCGTCGGCGTTCCGGGCTTTTTACCTGGACCGATTCTGCCTTTTGCCGGAGTTGCCGCGGGTCCCGACGGCACTATCTACCTGTCCGCGGACGGCGAAGGTAGCATCATGGCGGTAAAACGGGAGCGTTAAGAACGCGGCCGATGGAACCTGACTCTCAAGTCCTGCCGGGCGACGACTTGCGCGGCCGCATCGCCGCAATCGAACGCGCAGTGGACGATGGCAGTTATCGGCCCGGTCCCTGGCAGGCGCTGGTGCGCGACATCCGCAATTCGATGTTCTTCGAGCGCGCCGCTGTCGCCGATGACGTCAGCCGGGTCAGCCGCAAGCTTCATCTGCGTAAACCACGGCGCCGCGTCTCGATGAATGCCGGATTGCTATTGGAGATCGCCGCCACCGGCTTGGGCGGTCTGGTGATGATTCTCGGCGTTTCGATGCGCTCCAACTGGCTGGCATTCCTGGGCGCGCTAATCTGGATGGTGACCTTCCAACCCTTGATCAAGTTGATGGCCGGCCGCGCGATGGGAGTGCATTACGACTATCTTTATCTGCTGGCATTCGAGCCGCGTATCAAGATGAAGTACGGGACTTACCTTTCCAGGCCGCGGCTACTCAGGATCATCCTTCATCTGGCTGGCACCATCGGCTCGCCGATAGCGGCGTACCTGAGTTATTTCTATGCTGTCACACACGCTGCCCACCGCGGGGGAGTTTTGCCTCGGCGCCTTCTGGGTGCTGGTAGTCGATCAACGTGGTCAGCTTCGTCGCCGCGGTCGCCGGGATGCATCGCCTCGGCCCGCTGCCGTTGAGCCTGAGCAGCGCGGGCTCGGCCGCCTATGAAATCCGCGAAGGTCTGGGCCGGTAAGCAGACTCACACACGCTGTGTCTATAGCCTTTTGACTAATTACTGACCAGGCCTTGCGCAGTACTGGACATATTCAGAGTCGTGCTCCAAACCAACGCCACCAAGCGGTGCAAACGCGTAGCTCACCTTAACCGTTACAGTGCTCCCCGGATTTCATTCGGGGTCCAGGTGGTGGCCACGGTTAAAGAGCTGGTATTTAGCGCGACCGCGAGACCTTGTACGTAGGTTTGGACGGACGAGTTGGTGGCCGGCGAACCACTCTTGGTGCCACGCACCATCGCATAGCGGACGCCGGCGCGCGCCGCATAGCTGACGAAGCTATAGGCATAGAGGGCGAGCGCAGCCTGGATGATGCCGAAGATCAGGGTCAGCGTCACGGTGGCGACGATTGCGAACTCGACCATCGCTTGGCCGCGCCGTTTGCGGTCCGTCGACGCCACCTGGAAACCATTGGTATTGCATGCGCCGCCTAGTCCAGCTCCTCCCTACTGAACCTGCATGGTAGCGCTGCCAGTAAGTGGTACCGAACTGGGTATACCAGGATACGGGACGATGGTGCTGAAGGTAGCGCTGGTCGTAACCTGAACAAAGTCTTGCACGTAAGCTGCCGCAGGTACCCGGGCTGGTGCAGGAAACCGTGGTGCCCGAGCATTGACAAAAGCTGGTCGCGATCGCGTTGGTACCGGGAGTGCAGGAGATGTTAGGCATGCTGTTGCATGCGGCTTGCTCGATTGCGAGGACATTGGCGGCCGTGGCCGGCTTTGCGCGCCGTATTGCGCACCGGCGCGCGCCGCGTCGGTCACCGCCATGCCATGTTGTACAGGCGAGCGAAGTCGAGCGCGACCAGCAGCAGCACGATGAGCACCGGCAGAATCATCGCCAACTCCACGGCGCTTTGGCCGGACTTCCGCTGGCGCCTGCAGCTGCGCTCATCAGGACCTAACCAAAAATATTTGAGATTTTCCGACAACTTTCCCTCAGTACCGGGCCGGCGGCCCCGCACGCCACGGAAGCGAGCCAACGACAAGGTACGTGAACCAAAAGCATCAATGGCGGGCGGGGACGCCCGCCCACTGTCAGATATTTTCAAAGAAATCCCGCTAATACATCTTGTTATAAACCAATGACCAATTTGAGAACAAAATCCTCAGAGTTACGCTTCAAGCATCTGGCGCTGTTGCGGCGAGCTCATTATTCAACCGTGACGGCCGTCTTTATTGGCGAACCGTTGGGCAGACTTGAATAGTCACTCTAATGTTAACCCCGGCACCGCTGTTCACGGTCATCGTACGGCCCACTATGATCGAATAGGCATTGGCGAAGGCGCCGCTATTGAGGGTCAGGTTCGCGGCAGGAGTGTAGATCGCACCGGTCAAGGCCAGAGTAGTACTGGAATTAAGTATACATGCTGGAGCTGTCGCTGCGGTTTTGAAAGATCGCGATGCCCGCGTAGGTGCCCGTCGTCGGCGCCGTAAGGCTCAGATCGACACCGCTATTAAGCGTCAGCGCGCCGCTTTGAAAGTACAAGGTGACGCCGCCGGTTGCCGTTGAACGTCGTATCGCTGTTGAGGATGATATTGCCATTGAAAGAGTAGGTGCCGCTGGAAATCAGATTTACCGTAGCACCGCTGTTCGCAGTCAACCCGCAGTAGTAGCCGCCCCAAGGTTAAGCGTCGACCTGGAGTTGACCGGTGAAACACTCGTGCACGAACCGCCCGTGGAGGGAGTCGGCAGGTATGAAAGCGGATCGGAAATCGTGGCCACCCCGGTGGAAGTGTTCGCGGGCACCGAACCGCTGCCGCTTCTGCCCCCGACGATGCCCAGCGAGGGCGCCGAGATCGAGCTGCCAGAGTTGGCGATGACGGCGCTCGAACTGGAAGAGTCCACCTGTAATCCGCAGCTGCTGATAACGCTGGCGCCGCTGTTTAGCAGCAAAGCGCCGCTGGCCGACGGGTTGAGCGTGTAGATGCAGTTTTGGTTCGATTGGGATTCGGCCACCGAGCGCACCGACGACCGGAAGCGAAGAAAAGCCGAGCACCCCAATGAAAAAGACCGGCTGCACCTGCGAAATAATGACCTCTACTGCGCTCGAATTTCCGGTGTTGGGCCCGGAGGCGGGAGGATTGTTAACCGTTACGCTGACCAGTTGGCATTGTTGGGGGTGCGCGGAGCCGTTGGTGAAGCCATTTTGCGTCGCGGCGGCGTCGGCGGCGGTGACCGCGACTGCTGCCGCCGCCCATGAACAAAGCGTCGGCGCCCGCAATTGCGGCAGCGTCCGCAGCTGACTGCATCTGCAACTTCGCGCGCCAGGCGTAACCGACGTCGTTGGCCAGTCCGACCAGCGCGATCAAAACCGTGATCGCAATGACGACCATTACGATCACCTGACCGTGCCTGCCTCCATGCGCCGCAGCGGGATATGGCTGACGCCAGATACCGATCTTAATCTGCTCATTTAAGGCGGCGCGGACTGCCGCTCATCGCGCCAGAGCCGCCGGCAGCGGATCCGGGACCACGGCGGCCGTAGTAACGCGCCTTTCGCTGAATCATTGTGACTGTCCAGGATTGGCACCGCGGTCAAATCGGAACCATATTTAGAGGGTCGGAACTGAAGAAGGTACGGATTATCCCGGACGGCAAGCCATGAAGATGCCACATCGAGCCGGCTGACGCCGGCGCTGCCCAGGCGTGGACACTGCGCGGGCGTATCGACCCTCGTTCCTCACAAATGCACCGCCGTGAGAGGTTTGCAGTGCGTTTGCAGATTCTCTACATATATGGATTATTCTATCTATATATGGAGACAAAGCGGACCGCTCGAGCGCACAGGCCCGCGGCCGGGGGCGCCGATCAATTGGAAGCGGACCGGCGCCGCGATCCGGAAGTGCGGCGCCGGTTATCGGGCCCTGGAATCCGAACGTTCTTCAATATCGCTGGCGGCTGGGCGCTCTCCGTCAACGATCAGCGCGGCTTGCTCGGATGGCCGGCGGCGTCCACCTATCACAAGTACAAGACCGGGCACGTCGGGACTCTGTCATACGACTCCCTGGTCAGAATCTCGCTGGTGATCGGAATCTACAAAGCGCTGCACATCCTCTATCCGGAACCGGAACTGGCCGACCAATGGGTCAAACTGCGCAACAGCAATCCGCTCTTCGGCGGCGAGACGCCGCTTAGCCTGATGATCGACGGCGGTATCGATGGGCTTTATCAGGTGCGCCGGCTGCTGGATGCACGTCGCGGCGGATGGAATTGATTCCGCCGACCAGCCGCGTGGTTCGACGCGGTGCCCATCGGCTGATACCGAGCCGCTATCCCTCGGTCGGCATTCTGGACGCGGTCGCGACACCCGCAGACCTTGAAGCGGTGTTCGAACTCGAAGGATGGAGCAACGATCGGATAAGCGCGGAGTTGGGGCTGCTGCACTATATCCCTAAAGATGAATGGGTCGTGGGCCAGCCAATGGCGACGGTAGTGATGGCCTCGTTTTGCCATCCGCGGCCCGCCGGCGGGCGTTTCAACGACAGCCGCCGAGGCGCATGGTACGCGGCTTTCGCGCTCAAGACCGCGCATGCCGAAGCGGTGTTCCATCGTACCGCGGAGTTGGAGGAAATCGGCGGATGGTTCGACACCTTCGTTCAGATGGCTGACTATCTCGCCGATTTCAGCGCCGCGTTTCACGACCTTCGGGATCCCCGTTTTGACCGGTACTTGGATCCGGATCGGTACGAACGCGCACAGCAACTAGCGCGCGAACTGCTGGACCAGGGGTCGAGCGGGATTGTATATCCCAGCGTGAGGGACTGCGGCGGCACCTGTGTCGCGTGCTTCCGGCCGCGCCTGGTGGGCAATGTGCGCTCTGGCAGCTTTTATGAGTATCGATGGACCGGGAAGCGCGAGCCGGCAATCCGCCAGTTGCAAGGCGCTGGTCTTGCTTGAAGTGCATCGGAACTGCTCCTGGGTTAGCAGAGTATAAGTAGCTGCATTCCGCCAGCGCCGACTTCGATCAGGGATCGATGGAGGACGAATATATGAACGTCAAATATACCACCGCTCAAATTGCCGAATTGCTCGAAAAGGTTAGCAACTGGGGCCGCTGGGGCAAGGACGATCAACGGGGCGCGCTCAACTTCATTACTCCCAAAAAGCGCATCGCTGCCGCGCACCTGATCCAATCAGGCGAGACGGTGTCGCTCTGCGTGCCGCTGGCGACACGTCCCTCGCGAGATAATCCCAGACCGGTAACTCATCTGATGATCCGCTCGGGCGTGGTCGGCCATCCGTTGGAATCGTCCGGCGCCGCCGACTACTTCTCGATCGAAACGCATGGGATCGCGACTACCCATCTCGACGCCCTGTGCCATCATTTTTGGCGCGGCAAAATGTACAACGGCTTCGACATGACCGAAGTCGATTTTCAAGGCGCGCACAAATGCGCGATCGACGTGTGCCGCGAGGGGATAATCAGCCGCGGCGTACTGTTGGATATCCCCAAAATCCGCGGGTCGGAATGGCTTGAGCCGGGCGATGCGATCTATCCCGAGGATCTCGACGCGGCCGAGCGCGACCATCGAGTCGCCGCCGGCGAGGGCGACGTGCTGCTGATTCGCACCGGACGATTCAAATTGCGGCGCGCCAAAGGTGCCGGCGCGATTGCGCTTGGCGCGATGCCCGGACTGCACGCCTCGTGTCTGCAGTGGCTCCATCAGCGAAGCATCGCGGTGCTGGGCTCCGATGCGATAAGCGACGTGCTGCCGAGCGGCTATGATGCGCCGCTGCGGATGCCAATTCATACCGGAGCGCTGGTCATGATGGGTGTCCATCTGATCGACAACGTGGAGCTCGAAAGCCTCGCCGAAACCTGCGCGCGCGAGCGCCGCTACGAGTTCATGTTCAGTCTGCTGCCGTTGGTGCTGGAGCGCGGCACCGGCTCGCCCGCCAACCCGGTCGCGCTGTTTTGAGGCCGCCTCGCGATCACTGAATTCTGTGCCCTCTCCCTGACCACAGAGTGTCGATAAATGACCAAACCCCATTGGCGCCAGCAAGTTGTCAGTGGGGCGGGCGTCCCCGCCCGCCCCACTGGAGTCTATACATTTTCAGGGTTAATTTTGGATACCCTCTCCCTTTATTTGTAAGGGAGAGGGTAGGGTGAGGGTTCCTGGAACCGGGCTGAATTGGCGAAGGGGGGAGCCTTGAGAAAACCTATATTAACCACCTTTGCACGCGATTTGCGACGCGCCAGACAGATGCCGAACGCCATCTTTGAATGCGGATACGGGGTCGGGAACTCGCCACAGCCAAGTTCAGGCGCCAATATTCCATAGGTCCATACATCGTGGACTTCTGTTGTATAGACCATCGCCTGGTCATATAACTTGACGGCGGCCAGCACGTGGAGAACGTGGAAGCGGATCGGCAACGGACGGCTTTTTTGGAGCGTCTAGGATTTCGCGTGATACGATTTTGGGACAACGAAGTGCTCACCCATACAGATGCAGTGCTGGAAGCTATTCTTGAACAAATTCGCGCAAACTCCACTGCCCGGCAGCCTTGAGACTCCCACACCGAAACCCTCACCCTCCCCTCTCCCTTACAAATAAAGGGAGAGGGCATCCAAAAATGGACCTCAAAATGTATAAACTTCAGTGGGGCGGGCGTCTCCGTCCGCCATTCTATTCAGGAGCGCCGGCGCTACGGGATAGCCGGCGCTACGGAAGAATCCTGGCGCTCCAGAATATCAGTTGGAGTTTCGTTTTGATGCCACCCCTAATCCAGCGTCTTGCGGAAGCGCATGGCGCTGGCGGCGAGCATGATCACCGCAAAGAGCGCCATACCTACGAATTGCGGCCACAGCGCGTCCATGCCGATGCCCTTGAGAAACGTTCCGCGTAGTACCACCAGGTAGTAGCGCAACGGGTCCGCAAAGGTAGCCCACTGCAACGCCACGGGCATCGCCGAAATTGGAAACCCGAAGCCCGACAGTGTAATCGCGGGCTGGATGAAGAAAAACGAGACCACCATCGCCTGCTGCTGGGTGCTCGATATCGTCGAGATGAACAGGCCCAGGCCGAGGACCCCGGCGATGAACAGGAGCGAGCCCGCCAGCAGGATCACGATACTGCCGCGCAGCGGGACCGCGAACCAGAACACCCCGACCAGCGAGACTATCAGGAGATCGAGCAGCGCGATCATCATGTAGGGAATGGTCTTGCCGAGGATTAACTCGATGGGGCGGATCGGGGTGACCATGATCTGCTCGAGGGTGCCGATCTCGCGCTCGCGCACGATCGCGAAGGCGGTCAGCGTCATCACCATCACCATCATCAGGGTTCCGATGGTGCCGGGGACGAAGTACATCCGATCCTCCAGGCCTTCGTTGAACCAGGGACGCTCCTGCAGCCGTACCTCGGGGATCATTGCCGTGCCCAGAGGTGCGATTCGATTCAGGTAGTCGCGCTGGTAGTCCTGTTGGTAGGTCTGGGCTATCTGGTTAATGTATCCGAGCGCGATAAGCGCGGTGTTGGAGTTGGTACCATCGACAATCACCTGCACCGACGCGTCTGTGCGCTTGCGCATGGCTTCGGCGAATCCGGGCAGGATCTGGATCGCTAGGGTGACTTTGCCGCGGTCGATCAGGTCGCCAATCTGCGCGCGGTCTTCGAGCATCTGCGTGATCTGGAAATAGCCGCTGGAGTCGAACCGGGAAATCAACTCGCGGCTTTCCTGGCTGTGGTCGCGGTCGAGGATCACGGTGGCAACGTTGTGAACGTCGAAGGTGGCAGCGTAACCGAAGACGATCATCTGAATGATCGGTGGCACGAACAGAGAAAAGCGGGCGTGCGGGTCGCGCAAGACCTGAATGAACTCTTTGACCACCAACTGCCAGATGCGGGCAAACATCGGTCCTCAATCCAGCGTCTTCTTAAACGCGCGAATGGTCAGCACACCGACCACCACGGCAAAAACCGTCATGTCCAGCATCGGACCGCCCATCGCCGCGGCGCCGGCGCCCTTAAGGAAAACGCTTTTAAGCACTGTCACGTAGTAACGGGCGGGAAAAATCCGGGTGATGACACGCACTGCCGCCGGCATTTGATCGATCGGAAAGGCGAAGCCGGAGAGCAGGAATGCGGGTAGAAAGGTGGTGATTAGGGCGAACTGGCTGGCCGCCAGTTGAGCCTTGGCCAAGGCCGAAATCATAAAGCCCAGCAGCAGCACGCCAGTCAGGAACAGAGCCGAGGCGGCGAACAGCAGCCCCACGCCGCCGCGGAACGGCACCTCGAACCACCACACCGAGATCGCCGCGCACGAGGCCGCGTCGACCATTCCGATTACGAAGTAGGGGATCAGCTTGCCGGCGATAACTTCGATTCGGGTGACCGGCGTGGAGATAAGCTGCTCCATGGTGCCGCGTTCCCATTCGCGCGCGATGGTCAACGAGGTCAGGAACGTGCCGATCACCGCCATCACTATCGCCACCACTCCCGGCACGATGAAGTTGCGGCTTTCCAGATCCTCGTTGAACCAGGTGCGCGCATCGAGGTCGAGTGTCGGCGAGCCCCTTCCTGGTCCCATGCGCTGCATGTAGTCGAGTTGCACATTGGCCGAAAAACTCGCGACCACCACCTGCGCATAGCCGATGATCAGGTTGGCGGTATTGTTATCGGTGGCATCGACGATGGCCTGAACGTCGACGGCCTGACCCGCGCCCAGCCGCTTGGAGAAATACAGCGGGATGACTATCCCCACCGTGCAGCGTCCGCTATCCACGGCGTCGATCAGTTCGTGGTAATCACGGGCGTCGAGCTTGAGGCTGAAGTAGCGATTGGAAACGAAACCTTTGAGCAGGTCCTGGCTGAACTGGCTGCCCTCGCGGTCGTACACGCATAGTGGGATATTGGTCTGGTCCAACCCGATGCCATAGCCCATCAACCCCATCAGCATGACCGGCATAAATAGTACCACCAACAGACTGCGTGGGTCGCGCCAGATTTGGATGGTTTCCTTGCGCGCCATGGCGATCAGCCGCGTCCAGTTCATTGCTGCGGCTCCGTCGGCGCGGAATCGGCGCCGGTGGCGAGCGCGACAAAGGCGTCCTCCAGGCTCGGACGAATCACTTCGAGCTTGATGACACCGACGCCGGCTGCCGCCATCGTCGCCCGGATCGCGGGCATGGCTGCCGCCGCATCGGCGACCACCAGGTGCAGGCCATTGCCGAAAACGGCGGCGTCGCGCACCAGGGGCAGCGGCTTGACGATTTCGATCGCGCGCTGCAGCGAGTCGGATTCAAGTAACATCAGGTCGCCCTTGACCGCGCCCAGCTTGAGTTCGGTGGGCGTGCCCAGCGCAATGATCCGGCCGCGGATCAACAACGCCAGGCGATTGCAGTACTCGGCTTCGTCCATGTAATGGGTGCTGACGAATACTGTAACTCCCTCGCCGGCCATCTCCTGAATCAGTTCCCAGAATTGGCGGCGAGAAAGCGGATCGACACCGGAGGTAGGTTCGTCCAGAAACACTATCGGGGGGCGATGGAGCACCGCGCTGCCCAGCGCCAGCCGCTGTTTCCATCCGCCAGACAGGGTCGCGGTCAAACTGTTTTCGCGGCCTTCCAGCCCTGCCATCCGCAGGGCCCAGGCGATTCGTTGCTTGAGCTCAGCGCCGGAGACGCCATAGAGGCCACCGTAAAAGCGCAGGTTCTCCATCACCGTGAGGTCGCCATAAAGCGAGAACTTCTGCGACATGTAGCCGATTTTCTGGCGTATCGCCTCGGGTTCGGCGGTCACGTCGTAACCGGCGACCTGGGCGTGTCCCGAAGTGGGACGTAGCAGCCCGCACAGGATGCGAATCGTGGTGGACTTGCCCGAGCCGTTGGGTCCGAGAAAGCCAAACACTTCGCCTTTGTAAGTCTGAAAGGTGATGTCGTCGACCGCGGTGAAGGTGCCGAAGCGCTTCACCAGGTTTTCAACGCCGACCGAAACTTCAGCGGAAGTCATCGATAATACTTTCTGTTGCGACGGTTCCTGCCCTCGGCATCATCACACCATCAATTGCCATTGGACTTGGCGTCCTGGCCGGTGACCGCGTTGACGAACAGATCTTCGATAGTCGGGGTGACCTGGACCACCTCGTGATAAGGCAATCCCTTCGCGTCGAGCGCGCGACGCAGTTGCGGAATTCGGCGCGCGGCGTCATCGACAAACAGATGAACCGAATCGCCGATCAGCAACACGCTGGTCACGCCATCGGCATGGGCCAGTTCGTCGCGCAGCCTGGACGCTACCGGTGAGACCACCGCGACCACGGCGCCGGGCATCTGCTCCTTGAGCCTGCCCGGCGTATCGCAAAACAGCAGCCGCCCGCGATGCATCAGTCCCACACGATGGCAGCGCTCGGCCTCGTCCAGATAGGCGGTTGAATTAATCACAGTGACGCCCTGCCCCACGAGAATGTAGAGCATGGCCCAGAATTCGCGGCGCGAGATCGGATCGACGCCGTTGGTGGGCTCGTCCAGGAGCAACACTTTGGGGGTGTGAATCAGGGCGCAGACCAGGGCCAGTTTCTGCTTCATGCCGCCTGACAGCTTGCCCGCCAGCCGGCCGCCGAATTCGCTCATGCCACAGGCCGCGAGCAGACGCACCGAGGCGGCATTGCGTTCGCGCCGGCTGACGCCGAAGAGGTCGGCATAAAAGCGGATATTTTCATTGACGGTCAGATCTTCGTACAGGCCAAAGCGCTGCGGCATATAGCTAATCTTAAGCTTGATCGATTCCGGTTCGCGCAGCACGTCGTGTCCGCATACCGTAACCGAACCTTCTTCCGGCGCCATTATTCCGGCCAGCACGCGCATCGTAGTCGTTTTTCCGGCGCCGTCGGGTCCCACCAGTCCAAACAGTTCTCCGGACGCGACCCGGAAGCTCAGATGGTCCACGGCGCGCACGCCCGGGAAGGTTTTGACCAAATCGTTTACCTCAACGGCACAGTTCTCATCCGGCATGGGCGCCTTCGGGCAGTCGCGTGGATGCCTCTCCCTGCGGTCCGTCCTGCTGGGGACCGCCGCTGTCCAGCTCGATTAGGGCGTCGGCGGGCATCCCGGGCTTGAGCTCATGGCGCGGATTGTCGATATCGATTTTGATTCGATATACCAGTGTGACCCTCTCCTTGTGGGTCTCGACGCTCTTGGGCGTGAACTCCGCGTCAGAAGCAATAAAGGAAATGCGGCCATGATAGCGCTTGCCCGGGTAGGAGTCGGTGGTCACAATCGCATCCTGCCCCCAGCGGACCCTGCCAAGATCGGTTTCGCTGATATAGGCGCGCAGCCAGACATGGTTAAGATCGGCCAAGGTGACTACCGGCGTGCCGGGCTGCATCACCTCGCCCAACTCCGCGTTGCGTACCAGGATCACGCCGGCAAATGGCGCCTGCAAAGTCGTATAGCCAAGAATGATCTTCGATAACTCCAAGTTCTTTTGGGCGTCCTGGATGTTGGCTTTAGCGACGCCCACATCCCTGTCGGCGGAGCGCGCGGCGGCCAGGTCGCGTTGCAGGACGGCCTGGGCCTGCTTAAACGCGGTCAGCGCTAGATCGCGATCTTCGGCCGCCACAGCATTTGCCTTAAACAACCTTTGCCGGCGATCGGAGTCGAGTTGACGCTGGGCCAGCTCAGCGCGATCGTCGACTACGGTGGCCTGTGCCACATTAACTTTCTCGAGGGCGGACCCGAGTTGTTGCTCAGCCACGGCCAACGCCGCCTGGTTCACGTCGACTTCCTTGCGGTAGTCGGTCGCGTCGAGCCGGGCCAGCACGGTGCCGGCGTCAACCCATTTGCCCTCGTCGAAGGGTAGCTCCACGATTCGCGATTGGACGGTCTTGAAGCTGACCAGGCTCTCATGGGCCTCAATATTGCCCGACACCAGCAGTTGGTTGTCGGGCGTCTGGGTGCCCAGCATGCGGTTCGACACTATCCACGCGGCAACGGCTGCCAGCGCGAGCACTCCTAACACGAGAAACGCCTTTCTCATCGAGGCGAACCCTCAAGCACCTCAATCCTGCAAGCGGCGGAGTTTGGATTTGCCGTTTTGCCTTAAAGTGGACGGACGGTATACTTTACACAAATCAATTCTGGAATTTGAGCGATGACACCGCAAGCCGCCACCATTTTAACTCCGCCAGCGCTCGGGGACATCACCCGCGAGGAACTTTTTCGCCGCCTGCACGATCCATCTTTAACCATAGTTGACGCGCTGCCTCGGGCTTCATACGAAGAGGGCCATATCCCCGGTTCAATCAGTCTTCCAGTCGCCGAGGTCGAAGAGCATGCGCACGCGCTGCTCCCCGACCTGGCGGCCGAAATCGTGGTGTATTGCGCGAAGTTCACTTGAAACGCCGCCGAGCAGGCTGGACGCCTGCTTTTAGATTTGGGCTACACCAACGTGCGCCATTACCATGGCGGGATCGAGGATTGGCGGGAGTCGGGGGCACCGTTGGAATCGGCCCTGACGTCAATTGACCCGGTCGTGGTCCAACCGGCGCCCGCCCCGGCCAGCGAGATGCGCGGCGAAAGTCCGCGCAGCTTGACCGCCCGGCTCCACCGCTTCCAACTGTCCGACCACCTGGCGGACTTTGTCGACCGTCAGTCTACCCCGCGCCTGTTCATGGTCTGGTTGGGGATGGCCCTGGCCTTTGGAGTGGTCTACTGGCTAGCGGGTCTGATGCATCATTCGGGTCTGATCGAAGATGGACGCTGGGTGGACGGTAGCGAGCACGGGCTCTGGAGCGCGATCTATTTCAGCTTCGTCACCGTGACTTCAGTCGGTTACGGCGACGTGGTGCCGCGCGGGATTGCGCGGGTAGCGGCGGTCGGCGAGGCTGTGACCGGATTGCTGATCTTCGGTGCGGTAGTAGCCAAATTTGTCTCGCGCCGCCAGGACGAAGTGGTCCGCGAGATCCATCGTGTCACCTTCGACGAGCGGATTGATCGCATCCAGACCAACCTGCACATGCTGCTTTCCGAACTGCAAACGATCGCCATGCTATATGACGACGGGACGGCCCAGCCAGAACGGATCAACGCGCGGATGGAGAGCGCGACGCTGGTGTTTGCCGCCGAATTGCGCACCGTCCATTACCTGCTCTACCGCCCGGCGCAGGCTCCTGTAGAGCCGGTGCTGGCAGGGATCCTGGCCAGCCTGGCCTCCGCGCTGCAGGCGCTCAACGATTGCCTGCACATCCGGCCCGATGGGATAGTCAATTCGCCTTTGCTTGACGATGCTTTAAAGACGGTATCAAGTCTGGCGAGTGAGATTTGCGGTAACTGCGTGCCCGCCGTTTATGCCCCGGCGTTGACTCTGTGGATGGATCGCATCCAGGAAATCGCCGCGCACGTCAATAGTTCCGAGCGCTGATTCCTCCGGGGCCTGTCTTCGAAAACGCCCAAAGCCGCTCCCGCGGATGCGGACCAAGTCCGCAAGCGCGGGAGCGGTGATGTCGTGCGCTACTCGGTTTCCTGCTGCTGTTTAAGCTGTTCGATTTGCTGCCGCTGGCGCTGGATTTCGCTCTGCTGTTGATTGATTTGGCTTTGCGTCTGGGCTTGCTGGTTTTCCTGGTTCTGCATCGAGTTGCCCACCGCAAAGCCACCGATACCGCCTACTGCACCGCCGATTGCCGCACCCGCGCCGGGCGCACCTACCGCGGCGCCGATAATCGCACCCGTGGCCGCGCCGAGGCCGCCTCCGATCAAGGTGCCCTTCTCTCTGGTGCTAAGCGGTTGTCCACTGCATCCGGTTGCTCCAATCAGCACCGCCAGACAAAGCATACCGACAGCGATAGCCTTCCAAGACCTGAACATGTAAACCTCCGGGAGAGCGAAAGCCTCCTCATCAACTGGACCCAATCTGACCAACTTTTTCCATCTTGCAACCGCCGCCGCTTACTGAGCGGGAGTCGACTCGTGGGACTCGACTCCATTGGGAGTCCTGCGATCGACTTGCCGTTCTCGTCAGCCAGCGCCAGCCCCGCCTTGCCTTTTGAATGTGACGTGAAGCTCAGCGCGGTCCTTGCCATTCTGATCGAACAGCACCAACGCCGGCACGCCATCCGCCGATAAGCCCAGACCGGCGCGGGCCAGGCCGGTCTTCGAGTCGTAGAGCGTCAGATTGACCTCGCCGTTGGCGGAGGATGACAGCGCGGCGACCTCGTTGCCATCCGCAGAGAAAATACCGAATCCGGCTTGACTGTCAGGGGTGCTGCCTTCGCCGATGACCACGCGCCTGCGGCCGCTGGAATCGTAAAATCCGAGCGACGCGCGCCCATCCGCGGCCACCCGTAACTCCGCCTTTTCGTTGCCGCTTTCATCGTTGAGGTAAAAGGCGGCGGTGCCTTTATCGTTCACGCGGATGACCCCGCGCTCATCGCCGTTGCGCCCGAGCAGAACGAATCTCTCCGCCTCCACTGTCCTGGCGTGGCCGCCGTGGCGCACGGCAAACGCGTTGCCGGCCCCAAGCATGGTGGCGAGGGCGCCGCCAATCAGCCCTCCGACCAGCGCCACTGCCACAACCAACCAAGGTTTTCCCTCTTTCATGTTCACCTCCCTGATTCCGGATTTAACCAGCTACTTGCAGCTCCTGCCGACCGGTCCGTGGGACAGAATGCTCACGTTCTTTCACCGAGAGAAAGGACCAGGCAAGGAACTCATCCTCTGCACGGCCGCGTTTCACCCAAGCGTCACTTTCTATTATTCTTCGTTTTTTCATTATCTCGCCACGCCTAACATACGCGTTTGCGCCATCTTACCCGAATGGCCAGGGCGTGAGTGCGGGCGCCTTGCCGCCTTAATCCTACCCGCCCACAAAATGGCGCTGACGAGCATAATACCGGCTGATCGCTTTTCCAGCCAGAAATTTGGCACCTGGCCTCAATTCGGAACCGGCAAACCGTCGGGGTCTACGCCGCGCGCGCCATGCATTGCCTTGACACCACCGCGAGTCCCGGTTTAAGCCCGTGACGAGGAATTGACCATGGCTGCGAACAGCACTTCCAAATCGGCGCAAATTCATAACCGCATCGGCCATCCGGTGGTCGATTGCGACGGACATTGGGTTGAGTACGCCCCAGTGTTTCTGGACTACGCCAGACAAGTAATCGGCAGCAATGCCCCGGAGGTTTACCGGCGCCTGCTGCCGACACTGGCCGGCCCGTCGCCGCTGCCATTTGAGGAGCGGCGCGCGCGCCGCATCGCGCAATCCGGATGGTGGATCATGCCGGCCAAGAATACGCTCGATCGGGCCACCGCGATGGCGCCGAAACTGATGCATGAGCGGCTGGGCTGAGATGGGTATCGACGTCGCCGTGCTGTACCCGACGATGATCGGCACGCTGCTGCCGTTTATGAGGGACGAGGAGATACGCCGCGGCGGCGCTCGGGCTTTCAACATGTTCGCGGCCGAATTGTTCGGCCCGTACTCCGACCGTTTGCTCCCGGCCGCGGGGATCCCTATGCATACGCCGGAAGAGGCAATCGAGGAGCTGGAATTCGTCAAAAAGCTCGGCTACAAGGCGGTGATGCTCGGCGCCCTGATCGGCCGTCCGTCAACCGGACGCCACGGCTGGCGCGATACTTTGGGGCTCGACAGCGCGTACAACTACGACCCGGTCTGGGCGAAATGCCTGGAGCTGGGATTCGCCCCCA
The DNA here is from genome assembly GCA_963824565.1 of uncultured Pseudomonadota bacterium. Lineage (GTDB taxonomy): Bacteria > Desulfobacterota > Binatia > Binatales > Binataceae > JAJPJA01. Next base: position 43,905 of record CAWGQB010000010.1, on the reverse strand, counting down.
CCTTCCACAATCAAAGCCAGGGCTTCGGATTCCGCACCGCGGTGTCGAGTTGGGTTTACAATCATATCGGCCATTTCGCCGTGGCCGGCGAAGCCATCTGCAAGTCGCTGTTCCTGGGCGGGGTCACGCGGCGCTTTCCTCAGCTTAAGTTTTCGTTTCTCGAAGGCGGAGGTGCGTGGGCCTGCAATCTTTATAGCGATCTGATCCGCCATTGGCAGACCCGCAACGTCGAGGCGTTGGAACACGTCAATCCCGCCCACCTCGATCGCGAGGCGCTGACCGAGTTGCTGCGCAGCTATGGCGACGAGCGGATGAAACATGCGCTCGACGGCACCCTGGTCGAGAATCCGGAGATGACGATGCCGCCCGACATCGACGAATTCGCGCACTGCGCAATCCAAAAGGCCGAGGACATCCGCGACCGCTTCGTGCCCAATTTTTACTTCGGATGCGAGGCTGAAGACTCGCTCAACGCCTGGGCTTTCAACACCCGGATCAATCCCTTTGGCGCTCGCCTCAACGTCGTGCTGGGCTCGGACATCGGCCATTTCGACGTCACCGATATGAGCCGGATCCTGGAAGAGGCTTATGAACTGGTCGAGCATGGATTGCTGACCGAGCAGGATCTCAAGGATCTGACGTTCTCCAATCCGGTGCGGTTCTTCGGCGGCGTCAATCCCGGTTTCTTCGAAGGCACGGCGGTCGCGAAAGCGGCGGCCGAACTGCTCGCCCAATAGCGGATTGCGATGACCGCGCAGGATCGTCAGGGATGGCGGGTGGTCGCGGCGCTGGCGGTCGTGAGCTTTCTGCTCCTGGGCTCGACTATCGGCACCATCGGAATCTTCTTCCATCCTCTGATTCAGAGCTTCGGATGGAGCCACGAGCAGGTCTCGCGTCTGGCGACGGCATTTCTGCTATGCATGGGACTGTCCGCCTGGCTGGCGGGTTGGATGCTCGACCGGATGCCGGCACAGGTTCCGATGGGGCTGGGCGCGCTGGCCGCGGGAATCGGCTATTTCCTGGCCAGCCGATGCCACTCGTTGGGTTCGTTGACCGCCGCCTTCGCATTGATTGGTGCGGGAGTCGGGCAGTTCGACCATCGTGCCGGTTACGGTAGTCGCCAGCAACTGGTTCCCGAATCGGCGCGGCCTGGCGATTGGAGTCGGTATCTCGGGCAGCCCGATGGCGACGCTGACGATTCCGACTTTGCTCACCCACGTGATCCTGGTTCACGGATGGCGCATCGGGATGCTGTGCCTCGCCATCCCGATTTTTGTCATCGGACTGCCGGCCATAATGCTGGTAGTGCGCACGCGCCCGGCCGGCGCTCAGACGCACTAAAGCCCGCCGCGAAACCAGCGCGCTCGCGGGACTCGAGCTGAGTCAGGCCTTGCGGGCGCCGCCGTTTTGGATGCTGGCCAGCGTGCAGCTCCTGTTCACCGTCGCGTACAACGGCGTGTACTACCATCTGGTGGCGTTTCTGATCGACGTCGGCTACAGCCCGCAGAAGGCTGCGTTGATCTTCGGCGCCAAATCGATCTTCGTTATCTTCGGCACCATCTACCTGGGCGGCCTCGGGGACCGAATCGGAGCGCGCCGGGTATTGGCTTTCGCGATGGTGGCGTTGTGCCTCAGCCTGATCGCGCTGTTGGGCGCGAGCAGTCCGCTGTTGGGCGGCGTCGCCCTGGCACTGTTTACGGTCTTCTATGGTACGCCCACCGGATCCACCTCGACGCTGGTGCCGATGCTGCTGGCGGAGTCGTTGGGAATGCGCCGGTTTCCCACGTTGATGGGGATTATCGGCCTGGTCGCCACCGTCGCAGCGGCGCTGGGCCCGCTGGTTACCGGGCGCATGTTTCGACGTGACTGGCAGCTATTCAATACCGTTCGTGATATGCGCGGCCATGTTCGGCCTGGGCGCGTTCATCACCACGTTGGTCTATGCCGCACCCGGCCACGACGTCATTCCGGTTGCGTCCGGCAGCGTCGCAACGCCAACAATGGCCGTCAGTACCGGCTCTCAGTAAGGCTGCGTCATTTCGAGGATGCGAAGTTCATTGCGCTGCCCGAGGAAAACAATCCGAGCCACGTCTTGAACTGGCGGCGGATCATTGACCGAATTTTCCGGGCGCTATAACTACTCTCGCAAGCGCGCCAATGAACGGCAGTAAATTGCATTCAATTGAATTCTATTGATCCTATTGGAGCTCTGTAATCATAGCTGGTAACGTTTGGATGTCTTACGCGTTTCCGTCGGCATCGGCAACAAGGGACTCATCCCGCCACCACCGGCGCGCGGGTGGAACCGGCCGGAGAAAATTAATGGCGTCGATGTCATGGCTTTCAACGCTCACACTGGCGTTTCTGATAGTGGCCTCGAGAGTGCCACCGGTATACGCGGACGACGGTGTGGTACTGATCAATCAGAGCAAGGTTAACGCTGCCGGAGGGTTTCCCTACAAGATTATCAACGCGGGCAGCTATCGGTTGGCAGGGAATCTGACGGTGAAGACAGCCGTCGATGGCATCGATGTCTCCGCCGCGCCAGTCACCATCGATCTGAACGGATTTGCGATTACCGGGCCGGCGTTGCCGGGGCCAAGCTCTGCGATCCAGGGATCCGCTGGTTCTCTCACCGTCTTCAAAGGATCGATTCAGGGTTTCAATGTCGGGGTCTCTGTTAGCGCGGGACCGGTATCGTTACACGACCTGGCCATAAGCGACGTTGGCGTTGGATTCAACACCACCGGTACGCCGGGCGGACAATTGATCAATGTAAACGTGCAGGGGACCAACGGCATAAGCTGCCAGGGCCATTGCCTGGTGGTGGATTGTAATGTCTCCGCGACCGTCCAGCCTTTGTTCGCCGGATTCAGGAGAGCTTGTCGCGATGAACAACATCCTGACCGGAGGCTTTGGCGTTACCGTGGCCATGGGGAGCGGGATCATCCTTGGCAATACGATCGTCAATGTCGGCGGACCCCTATTTCATCGGGATCAGGGTGACTGATAGCGGCGTGGTTGGCTATGGCAGCAATTTAATCAATAGCGGCGGTACGACCTGTTTTTCAGGGGGTACCTCGCTTGGTGACAACGTATGTGATGGCTCCAAGCAATGAGATATATGCACGCTGGCGCACAGGAGTGCTACGCAATGAATAGCCGGTCGCACGCACCACGCTTAATCGGGAAGAGAGTATGGGCCCGCGTGTCGGCGCGAGGTCTGATGGTCGCGTTGGCAATTGCATCGCGTTGGCCGCAAGCTCCGCCAGGGCGGTGGATGGCGTGCTCGAGATCAATCAGACCATCGTGATGGCGGCGGGCGGGTTTCCTTATTCGATTACCCAGCCCGGCAGTTACATCCTGACCGGCAATCTGGCGGTGAGCGCCGCGGGCACCAACGCGATCAATGTCTGGCCGCGCCAGTGACGATTGACTTGAATGGCTTTTCGATTAGTGGCGTCGACAACCTGGTCCCGACCGCGATCCGCGACAACGTCGGTCAACTGACGGTCAAAAACGGCGTCATCCAGAACTTCGGCACTGGAATAAACTCGGTCGGACCGGACATCGTACTGGATCTCACCACCAATAATACCAATCTGGGGATCTTTGTCTTCAACGCTTTGGTCCGCCACTATACCGCGCAGTCTACAACTTTCGGCGTTGGCTGCGGCGGCACCGGAACCTGTCTGGTAACCGATTGTCTCATCAACGCCACCAACACCGGTATCAATCTGGGTAACACCGAGGGAACGGTTACGAATTGCGTGGTCAATTCCGGCACTACCGGAATTAACCTGATCGAGGGAAGCGGCACGATTATCGGCAACACCATTAATCTGACCACGTCCACCGCCACCGGAATCCAAGCGCTGACCGCTCACCGAACCAGTTGGCTATGGCGCTAACACAGTCGCGGCCCCGAACGGCGCTACCTGCTTTTCGGGCGGGACCTCGATGGGCAACAACGTCTGCAATGGCACCGTGCAGTGAATCGCCGCATATGGCTTCCTCGATGAGCGATCGCCGCCGGCTACGCCGACGCGGGTCTGGAGCGCCTGCTTTACTGGCTTTATATATCGCCGTGGTCCTAATGAGCGGGGCTGCGATAGCGGCTGTCACGCCGCTGGCGACACTGTCGTTCTCGCCCGACATTCCGGTGACGCTTGGCGTCACCTATGTTGATCCGGCCGCGGTCGGCACCTACAACTTTACCTCGGGCGCGATCGCCATAATGAGTTTCCCGGGCCTGCCGCCAGGAGCGCACATCACCGGCTACGCCGCGTTATCGGCGACCGAGGACGCGCTGACGCTGAGCGTGGCGGCCAATTTGCCCATCGATAACAAGGGTAATACCGGTAGCCGTAACGCCGCGCGATGTGGTGCAATTCAACCCCATTACGAAATTCTTCGGCCCGCTGCTGTTTACTGGCATGGCTTCCGACGTGCCGGCGGGAACCGATATCGACGCATTCACCATCGATCCCGCAACCAAGGATTTTGTCTTCTCGTTCAACACCACGATTACCTTGCCGGCCACGGCAGGCGCGCACGCTGATTGTGCATCCGGCCGATTTGGTCGAATTCAATGGAATAACCTACGCGACAATTTTTAACGCGTCAGCAGCAGGCGTCCCCGCGGGATTGAACCTCGATGCGGCTTCGATTTTGTCCAACGGCCACTTCTTGCTCGCTTTCGATGCGCCGGGGACAATCGCATCCATCAATTTCGGTGCCTCCGGCGTGCTCGAATACGACCCCGAGAACAGCGCGTGGTCGTCCGCATACGTAGGCCAAGCTCACGGCTGGCCCGACGGCAGCGATATCCAGGCGCTGTCCGCACAGGTGGCGCCGTCATCAACTCCAACCCCGAGCCGGACCACAACCCACACGCCTACCACGACGCCGTCTCCTTCACCAACGCGTATCGCTACGCGAACTGCAACTGCGATACCGACGCATACCGCAACCCAAACGCCAACCCGAACCGCGAGCCCGACGCCAACTCATACCCCGGTATCGACGCCGTCGCGCACCCCGACCCCGACCCCAACGCGGACCGCAACTCCGACACCAACCCACACGCGGATGCCCACACCGACGCCGTCGCGCACCCCGACCCGAACCTCAACCCGGACCGCGACCCCGACACCAGCCCACACGCGGATGCCCACACCGACGCCGTCGCGCACTCCGACCCGAACCTCAACCCGGACCGCGACCCCGACACCGACTCATACCCCGGTGCCGACGCGTACTCCGTCGCGAACGCCAACCCGGACCTCGACCTCAACACCGACTCATACCCCGGCGCACCACCCCAACCTTCACACCAACCCGAACTCCAACGCGGACTGCAACCGCGACGCCGCATCCGACCGTCGACGCCGACTCCCAGTCTCGGCCTCGACTCAGTCACATCACCGATACAAGTAGGCGGCAGCTTCATCGCCAAAGGTGACGACTTCAACGCCGGCTCGGTGGTCAACTTCTTCGTCGCTACGGCCAATGGTCCGATTAACACAGGCCCCCTGAAACCTTCGAGCTTCGCCGAGGACATGCTGGTAGTACCGGTCGATCCAAGCATCACGCAAGGCGAAGGATTCGTCGCCCTGCAGGTGGTCAACACGACTCAGGGACACATCACCTCCAATACCTTGGGGGCATTGCTGCAGGGCTCGGCGGCAGCGGGATTGCCCAGTCTTACCAGGATTAACGGTCAACCAATTGCGGCCGACAGCATCGACCCCGGAGTAGCGTTGGCCAATGTCGAGACGGTGGCGCCAATTGGTAAGCCATTTCTGATCGACGGCAGCGGCTTCGATACCGTCCAACGGCATCGCGGTGGACGTTTTCTGCGACTGTACCGGGGGCAAAGTCGGGCCGTTCCTATTCAAGCCCGGCCAGTTCAGCGCCACCCAGGTGAGCCTGACTTTCCCCACCTCCGGGATGAACACGCCCGTCATTGGTCCCGGTTCGTTCCGGGTCAGCAACGCGGGCACCGATGGGCTCTACAGCAAGCAGAGCGCGTCGGTGGCGGCACCGATTGGCGCTGCGATAACGGTGAGCAAAGTGACCCAGAGCGGCGATACCATTACAGTTACCGGCGCCGGCTTCGCGCCCAGCACCGTAATCAATCTCTTCAACGCGCAGGGCACCGGCGTGGTCAACCTGGGCGGGCTCAAACCCAACGGCTCACCGCGGATTCCACTGACGTTTATCGATTCGACCAGCATCACCTTCGCGGTGCCGGCGGGCGCGGTCGCGGGAGCCGCATACGTGCAGGGGATCAATCCTCCCTTCGTGCCCTTTAGCAGTTCCGGCAACGACCCGGGTGGCGCCTTCACGCTCGAGTAAAGTGCCGTATAAGTGAATTCTTTAGATTTGATCCAGGGAACCCCTAAACTCCGCCGCCAACATTTTCTTTATGACCACTGTCTGTATCTGAAACATATCGCCGCTACGCGCCTTCCGAGGCGCCCCGACCTTACTTCAGCTTCCAGATCCGGATTCTTGGGCCGGGGCGCGTCATGCTGGTGATGTGGCGGATTGGGGCATAAAAGGCGTCGGCGGCGTCGAAGACTGGAGTGGGCGCTCCCGGCTTGAGCGGATTGGCGTCAAACACCAGCGTCGCATGCGCATCGAGCAGTGCCGTTTCCGCGGGTAGAGGACCCCTGGAATAGTACGCCAGCGGGGCGATCGAGTCGGACATCACATACTCCACGCCCTCGCGCTTGAGTTCGTCCGGAGGCTCAAACGGCAGCACCCTGACCGTGTACAACTGTGGCTTGCCATAGGGCGTAGTGTTGTCGGTAGCCGCAATCGCGCCGCCCGGCGGTATATGGGCCTCGATCCATTGACGCGCCATCGTGCGCGTATCGGTCTGGCTCAGCAGCCGGTTCAATTCCAGGTCGCGCACCAGCGACGGCGCCATCAGCGCACTCAATCCAATTACGGCAAGCACCGTAGCGCGGCGATTTCCGATAACCTTGGCCGCTAATCTCTCGAGGTCGGAGACCATCAAGCCGGCCAGCAGCGCCAGCGCCGGAAACGGGACCATCAGGTAGCGATAGAAAACGTAATGGCTCCGCGTCATCCCGACTAAGGCAACGGCCAGGAACGTCAACAACGAGAGTGTCCCTGGCCGGCGCCGAAACAGCGCCCAAACCATCGCGGCGAGGAGGAAAATCTCCAGCGCGATACCGAAGCCGTCGCGCATCGCACGCCCCAGCAACCATGACCATCCGTAATCCGCCAGCGTGTTGCCCACTCCGTAAAGCAGAAAGCCGCGCTGGTAGGTGAAATCGTTGATGGTCTGCGCCCAATCCAGGATCAGGTAGGGGGTGGCGCAGAAGAAGGTAACAGCGGCGGTGCCTGCCGCCAGATAGATTCCCGGATCCCCAACGGTCTGCCATAGCGAGCGGCGTTCGCGGCGGCAGATCCCGAGATGCGCTGCCGCAATCGCAAAGACCACCGCTCCAGCCGGATATTTGGTGGCGGTCGGCCAGTCCGGAAAAAAAGCCCGCCCCAACGTAGTCCACCGAGCGCCCACGTCTGGCGATCCTCAGGATCATCGCGAGCGCCAGAGTCAGCCAGAACATCGTGGCCGCGTCGGTGGTGGCGTACTTGGATTCGCGCACCGGCAGTGTGGCGAAGGTGGCGATCGCCGAGGCGGCGAGCGCGGCCGGCGGGCCAAATATGGGCGCCGCGGCGAAATAAATCGCGGGCACAGTGGCGGTACCGAAGGCAGCCGAGACCCGCCGCGCCACCAGGTAGGCCAACGCCTGGAAGTCGGTGGCATAGGCAGCGCGGAAATTCTGCCGCTCCCCGATCAGCGCGGCGTAATACTTGAGCGCGGCATGCTGCACGTACATTTGCGCCGCCGGATAAATCGCAAAATGAGGGTTCCAGTCGTTTTCGAAGCCCAACGCGCGCGACAGTAAATACTCCTCGTCGGGCCGAAACTTGTCGGGTAGTCCAAACCCGGTTGAGGTAAAGCGCAGCCAGGCAGCAATCAGGGTCAGCGCCGCCAGGATCAGTAATCTTGCCATGCGGCCCGAGGCGCGCGGCGCAGGCGGTTGGCCAAGGTTGACATCAGGGACCGGCGGTTGCTGCCGGGCGAGGTTTTCGAGACTAATACTCACAGCGGGGAATTTGCCAGCGCCTGTTATCGCAAAATCGCCGTTAACCCCACAATAGTAAACGATCCTTTGCAGGCCGGGGCAGGCCCGTTTACAATCCTTGCGCGGATATCCGACTCGATGCTAGCGCCGGTGAGGCCGAAAACTCAGGGGTTCCCCACCGCCACCGAATCCGGACATTATCTTATCCGCCAGGTTTTTACTGAATGCGACAGACCATTAGCGCACCTCACGATTCGCTCCCAGCCCGCGCGGAAACGACGATGCGGCGATCCGCCTTGGCTGCAGGTATGCCGGCAATGACGTTCCTCGTTTTGATCCTGACGACGGGCTTGATGGCGTTCGCCGGCAGACCCGCGTCCGCGCGCGCGGACGATAACGTTGTGGCCAACGGCGACCTGACTCAGGGGGTGCCCGGAAAAACCCCCGAACATTGGAGAACCGAAGCCTGGATTTCGACTCCGGACGCTAGCAGCTACAAATGGAGCAACGGTGAAATCGAAGTTGACAGCGCCAAGGCCAACGACGCACGCTGGATCCAGGACCTGCACGTTATCCCGGGATGGTACCACTTCACCGCTGATATCCGCAGCGAGAACGTGGGTGAGGGCAATACCGGCGCTTCCATCGGCCTGATGGAGGACGGCATCATCTCGCAGGAAGTTCACGGCACCAAAGATTGGACCAAAGTCGGATTTTATCTCAAGGTCGGCGACAAGGGCGCCGATATCGTGCTCGACTGCCGCCTGGGCGGCTACGCCAGCCTCAATACCGGCAAGATGGCGTGCCGCAATATCAGGGCGGTCAAGGTCAGAGCGCCGCCAGATAACGACGCGACCCCGCGCTATGATCTCGATATCATCCGCAACGGCGGCACTCCGCCTCCATCGTCGGGCCCGGGAGCCAACGTCGCCCTTCCGCTGGCGCTTGCGATCCTGGTGTTGGCGGGTTTGTTCGCCTGGCGCAGGTTCGGGCGCCAATGGACGCGCCGGGTATGGACCAACCTTCAGCAGCTCCCGGCAGGCGAATCCGCGACGCAGTTACCGCCCGCCGCCACGCGACAGCGAATCGAAATCGCCCTGTTCATGGTAACCCTGCTGAGCTTCGCCTACTTTTATCAGGCGGCCGACCACAGCACCGGCTCGCGCTTCGATCTGGTGCGCTCGATCCTGGAGCGCGGCAGCCTGTGGATCGACGGCTACTGCGGCTACAACACCGCGGACATCATCGAGCTGCGCTCGCACATCTACTCCAACAAGGCACCGGGCGGCGCTTTTACCGGGCTGCTGCCGTGGCTGGTCATTACCGGGATGATGAGGATCTTTTTCTCCGAGAATCAGTGGTTCTGGGCCTTCGCCACCTATCTCGGCACGGTCTTTTCGGTCAGCCTGCTATCCTCGATATTGGTCGTCCTGACTTACCGCTTCGCGCTAAGGCTGGGAGCCTCCAACGGACGCGCGGTGGCGCTGGGGCTGATCCTGGCATTTGGGACGATCCTGTTCCCGTACGCGACTGAATTCACCGGCGAACCAATCGCGGCGTTATGCGTCTTCGCGTCCTTCTATCTGCTCGTATGGTCGGGCCCGAACACCGGGAAATGGCAGCTCCTGTTCGCGGGGCTGCTCGCGGGATGGTCGGTGGTATGCGATTACCCGACCTTCGTTCTGGCTGCCGGGGTCGGGATCTATGCGATCTGGAAGCTGCGCGACTGGCGCAGGATCGCGCCGTTCGCAATCGGCGCCGGCATCTGCGGCCTGATTCTGGCCACCTATAACGAGTTGGCTTTTGGAAATCCACTGTTCCTCAGCTACGAAGCATACATGGGCGCGGCCAACGCCAGCCGCTTTCCGGAACAATCGGTGGGCTTCGCCGGCGTGACCTATCCGCGGCTGCCGATTTTATGGGACGTCTTGCTGAGCCCCGATCGTGGCCTTTATGTCTGCAATCCGGTGCTGCTGCTGGCCTTTCCGGGACTGTATTTCTTCTGGCGCCGCTCGCCCCATCGGGCCGAGTTACTGCTGATCGCCTACGCAATCGTCAGCTTCATCCTGTTCAACGGCTCCTATGGCAATTCGATCATCTACTGGGGTGGCGGCACGGCAACCGGCCCACGGCATATCCTATCCGCAGTGCCGTTCATGGTGCTGGCGATGGCATTCCTGCCCAAACGCCTCGATCCCCTGATCGGCCTGTTGGCGCTGGCTTCAGCGTTCGTGATGCTGATGGCAACCGCGATCGAACCCCATCTGCCCTACGAATACGACAATCCATTGCGCGACTTCCTGTGGCCGGCGTATCTGCGGGGCGATTTCGGCTACAACAAGGGCGCCTATTACGGCGGTCCGCCAATTGCCGGAGACTCGGTCGCCTTCAACCTGGGCAAGCTGATCGGCTTACCCGGTGCGCTGCAGCTATGGCCGCTGGCCGCGCTTTGGATAGCTGGAGCCTGGGAGCTGATGCGCAACCTGGAGTTCTGGAGCAATCGTACCCTGCGCCACAGGATTGCGGCCGCGGCGGCGATCGGAATCGTGGCAATCGTCGCGCCGCCGACCTTTGGCGCGATTTTCCTGCGGCCCAACCTGAATCAACCTCACGGGCTGATGGGCCGCTATTACGAAGGACTGCGCGACAACCCATTCCCGCCCCATATTCAGCGGGTTGACAGCACCGTAGATTTCGACGATATCGTCGCGCTGGGTTCGCTGCCCTACCCTTCCTACGCGACCTGGACCGGCAAGATCATCGCGCCCGTGGCCGGCACTTATCACTTCGCGATAATTGTGGACGACTCCGGCTGGCTTAAGATTGACGGCCGGCCAGTGATCGCCGATCCGGGCGAGGTCACCAAGCTGTACGACAGCGGTGAGGTCTATCTCACCGCCGGGGAGCACGAGATTGAACTTGGCGAACGCAACATCTGGGGCGGCGCTTCGATTCGTTTTCTATGGCAGCCACCGGGGGGCCGGCAGGAAGTCGTGCCGTCGCGCTATCTCATCCCCGGGCCGGTCGGAACTGGGCCCATCAAAGGGCTGATTCAAAAAGCCCAGGGTTGAGTTATTTCTCCAATCCCTTTTGCAAATCCTTGGTAATGAAGATCGTGGCACATTCCACCTTTGGTACATTCGTTGAGGTTTGATGAAGACGCCGATCCGAACCGCTATCGTCCTGGGCGCCGCAATCCTATTGTGCGCCTGCCGTTTCCATCTGTTTCAGACCTCGCCCCCGCCGCTCTCCTGGGTCTTGATGACAACCAGGGACAGCGAACCGCCTGGGTATCACACATACACCTACGTTATATTCGGTCAGGCCGCCGAAGCAGCGGACCAGAAGAGCGCACAAACAGCGCGCAACCGCGCTTTGCTTAAGGCGATAACGCAGACGCCACCGGCGGCCGGGGCACAGGCCGATACGCCGGCGCAAGCCAACCTGTTCTGCTTCCTGGCCAAATCGGACAACCCGAGCCGCGAACCGGGAATCGGCAACTATAACCGGGAACTGGCTGATTTGTATCGGGGCAACTTTGATTTCCGGCTTAGAGGAGGCCACCGCGGCAGAATTATCGGCATAAGGTTGGAACAGGGCTTAGGACCGTTCCTGATCACAATTGCGGCTCCGCTGCGTCAAACCAACGACACAGACCCGCTTGTGGTGACGGACTTGACCGCAACCGACCCGGCAAAGATGGCGCCAGTGGTGGCCGCCTACCGGCAAAACCCCGGCGAGGTCGCGCAAGGTGAAAAATCCACCGACGACGTTCAACAATTGCTTCAACATCTCACCGAGAAGTTGAATAAAGCCGGCGGCGACGCGACATTCTGGATCCCGGGAACATGGCCGAACCAGCACGGCGGGCGTCCTGGGCTTCCGCCTTGAATCCGGGAGAGTGGTGAAAAATACCGATCTTTATATGTGCAGGTGAAGGATGGCCGGCTGACTCGCGCATACTCTGGACATGGCCTGCATAATCGTGAAAGCTAAAGGATAGACAGCCTTACAGGGTAGCCCTGTGGCGCAAACTGGGGCCAGCCTGCCGCGTTTGAAGCTTGATCAATCATAAAGGAGTAAAAAGAGTGACGCAGTCCGCCAGCGCCGGAGCCGTTGCACGCCTTAATATCCTGTTCAGCGGAATTTTTCTTGCGATTATTATGGTTCTCGTGGGGTTCCTTACAGCTCACGCCCAGCTATCTTCAGGATCAAATGTTGTCCTGGCCGGCAACCATCCGGCCGAAGCCACCACAATGTCACCGATGGCCCACGCGAATTCCGCCGCTCCGCTGAACATGGAGGTGACGCTGGGGTTGCGCAACACGACCGCGTTGAACCAACTGTTGCGAGATCAGCAGGACCCCACTTCGCCGCGCTACCATCGATGGCTCACCAACGACCAGTTCACCGCACAGTTTGGTCCCACCCAGCAGTACGCCGATACGGTTGCGCAGTGGCTGACCTCGCAGGGCTTCCAAGTAACCGCGACCAGCCTGCAGGGACGATATGTCAGGTTCAGTGGTCGTGTGGCCGACGCCGAACGGGCTTTCGCAACGGATATCATGACCTTCGGCGACGGCGCCTCCTACTCGAATACGACCGACCCGATGATTCCGGCGCAGTTCGCCGGCGTAATCGTTGGAATTCGCGGGCTCAACAACTTTCTTCATTGGAAGGCCTTTAGCAATCGATCGGATTCATCATCGATGACCTCGCCGGCTGATTCAGGATGGTCCGCAGGCCCACTGGCGTTGCTCAATTCGCCGTCAGATGAACAATCTCCCTTGCGCAGGGTCGTTTCATCGCAGCCGCAAGCGATAGTTGATGACTTCGAAGCCTTCGGGCCCAGCGACTTCTACTCGTTTTACGACGAGAATCCCCTGTTGGCGGGCGGTACTAATGGGGGTGGCGGAGACTGCATCGCGATCGTGGGCGATTCCGATTATCTGCCCAGCGCGTTACCGGCTTTCCACAGCCAGTTTACCGTTGTTCCCGCTTTCACTCCGACAACCATCCTGGTTGACGGTTCGAACCCCGGCGTTAACAACGACGAAACCGAGACCCTGCTTGATCTCGAATGGTCCCATTCGGTCGCCCCTGGAGCCCCGATACGCTACTACCTTGGCAACGGCAACACATCGACCGCCAATGGCCCGATTGTCGATGCAATCCAACAGGCCGTGACCGACAACGCCTGCGGCGTAATCAGCGTCAGTTTCGGCCTGTGCGGTGCCGGTGCAGCCTTTTATACGGAGACCGTCCACGACATTTACCTCACGGCGCAGTCGCACGGTCAGTCGATTTTCATCTCCGCAGGGGACGACGGCGCCGCAGGATTAGTCCTCAACGAAGCCGGTACACAGTGCGTGCCCGGGACCTCACGCAACGTCAACGAGCTGGGCGCCGATCCCCTCGTGACTTCCGTGGGCGGCACTATGTTTTCTGCCAATTTCGACGGCTCGGGCAACAACGTGGGGAACGTGCCTGAAAGCGCGTGGAACGATGAGTCAGGCGCCACCGGCGGAGGCGTCAGCATGTACTTCGCCAAGCCTACCTATCAGACGGGGTTAGGGGTGCCAGCCGGTGGCAACCGCGACGTCCCCGACGTCGCAATTTTCGCCAGCCCCAACAACCCGGGCGCATTTTTGGCGTACGACGAGAGCTGCGGTCCGGAGCTGAATACCTGCACGGGAGCGGGCCCGGTCGGCTTTATTCCGATCGGCGGCACCAGCCTATCGGCGCCGTCCTGGGCGGGAATCTCCAAGCTCATCGCACAGCTCGACCATGGTCGTCTGGGGCCACTGAATACGACCATCTACAAGCTGGCGCATTTCGGTCAGGCCGCCGTCGGTCTGCGCGACGTGACCAGCGGCAACAATGATTTCAACGGCGTCACTGGATTTGATGCTACCGTCGGTTATGACCTGACCACCGGATGGGGAACCGCGGACATCGCCACTTTTGCCAACTCCTACGTCCGTGGCGGACCGCCGACTGCTTCTCCAACTCCGACTCGTACGCCGACTCCAACTCCGACCCCGACTCGCATCCCGACGCCAACGCCGACCTTCGGTCCCCCGCCGGTCATCACTTCGATTCCGTCCACCATCTACGTTGGTGGCAGCTTCGTAATTGGCGGCAGCCATTTCAGCCATGGCGCCGTGGTCAACCTGTTTGTCTCCACCTCGACCGGTACATTTAACCCCGGTGCGATCACTCCGTCTTCCAAGTCGTCCATCAGTCTTACGGTAGAGATTCCCGCCACTGTGAAACTCGGTCAGGGCTTCGCCGAGGTTCAGGTGGTTAATACCGATCAGGGCTTCAAGGCATCCAATTCCCTGCCGGCCCTGCTGCAAGGCTCCGCGGCCGCCGGAATCCCGACTTTGACCAAAATCAACCACGTGGGTCTGGCCGCCACCAGCAGCGAACCCAGCTACGCCGCCAATAATGTCGAGACCATCGTCGAACAGGGCACTTCGGTAACGTTGAACGGTACCGGTTTCGATGCGGCCAACGGCGTGGCAGTCAACGTCTTCTGCGCCTGTACCGGCGGCAAGGTGGGGCCGTTTATGGTGACCCCTGGTCCCGGGCTAACCACCACCTCGTTCAGCTTCCCGCTGCCGGTTTCGGTGCCGACCGGACCGGGTTCAGTGGTCGTCATTAACAAAGGCTCCGACGGCGATTTCAGCAAGAGCAGCAACGCGGTGTCGGTGCCGATCGGAGCGGCGATAACCGTGACTTCGGTCACTCAGTCCGGAGCTACCGTAACCGTTAACGGCACCGGATTCTCGACCCTTACGGTGATCAATCTCTTTAACCAGCAGGGTGGGAAAACGGTCAATCTCGGCGGGCTCGGAGTCCACAGTGCACCTAAAATTCCGCTCACTGTGGTCGATTCAACCAGGTTTACTTTTACCAGGCCCGCTGGCGCCGTGGCGGGAGCCGCCTATGTGCAGGCGATCAACCCGCCGTTCGTTCCATATACCAGTTCGGGCAGCGACCCCGGCGGCGCCTTTACTTTGGAATAGCGCTCAAATCCGTCTTTGTTCACTTGAGAACGGCCGTCCCTGCCCACCGCTCTGCGGCGTTGCCGGCTCAGGAGATGGGGTACCGGCGCCATTTAATTAGTTGATTGGCGTCCAGATGCCGTGAGGAGCGGTCTCATCCGGGCACGGTTGTCTGAACGCGACGCCATCCGACACGCGGGTCGAGATCGCAGGGTCATCTTGCGGGCGAGAGCCAACCCTCGGCTCATTATGATGCGAAAAAGAGTCTCGGATGCCCAATTTTCCGTGTTCCGAAGGACGGCTTTCGTGGAATCGGACGGACTTTGCTCAGTTTGGCGATGGTAGCTAAAGTCTCAATTCGCTACTACACGATGCTGTATGCATTGCGGAGGGGTCGAGTGGAGATGTTTCCCGAAAATTTCGCCACAAAATTGAAATTCGTGTTCTTTGGATCAGCCATGATTCGTGAAAGGCCGGGCAATCCGGCCGCCAGGCGCCTCGCATTTGGTACCGTTTTCAGTCTATTGGCCGCGCTCGGCATCCTCTTTACGAACGGCCGTGCACGCGCCCAAACTGCCGCGGAAACATCGGTCGCGCTGATCGGCAACCATCCGGCGGAGGCCACCAGCATGCATCCAGTGGCGCATGCGAATTCCGCTGCTCGGTTGAACATGGAGGTGACGCTGGCACTGCGCAACCCCGCGGCGCTGGGCCAACTGTTGCGCGATCAGCAAGACCCTGCCTCGCCGCGCTACCATCGGTGGCTCACCGCCGGGCAGTTCAACGCGCGCTTTGGTCCCGCCCATCAGGACGCCAATGCGGTGGCGCAATGGCTTGCCGCGCAGGGATTCCAAGTCACCGGAACCAACCTGGATCAACGCTACGTCCGGTTCACTGGCAAAGTCGCCGACGTGGAGCGTGCTTTCGCAACTGATATCATGGCCTTCGGCGACGGCAGCTCGTATTCGAACACCACCGACCCATCGATTCCGGAGCGGCTGGCCGGGGTGATTGGCGCGATTCGCGGCCTGAGCAATTTCCTGCATTGGCAAGCCGCGGGTCCGGGCGAGGTCGCTCCACCAGACCCGGCCCCGCCTCCAGTCCCTTGGTTTTGCTCGATCAGGCTCGACCGGAACCAACGGCGCTGCCATCAACCATAACGTCAAGTCCGGAGGCGATCATTGGCCACTACCGGTCGTTCGCACCGAGCGATTTCTATTCGTTCTATGACGAGGGGGCGTTGCTGGCAGGAGGTATCAATGGCGGTGGCGGAGACTGCATCGCAATCGTCGGCGCTTCCTCGTATTTGCCCAGCGCGCTAACCGCGTTCAACAGTGCGTTTGATCTGCCGCCCTCCAGCGTCACGGGCGTCTTCGTCGATGGCAAATACCTCGGCATTAACAACGACGAAACTGAGGCTTTGTTGGACCTCGAATGGTCCCATGCGGTGGCCCCCGGTGCGAGTACCCGGTTCTACCTTGCTAACCCCACGGCGGAGACTGCCAACGGTCCGATTGTCGACGGGATTAACCAGGCGGTCACGGATAATGCCTGCGGCGTGATCAGCGTCAGCTTCGGGCTGTGCGGCGGCGACGCAACTTTTTATGCCAATACCATTCATGACATTTATCTCAGGGCGGCGGCGCAGGGACAGTCGATCTTCATTTCATCAGGCGATGAGGGCGCGGCGGGGATTGTCCTCAATTCGAAGGGGACGGCCTGCGTGACGGGAACCTCGCTCAACATCAATGAGATGGGCGCCGACCCCAACGTAACCCAGGTCGGAGGAACCGGATTCAATCCGGACTATAACGGAGCGGGGAACAATGTCGGCAATGTCCCCGAAGGCGCCTGGAACGATGAGGGATGCTGTGAAGGCGGAGCGACTGGTGGAGGAGCGAGCATTTACTTCTCCAAGCCCGCCTATCAGAGCGGTCCAGGCGTGCCCACCGACGGCCGGCGCGACGTACCTGATGTAGCATTAATCGCCAGCCCCAATTTCCCCGGCGCATTTATCGTGTATGACCTGAGTTGCGGCCCGGAAGGGAAAACCTGCAAAGGAACAGGTCCGCCCGCTTTTGCCCAATACGGTGGCACCAGCCTTTCCGCACCGACTTGGGCGGGAATCTCAAAGCTCATCGCGCAGCTCAAGAAAGGACGCTTGGGACCGCTCAACCCGACCATCTATGGGCTGGCTAACAGCGGTCAGGCCGCCGCGGGTTTTCGCGACGTGACATTCGGCGACAACAGTTTTAACGGGGTCTCAGGTTTCGCAGCGGGTCCGGGTTTCGATTTGACAACCGGATGGGGAACGGTGGACATCGGCACCTTCGCCAAGGCCTACGTCAGCGGTGTGCCGCCCCCTCCGACCGCTACCCCGACTCCGCGTCCTACACTCACTCCGCGTCCTACGCCCACTCCGACCCGTACTCCGACCCCGACCCGTACTCCGACCCCGACCCGCACTCCGACGCCGACGCCAACCTTCGGTCCCCCGCCCGTCATCAGTTCGATCCCTCCCACCATCGACGTTGGAGGCAGCTTCGTAATTGGCGGCAGTCATTTCAGCGAGGGCGCCGTGGTGAACCTGTTTGTCTCCACCTCGACTGGTACGTTTAATCCGGGTGCGATCACTCCGTCTTCCAAGTCGCCCACCAGTCTTACTGTAGAGATTCCCGCCACAGTTACACTCGGTCAGGGCTTCGCCGAAGTTCAGGTGGTTGATACCGACCAGGGCTTCAAGGGATCCAACTCGCTCGCGGCCCTGCTGCAAGGCTCCGCGGCCGCCGGGATTCCAACTCTCACCGGCGTCAACGGCACGGATCTGGCCGCCACCAGCAGCGAGCCGAGTTACGCAGTCAACAATGTCGAGACCACCATTTTGCAGGGCACCTCGGTAACGCTGAACGGCACCGGGTTCGACGCGGCCAACGGCGTGGCGGTGAATGTCTTCTGCGCCTGTACTGGCGGCAAGGTAGGACCGTTTACCGTGGATCCTGGTCCCGGGCTCACCTCCACCTCGTTCAGTTTTCTCCTGCCGGTTTCGGTGCCGACCGGACCGGGTTCAGTGGTTGTCATTAACAAGAGCGCCAACGGCGATTTCAGCAAGAGCAGCAACGCGGTATCGGTACCGATTGGAGCCGCGATAAACGTGACTTCGGTCACTCAGTCGGGCGACACGATAACGGTTGATGGCACCGGATTTTCAACCCGGACGGTAATCAACTTCTTCAACCAGCAGGGAGCGAAGACGGTTAATCTCGGCGGGCTCGATTCCGGTAAGCCCAAAATCCCGCTCACCGTGGTCAATTCAACCCAGTTTACGTTTACCAGGCCCGCCGGCGCGGTGGCGGGAGCCGCCTGATGTGCAGGCGATCAACCCGCCGTTCGTTCCATATACCAGTTCGGGCAGCGACCCCGGCGGCGCTTTCACTCTGGAGTGAGCCGGTGAAATGCGCATTAATCCCACATCAAGCCGCCGTCGATGTTGAAGGACCGCTCGGTGGCGTGGCCGCCTCGCCGCAGGACAGGAAATACTGCCATATTGGCGATGAGACACCGTTCGTCGTGAAGGACTGGCGTCCTGTCCTTAAGACGCGAATGGGGAACGATCAATATGAGCCCAATAAAACGAATAACAGTGCTCTGGGCTTGCTGCGCGCTGGCTTTGCCCACGATTGCGCGCGGCGCAGCGCCGCAAGATGTCCTTGCGTCGTATGACTGGTCTGCAAAAGCTACCCCTAACCTCACCACCAACCCTCCGCCCAGGGACGTCGTCGCAGCTTTCATTGCAGGGGGTTCTTATCTGCAGCCGGTTCAAGCGCCTTACCATCTGTGCGCCTTCGCCTTCGCCGACTTGCGTCACACGGGCAACCTGTCCCTTGTGGCTTCGGCCGATGTCAGTGGCCGAATGTTCTGCAGCGACCTTTTCATCGTGGATAAGGATTCGTCGCAGTTCGAAGTGCGGGATATCGTCGTCTCGAGAGGAGCCTCTGAGAATGACGTCGGCCACATCATCAAGGATCTCAACGGAGACGGCAACCTCGTGTTGGTCGGAAGCAAGGATTTAACTGGGTACATGGGGGGGATGAATGTATCGCGGAGTGGCCCATCATCTATGCTTGGACGGGCGCCGGGTACGCAAACGTTAGTAACCGTTTTCCCGGCTTTTACCGAGACGAACTTAACCTCCTGAACGACCAGATCGCTAGCCTTCCCCCCTCGTCAGAGAGTCGCCCCGGACCATATGATCTGGGTGATTGCCTGAAGGCCGAGGCCGCGAAGATCCAGCGCTTTCTGGGAATCTCCGCCACCGCCGGGCTGAGCCAAGCGGAAGCACTCGCCAGCAGCGCAGACCCTGACACTCGCGCCTTTGCCATCGAACTTTTAAAGGATATCGGCACACCCGAGGCATTCAACTATATTAAGAAGCTCGCTGGCCACTCACAAAGCAACAATGCAGGCGTGACCCACCTAGCCCAAGCAATCTTGGCCAAGGTGCAGCGGCCAGGAGGTTACCAAAATGTTCCGCCGCAACCCGTACAGTTCAAGAGCGTGCCTTTCATTAGTATCTCTACAACACCACCGACCGCTGCGAAGTAACCGATCCAGCGGGTCGTTGAAGTGGCCCGCCGGGGCGCGCGGCAATTTAATCCCACATCAAGCCGCCGTCGACGTTGAAGGACTGCCCGGTGACGTTGCCCGCCTCTTCGGAGGCCAGAAATAATGCCATGTTGGCGATGTCGGCGGGGGCATTGGAGCGGCGCAACGGAATCGTCGCCTCGATCCGCTTGAGCACTTCCTCGCGCGTCATCCCGCGCTTTTCGACCGTCTCGCCGATCGCGGTCTCGAACAGGCTGGTGCGGGTGACGCCGGGGCAGATCGCGTTAACGTTGACATTGTAGCGCGCCAGTTGCGAGGCTCCGATCCGCGTCATCGCGATCACCGCGCCCTTGGTGCCGGCGTAGGCGATATTCGAAGTCCCCGGGTAACCCTTGCCGGCAATCGACGCGATATTGACGATCTTGCCCGCGCGCTGGTTGACCATCTCGCGCGCGGCGCGCTGCATGCAAAAGAACAGCCCGCGCGCATTGACGGAATACATCCAGTCCCAATCGGTCTCGGTCACCTCGAAGAAGCCCAGCGAGCGGGTAACGCCGGCGTTATTGACCAGGATATCGACGCGGCCGAAGGCTTCGACGGTTTTTGAGATCAGTTCGTCAATTTCACTGACTTTGCTGATATCGGTTGGAACCACCAAACCGCGCCGCTCGATCGCGGAAAAGGTATCGTTGGCGGCTGCCCGGTTGACTTCCGCAATTACGACTTGCGCGCCTTCGTCGGCGAAGCGCTCGGCAATCGCGCGTCCCATCCCCAGCCCGGCCCCGGTTACGATCGCGACCTTATTTTCAAGCTTCACGATTGTCACTCCCATACCGAAATTTTCGGCCCTGCGGCCCCGATGACTCTAGCAGCGAAAACGACGGCAACAATACCAATCGCCGTGACGTCAACTGACTTCTTGGGACAGGCTTCCAACCTGTCACTGGTGTTTATACGTTCCGTCCGCCGACCCAATGGTGAAGATGTGGCCGACTGAGAGTCTCATACACAATCAGCCGTTCACTTGAAACCTTTGCCCATCTCAAGCATCTGTTGAGAGCTGATGAAGGCCGCTGGAGAACATCCCGATGGAATCCCACAATCAGACCATCTTTGAAACCATCCTGTCCCTATGGCAGCGCCTGGTCGATTTGCTCAGCGCCCTGGACTGGGTGCCGCCGCTGCTCCTGCGCCTGTTCGTAGGATACTTCTTCTTCGAGACCGGATGGGCCAAGGTCCACAATCTGGCCGCCTTTACCCAGCGCTTCGAGGAATGGGGAATCCCGTACCCCGCGTTCAACGCCGCCCTGTCGGCGTGGACCGAATGCCTGGGCGGAGCGTTAACGATGGTCGGTCTTGCCACCCGCTTCGTGTCGGTCGCGATGGTCATCAACATGACCGTCGCAATCGTAAGCGTGAAGCTCAAAAACGTCTCCGGCCTGGACGATTTCGTCGAACTGGACGAACCGCTCTACGCGTTGTCATTCGTATGGCTGGGATTTGCCGGCGCCGGCTCGGTCAGCCTGGATCAACTGATCGCCCTGGCGCTCGGTCTTGACCGCAAATCGGCAACCACCAAGACTGGCGCCGGGGTGGTAGCATCAAGCGGGTGAAAAGCAAGTACCTGTCAGTTGTGGCGCTCGCTCTAATCGTAGCGGCCGCCGCATATCCGGCCCACGCATCGCAACCCAGCAGCTCCGACGTACTCGAAGGGATGGCGCGCGAGAAGTTCGGCCAGCTCAGCCGGGCCGAGATGGTGCTCGTGCGCAGCGCACCCACCCGCGAGTTCGACTGGGCCGGAGCGAGCGATGACCCCGACGATCCCTCCAACGATCCCCAGCACGCCGGCTCCTGGGGGCCGGGGCGAACCATCCGGGCGCCGCTGCTGATATGGCTGTGCTCCGACCCCGCCGCCGCGCGCCTGGTCCATCCGAGCGGCGCCGGCATCAAAGGCGCGCGCATTGTCGGCCCCCTTGATCTCTCCTATCAAACCGTACCGTTTCCCTTGACCTTGGTGCGTTGCGTGATCGCGGACGGTATCGACGTTTCTTACGGACGCCTTCGCGGTCTGGACCTCAGGGCGAGCGTCACTGGTCCGATAACCGGGATCATGGCGACCATCCAAGGCGACGTCACCCTAACCTTCGGCACCTATGGTCAAGTTTTGTTCAACCGTGCTTCCATTGACGGCAGCCTGGATTTCAGCGCGGCGCAGGTGGAAAGCGTCGATCCTCCCGCGGTCTCCGCGGTCGAAGCGGTGATCGGCAGCGATGCCGTGTTCCATCAGGGCTTTTCCACCAACGGCTTGGTGGATTTTCGGCTCGCGAAAGTCGGGCGGGCACTAAGCTTCAACCACGCGCGATTCTTCGGCAGCCAGGACAACGGGCTTAACGCTGAACGGGCTATTATCCAGGGTACCATTTACTGGGTGGCGATAACTCTCACCCCGCGTACTCAGTTGGACTTGGAGGATGCGCGCGCGAGGGAGCTGTGGGACGACCAGTCGAGCTGGCCCGCGGCGGGTAATTTGATGCTCAATGGCTTCGATTATGACGGCTTCGGCGCGGAAAGTCCCAGCAGCGCGGAAAGCCGTCTGCGATGGCTCGCACGCCAGCCTCGCGGCTATCGCCCGCAGCCGTACGCCGCGTTGGCCAAGGCGCTGATGGCGAACGGGGAAAACGAAGACGCGATCAAGGTGGAAATCGCGCAGCGCGAGGACCAGCGGCGCGAGGGCGGGCTGTCGTGGTCGGGGCGGGCCTGGAATGCGATGCTGGAGGTGACCATCGGTTACGGCTATCTTCCGCTGCGCGCGTTGTGGTGGATCCTGGCCTTCGTGATGTTAGGCACCGCGCTGTTCGGATGGGGCTATTCAATCCGGGCGGTCAGCCCGACCGACGAAGCCGCCTACGAATTGTTCATGCAAAACGGAACCACCCCACCTCATTACCCGCACTTCAACGCGTTTGTCTACTCGTTGGAGAATTTCTTGCCGGTGGTTGATCTCAACCAGGGTATCTATTGGCGGCCCAATCCCTCTCACGACACCGCGGGCCATATGCATTGCGAGGGCGAAAACCGCAGATACTTTGGTACCTTCCTGCACTGGTATCTGTGGATTCACATCCTGTCGGGGTGGATTTTGACGCCGCTACTTGCGGCTGGGTTGTCCGGATTGATCCACGTCGGATAAAACCGCGACGCCGCGCCGCGGCTTGTCTGTTCGCCCGCAGTCCCGCCTATGGGGAAATTCCCTCTACACAGATTAGATACTGCGTGTTGTTTGGAGCCGCCGCCTTCAGATTAGGCAAAGCGAAGTTGGTCGTGCCGTTTCCGCCGTAGTTTACTCCGATCAGAGCGAAAAGCCTCCTATATTCATTAATCCGCAGCAAGGTGCCATCTGCAGGGAGATAGTTTGACGGATATACGCTTGAAGCATTCAGAAGAAGACTGCCCAGCGTACACGTTTTTGTTCTGCCGGTGCCCTTGTGAAAGCCGAGATTGTTCGTGCCAAAAATGCCTGCGGTGCCGGCAGGGCCGCTGGGTCCCGCCGGACCCTGTGCGCCCGTTGCTCCTGCCGGTCCCGTCGGACCCTGCGCGCCTGTGGCTCCTGCCGGTCCCGCAGGACCTTGCGCGCCCGTTGCTCCTGCCGGACCCGCCGGACCCTGCGCGCCTGTAGCGCCTGCCGGTCCCGTCGGACCCTGTGCGCCTGTAGCTCCTGCCGGTCCCGTCGGACCCTGCGCGCCCGTGGCTCCCGTCGGACCCGAATTGACCAGCGTAATCGCCAGCGTCGCCGGATGGCTGGTGGCTATATTCTCTTTGCTGTCGAACTCCACATTCACACCGCCCGAGGGCGTGATGATGAACCCGTCGTTATTGGAAGTCCCGTTCACCCAACCCTGCACTGCCTGCGTTACGTCCACAGAAACGTATTCGTCCACCGCCGAAATCGGCACGTTATCGCCCACTAGGGCGCCGGCCCCGGGCGCATTGTTCCCGTTTACCCCATCTTCAGTCCAGGAACCGTTGGCAACCGAAATATTCACCGTACCAGCGGCATCAACGCTGTCCACAAACAGCGTCAGTGTCGCCTTGGCTACATTGCTGCCGGTGATGGCGGCGGGGAGCGCTGTCAGATCGAATTGCACCAGCGCCTCGGCCCCAACGCCACCCACGAGCAAGGTGGGTGTCATCCCGAAATTCGTGGCATTGCCGGGCACAACATAAGCGTCCTGCGTCAGAGGCACCGTCTGCGCAAGAGCGGCTGCGGGAAGTATCGTGAGCCCGCATAAAAGCGAAAAAATCAAGCTGTAATTTCTCACGATCCTTCACTCCCTAACTAGCCAAGGGCTTCGCCCTTGAAATCCCTGTTCGGCAGGCTCGTTCGATGTAACTCATGGGGCCAGTTGATTGAGGCAATCTTTCTGCGCTGAGCAGCTGACAGCAAGAGCATCCAGCTCTGCGTTATTGAAGCTCAACTAGCCCGGTTTTCCATATAATGGACTGAGTCCTCTTTTGCAAAGGCATTTTTGCCGATCGGGGGCTCGCTTCCCTCCCGCTCATCACCTATCGTTCACCGATCTCAACCCAAGCCGTCGCCCCAAGCGTTGCAATTTCCTGCAGCGTTTCTTTACATCTGGTCTGCTCGCGGCGCACCACCTGTGGCGGGGACTTTTGGAGGTTCTACCTGGCACGCCAATGCTCAACTCATGATAACGGGGAAGGACTCCGCCGCGCTCAGAAGGATTTTTTCAGCGCGCCTTCTAAGCGCGCGTACGCCCGCCAGCCCCTAAGCGGTCCTGGCCGGCATTACGACCCGGGTTGCGCCCCTTACTGATCCCTGAATGCTGATTGGGTCACTACGTCGAGGCTGAGCTCGCCCAGCATCGAACATTCGGCCCCCGGGTTAATACAAGTTTGGCTGGTATAACCGCCGCCACGCTCAGTTGCAGGGGGCTCACGATTTCGACAAAACCTTCGATGAACATGGGCAGCGGCGCGGTTGTCGGCGGCATCATCGCGACGATTTGAGCGCAGCTCAGATTCAACGCCTGGGTGGGCAGCAAGCCCCGTCCGGCGAGCTTGCCGATCTGCCCGCCCGCCACCGCAGCTTTCGTCATAATCGATGTTTCTTTGGTGTGGTAGTTGTGGATGTTGATCGCGGTGGCATAGTTACCCGGCTTAACCGGTGGTTCTGCGCCAACTCTTTTCTACCCTGTAGATATCAATCGCAAGCTTCGAGCAAAGCAGAGGAAAGAGAAATCATTCAACGTAAAAATAAGTCAGGATATGTGAGGAGATTTTAGCTGGCGGCGGTTACTGCCGGCGGCTGTCCCGCGACGGCAACTGACGGCTGGCGCAGCGGCAGCCTGATCCGCACGGTGGTGCCCTCGCGCATCCGGCTCTCGATCTGGAGATCCCCCTCATGGAGCTGGACGATATGCTTGACGATTGCCAAGCCCAGACCGGTGCCGCCCATTCCGCGCGAGCGCGCCCGGTCTACACGGTAGAACCGTTCAGTCAGCCGGGGAATATGCTGAGCGGGGATACCCTCACCGGTATCCGAGACCAAAAGCTCCGCCATCGGTTTCGAGCCCGCCTTGCGCAGGGCCGGAACAGCGGCGGATACCGTGACGCGCCCGCCGCGCGGCGTGTACTTGATCGCGTTGTCGAGCAGGTTGAGCAGCACCTGGTAGAGGCGGTCATGATCGCCGGCCAACTCCAGGCCGTCGGCACATTGGATTTCCAGCTCGACTCCCTGGCGTTCGGCCGGCTCTCGCATCAACTCCACGGCCTCATCAAACAAGCGCCTGGCATCCAACGCCTGGAACTGCATCGGTGTCAACCCACGCTCAAGGTCCGACAGTGAAATCAGGTCGTCCACCAGCCGCGCCAACCGATGTGACTGACGTTCGATAATTCCCAGGAAACGCCGCTCCGCGTCAGGATCGTCGACCCCTTCCAGCAGCGTTTCAGCATAGCCGCACAAAGCGCTAAGCGGGGTGCGAATCTCATGGGTCAGGTTGGCAATAAAATCGGAGCGCAGGCCTTCATAGGCTTTTAGCTGGGTGACATCGTAAAACAGCAACACCCAAGCGGCACGGGCGCGCGAAGAGGCGCCTACTGCTCCGGCGGTGACCCGCAAGCGGCGCAGCGAGCCCGACCTTTGGATCGCGAGCTCGATGCTCTCGGACCATTGATTCGGCGTATTCAAAGACGCCGCGACCAGTTGCTGAACCGCCGGGTCGCGACAGATTTCGACCAGCGTCCGGCCCCGGTAATCGACTTCGGGACCCAGTTCGAGCATCTCGCGGGCGACGCCGTTGATCAGCATCACCTCGCCGCGAGTATCGGTGACTACGACACCCTCGGACATGCTGCGCAAAATCGCTTCGAGTTCTTCGCGCTGCTCGGCCAGGTTCTCGACCTCGCGAACCATCGCATCGGCGACCGCCATCAGACGCTGCTCGGATGAGCCCACCAGATAATCGCCGGTGGCGAGGCGGGCAGGACGGCGGCGGGCTTCGAGCGCTTCGGCGGCCGCTTCGAGGCTCTGTCTGCGCTCGATCAGCACCCGCACGACCATCGCCGAAGCCGCGATTCCACCCGCCAGAGCCGCACCTAACACCACCGCCAGCACAACAAGCGACAGCTTTCCACGGGCCGCCAGCAAGGCCAGCAGCGTCGCGGGCGGCAGGATGCTCAGCAGCACCGTGGCCGCCAGACGGCGAATGATCGTCTTACCCAAGTGCCTCGGGGTTAAAGCGGTACCCCACACTCCTGACAGTCAGGATTAGTTCCGGTTTGCTGTCGTCGCGTTCGATTTGGCGGCGCAAGCGGCGCACGTGCACGTCAACGGTGCGCGGCTCGACGAACACATCGCGCCCCCACACCAGATCGAGCAGTTGTTCGCGGCTATAAACCCGCATCGGATGTTCCGCGAAAAAACGCAACAGCTCAAACTCGCGCAAACACAACTGACGCTGATTGCCTTCGACGAATACCTCGTAAGTGCCCATGTCGATGCGCAAGCGGCCACGTTCATAGATCGGGCCACCGCTAACCGACGGGCCGTGTGCGGCAGAGCGGCGCAGCACTGCCCTGATCCTGGCGACCAGCTCGCGCGGGCTGAAGGGCTTGACCACATAGTCGTCGGCGCCCATCTCGAGCCCCAGAATCCGATCCACCTCCGAGCTTTTGGCGGTCAGCATAACGATCGGCAGGGTTTGGGTGGGGGATTCGTTGCGCAGCTTCTGGCACAATTCAAGTCCCGACATCCCGGGCAGCATCAAATCGAGCACCATAGCGTCGGGCATCCGGCGGCGGATTGAGTCATAGCCCTCGGCGCCGTCGCGCGCTTCTTCAACGCCGAAACCCTCCTGCTCGAGGTTATAGCGCACCAGGGCGCGGATATCTTCTTCGTCCTCCACCACCAGCACCCGCGGCAGGGGACCTCTGCGTTCAGCAAGCTCGGGGTGGCTCATTTCTTATCCTTGTCCATGTGGCGAATGGTTTTGCCTTTGACCATGAAGACCACCATCTCGGCGATATTGGTCGCATGATCGGCGATCCGTTCCAGGTACTTGGAGACAAACAGGACCCGGGTCGCGCGCCCGATGGTGCGCGGCTCCTCGGCCATGTAACTGAGCAGCTCGCGAAAGATCTGATAATTGAGCTGATCGACCTCGTCGTCGCGCTGGATCACTTCCTCGGCCAGGTCGGTGTCGTTATTGACAAAGGCGTCGAGGCTGTCCTTGACCATCGATTGCGCCAGCGCCGCCATCCGGGGAATGTCGATGTAGGGCTTGAGCACCGGCTCGTGATTAAGCTCCAGCACGCGCTCGCAGATATTGACCGCCATGTCGCCAATACGCTCGAGGTCGGTGGTGACCTTCAACCCGGTGGTGATAAAGCGCAAATCGCTGGCGGCGGGCTGACGGAGCGCGAGCAGCCGGATACACAGGGCGTCGGTGTCGATATCCATGCGGTTGACTTCAGTGTCCTTGGCAATCGTGCGGCGCGCCAGTTCCGAGTCGCGCTCGACCAGCGCATCGACCGCGTCGGCGATCTGGCGCTCGACCAGGCCGCCCATCTGGAGCAGGCTGGTGCGCAGGCCGCGCAGTTCCTCTTCAAACTGCCGATTGGTGTGCTGCGGGTGGATATTTTCCATCGTCGATCTCTCCGCTAACCGAAGCGCCCGGTAATATATTCCTCAGTCTCCTGGCGAGTCGGATTGGTAAAGATCTGGTTGGTCTCGCCAAACTCGATGAGGTCGCCGTTGTACAAAAAGGCGGTAGAGTCCGAGGCCCGCGCCGCCTGCTGCATGTTATGCGTGACCAGCACGATCGTGTAGGAAACCTTCAACTCCAGGATCAACTCTTCGATACGCGCGGTCGAAATCGGGTCGAGCGCGGAGCACGGCTCGTCCATCAACAGCACCTCGGGCTCCACCGCCAGCGCCCGCGCGATACACAGGCGCTGCTGCTGTCCGCCCGACAGACTGATACCGGGCTCGTGCAGCTTGTCCTTGACCTCATCCCACAGCGCCGCCTGGCGCAGGCTATGCTCGACCACGCGGTCGCGCTCCATGCGGCTCAGATGGCGACGGTTTAGCCGCAGACCGGCGGTCACGTTGTCCTGGATCGACATGGTCGGGAACGGGGTCGCCTTCTGAAACACCATGCCGATTCGGCGCCGGACCTGGACCGGGTCTACACCGGCGGCATAGATGTCTTCGCCGTCAAGCCAGACCTGGCCCTCGGCGTGATTGCCGCTTTGGACCTCGTGCATCCGGTTGAGGCATCGGATCAGGGTCGACTTGCCGCATCCTGACGGACCGATGATCGCGGTCACCTGGTTGGCGGGGAAATTGAGATTAATATTGCGCAACGCAATCTTACCACGATAAAACGCGGAAAGATCGACCACCTGCATTTTTCCATCAGCCGATAGCGCCGGCGCAGCCTCAGGCGCCGCCGGCTCGACTGTTATCGAAGCGGCTTGAGCCGCCCTCGCGTTATCCATCGGACTCCTAACTCCAAGGCCAGCACGATCGCGGTCAGCACCAAGGCGCCGGCCCACGCTTGACGCTGCCAATCGGCAAACGGGGAGATAGCATAAGTATAGACCTGCACGGGCAAAGACGCGATTGGCTCACGCAGGCCGCGGGCCCAAAAGTGATTACCAAAGGCGGTGAATAGTAGCGGTGCCGTTTCTCCCGCCACTCGGGCCACGGCCAGGATCACCCCGGTGGCGATTCCCGCAGTCGCCGTCCGTACCACCACCGAAACCGTGGTCCGCCAACGGGTCACGCCCAAGGCCAGCGCTGCCTCGCGCAATTCAATGGGTACCAGCCGGACCATCTCCTCCGTGGTACGCGTGATGAGGGGAATCATGATGATTCCGAGCGCGAAGCCGCCGGCCAAAGCGGAAAATCCACCCATCGGACGCACGATCACAGCATAGGCAAAAATTCCGACCACGATCGACGGCATCCCGATCAAGACGTCGGCTGCAAAGCGCGCCGGCGCGCTGAGCAGACCGCCGTATTCGTTGAGATAAAGGCCGGCGCCAATTCCGATCGGCACGCCGATCAGGCTGGCCAGGCCAATCAACTCGAAGGTGCCCACAATCGCGTTGGCCATTCCGCCGCCGGCCTCGCCTACCGGCTTGGGCAGATGGGTAAAGAAGGCCAGGTTGAGACTGGAAAATCCCTTGCTAAGCAGGTAGGCCAGCACGAAAAACAACGGCAGCAGGGTGATGACGGTGGCAACCACGGTCAGCCCCATCATAAAACTGTTCTTGAGTTTGCGATAAAAGTAAGGGGCTTCTCCCCTGCGCTGACGCTCATCGACGCTCCCCTTGCCCCCTCACCACGCCCATCACCAACGCCCGCGCGGCGGCGTTGAGAATCACCGCCAACACCATCAGCACCAGACCCAGTTCAACCAACGCTGACAAATAGACATCCGACGTCGCCTCGGTGAACTCATTGGCAATCGCACTGGCCAGAGTCGAAGACGGCATAAAAAGCGAGGCTGCGATCTCGGGCCGGTTGCCGATTACCATCGCCACCGCGATAGTTTCACCCAGCGCCCGCCCAAGTCCCAGGATGATCGCGCCGACCACTCCCGAGTATCCATAAGGGATGACGGCAAGCCGGATCATCTCCCATCTGGTTGCGCCCAGGGCCAGCGCCGCCTCGCGCTGGGTCGACGGAACCACCCGGAAGACTTCCGTGCAGACTGCGGTGATATACGGAATGACCATCACCGACAGCAGTATCCCCGCAGTGAGCAGGCTTACTGCTATATGAGGCCCCCTGAACAGCGGCAAAAAGCCCAGGTAACGCGCCAGCAGCGGATCAACCGAGTCCCGGACCCAGGGCCCCAATACGAAAATGCCCCACAGGCCATAGACCACGCTGGGGATCGCGGCGAGCAACTCGACCAGGAATCCGATCCGGGTCGCGATCCACTGTGGCAGCACCTCGACCAGGCACAGTGCGACGCCCAGGCTTAGCGGCACGGCGATCAGCAACGCAATCGCGGAGGAGACCGCGGTACCGTAAATGAACGGCAGCGCACCGAATTCTTCGTTTACCGGATCCCAATTGGTGCTGACGAAGAAGCTAAACCCGAACTTTGCCAGGGTGAGATGGGATTGCAGCGCCAGCACGACCGCAAATCCGATCAGCAAAGCCAGCACCAAGGCGGCCAGGATCATGGTCGAGAAGCGGAATAGCCGATCACCCAGAAAGCCGGAAACGGCACGGCTTTCCACCGGCATCGCAACCGGCGCCAATGCCGTTCTCCTCACCCCCTCGGAACCAGTCCGTGAGGCGGGACGCAGAGAGAGCCTTGCTGAGGGCTCCAGGTCTTTTGCCAATACGGGCGTCCTCACATTTTAATAATACAGCAGTGTTTGTTACGGATATGTTACCGAGGAGCGAATTCAACGCGAAAGCCCCGGTCGACGGGCCGCTTATTTGCCGGTCACGCGTGATTACCTCGAGGCCATCCAAATAGGGGCGCAACACTGGTGGAATCGCGATCGAACCGTCGGCTTGCTGATAGTTCTCCAGCACCGCGATCAAGGTGCGGGGCAGCCCAAGCCCGGAGCCGTTGAGGGTGTGCACAAATTCGTTCTTGCCGGTCTTCTCGCTGCGAAAACGGATTTGCGCGCGGCGGGCCTGAAAGTCCCAGCAATTGGAACAGGAGCTGACCTCCAACCATTCGCCGCACCCGGGCGCCCACACCTCCACGTCATACTTGGCGGCGGCTGCAAAGCCTAAGTCTCCGGTCCCCATCCGGATGACCCGGAATGCCAGCCCCAGACGCCGGCACACTTCGCAGGCGTTTTCCACCAGTGCCTCCAGTTCCGTGTCGGAGTTCTCCGGATGCACCAGCTTTACCATCTCGACCTTGTCGAACTGATGGCCGCGTTTGATGCCACGGACGTCCCGGCCCGCGGACATCTTCTCACGCCTGAAACAGGGTGTGTACGCCGTCATGTAGATTGGCAGACGCTGCGGATCGAGAATTTCGCGGGCGTAAAGGTTGGTCAGCGGCACCTCCGCCGTAGGGACGAACCAGTAGTCCTCCTCGATATCGCGGTACATGGTATCGGCGAATTTAGGCAGGTGCGCGGTGCCGGTTACAGTCTCGGTATTGACCATCAGCGGCGGCGCGACCTCCAGGTAGCCCTGCTCGCGCTTCAAGTCGAGCATCATCGCGATCAGGGCGCGCTCCAGCCGCGCTCCTATCCCCATCAGGACGTAAAAGCGGCTGCCCGACAGTTTCACGCCCGCGCTCGAAGTCGATAATTCCGAGCTTCTCCCCCAATTCCCAATGCGGCAACGCAGGGAAATCGAGACTGCGCGGCTCACCCTCGCTGCGCACGACAGAATTCGCGCTCTCGCCCTCGCCTTCGGGCACCCATGGCCGAGGCAGATTGGGCACGAACAGCATCAGGCGGCGGAATTCGTCCTCCACCTCGGTAAGCTCGCGCTCGCCCTCGCCGATTTTCTCCCCCAAAGCACGCATCTCGGCGCGGCGCGACTCGCGCTCCGCAGGCGACATCTTGCCCAGTTCCTTCGATTCGCGCGTGCGGTGCGCGCGCATTTCGTCAAGATCATGCTGAAGCCGGCGGCGGCGGGCATCGGCGGCGAGGATGCGATCGACTTCTTCGGCGGGAAAATCGACCTTTTTCAACTCCGCCTTGATCTGGTCCGGGTTTTCGCGAATCAGCCTTATATCGAGCATCAGAAAGCGTCCTTGATAATCTCCACCTGCCAGCGGCGGCCGGGCCGGGAGATCGCCACCACGTCGAACCGCATCGGGTGGTTGTCCATACCCCGGGCGTGGGCGAAAACCGCCGCCGCCCGGCGAATCCGATGCTGCTTGAGGCCGTGCACCGACTCCTCCGGGCGTCCCGCACCCGCACCGGCGCGGGTCTTTACCTCGACAAACACCAAGGTATCACGATCCATCGCGACGACATCGACTTCGGCGCCGGCCGCGCGGAAATTACGCGCAATAATCCGGTAGCCGTCGCGCCGCAGCCGGCGGATGGCAAGGCGTTCGCCACGCGCGCCCAGCACGATCCGGGCGCGGCGCGAATCGCCGTCAAACAGGCCCTTGGTCCCCCCAAGCCGCGCCACAATCCGCGTCAACCAGGCTGTGGCCAGCTCATAAATCCGCGCGGCCCGCGAACCGGGGACCCGGCCGGCTGAACGCTGCGGAACCACGGATGGTGTCCAAGGTAGGTATTTGCTGTGAAGCAGACAAGATCGGCGCTATATGTCCTTGACCAGCAGATTTATGAATGCGGTTCGCGCGTCAACGTCGCTCGCAGTTGTTAGCCAGGGACGAACGATTAGGTATATGCTCTCCCAACAACCAAGCCTCTGCGCAGGAGCCGACAGATGACGCAACAGTTTCATCGGATTCACGATAATCGACCTTGGATTCATTTCCTGCTTTTGAGGTTTGTGCCGCGCAGCACGCGATGTTGGCTTACTGACCCTACGGGTCCTGGTCGGACTGAGCCTCTTTCTCAAGCATGGCTGGGAAAAGCCAACGACCTTCGCCATGATGGCGGCTCACTTTCCAGACCCAATTCACATCGGCGCCGTGCCAAGTCTGGTGTTCGCGCTGGTCTCAGACGCGATCTGTTCGGTCTTGGTGATGCTGGGGTTGGCCACTCGCTGGGCCGCTCTGATCGTGGTGATCAACATTGGAGTGGCCTGGAGCCTGGTTCATCACTTCATATTTTTTGCGCGGCCCCAGGGAGATCACGGCGAACTGTGCTTTCTGTACATCAGCGTGTTCCTGGCTCTTTTCGTCGCTGGCGCAGGGCGCTACAGCCTCGATGCATTGATTGCGAAAGGCACGGAGCTGAGCGCTCCAATAACCCATGCAACTGATGTGCCCGTTCCCATTTTGCAGTTACGG
Source organism: uncultured Pseudomonadota bacterium (assembly GCA_963824565.1). GTDB lineage: Bacteria > Desulfobacterota > Binatia > Binatales > Binataceae > JAJPJA01. The sequence goes on along the minus strand of CAWGQB010000010.1, from coordinate 10,716 downwards.
CGCTTGCGATCCGGCCGCATTGACGGCTGGACGTTGATGAGCGTAGGTTTGCTAATTGACTGAGGCCGGTTCCGATCGGCGCGTTCGGACGATACGTCGTAACTGGTGCCGGCGTCACTGACTCGATCATTACTGCTGCTGGAGGCTCGTTTGGGGATGGACAGAGCTTCAACGCGAACCGTTATACCGGACTTGATCAGGCGGCCGCGCGGCGCTGTCCGAATGCAATCGTTGGAAAACACGCCTAGCCCGCAATTTATCAGGCCGGCGAAACAAAAGAGAGGTGGTTCAATGGAAGCATTGAAGTATATCTCGGCGGATTCGCACGTGGTCGAGCCCGCCGACTTCTGGGTCTCGCGCCTGGACAAGAAGTTCAGCGACCAGGCCCCGCGCGTCATCCTCAAGGATACCGGTGCCGGAACGCCGACCTACGCCTTCCGGCTCCCCGGGATGTTCGACCTTCCCATCCTTGCCGAGTTGTTCGCCGCCGGTCAGAACACCGATAGCTCCCGCGAGCTGCTGCGCGACGACAGCGAAAGCTTCAAGAAATTCGCCACCACCGCGGGGTACGATCAAGCCCGTCCCGGGGCCTGGGATCCGGTGGAGCGAATCAAGGACCAGGAAGTCGACGGCGTCAGCGCCGAAGTGCTGTACACCTCGCTCGGGATGCCGCTGTTTCAGATTACCGATATGGAACTGCAGCAGGCCTGCTTCGGCGTCTATAACAGTTGGATGGGGGAATTCTGCTCGTCCAACCCCAAGCGGCTGATCGGGCTGGGTCTGGTCTCGATGTGGGACATTCCATCGGCGGTAAAGGAACTCCAGCGATGCGCCAAGATCGGCTTGCGCGGAGCCGAGATCTGGGGCAATGCGCCCGATGACAAGCCCTACTCCAACGCGATGTACGACCCGTTCTGGCAGGCCGCCCAGGACCTTCAGATGCCGATATCGCTGCACGTCGGCACCAGCGTGATGCCGCGCCGGCCGACCGCCGGAACGGCGCTGAGCTCGCGGATGGAAGGCTTCACCAACGCGATCCATCCAATCCAGACCGCCATCACCACGCTTACTCTGAATGGGGTCCTGGAGCGTTACCCGGGTTTGAAGATCGTGTCGGCTGAGAACGACATCGGCTGGGTGGCCCATCACGTCTGGCGGCTGGACCATGCGTACCGGCACTATGGGTCGCTGTCGAACGTCAAGCTGAAGGAAATGCCGAGTTTCTATTTGAAGCGCCAGCTCTTCGGCACCTTTGAAGATGAGCCGCTGAGCAACGAATCCCTGCAGCGGTTCGGCGCCGACAATTTCATGTGGGCGTCGGACTATCCGCACGGGGTTTCGACCTGGCCCCGGTCGCGCGGCGCGATCGAAAAGGATTTCGCCACCATCCCGCAGGCGACGCGCAACAAGATCATCCTGGAAAACGTCAAGCGCTGTTACAACATCGACGTATAATTGCGACACGCGGCGGGAAGGCATCGTCGATGTGCCTTCCTGCCGCTGTTCCGTCACATCCGCGCCGCGGGCAGCCGGTCCGCGCTGCTGATGCTCGATCAAATCCAAACTAATCACCTCATGTAGCCGCTCGATTAGAAACGCGGTACCCAGCACTTGATGGGTCATTTTCGACACCAGCTCCGCCAGCGGATTCTTGCTGCCGGCGCAAGGATTTCCAATAGCACCGCGCGCGGATTAATGTCGTGGACCGAGGCGAAGTCCAAGGCGCGCAGATGATTGGGCAACGAAGCCTGATCATCACTTCAGCCATCGCGCGGCGATTCGTCAGCTTCATACTGACTTCACCGCACTTGAAAATATGACTACAATGGTCCCTTATGAAACAAATGCAGTTACGGCAAGCGAAGGCTACCCTATCAGCCGTCGGTGGATGACGCTGTGCGGGGCCGTGCCTTGCCTTATTACCCGCCACGGCCGTCCGGAAGCCGTTGTGGTCAGCTACGAGGAATGGAAGCGCCTTTCCCGTGTTCCCTCCTTTGGGCGGTTGTTGATGGCCGCACCCATCGAAGACGAGACGAAGTCCCCGAAGCCGCGACTCGTGGACCCCTGCGTGACGCAATCCTGTGACCTGTGTACCTCGTCGACACCGACGTAATCTCCGCGGGTTCGCCCGCGAAGCGGCGGGTTCCCGAAGCCCTGATTACGTGGATGGATCGGAACTCTCAGGCGGCTCTTTATCTCTGCCATCACCGTTGCGGAAATCGAAGCAGGTATCGCGAAGGCTCGCCGCGAGGGCGCGGGCCGTAAAGCTTCGCGTCTGACCGGTTGGTTGGATACGTTATTACATCTTTATGGCAGCCGTGTGTTGCCCTTTGACGTGCGCTGCGGCGCGTATCGCCGGGGTCCTGTCCGATCGAGTGCGGAGCCAAGGTCATCCAACCGGATTTCCCGACTTGGCCATCGCCGCCACCGCCGCGGCCCATCGCTTAACAGTGCTGACCGGCAACCACGAGGCACTTCGTGCATCTCGGGCGTGCCGATGCACAACCCTTTTGAATCCCTGCCATAGAGAGTAAAGGTCCTGTCTAGTAATTCGGAAGCGAGGAGGCCAGCCCATGCCGCGAATCAAGGCCGGATCACTGAACATCAATTACGAAACCTTTGGCGACGGCGAGCCTCTGCTCCTGATCATGGGCTTCGGCATGCCCGGAAGCGCGTGGCTGCCCCGCATTCCGCGATTTACCGGCTTCAAAGTGATCACTTTTGACAATCGGGGCACCGGAGATTCGGACAAGCCCGAACAGCCGATTTACGCAATCGCGGAGATGGCCGACGATGCCAGCGCGCTGCTGCGGGCGCTGGACATTCCCAGAGTCAAAATCTGCGGCTTTTCGATGGGTGGCATGATCGCGCAGGAACTCGCCCTGCGTCATCCCGACCAGGTGATAAAGGCGGTCTTCGGATGCACGGTCGCGGGTGGTCCGAGCGCGAAGATGGAAAATCCCGGCGGCGGCGATCCGCTGCGGATGGCTTCGTTCAAACTGCTCGCCTCGGACCCCGACAAGGCTTATGAAGAACTGCTCCCGATGATACATCCGCGCGGAGCTGTTAGCCCTTCGTCCTGAGCTCAGGCACGACATGCTCGACGCCATCAAGACCGCGCCGCCGACCCCGGTGGAGACCTACGTCCGCCATTGGGCGGGGATCGTAGGATTCGATGCCTACGACCGATTGCCGCAACTTCGCTGCCCGGTCTTGATTGTTCATGGCGACCAGGACATCGGAACGCCGATCGAAAACGCCCATATCCTGAAGAGCCGTATCCCGCATGCCGAACTCCTAATCGTGCACGGCGCGGGCCACGGATTGGAAAACGCCGAACCCAATTGGGTCACCGACCGCATCGTAGAATGGTTGCGGAAATGAGAGGCGCGTTGGATCGACTCGGGCCACGATGAACCTCATCTTGGCGCAGCGAATTCAGCCAACCGGATTTGCTTACCTGAAAGCGCGTCCGGCGCGCCTGACGCGCACTCAGAAAGAACCCCATCCGAGAGGATGAAGCCCGTTAGTCTCTATCTGCTTCAAGGCGCGCGCCGTGTTAGACTACCGGACTCAGCCTTGAAGGGCGCTCGCTAACATAAAGATGGCAACAAACACTGGCGGCAACAGGATAACGCTTGAGCAGGTCCGGCATATCGCTCTGCTGGCGCGTCTGGAACTGACCTCGGACGAGGAGCAGCGGATGCTGGGCGACCTCGGAGAGATGCTGGAGTACGTCGACAAGCTCAATCAACTCGACACCAGCGCCGTGGAACCGACCGCTCAGGTAGGTGACCTTGGAGCCGCGTCGCGCGACGACGCGGTCACCAACCCGGTTGATCCCGGTTCGATTCTTGCCAACGCGCCCGCGGCCCGCGAGCAGATGTTCAAGGTGCCGAAAATTATTCAGTGATGCGTGGAGAGCGCCTTTGGGTCTTTCGCACGTTGATGGTTTCGAAAAAGTGGCAAACGACGCCTGCAAACTGACTATCACCCAGGCGCAGCGAATGCTGCGCAGCCGGGAGTTATCGGCGACCGAGTTGACTCGCGCCTGCCTGGAACGAATCCGCGCGGTCGAGCCCAAGCTCAACGCCTTTATTACGGTGTGCGAACAGGAAGCATGCTCCAGGCCGAGGCGGCGGATCGGCGCCTGGCCGACGCCGACGCGCCGCCGCTGTGCGGGATTCCGCTCGGCATCAAGGATATCTACGCAACCAAAGGAGTACGCACGACCTGCGCATCGCGTATCCTGGAAAACTTCGTCCCGACCTACGACGCCACCGTGATCGCCCGGCTGCGCGCCGAAGGCGCTGTATTCGTCGGCAAGGCCAACCTTGATGAATTTGCGATGGGCTCCTCGACCGAGAACTCAGCCTTTGGACCGACGCTCAATCCCTATGGCCTCGACCGCGTCGCCGGCGGTTCCTCGGGCGGTCGGCCGCGGCGGTGGCGGCCGACGAATGCCTGGGCAGCCTCGGCACCGACACCGGCGGCTCGATTCGGGAGCCGGCCGCGTTCTGCGGAGTGATCGGAATCAAGCCGACCTACAGCAGGGTCAGCCGCTTCGGCGTGATCGCCTACGCGTCCTCGCTCGATCAGGTCGGTCCTTTTGCCAAGACCGTGCGCGACGCGGCAATTCTGTTGCGCTCGCTGGCCGGCGGCGACCCTGCGGATTCAACCTGCTCCACCCGGCCGGTGCCCGACTATGAAAAAGCGCTGACCGGCGAGGTCAAAGGACTGCGGGTCGGCGTGCCGCGAGAGTTTTTCGTCGAAGGGATGCAGCCCGAGGTAGAGGACGCGGTGCGCGCCGCGCTGAAGCATTACGAGTCGATGGGCGCCCGCATCGTCGAAGTCTCGCTGCCCCACACCGGCTATGCGGTCGCGGCCTACTATTTGATTGCGACCGCGGAGGCGAGCGCGAACCTGGAGCGCTACGACGGAATTCGCTTTGGGGTGCGCGTCGATACCGACAACCTGCTCGAGCTTTATCGCAAGACCCGCGCGCGCGGCTTCGGTGCCGAAGTCAAGCGGCGTATCATGCTCGGTACCTTCGCACTTTCCACCGGCTACTACGACGCCTATTATCTGAAAGCGCAAAAGGTAAGAACGCTGATCAAACGCGACTTCGAAGCGGCGTTTGAACGCTGCGACCTGATTATTACGCCGACCGCACCAACGACCGCATTTAAAGTTGGCGAAAAGATGGCTGATCCATTGCAAATGTACCTTTCGGACATCTTTACGATTTCGGTGAATCTGGCGGGATTGCCGGGGATGGCGATGCCGTGCGGTTACGACCGCCAGGGAATGCCGATTGGCCTTCAATTGATCGGACCGGCGTTCGGCGAGGTAACGGTTTTGCGTGCCGGCGATGCTTACGAAAGGTCGGGCGCCGTTACCCCGCGGCCGGCCAAGGTGTAGCGTCGCGGGTCTTTTGAGAAGATGAACGAAATGTCCGCCAACAGTGAAAAATACGAGGCCGTAATCGGGCTGGAGGTGCATAGCCAGCTCCTGACCAAGTCGAAGATTTTCTGCGGCTGCTCGACCGCGTTCGGAGCGCCGCCCAACACCATGTATGCCCGGTCTGCTCCGGGATGCCGGGAGTATTCCCGGTGTTCAACCGCGAGGTGATGGAGCTGGCGATTCGGATGGGGCTGGCGGCGCATTGCAAAATCGCGCCGCGGTCGATCTTCGATCGCAAGAACTACTTCTATCCGGATCTGCCCAAGGGCTACCAGATTAGCCAGTACGAAACGCCGCTGTGCCTGGGTGGTTATATTGAGCTGCCCGGTGAAGCAGCCAACGGCGGCCCGACCCGTGTCCGACTGGTGCGCATCCATCTGGAGGAAGACGCGGGTAAGAACATCCACGAGCCCGACGGCAGCCTGGTCGATTCAATCGCTCGGGCGTGCCGCTGATGGAAATCGTCAGCGAACCCGACATCCGCGCCCCGGAGCAGGCTGGCGCCTATCTGCGGGAACTCCGGTCCATGTTGCGCTACCTGGAGGTATCCGACGGCAACATGGAGGAAGGCAGCTTCCGCTGCGACGCCAACGTTTCGGTGCGCCTGCGCGGCGCCAAAGAATTGGGCGTCAAGACAGAAGTCAAAAATATGAACTCCTTCCGCCATGTCGAACATGCGATCGCCTAGGAAATCGAGCGGCAGGCCGAAGCGCTGGAGGCCGGCGAGCGAATCGTGCAGGAAACCCGGCTGTGGGATCCCGACCGCGGGGTAACGCGCTCGATGCGCTCCAAGGAGCACGCTCACGACTATCGCTATTTTCCGGAACCTGATCTCCCGCCGCTGATCGCGCCACCCGATCTGTCGAGCAGATCAAACTCGAGATGCCGGAATTGCCGGCCGCGCGACGCGAGCGCTACATGCGGGAGATTGGGCTGACCACTTACGAAGCCCAGGTCCTGACCGCTGAACGCGAGGTCTCCGACTACTTCGAGGCGGTGATCCCGGGGCTTAACACCAGACCGCCGCTAACTGGGTGATGACTCGAAGTGCTGCGCGCGGCGCATGAGAGCGGCCGCTCGCTCACCGAGGCGGCTCCCGCTCCGGCCGAGGTCGGGGCCCTGCTGAAGATGGTAGAGTCGGCGGCCATCAGCCTTAACGCGGCCAAGACCGCGTTCGCTGCGATGTGCAAGTCGGGCAAGGGTGCACAGGCCACGGTCGCCGAGATGGGCCTGCTGCAGGTCTCCGACGAAGCCGCGATTACCACCGCCTGCGACAAGGTGCTGGCGGCGGAGCCGGATAAGGTCGCCGAGTATCGCGGCGGTCGCGACAAACTGTTCGGCTTTTTCGTCGGCCAGGTAATGAAAGCAATGGGCGGCAAGGCCAACCCCAAGGTCATCAACGAGTTGCTCAAGGCCAAGCTGGCGCAAGGCTAGCAGACAAGGGAGCACCACTTTCTGCTCCCTCTTCCATTCTTCTATGGGACTGCTGATAAATCGTTGGCAGCTTAAAAATCTGATGCGGGTGACTACCGGCCGGGAATCTGACTGATGCCTTCTGGCTGACCGGGGGCTGTCATATTGACCAAAACCCATTAGGGCCAGCAAGTCTTCAGTGGGGCGGGCGTCCTCGCCAGCCATGCGCGAGCGGGAGAGGCGGAGAGGCGGGCGGGACGCCCGCCCTTGGAGTTTATACATTTTCACGTTTGATTTTGAATGCCCTCTCCCTTTATTTGTAAGGGAGAGGGGAGGGTGAGGGTTTCTGTAGCGGGCTGAATTCGCGAAGGGGGAGCCTTGAGAAGACCTATATTCACGATCTTTGCGCGCGATTTGCGCCGGCGTCAGACCGATGCCGAACGCCATCTTTGGATGCGGATACGGGGTCGAGAACTCGCCGCAGCCAAGTTCAGGCGCCAGTATTCAATAGGTCCATACATCGTGGATTTCTGTTCTATAGACCATCGCTTGGTCATCGAACTTGACGGCGGCCAGCACCTGGAAAACGTGGATGCAGATCGGGAGCGGACCGTTTTTTTGGAGCGTCTGGGGTTTCGCGTGATGCGATTTTGGGACAACCAAGTGCTCACCAATACGGATGCCGTGCTCGAAGCCATTCTTGAACAACTTGGCGCAAACTCTACTGTCAGGCACTCTTGAGACTCCCGCTACAGAAACCCTCACCCTCCCTCTCCCTTACAAATAAAGGGTCGGGTAGGACGATGGCGCGGACCGGGCTTCGAATGATGCCGACGTTTCCATCGTCCCCCCTAAGATTCCGTACGGCGGGTTTTCCCCGATACGGCTCCAAGGCTGGCCTGTCAGACGGGGCCTTCCCTTGCGGTTTGCGCCCGTCCTTCGCAGCGTGTGTGGCTGGCATCGTCCTCGCTCTGAGTCGAGGGTGCACAGCTCTTTTGCGCTGCCGCCATGCGAGCGGTATGACCGCTCTACCCCAGAGGCCCTCGCTCCGGTCCGGGTTATGCTGTCCCGGTCCATCATCACTTAATCGGCCTCATCCGTCCCACTGGCCGACACGGTACCACTTCCCCGCTCTGCGGGTTATAGGTCCCGCCTTCGCTGTGCTGGCCTGCTGCCAGCCTAGGCATTCGACCACTGGTTCCGAGCTTTCGCTGCACGTTCCTTCTCAGCATGTCGCCCTCTTCTTCCCCGGAGAGTCTCGCCCTGGCGCGCTCCCAGCCCTCCAGCAACGAGTTTCGCCTTCGCCTACCTCTCCCCGAGGCTCGGCACTCTCATTGTTCCACTTCAATCCGCTTCGTGTGGGTCTGTTTTTCGGGGCTTTCTGGTTCGCTCATTCGCTACAACCTGCTGAGTTGCTCGCCTCCCTGGCGGACCTGACCGGGGCCCGATGCTGATAGTCTTTCGACCTGCACTCCTGCCCCAGCCGACCGAGGCTTTTACTCCCGAGCTTGCGGCCGAGTCGGTCGCCCTTCTCGCCGTCGGGTATAACTACAGTGGCGCCTGGGTGCTTCCACTGGCAGGTCTTCCACCTGCTGGAACGGCAGCTAGCTTCGCTGCACGAGAGGGTATCCAGAAATAAACCTCAAAATGTAGAAACTCCAGTGGCGGGCGGGGACGCCCCGCCCCACTGAAGACTTGCTGGCCAAGAGATAGAGTTCGTGGTGCCTCGACACTTCCTCGACCAGGGAGAAGGCTTGTAGGGGTGTGGATTCTGAGCACTTCAGAAGCATCAAAGACATTACGCGCAGGAGGAGAATCTGCGGCGGGAGTTCACTGAAGGTTCCGCTGCGCCCTCACCCGTCGCGCGATTTGCTGGCGCAAATCACGCGCCGACCTCTCCCAGTTTGCGGCTGCGGACCAGTCCGCAGCCGCGGGCGACCGCGGTTATTTTTCGACTCCCTCATTTTTCTATGGGAGAGAGGGAGAGAAGAGAGGCCTCCCTGATTATGCAAGGGAGAACAGCACAGGTCCTTGGAAGCCCTTCCCACAAGGCCGACAAAGTCCAGTAGTAAGCGCGGGTTGTCGTACTTGCCTTGGTAGGGCGGGATTGGGAAGGGGGTAGCCTCCTGCGTCAGGTTGAGCTTGTTGTGCAGGTTGTCGATCGCCTGATCGACACCTTCCTCCGCGATTTCATGGGCGCGGACCCAACGACCCGGAATCTTACGAACGCGGCCACGTCGAAGAGGTTCTCGCTCAGCGACTTTTGCGACTTCGAAAAGTGCGCGGTCCAGATCGCCTGGCCGCTCTTTGAAATCCAACAAGTGTAGGGGTCACGCGACCGAGGCCGGACTGTCCGCCGCGTAATCGCTGCCGACACGCTCCTTGTAAGTTTCAATCTCGCCGAACAGCACGCCATCGGCCGCCACTTCGCGTCCCAACGCGGTCGCGTTTTGCTCGATATTCGCGGTGTTGGTGGGCAGCAGTTTGTGCGTCGCGCTTCCGCCACATCGCTTTCAGGAACCAATTGCCAGCCCGCCTCGACCGCCATCTTGGCCTGCAGGGCTGCCGGCGGTCATCGAGTCCGAGGCACCCTCGACCACGACACTGCCGGGAGCGGGAGCTTCAAGCGGCGGCATCACTGCGATGCGCCGCTCCCGGATGGTCTTGATTGAGCGCACCGCCTCGACCTGGACGTTGGAGCTATTCCCAATCGCCGGAACCCACGTCGGCGTAGACCAGGTCGACGGATCGAAGTTCGCCGCGCAGGAGCCACACAGCAAAGCCGCCATGCAGACGGCGCGATTGAACCAATGGCGCGCTGATTCATTTCACCACCTTTATCGAAAGCTCGCGGAGCTGGCGCTCATCGACTCGGAAGGAGCCCCGGTCATCAGGTCGACGGCGCGCTGGGTCTTGGGAAACGCCATCACGTCGCGCAACGATTCGGTGTGAGACAGCATCATCGTCGCCGATCCACCCCAAGGCGATTCCACCGTGAGGCGGCGCTCCGTAGCTCAGGGCCTCGACCAGAAAGCCGAATTTCTCGCCGGCTTGTTCGCGTGAATCCGAGCAGCTCGAAGATTCTCATCTGCAGCTCAGCATTGTGGATACGGATCGAGCCTCCGCCCATCTCCTCGCCGTTGAGCACCACATGGTTGGCCAGGGCGCGTGCCTTAAGCGGCTCGACCGCGAGAAACTCCAAATCGTCGGGATTGGGCGCGGTAAAGGGATGATTGACCGAGACCAGGCGTCCCTCCTGTCGGGTTAGTACTGCTCGAACAATGGAAAGTCGACCACCCACAAAAAGCGTAGTTCGTCGCCGGAGCGCAGTCCGAACTTTTCTCCCAACTGCAAGCGTAGTTCGCCGATTGCGGGATGCACCCTTTCCCGGCCGCCCGGCAACCATCAATAGGGTATCGCCGGCTTCAGTCCAGCAATCCCTGCGCAATGGGCCTGCGCGCCCTCGTCGATGAACTTCGCAACCGGCCCCTGCCATCCGGTCTCGCCGAGAATCCGGGCCCGCGCCAAACCCAGGCCCTGGCGGGTTCGCAAGCCCTCGGCGAGCTCGTCCAGCTCGCGGCGGGTGAATTGGAGGGTCGCGGGCACGCGATCCATAGTACTCTCGCCGCGTGCCAGCGCCTCGGCGAAAACTTTGAAAGCGGTGCCGGTAAACGCCTCATCCAGCCGCTTCAGTTCAAGGTCAAAGCGCATGTCAGGTTTGTCGCTACCGAAGCGTTCCATCGCCTCCGCGTACTTCAGGCGCACAAACGGCTGCGGCACCTCAATCCCCGACACGCGCCGATAAAACCGAGGCCAGCATACCCTCAACCAGAGCCATAA
>CAWGQB010000009.1:0-51850 GCA_963824565.1 uncultured Pseudomonadota bacterium | reverse complement strand
GGTCGGAGTCGGTCGTGGTCCCAGCCGCGGTTAGGCTCGCCGCCCCGGACGGAAGCTCTGCTTGGCCTCATGTTAGGCTGTGCGGGGAAGACCCTCCTGGCGAGGGTTGACAGCTAAATGCCGGTTCCCAAGGCGTACGTGAAGCTGATAGGAATAATCCAAAAGCGAAAATACGCTCTCGATAGCACGGGAAGAGGCCGAAAAGCGACAATGGCCCAGGGAGCGGAGTCGAAGGAGAAGGCGACCTTAAAAGGCCGAAGGCTTGCAACCGCAGCAGTATAATCAGATCATACACCTTGCTCGGGTTGACAAGGCTTTTCAACAGAAATTCTTGTCATATGCCAAAAAGGTAGGGAATTCACCAAACTGAACTAAAGAGTTCAAATATTACGAATTAAGATACTTTAGCGGGCGAGGCAAGTGTCCATTTGTCGACATGCTCTGACGGCCGTTCCTCCATGCAACTGGAGCGGCTACTTTTCGGGCTAGAGAACTTCGACGATCACGTCATCGGAGCTCAAGGGAGATGCGCGCGCTTCGTGGAGTTTAAGAGCCGCGAACGCGAAAGCTCCGTTCGAGGGGTTCAACGAGGTACGGTCTAGCCCGGCGCATTAGCCGCTACGAAGCTCGCTTTTTTATGCGGCGGCTAAGGAGTGGCTGGCTTCCCAATGGTGGACAGGTCCCTTTACCCCAAAACTCTAATGACAACAAGTCTCGGGCTATGAAGTGTGATAAGCACAGAAGATGTCCGGGTCATAAGCACTTAAAGATGTCCGCCTAACAGGGTACAGCCGAGCGATGGGAAACATCGAGCGGCGGGTAGCCCGGGAGGCAAGGACAATGACCCGGCGGGAAGTAATCACCAAGGCGATAGATGGACAGCTCAGTTGGGTGGCGGCGGCGGATATTATCGGAGTGACAGCGCGGCAGATGCGCCGGATTCGGCGCGCGATCGAGCGCAATGGGATGTCGGCGGTAATAGACCAGCGCGGCGGACGACCGCGGCGCAAGCGGGTCACGGCGCAGACGCTTAGGGAGATTTGCCGGCTCAAGCGCGGAATGTACACGGACTTTTCGATGCGGCATTTTTACGAACGGTTGACCGAGCAGCACGGGATCGCGGTGTCATATACCTATGTCCGGCAGGTGCTGCAGGAGGCCGGAATTGTGGAGAAGGAGCCCGGCCGCGGCCGCTACCGGCGCCGGCGCGAGCGCCGCCCGATGGTGGGAATGCTGGTCCACCTCGATGCCTCCACGCATGAATGGATCGCGGGGCAACCGATGCAGGACCTGGTGGTGGCGCTGGATGACGCCGATGGCCGTATTCTGTATGCGGAGTTCGTCGCGCAGGAGGGTACGCTTTCCACCTTCCAGGCGCTGACCTCAATTGTGCGCGAGCATGGGCGTTTCTGCGAGTTGTACACCGACCGCGGTTCCCACTTCTGCCGCACCGAGCAGGCCGGCCAGGCTCCCGCCGAGGAGCAGCAGGGCCAAGTCGCCCAAGCCCTGCGCGCCTTGGGTATCAGACACATCCTGGCCCGCTCGCCCCAAGCTCGCGGGCGCAGCGAACGCGCCTTTCAGACCATCCAGGGCCGCCTGCCACAGGAATTGCGGCTGCACCGCATTGCCAGCTACGCGCAGGCCAACCGCTATTTAAAGGAGGTCTTTGTGCCCGACTTCAACCGCCGCTTCACCGTCACCCCGGCCCAGCCTGAGAGCGCCTTTACGCCGATGGCGGGAATCGACCTCGACCTGCTGCTGTCGGCCAAACACGAACGCGTGGTGCGCAACGACAACACCGTGACCTTCAAGCGCGTGATCCTGCAACTTCCCACCACCCCGCAGCGCATGCATTTCGTGCGCTGCCCGGTCATCGTCCACCAATTCCCCAACGGCCACCTCGGGGTCAGCTACCAAGGCCGCCTGCTGGCCCGTTACGACGCCGATGGGAACACCCCTCCCCAGCCCCATAAATAAGGAGCGCGCCAGCAGTGCGCGGCAGCGCTTGGCCAGCACAAAAAAGCTGTCCGGCGCGCTGCATCGCACTGCTGGCGCGAACCCGGAATCGATAGTTTTTCGCCCGCGCTCCCGGTCACCGCGAGGAGCGACGGGCGAAAAACTGTTCATCAAAGCTACTGCAACAACGCAACTATCGACTAACCATGCGGACATCTTTAACTGCTTATGGGGCGGACATCTTTAACTGTCACTGACAGTCTCGGGCTATGAAGGCGGCGGCTGATTTTGACTGTCCGGTCTGGCCGAAGTGAGGCATTTTACAGTATCGAATCAGGGGCGCCGAAAAAAAGGACCTGTGGGTGACCATTGCGATTGTATCAATGGCGGAGCGGGCTCATCCACAAAGCCATCGACGTATTTGTCAGCTTCCATCCTCGTGAAACCGAGACGATCCGACAAAGTGTCTAAAAGGTCCGCCTTGGTCATACATTCTTTCCTTCATTCCGCCTTAACCTGCCGTCCTTTGACCTCAAAATGGAAGATAATTAGTTTATCACGATAGGCAAGAAGTCGCGTTCGATCGTGATCCAGTCAAAATGTGGCCCACTGTTCCCGCCTGTGACCACCTTTCGCTATCAACGCTAACCAGGACAGCACGGCTTTGAACAGGCTTTCTTAAAGAAACCCTCATCGCAGTAGCCCGGAACATATTGTCCGCAACCGCGACGCGACGGTGCTTTTGCCCTGCACCTGAGTATTGAGAAGAGGGAAAGGTGGCTTCCACCGAGTCCGGCCCCTGGCACAGTTGGTTAACCCATTAACTTCACGTTTCGGTATTACGCTATGCAGGCTTGCCATTCCACTGAGACAACCAACCTCCCGTCTGGTACGCGCGTCCCTTCCGGTATCTACGTTGTGTCGCACTATGCTCCGGCGCACGCCCCCCCACACGAAGTGCTGATTCCGGCGACCATGATTCTCCCAGGTTGCAACGTCTGCGCGGGGGTGCGATTCAGCCTCCAGACCATGGCAGTGCCGATCGCGGAGCACAAATTCTTTTGGCCATCGGCGTTCAGCAGTTCGGAAGGATCGGGCCGCTAATCTATGCGGCCGAGATCATCTACAACCGCCGCACCTTCAGGCTGCAATCGTTTGAGAGATTTCGCCGGGAGTAGGACGGTGATGAAAAACTTCAGAGCAAACGATAGATTCCCCGACGACGACACGGTCCCAGAGGACTTCGTTGAAGAATTTCTTGGCTTCTTCGAGATGGTCGGCTTTTACTACGCCAAAAACATCGTGAATCGTGCATTGGTGGCCGCAATTTTTGGTGACGATATCCTGGACGCCTACGAGCATGCCTCAACCTCGAAGTTGATCAAGGAGACCCGCTTTGAAGAGCGCAATCAGCACTACTATGAGTGGTTCATTTGCATGGCGGAGTGTGCCAGCTCCAAGAAAAACTCGAAAAGGCCACGACCGTAAAAGAATGGGCGACCGTGCGATTTAGACAACTGCCGACCGCGGCAGTTCGCCGATGGTGGCTTCTTCACGGTCCGTGGTTTGGCCCTGGGCGACCGAGAAAGTAGGCCATTACCGCGGCACCAGCATCGATAGCCCGACAATCACCAGCGCCAGCACGATCGCCGCGAGCACCCACTCAGAGACGCGCCTTGGCGCCGCAACCTGGCCGATCAGCGCCGGCGGCTCCCGGTGCGCCGAATGCAAGCCGCTGTGGTAGCCGGTCCGGCTGGTGTAGAAAATCCCGCTGCCCGGGATTCCCAGCGTCCTGGTGACGCCGCGCTTCCCGACCGTGACATGCGCGCCGCAAACACCGACACTCAGGCTCGAGCCCGACCGCGAGAGGTTGACCTTCAGGCCGGGAAGATGTGGACGCGGCGATAGAAGCGGAATGAGCCCATTGTTGTCACGTTTTGCGGTTGTAGCGCCGCTTTCCGGCAGCCTTGTTGTCCGCGTTAGTTGCCCCTGACCCTGAGCCACCAGCCCTGATCCACTTCGTCGATATCGGCGCGCCGAAAACGCCAATCGCTGCCCAAGCGAAATCCGGGCAGGTCACCTCTTTGGATTAGCTGATAGACATGCCCCAGTAAGGCAGTGGAGATAGTCGGCGACACCATGGAGCGTGATAATCTCGCTCTCATTGTCGTCTGGATTGGGTTCCATTTTTCTGCCCCGGTTGCGCCGCTTCATCGTTCCTCCTCGCGCCAGGCGCGCGGCACCGGCTGGCGGTTGTTCGTGGTTTGCTATCATTTGCCGCCGGTGCGTTGCTCGCTCTGCCTTCAGCGCCACCAGTCGAATCCAGGCCGACAACGATAGCCCCATCTTGCGTGCGGCTTCCTCAAGCAGCCGTTTTTGGTCCGGCGCTATTCGAATCTGAATCATCCCAACCTCCTGCTTCCGCTTCTTCATGTCCGTCAATTGTAACGACGGATACCTTACGGTGCGACCTCCGTACCCACAGGTAGGCAACTATCAGGAATTATCAACAAGTAGCGGCCGGCAGGCTTGGGCCTGGGCCTCGATTCCCTCTGGATAATTTCGAACGCAGTAGTAAATATCGTGAGCGCTTTTTTGCTTATGCCGCCCTTGTATAGCAAAGCCCTTCATCGCAAGCAGTGCAGAAATGGATGCGAGCAGCGATCTCAACTCGGTTCCTACCGCCGCCTGGCATCGGGCCGAACCAAAACGCCGATACACGTCATATAGTGATTCAGCCGTACGCGGACCGGACGCACATGCTTAAAATCGCACGGTCACGCTGCCCAGCGCCGCCGGCAAGCCGGAGACCTGGATTATTCCTCCCTGACCATCACCGACGTTGATTCCGGCTTTAGCAATCGACTGATTGGAGCTTTGCGTTGGCATCGGAGAACTCCCACTACTACTGCTGCCACAGCTTGAGCTCAGGATTGCGAGACCTCCCAGGAGCAGCAGCCCGGCAAACGCATAGGGCATCCGCCAACGCGACTTCACCAAAAGGGCGCAGGCCAGGAACAGGACCAAGCTAAACCATAGGGACGAACCTCTGCCGCTGCGCGGAGAGCTGCCCACCCAGGTCGCGATGGTAACCCCGGCGACAACCGGAGCATGAGTAACGGTTAGCCCTTGAAGGACCATCGTAGCGGATCCGCCGGAAGGAATGCTCACAAGCGGTGAAAAAGTGAACACGCTCGACGCGGAGGGTACCGCGGCCGCGACTTGCGGCGTGTTGGTGCCCACGGTGGCGGTAAGCGTCAGAGACGAGAAAACGGCAGGTGAACTAAGGTTGATAGTGACCGACTGCAATCCAAGAGTGCCGCTGGTCGTATTAGTAATCGTGAATTGCCGGCGGACGCGGTTCCACCTGCGCTGACGGTCGTGTTGATGGGAGTGCTCGATGCGGCGGCCCCTGGAAAGGCGGCTACCAGCTTGGCGATGTCCGGCGATCCCCATCCGGTAACCAGATCGTAGCCGACCCCGGCGCTGTAGCCGGGGATTCCATTGTTAATATTGTTGCCCACGGTTACATCGTGAAGTCCGGAATTAGGACTTTGCAAATTACCCAGTTCGTACAACCGCGAATTGATATTGCCCAGCCTGGTCCCGCCTTGGGCCTGGGCGATCAGACGCGACACACCCGCCCACATCGGAGTGGCGATACTGGTCCCTCCGGTGAGGGCAAAGGTCGGTGCGGGGTCGGTGGTCTTTTGCGTCGCGACAAAAAATCCGGGCAAGGCGATCGCCGGACTGACTCCCACCGCCGGACCGTCGGCGCCCATAGCCACGTCAGGGATATCGCGCGCCGCGTCGTTGGGCACGCCGACCCCGGTTTGCCAGGCGGGCTTGCTAAAGATTACGCTAGGACCGCCGCCGCTGGCATCCTTGATCGGGCAAAAGATGGGGCCCGTATCGTTATTATTCCAGACGCTCTCCAGGCCTTGACCGACTGTACTGAGATCGTTGCCTGCAGAGTCATACGTCGGCTGGAATTTGGTGCCGCCCACCACCGTGATGTTGGCGCTGGCGGCTTCTTCGTCGATACTGGGCTGGTAGAGATTGCCGTTGGCATCGGCGTAGTTGCTGGACGTTCCTTGGCAACTGGATTGGTTGTAAGGCTGCTGCTCCGGAGAATTTTGCGTAAGAATCGCAGGAATGGGACTTCCGCACTTCCAGTTGCTGCCGTAATCGCCCGAAGATTTGAATATGGTCTGGCCCTGCACCGCCGCTTCGGCTTCGACATTATCCAACGCCAGGATGGTTGTTACGGGATCGCAGTCGCCCTCGACGCTGCTGCTGATCACGCCGCATCGATTCTCAAGCACCGCATACTGCATCGCGCTCAGATAGTTTTTACGGTTCACATAGTAAACGCGAATCGGCGTGTTGGGCGAAACCGTATGGACCCACTCGATGTCCAGGTAGGGCTCGTTGTCTGACGGCAGGCCAGGTGTCGCGGCGGGCGTGGCGCCGCTTACAGGCGGATTGATCGCGGTATAGACAATCGGCGGCAGCACGCCGGGCGAAGGTAGCGGCGCGGGCAGGCCTTGAAACTGGTTGACGAAATTGGTCAATGCCTGGGCATTGATGCTGGCGCTTTCCGGCAACGCGACGCAGTCACCTGAGGTGGCAGTGCCGCCGGTGCCGAGGTTACCGGCGTTGAGCACAGAAGTTTCATCATAAAAAGTATAGAGATCGCCGGGACCGAAATAAGCCCCGGTATTGCATCCGGACGGCTGGGTACAGGTGCTGACGATAGCGTCGGTTTCGGTTTCCAGCGGACCGCCGTTAGATGTGCTCAATCCTTCGATCGATACAATCGTTGGTGCCAATGCCGCGGGCACCTGCGGATCGGTGACGTTGCCGTAGTTAACCCCATCACCGAGAATCGTGGTCCCAAGCGCCCTTCTGACCTCCGAGTAGAGAGCCGTGAATCGCACCGCGCGGGCCAGCGGGTCCATTGCGCTAACCACCAGTCCCTGGCTGCTGAGCCAGTTAGCAACCGCCTGCATCTGCTGGGTGGTTGGGCCAAAGTTGACGGCGAACTGCTGGGGCGTCAGCCATCGATGATAAGATGGAGAATGGCGGTCTTGAAGGTCAGCCTCAAGCTGGGACAACTGCTCGCGATGGTTGAGTGCCATTATTACTTCAAGCTGCAGCGGATAATTCTCCGCCAATTGCGTTGTAAACGGTAAGTGGTTGACATGGTCGCCGACAATCGGCGCAGACTCCTGCGCCGGCACGCTCCCGCGACAAACGGCCAAGACCGCGATTAGGCAAAGGACCAGCCCGGCATATCGGCTGGCGATCTTATCTCTCCTCTGGAATTGCATCAAAACCTTCTCCTCCTGGCCAAAACCGTTGACGCGCCATCGCAAAGTTGTGGTAAGCGCACGGTTATGCTTGGTCTAGGTGTATTCCAGCCAGTCGTGCCGTCTGAGCGATCGCATCTCGTTTTCACTGCTGCCGATGGTTATCACCGCCTGATCTATGGCGACAGGCTATTGCACTTGGTGTTGAGCGAAGTCTTTACGGCTCCACTCCCCTGAGTCGTAATCGGGCCCGTAATCGAACCGCCGATTACCAGCGTTCCAGATGCAACCACAGCCTGCGAAAGGACACTGGGGCAGTTCACGTTGACGGTGCCACCCATAATCGTGAGAGTTCCGCCACCGCTGAGCGGTCCGTTCAAGTTGATAGTTCCGGCTGTCGAGATAATGGAGTTAGTAATGACATTTATCGGCAGATTTGTTACAAAGCCGTTGGGGAAAGACATGGTGCCATTGGCGCCTATCGTCGGGGTGAGAAAAGCAAAGTATAAGACGATGTTAAGCTGCAGCCCAAGGTATCCATTTTGCGCGTCGTACAGATAATTGAATGCGTTCAAAGGATTGATTCCGGTGTTCAGAAACGCGAACAGGTTCTGGTTCCCCGGGTATGCGATTTGCTGATATGGCGAAAAGTTCGCGCCGGTAGGAGCATTCTTGGATACCGTGGGCGCCAGCGGATTGGTACCGGTGCTGTCCCCGGTGATGAAGTTATAACCAACCGTTCCAGGTGGCAGTCCGAGCAAGGCTACACTGGCATTGAAACCGGCCGGGACGGGGGTCGTACTGCTGACGGGGCTAGGTGGACCGACGAGCATGTCACCGATACCAATGTCGATGACGGTCTGGCCCGAAGTGTTAGAAACACTGTTGATACTGACCGATCCAGTCGCGGGCTGCCAATCGGGCGGGCTGTCAGGTATTTGAGTCAAGCCGGTCGGAACCAGCTTTTCAAAAGCATAGTTACCCAGGCCAGGCAGCGTCGCATTAGGAGCCGTATTCGCGGCGGTCAGGCCCAGCACCACCCCGCTTTGCGTCAAGATGTAGCCGCTTATCATCTGCCCTTTTCGCATCGCGGCCAGATTCAGCAACGGGTTGTAATTCTGGTTGGCTGCAGGCGCCGCCTGACAGGCCGGAACGTTGGGGTTCCGATTAGGTGCAGGCGTGGGATTGCCTTCGGGACAGGTCCCGTAGCCCGTCCGATCGAAACCGATTCCCATCTGTCCGGACCGAGGATCAGGAGTGCTGCACGTTGCCGGTGAGGGGTTGGTTCCCTCCGGCCAATTGCCAGGAAGATAGCAGCTGCGCTGCACCAGCAGGACTGGAACGGTGGCAGCCGCGGGTGTGGATGCTCCGCCTGCGGGTACTGCGTCAGGGAAGTCTACGGAAAGGTTGCTCCAGTTGCCCTGCAGCTGCAATCCGTCGCTGTTGTAAAAGATATAACCCGGGGTGGCTAAAGCGCTGGGGATCGCAGAGGGGAAGATGCCAGCAGGAAGCCACAGACCGCGCGATCCGGTATCGAGCGCGGTGCTGTGCTCAGTTGTACAATGTTTCTGGCTGTCGCAAACGACAATGTTGACGTGGAGGTTGGCGCCGCTCATTTGGTTACCGAATGGCGGAGTTGGGCTAGAGTAGGGAACCAGATAGTAGGCGCTGAAATCTTTATAGAGATTCCAGGTTTGCCCGACCGACACGGGTGTCGGCGTCGGTATAGGTGTCAAGCCGGATGTGGGGGTCGGGGTCGCGGCTTGAGTGGGTGTCGGGGTTGGCGCGTTAGCCGAGGTGCTGTTTCCGCAGCCGAAAACTGCAACCGTCAGCAGAACCGCCAAAATTGTCCACGCGAACCTCTGGAAAGGTGCAGGTAGCATTTGGCGAGTCGCGACTCCTGGACCGATCACATTGTTTGCGAACGCCGAGTTGGAGGCCGGTATGAGGCCGAAGGGGCTTCCCAGCGCGCTGCAACCTCCTTGCTTTGCCTAGCATTGACACTAGAATAGCGGCAACAGACGCCTCTTACGACCGAGTTATCAGACACTATTCCCTGCCCTTTTCGTCTCACTGAAATGCTACGCTCTGTGAGCCATCTAATGCTAAACCGGAGTCTTCTTTTTGACTTTCAAAGTACACTATTCGTAGCCCTTCACCGGACCCAGCGTCAAGTCGCGGACCGGCTGACGATTCGCCATCGCTCAAAGACTGTTCTCGATGAGGTGGACCGATACCCGAGGCGATTGCGTGCCGAGGCTGAAGTGGGCGATTGTGCCTATTCTTGACCAGGGGTAGATCGTACTGGGATAAAGTGGAGAAACTCGGACATAGGTCGAGAGTCAGAATCTCGGTGGACAGGCTTCGCGCACATCCGGGAAGCCTACGCTTTTTAAAATCAACTCTTCCACCCCCATTGGATTGCAATCAAATCTGATTCAGGTACCGAAATTAAATTACGACATCCAGTCCTTCAACTTAGAACCCCGACCCCCAAGTTAGGACGGTACCCATGCGAACAGTCGCGAGGTCAAAAAGAATCCCGCAAGGCCACTTAGAAGACACTCCGTCCACAGTTATGAACAACCAGTCTTCGGTCACTCGGTCGGGAAGCATCATGGCGGAAAGACATGGCCGAATGTTTTTGTGTGACGAAAAAAGCATGAATTAGACAGCAAGCTATTGATGAGCTCGCGCGTGCGCGACAGGTGTCGAGTAGGCCCACACCTTGCTGGGGGCCGCATCACCCAGGCGTCGAATCTTGCGATCTTTGGGCAGAGGGTACCCGGGGACCAATTGCCCCCCGCTGGGACTTTCTTGACAACCGGTTGTATTTAGGAACAAACTGTGTGTTTAGAGGGGGTAACATTGAGCAGAAGAGCGGTTTAGGTTAGAGCGTTGCCAGGCTCGCGGCTTTGTATGAAATCGGAAGCCGAAAGCCTCGTTCTGCCTACAAGCTGACGAAGTCAGAATTGGTCTTTCTTTTACAGAAATGACCCAAGCTTTTCAAAGATGACACGAGCGACAAATTTGAGGCCTCCTCCCTGAGTATTGCCGATAACAGAATAAAGAAACGACCCAACAAATATTCTATGAAGATGGCCTTTGGAATGGCATCATGAGTCCTCCGCTTGTTGGACGACAACCTGAACTTGAGATTGTCGGTCACTGCCTTAGAGAGGCCCATTCCGGGAAGGGAACAGCTGTCCTTATTTCGAGAGCGCCCGGAATCGGTAAAAGCTCTCTGCTCGATGAATTGTGCGTGCGGGCCGACGCGCAGGGTTTTCGAGTCTTGAGAACCCGTCCCGCGCCAAAATGCCTGCCGGGCGACGTTACCGCATGGCCATATGTAGTCCGCAATCTTTTCCGCCTAGAGCTTCAAAACGTAGTCGATTCGCGGTGGACAAGCGAGCATTCCACTTCCATTTCGGTGTCTAACGGGAATAAAGAAAGTCAGCCGCTCTTCGACAACTGCGTTGAGTTTTTGCTGGGTCTCAGGCGGGATGATTCGGCCTGCTCCGATTCATTACGGGACTTGTTGAAAATTGTATCGCGAGAGCGCCCACTGCTCTTGAGCGTGGACGATCTGGACGAGGCCGATGAGGTTTCGCTCGTTCTTGGAGGGAACCTGGATCTCGGTTGGGCGGTTGCTATGGCGATTGTTTCGGCAATTTTAGTCCTTTGCGCTGCTGCTCTGTTCATGATTCTGGCGGCCGGCATGGGACCGAAACTCCTGCGGCTTGGCGGGCTGGCCTTTTCTCGTGCGGCCGTTCACTTGCTGGCTTCCGTGGCGTGCGGTGTCATAGCACTCGAGATTCTTTTTTTTCTGGGCGCAGACGACAGGATACATACGTTTGTGCATTGCCGCGATGCTGGCCCTGTCGGCTGTGATTTGCCGGGTAAATACACGAGCTTTACTCGAAAGCTCTTAGCGTACCAGCACGTATGGTCCCAGACTGGCGCGGAGCACTGCGCCGTTGCAACATTGGTGGTGTTGGGGTTGAAAGGACTCTGCGCCATGGCGCCGCTTATCGGTCCTGACGTCACGCACTAGGGTTTCACAGGACCATTGCTGGTTTTGCGTGACGATTTTCATCCTGATTTCTTCCTTTCCACACATTTTTTCGCGGGCAGAATCACCTGTTGATCCTTGCAAGTTTGGCCTTGGGCAGCGAGAAGGTTGCGCTGGATTGATGTTTTTGGCGGTGTTCTCACGACAGCCGCTTTTGCATGCATGGCCCGAGATTGGATGCCACATCTCTGGATTTGGCTGGTCGTTGTGCTCTTCCTGGTGACGCCTATGGTGGCTGGAAGCTTTCAACGGCCGGTAGTCCAGACTTATGGATGGCATTTGGCGCCGCGCTTTGCGTTTTAATTATCTCCAAGGCACGCGGACTGCGCCCCAACGCCGCATGCTGCGCTGACGGGACTGCTGGTCGGGGTGGGTAGCCGGAAGAAAATATACGAGTTGCGCGATCGCGCTCAGACTGGCGCTTGCTTTTTGGTGGGAGACCAGGTCACTTCGGCGTCTGTATGTTTTTTCCTTTGGAGCGCTTGCCGGTGGCCTTTGGCCATACGCGCGGAACCTCTGTTGCACGGGCGATCCGTTCTTCCCATTCTTAATGCGCTGGCTGTCATCCCGTCCGGTCAACGCTTACTCACTCGAGAGCATATGAGCGGACACGGGACTGGCCGTACGACAGCATCTGGCCAACGTTTTGCGAGCGCCATTCTTTGCCTTGGTGAAGCCGACTACATTGGTATCTGGGAGTTCCTCTGGCTCTTGGTGTTGGCTTTTGCTCCCTGCTGTTTTCGAGGGCGCCCTGACACAATGCCCCAATTGTCGGAGTCGTATGAGCGAATCCTGAGAGGAGATGTGCACGAATGGTGCCAGAACGACCGGGCAGCAGCGAGCGGCCAGACGAGCTTAACGTGCGAGAGTTGGCACCGGAGAACAAGGATCACCGTTACGCGAGCATCGAGGAAGCACGCAAACTTGAAGCCGGGACGCGTCATTATCGCGCTTACGTCGGTAGTCCCAAGGCGTACGATGTGACCGCCGCGACACAGTTCGCGCTGATGGTCGCGCTGGGCCTGCGTGAAGATCACGCCCTGCTGGACATTGGCTGCGGTTCGTTGTGCGGAGGCCGGCTTTTCATTCCCTACTTGCTTCCCGGCTGTTACTACGGGATCGAGCCGCAGGTGTGGCTGGTCGAGGATGGCATCCATTACGAAATCGGCGAAGAACTGCGCCGCCTAAAGCGCCCTACCTTCCGTTATGTCGAGGACTTCTCGTTGACCGGGTTCAATGTCCCGTTCGATTTCATGGTGGCGCAGTCCGTCCTGACCCACGTGTCGCAAACGCAGCTCGATCGGTGTCTCTCGGAAGTGAAGCTGGCCTTGAAGCCTGAAGGGCTGTTGGCGGCCAGTTTCTTCTCTAATGGTCAGGACACCTATAGCGGTCACGACTGGACCTACCCGGGTTTCGCTTCCTACCCATTGAAGTTTGTGACTGAAACAGCGCGGCAGCATGGGCTGACCGGATATCCTTTGATCTGGACGAATAATTATGACCACTACTGGATGATCTTCGTCCATCACGCGCATGCCCAGCAGGTTTCATGGTTGGGAGATGTCAGCGGTGAGCAACGGATGCTGCGCATTCTCGAGCTGACGAAAGCGCTGAACGACGTTCGTCTCAAATACGCGAAGACGAAGGAAAAGCTGAAAGAAGCCAATTTGGAACTGTCAGATTTGCGCGGCGACAAGCCGCCATCCGATGGTGCGAGCTGACTTCGGAGGGTGACTGTCCATATGGTGGATGCAAAACCCATGATGCTGACGGCTCTCTTCTCGTCATATATAGTAGAGTCCGCCAAGGCCTCCGACTACGACCATCTGCTCGCCGCCGCAGCAGACGCCCATGAGTAACTCGGCGTTCGAGGCAGTCATCTGCGAGCATTGCCGGGAACTGAAACCCGCCGCCTTTCCGCGTGAGTACCCAGCGCTGTGATTGTGGACGAAGTGGGCTTTGTGCCATTTGAGCGCGCTGGCGGCGAGCTACTCTTCAATCTGCTCGCGCAATGATACGAGCGGCGGGGAACGATCATCACCACCAATCTAACCTTTGGCGAACGGGTTAAGGTGTTCGGCGACGAGAAGCTCACCACCGCTCTGCTCGATCGCCTCGTCCATCACCGCCATATCCTGACCACCCGGGGAGACCCCCACCGCAGTGAGCGCCGCTCAAATCGTGAACCAACGGCCAATAACGGTCACTCTCAAACATCAACCCAAGAAGACTACCGCAACGCCGCCGCTGGCAGCGGAGAAAAGGAGAATTAGAGGTCACGAAATTGTCCGATTAACCACCGCCTTGGGTGGATCACTTTTTCAACGTCGCGTGCCGATCGACAGCGTGGGCCACGTCTGGGTGACGAACTTAAACAGCGATACCGTAATCGAACTGGTCGGGGCGGCGGTTCCGGTCAAGACTCCGTTCATCGGACCGCCGCAACTGCCCTGATCTGGTCCGGGAGAATCCTCTTTCCATTTCCAAGGCGATCCGCTAGGGAGCTGCGTCGAAAACTGCGAGGGAAATTCGCGTGGTCCTGGCGACCAGTTATGAAGCCGTTTTGTAGCTTGCCGGGCTGCACCGAGCTGGCGCGGCCGACCTAGGTGCTTAACGTTATCCAGGAAGACCCCGGCGACAACCGGGTTGCTCGAATCCCCGGGGGCGGCAGATTCGCACTTCACCGTGTCCGGCACGAACGACCTGTTGCGGCTCGGCCAGTTCAGCCAAACATCCGAATCGTCAAGGTAGCCGATTTCAGGCAGCTCATTACGCGCCCTGATTTCGTCCGCTCCTTCCAACCATCAATCTACCTGGTTCCTAACTAACGTGATTGCGGTTCTGTTGCCCCGGGGGCGTTTTTCAACCAAGCGCTTGCCGAATCGTGTTAAGGATGAAAAGAATGTCTCGCGGATCCCGTACCTCACCTAACCGCGATACCCCGGAAAGTGCGTGCATCTCCTGGTCGCTGATGTTGTGAACCTTGCGCAAACTCTCGTCTTTGCAGAATGTTTCCCACACGGAAACACCATTTGATTCCTGATCGCGGGAAATGAGGCGTTCGGTTGCCGGATTGGCCAAAAAGAACAGTTCCCGTGGATCCAGACCGAGCACATCAGCAAGCTTCGTAACAAGCTTCTCCGACGGATGGCGCTTGCCTGTTTCAAGATGACCGATGTACGGGACTGACGTTTCGATCCGACGCGCAAGCTCCTCCTGGGTCAAGTCAAGTTGGCGTCGGCGCGCGCGAATTACGGAGCCGAACCGTCGAACACCCGCCGTTTCCATTTCTTCCCTCCCTAAAATCTAATTTGAACAAACATTTAAAACATTACGATACCATGGAGTCAAGAAGCGCGATAGGCTTCAAAACAACTAGCGAGAAACTATTCTGGCGATTTATCCTCCAGCTCGAAAGAGGTCCAGGAAAATTTTTAAGCGCCACTCGCGGACTCTAAACGAGCAACAGGGTGTGCCGGGGTCTGCTTGGGACCGACAGGGACCCACCAGGGGGCAGGGGCCCCTCGACGCCATTCAGATAAACGAGAGTTTTTTCTCCCGCAAAGAGTCTGGTGGTCCGACGTTTAACGCTGGGTTAGGAACCGCTCGTCTTCAAAAAGGGCTGCTACCCTGGCGCCGGCAAGGATGGGACACAAAGAGTTATTCCATGGTGCTCACGACTTGAGTAGCTATTCATGATGACTGCGCTTTTGGTCGTTCGTCATTGACGGTTCGACTTGACGGTGTGAATTGGGTTTGTTTTGTTGAATTCGTCTTCTTTCACGCCAATCAACGAAACATTGTTCTATTATCGGTCCGTCGGGAAGAATTTATTCTAACTTAAGGGTCGACGTGCAGAAGGTAGATCGTCACCTAATGTGCCAGCCCATCTCAGACCAACGTGCCGCATACCTAGATCCCTTGGTCCAACCACCGATATCCGGTGTTGGCCACAGCTCTCACTTGTTTTGCGGATCGCCGACCGCAAAAAGCTCTGCTGAGGAAATCCTTGGTGGTCCGTTTCTGCGACCTCCCATTGTCTGATCACGTCTCGCAACTCTCGGGGCTCCCAGAGTTGATGTTCACATCCAATACCGCAGGAGCAGGTACCAGCTCACCTACACGGATCGCCTGCAGTCTCTGCAGCTCGTGTAGCGTTGTGCGCAATGACCGGGTCAGCGCTTCCTCATGGCGCCACAGGCTTACGAACCCGTTCAGGTGCTTTTCCAATGCGTACGCCACTCTGAGGGCTGGCTGGTCCAGCTTATTCGAGGCTGTAACCAGGTTTGGGTCGTTTTCGTTTAAAATCGGGATGGAGTTTAACTCCTTCCTAATCCTCTCGACGCTGCGTTGTTGAAGGTCGCGCTCGTGCAGAGCGGCCTCTAGTACGGGAACCCGCCTGAGCCGCCAGGCGTCGGCTACGATCTTTTCGGCCAACACCTCCTCCAATGCCCCCTTTGGATCGAGGTCATCCCACAGGGCGATACGGAATGCCTCAAACTCCTCCGCGCTCTCACTGGGCAGAACAATCCGCTTTGCGGTCAATCCGTGTTTCAGGGGGTTCGAAGCGACCCGTGCCTTGCCATCGGAGCTGCTCGGGCCCGTGCTTCGTTGCGCGTTTAGCCGGTTGGCTCTGATCTGACGTTCGCTGCTCATACCAATTTTGCTCCTAATAACACTCCTCTTTGCGACGCGGTCAGGAAGATCAAATCCTGCCCGGCACGTTTCGCGCCACCCGGTTAATTTTACCACATCTGATTCGGCACACTCTCCTCAACTCCATGGCTCGATCGAGAATTCTCATCGCTGCATCTTTATCAGCCTATCCAGACGATCGTCACCAAGTCCCCGGGACAGCCGGCGATTCCTGATCCTGGCGACCGCGGCAATTGGCCTTCGCTGTCGGGTTGAAAGTGGTCGTCGCCATCATCCGAGAATCCAGGATCCCACCCGTCCTGACTGGCGAACAATATCGGGCCCCAGCTGACGATATTGCCAGCCGTTCGAGACAGCGTTCAGGAGCAGGAGCCGGCTCTCGATTCGCCAAAACCGCTTGCAAAAAGGCTGCGTTCTGATCGCGTTTTAGACGGTGCGGAGCGAGCGGATCATGTATCAGTTTGATCATCAAATATGAAATCTTCAATCGGAATTCCGCTTAGTCGCGATAGTCTCAGCGCGGTTTCCACGGGGATTCCGTTGAGATGCCCGCGGCGCCTCCAGTAGCGGATGGTGCCTTCGCTTACACCGCATTGATAAGCAGCTTGGGTTGGGGTTCCTAACTTTGCAAGAGCCCGCTCTAATGCTTTTCGCGCCTCCGCCTTCGTAGCCATTTCGGACCCCGCCTCCGCCTAAGACGGCTCCCGCTGAAAGGTAGCTTTATGGCGCTTAACGGGTCAAACGATACGGGCTTGCGTCAACATATTACGTTGACATATCGCCGTAATATGTTGACACTCACTATTGGAATGTGGCTTAATATGGACAGGCATCTCTGAAAGCCATTGGAGAAAGCAACAGGGTGACAAAGGTACTTGAGTCGTGAAGGAAATTTTCAACAAAGGCAAATCACTGTGAACAATTTGGAAAGCGTCATCTGCGACATTCAAGAGAAGATCGTCGAAGCGCGTTTAAGACGCGCGCAACTTGACCAAGCCCTTGAGGCGCTAGAAACGCGCTGGCGGATGCTTGAGGCAAGCCGCCCGAGACCTACCGCCACCGCTGTCCGTATTGCGACGCTTGGTCGGTTTGCCCGCAGGCCTATGGCGAGGATTGCCCGCTTGAGGCCACCGCACCGGCCGACTGCCGCGACGACCCGTATGGTGGGGAATGAAACCTTCGTGTCAGGAGACTGACTAGCCTTTAACCCGGAGACCTGTAGGCCCAACGGACAAAAAGGATCGATGAGGAGATAGACATGGAAGCTGAGAAAACCGATCTCGAAATGCAGCTCCGCGCCTCGCTCAGTGGAAAAACCCGCCAGCGAGGACGGCTCGTTGACGCCGCCGCAAAAGCGCCGACAGCGATCGAGGCGCCGGGAAGACGGAGAGCAAGTGTCGCAAAGACACGGGAATGCGCAAACGATGCCGAACCGAAGGAATCGGCTTATCGGAGCGACACGCCCGTGGCCGATCGCAAATGGCACCTCGGCAGCGCTTGAATCATGCGCCGCTGAACCGATGACCTTGCGCCAGAAGCTCGGGGAAGTACGCCGCCGTATCGGCTACATCCAGAAGCGCGGATACAATGAGCGCCACAACTACAATTACGTGGCTGCCGCAGATATCGCCGGAACGGTCGGTGACATCCTGGCCGAACTGGGCGTGGTGGTAATTCCCACTCTGGAGAGCATCACGTACGAACCGCATGCACCCGGACGGTCCGATAGCGTCCGGGTCGCCCGCGTGATCATGGCGTACACCTTTAACGACGAGAACAGCGGTGAAGCGATTACCGCCAGAGTCGCGGGCGAAGGGCTCGATGCGGGCGACAAGGCGGTCTACAAGGCGATGACCGGAGCTTTGAAGTACGTCCTGCTTCAGTCTTTTTTGCTGGCGACCGGCGACGATCCGGAGGACGAACGCGGTGATTCGCGGGCTGCTTTCGGATCGGAGCGCCCGATCACTGCTGAGCAAACGCACGAGCTGCAGGGATTGATCGAACAGACCGGGACCGATCTCGAACGGGTGCTGTCCTATTACAAAATCTCCGCGCTCACTGAAATGACCGAAGCTTCATATCGGCGCGCACTCGAATTGCTCAACCGCAAACTCGGCAAACAGAGCCAAGGGGGTGGAGCGCATGCCCAGAATTGAGCGTCTGCATCAGAACACTGCCGAATGGCACCGCTGGCGGATGGAAGGGATTGGGGCCAGCGACGCTCCGGTGATCATGGGCGAGACCCCCTTCAAGACCCCGAGAACACTTTGGTCGATAAAAACCGGACGTAAGCAGGAAGAGCCGGGCGGTCCGGCAGCGCGGCGTGGTCGTGAACTGGAGTGGTTCGCCCGTCGAGCGTACGAGCGAAAAACAGGAACCCAGATGGAGCCACTGTGTCTGGTCCACGAAGAGTTACAGTGGATGCGGGCGTCGCTGGACGGGCTAAGCTTCGATGGCTCCACGCTCTTGGAAATTAAATGCCCGCTCAGCCTGCGAGATCGCGCATCAGCACAGGAAGGTCGGATTCCCTACCAGTACCATGCGCAACTCCAGCATCAACTGGAGGTCTCCGGAGCAGAACTGGCGCACTACTGGTCCTTCCACGGGACCGACGGAATCCTGATCGACGTACGCCCCGACAGAGAATACGCGAAGAGGCTGGTAGAGGCAGAAGTCGCATTCTGGCAGCTGGTGAAGGAAAACCGCTGGCCCGAAGTGGCCAACGAGGAGCTGGATCTGAGCGCGGATCCAAAATGGCGTCACGCCGCGCTGCGTTACCGTGAAGTCAAGCTTCGGCTAGAAAGCGCGGCGTTCGAGGAGCACAAGCTACGCGCAACGCTCGAGCGCATGGCGACAGCGAAGCGGACCTACGGCTGTGGCGTCGAAGTCTTGAAGAGCTCGCGCAAGGGCGTGGTTGATTACTCTGCCGTCCCAGAGCTCCGCGGAGTCAACCTCGAACCCTACCGTAAACCGCCGGTCCCAGTCATGAGGATCAACTTCATCGAGCCCAACCAGCGATAGACCGTCATGGAAGAATTTTTCGGATTTCGTAACTTCCGCCAGTTCGAGCGCACCCGCAGAGAGATCAAGCTGCCGTACGATCTGTTGAACGACATACGTTTCCGTCGGCTTCCC
The DNA here is from genome assembly GCA_963824565.1 of uncultured Pseudomonadota bacterium. GTDB lineage: Bacteria > Desulfobacterota > Binatia > Binatales > Binataceae > JAJPJA01. Next base: position 32,719 of record CAWGQB010000009.1, on the reverse strand, counting down.
GACGCCCACAAGGCCCATCTGATCTGCCTGCTGCTGCTCTCGGCGCGAATGAACAATATGCTGCCGAACAGTCCCGTCAAGCTGGAGCAGCTGATTGGGGCGACTGAGCCTTTAGACCTGAGCGAGTTCGCTGACTTCATCGACTTCGCGGAGGTGGAAAAGCCGACCTGGCAGGACCGCTTTGCAAATCGGCGCGTGCCCGACAGCATGCGCGCGGCAGTGTTGGTGCGCGATGGAGGACGATGTCGAAAATGTAGGAGAGCGATCAACCTGGAAATCGATCACATTGTTCCGGTTAGTAAGGGGGGCAAGACCGAAGAATCGAATTTGCAGATTCTGTGCCGACGCTGTAACAGGGCCAAGTGCAAGAAGCTGGTTCCCGGCTTTTGAAGATGAGTGCGGCAAGCCAACGCAGCATCGCGGTCGAGCTGGCTCTACTGTTCCTCCGCGAACTTGAGCCCCGGGTCGCGGAAGATCCGGAGCTGCTGGTCTCGACCGAGGCGATACTGTCCTTTGCAGCGGTTAGGCCTGCGGATCCGCTCACGTGGCAACACTGGCGGAGGATTCTCGAGAAATTCGACAAAGCGGATCTGATCGAGCATATGCTCGGCGAGCCGGTATCCATGGATCGCGGCGACGGCGGATCTGCTGCGGACAGATTGATCGGACTGGTGCTCGAGTCCGGAACCGAGTTCTTTCATGATCCCGATCAGCACGGCTGGGCTTCCATTCGCGTCGATGGCCATTGGGAGAATCACGCGATTCGTTCCCGACAGTTCCAGCTCTACCTGCTGCGGACCTATTATCGGGAGACCGGCAAGAGTCCCGGCGCGCAAGCAATCCGCGCCACGATGGAGTTGTTTGAGGCGAAAGCCCTGTTTGACGGTGAGGAATCTCCCATCAATCTGCGGGTCGCAAATCACCAAGGAAAACTTTATCTCGACCTGTGCGACCGCGCCTGGCGGGCGGTCGAGATTGATGCCGAAGGTTGGCGAATAGTAAATCGACCGCCGCCGAGATTTCATCGTACACGCGGCTCTCAGCCGCTGCCTTCGCCCGACCGCGGCGGCGGGCTCGACGAATTACGACGCTTCCTGAACGTCGACGATCAGGGCTGGACTCTGATCAAGGCCTTTCTGGTCGCGGCGCTGCGTCCCAGCGTGCCCTGCCCGATCCTTGTCGCCAAGGGTGAGCAAGGAGCGGGAAAGACGACCGCGTGCAGAATAATAAGCGCCCTGATCGACCCGCGCACTGGCTCACTACGGGGCGTACCCCGAGAAGTTCGTGATCTGACCGCGGCGGCAAGGAATTCCTGGATCGTATGCTTCGATAACTTGAGCCACCTGCCAGACGAGCTGGCCGATGCCGCCTGTCGTTTGGCGACCGGCGGCGGTTTCGGTGGCCGGGAACTCTATAGCGATCATGACGAAGCGATCTTCGACGCCACCCGTCCCATGGTGTTCAATGCGATTCCCGACCTCGGTGCCGCGCGGCCCGACTTTCTCGATCGCGCAGTGATCCTAGAGTTCCTCGACCTGAAGCCCGAGAGGCGGCGCGACGAGGCGCAGTTCTGGCGTGAATTCGAGCAGGCTCGGCCGCGAATCCTCGGCGCGCTGCTCGATGTCGTTGTGGCCGGACTTGGGAATCTGCCTGGCATCACACTCGATCACCTACCTCGGATGGCAGATTTCGCTATTTGGGTCAGCGCGTGTGAGAGTGCTTTGGGGCTGGAAGCAGGCGAAGCATTGGAAGCCTACCGGGCCAATTGCACCGAGGCGCGCAATCTTGCTCTCGAGGCATCGCCGGTTTACGAACCCCTTGTAGAGGTGGCCCGGGCGGGATTCAGCGGTACCTGCAGCGAGCTTCTGTTTCTTTTGAGCAAGCTGGCAAGCGATAGCACTCGGCGCTCGCAGCGGTGGCCCAAGGCACCGAATGCTCTTAGTAACGCTCTCCGGCGCATGGCTGGCAGCTTACGCTCTAACGGGATCGAGATCTATTTCAATCGAACGGACCACCAAGGCAGATCGCATAATATCGGTGAAATCGGCTTCGCTGGTTGCACAAAGATCGTCAGCATCGTCAGCACCGTCACCGCCCTAAGAGCGACACTATTTGCTGAATAGAGCGTTTTGGCCCAAAGGGGCGTGCCGACAATGCTCTTCAGGACATCTGTTCGTATGCTGACGATGCTGACGATGCTGACGATGATTTACCTCTTTTGAGAACACTTTGTCAGACCGGAGCAAAGTAACAACCATTCGTCAATTGAGGAATTGGACATCGCTGCTTAACGGACGCGGGGCGGCAACGCCGCCTGGCGCCTAGTGCAAGCAAAAATGGCAGCGGAGGATCGGGCAGCGATGCCGCTCGATTCCCCCGCTGCCATTTCATGTCAGGATAGGAAGCCTGTCCTTCGCCTCACTCTTCGGCTCTTCGTCGACTACTTACCGCCAACATCCGGGAACCCCAACCGAAGGTGAGCGCCAATTATCGCCGTTGGTGACGACCGGCGCGCAACGTGCTTCAGTGCCAGCCGGGCCTGGCGGTAGGGATAGTAGAGGAAGAAGAGAAACTGCGGCAGATTAAGGCTCGCACCGTCGGCTTCCGTCGGAAGAAATACGTATCCGGCGCTGCAACGGGGTTTCGACGTCCACCCGCTGGCCAATCGCACTTGGAGCCAGAATTCGGACGAAGTTTCGTACTCCTCCGGCGAGTGCGTCAACAGGCGCTCCATCACGACGCGAAAACGCCTTGTTGGCCAGGATCGCGTCGACACGCTGCGGAATCGCATCAGGCAGGTGCGCGCCGGCCAGCCTCGACGCCAGCCACAATCCCAAAGCGAGCAGCGTTTCGCCGCGGATTCGGCGACAATGGCGCATCAACTGGTCCCAGTTCAAATCGCGTTGCAGAGCTAGGTCTGGCCACGTCAGCGACCGACGCTAGACTTTGCCAGGAATGCTTGGCGCCGTAAGCACACAGATAAAGGAGCAAAATCTTCTGCGCCTAGTGCTGAGATTGCTTCGGTCTCGAAGGTGGCCGGCAGCAACCGATCCCAAATCGAGTCGAACCAGTCCGCGCACGGAAACGAGACGGGCAGCAGGCGCCAATGCAGTCTGCGAGTTCCAATGCATCGCGACGGTCTCCTGCGTCCAGGGCCAGATGCGAGCCGAAGCGGTATCCGCATCCGCGAGCACCCCTTTGGCGCGCGTGATATCGGCGGGATGTACCAGGAGGTTGATATCGCTTATCGGTCGCCAGGCAATGTCCTCCACAGAATCGCGGCCAGGACTGGGGACCTTTGAGAGAGACCGCCTAATTCCGTCCAGGCCAAAAAGACGCAAAACGCGCAACATCTCCGCGCTGAGCGCCAAGTGCTTCACGGTATTGTCGCACAGAATCTCGCGCAGCCCGGCCAGAATCTCTGGCGGCAACAGATCGGCGCCGCAGCTTTCCACAGCCACGCGATCAGCGGATCGATCCCAAGCGCTCGCGCCAAATCCATTACCGCCGTCCAATCGCTGATTGGGCGCGCGCACTCGTTTAACTCGTCACCGCTGCCATTGCCGGCAAACCAGCGCAGAGCGGCCAGGATGAGCTCCATCTCGGGGGCGACTAGGTTCACATCCCAACTGTCGGCCAACGTGGGGTTGATGTTTCAGCCGCCGCCTCGTCGTTGCCGCGAAACGAGGTCCATGGGTTTCGTGGTCCGCATTGCCGGAAGTCGAGGCCAGCTCTCCCTCTAGTACCGAGCGATCTCGCGCAGCGATGGCGAGACGCACGAAAACGCGGTAGCAGACGCCTATCTTTCGGAAGCAAGCCAAGCGCCCTTGTCACGCGCTCGCATGAGTAGGCGCTGCTCAAGTACCTGACGAAATGCGGTTCCGCTTCGGTACTTCACTGGGGGCGCCGCTCCTCGCGGGCTTCTTGAACAAGGCGAATTAGGCTTTCACGCGCCTTCGCAGCGGCGATGAGTTTGATCCGGTTGGCATATTCCGGTCAAGTGCCTGTCCGACTGCAGCAATTATCTGCTCCGAGGCAGTACAACCCTGTTTGCTGCGTGCATGTCTGTAAGCGATATTCAGATGTTTCGCGGGGCGTTGCATTATAGCGTTCATGTAAGAGCACGGTGAAGTCGCACGCCGAAGACGCTACACCCGGTGGCGGCTGCAAGGCCGTAGCTGCGACCTTGGTCTGAAGGCCGGATCGTGTTCGCGTCGACTCGCCGATATCGCCTGTATCTTTGCCGCCAGGGTCGGCGGGCAGCTTATTCGGCAGGATCGACCTTAACCAAATATCTAAGTCTCAGGGTTCATTCCAGATTAGCCTAGAGACTGGCGAATCGTATTCAAGATGAACAGGAAGTCACGCGAACTTCGCACCTCGCCCATCATCGCGACCTGCGAAAGAAGTCGCATCTCTTCGACGGTTATGTTGTGACTCTCCCTAAGGTTTTGGTCATGGCAGAACGCGTTCCAGGCTGAAGCGGCGCCTGCCGCCGTATGCTGGGAAACCAAAGTCTTGGCCACTGGATTGGCGAGCAAGAATAACGCTCGCACATCTAATCCGAGGACATCGGCAATCTTGGTTACAACCCTTTCTGAAGGGTGGCGTTTTCCTGCCTCAAGAAGCCCGACATAGGGAACGGACGTGTTGATCTGAAGGGCAACTTCCTTTTGAGTGAAGTTGAGCAGCCTTCTCCGTTCCCGAATAACGTTACCAAAACTACGATCAGTGGTGACCGACACTTTTTTTCCCTCTGAAGAGCATGTTTAACCATATACTTAGACATTCCACCTTCTTGATGCAATAGCCTACCAGAACTCTTTCTTGTGCAACTTTACGATCGATTATACGGCCGAGGTAAGAAGAAGGGAGGCCAGAAGAGATCTCGATAGAAAAGTCTTCTAGCGCTTACTCCTTCATGTTTTCTATTCTCTATTGAGACGCTCGGAGCGAATCACCAGAAGAATAAATGCGTTCTTGGAGCCTGGAATCTGAAAATGACCCGCGTACAGCTAAAAAACGGCCATTTGGCCACCGGCTTAGTTCTCTTAACCTTTCAGGTACCGTTTTTTTGAGCCGCGGGCACACTTTATAGAAATCATTAGGCCAGGGGGGCGTAATATCCCGATGCCAAGACCGCGCAGGACTGGACCTGAAAAAATCGAGGCCTGCGACCGGGACCGGCTAGGTGCAAGCCGTCCCATCTCCTGCCTTCCTCGACAGCTGACTTTGTCCTCCGAAGAGGTTCGGCAAGCCCATTGGCGCCACGCGCCATTTTTCGCGCATCTGCCAACTGCTCACACGACACGAGCGAGAAGCGCTATAATCTATCAAACAATTAGGTCTTCTTTTACTTCGCCCGGACGCCATGAAACAGACGCTCGTACCAAAATTGAATTCCCGTGAAATCCCTAAAGCGGGCTCTGCGAAAGCGAGAACGACATAATTCCAATCTTTGCGCGAATTCGACGAAACCAAGGCGGCCAGAAACGGGCACGCACTATGGTACTTAACTTTTGCCTGTCGATGAGGTGCGTCACCGGAGGACGAATCCGTAAGATTCGAAGCTATCTCTATGAGGCGGTCTGATCGGCTCCTTGTCGGTTGCAACTGAAACAAATCGCAACGTCAGCGCCTTCGGAGATGAGCGCTGCCCAGCGCCTGCCGCGCTAGGGGCGGACCACCGACGCGTCCGAAGCGTTCAAGTTCGCTCGCCAACACTCGGAGGGACCAATTCCGGCCGCGAACATCGTTTCGGCTGTTGCGCCACCCTGAACGCCCAGCGTCATTGCAGCCCGGAAGGCCCTCTCTTTTTAAGTTGCGATTCGATTATAAGGACCTCCAAAACCGTCCGCAGCTCGTGTCTCGCGCACTCTGCCCAACTCGGGACAGAACGTAGCGAATTTCTCTCTGGCGACCACCGAGCGTTTCAGAAACGCTTCGCTGTACTGGGCGACCAACCGGCAGGTAATGAGCTTGGCGGCCAGCTACGTAGAGGCGAGAAGGCAACACCGGTGGTCTTCCGGCGGATTTACGTCGATGGCGTCGAAGTGACGGAGGGCGACGAGCAGAGCCGGAGAACGATCAGGTGCTGTCCTTCGACCTGACTCTGATCGGCCGCGCCCAGGAGTTCTCTCCCTACTTCGCAGTAGCCTTGCGCGAAGTCGTCCGCTTGGGCCGATGCGGCAACTTAACTCCGGGCCCTGAAGGAAAGGAGCGTGGACCGCTCTTCGAGGACCCGGCCGCGGCCGACACCCCGCAGTCCGAGCCAACGTCGAACGACAATTCTCATCGTCGCGCGTCGCGACACCCCCAAAAGGCTGTCGAACTGGGCCGCATCGACTTCCTTAACCCCTTCTCCGATGCCGCATGGCATATAACACGACGTTGCCGACAACCTCGTCCGCCCGCTGCCCAAACCGCTGACGCTATCTGAATACGCCGTGATACCGCCCCCCACCTAGGGCCGCCTGACATTGAACTTTATGACCCAGACCCGGCTCAAGTACGACGGGGGTGGGCCCGCGTCCCGGAATTCCAGATAGATGGCGTTGTCACGCGGACGGCGATTTAATAATTACGTTGGGCATGTCCTGCCAACCGTCCATACGGCGCAGCACGACCTGGCCGCTGTGTAGCAGGCCGAAGAGCAGGAGCAGCACCGCGACCTCGCCGGGAAACGAAGCCTGGGTCTTGGTGCGTCGGCGAAGCTCTTCGTTGTTCCGCTCCAGCGCGTTGGTGGTGCGCGGCACCTTCCACTGTAATTTAGCGAACTGCAAGAAGCTGAATAGCTCCTCGCCGGCTTCTTCCAGCGAGCTGACCAAAGCCTTGCAGCGCAGCCGCAACTTGCACAGAAAGCCGGCGCGCGTTGTGCACGGCGTCGCGACTGTCCGCATAAATCATGTGCCGGTAATCCTCTGCTAACTCCTCACGCAAATGCCCCGGCGCTTTGGTCAGCAGGTTGCGCAGCTTATGATTGGTGCAACGCTCAATCGGGAGCTAAGGCCATTGGTTGGACAGCGCCGCTCGGAGCCCGGGATTGCCGTCAATCACGGCGAACCTGGGCACTCCAACCCGGCGTGTGACCAGCGATTGACGCCCCCACGAAAGTTCGCTCTCCTCACCGGCTATCCGCAGGTCGAACACCACCCGCCGCCCATCAGCGCTTACGCGCAACGTCAGCAGTACCGGCACTCGCACCCGCGTTTTCCCGATCCGTACCCGCGGATGCCAGCCGTCCAGGAAGAGATAGCGACCTGCTCCTGCTCCAGGTCACGCCGCGACCAGGCCGCAACTCCTCGCGTATCCGCCCCACCAGGCGCGATACCGCGTCCCTGGATATAGCCGCGCCGCCCAACAGCGGCGACAGCGCTCCGCCCAGCCGCCGGGTATTGATGCCGCTCAGGTAAAGGCCGAGAATCGCCCCGTCAACACGCTCCGTGCGCCGCTGATAGCGGCGAATGATCCGGCTGTGCCACTCGCTTTCCTGGCCCTCTTTCTCCCGCAGCCGAGCCCGCGGCATCGTGATCGTGGTCGGCCCCAAGCTGGTGGTCAGTTGGCGCTCATGGCTGCCGTGGCGGTAGCCCCTTCGCGCCGCATCCACGGGCTGCGATTTCGCGGCTCCCAGCGCCGCCTCCAATTCCTCTTTGACGATCACCTCGATCAAGTTTAGAATCCGACTGCGAATCTCGACCTCAATCTGATCCGCTCCCTATCCAAACCCTTCTTCCTCGTTCGCCTTCCTGCTATCCCTAACCATGGGCGTCATCCTCCTATTTACTCGTCTGCCAGCGAGTGCGAGTCGTTGTCTCTAATCAACCCGCTCCATGATGACGCCTTTCCCCCTTTTTCCACCAACTGCGCGACATTACCACAATTGCGCTCGTTGGATTTTCTTGACAATCGGTTGTATTTAGGAACAAACTGCGTGTTCAGAGAGCACAACATTAAGCAGAAGAGCGGTTTCGGCTAGCGCGTTGCCACGCGCTCGCGGCTTCTGTGCGAAATCGGAAGCTGAAAGCCTCACTGGGCCTGCCGAGCTGACGAAGTCAGAATTGGTCTTTTTTCTTCTGTAGAAATGACCCAAGCTTTTGCAGAGATGACACAAGCAACAAATTTGAGGCCTACTTCCAGAGTATTGTAGTAACAGAATAGAGAAACGACCTAACAAACATTCTTTAAGGGGCGTTGGGATGGCATCATGAGTCCTCCGCTTGTTGGACGAGAACCTGAACTTGAGATTCTCGGCCGCTGTCTTAGAGAGGCCCATTCCGGGAAGGGAACGGCTGTCCTTATCTCGGGAGCGCCGAGAATTGGAAAAAGCTCTCTGCTCGATGAACTGTGCGTGCGGGCCGACGCGCAGGGGTTTCGAGTCTTGAGAACCCGTCCCGCGCCAAAATGGCTGCCAGGCGACGATTCCGCATGGCCATATGTAATCCGCAATCTCCTACGCCTAGAGCCGACAAGCGAGTATTCCACTTCCATTTCGGTGTCTAGCGCGAATAGAGAAAGTCAGCCGCTCTTCGACAACTGCCTTGAATTTTTGCTGGGTCTCAGGCGGGATGATTCGGCCTACTCCGATTCATTACAGTACTTGTTGAAAATTTTGTCGCGAGAGCGGCCATTGCTCTTGGCCGTGGACGATCTGGACGACGGCGATGAGCCGTTGCTTGCACTCCTCCAGATTGCGAGCCGGGGCTTTCATAACGTGCGGGTTCTGCTGGTGGCAGCATATTCGTCGCCTGGAACATCGGTAAGGTCTTTGGCCCGCTCCACGGTCGAGTCGATCGGGAGGCATGCCCGCCACATCGAACTGGCTGAGATCGAGCCCGCCGCGACTGCCGGACTTTTGCGTCATGTAGCCCGGAATGCATTTGATGAGGCACGAGTTCACCAGGTTCACGATCTTACCGGTGGTAACCCCGGGCTCATCTTGGACTACGGCGTATGCCTGCCTGAAGAGTGTCGCGGCCAAATTCATCAATCCGTGTTGATGGCGGGGTCCCGAGCGCTGTCCGTGTGGTTATAGAACGAAAGGCTGGCTGTGCTTTCTCCGCGAAGCGAGAGGATTGCTCGGCATCGCTTCGGCGATTGGCAACATTTTCGCCCCTCGGTTGCTTCTGAATCTGGCGCCATTGGCCGTGAAAGATGCGCTCGCCGCGTTGGCGGAGTCCGAGGTTGTCGGGCCTTATTCGGCCTATCGGCCGAGGAAGGCTACCGCTTCGTCATAGGATTTGTCAGGAAAGTTCTGTACGAAGAGTTCCCCTCAACGAAGCGGGCCTCTCTTCACGGCCAATTGCCGCCGCGTCTGGAAGCGCAGCACGCCCAGAACATCGATGCACATGCCGGTGATATCGCGCTGCATTTGCTGGCGACCCGCGAGGGCGACGCGATTGAGCAGGCGTTGGAGTTAGCCGAGCTAGGCGCTTCCCATAGTAGCAGGGCACAGGATTTTCAAAGGCGCAGTAATAATGCATTCAATCGCTCTGGAGGCGCTCGATCTATCCCATCATTCAGATGATGCGAAGCGGTGCGAAATCCTGATTGCACTGGCGGAGGCTCAACAACAGACGAACGATGTTGCTGGCGCGCAAGAGAGCCTTTATGAGGCGGCGGAGATTGCACAGCGTTTGGGGGACTGGCCGCGCCTTGCCGATATTGTGCTGGCCGCCCCCGCTCTTCATTGGCCCTCGCCAGGTGTGCCCAACGGTCTCGTGATAATCCTGGCAGAGAAGATATTACAATGCCTTCCGGAGCAGGACGCGATACGGCGGATTCTGGTTATGGCTCGCTGGGCCGCGGAGCTCTCGTACCAGCACGAGGAGCGAGAACATAGCGAACAGCTGGCCGCGCATGCTCTCAAAATGTTCCAGAATCTCGGCGGTGACGAAGCGTCGATGCTCAAGTTTCTGCGCCTGCGTGATCGTGTTCTGCGCCGTCCTGAGCAGGCCCAGGAGCGTCTGGGCAATAGCCTGGAAGTCATTCGCATTGCGCGCCAGACATGGTGACTGGGTTGCATTGTTCGAAGGTGAGTGGGCACGGAAGGTTTCGTCGTTCCAGCTGGGTTCGGCAGGCGCGCGAAGTGGGTCTCGAATTGCTTGAGCATGCTGCGCTTATGGCCGGCCCGAAATATCGCTGCCTTATCCCCGCATTTAGGGGAGTTCAGGCTGTCTTCAATGGCAGGTTCGCCGAAGGCGAAAAGCTCTTCGCGAGTTGCCGCGAGATGGCTGTGGCTTGCGGCCTCACGGAGTTGCCGGATCAACTCTGGCCGGCGATGATCATGCCGCTAGACGAACAAGGATCGGCTGGCAGAATTGGAACCGGTCGTTACGCGATGCTCTCGGGCATCAGCGGTTTCTGCCTCCCTCGAAGCGATGCGGTGCTTGTTTGCGGCAAGACTGGGCAACACTTCGGAAGCAAGATTCTATCTCGAACGTCTGGCAACGGACGTCTTTGCGGATTTGAAGGCATCAAGAGGTCTGTTGGTCGAGGCGGCCGCGTTGACCGAAGTGTGCACCGAGTTGGGAGACGTGCCTCACCATGCCGCGGCTCTTTACGAACTGCTGCTGCCTTATGAGAAATGTAACGCCGTCTTCGGAATCTCTGCCGCCTTTGGCGCAGTTTCCCGCTATTTGGGAAAGCTTGCCCTGTCGCTGTCGCGTCTTGACGAAGCAATTCGGCATCTCCAGAGCAGCGGTTGAGTTTCAACAACCGGATTGGAGGGCGCCCTGGGCAGCCTACGCTTCGTATGAACTAGCGACCGCGATGTTGGCCCGTGGTCATACCGAAGACCGACACTGCGCCTTGGAGCTTCTGTCTAACGCGCATTCGGAGGCCAGGACCATGGGGATGGAGCGTCTGACGAGGTCCATTAGAGCTTGTGCTGGACCGCATCGAGATTGATGAGACGGATTTTATCACTGAAAGGGGTTTTATCGATGGGAGCACCCACTATGCTGCGGTGAAAAACATCTTCACCGCTTCAACCCATTCCCGCGACGCACTATGGGCGGCGCCGAACTTTGCCAAAGACAGCTCTACCGAGGCTGAACTTCCGATTGTTGTGGAATGCGACCGGCCGGCCCCAAATAACGGGGTCTTTCGCCCAGAAGGAGAATATTGGAAGGCGGTATACCTCGGAAAGACTATCCGACTCAAGCACATCAAGGGTCTCGACCTAATTGCTTACCTGCTCTCACGACCACATCGGGAAGTTCACGTTCTCGAATTATCGAAGGTTACCGATCCGGCAGCTAACGGAAGTTCTGATAACGGAAGTGCTGAGGGTGCCGATTATACGGATGACGCTTCAGACCTTGGGCCGATCTTGGATCATTCCGCGAAACAAGCCTACCGGCAGCGAATTCGGGAACTACACCAGGAATCGGAACAAGCACACTCTTTCAACGACTTGGAACGAGCGTCTAAAATCGATGAAGAGATTCGCCTTATCGCGCGGGAACTTGTTCGGGCAATCGGTTTGGATGGTCGCGATCGCAAGGTTGGTTCGATAGTCGAGCGCGCCCGGCTTCGCGTTACCAACTCCATCAGGTGGGCCACCAACAAGATATCGAGCCAACACCCCGCCTTAGGGCGTTTTCTCGCGCGCAACATCAAAACGGGCACGTTCTGCTCGTATGATCCGGACTCGAACGACTGCACCGATTGGGACTTATAAGTTCGAGACACGCTTGAGTCTTCAGAACATTGCATCTTGGGTCTACAAGGCCCAAGTGTTGCCGTAAGCTCTCGTAGCGCTGCTCAATGCTCTACCGGTAACGACAGCGGATTACCAGGCACGGAGATGCAGGCTTGGTAGCTCACGTCCCGCAAGCAGGAAATCGAAACACTTTTCAAGGGGGACTCTAACATTGTTACATCAACTTTAACGCCTATTAGTAGGGGAAACGCCCTACAGTCCTTGCTTCGCATTTACGTGGTTGCTGCGCTCGGGAAAGTTGGTCCGGCCCCAGGTAGCCCTCTCTTGGGAGGGCGGACGCGTGGCAAAGTCGCCGGGTTCGCAGATTGTGCCAGACCTGATCAATCGGTCCCATTTCCATCCGTCTGAAGAGAACCCCTCTTGCCGAAGTGCTTGCTGACGTTTACGGAGCTCGCGGATTATCTGGATGTTCCCCTGAGCGACTTACGCGACTTGTTTGAATCTCGGGACAACGCCTGCTTACCAGCGGTCCGGATTGGGGAGGTCTGGTATTTTTCCTTGGATGACGTTCAGGATTGGCTGCTCCGACTCCTCGAGAAGCGAGCAGGATAGGACGATAGACCGCTCGTGGCAGCCTGACCCGGCACCTCCCAAGCGAGCCGCGTGTTGAAATGCGATCGGGTATGTCGAAGGCTTTAAATCTATACCGGCCAACCGGGAAAATAAGAACAATGGCCAACCCAACGTCTTCTTCCGAAAGGCATATGGTGGACACGCGCTGCGAGTGGTGCGGTGCGCCAATACCTTGCTGGAACCTCATGTTAGGGCCGCGAGTGCCACCATTGTGTTCGCGAAAATGCGTTAGGGGATGGCTCTCCCACGAGCTCTGAAGGCAAGATGATGTGATGCCCAATCCGCGCCCAGTTCTCATCTTGCGTAGAACGCTAACCGTACTCGCTGAGCGCCGCGTGCGTTCCAAGATAACAACTGAATAGGGCAGCCTGACCTCTCCCGGTTTTTCATAGCCGGGTTGCTGACAGGCTGTGATACTTTCGGCCGTCATTTGAGCAGATTGTGCCTCTGACCAGTCTTTAACCGTAGCGTACGTAGGCACTTAAGGTGAAGAAACGAGAATTGAACGGATGGGAGCATGGGTCTCCGCAGGATTCGGACGAGGGGCCGGACCAGATTATGACTGTCCATCGCTTCGCATCTTTTTTACACTGCCACTCGAGTACGATCTACCGGTTGATGGGAGAACGTAGGATCCCCATTTCAGACGCGGCAGCGATTTGAGATTTCGGAAAGATTTGATCAGAGCGTGGATTATTGAAGGGTCCCATTCAGGACCTGAGTCAACATCGGCAGGCTGACAGCGCTTTTACAGTGTGGCGGCAAGGTCCTGTTTAGTAGAAGGGAACTGTGAGAGGGCAATCATGACGCGAGCGCGCCCGCCAATACATATCGAACCCAAGGGATGGGGACGCGAAGTGTGGATCGCCAACAGTCCTTTTTACTGCGGGAAGATACTTGAGATAAAAAAGGGCAAGAAATGCTCCTTTCACTTTCACAAGCTCAAGACCGAGTCCTTCTACCTACGTGCCGGCCGTCTCAAGATCCGGGTTAAAGAATTCCAGAGCAGCCAGGAGGTCGAGGAGTTCGAGCTGGAGCCTGGCGAGTGCATGGATGTACCGGTGGGTTTGGTGCATCAGATGGAAGCCGTAGAAGATTCCGAGCTTTTCGAGTTTTCGACTCAGCACTTTGACACTGATTCACACAGAATCGAGATAGGGTGATTAAGCGAAGGCTGCCGTGGTAATAGCTGGGACAATTCCCGATCACGCGCGATCAAATCTGGGAGATGCGGACTTACTCCGCACGCCAAGCGAATAGATGGTCCGTTAAGCTTCGCGAGGACAACGGCTGATACCCCTTTTGGAAACTCCGAGCCGGTGAAATCTCTAATGAGTGATCAGCGGGCACTGCTTTGTGCGTTCGCCCACCAAAGCGACATCTTTGTTGCGTGCGATGCAACGGTGACTAAACCGATGTTCCAGGGCTCGGTCGAGGGTCACAAAGGCCACCTTGGTAGGGTTTTTCGTGTCGGCGTTGTCTGTCGCCTTGACGATGTTCGTCGCAGCAACGTCCAGTTGCAGCACGCACTCGCCCGACCGCACCGAGCGCTGCACAGACGCAAGGGGGGCGTCTTCGGCGGGTGCGGCGTCCTCATCGGACGATCAAGCCCAGTCAGCGGCTCCAGTCGATTTGCGCCACTATGGGCGGAGCAGAGCAAGGACAGCTTCTCTCCGGATTTTGCAATTGGTCCGGGGAACCTTCTGAGAATCTCCGTGCCCGACATGGAGCAACTTAAGGACCGCGAAGCGAGGGTTTCGGCCAGCGGTACGATCGAGCTTCCCATTCTGGGAGTGGTGGAGGTGGGCGGGCTACCGAAGGTCAGGTGAAGTTCGTTCTGGAGCAGAAACTCGCGCGATACATTCGCGAGCCGGATGTGGACGTTAGCGTCAGGCAGTACAACAGCCGGGAAGTGGCCGTGGTGTGAATGGTGCAGGAGCCTGGTTTGTACACGTTAACCAGCCGCTCCGACACCGCACCCGTTGGAAGCCTTGAAAGATTCCGAGCTCTTCGAATTTTCGATGCAGCACTTTGACCCCGATTCGCTCCGAGTAAGGCCTATGAGAGCCTCGCCGAGGCAGGGCAAGACATGGCCGCCTGCCTGCCTGTTCTTCGAATTTCTACCAACCACGAGCGGCTGCACCAGGCGCTAGGTCACCGCATCCCGCGCCAGGTGTTCGAGGAAGCCCTTCTCGCTCCCCAGCTTGGCGCGGGGAAAAAAACGCTGGCCCGAGCGCAGCACTACAGGCACAATGAGATCCGAACCCGGGTAGGATTTTCCACCTTAGGATGGCCCGATCGCTTCTCAAAGATCAGGTCTACCGCAATGGCAGACGCTAATACTCAGAGCTTTGGTTGGGTCATCCGGGAACGTCGCCGACAACTCGACCTTACTCAGGAAGAAGTCGCTCAACGGATCAAAATGACAGGATCATACATCACGCATCTCGAAGCGGGGATACGTCATCCTTCCCGCAAGGTTGTCGTGAAACTCTCAGACGCACTGCAGTTAGACGCCTGCGAACTGTTTTTGTTGGCCAACCCGAAGGTGCGTTCGCTCATTTCCGAACAGCAGAAGTCGGACGGAGCCTCTGCTTGGGATGCATTCGTCGAAGACAAGAAGGCGCGGAAGATTCACAACATAGCCGACCAAGAGATGGAGACCCTTTCGCGGGTGGCGAGGATGGGAGAGGTACAAGGCCCACGCGATTTCATCTTCGTCTTAAACTCCATTCGTCAGGCTCTAGGTCGATAGTAGTCTGCCCGGAGTCCCTTGGAAGTGCTACGGTCGCATTCACGATTCCTCGATCCGGGGATTAAGACACCTGAACCTGGCAGTCGTGAGGGTGCGCCGCTGGAGACAACGTTAGAAAACTGATCCAATCCAGACCGCATTGTCTAAATTACGATAAGCGATCACAAAAGAACCGGCTGATAAATTTTCTCCAAAATCCCTCATAAAGATGGGGACTGGAATTCCGGAACGATTCATTGCTTGCAACGTTGAACGAAACCCGCCTTGAAATAGTCGCCAAAGCGATAGGCGATTAGGTGAAGAGTGCCCCAGGCCGAGCCCGGACCTTTCCCGCTGAGCCCGTCTAAAAGAATGGTGGATCCGTGGGAAGCTTGAAATGACTGATCAACTAGACCCCCTTTATGCGTTCGCCTGCCAAAGAGACATTCTTGCTGTTGCGTGCGACGCAAGCCTGAAGAATCAGACTGCGACTAAACCGATGTTGCGGGGCTCATTCGCCGAGGGTCAAAAAGGCCGCCTTGATAGCTTTTTCGTATGGGCGTTGAGGGTCGGCCTAACGATATTGGTCGGGGCTGCGACGGGATGCAGCACGAGCTCACCTGCGGCACCGGGTGCTTCACAGGTGCAAGGGGACCCGCCTTCGGCGGCGGCCTCGTCGGGCGATCCGGTTCCAGCCTCCGGCTCAAGTCGGCTCGCGCTACTGTGGGAGGAGCGAAGCAAGGACAGCTTCTCCCCGGATTTCGCAATCGGTCCGGGGGACCTTCTGGAAATTTCCGTGCCCGAGATGGATCAACTTAAGGATCGCGAGGCCAGGGTTTCGGCGAGCGGGACGATCGAACTTCCCGTCCTCGGAGTGGTTGAAGTGGGGGGGATGACGGAAGATCAGGTGAAGGTCGTCCTTGAGCAGAAACTCGCGCGATATATGCGCGAGCCGGATGTGGACGTCAACGTCAAGGAGTACAACAGCCGGGAGGTCGCCGTGGTGGGCATGGTACAAAGGCCTGGTTTGTACACGTTGACCAGCCGATCCGACACAATCTTGGACATGATCAGCAAGGCGGGCGGCATGAGCATTGACGCCAGCTCCCGGATAATCTTCGTACCCGCCCCCAGGAACGGCAATCCGGCTTTGCGCAGGCACCTCTTGGCGTCCGCTGCCTTCGAAACGTCTGCGGGATCGGCTGGAGGGCCGCCCTCCAGTTTGGCTGGCGCCGTGCGTCCCGCATCTGTTGATAGCGCGGAATCATCCGAAAAGGCTCAACCAAGCCAAAACCCGTCGGCATCGGCCGTTGACGGAGTTGTTCAACTGCCGCACAACCTGAGGCAATCCAATCCAATAGAAATCGATCTTTCCAACGCTCGGAATTCCAAGGAGTTTGTCGAGCTTCCCGCTCGCCCGGGCGATGTGATCATCGTACCCGCCTCGGGCGAAGTGATGGTGCAGGGCTGGGTGGCGAATGCCGGCGCCTTCAGAATTGTTCCGGGCATGACGGCGCTCGGTGCCATTACCGCGGCGGGTGGTGCACAGTTCAGTTCATCGGCGACGGTACTGCGCACCGGCGAAGATGGCGATAAGGTTCAGATACCGATAAACCTCAGCAGGATCAAAGCCGGCGACGAACGGGACGTTCCAGTGCAATCGGGCGATGTGGTGATCGTCAACAGCTCCGCGGTGGGTGCGGTGCCGTACCTCGCGTACACGTTATTCTCCAAGTTTGGAACCGGCGCCTACTTGCCGATTCCTGCGTTCTAAAACCATCTGGCCAGGCCTATGCCTCAGGAAATTGTTCTTCCATATCAAAACGGCAACGTAGCCGGTCCCCCGAGCCTGGATGCGTACGTTCACCAATGGCTGGAGATCAACCGTTCCCACTCCCCTCAGCCGGAACCCGAAATCGACCTGCGTCAGTATTGGCGCATCATCCAAAAGCATCTGCGCCTGATCGCCGCATGCCTGCTTGCCGCCGTGTTTCTGACGGTGTTGTGGGTGCTGACGCAAACGCCGATGTACACGGCAAGCTCCCTGGTGATGATCGAACCGCGCGCGCCGCAGGTCCTTGACATGAAGGAACTGACAGACGAACCGCGCTGAGGCGAATGAGTACGATTTCTACAAAACCCAATACGACATTCTGCAAAGCCGAAGTCTTGCCGCACAGGTCATTAACGCTCTCGATCTCGAAAATGCTCCATATTTCAATGGCAAGGACGTGCACAAGGGTCTGATTTCCGGCCTCTATGCCCAAGCCGGTCAATGGCTTCGCGGCCTGCTTGTGCATCCTGCGCCGGCCGGGCCCGCAGACGACCAGCCAGATGGGCTCGGAGCAGACCCGGAGCTAATTGATGCCTATCTGCGCGGACTGTCGGTGGAGCCCCGAATCGGCACCCATCTGGTGACGGTCGGATTTGCCACTCCCGACAGCGTGCTTTCCGCTCGCATCGCGAACGCCCACGTTAGGGCGTATATCCGGCGCGGCATCGACTTGCACGCACAGGCGAGCAGCGACGCCGAGGATTTTCTACAAAAGAAGCTCCTCGAACTGAAGGAGCGGGTCGAAAAATCCGAAGCCGCGCTTAATGCCTACCGCCGGGATCGGGGAATCATTACCTTCTCCCTCAACGACACCAGCGGTGTGATCATGCATCGGCTGAACGATCTCTAATACCGCCCTCACGATGGCCGAGACAACGCGCATCGCTATCGCCGCGCAACATCAACTGATTCAGAGTGGCGATTACGATTCGCTTCCGGAGGTTATCGATAGCCAGCTGATTCAGAAACTCAAGGAGGAGAACTCGACTCTTGAGGGTCAGTACGCGGAGATGCGCAATCGCTTCAACCCTGGCTATCATCCCTGGACGACCTCGGCGGCGCGGCTGAAGGAGAGCCGGGACAGGCTGCGTTCTGAAATTCGCTCGGTAGTCCAAAGCGTGGAACTCGACTATCAAGCTGCGCTCACTAAAGAAAAGAGAGTTGGAAAAGCAAATCGAGCAAGTGAAGTCGCACGCGATGGCGTTGCACGACGCTTCCTTGCAGGACGCGGTGCTGGCGCGTGAAGTCGACACCAACCGGCAACTCTACGCAAGCGTCCTGGAGCGCGTAAAGGAGATTGGCGTCTCCGCCGACATGCCGACCTCCAACGTGTCGATCGTCGACAAGGCTGAGGTTCCGGGCACCGGTCAAGTCCCAGGGTCATGCAAAGTCTAGGGATGGGCAGTTTTCTGGGACTGTTTGTCGGAATAGGACTGGCCTTTTTGCTGGAGCATATGGATGACCGGCTCAAGGACGCCGAAGAGGCGGAGCGCTATCTGAAGGTCCCAAGCCTCGCCGTTGTTCCACGGTTCGCGCTTCTCAATGGGGCTGGCGACGTCTACGGGGTCAAAGCGCAAACGCGTGGGAGCATTGCGAGGTCCATCCTCCGACCACCAGAACAGCGCGGAAATCGTGGTGACGGGAAATCGGTTGTCGGTTGCCGAAGAGATCTACAAATCGATTCGAACGTCACTTTTGTTCTCCCGCGCCGGAAGCCCGCCCAAGACGATCCTGATTACCAGCGCGAGAGGCGCCGAGGGCAAGACCGTGACCGCGATCAATAGCGCCATGACCTTTGCGCAGACCGGAGCTCACGTACTGCTAATCGACACGGATCTGCGCAAGTCGCGCTGTCACAAGGTCCTCGGATTTGAGAATTATCTGGGCCTGACCCAGGTTCTGGTCGGCCAGCGTCCGGTTGAGGAGGTTGTCCATCAGACTGACCACGCAGGGCTTTCCTTCCTCAGCGCGGGTCCATCCTCGCCCAATCCCAGCGAGTTCCTGGCTTCCGATGAAATGCGCGACTTACTGAACTATCTAAGCACGCGATATGATTACATAGTACTGGATTCCGCCCCGGTCATTCCGGTTACCGACAGTGTGGCACTGGCCACCATGGTCGATGGAGTGCTGTTGGTGGTGGGCGCACAAACGCCAAAGCAGATGGTTCAAACCACCTGCGCCCGTCTCAACCATGTCGGGGCCAAAATTCTCGGTCTGGTCCTCAACGGCGTGGACACTCACCATTCAGGCAGCGGGTATCACTATTACAATCACTATTATTCGAACGGGGATGGACAAGACAAGGCGCTATCGTAGCTGTTTGCGCAACTACGCTTTGGTTTCACACCGGATACGAAATCGTCGATCTGGCGCGCCGTAGAAAAACCACCAATCTGTCCGCAGGCGTCCTTCACCTCAAAAAGGCGAACTGTTCACCGACGTTTGTGATTCTCCTTTTGGAACATCGCGAAGCGGGGATTACAAACCGGGTTGCATGAAACAGAGGGATTCCGCACTGTGCACATCCTCGTAAATGGGATCAACTACTGGCCCGAACAGACGGGAATCGCGGTCTTCACCACCGGCCGATGCGAGTATCTCGCCTCCCGCGGACACCAGGTCACGGTGTGTACCTCGTTTCCGTATTATCCCGAGTGGCGAACCTTGGACGGGTACCGGGGCCGTCCGCTGATGAAGGAACGGCGAAACGGCGTAGATATCTACCGCACGTGGATGTACGTACCCCGGCAGGTTACGTCTCTTCGGCGGATACTTCACGAAGGGTCATTTATCGCCGCTTCGTTTCTTGCAGCCATGTCCAGGTCGCGGCCCAACATTGTCGTCGCCGTCTCGCCCCCGCTCGGTCTTGCCGCATCAGCGGTCGTCCTGAGCCAGCGTTGGAGAGTGCCGTACGTCTTCCACGTCGCTGACCTGCAGCCGGACGCCGCGGTCGACCTCGGTATGCTGCGTTCGCGGCCGCCTGGTTGACATGCTTTACAGGCTTGAGCGTATGGCCTACCGCAACGCCGCGGTGGTCTACCTGACTGGCGCGATGCGAGAGAAGATCATATCCAAGGACGTTGCGGAGGAAAGAGTCAGGCTGGTTTCCGATTGGTCTGAACCGGAGCTCTTCGACTTGCCGTTGTCAGGGGGCGGTCAGCACTTTCGACAACAGTATGAAATCGGCGATCGGTTCATCGTTAGTCATTCCGGCAACATGGGAGTGAAGCAGGGTCTGGAGGTGGTTTTGGGCGCGGCCGAAATAGCGCGAGACAGCCATCCCGAGTTGCTATTCCTATTGGTCGGCGATGGTGCGGTGAAATCGAAGCTCCAGGAAACTGCGCGATTGCGGAGGCTTGGTAATGTCGTATTCTTGCCGATTCTTCCCGGCGCGACCTTCCACGATATGCTCGCGGCGTCAGACCTGTGCCTGGTGACGCAGCAAAGAGCGGTCGCGGATATCGTGTTTCCGTCCAAGGTGCTGACGCTGCTTTCAGCGGGGCGACCTGTTGTGGCGTCGTTGAGCGAAGGAAGCGAAGTCGCGCGAGTGCTGAGGGACGCCGGCGCCGGCGTCAGGACGGAGCCGGAAGACCCCGGGGCGCTTGCTGGGTGCGATTTTGGATGTACAGGCGCGCCCGGAGCGGCGCGCCGCAATGGGCGCCAATGGACGGGCCTATGCGCGGCAGCACTGGGAGAAGGGGCAAACCCTGCGGGCATTGGAAAGCCGGCTGCTCGAAGTTGTTTACGGCGACGCCGCTGCTACGCAAGCACTGAGCGGGACGAACCTGGAATTGAATGGACAGGCCGGGTCAGGAGTTGGCAATGAGTAAAGTATTAGTGACTGGCGCAGGCGGGTTCATCGGACAATCATCTGGTATCCTGTCTTAAACGCAAGGGCTATTGGGTGCGAGGCGTGGATATAAAGGGACCTGAGTTCAGCCAGTCCGAAGCCGACGAGTTTATCGTTCTGGATCTGCGGCTCCGAGAGAACTGCGCTGCGGCATCGGCTGGCATGGAGGAGGTCTACGCGCTGTCGGCGGACATGGGTGGAATGGGTTTCATATCCTCTCATCATGCCGAGATTCTCCGTAACAACGCTTTGATCAATATTCAGACTCTGGAAGCGGCGCGGCAAAGTGGGGTAAAGCGCTACCTATATACATCGTCCGCGTGCATTTATCCGGAGTATCTTCAGACGACCACCGATGTCGTCCCGCTGAAGGAGGACGACGCCTATCCGGCGCAGCCGCAGGATGCTTACGGATGGGAAAAATTGATTACCGAGCGGCTGTGCACGCATTACCGCGAGGATTACGGAATCGAGACCAGGATCGTCCGCTTCCACAATATCTTCGGGCCTTTGGGCACCTGGACGGGCGGCCGCGAAAAGGCCCCTGCGGCGATGTGCCGCAAGGTCGCGATAGCCAAGCTCATCGGAAATCATGAAATAGAAATTTGGGGCGACGGACAGCAGACGCGCTCGTTCTGCTATATCGACGATTGCGTGGTCGGACTCCACAAGCTGATGCGGTCTGACTACCACCTGCCGTTGAATCTCGGACAGGACCGTATGGTCACTATCGATGAGCTTGCCGACATCGTGGCCGACGTTGCCGGTATTCGGATCACCAAACGGCACGTCCCCGGTCCCCAGGGAGTGCGCGGACGTAACTCCGATAACACCAGGCTGCGCGAGGTCCTCGGTTGGGAACCCCGAATCAGCTTGGAAGAGGGGATCCGCCGCACTTACGTCTGGGTCGAGGATCAGGTGCGTAAGAGCGGCATCGGACTCTGAAAGCCCTTGCGCCGGGATAAACCGGCGTGGAGTTGTGAATGAAAGAGTCATACAGGAAAGGAGTAGCGAACCATCCTGACCCCGAGTCATGCGTGGCCAGCCGTGAGGCTGCCATCGAAGCGTTGACAGGGGCACATGCAGGCCGGGTATTGAGCTGCGAAATAATCGCGACCAGAGTGCCGACGTCGTTCTGCATGGCGGAAGGCAATATCGGCGGATGCGCTATCGCAAGTATCCGCAGGACCCTGCGCAGTCTGAGACCCCAGGCATGTATGGAAACTCCACGCGCGAGAACCGGGAGACCCCATCGATGCCCGCCGGGGAAGATGCGGCGGGCCGGTTGGAGAAGGCCTTGAGCCCGAAGTCCAACATGCACGTCGATGGGGAGTCGGACGGTCGCATACTACCTGCGAAGTGCCCGAACAATGGTGAGCAAGCACCTGCGGAGGGCATGGAGGGAAGGCGACCGACCAAGGAGAACATCGGGCAAGCGACCCCGCCCCGGACCCAGAGCCGGACCAGCGAGTTGAGCGACTTGCGCGGTGTGCGTGAAGTAGCACGTAGGGACAAGCGGACGCGGTTCAGCGCGCTGCTCCACCATGTCACGACCGAGCTGCTGCGGAGGAGCTACTACTCGCTGAAGCGGGAGGCGGCACCCGGAGTCGACGGTGTGACCTGGCAAGAGTACGAGACGGGCCTGGATGAGAAGCTGGCGGACTTGCATCGCCGCATCCATCGGGGCACGTATCGCGCGCAGCCTTCCAAGAGAGCCTACATCCCGAAAGCCGATGGACGACAACGTCCCCTGGGCATTGCAGCCTTGGAGGATAAGATTGTCCAGCGCGCGGTAGTGGTGGTCCTCAACCAGATTTACGAAGAGGACTTCCTGGGGTTCTCCTACGGGTTCCGACCTGGGCGCAGTCAGCACCAAGCGTTGGATGCGCTGTGGGTCGGGATTATGCGCAAGAAGGTGAACTGGATACTCGATGCCGACATTCGGAGCTTCTTCGACAATCTGTCGCACGAATGGCTGGTCAAATTCATCGAGCATCGCGTCGCGGACCGGAGAATCCTGCGCCTCATCCGGAAGTGGCTGAGGGCTGGGGTCTCTGAGGAAGGGGAATGGTCGAAGACGGAAGTGGGGACCCCGCAAGGGTCAGTAGCTTCACCGCTGCTGGCCAACATCTACCTGCATTACGTTTTCGACCTGTGGGTCAGGCACTGGCGAAAGCATCACGCGACCGGCGACATGATCGTCGTCCGTTATGCGGATGATTTCGTCGCGGGATTCGAACATCGTGCCGACGCCGAGCGCTTTGTCCAGCAATGGCGAGAGCGCTTGCAAAGGTTCGGGCTGGAACTACACCCGGACAAGACGCGCCTGATTGAGTTCGGGCGTCATGCAGCCGAAAACCGCAAGCAGCGCGGCGAGGGCAAGCCGGAAGTGTTCAACTTTCTGGGCTTCACCCACATATGTGGGAACAGGACCCGGAAGACCGGCCGGTTCATCGTCAAGCGCAAGACTATTCAGAAGCGACTCTCCGCCAAGCTCAGTGAGCTGAAACAGGAGTTGCGGCGACGCTGGCACCAGCCGGTCGCCGAAGTCGGGAAATGGTTGAGGTCAGTCGTACAAGGCTACTTCAATTATCATGCAGTACCCGGCAACATGGATAGTCTGAACAGCTTTCGGGCCCAGGTAATCTGGCGCTGGTACCGTGCGCTGCGGCGGCGGAGCCAGCGAGACCGGATGACATGGGAGCGGTTCTGGCCGTTGGTCGATCGCTGGATTCCGAGTGCCAAAATCCTTCACCCTCATCCCAACCTGCGCTTCGACGCCAGGTATCCGAGGTAGGAGCCGTATGCAGCAATTCTGCACGTACGGATCTGTGCGGGGGGCGTCGGGTCAACCGGCGTCCCTACCGCGACAAAACCCCAAAAATGGCCGGTTACTCAGTAGCAATAACCTAATTATGCATAATATGACAGGTAATTGCGCTGTCTCCGCGGGCTCTAAAAACCCTTTTTCCGCAACCTCTAAGCCCCTCGCGGCGCGGGCGATCCGCGCACTAAGAGTTGGTCAGCGAGCCAGTTTTATGTCGGTCGTCGGAGTTAGACTGGACTACGATTTGGGCCGTGAGGTGTCCGCTGGGCGCAAAGGCAGAGGCGTTCAGCGGCAAGGGGCGCTGATTAGCCGCCATGCGCTGTTTCAGCACGCACTCACCGTATCCGACATTGTCACGCTGGTAATCGCGTTTGCCGTGTCCTACTGGTTGGTGGGTACGCTGCTGATGAAGGGCCTTATGGCGCCGACGACCTATGTCTGGCTTCTGTGGGTGATCATCCCGGCCTGGCTTCTCACTCTGCGATGGTTCGGCCTTTACGAAACTCGGACTTACGCCTCGCTGTCACACACCCTTGGCCAACTGGTGCGCGCGCACTTTGTGGCCGCGCTGCTCCTGCTCAGCACTATGTATGCCACGAAGGCAGTAATTGTCAGCCGCGTGCTGATGCAGACTTTTCTGATAGTGAGCTTTGTGGTTCTGGCCGGTCAAAAGTCCGCCTTGCAGGGGTTGCTCAAACGGCGTCGATGGCGCGTCGCGTTCAATCGCCCCAGGGTCCTGCTGGTCGGGAATCCGGATAAGACTTCGCGATACCTCGCCTTGCTCGAGCGGCATGCGTGGATGTCCCCGGAGGTGGTCGGCTTGCTCGCCCCTTGCGCGGCCAAAGCATCGCGCTCCTCATCCGACGCGGCTGCGCCCATTTTGGGCGAGCCGGTTGACCTGCCCGAGGTGCTCAACCGCCATGTGGTCGACGAGGTCGTCGCCCTGCTGCCGGTGGAAAAGCGCGAGCTGGAGGGGCTGGCATCGTCATGCGCGGCCCGGGGGCTGGTGATGCGCATGCTAGTGGAGGCGCCGCAGCCGGCCGCTGGAAGTTGGCACGTCGATGATTGCGGCGAGGGTTCATTTTTCCTGTCGCTAGCCGCGGTTCCCCAGGACGCCTTACAGTTGGCTGCCAAACGCCTCATGGACATCGTCGGCGCGATTACCGGACTGGCGTTGTTCGCGGCTGCGGCGGCGATCTACTGCCGGCGACTCAGGCGGGAAACTGGCGCAACGGCGCTGTTCTACCAGGAGCGGATCGGCTGCAACGGGCGCCTGTTCACGCTCTACAAGTTCCGCACGATGTATCACGATGCGGAACGGCGGCTGGGAGAGCTGCTCGCTTTCAATGAGATGAAGGGACCCATGTTCAAGGTCAAGCACGATCCGCGGGTCACCCCCACCGGCATTAAGCTGCGCCGGCGGCACCTCGATGAGCTGCCGCAGTTCTGGAACGTGCTCAAGGGCGAGATGAGCCTGGTGGGCACGCGCCCACCGACGCCGGACGAGGTCGCGCAGTACCGCGACGTCCATCGCCGCCGGCTAAGCATGAAACCCGGCCTGACGGGGCTCTGGCAGTTCAACGGCAACCAGGGCGTGAGCGACTTCGAAGAAGTGGTCAAACTCGACTGCGAATACATCGACAACTGGTCGCTCCGGCTCGACCTCCGCATCATCCTGCAAACGATAAAAAAGGTAGTCCGCGCCGATGCCTGGTGAGGCACGCAGTATCCGGTTCTGCCCCATTGTGGGCAACAGCACCTTCAGTTCCGCAGCGTTTAGCTCGACACGAATGCAGGCACACGTTAGATCGTAACAAAGAAACTACCTCCGCCTTCGCTGATGAGTAAGCAATCGAGGGTTTCAGGGGCAGTGATAAGTTGATCACTGGCGCGAGGCTTTGGTGTTTCCGCTCGCGAGCAGGGCACTCGCGTCATCAACCGGCATCTAAGATTTCCTACCGCAATGAGACTCGCTGCATTGTGGCGTAGCATGTGTACTGGCTGCTCGTTTACCGCCGTTGCTACACTGACCGCAACCACCAACATTCTGATCGCTGGGATAGGCTTTTGGACCGGCATCTTCGCGGCGCGGCTACTAGGTCCAGAGGGTCGTGGCGAACTTGCGGCCATCCAGACCACTCCCAGTGTGATCAGCTCCTTAGCAATGATCGGAATGGCGGAGGCGCTCGTGTATTTTTGCGCCCAAGAAGCTGCCCAGGCTGGTCGCTATCTCGGCACCGCAACGGCGATTGCGCTTATGGCATCGTTGCCGTTTGTGACCGTCGCTTGGTTGGCGATGCCGCTTCTCATGCATGCGCAATCTGCGAATGTAATCGGCGATGCACGCTGGTACCTGTTGATAGCTCCGGTATACGCGACTGCCGGAATGCTGTTCCACCCGTTACGGGGAGTTAAAGAATTCCAGACTTGGAATGTGCTTCGCCTCTGTGTCCCGGCTCTCGCGCTCTGCGTTCTTGGAATTGCGTATATTATACACCGAACGACTCCGGCATTCATCGCTTTCGGTAATCTCACAACCTATGCGATTCTGCTCTTTCCAACTGCTTGGATCGTGCGGCGCCGAATATCGGGA
This sequence comes from uncultured Pseudomonadota bacterium, assembly GCA_963824565.1. GTDB lineage: Bacteria > Desulfobacterota > Binatia > Binatales > Binataceae > JAJPJA01. The sequence continues at coordinate 6,583 of CAWGQB010000009.1, read as the reverse complement.
CCATACATGCCTCAGCCCGCAAAGATCGCACCCATGCTTGCCTATGGATTCCCATGCGCAATCACAGGACTACCACAAATGCTCAATCTCCGGCTCGACCAGATGCTAATGGCCGCGCTCCTCCCGTCACGCCAGCTCGGGCTGTACGTGGTTGCGGTTGCCTGGAGCGGAGCGGTGTCACCGCTGCTCACATCGATCGGCATCACTCTGTCCCCTCCGTTGCCTCATCTGATCAGCGACGCGCCGCCGCGGCACAGATCAGCCAAGGAGTAAGGATAACGGTGATGCTTGCCGTTCTTGTTTGCACGGTCATCGGAGCGGCTGCGCCGGTTGCAATCCCTCTTCTTTTCGGTCATGAGTTTCGCGCCGCTGTCCTTGCAGCGGTAATCCTCGTGCCGGCCGCAGGTGTACTGGGAGTGAATTTCAGTCTGCAAGAAGGCGTTCGCGGGTTGGGACGCCCTTACTTAGTACTTCGCGCAGAGCTATTCGGCCTGCTAGTTACTGCAATTACGCTGGCCCTCCTGCTGCGTCCATTGGGGCTAATGGGCGCCGCTATAGCCTCCCTGCTCGGGTACTCCACTGTAACCTTTTCCATGCTTGCGAGTGTGCGAAAGATTGCTGGAACCTCGATCGCATCTCTGATTCTACCGCGTGCAACCGAGATGAAGCGGGGCGCGCGTCGCATCGCTGCCGTGGCAAGAGAGCTCACCGCCTGACAAGACAATTCCTCTGGCTAAAACGACACTTCAGTCTATAACGACCCTGACAACGTCGAGTCCTCCTTGATTCACGACCTCGACTATAGTGTTAATGCCAAAACTGCCAAGAATTACGCCGCGTAATTAGACGCGACACTAATCACACAGGACAAACAACAAGACATGCGCGTGCTGCTTGTTGAAACCACCGCCTATTACCCTTCGAGTCCACTTTTCCTGGAGGCGCTACGAGATCTTGCCACGACTCAACCGACTAACTTCGAATATGCCTTCGTAGATCAGGCATGTTTCGACCGACCAGCCAAGTCAATCGCGGTTCGCATCGTGCGCCGACTCTTGGACAAGTGTGCAGTTGACCGCTCCTCATTAAACGAAACGTTTTTAAAGGAAGCGACATTATTTCGTCCCGATGTAGTATTAATTTGCAAGGGCCAATTTATCGAGCCTGCGACACTGAGCGAAATAAAACGCAGAACCGATGCCTTGTTAGTTAACTACGCAACTGACGACCCATTTAATGAAAGAGTTAGCAGCCTGAGCTTGCTCGACGCCATAGGTCTCTATGACATATACGCGTGAGCAAACAGTCGATTATAAACGACGTCATAAAGGCGGGATGTACGAATGTCGTGTACGTGCCGTTCGGCTACAAGCCGACGGTGCATTTTCCAGAACCTCCCAACACGTCCGCGGAACATCGGCGCTTCGATTCCGAGGTGGCATTCGTCGGAGGCTGCGACAGCGATCGCGCGCCTTTGGTAAGGGGCCTGGTCAAAGCAATCCCTGATCTCAACCTAGCGTTGTATGGCGGGTTTTGGAATCGAAGCCCTACTCTACGTCGTTACTGGCGTGGTTTGGCGTTCGGACGGGACTTTCGAATGGCGATGGGTGGCGCCAAGATAGCGCTGAATCTCGTAAGGCGTGCCAACCGCGACGGCCACGTGATGCGTAGCTTCGAAATTCCAGCCTGCGGAGGCTTCATGCTTGCTGAACGTACAGCCGAGCACCTTGCGTTCTTTGGCGAAAATCGCGAATGCGCCTACTTCGACACGCTAAACGAGTTGGTCGGGCAGATACGACACTACCTTACTAAAGAGGAAGAGCGGTCCGCTATAGCACTGGAGGGTCGATATGCTGTTCTGCGCGGCAGACACACGTATTCCGATCGACTGACACACATAATTGCCTTAATACGCCATCTCTATCCATCTGAAACTGGGTAACTTGTGATAAGTGAAGGCCAATTTGAGTCTCATCCAGACTGACGTGAATTTCCCTGCGTCAGATTCTAATGGTCGCCGTTCGTCCCTGGAGAGGTGCCCGACCATATGGTATATGCTAGTGGCAGGTCCGCTTCCTGTCGCTCTTGCGAAGTCAAATCGGCGTCGCCTCTGTCTAATTGCGGTAAGCGCGCTGGTAGTATTAAATCTCTACGCGCCGGCAGAGCCGTCGCTAGGTGAACGATGCTTCGCGTCTCTATTGATCGTGATCGCTATGTTCCCAATAGAGATGTGGCTATCAGGCCGTGACCCAACTTCCCTATGCTACCATTCGCCGCGTTGCTTTATGTGATTTATTACGCGTTACCAATATTTACCTTACGGGAGTATCGGTTTCCTGGCTGCGGTACGGTTTCCCGCTCGCCTATGCTCTCCTCGCTAGTCCTAAGCTGTCTTGGGCTTACCGCCTTGTACGTGGGCTATTATGCGAGAATAGTGGTGTCGCTTGCTCGATACGTTCCTCACCCAGGATTCAACTGGAGCAACCTCGTCGCTCTCAGAAGGGCGGGTATTCTGCTCGCGTGCGTTGGCATCCTTGTCAGGCTGTTAGCGTTCAACTATCTGACCTTTACAAATGAAGCGTCGAACGTCTCTCTACAAGCCTCTATGCAACAGCTCTTTCTTTGGCTAGCGAACTGTTCACTGATTGGTTTGGCGATTTTATACAGTTTGAATGAGTGCAATCAGCTGAGAGTGTGCGCGAAGTTATTTTTCTGGGGTGCGACAGCAATGGCACTGTGGCTAGGGTTCAGCACTGGTTCTATATATCAGGGAATTCAGGTAGGATTACTTCTTCTATTTCTTAAGTCTACGCTCCAGCGTCGAATGCCATGGGGATTGATTGTGCTCGGGCTGACTTGCTTTTTGATACTGCAACCGGCAAAAGGGCTACTGAGAGTTACAGTCAATCGGTATACGACGTCACGAGGACCCTTGTGGCGTGCCTCGGAACTCGCGTGGCTAATTGAGGGCATAGTGGTTGGAAGGGAGATGGTAACGCCTAGTGTGTTTGATGTGGGCATTGGTCGGTTAGATTGCGCTTCGATGTTTGCTTGTGTTGTGAGCCAAACACCGAACCCAATCCCATTTTGGAACGGACATAGCTATTATCCGCTAATCACCAAGTTTGTGCCGAGGCTACTGTATCCGGACAAGGTGGCTGAAGATATTGGAGATTCGTTCCCGCGCCGATACGGAATAGTCTCCGTCGAGGATACGACTACAGATGTCAACTTACCGCAGCTTATAGAGGGTTTTGTGAATTTTGGCTGGATTGGAGTTGTTATGGCGATGGGCGCGATAGGTGCTGTATACCGACTCGCACAGGCTGCACTGATCTGGCCAGGCATGGAAATCGGAGACATTATTGTGGGTGCGTTTATATTCTCGCCGTGGCTTAATATCGAGAGCAACGCGTCGTTGGTCTTGGGTGGGTTTCCGTATCAACTGCTGTATGCCTCGCTGATAGGGGTGGTGATATCATTAATGGGAAAGGTAGGTGCATAGTGTCTGACGTGGAGTTGTTTGTCAGCACGATACAAGGGAGAATGGTGTGCCAGGCAATAGTTACCAAGCGGGTGAGTGTGGTCGGTGCCTCTTGGGATGTGTTGTGTCAGGGCGTATCGGAAGAGGCGGTGTGGTGATCACGTGAAAGTTCAGCTAGTAGGAAGCTTTGCGCGGGACCGTCAGCAGAGTATGCTTCGCTTCTGCGCTTTGCTCGAAGTAGAGCTTCTTAAAGCCAAGCACTCTGTACGCGTCATACGGCCTGATTCTCGCTTAGCACGTATTGGAAGGCCGGGCAACGGCGTAGGTAAGTGGATAGGTTATATCGACAAGTTCGTGTTGTTTCCCGCTCGTTTGCGAGTCGCCGCGGAGTGGGCCGACGTGACACACATATGTGATCAGGCTTATGGGTGGTACACCAGGTTTCTCAGAGAGTTTCCGCATGTCGTCACCTGCCACGACCTGATCGCGGTAAGGTGTGCGCAAGGTGAGTTTCCTGGATTGAACACTCGCTGGAGCGGAAAGAAATATCAACAGATGACGGTGCAGGGACTTAGACGTGCAAGGCATTTGATTTGTGATTCGGAGGCAACACGGTCCGACGTGTTGCGGTTATGCAAGGTGCCAGCTTCGAGAACGTCGGTGGTGTTTCCTGCACTTAATTTCACGTATAGACCTGCTGGCGAGAAGGAAAAAATACGTCGTCTGGGGCGCTTTGGTATCGAACCAAGCGAGCGTTTTCTTCTCCACGTCGGTGCAAGCGGCTGGTACAAGAACCAGCTTGGGGTTGTGAGAATCTTCGAGCGACTGGTGGCGAGTTCGGAAGCGCGCGATTTGTGCCTCACAATGGTAACGGACAAGACGACGCGAGACGTAAAAACCCTTTTAGGGAAGTACGGCTTACAATCAAGGACGCGAATGCTTTCGGATGTGGAGTGCGAAGACCTTCGCGCGCTATATTCTGGGGCGACAGCCCTGATATTTCCTTCTCTTTGCGAAGGCTTCGGCTGGCCGATAATCGAGGCACAGGCGTGCGGGTGCCCAGTGTTTACTAGTGACCGAGCTCCTATGACGGAACTAGGCGGAGAAGGAGCCGTGTACATCGACCCTGAGAATCCGCGGGCGGCAGCGGAGAAGATACTAGAGAGTCTGCCTTATCCCTCGCGAATGAGGGTGGCCGGGTTGGCGAACGTCCGAAGATTTTCTCCCGATAAGATGGTCGCCGGCTACGTGAGCTCCTATGCCGAGGCAATAAGAACAGGCTCGGGGGGCTGTTGGGGAGAAGTAACTTGACCGCTCCAAGCAGTAGATGGCGAGCCGCAGTCGAGGAAGTCTTGCCGTTCAGGCTCTTTGCTTTGATAAGAGGAGGTGCGTTATGCGACTGGCCTATCTTGTAACGCATCCGATCCAATACCAGGCACCCTTGTTACGGCGAATTTCAGCGGAGCCAGATATCCAGCTAACGGTGTTTTTCGGCAGCGATATATCGGCCCGCAGCTTTTTTGATCCGGGCTTCCGGCGTTTCATTCTATGGGATGTGCCGTTGCTTGAAGGGTACCAGCACGAAGTTCTTCCCGCGTTCGGAACGCGGGATCGGCTTTCCTTTTGGAGGCCGTTGAACTATGGCCTTGCTGCAAGGCTCAAGGGGGGACAGTTCGATGCGCTGTGGATCCATGGGTATATGCGCTGGTTTCATTGGGTTGCAATGCTTACCGCGAAACGGTTAGGAGTCAGAGTACTGGTACGCGACGACGCTACCCTCATTTCTCGGGTCCGAGGAAAAAGCCGTCTGGCCGCGAAGCGCGGGCTATTTGTCGTCTTGTCAAAACTAATTGATGGGTTTCTGGCGGTTGGCAGGCGTAACAGAGACTATTTCCTAAACTACGGAATAGAGGAGACCCGGATTTTCTCGGTTCCTTGGGCCGTCGACAATAAATTTTTCCGAAGTCAGGCGCAAGCAGCTGCCGCATCCCGAGATAGCCTTCGCGCCTCGCTCGAGCTTGAACCCGGAAGGCCTATCATTCTTTTTGTCGGAAAACTTGTAGAACAAAAGCGCCCAGGCGATCTACTCGAAGCATGGGCGCGGCTTGGCGCGCACTGCGAGCGCCCCATAATGCCGTACCTCCTGTTTGTAGGGGATGGCGAGATGCGCAAGGAACTCGAAATCTGCGCCCCAAAGTCGGCTCGCAACTATGTGCGTTTTCTTGGCTTCAAGAATCAGACCGAGCTGCCCGCGTATTACGACCTTTGTGATGTGTTGGTAATGCCGGCCGTCTTTGAAACATGGGGTCTGGTGGTTAACGAGGTGATGAATGCAGGAAAGGCGGTAATCGCTAGCGATCAAATCGGATGTGCGCCGGATCTGGTTCGACATGGCTACAACGGGTTTGTCTTTAAAGGCGGCAATGTTGCGGAGTTGGCGCGCGCGATAGAAAATACCCTGGCCGATCCGCAACGCTGTGCAGAGATGGGCCGCCGGAGCCTGGATATAATCAAGCGCTGGAGTTTTGAAGAGGATGTGCAAGGCATCCGAGCGGCTATGGGTCTGAGATGTGCGGCCTAGCAGCGATAATCGCCTATGGGGCGAGTGGGGCCCCTATTGATCGCGACGAACTACTTGCGATCCGCGAAGCGATGGCCGCGCGCGGCCCGGACGGCGAAGGGCTTTGGGTTTCGCCTGATGCACGGGTGGGACTCGCGCACCGCCGGCTTTCGCTGCTGGATTTAAGCGAGGCTGGCGCGCAGCCGATGGCGAATAGCGATGGCTCGCTGCGCATAGTCTTCAACGGTGAAATTTATAATTACCGGGAGCTGCGGCGAGAGCTTGAGGGAAAAGGGTTTGTTTTCCGTTCCGAATCCGATACGGAAGTGCTGCTGCATCTCTATGCTTGCCAGGGCGAGGGGATGCTGGATGCGCTCCGTGGGATGTATGCGTTCGTGATTTGGGACGAGCGACAGCGGCGCGTGTTCGCGGCGCGCGATCCGTTTGGAATCAAGCCACTTTATATTGCCGATGACGGGCGCTACATGCGCATCGCGTCGCAGGTCAAAGCCCTGCTGGCCGGCGGTCGCATCGATACC
>CAWGQB010000008.1:0-206801 GCA_963824565.1 uncultured Pseudomonadota bacterium | reverse complement strand
CCGCTGTCCGTGCGGGCAAGGATCGCAGCGTCAAGCCGTGAGGGTGCGGCAGCCGTGACTTCCTTCGGCGCTAGTGTTGCCTGTTTGCGCTGAACGGGAACCAGCGTGGGCCTTGCTGACGCTTTCTTGGTGTGGCGTTTGGATTGCGCCCTGCGTGGCTTGGATGGCCTGAATTTGCTTCGTAATCTCTGCAAGATCAGCGGACGCGAGGACCGGGGGCGGTTATGCGTGTATCACCCGTTTTCGGTGTCTCGGAGGTGTCGAGGGTCGCGATCGGCGGGAACTTAACGCGCTTGAGCAAGTCCTGGTCGGGCGTCCAAAACCATCCGTCACCGACGCGAATCCGAGCCAGGCTGTCGTAAACCGCGCGGGCTTGGTCGCAGTCGGAGCCCGTATCGCGCCACTCAACTCCGCGCCACTGCGCACTCGTCTGCTATCGCTAATCGGGGATCGTTCAAGCGCTTGCGCCCGAGGCCTGTTAAATTGGCAGGGATGGGCCGTGAAAATAGACAGCGCGCTCAACGGGCCGGAACAGTAACGGTCCTTTACGATGGCGATTGCGGGTTTTGCCGTTGGTCACTCGCCTGGCTGATTCGATGGGACCGGGACTATCGGATCGTAGTTGAGCCGATTCAGGGACCTGAGGGGAGCAGGCTTCTCGCGGATCTGTCACCGGAGCAACGCCTGCGTTCCTGGCATAGTGTGGACGAACTGGGCAATCGGGCCTCTGCTGGTGCCGCGTTTCCGGCCGTGCTTCAGGTTTTGCCGGGTGGAGTTCCGCTCGCCCGTCTTGCGCATAGTTTGCCGCGCGCGGCTGAAGCTGCGTATCGCTTCGTTGCACGTCGGCGGCGGTATTGGGCGCGGATCCTGCCGCCAAAATCGCTAGAGCGAGCTGACCGTATTGTAGAGGCCCGCCGCCTTCGCCAGTCTGCTCAGCTCGACTGAATGGCCGGCCTCGCCCACGGTCAATAGGACGCGGCCCGGCCACCAACTGGACTTTCAACGGTCCGGCGCGTCAAGATGCCAATAGGACCTGCCGACGACGGCGCACGTACCAAAATCGATGGAAGCTGCATCCGAGAAACAGGAATCATCGCATACCGGCGGATTTGCCGGCCTTAGAGTCGTGGCGTTTGAAAGCCGGATGGCGGCGGAGGCGAGCCGGCTGATCGAGCGTCATGGCGGGGTGGCGACCGTGGCGCCGTCGATGCGCGAGGTTCCGCTGGCGGAAAACTCCGGGGCCTTCGAGTTTGCGCGCCGGCTGATGGCCGGGGAGCTGGACGTGGTCATTTTTATGACCGGCGTTGGCGCCAAGGCTCTGTTCGAAGTGCTGGCGGGCCAGTACCCGCAAACCTCCCTGGCGGAGGCCCTGCGCAAGGTCACGACGGTGGTGCGTGGCCCGAAGCCGGCTCGCGCGCTGCGCGCATTCGGCGTGGAACCGACGCTGGAAATTCCGGAACCGAACACCTGGCGCGAAGTGCTGTCGGAATTGGCCGGGCATACCGGACTCGCCGACAAGCGCGTCGCGGTGCAGGAATATGGCGTCTCCAACCGCGACCTGATTGCCGGGCTGGAGGCGCGCGGCGCCGACGTTATCCTGGTGCCGATCTATCGATGGGCATTGCCGGAGGATCGGGAGCCCTTGCACCGCGCGCTTTCCGCGATTGCGTCAGGGCAAGCCGAGGTGGCCCTGTTCACCAGCGCTACCCAGGTCAGTCACGTGCTCCAGGTCGCCGAGGCGCAAGGATGCGCGCCCGCCGTGCGCCAGGCTCTCGCCGCGATGGTCGTGGGTTCGATCGGTCCGGTCTGCTCCGCCGCACTACGCGAACACGGCCTGCCGGTGGACGTTGAGCCCTCGCATCCCAAGCTGGGCCATCTGATCAAGGAAACCGCATCGCGCAGCGTCGAACTGCTGACGCGCAAACGCACCGCACCCGCGATTGTAATCGCATCCGCGCCCGCGCGTCCTGCCGCAACCGGGCTCGCGCAGGCCGGAATCTTCGACGGCCATCCGATGATGCGCGCGTGCCGGATGCAGCCCACCCCCTACACTCCTATCTGGCTGATGCGCCAGGCGGGCCGCTATATGCCGGAATACCGCCAGGTACGCGAGCGTTTCTCGTTCCTGGAAATGTGCCAGCGGCCCGACGTGGCGGCGGAAGTCACCGTCAACGCGGTGCAAAGGCTTAAGGTCGACGCTGCGATTATCTTCGCCGATATCCTGCTGCCCCTGCTCCCGATGGGCGTCGGCTTGCATTATGAAAAAGGTGACGGCCCGATTATCGACCGGCCCGTGCGCAGCATCGGCGACCTCGAACGCATCGGCCCGGTGGACGCCGCGGGCGCGCTGGGCTTCGTTGCCGACGCGATCAAGCTCGCGCGCAAGGGACTTGACGGCAAGGTTCCGCTGATTGGTTTCGCCGGGGCGCCATTCACCCTGGCCTCCTACATGATTGAAGGCGGCGGCTCGCGCCAATATCTCGCTACCAAGCGGTTGATGTACAACCATCCCGAGGTGTGGGCCGGGTTGATGAAGCTGCTGGCGCAGGTGACCTCCGATTACCTGGCGATGCAGATCGAGGCCGGCGCCGACATTATCCAATTGTTCGATAGCTGGGTCGGCAGCCTGGGACCCGATGACTACCAGAAGTTTGTGCTTCCCTACACAGCGGAGATAATCGGCCGGCTGCCGGCAACGGTTCCGGTGATTCATTTCGGGACAATCACGGGAAATCTGCTGGAGCTGATGCGCGCGGCGGGCGGCGACGTGATTGGTCTGGATTGGCGGGTCAATCTGGACGAAGCCTGGGCGCGGCTCGGCTACGGGGTCGCGGTGCAAGGCAACCTGGATCCGATCGCCCTGTTCGCCGGCGTGGACGAGATTCGCACGCGGGCCAAGGCGATATTGGATCAGGCCGGCGGACGCCCCGGACACATCTTCAACCTCGGCCACGGAATCCTGCCCGAGACGCCGGTCGATCACGTGATCGCCCTGGTCGACATGGTCCACGAGATGAGCCAGCGATGAATCCGCCGTATGACGCGGTTCTGATGGTTGGATTCGGCGGTCCGACGCGTCCCGAGGAGATCCGTCCTTTCCTGGAAAACGTGGTCCGCGGGCGGCCGATCCCGGCGTCCCGTCTTGAAGAGGTGGCGCATCATTACGAGGCGATCGGTGGGCGTTCTCCATACAACGAGCTGACGCTGAGAGCAAGCCGACGCGCTGCGCGCGCTGCTGACGCATGAAGGACCCGCGCCGGCGGTTTACGTCGGGATGCGTAACTGGGCGCCTTATGTGCAGGACGTGATGCGCGAGGTTGTCGCCGGCGGGGCGCGGCGAATCTTCTGCTTTCCGATGGCGCCGCATCGCAGCGAGGCAAGCTGGGACCGCTATCGCGATACCGTTACGCAAGCGCTGGCCGGATTGGGCAGCGATGCGCCGGCGGTCGATTATCCCGAGCCCTGGCATGACCATCCGCTGTTCATCCGCGCGGCCGCGTCGCGCATCGGAGAAACGTTGGAGCGCCTGGAGGCTGCCGATCGCGCCCGCGCCCAAATCATTTTCACCGCCCACAGCATTCCCGCCGTGATGGACGCGCAGAGCGGATACTCCGCGCAATTGATACAGTCGTGCCGGCTGGTCGCGCAGGAACTGGGGATTGAGCGCTGGCGGCTCGCTTATCAAAGCCGCAGCGGCAATCCGCGTGAACCCTGGCTCGAACCCGATATCGGCAGGGTCTTGCCGGAACTCGGCGGGCAAACGGTGGTGGTGATGCCGATCGGGTTCATCTGCGATCATGTCGAGGTGCTCTACGACCTGGACGTCGAGGCGGCGTCGATTGCCCGCGCCGCCGGGGTCGAGATGCGGCGCTCGCCCACGGTCGGCGACCATCCGTTGTTCATACGGATGATGGCGGATCTGATGCGGCGCGGCCTTGCGCGCGAAGCCGGCTGAACGTCAATTGGAATAAAGCGGGATGAGACAGCGCCGTCGTCATCGGAGGAGGAATCGCGGGGCTCGCCGCCGCCTACCGGCTTAGCGAACTGGCGCGCGAGCATCATGATCCGCTCGCGGTGACCGTGGTGGAGCGTTCCGATCGGCTCGGCGGACCGATTCAGACCGAGCACGAAGGCGGCTTCGTGCTCGAATGCGGCGCCGACTCCTTCCTCTCCGAAAAGCCCTGGGCCCTGGCTTTGGCGCGGCGCCTGGGGCTCGAAGGCGAACTCATTCCGACCGGAGAGTTGCGCCGCACGATGGTGGTCTGCCGCGGACGACTGACGGAGATTCCGTTGGGCTTCAATCTGTTAGCGCCGATCGACCTGATGCCGCTGCTAAAGAGCCCCATCCTGAGTTGGCGCGGCAAGCTGCGCCTGATCCTGGAGCCGGTGCTGCCGCGCCGCTCCGGCGGCGCCGAAGAAAGTATCGCCTCGTTCGTCAGCCGGCGGATGGGACGCGAGGTGCTCGAGCGCCTGGCGCAGCCTTTGGCCGCGGGCATCTACACCGGAGACCCGGCCGTACTGAGTATCGAGGCGACGCTGCCGCGCTTCGCGGAAATGGAAAGCCATTACGGCAGCGTCATTCGCGGGCTCAAGGCGGTGCAGAAGAAAACCGCCGCCCGCCAGGTCAGCGGCGCGCGCTGGAGCCTGTTTCTCAGCTTCGCCCGCGGGATGCAGACGATAGTCGATGCCTTGGCGCGTGAGCTGGCTGACGCGATCAGGCTGAACATCGGCGTCCAGTCGCTGGCGCCGGCGGGGGCGAAATGGCGAATCGGCCGGAGCGATGGGACTGCCGTCGACGCCGACGCGGTGATCTGCGCCGCGCGCGCGGGCGACGCCGCTGCCCTGCATTGCGCCGGCGGACAGTGAGCTGGCGAACCGGCTCGGCCGAATCGCGTATACCTCGGCCGCCACCGTTAACCTTGCCTACCGGGAGTCGGATTTTCCACAGATGCCGCGGAGCTTCGGTTTTGTGGTGCCGGTGATCGAAGGCCGCAGGATAATCGCCGGTTCGTTCTCCAGCCTGAAATTCGCCGGCCGCGCTCCTGACGGCTGCGCTCCTGATGCGCGTGTTTATCGGCGGCGCCTTGCAGAAGGAAATGATGGCGCTGTCCGACGACGAGATGGTGGCGGCGGCGCGCGCCGAAATTGGCGCCCTGCTCGGCGTGAGCGCAACTCCCATCCTGACCCGCGTCGCGCGCTGGGTCGATTCGATGCCGCAGTACGCGGTGGGCCATATGGCGCTGGTTTCCGAAATCGAGGAGCGTGTCAGGACCTTGCCCGGCTTTTACCTGGCCGGCGCCGCTTATCACGGAGTCGGCATTCCCGACTGCGTGCACAACGGCGAACAGGCGGCCGAGGCGGCCTGGTCTTACCTGGCAACGGCCGCGCGCCAGAGCGCGGCCTGAGCCGCCATCGCGATGAAATCCATCGGCACTGGGACCGATACTGAGCAAACCGCGGATCGGTGTGGCCGGCGGTTATCGCCCATGCCGACATGGACGCCTTTTACGCCTCGGTCGAGCAGCTCGATCGCCCCGAGCTTAGAGGCAAAGCCTTAATCGTCGGCGGCAGCAGCCGCAGAGGCGTGGTGACCTCGGCCTCTTACGAGGCGCGCGCGTATGGCGTGCGGGCGGCGATGCCCACGGCGCAGGCCCACAAGCTGTGTCCGCACGCGATCTTCGTGCCCGGTCGGATGGAGCGATACTCCCAGATATCGCGGCAGATTCGCACGGTGTTCGAAAGCTTCACGCCGGTGGTCGAGCCGTTGTCCCTGGATGAGGCGTTCCTCGATCTTACCGGCACGCAGCGGTTGTTCGGATCGCCGATGGACGCCGGATGGGCATTGAAGCGCGAGGTCCATCGCCAGACCGGACTGGTGATCTCGGTGGGTATCGCTCCGATCAAGATGGCGGCCAAGATCCTCAGCGACATGTCCAAACCCGATGGGCTGCTGATGCTGGCGCCGGAGTTTGTCCGGCCGTTTTTGGAGCCGCTGCCGGTCGAGCGTCTGTGGGGTGTGGGAAGAGTCACGCTCGAACGCCTGCATGCCGCGGGTATCAGGACGATCGGCGATCTGGCGCGTACCGATACGGGCGCGCTCGCCAGCCGCTTCGGGTCGCTCGGGACTCATCTGGCCGAGCTGGCGCACGGCCGCGACCCGAGGCAGGTCGTGGGCGACTGGCAGCGCAAGTCCTATGGCGAGGAAAATACCTTCGAGCACGACCAGGAACTCGATGCGACAAAGTTGAGGACCACGCTTATCGCGCATGGCGAAGCGCTGGCGCGCCGCCTGCGCGCCGATCAGGTGCGAGCGCGCACGATTACCCTGAAGCTCAAGCTCGCCCGCCCCCTGGGCGAAGGACGTTATCCGCTGATCACGCGCAGCTTCTCGCTCAAAGGCGCCACCGACGACGGCGCGGAGATCACGCGCGTCGCGCTAAGCCTGCTCTCCCAGGTCAAACGCGGCGAAAAGATTCGCCTGGCGGGAGTCCAGGTGCACAATCTCGAACGGGCCGAGAGCATCCAGTTGGGCCTGTTCGGCCCCGAGCGGGCGACGCGCCAACAAGCACGCGCGCCTCAACCTCGCGCTGGACAAAGTAACCGAACGCTTCGGCCACGAAGCAATTTCCCGCGGCTTCGCCAAGGCCGAAAAAGCCGCGCCCAGCACGCGCATCAAGTAACCGCGTTTAGGTTCCCAGACTTCGATCTTCAGACCCTCGACCCGCGATAGTGACGACGGTATAGGTCTCATGTCCGGTCAGGTTCCCTGGCGCCGTCGGCGATAAAGATTCCGGTGCCGAGAAAGGGCAAATGTTCAGTGCCGGTATAGATATTGCCGAGAAGATGCCCGCGTAGCTGCCCTTCATACTGGCCAGGGAAAAGCCGGCTGCGCGGGCTTTTCCGCTGCTGCCGCCGCAAGAGATAGATAGCAGACTCAAAGCAGCTAACATACCGAAAATCTTAAGTCTCATTGCTCTTCAATCCTCCCAAAAGCAATTACCTTACCGTTGGACGGACGGTCTTCTCCGCTTAATACCATCGGTAGCATTTCGAGTGCGGCCGGAAGAAGGCCGGCCCATTTTAACTGCCGACCATTATGTAAACCGCCGCGGAACGGTCAACTCCGAATCGGCAATCTTCGCGCACACTTCGGTGATCGTGATCGTTCTCTCAGAGCCAACCTGCGTGATACTAATCGCTGGGTTAGAGATCGAGATGAAGCCGTATGGCATCGGCGACCCTTCGCATGAGGGCGGCGCCCAGCCGTCCTAGCGCCTGGCCTCTAATACGTTCTTTCGAAATCGTGCGAATCTGCTGGGCCTGGGCCTTGGAGGGCTTGGCCAAGCCGCTATCCTTGGGTGGGAGAGCAATTCTCGAAGGGGTATATCCAGCTGACGTTGGAAGTAACAGGCAGTACCGTTACCGTGCCGGCGGCGCCTCTTCAACCCCCGCTTTCTCCGGTAGCTCTCGACAAATCCAGCCAGAGAAGCAGAAATCGAGACGGAAATTTTTGCCACGGCCATTGTAATACCCTTCTTCCTACCCTTGGTAAGAATGACCGTAGCACAATTGGGCTTCGCGGCGCATTGGCGAAACATCCGCTTCGCGGGTTCTCAAGCGATGGACAAGTATGCGCAAGAAATGTTTGGCTATAGACTCACCTGGAAGATGGATGGTATTTCCGACCCGATATGGGGCCAGGAGGGGATGGCATGGACGCTTGCAAACCGCTGCGGATAAAACCCGCTTATCGCGACCTGTCACGGGTCTGGAGTCTGGTGGAAGCCAATGCGCCTTATCGTTCGATGGCGGGGCTTGACGGTTACCGGGAGTATGGCGGCTTGTCCTCGATTCCCTGGTTCCGCGAGCACTGGGCGCTTGACGGCCGCGCGCTGGTTCCCGGCGTTGACGAAATTCTCCACAACCAGCCCTTTATCGCGGCGGCGCGCGAGGTCTTCGGCGGCACCGTCGTGCGGCCGATGACGGTGCTGATCAACCTGATGGGCCCGATGGCCGCCGGCACGCCGCATATCGACACCCCCAGCTTCAGAGGAGCGGAGCGCACCAACTTTCCGCTGTGGCTGTTGCTGGTGATGGGCGCGTCGGGGCTGTTTCGGCGCTGGTCGCTGTCCCTGGCCGGCGCGGTGAGCTGGTTTTATGACGGCGCAGGCGGCGACTTCGAGTATTGGCCTGACGGTAAGGACGGGCCGGCCGTGCGGGAATGGCCACCATTCGGTAACGTCGCGATCGTGACCGACAGCGACAGGATGTACCATCGCGTCGGCGCGATCGGCCGTCCGGACGAGTATCTGGCGGAGGGTACGATCAGCGCTTCATCGAAGCTCCTGCGGGACAACAGCGGCGAATGGCAAATCGTCGACGATGGTAAGGTTCGCGCCCTCTACCAGACCGGCCAGGTCCGCGTCTCGCTGCTATGGAAGGCGATTGTTTTCGAGAACGAGGCCGCGGCAGCCGCGTTCGAAGAGCATACCGACGACATCACTCTTGAGCGGGCGGCAACCATCTTCTGCTCGGATCTCCGCCAGCGCGGCGTCGAATTTACGAGCCCTCAGATCCGGCACACGATCCCCAATGGGCGCGCACGCTCATTGACGCCTACCCGCTGCACTCTTTCAACCCCCCGCAAGTTGGTTCCGCGGCGGCTGATGTTCGCTGATATCTGTGAGATACGAGCCGATCCCTTACATCCGCACGACGCCGAAGCTGCCTGCGGGCGGGATTGGCGCGTTGCGCGACGCCGCTATTCCCAGTGCTAACGCGGCGCGGGTGTCGAGCGGGTCGAGGACGCCGTCGTCCCACAGGCGGGCGGTGGAATAATAGCAGCTCGATTCGACCTCGTATTTCTCCCGCGTCGGACGCACGAACTCGGCCTGATCCGCTTCGCTCATGGTCTGCTCCGGAGCGCTTGAGCTGATCGAGCTTTACCGTCAGCAGCGTGTTGGCCGCCTGCTCGCCGCCCATCACGGAAATCCGCGAGTTGGGCCACATGAAGAGCAGCCGCGGGCTGTAGGCGCGCCCGCACATGCCATAGTTTCCGGCGCCGTTGGACGCGCCGATGATGACGGTGAACTTCGGCACCTGGGCGTTGGCCACCGCGTTGACCATCTTGGCGCCGTCCTTGGCGATACCGCCCTGCTCGTAGCGCTTGCCCACGATGAACCCGGTGATGTTCTGCAGAAACACCAGCGGAATGCGGCGCGCGCAGCACAATTCGATGAAATGCGTCGCCTTCAGCGCCGATTCGCTGAACAGCACTCCATTATTGGCGATGATGCCGACCGGATAGCCGTACAATCGCGCAAAGCCGGTGACCAGAGTGGTGCCGTATCGCGGCTTGAACTCGTGCATCCGGCTGCCATCGACCAACCGCGCGATGACCTCGTGCACGTCATAGGGTTTGCGCGTGTCGGCCGAGACGATTCCATACAGTTCGGCGGGATCGTAATAAGGGTCCTCGGATTGGGCCTGATCGGCCGGCTCTGGCGGTGGAGGCGGCAGGTTTTCGGCAATCGAGCGGGCGATTTCCAAGGCATGGGCGTCGTCTTCGGCCAGATAGTCGCTGACCCCGGAAAGCCGCGTGTGGACGTCGCCGCCGCCCAGTTCCTCCGCGCTGACCTCTTCACCGGTCGCGGCGCGCACCAACGGCGGCCCGGCCAGAAATATGGTGCCCTGATCCTTGACGATGATGTTCTCGTCGCACATCGCCGGCACGTACGCGCCGCCCGCCGTGCACGACCCCATCACCGCGGCGATCTGCGCGATGCCGGCGGCGGACATCCGCGCCTGATTGTAAAAAATGCGCCCAAAATGCTCGCGATCCGGAAATACCTCGTCCTGCATCGGCAGAAAGGCCCCGCCCGAGTCCACCAGGTAAACGCATGGGAGACGGTTCTCCATCGCGATTTCCTGGGCTCTGAGGTGCTTTTTCACCGTGATCGGATAGTACGTTCCGCCCTTGACGGTAGCGTCATTCGCCACCACCACCGTCTCGCGTCCCTGCAAGCGGCCGATCCCGGTCACCAGGCCCGAGCCGGGCGCGTCATCGCCGTACATCCCATAGGCGGCCAGCGGCGACAGTTCCAGAAACGGGGTCCCGGGATCGAGTAATCGCCGGATACGCTCGCGGACCAGCAACTTGCCCCGCGCGGTGTGGCGCGTACGGGCTTCCTCCGGTCCGCCGAGCCGCACCCGATCGATGGTTTCACGCAGTTGCCGGACTCCGGCTTCCATCACTTCGCGGTTGCGGCGGAATTCCTCGCTGGCAGTATTCACCCGTGATTCGATGCGTTCCATTGATTCCCCTGATGCCGTGTCGGCGCGGTTGCGCTAGATTTTATGCATGTCTATCTCTATCCCTTCGGATGTCCGGGGCAAACCGGCCCCATTGCGCGATGCGCAGCCGCGACCTTAGAGCACTTGAATTCGACAAGGTGCTCGGCCTGGTTACGGCGCTGGCGGTCTCCGAACCCGGCCGGCGCCGGGTTCAGGCGCTGGCGCCGTCGACCGACGCGGACGAAGTCCGCCGCCGCCTGACCGCGACGAGCGAACTGGTCGAGCTGCGCACGCACGCCGGTTCCCTGCCGATGGGCGAATTCAAGGACCAAAATCCGCTGTTCGTGGTCGCCGCGATGGAGGGCGCCACGCTCGACGGCAAATCGCTGCTTGACGTGCGCCAGTTCGTGCTCGCCGCGCGGCATGTGGAGGCGTTCTTACGCTCGCGATGCGAACGTTTCGCGGCGGTCGCCGAACTCGCCCGCTCCTTGCTCGCGCCCAAGGAACTGGCCGACGCGCTGCTCAAGGCGCTGGCCGACGACGGCGGGCTGCTCGATGACGCCAGCCGCGAGCTGAAGCGCTTGCGCACGCGCCTGCGCGACGAGCGCGCCGAGCTGGAAACGCGGCTGGCGCGGACGCTCGATCACACCGGGATGCAGCCGTTCCTGACCGATCACCTGGTGACGATCCGCAACCGCCGTTTCGTGCTGCCGATGAAACCCAATTACGCCGAGCGGATGGAAGGCATCGTGCAGGATCGCTCGGTGTCGGGCGAAACCCTGTTCGTCGAACCGCTGTGGGCGGTTGACCTTAACAACCGCCTGATGATGCTCGAGCGCGAGGTCGAGGCCGAGGAGCGGCGAATTCTGGGCCAGCTCACCTCGATGGTGCGCAGTTATCTGCCGCAACTGCGCATGACCTTCGAGGCGCTGGTGGCGCTGGACGCGCTCAACGCGAGGGCGGTGTTCGCGCAACGCTACAATTGCGTGGAGCCGGAGATTGTCGGAGGCCGGCCTGACCCTGAACGCCGCGCGCCATCCGCTGCTGATGGCAAGCGCACGCGCGGTGGTGCCGATCGACGTCCACATCGCGCCGCGAACGCCACGGAATCGTAATCTCGGGTCCCAATACCGGCGGCAAGACCGTAGCGCTAAAAACTATCGGTCTGCTTTGCCTGATGGCGCAAAGCGGGCTTCTGGTGCCGGCCGAGCACGGCACCCGCCTGATGGTGTTTAAGCAGCGTGTGCGCCGATATCGGCGACGAGCAATCAATCGAGGCCGACCTTTCCACGTTCTCGGCCCATATCGCCAACCTGGCCGAGATTCTGCGCCAGCTCAGAGAACCGGCGCTGGTTATCCTGGACGAGCCCGGCGCCGGGACCGACCCCGCCGAGGGCGGCGCGCTGACCATCGGATTAATCCAATACCTTACCGCGCGCCGATGCCTGGTCGCGATCGCCACCCATTCCACCGCGGTAAAGCTCTACGCCTACGGCAGCGCGGAGCTGGAAAGCGCGGCCGTGGACTTCGACGAGCGCGCGCTCACCCCGCGTTTCACGCTCAAGCCGCGTACCGTCGGCCAGAGTTTCGGGCTCGCCGTGGCGGAGCGCCTGGGCCTGCCGGCGGAGCTGATTCACGCGGCGCAGCAGGCGCGTCCCGCCGGCAGTGCGGAGCTCGAGGATGCGTTGCGCCGGCTGGAAGAACAGCGCGCCGAACTGGCCCAGCAAGTCGAGGAGATGCGCAATCGCGAGCGTGAGCGGCACCAGGCCCATGTTGCGGCGGTAGAGGCGGAGCAGGAAGCCAGCCGGCGCGCGATCAGCGAGCGCGAGAAAGTGCGCGAGGAATTTCGCCAACTGGTAACCGAGTTCAATCGCGACAGCGCCCGGGTGCTGGCGGAACTCAAATCTTCCAGGCGGCCGCGCGGCGAAATCCGCCAGTTCCTCGAGCGCGCCGCCGCTGGGATGGAACAACTCGCGCCCGAAGCTCCGAGAGAGCCGGCCGATACTCAACCATTGAAAACAGGGGACCTGGTAGAGCTGGTCGATTCGGATATCCAGGGCGAACTGCTGAGTCTGGAGCCCGACAAAGCGGTAATCGGCCGCGGCGGCCTGCGGATCGAAGTCACCCCGGTCCGGCTGCGCCGCGCGCGCAGCCGGACGCGCGTCACCACTCCGGCGGCGGTCACGGTTAACGTGTCACGCAACGAAACCGGCGAGGTCAACCTGATTGGGATGCGTGCGCCCGACGCCTTGCGCCGCCTCGAAGAATTCCTTGATCAGGCCTACCTGACCAATCAATCCGAGGTGCGGGTGATCCACGGCGTCGGCTCGGGCGCGCTGCGCAAGGCGGTGCGCGAATACCTGAGCACCTCGCCCTATTGCACCGCCTTCCACGAAGCCGAACCCCAAGCCGGCGGCGCCGGCGCCACCATCGTGCAGATTGGATTGTGAGGCCCGTCAAACCTTCCAAATTCGTTGAAGCGGGAGCGTCCCCTTGATTGGAATGAGTTCTCGTCGGCGACCGGCTTCACCGGCCGGTGCTTAGTCGCCTTCCATTGCTGCCTTCAGCCGTTCGAGCGCCTCGTCCCACCATTGCGAGATCCGCTCTAATGAGCGCCGCGCCTCGTCGAGGGGCCCGGCTTCCAGTTGCCAAAGTCGCTCGCGTCCCCGACGTAACCCGCGCGCGAGACCGGCATCCGCCAATACCTGGAGATGCTTGGTCACGGCCTGGCGGGTTACGCCGGAGTCCTCGCTGAGTCTCGAGATTGAGAGTGGACCTTCCCGGCCCAGCCGTCCGACGAGGTGCAATCGCCGCTCGTCGCCCAAGGCTGCGAACACGGGCGCTTTGTCCTCGAGGGCCGCGACTTCGGCGGGCCTATTTCGTTTGGCCAACATACCGATTGATGTTCTGGAGCTGCGCCGCCCAGCCTTCTGAATTCATTCGGAACGCCTCAGCTCGTCGTGCAAGTGGGATTTTATCGAAGCCGGTCTCCGTTACCGTGATGCGTGTGCCTTCAGGGATCTCTTCGAACTCGAATACCACCAGCGTGGTTGGCTCGTTCGAATAGTCTTGCAGCGGATTGACCGCGTACGGGTGCCAGCGCCATGAAAAGAGATGCTGTGGCTCGATGCGCTCGACGTGGACTTCCAACATCAGGTGCTCGTGCCCGGGATGGGTGATTCCTCCCTCGTACGCTTGCGCCAGGCACGAACGCGTCCTGCATCTCGACCCGGAACCATTTGCCAAACTCGCGGGAATCGGTGACCGCCCGCCACACTTTGGAGCGCGGCGCGTGCACGACTATCTCTTTCTCGATTCGGTCGGTATTGTGCATCAGCAACCTCCAAGTTGCATATTAGCTCCGGGTCCGACCAAATGCAACCATTTGATTGCGCTATCTCGTAAGCCGGGACCGCGAACAGAAACGGCGCTACCATCGCCGACTTCAGATTAATGGAATAGATTCTTTCAGCGGTGCGAAGGGGTTGGACGACGGATTGCCCGAAGGTCCACTTCCGTTTCCTCCGCCGAGGAACTTGTTGAGCAGCCGCGCGCCCTTTTGCACGAGAGCGCTGGCTGGCCGCCCGCTGCACCAGGAATTGCACATCGGGCTGGATGGTGGGTTTGGGGAGCGTGCCTTTGATCAGCAAGGGGATATCGATCTCCCCACTTTTATTTTCCAGGATATACGACGTTTTTCTTTTGGGCCTGCAACTCGCTGGAAAACTGCGCCGACATCAGCACATGAACCGACAGATCGACGTACTTGTCCGTGTCAAACGACCCCTCGCCCAAAATCCGGTAATCGTCGGCTTCCGCTGTGATATCATGCGAGGTCATCTGCGGTCCGTTCATCACGTACGACAGCCGGACCAATTTGAAATCCGTATCCGGGCTGCTGAACAGCGCCGGATGGCGCTGCATGATTGCCGGCGTAATCAGCGTGCCGATCGCCGGGATGCGATTTATCTTCTTGAGTGCGGTGCCAACCACGTTGATTCCCAATCAACTTGCCGGAATCTATTCGAATCCTGCCGTTGCCCTTGCAGGGTCGGCTCGATATCATCGAAATCGGTGCCATTGCCCGCCGCGTTGACTTGCCCGGTCAACGAGCCCCTGACTGTGTCCGCGGCCTTGGCCCCTTGCGCGCCGAGTGCTTGTTCAAGATCGATATTGGTCAGGTTGACGGAGGCCCGGAACGGACGCGACTGGTTCAGCGTCGCCGCGGCCTTGGATTCGATCGACCCGCCGTACGCGTTCAGGGTGAGCGCGGAGACGTTGAGTTGCCCGGCGTCGTAATCGGCGCGCAACGCCAGATTGCGATAAGGGAACATTTGATACCATCCCCTCCGCCGAAGTGAGCGCAGTGCTCAGCGCTATAGCATTAGCCATGGGCAGCGACGGTTCCATTGGCGGACAGCTGGGAAATCTGCTCGTCGGGAGGGCGATCGGGCAACACTTCAGCAAGCTTGAAGCTGTCGGCTTTGAACGAATAGGTCGCGCGCAGAGGCCACAACGATTCGGCCTGACCCTGCATGCTGGCGCGCGCGGAACCAAGATTGAAATTGGTCGGTTCGAGCGTCGCGGTATTGCCGTCAGCGTGCACCGCCCCGGTCAAGCCGGTGATGCCGGGCAGGTCGCTGTCTTCCACCTTGAAGCCCACCCCGGCCAGCTCGATGGTGCCCTTGGCCCGTGGTGCCGGATTGGCCGACGCCACCACGAGATGCGCCTCGCCGCTGCCTGACAGCGCGTACTTGGCCAAAGCCGCGGCCATCTTGGCCAGCGGCGCCAGATCGAAACGGTTGGTATCGACCTTGGCGCTCCAGGAACCGCCGCCGAAGCTTAGTTCGCTCAGGCGTGCCCGCAAGTCGGCGAGTTTGATTTTGGCCTCGGAGATTCCGAGCGTGTCGCCCTGCCGGGTTCCCGCAGCCGAGATCTGGAACGCGGTGCCACCTGGTTTGTTGAACAGCCCGAGGTAAACCAGCCGCGATGAACTCAAATCAGTCTTCATCACGAAGCTAATCGCGCGCGGAGTGCCCTTAATTGTCGCAGTCACGGTGATCGGATCGGGCATCGAAAGCCTGCCGGGAATCCGGCTGCGCAACTCCGCGATATTGCGCAGGCGGTCGAGCAGAACAGGACCGGCGGTGATGGAGAAGTCAAACGGCACTTCCGTCGGCTCTATCGTTCCGTTGCTCATTAAGGGTCCGGCCATGCCCTTGAGCGCGACATTTGGAGCGCCGCCGCCCAGGACCGCCAGCCGGAGTTTGACCGGGAAGGGCCGCGTGGGATTGAGGTCACTCAGGTCGAGACTCATGTGGCCGGCGCGGACTCGGCGATCCCCCAGCGATGGCGTCCTGGTATAAAACACCGCCGTCACGAATGCTCACGTTCTGGATCAAGAAACTGATCGGCGCCCTTGTGCCATGTTGTTTGCCTTCCCGCGTGCGCCGCGCGGCCGCCGCCGCGACTCGCCGACGGCCCAGCGTGCTGACGTTAAGCCTGCCCGCGCGGTCCCGCAGGATGCGAACGCTGGGATTGAGCATCGCCACCCGGTTGATCACGATTTGGCCGGCCAGCATCGGCAACACCTCGACCTGCCCCGACAGTTGCTTCGCCTTGAAGAAGGGAAGCTGTGAAAATGCGGGATCGTCGGCGATCTGAAGGCCGGTAATCTCGAGCGTGACGCCCCAGCCCAGTCCAATCTCGATATCCTGCGCCTGAACCTCGCGCCCCAGTGAATCCCCGATTCGATCGAGCAGATATTGACGATCGTGCGTGACAATCGAGTTCAGATTAAATGCGCCGTACACCAGGAGGCCGGCGATGACGAGAACCACGCCACCAAGCATGGCGCCGGCGATCAGCAGGATTTTGCGCATCCGAGTACCATTGGCAATCACACGGACGCTGGAGGAATCAATTTGCTTGCGTCGGCACTGCCCCGACAATCGGCCATGACCGGTCAGCTTCGCCGCGAGTCAGTCGCGCCCCCGTGCGCCAACGAACCGCGACCGGCAATCCTCGCCCGTGACTTTGTTTTAACCTGGTCTGAAGACCGAAAATCACATGTGTGCATAAAGCTCCAGCGATCCGCAGCTCACAATCTGCCGCATTCGATTGTTAACTCTTGATTAAGCCTGTCCTGCAGACGGGATTTTCCCGGCCTCTTGAAATTTCTATCATGATACTCACGGGGTGGCGCTATATCCTGCGCGCAATGCGGCGCAGCGCTGGATCAAGCAGCTTTCTCATTGGGCCTGCTCGCGTGACTCCGGGGTGCGCGCAAACCCGGCGCACTACTCCGGGCGACGGCGACAAAAGGAAACTATGGCATCAAATTTTCCATCTGCCGCGGACGTTCAACCGATGCGGCGAATGCTGACGCACAATGGCGTCGGGTCGCTCGGGCCCGGTTCCCTCGAATCACCCTCGACGGTGCTGGCCTCGCGTACCTTGGCTTCCAAGGATTCCAAGGCCAATTGGATGAAAATTGCCGCCATCGACATCGGGTCCAACTCGATCCACATGGTTACGGCGCAAGTACGTCACGGCGATTTCGAAATCCTCGATCGCGCCAAGGAGATGGTCGGGCTGGCGCGTGGAACGCTGACCAATGGCCGTTTGTCGTCCGAAACCATGGAGTTCGGACTCAAGACTCTCGCCACCTTCAAACGCCTGGCCGAGCGCCAAGGCGCCGATCCGATCCTGGCGGTGGCCACCAGCGCGGTCCGGGAGGCAGCTAATGGCGGCGAGTTTGTCCTGCAGGCTTGGGAAAAATTCGGCCTGCACATCGATGTGATCACCGGTGCGCAGGAGGCGCGCCTGATTTTTGCCGCCGCCCGCTACGGGATCGATTTTCGTGGCCAGCGTCCGCTGGTGGTCGACATCGGCGGCGGCAGCGTCGAAATCGTCCAAGGCGAGGGCAACAAGATCAGATGGCAGCAAAGTCTCAAGCTGGGCGTGGTCCGTCTAACCGAGCGTTTCTTCAAGTCGGACCCACCCAAGGCCGGCGAAATCGCCGCCTTCAAAGCTTTTGTGCGGGAGAACCTGGAACCGTTATTTGCCCGTGCCCGCCAAACTCATCCAACCATGATGGTGGGGACGTCGGGCACCTTGCTCACGCTGACCGCGATGGCTGCGGCGATGCGCGATGGGCAACCGCCCCACAAGCTCCATAACTACGTTCTTGAGCGCAAGGCGCTTGGCAATCTTACCGAGCAGATTTTGGAAAGCCGCACCCGCGACCGCGCCCGAATCGCGGGTTTGGAGCGCAAGCGCGTGGACCTGATACCGGCGGGAGCCTTGCTTGCCAGCATCCTGATGGACGGTTTCCGATTCGAGGAAATGCGCGCCTGTGAATGGGCTTTGCGCGAAGGAATCCTGCTGGACTTCATCGACCACCATCAGCGCGACCTCAAAACCGCGGAGCACGCTCCCAGCATCCGCCGCCGCAGCGTGCTCAGCATGGCCAGCCGCTTCCAAGCGGAGCCGGGGCATGGCCAGCAGGTGGCGCGGCTCGCGTTGAGCCTGTTCGATGCCACCAAATCAATCCACAAACTGGGCCCCGAGGCGCGGGAATTGCTGGAGTATGCCGCCCTGCTGCATGACGTGGGGCTCTACGTCAGCCATTCCGGCCATCATCGCCATTCCCATTACCTCATTACCCAAGGAGAGTTGCGCGGCTTCGCGCCCGAAGAACTGCGCATAATCGCGGTCGTGGCCCGTTTCCATAAGGGCGCGCCGCCCAAGACCTCCAGCTCGGAAACGGAAGAGCTGGAGCCCGAAAATCGAAAACTTGCGATCTGCCTGGCGGCTTTCCTGCGAGTCGCCGACGGCCTTGATCGTACGCATCACGGCGTCGTGCGAGCGATGCGGCTGCTGCGCACTAATGGCCGGCTCGAGCTGTGGGTGGATTCGGCCGGCCGCGACGCAGAGTTGGAATTGTGGGCGGCGCAGCGCAAGTCTGAGCTTTGGGAGAAATGTTTCGGGCTACCGCTTTACTTTCGTGCCAAGGCCAGCAATTAAGGAGTAATGACCGGCCTCTATCATCGCCATCCTTATCCGGGAAGACTCATCGTCGTGGAGGGGATTGACGGCTCAGGCAAGTCCACGCAAGTACATCTAATCCACCGATGGCTGGAAGCCGAAGGCTACCGCGTCTTCTTCACCGAATGGAACTCCTCAGACCTGGTGCGCAGGGCGATACGGCGGGGCAAGAAGAAGGACCTGCTGACGCCCACGACTTTCAGCCTGCTGCATGCCGCCGATTTCGCCGACCGCCTGATCTACCAGATTATGCCGCCGCTTAAGGGCGGGATGATTGTGCTCGCGGACCGCTACGCATATACCGCTTTTGCCCGCGATGTCGCGCGCGGAGTGGATGCCCAAGTGGGTGCGCGAGGTCTATAATATCGCACCACGACCTGACCTTGCGTTATACTTTCGCATACCGATCGAGGCATCGTTGGGACGCATTCTGACTGGACGCCAGAAGCTCAGCTATCATGAGGCAGGAATGGATTTGCGGTTAGCTCCCGAACCGACCGAGAGCTTCCGCATCTTCCAAAGCCGCATCCTGGAGATCTACGACAGTCTGACGCGGGAATTCGACCTTAAGGTGATCGACGCCACCCAGGAGATCCACGACCAGCAGCAACTGGTTCGCCAGCTTGTCACCGAAGTCATCGCCGGGATCGAACCGAGAACATCATATGAAAGACAGTCGCTTTTACGGGCACGGGCTGCCCTACAAAAAGCTGGGCAACCTTAAGGGAAGCCTGATCGTAATCGAGGGTACCGATCACGTAGGACGCTCCACCCAAATCGAGCAGCTCAAACCCTGGCTGGAGGTCGAAGGTCATGGCGTCGTCAGCACCCGCTGGACGCGCTCAGCGCTGCTCTACGAAACCATCGCGGAAGCCAAAGCCGGCAATCGCCTCAACGCCACCACCTTCGCGCTGCTCTACGCGGCGGATTTCGCCGACCGGCTGGAAAACGAAATCATTCCCGCGCTGCAAGCGGGCTGGTGGTGCTCGCGGACCGCTACATGTACAACGCGTTTGCGCGCAACAAACTGATGGGCGCCGACCCGACCTGGACGCGCTCCCTGTTCGGTTTTGCCCTGGTTCCCGACCTGGTCCTGTACCTCAAGGTAGACTTGGCGTCGCTCATCCCGCGCGCCCTGGAGGGCAAGGGCATGGATTACTGGGAATCCGGGATGCATCTCGCCTCCAGCTCAGACCTTTTTGAGTCGTTCTGCAACTATCAGCGGCGCCTGATTCGCGAATTCAACGGGCTTGGCCAGGGAATTCAACTTCATCACGGTCGACGCCAGAAGATCCCCCAATGTGATTCAGAAAAGACTTCGGGAACATATCGGAGGTTTTCTGCGCAAGCGCGGCGGCATACTGAATCAGAATTCGGCGCAGGGAATCGCGCTTGCGGTCGCTCCGGTCACCGATGGGAACGGGCTGGCGGAAACAAGCAACAGCGGCCGATATGCCGGATTTGGACTCGATCAAGGCCCAGGCCGCGAAGTAGAATACCGGATATCCCAGCGCGCATGTCGAGTGGTGCCCGAGACAATGGCGAAGCCAAAGCGATCATCCGATCGGCGTACCGGTCAGCAGCAGTTGCTGGTGACGAAGCAGGTCTTCGACTCACCCTTCAAGCAGCTCAAGAAGCTGTACACCGGCAAGGTCGAGCCACGCCCCGCCAAACCTGTCCCGGTCCGTCCAGTAGTCCGCGTCAGCCCCCCGGCCGCACCTGACGACGCCCAGTTGCTCCAGGAGGCGCTCCGCGATGTCCGGCCGCTGAGCGGGCCGCGCCGCCACGCACCGCCGGCTCCCGGCGGAACCGGTGCTGACGCGGGCCATCGTCAGCGAAGACGCCGAAGTGCTGGCGGAGCTATCTGACCTCGTCATGGGGCAGGGGGAATTCGACATTACGGAGACCGAGGAGTATGTCGAAGGCGCCCGCGTCGACCTCGATCCCGCGGCTAATCGTGCGGCTACGACGCGGCGAATTCGCGGTTGAGGCCTATCTCGACCTGCACGGGATGACGCAACCTGATTCGAAGCTGGCGCTGAACGAATTCATCCAGGAGTCGGTGCGCAAAGGGCGGCGAACGGTGCTGGTGGTACCCGGCCGCGGGCTTGGTTCTCCCGGCGGGCGCCCGGTGCTCAAGCACGCCACGGTTCAATGGCTCTCGCATGGAACGCTGTCGGGCTATGTGCTTGGGTTTGTGACCGCGCGGCCTACCGACGGCGGTGCAGGTGCGCTTTACGTCCTGCTGCGGCGCGATCGCAGGCGCGCCGCGTTCGACGTGCTCAACGGCGCCAAGCGGCGGGATTAATGCAGCCCCGGTGAGCCGGGCTTGTGAGTTCGCCGGAGGTGTCGGCGGTCGCCGGAGAAAGCAAGCTATCGTTAGTTTGGTTGTGCGCGATCCGCCGAGTTGTCAGCCGTAAAAATCGAAGCGGAGCCCGGTGTGGACTCCGCTTCTCACGAACTGCCTTGGTTTGCCTTGGTCTTTCAGATCTTGGCCTGCAGGAAAAAGGCGATAACCAAGGCGTACAAAGTCAAGGCTTCGATGAAAGCCAGGCCGATGATCATCGGGGTGAAGATCTGACCGGCGGCTGTTGGGGTTACGGCCAATCGACTCCATCGCCGAGGCCACCATCCGTCCCTGGCCGATGGCGCTGCCAAACGCAGCGATGCCAATACCAATGTTCGCCGCCAGAGCAATCAGACCAGCCCTCAGCGGACTGGCCACACCGCCGGCGGCCGCCTCCTGTGCCATCGCCATCAGCGGCGATGCGAGCAACATCAGAGATGCCGCGCTCAATACCATTCCAAATCGTCGAACCATCCTACCGTCCTCCTTGAAAACCCCGGCCGTCGCCACGTTCTTGATCCGCCTCTATCATCCTCTTCCACCACCGGCATCTTGAGCCGGGGCGCGAACCGCGGTTGGTTGCGATAATTAATGCTCGTGGCTTTGCGCGAGCTTGATGTAGCTCATGGTGAGCACCATGAAGATTAGGGCCTGGATCACGCAGACGATAGCGCCCAGCGTATAAAACGCCAGCGGGATGAACAGCTTGGTCAGCCCGGTGAAGATGCTCAGCACCTGATGATCGGCGAACATGTTGGCGTAAAGACGGACGCCCAGGGAAAAAGGCCGAAAGAGATTATCGGCCAATTCAATCGGCAGCATCAGCGGCGCCAGCAACAGGATGGGCCCGAGAAAACTCCGCAAGTATCCCACGCCATTGGCCTTCAGCCCCTGGTAAATGTAGAACGCGAAGCTTACCGTCCCGAGGGCGAAAGTCAGGTCGGAATAGCTGGTTGGCGGCTCCATACCCGGAATCAGTCCGAAAATATTGCAGGCCAAAATAAACAGGAACAGAGTGCCCAAAAACGGCACCAGATCGCGAGCGCCGTGAGTATCCATCACGCCGGCGACGAAGCCGTCGATCCATTCCACCAGCACTTCCGCGATTGAGCGCAAGGTGATGCCTTCATCGGGAATGGTGGGATCGCCGACCGCCGCCAGCGCGCTGCGTGCCATCAAGCCGAAAACCAGCAACAGCGCCATCACGATCCAGGTGCCCACCAGTACCTCCGGCACCACGCCGCGGCCAATTAATTCCAGAAACTGAACGCTCCTATGCGGCAAGCGATTAAACCCTCTCAGTTCAAACCGGCGCGCGCCGGCGTATCAACGCCTTCTTGCACCGTTTGGGTAAGGTTGGTCCGCCCGGTTTCGATCAACACCGCGATCAACTGCGTGAACACGCCCAAGGCAAAGCCCACGCCGTCGATACCGGACCGAAACAGTACCACGTAAACCAGCCCGGCAATTATGATCAACTTGAGCGGCAGTGCAACCGCGCCCAGTGCGCTGCCTGCTCCGCCGGCTGCACTGGCGAGCAAAAGGCGCGCCAGAAACGCCAGCACGAATAAGTTAGCGATCACTACCGACGCTCCCAGAAGACAGCTTATCGCAGAGGCAAATGAACGAAACCCGAGCAGCGTCAGCGCGGCGACGCACGCCACGATCACGTTGGTGCGCTGGATTGCACCCAAGCTCGGTAAGTTTCGCATCCTCCCAGGTTTCCTTCTGGAAGTCGCGCAAGATGGTAACCAATCGGTAGAAGCCAGCAAAGACCCCGAGCAAAAACATAACCAGCGTAAGATAGGGGTCGGTCTTGAAGTAAGCGTCGAGATAATGGCCGATAAGCGCCCCGGCCACCATCGGCGAACAAAATTCCAAACCCACCGCGCCATAGCGCGCCATCTTGCCCGGACTCACGGTCATCGGTTTACCCCGGTCTTTATTGTGCCATTGATTCGCGTGCCGCACTCACCGTTGCATGCAGATCGTCCTCGCTATGCGCCAGCGAAATGAACAACGCCTCGAACTGGGAGGGCGGCAGGTAGATTGCCCGCTTAATCATACCCTTGAAAAAATGCTCGAATCGAGTGCGGTCGGCGCCTTGAGCCTGCGCCGCATTGCGGACTTCGGGAACGCCAAAAAACAGCGTTAGCAAAGAGCCCGCCCGGTTCACGCATCCGCTCACGCCATGCTCCGCAAGCGCTGACAAAAAACCTGCCTCCAAGTAGGCCCCGGCACTTTCAAGCCGTTCGTAGACCCCGTCGTGCGCCAACCGCTTGAGCGTCTCGATGCCAGCGCGCACCGAAAGCGGGCTGCCGGAAAGCGTCCCCGCCTGGTAGACGGCGCCCGCCGGCGCGAGCAGGTCCATCAGTTCGGCGCGTCCGGCCACCGCCCCAATCGGGTTTCCTCCGCCGATGATCTTACCCAGCATCATTAAGTCGGGATCCGCGTCAAAGAGTTCGTAAGCGGCCCCAAATCGGAGCCGAAAACCGGTTATTACCTCGTCGCAAATCAACAGCGCGCCGTGTCGATGGGCCAGCGCGCCGATTTCCTTGAGAAAACCGGGGGCCGGTTGTACCACGCCCATGTTCGCCGCGACCGGTTCCACGATCAGCGCCGCAATCTCCCGGCCGTGATCGGCAAAACAGCGCTCCACCGAAGGCACATCGTTGTAACCGGCCACCAACGTCAACGCCGCAAGGTCCGCGGGAACGCCTGGACTATCAGGTACTCCCAAGGTCAACGCGCCCGAACCGGCGCGGACCAAAAGGGAATCCGAATGGCCATGATAGCAGCCATCGAATTTGACGATCATCGAGCGTCCGGTAGCCGCGCGCGCAATGCGCAATGCGGTCATTCCGGCTTCAGTGCCGGAACTCTGCAGCCGCACCTTTTCAGCGCGCGGTATAGCGGCAGAAATCAACTCGGCCAATTCCACTTCGAGGCGCGTTGGCGCGCCGTAGCTAAATCCGTTTAGCGCTTGTTCAGCTACTGCGCGAACCACTTGCGGGTCCGCGTGACCCAGAATCGCCGGGCCGAAATGCGCCGACATAGTCGATGAAACGGTTGCCATCTTCGTCGCGCAGATATGCGCCCGACGCTGCGGCAATGAACAGCGGAGTTGCACCGACCGCCTTCCAGGCGCGGACGGGAGAGTTAACTCCACCTGGTATGCGCTTTATCGCGCGCAAAAAAAGTGAGTGTGAGTTATCTCTTCTCATCGTATCGCACCCAGTCAGGCCGCCGACACGCGGCGCCGATATATGGCTTACGCGCAGCGTCAACCGATCTCTTTTGCTGGTTAAAGTCCATGGGCCACAATGAGTTTATGACTTGCGCCTTTTTTATGTCCGCGCCGCACCGCGGTGTCGATGCAATCGCGCCGGAGCATTTCGCAGCATTTTCGGACATTTCCAAAAAATCTGAATCATGCGCTTGCGAAGACCCTTCAAACGGTTTAACAGTGCTGTCTCACACCGCTTTGGTTTTTTGTTGGGGACGAAATTTTTTCCGGGCTCGTTCGATTTTGGTTTTGAACCGTGGAAGCTACCGGACGTGGCAACAATGGATTATTTCTTACCCGTACCGCGAGACCGCCTAAAGTTAAGCCAAACCGACGTAAAACGGACTGCTTTTGCATAGAGAAGTTCCTTACAGCAACAAGTGAAAATGGACTTATTCACAGTTGTGGATAAGATTGTGAGTAATTTGTCTTCGAACATCAAAAATTCGGCCGAAATCAGAGACGAGTCTTCCCTGGAGGGACCCATGGACGGGATGTGGCAAAACGTCGAAACCCGGGTACGTGATCGGCTGGGCCAAGTTGGCTTCGAGACTTGGATCGCACCGCTTAACTTTGTCGGCGTTGAGGGAAGAACCGCGACCATCCAGGCACCCAACAAGTTTTTCCGCGACTGGGTCAACGATCGCTACCGCGAGCTGTTATGCCAATGCCTCTCCGACGAGGCCGGCATGCGTATCGAGGTGGCCTTGGTCGTGGAGCATCAAAACGGCCACCATGCACCGGCACCGACCCGTCCGCCGACAATAACGCCGCCGGTGTCATCTCCAACCGCGACCATGAACAATCGTGAAGGGCGTGCTCAACTTGATCCCCGCTATACCTTCGCCGAGTTCGTGGTTGGCTCGAGCAATCAGTTCGCCCATGCCGCCGCGGTTGCGGTCGCCAATCAACCAGGCGAAAAATACAATCCTTTGTTCATCTACGGCGGAGTGGGCTTGGGCAAGACCCATCTCGCCACCGCAATCGGGCATCATCTCCAAGCGAGCCGCGAGCGGCCGCGCCGGGTTCTGTTCGTGCCGGCGGAAAAATTCATGAACGAGTTGATTACTTCGCTCCGGCGCGATCGCATGGGCGAATTCAAGGAGAAGATGCGGCGCGTCGACGCGTTGATCCTGGACGACGTCCAGTTCCTGGCCGGACGCGAGCGCACCCAGGAAGAGTTCTTTCATACCTTCAACTCGCTGCATGCTGAGCGGCATCAGATCGTCCTCACTTCGGATAAGGCGCCGCGCGACATTGCGGGCCTCGAAGAGCGGTTGCGCAACCGCTTCGAGTCCGGGTTGATTGCCGACATCGCGCCTCCGGATCTTGAAACCCGGGTAGCAATCATACAAAAGAAGGCGGCCTTGGAGAATCTCCAACTGGTCCCGGACGTCGCCTTGTACGTGGCGCAAAACGTTTCATCCAATGTTCGCGAGCTCGAAGGCTGCCTGACTCGGCTCGGCGCTTTCGCCTCGCTCAACAAAAGCGCGATAACCCTGGATTTCGCCCGTCAGGCATTGCGCGACCTGATCCGCGAGCAGGAAGTAAAACTCGACATCGACCTGATCCAGAAACGGGTTTCGGAGTTTTTTCACATCCGGCTGGCCGACCTCAAATCAAAAAAGCGCACCCAGCACATCGCGTTCTGCCGGCAGGTGGCGATGTATCTGTGCCGCAAGCTGACCGACAGTTCCTTCCCGACCATCGGCGATCGCTTCGGCCGCGACCATTCGACGGTCATCCATGCTTATAATCTCATCTCGCGGCGGGTCAGCAACGATTCCGGCTTTCGCCATTCGATCGAAAAAATCGAACGCGAGCTTAAAAACAATGTGCCGCCCGATGCCGCATGAATTGTGAACACCACTGTGGGCAAGTTCCAGTCTATGAACAACGCTTTCGCAAAAAAACCCCGGCCGGCGGATCTGGCGCCCGGTGAGGCTTTGCGGTCCACAGCATTTTGGACACAAGTTATCGTGCAAATTGATGGCTTTTATGGATCGCTCAACAAATCCACACGTGCTATTGACTGATCTAACCTTTATTAAAGAGATCTAGATCCCAGAAGGAATAGTGGCTTCTGAATGGAACTGATAATCGGACGGACGGCTTTGTTAAGCGGACTCAATCTCGCGCAGGGGATCGTGGAACGGCGCAATACCGTGCCAATCCTCGGCAATGTGCTGATTGATGCCACATCGTCGTCGATGACGCTGGCCGCGACGGACTTGGAAGTCGGAATGCGGACCGAGTTGGCTTGTGAATGCCGGCAATCCGGGACGCTTACGCTCAACGCTCATAAGCTGTTCGAGATCGTCCGTGAAACCGTGGCCGATGAAGTGTCGTTGCGTTCGCTTGAAAATGACTGGGTCGAAATAAAGTGCGGCCGCGCCCGCTTCAAGATGATGAGCCTCGACCCGCGCAGCTTTCCCGCAATGCCGACCTCCGGGGATCAGGGTGATGCCGGCAAAGCCGGGGTGCCAAGAGCCGATCTCAATATCGGTGCCAAGCTCCTGACCACCATGATCGACCGGACGATTTTCGCCGTCAGCCCCGACGAAACCCGTTACAACCTGAGTGGGGTTTATATCGAGTGTCCACAGCCAGATACGGTCAGGATGGCGGCCACCGACGGACATCGGCTGTCGATGATAGATCGCCCCGCCCCAGGCTTTTCGATGCAGGTGGGCGCGATACTCCCGCGCAAGGGTCTAACCGAACTGCGCCGGCTGCTCGACAGCGACGGGGAGAGCAGCGTAGTAATGTCGGTCGAGACTCAATTGGCCTGGCTGATTCGGGGCAAGACCGAAATCTCGATGCGGCGGGTTGAGGGAGAGTTTCCCGACTACAAGGGGGTCATCCCCAAGGATTCCAAATATCAGGTACCGGTGGCACGCGATGATTTGCTGGCGGCAATCAAGCGCGCGTCGATTTTCTCCAGCGAACGCTACCATGGAATCCGCATCTCCCTGGCCGCGGGCAATCTTACCGTTTCCTCGACCAGTCCGGAATTGGGTGAAGCAAGCGAGACTATAGACGTTGATTTCACGGGCGATGAATTTTCGGTCGGTTTTAACGCAGCTTACCTGCTGCAGGCGGTCACCGTGATACCAGCGCAAGCCGAACTGCACCTGGGACTCAGCGATGAGGTCAGTCCCGGCGTTATAACCACGCCGGCCGACTCGGCCTACCTGTATGTTGTAATGCCGATGAGATTGTGAGCGTCATTGCGTGTCAGCCACTACCAGTGCGCACCTGGTCGGCGGCACCGGTAATGGTCTGACTCAGGAGCGGCGAGATCGATCCTGGCAACTTGCACTTTGCAACTTGTGCAAGCGGCCTACGCGGCGTGGGTCTGACGGCCCCCGCTGCGCTCGCCACTAGTCGCGCGCTTGCACCAGCGATCAATCTCATCAATCTTAAAGCGCCAGCCGCCGCCAAGTCTGAAACCGGGAATCTCGCCGCGTTTGACCAAACGGTAAATCGTCGATTGGTGGCAGTGCAGGTATTTGGCCAGATCTTTAACCGTTACGATTTCCTTGGTCATCTCTCTGTTCAGCATACTCTCACCCTCAAACAGACCCGTGGCCTTCGAATCGTGGATTCGCAGCTCAAACAAAATGAAATGGATGTTTGAAGCACAAAACCCAAATCCACCGCCCGCTACCACGTACCTGCCGTGAAATAGTTCGTCTTGGGCGACCCAGTACGCCCCGATTGCGGTCGCGCCAAGCCTACTGTTCAAAGCCTATGATTGTGATGCATGTTTAGTCAACCAAGTAGTAAGGCTCGTCAAGCATTGATTTCACCACGCTTTCTCGGGCCGGTTACGTATGTAATGCTGATTCCGGTGAAAGCAGGAGTTATAGGATCGCGCGGGGCAGGCAAAAGCACCGTATTTCACGCACTTACCGGGCTGCCGCCGCTGGAGTCGCAACAGACCAAGAATCGCGCCCGCCCGGGTCAAATCAAGGTTCCCGATCGCGCGCTTGGATTTTTTGGAGCAAGCGTGCGAATCGAAGAAAAAGATTCCCGTCGAACTGACCGTGCTGGACTTCGCTCCGGGGCAAAAGGAGGCGAAGCCGGGTGCGGTTCTGGACGCGACGCTCATTCCGATGATGCGCGAACTGGACGCAATCTTGATTGTTATCGCCAGTCCGGCGGTCGGTGGCATGGACTTATTGCCGACCCTTAAGGGCATCGAGGAAGAACTGGTCTTCGCCGATTTCGAACAAGCGGAGCGGCGGTTGGAGCGGATCAAAAAGGATCGCGCTCCTGACGAGGTCGAACGCGGGGCGCTTCAGCGCGCCTTGGCCCATCTCGAACATGGTTTGCCGCTGCGCATGCTTGATCTTTCCGCCCAGGAGGCGAAGGTACTTTCGCATTTTTGCTTCCTCTCTCAGAAGCCGGCACTGGTGGTTATCAACTGTGCTCCCGAAGAAGCGGTTCATGAGGTGGGCGACGACCAAACCGAGGCAATCCACGCGCGTGGTCTCGAAACCTTCCGTATGGCGGCAGCCTTCGAAGCCGAACTCTGGGAACTCGACGAAGCCGCACGCCGCGAGCTGTTGCGCGAAGCCGGGTTAACGGCCAGTGCCGGGGACCGGCTGACGGCGGCGCTTTTCCGCCGTCTTGGGCTGATGACTTTCTACACTGCCGGAGAGCCTGAGGCGCATGCCTGGGCGCTGCCGGCGGGTTCTGCCGCGCTCGAGGCGGCGGCAAAAATCCACAGCGACATCGCGCGCGGATTCATCCGCGCGGAGGTCATTTCGTACGCGGATTTTGAGCGGTTCGGCTCTGAAGCCAAAGTAAAGGCCGCTGGCAGGCTGCGTCTGGAAGGTAAGGAATACCCGATGCAGGATGGCGACGTTATCCACATCCGCTTCAAGGTCTGATGCTTTCCAGTCTGATGCGGCACCCTGCATGCGGGGTCCAAAAGGCAATGCGGGCGTGGCCTTACCGCTATCTGAGCTGACTGGAGATGCAGCACTCTCTTTTTGAATGAGCTGTTTATTTATGTGCCACCTGGGGCAAAATCCCCGCAGCGGAAGCGGGCGTGTATGCTTGCGGTAACCAGTCAGGGCTGAAACAATGCGTGGACTGCTTTAGAACGAGCGCCAAATCCGCTGAACAATACCCGTCAATCTTGATGCGTCGCCTCGAAACTCTGTTCATCGTAATCGGGCTGCTTTTCTACGGATGGCTTCTCCGTGACTTGGGCGCGAGCTCCATCTACGCCTACCTGAAGTTGGTCGGCTGGGGACTTGCCGTCACGATTGCGATGGAAGCGCTGTCGCGAATCGCCAATACCTTGGGATGGCGGGTGGTGATCGAGAAGTGTCCGCCCGAACTCACTTTCGGGAAATTGTTCCTGGCCCGAATCGCCGGTGAAGCGATCGACTACACCACGCCTTCGGCTCAACTGGGCGGGCAGGTCGTGATGGCCCTGATGGTTCGCCGGGTGTTGGCTATCGCGGCCGGACTCGCCACCGTGGTCATCGCATCATTTGCCGAGGCGCTGGGCCAAATCGGGTTTATCTGCGTCGCACTGCTGCTGTCAGCGCGGCTCGCCAGTTCGTTCAGTAATCTGTTCTGGCCGGTCACTGGAGGCCTCGCGATTAGCATCGGCCTGGCAGCCGGTCTGCTTTATATTCAGGCCAAACGGCCATTCTTTCATCTGTGGAAGGTGGCCGCGAAGCTGGATCTGCACGCACTCGCCACGATCGAGGTCGGCCATGCGTCGCAGCAAGCGGACGCGATGCTGATTGATTTCTACCAGCGCGATCGGTTGCGCCTGCTGCTTTCCTGGCTGTGCTACCTCTTCGCCTGGAGCATGGGTCCGGTGGAAATCTATCTGCTGCTGAGCTTCCTGGGACAAAAGGCCACCGTCGAGGTCGCGCTTTTGACCGAGGCGCTGGGATTGCTGATCGAGCGCGCCACTTTTATGATTCCGGCCAAGCTGGTTAGCCAGGAGGGCGGCAAGGCGCTGATTCTGGGAATGCTTGGTTATCCACCCGGGATTGGCTTTACGGTTGGGTTGCTGCGTCGAATCAAAGAGTTGGTTTGGGTCCTGTTTGGTCTCGCCTCACTCGGGGTTTATCGGCTCAATGAAGCCCGCGAAGGTGAGGCGGATTGAAGAGCTGCCGAGTGAACCGGCAATCATTGAGCGGTCGGGCGAAAAGCTGAAAGGGTTTGGTTTATGAAAAAGCTCGGTACAGTCCTCGCGACGATATTCCTGGGCGCCCTTTGCAGCCCGGTGCTGGCAGGTGTCGTGATGACGCAGGAAATCGTCACCAATAGCGGCTCCAACAGCATGACCGACGATCGCACGATCATGGTCCAGGGCAACAAGCAAAAAGTCGAGATGCGCGGTCAAACCATCGTGCTGGACTTGGACGAAGGGAAAATGCTGCTGATCGATCCTGCCGCCAAGACCTATACGGAATTGCCGTTTCCTCCCAAGGGGCCGATGGCTTCGATGATGCAAAGCGTGGGTGGCATCGACTTGGATTTCAAGAAAACCGGCAGCAGCCAGACGCTGTCGGGTTACAAATGCCAGGATTACAGCAGCACGGGAAAATCAATGATGGGCGAGTTCAGCGCCAAGGGCTGTTTTGCTTCCGATGCTCCCGGTGCCGCGGATTACACCGCATTCACAAAGGCTATGGCGCAGAAATTCGAGGCGGTGGGGATGGCCAAGACCACCGGGAATCAGCCCGACGGCGTGCCGATGGTACTTGAAACGACCACCAAGATCACTAACTTCAACATTCCGGGAATGCCTCCGGAACAGGCGGAGCGGCTTAAACAGATGATGG
This sequence comes from uncultured Pseudomonadota bacterium, assembly GCA_963824565.1. Lineage (GTDB taxonomy): Bacteria > Desulfobacterota > Binatia > Binatales > Binataceae > JAJPJA01. The sequence goes on along the minus strand of CAWGQB010000008.1, from coordinate 176,005 downwards.
CGAATCGGCCGCCGACCACCTCCAAGTCGACCACCACCAGCATCAAGGCTGCGGATTTTCCCGCCAGTACCTTTGAGGTTCCGGCAGGTTACACGGAACGCAAGATCGCGATGGGAAATGGCGCAGGACCAGTAGGACGGGCGCCGATGGGCTCAGCAACTCCCTACGAAGGGCGAGTGATAGGAAAATCAAAAAGCCCCAAACCTTACCTCGCCGGCGCCTGCGGACTTGATCCGCAGACGCAAGCCGGGAGAGGTAGGCGTGCGATTTGCTCTAGCAGTCGCGTGACGGATGAAGGTGGGGCTGCAATAGCGCCCTCTTAGGCCATGGTGGCGGGGGCGGTGGCTGCCGCAGGTTCCGCCGCAGCGCTGAGCGCCTTGCTGGAGTCCGCCAGCCAGGTCAGCGTCGAGGCCTCATCCTCGATGAACAGACGCAGCATTTCGCGCGTCTCCATGTCTTCCTTGATCGAAGCGATAAACTCCCGCGCCGGCTTGAAAATCGGCTGCAGGATCACCGCCTTTATTGATCTTGGGCCAGCTTGTCCACGTCCGAGCGGCTGGGGTTGGCGACGAAGGAGATAAACTTGCGTACGTCTTCGCGCATGGTTCCATGACATTCACCGCCCAGCGCATTAAGGCGGCGGGTCAATTGGCGCGAATGGTACGCTTCGCGTTCGGCGAGCATATGCAAGCCGCTGCGGATACACTCGGTCTGGCAAACCTCCGCCCACTTGGTAAAGGCTTCGGCCCCTCCCGCCTCGCCCACGGCGGAGTTTTCCAGAAAGCTCATGATCGCGGCCCGCTCCGAGGGATAGCTCTTACCCATGGCGCGAAAGCCGCCATTGAGCGACGCGCCGTTTGAATCGCCCTCCAGACCCGCCATCTCTTTTTCGAACGTCGCCTCGTTGATGATGCCGTTGCGATAGGCGCGCAGGAGTTGCTTGAATTCAAAGTCGCGGCTCATAGGGATACCCCCGAAAAGCTGTTTTTGGAACTGACCCACGATAGGGCCGCTCCTGATGGACTGTCAACCGCCTGAAATTGCATAAAGTTTCCGCCGATTCCCGGTCACTTGCGCAAACTGCTAAGCTGGGCGGCTCCCGGAGGACCAAGTCATGGCCGAATCCAAACATCGTTTCGTGGAAACCAACGGCATCCGAATGCATCTGCATGAAGCCGGCGACGGCTACCCGGTGGTGCTTTGTCATGGATTTCCGGAGGTCTGGTATTCATGGCGCCATCAGATTAGAGCGCTCAGTGCCGCCGGATTTCGCGCTATCGCCCCGGACCAGCGAGGTTATGGCGAGACCGATCGCCCCGAGCCGGTCGAAGCCTACTCGCTGCGCAACCTGGTCGCCGACCTCACCGGAATGCTCGATCAACTCGGTATCGCGAAGTGCACGATTGTGGGTCACGACTGGGGTGGAATCGTCGCTTGGGGTGCGGCGTTGATAGCACCACAGCGGTTCGAAAAGGTGGTGGGACTCAACACGCCCTTCCTGCCGCGCCCGCCAATCAAGCCGACCGACCTGTTCCGCGCGATGGCCGGGGGCAAATTCCATTACATCCTCTATTTCCAGGAGCCCGGTGTGGCGGAGGCGGAACTCGAAGCCAACGTCCGGCGCACTCTTCGAGGGTTTTACCAGGACCTCGCGGAACTCAAGCTGGATTCAACGGGCCACAACCCGCCCGGAGTAATGGGTCCGGCGGGCGGCGGAATTCTGGATCGGCTGCCCGATCGTCCGCATGGCAATTTCCTGACCGCCGACGACTTCGAAGTGTTCGTCAAGGCCTTTGAGCGCAGCGGGTTTCGCGGCCCGATAAACTGGTATCGCAACTTCGACCGCAATTGGGAAGAAACCGCAGACCTGGAGCAACGCGTTAATCAGCCGGCACTGATGATCTGCGCCGAACGCGATCCGGTATTACCGCCGTGGATGGCCGCAGGAATGCAGAAATCGGTGCCGAATCTGACCAAGACAATCACGATCAAAAACTGCGGCCACTGGACCCAGCAGGAAAAGCCCGACGAGGTCAGTCAGGCGCTAATCGAGTTCCTCCGCTTATAAGGTTAAGGAAGACTTGGTGAAAGCTACGCTAGCGTATGCGGATAGGACTTGCTCAGCGCTGGCATCTCGAGGCCGAGGTGAGTCAGGCGCCGTTCCAACATCGACAGAAACAGGCCTGCCAGTTCCTCGTTGTCCTTGCGCTTGAGTCCGTAGCGCAGGCAATCGAAGGTGAAGCCGGTTCCGGGTGGACCGAAGAAATTGATCGCCATCGGTAACCATTCGCGAAGCGCCGCGTTGACGGCCTCGGCGCCCAGGCGCTCGGCCGCAAGACGCAGAGCTCCGGCACCAAATTCGTCGTGCTCGGATTCCTCTTCGAGAATCAGTTCGGCCACGCGCGCGTGAGGCGCATAGCTGGAGTCGCGGTAGTTGACTCCGATCATGATGAGTCCGGTCATATCGAGGCTAAGATTGCCCATCAGCAGGCCCAGTTCGCCCTGCGCCTGCTCGGCGAACCGGCGCGCTGCCTCGAACGAGGGCGCCCGGCGCAGCACAATCAGTGAGCGGTCAGCGTTTTGTTCGCTGACCCCAAGCTCCGCCAGCAAGCCGTAAACCATGGCCGCGTGCTTGAGCTCTTCGGCCAGGTTTTTGTCGGCGATGCGGCGCGTTTCAGGGTCGGCGATGGTGTCGATCACACGGCGATAGCCCTCGGCGGTGAGCTTCTCCGCCAAGGCGTGAGCGCCGAGCAGACGAATCAGAACCTTGGTGTAATGCGGTTCCACCCGGCCTTGGACAACGTCCGCAGCCTCGATCAGCCGGGGCTCAAGCTGCGCTCTGGCAGCCATCGGTGATTCCTTCCATTTAATAGTGGGGCGGGCGTCCGCGCCCGCCTCTCCATGTTCCTCGCTCGCGTCTATGGCGGGCGGGGACGCCCGCCCCACTCCAATTACCCATGATGCAAAGGCCGTAGACGATGGTTCGTTTTTCTCAGCTTTCTAACGCGCCGCTCTCGAGGGCAGGATGACGACCGCGCTTCCCGGGGTAGTCTTCTCGCCTTTGTCGTTCTCCAGCCAGATATCGCATTCGACGACGTGATCGTTGCCGTCGACGCGCTTTTTGGTCACCTTGCCCTTGGCGGTAACCGCGTGACCGGGCTGGTCCATCCCGCGGTACTGGACCGAGAGTTTGCGCAGCCATCCCTCGTCCCCGGCAAAGTCGGTCATCAGTTGACCGAGGAAGGCATTTTTCAGCGCACCATGCAGGATCACGCCCGGCAGTTTGTTGGCCAGAGCGAAGTCCTTGTCGTAGTGGATCTGATAATAGTCGCCCGAGGCCCCTGCGTACTTCACCAGTTGCTGGGTGGTCGGAAACTTTTCCAACGGGGTCAATTCGTGGCCGACCTCGATGTCTTCAAAATAAATCTGCTTAGCCATCCCGATCTCCTAATACATGAACAAAGTCATGCGCTGAATCGTGCATACTTCGTCGAACTGGTTGACGTAGCGGACCTCCATCACTTGAACCAGCATGGTGCCCATCCGCCCTTCGATTTCGCGCAGATCGGCCAGGCGCGCGCTGACGCTAATCCGATCACCAGGGCGAATCGGATGGAAGAATTCCCATTCCGAACCGGCGTCGAGCAGGCGCTTGGGCGGGTCGGGCATTTCCAGCTTGGGCAACTGCCGGCCCATCAACAGGCGCGGAAAGGTGGGCGACGCGATCATTCCCCCGAAGCGGGTCTTGCGCGCCTCCTGTTCGTCGTTAAATAAGGGATTGGAATCGCCGATTGCCTGGGCAAAGAGGCGAATATCGCCGCGTTCGACATCCAGGGTAACCGGCTCAGTTTCCGTGCCGATCATCTTCTTGAGCTCATCGGTGATATATTTTGCCATCAGGACTCCTCGTAACATCCAGTCGGGGCGACTTCAGACCCTTACCACAATGCGCTCCGGGGTGGGATAGATCCGAGCACCGCGCAAGAGTGAGCGCGAATTATTGGAGGATTATCGTTATGCCCAAGCTCAGCCAGGAACAAATCAATCAGCAACTGAAATCCTTACCGGGTTGGCAGTCAAAGGACGATGCGATCAGCAAGCTCTATCGCTTCAAGGAATTCATGGACGGGATCGATTTCGTCAACCGGATCGCCCGGCTTGCCGAGGCGGCGGACCATCATCCCGACATCCTGATCAGTTATACCCGGGTCACTTTCACCTGCAGCACCCACACCGACGGCGGTGTGACCGAGAAAGACCTTAAACTCGCAGGAGAAATCGAGGCGGCATTCGCGGCGCTCCCCGCGAGTTAGCACGTATCGCCAATCAGTTTTTGCAGGGCGGGGTCAGGGCCTGCGGCGTGCCGCCCGCGACCGATGAGCGCATTGTCGGACAAACCCTCGCCCGGCATCGACTCGACTTTGCCCGAAGGCTCGGGCCTGTGTTCGACCTGTTGGCGATAAAACCGGGCCTTGTTGCGGAGCTTTGCATCGGCCGGGTCCAGCCGCGCGGCGGCTTCGTATTGCAAAGCCGCATCCTGCTGATCGCCGAGGTATTCGTCGACCCGCGCCAGCATTTTGCGCGCTTCGAGCATCCCAGGGTCGGCCTTGAGCGCCGCGGTCAGTTGGAGCCTGGCGCCCTTGAGATCGCGGCGATCGAACAGGATCCTGGCGCGGTCGAGATGGCCTTTGGACTCAGAGATACATCCGGAGAGTGCCGCAACCGTCAGCGCAATCAGAATAGCTGCGGTCGCGAGGCCTCTCAGCTGGTGAAGAAACCTTACAAAGCTGCGTATGAAATTTGCTTTCGACACCCTGCTATCAAGGACGGAACTACTCACGATTGGTTACGCGAAGCAGGGCTGGGTTCCCCACCGCCCGAATTCAACTCGTCCGATTTCTTCTCGTCCGACACCACGGTGACTATCTGAATATTTGGCGCCGCGGTAGGAACGAAGCGCAGCTTTGGTTGTTGCGCCAGCAAGTCGAGCAGCCGGCGCGAAATCTCGTCGGCGACCTGTACCTCGTTGCGGGCATCAACCGGGTAGCGCAAAGTGATTTCCAGGCCGCTCAGGCCCAGCCGAACGCGGCTTTGCGGGCGGATCGAGTCGACGCGCACATTCAGGCTTCGCTGCATGGCCAGGAGCTGGCTTTGGGCGCTGTCGCGATAGCGGGCGAAAACCGCCTCCACGACTTCGAGCAACTGTTTCTCCAGGACACGGAAATCTGAATCTGGAGCTACCGTGAAACGCAGCTCCTGCCAGATCATAAGGCTGGGCGAGGCATGATTGACGAACTTGTCGCGAAACACGGTCGAGTTCGGGATCATTACCAAGCGGCCGGTGGGACCGGATTGAGGCCCGTTGCTGCTGAGCTCAAGCAGGGCCAGCTTGGTCAGCCCGACCTCCACCACCTCGCCGCGCACGCCCTGCAGCTCCACGCGGTCGCCGTGCTTGATCCCGAAGCGTCCACTAAGGCGAAAGTACCCGGCGACCGACATGATGAGGTCTTGCAGCGCGACCGCAATACCGGCCGCCGCGAAGCCCACCACCGTCGCTAGCGCCCCCAGCTCGCTGGTGAAGTTGAACAGGAACAGCACGATGATCAGGACGACCACGGTGGCGTTACGGACCTTCAGTATCCCGCGGCGCCGATTGACATCCTCGACGTAGCGTTCCGCCAGACGCCTCCAGATGAATGCCAGCAGCATCACCAGTCCGATTACGAGCAGGAAACCTGACAGCCGCAGGATCAGCGTATGCAACACCGTGCGGCCGTGGCGCAGAACCTGCCCGCGCCATTGTCCGAGATTGTCGATGTAGCGCTGCAGCATCACCTCCTGCTTGGTCACCGGCAGCAAGACGGTTTCCAGCATCTTGCGGTGGTTGAGCAGGGTTTCGAAATCGTTCTTGCGCTGTTCGATTGTGGCGCGGTCGTTGCCCAATGCCTGCTGGCTCAGTTGCTGGGCGCTATTGTCGATTTGCTGGAGGTCCTTTTCCAGCGGGGCGCGGGTCGCGGCGACGGACTTGGCGAAACTCCTGGTTGCGTCCAGGCGTTGGTCGATAGTTCCGGCCTTGGTGCGCAGATCCAGCAGGTGTTCAACCAGACCGACCAGTCCGGTCGGTTCGGCGGGCGCTTGCTGATTGGGGGGTTGCGCCACTTTCGGCGTGGCCGTCGTTTGCAGCGAGCGTTGCAGCTCCTCAACCTGCGCCTGCAGGCTGCTGCTGGGCGAGCCGGGGCCGGCGCCGCGCTCGTATTCGCCCAGCGTAGTGAGGAAGTCGGAACGCGAACTTAGCAATTCGAGCTGTGCCTGGGCGGCAACGAGTTGGCGCGTGAGGTCTGCCTTCTGCTCGCGGGGCGCTCTCTTCGCGCGCGCGCTTAGTTCCTTGACCTGGGCCTGAGCATTCTTAATCTGCGAGCCGATCTCGGCAAGGCGGCTATCGAGGCCCTCGGTTGGACCTGGGTTCTTTGCGGCTTGAGGCGGCACTGCCGGGCTGAACTTGGCCAGCAGGTCCGCTTCGGCCTGAGCGTATTCGAATGCCAGTTTGATAATTTCGTCGGCCATCTCCTGGTCGGCCGCCAGATAGATGGTCTCGGCGGGCTCCTCGACGAGCCCAGTCTCGACGCTCAATTGGCGATACCAGGCGATAGCATCGCCCAGGAAAGATATGACATCGCGTTGCCCGCTCGGAGCTACGGGCGTCGGCGCGACCACAGGGACTCTGGCTTTATTAATCGCACCCGCAGCCGCACTGGTCTTGCTAATCGCAGAAGCGGTCGGGGAAGGGGGAGAGGCGCTGCGCGTAGCCGGCATCGAGGGCGTCGAGACAGGCGATGCTCCCCAGGAGGAGGAAGAGGCAAGGGCGGCAATCAAGGCCGCAAGCATTATGCGCTTTACGACATATGCGCAGTCCTCGGTGGAAACCCGCAACCGTCTGCCTCTCCAATGCATCGAAGTTTAATGATACTTGGCCGTTGCCGATCCGCCCAAGCTATCAGCAATTGGGGAGCTTTAGCGCGTTCGCGGCGGCGGAGATCCGACACCGGTTTGCAGACCGCGGCACCTGATATAGAACTGAAGCGCACGCATGCCGCGATCGCACATGGCGGCGCACTAACCCACCGGGAGGGCATCGGACGTGAAAGCAATCGTGTTTGAAAAAGTTGGCGGACCGGAAGTATTGCAACTCCTCGAAACGCCCAAGCCCGAGGTCAAACCCGGGACGGTACTGATCAGAAACCACGCCGCGGGGCTAAACTTCGCCGACACCTTTTTCATCCGTGGCGAATACGCCATCAAGCCGCGGCTGCCCGATACCCCTGGGATGGAGGGCTGCGGGGTCATCGAGGCAGTAGGAGAGGGTGTGACGGAACTCAAGCCCGGTATGCGCGTGGCGGCAATCGCGCTTAAATGCTACGCCGAGTATATTAGCGCGAGTCCACGTTTCGTCTTTCCTCTGCCTGATAACGTCAGCTTCGAGGAAGGGGCCGCGTTCCCAATCCAGGTGCTGACCGCCTGGCACATGTTGCACACGGTGCATAAGACCGGACCGGGACAGACCGTTGTGGTTCATTCGGCGGCCGGCGGAGTCGGGATCGTGGCGGTGCAGATTGCCAAAGCCGCCGGAGCGCGCGTAATCGGCACGGTTTCCCAGGATGCCAAGGCCGCCGTCGTAAAAAAGTACGGTGGCGACGAAGTGATCAACTATGAAACTCAGGACTTCGGCGCCGAGGTGATGCGAATCACCAACAAAAAAGGCGCCGACCTGATTCTGGACGCGGTCGGCAAGCCTACCTTTGAAAAGGGCGTGAAAACTCTCGCCCCGCTCGGCCACCTGGTGCTGTACGGCCGCGGCGGCGGTCTGCCCGACCCGTTCAATGTCATGAGAATGATGGAGAAGTCGGTCAAGATCAGCGGCTTCGTGCTTCCGGTGATGTACGGGTCAGAGCAGTGGAAGGTCGGTGTCGACGGGTCGTTCGCGCTGATGCGCGACGGCAAGCTGAAAATCCTCATCGGCAGGGCCTATCCGCTGGCGCAAGCCGCCGACGCGATGCGCTTCCTGTCCTCGCGGGGATCGACCGGCAAGCTGGTGCTGCAAGCCTGAGGCTTCCGAAATTGAGGATGACGGTTGGAGGACTGTGCTGAAAGCCTTTCCCACGAAGCCAAAAGAATTATAGCGGCGCGGCCTTTTCAGGCGGTCATCCGCGTGCCGGCGACCCTAAAAGCTCACGGCGCGACTTCGGCAATTCCGCCCCGAATCACCGCGCGTCCGTTGGGATTCACGGTCTCGAAATCGAACTTGTTGCGCTCGGGGGTTTGTTTCGCAGACCAAATCCGGGTGGAAATCGTCTGACCGGGAAGGACCGGACGCACGAAGCGCACCCGCAGCCGCAGTAAACGGCGCGGGTCGCTTGCGCATACCGTCTCGATCACCGCCTTGGAGCAAAACGCCATCGTGCAAAGTCCATGGACGATAATCCCCGGGAGTCCAGCCATCCTGGCAAAGTTGGCGTCAAGGTGAATCGGGTTCACATCGCCCGAAGCCTCGGCATAGCGGTAGGTCTGATCCGGAGCTATCGCCTGGTTGACGACGGCCAGCGGCTCGCCATGCACCGGCTCTTTTTCCCGCGCCTCGCTATCGAGACGGCCGCCTCCGGTAGAACGAATGAAAGCGGTGAAAATGGTGTTCTGCACCGACTCTCCACGCTGATTGCGCGCGGCGATTTCAATCGCCAGCGTTTCCCCGGTCGCGCCCGTCGTGATCGATCGAATGGTGGCGGCGGAGGTGATGACGTCCCGGGGGCGCATCGGCACTAAAAACTTCACCTCATGTTCGCCGTGGACCAGACGCAGCAGGTCGGCGCCCACTTCAGGGTCGCCGACGACCTGCACGATTGACTGCCAAATCGGCACCACACCATACATCGGCGGTGCGATAATGCCCCCGGGTTTGTGTTCATCGAAGAAAAAGGGATTGTCGTGATCGTAGGCGCGCGCGTACTTCTGGAGCGCCTCGAGCGTTACCGTCGCCTCCACGGGTGGGTATTGCTTCGCGATACAGGCCTTGTTGAGCGGCATTCGATCTTCCTTGACTTGCCGGTTGCGCGCGCACGATGCGTGGCGACCGCACTGGCGGGTGATAGTCCAATTCTAGTCCAGTTCGCAGCCCCCGATGAAGACTGCTTTCAAATTCAGTTCGCGGTCGAGCACGATCAGATCGGCGCGGCCTCCGAGATCAATTCTGCCCCGCTGCGCCAAACCAAGAACCTTCGCCGGATTGGTCGCGGCCATCAGCGCCGCCTCGCCCACGCCCGCACCCACCTCCGTCACCATCAGCCTGATCCCGTCCATCATCGTGATCAGGCTTCCCGCGAGCAGGCCGTCGGAGTTGTGTGCCGCCTTGTCGGCCATTGTTGGCCGCGTGACGGAAGGCGGTGCCAGCGCTGGGATCGGTACGCGACCTTATCCGTGGTCAACACGATTCCAGCAGCTCCCCGCGCGCGATATATCAGCGCCAGCACCTGCGGATGAACGTGAATTCCGTCAGGGATGACCGCGGCGAACGCCGCTGACGGAGTCAGTGCGGCGGCGACGACACCAGGGTGCCGATGATGCAGTGGGCGCATCGCGTTGAATACGTGGGTGAACATCCGGGCCCCGCCGTTGACCGCCGCCTGAGCCTGCGCCAGCGTCGCATCGGTATGACCGATCGAGACCGCGACGCCACGGCGATTTGCCCGGCGAATTGCCTCGATCGCGCCGGGTAATTCGGGAGCGAGAGTCAGCAGCCGCAACTGCTCCAGCGCCAGGACGCGCTCGAGGTTTTCTCCGGCGGGCTCGAGCGTCAGCGCGGGATGAACGCCCAGACGTTGCGGGGAAATGAACGGCCCTTCCAGATGCAGGCCCTCGATCGACGCGAGGTCAGACAAGTCCCGGTTGGCCTTGCGGCATTCGCCGACTACACGCTCGACCTTGGCAATCCGATCCAGCGATGCCGTGATGGCGGTGGGCAGGTAGGCCGTCACGCCTTCGCGCGCCAGGTAGCGGCTCATGTCGGTCAGGTCGTCGGGCGAAGCCGCCATCACGTCCATCCCATGCGTGCCGTTGACCTGCAGATCGACCAAGCCAGGAAGCACGTAATCGCGACTGGCGGTGGAGCACGGTTCCAGCCGTTCAATCCGGTCCGAGAATTCGACGCGGCCCTTGACCAGGGATCCGTCAGGCCGCGCGATCAATCCGCTGAGTTCCCGCATCTCGAAATGATGATACCCCCGCGGCCAACCTCAGGTAACGAGATGGGCCAAGAATAAGCTTCGTGCCAACGTAGCGCTAGTTGGCGCCGAAGCGCTCGGCCAGCAAGCGGGAGAAGCGTGGCATATAGACCAGATCGAAGACCTCGCCTTTGCCTGGAAACATCGCCAATGCGGCGCCTTTCAGGGCTTGCACGTGTTCCCATCCCTGCTCCAGCGTGAGCGATTGGTCCTGGGCTATCAGCGCGGTGGTTAGCTCGGCCAAAATCCGCAGGCGGCGGATCATTCTGGTCTCATCGGCGATCATTTTTTCACGTTCATCGGCAGGCATATCTATTCCCTCGGGGCGGTAATCACGAGCCTTGCTACTATAGCATCAGTCCCGGCACGGCATCAGACTCGTCTACCAGGTTATAACGATGATGAGGCGAGCTGCGGGGGCGCTCCATGGGGCAAAGCTTGTGTCAAAGCCCGGCTGATGTAAACCTTGCTGAAATTGTGGCCGAAGCACGCTTAAAGAGCAGTTTCATCTATCTTGCCAACGCCGTTCACGACCTGACCGGTAATCGGCAGGTGATGGGATTGACGCTGGCTCCTGTCGTATTGTTGGCGTCGCTGTGCCTGCTGCCCGACGCCTTGAATCTGCAGCATTTCGTCTATGAGCTTTTCAAGACCCGCACCGGGGGCGCAAACGTGCTTTACGTGCCTGTCCAGGTACCCTATGGCGCGGCGACCCATATCGAGCCGCTGGTTCCACAGTGGGTGATGCAATTGGTCTTTTGGGCGCTAATGGTGGTGCTTGCGGTCGCCATGCTGGTCATGCTGTGCACGTTGAAATGGATCCAGGAGGGTCACGGTGAAGTCAACGCGCTGGATTCGACCCTGCAAATCTATCGCAACGCCCTGAACCGGGTTTTGCCATTTTGCTGGATCTATCTCCTGCAACTGATTTCGGTGACGCCCATTTTCGTCTGGGTTAACTACATGTTGCCCTTGGAATTGGCGGTTCCGATCGTGGTGCTTGCGGTTCCTGGTTTCCTGGCGTTTGTATGGCTGTCGGTCGCCCAGTATGCCCTGGTTTTGGATGGCCGTCGCACCTGGTTGGCGCTATTTTACAGTCGTGAGTTGATTCGTAAGCGGTTTCTCAAAGTGGCGCTCAAAATTATCGTCTTTCTGGCCTTATGGACGGGCTTTATTTCCTGGGCCGGCGGCGCATTCGTGGCGCTCAGCTTGATTCTTGGTCTGGTGGGAGCTTTCGCCGGCGCGCTTTGGGCGGGGGTTTTCGTCGCCGACCTGCTGGGGGTGAGCGTACTGTTCGCGACGACGCTGTTCTGCCTGGCCGCCGGACTGCGCCTATACCAGGATCTGAAGGCCACCGCGCCGGCCGGCGCCGTGATCGTGGAAAGCGGCCTCACTCCCGACCAAATCGCTGGAAAGCGCGGCCCTCTGACAACGCGCCGGCCCCGTGTCCGCCGACGGCTGCTTCAAAGTTACTACCCTTGCTCCGAAATTCCGGGCCAGGAGGTTTTCCATGGCAGTATTAATCACGGGCGGAACCGGCTTTCTCGGCTCCTATCTGACGCGTCATCTGGTGCAGGACAAAGGCATCAAGCGCAAGGACTTAATCCTTTTCGATCGATATCCAAACCAGGAGCGGATCGCCGAGGTGGCGGACCAAGTGACGGTGGTCACCGGAGACATCACTGAGCCGACGGAACTTGCGTCCGCGATCAAGCGGCATGACGTAAACCAGGTTTACCATCTCGCGGCGATTCTGGGAGATCCGAGCCCGGCCCAGGTGGTCTCGTATATGAAGGTCATGTGCGACGGGACCCTGAACGTTTTCGAGACCTGCCGGATCCTGGGCGTTAAGCGGGTGGTCTATGGAAGTTCGGTCGCGGTGTATTTTGGCGGCTCGCGATGGCGCGGCGCCAAGAACCCCGGCGAAGAACTGGATGAGGATGACGCTCCAAACCCGGTTGGCTTTTATGGGATGTGCAAGCTTTACTCGGAACACCTCGCCGCCCTGTACACGCGGCGTTTTGGCCTGGAGACGGTGGGGTTGCGGCCGACCTCGGTTTTCGGAATGGGCCGATGGGTGCGGGGCTCGTACGCGAGCGGACTGATGCCGGTACCGGCGGACGTCCATTACATGGTACTTCCTGAGCTAGCCGCGCTGGGGAAGCCGGTAGAGATGCCGCCGGACGACACCGAATCCGACTGGATCTATGCCGCGGACGCAGCCGAGGCATGGTATTGCGCCATGAACGCGCCCAAGCCGCCGCGCCTGGTCTACAACATGGCGGCGGAGATGCGGCGAATGGCGGACGTCACCGCCCATCTGCGTAAGCTGCTCCCTGACGCCAGGATTACGGTATCAAACAAGCCAATTCAGACGGTTCCGAAGATGAACTACGAGAATCTGAGGAAGGATTTGGGGTTTAAGCCCCGCTATACGATGGAAGCCGGGACGACCCATTACGTGAACATGGTTCGCCAGGCAGCTGGCCTGCCACCGGTTAAGGCTTAGGGCAAGAAAGGTTGAGGTAAGCCGGTAACAAACGAATTAAGTTTGGCCGGATTCAGAAATCGGGCCGCACTCGATGCGCTGATCGGCGCTGGCGCATGATGTTACCTTCCAACTCAGAGGAACTGTCCGGTATCGGAAGCAGGTCTCAAGAACGCGCGGTCACGATAGCCAATTCACTAAGATATCGGTTTGCGCAAGGTCTCTTGGCGCTCTTGGCAATCTGCTTTGTGCTTCAGGCCTTTAGTCCGCTCCGGCTTAACCCGGACGCGATTGCTCTGTTATCTGTGGGAGAGTCCGTCGCCCACGGTCGCGGCTTTTTCGATTACGGAAAGATGACCGTATTCCCACCGGGCTACCCAGCCTTGCTGGCGGTTCTGTTGAGGGCAGGTTTAGCCCATCCTTGGGTGATCGTTGGTCTGAACGTGGTCTTTTTGTCAGTGGGACTGCTCGCCACCTGCTCGCTCCTTATTCATGACTTTTTTGAAGATAAAGCCACCGTTCTAATTATCTGTTCGTTTTTCCTCCTGTCATTCGTGGTTATAAAGCATGTCACCCTTCCTCTGACCGATGTACCGTTCTTTGCTTGTTCGATGTGTTGCCTTGCCCTTATGAATCAATCAACGAAGAGCGATAGCCATTGGCGGTTCGTGATCCTTGCGGTGACAGCTTGGCTCCTGGCATTGGCAGCGATAGCAGTGAGAAGAATCGGGGTCGCGCTGGTTCCGCCGTTAGTATTCATGATTGTCCGCAGTCCCCAGTTCAAATCACTGCTGAAGCGTTCTTTTCTTTGGATCACGCTGGTCATCATTTTGGTCATCGTATTCGTGGGTGCCGGAACAACACAGGTCATTGCTACAGCATCTACGTTGTCGGATTTCATCAGGGTTGTGGAGAATTCCAGGGTATCCGCTTTGATTCTGCAGACTCTCTCTTACAGATTTACGGAACTTGGTGAGCTGTTTGATAATTTTCCGATATCGATGACGCCCACGAAGCTTCTCGTGATGGTGCCGTGGGCCGGTGTGGTTCTTTTTCTGCTCACGCTTTTTGGCTTCGCCACAAAACGAATGGCAATTGGTCCAACCGACGTGTTTCTGGTTTGCTACATGGGGATCTTGTTTGCCTGGCCGTTCCAGGATCCGAGATTCTGGTTGCCAGTCGTCCCTCTGCTAATTGCCTATTCAGTACTGGCGGTCAGCAACCCCAGGTTTCCAAAAGGCGTCGTCACAATCTACGGCATTATTTTTGCGGCATTCGGTTTCTTCGCAATCGCCTATAGCACTCGAATCAGTTTCGCCGGCTCCAGATTTCCCGAGAGATACCTTGACGGCAGGATGAGGTCCACGTATTGCGCGGCTATCCAATCGTGCCGGGATGGTGCTGATTCGAACAAAGTCGACGCTAAAGCCCTGCGCTTACTGCGGGAATATAAGTAACCGATCGCACAATGAAGGAAAAAGCCATCACACAGAACCGCCGCACTACGAGTGGCGACGTTGTAGACCATCAGGCTGATGAGGAACCGGTGGCGCAAACGAAGTGCTCGTTAGCCGTTTCCGGGACGTCCTTCGGCCTGGCTTTTTTCTGAGCAGTTTACTGGGTGCAAAGCTCGCCCGCGCTATACAGCACGGCAAGGGTGTTGTTCGTCCGCAATCCTGGCCGAATGCAAGACCTCGGCCGCACTGGGTCACGCTATTCGGTCTGTTGCTGCTGCTTCATCTGCTCGAGCTCACGCCGCTGTTGCTCGATTTCCTGCTGCTGTTGCTCGATCTGACTTTGGGTTTGTTGCTGCTGATTCTCCTGGTTCTGCATCGAGTTGCCGACCGCGAATCCGCCCAGTGCACCTAATCCACCGCCGATCGCGGCACCGGCGCCAGGATGGCCCACGGCTGCGCCAATTATGGCGCCGGTTCCGGCGCCCAGGACGCCGCCCCCCAAGGTCCCCTCCTCTCGGGTACTTAAAGGTTGGCTTCCGCTGCAAGCGGTCATAAACATGGCCAGCACCAACGTACAAACAATTGTCCAAATCAAGCGCGGCATTGAAATCTCCTTCCCGGTATCAGCAGGCCCGGGGAGCCGAAATTGATTTTGGCGCCGTCAGGCGTGTTTCGCTATAACTTGCTTTGCCTTTCAACATCGACGCACATTTCAAGATTAGCAGAGCATCGCGGTGTGGAACACACTTTCGGCAGATTTTGCTGTTCTGCGCGCGATTCGTAAAGCCGGCAAAATACGGGCCAGAATCCTTTAATTTTAGGGTAATAAAGCAAAAATCCGCGCAGGGCTACCGCTCCCGGCGCCGATCTTAAGCGGCGCGCCAAAAATAGTGGCTCCAACCGGCGGAAGTTTATCGGCGTTGCATAGATTTTCGAACCCGACGCGATTGGCGCCTAACCATAGCCGATGGACCGGAAAATCGCGGCTGTTTCCCGGATCCATGCTTGCGGTGTCGATGGCAAGCGCGATCACGTTGCGCTGCCCGAGTAAAAAGCCCGCTGCCAGGACGGAAAAACCCGGGAAGCGCAGAGCCGCGCCATCGCCGGGCTCGCCCGTGCCCAGGTAACACGTAGGGTCAGACCAAAATCGTCCCCATCCGGACCGTGCCACCACGATGGCGCGGTCAGGAATCCGGCCATAGCTGAGCTCATACTGCTCGATGTCCACCACGCGAAGCACGGCGTCGGGGTCCCTGGTCGCGCGGCTGGAGAAATCAATCACCGCGGCGGGACCGATAGTTTGCGTCAGCGATACCTGCTCGACCGTGTCGCCTTCGCGATTGAAGTGCCGGGGCGCGTCCATGTGCGTTCCTGCATGCTCGGGAGAGGCGAAATGGCCCGTGGCATAAAAGTAGCCGTCGGAGGTCGTGCCGTAATGCTCCCATTCATGATGAAACTTGATATCCGTCGGCCAATGAACGGTGTTTTGGTCCAATGGATAGGTCAGATCGACGATTTTTGATGTGTCGATGACTGGCATGGCCCGCTGGCAAGTTGCTCGAAAGCAAGGACTAACTGACTGGCGCCGACTCGCTTCTTCTACCAGCCGATCACCTGGGCCGGCATCAGCCCCGATATCTGACCTCGAGGATCAGCTCCGCCGTGCAGCAGGCCGGTGGCCGGATCGTGCTCGACCGCCAGCACGAATCCTTCGCAGTATGGGGACATCGACTCGACTTTGTGCCCGCGGCTTGCCAGATCGTCGCGCACGCTTTGCCCGATCCGTTCTTCCACCCGCATCAAACCAGGCTGCGCCACATGCGGGTAGAAGGTGATTGGCATGTGCGCGGAGGCGACTCGTGGGGCTTCGATCGCCTCCTGGAGATTCATTCCGAAGTGAACCAGGTTAAGGAAAAATTGCAGCGTCCACTGGTCCTGATTGTCCCCTCCCGGGGTCCCGAAGGCGATGCATCGCCCGTCGGGCCCGGTCGCCAGCGAAGGCGTCAGGGTCGTCCTGGGACGTTTGCCAGGAGCAAGTCCGTTGGGATGGGTCTCGTCGAGATGAAAGCTTTGCAGCCGCGTTCCAAGTGGGAAGCCGAGTGAATCAATCACCGGCGAACTCGGGATCCATCCGCCGCTCGGAGTAATTGCGATTACGTTGCCATGGCGGTCGGCGGCGTCGACATGCACGGTGCCGGGGCCCCAGCTTCGAGCCTGGATTGGAGTATCCGCCAAGGCGCGCATGCCCAGCGGGTCGCCGGGCCGGGCCGGATCGACCAAGGCCCGCGCGGGGTCGATCAATCGGCGGCGAAGTTCGGCGTATTCCTTGGAGAGCAGGCCGTTAATCGGAACGTCGACGAAGTCCGGGTCACCGTAGTAGGCCTCGCGGTCGGCGAACGCGAGCTTGGCGGCTTCGACTATATAGTGAAGGTACTGGGCCGAATTGTGCCCCAGAGCACGCAGGTCGAATCCTTCGAGCAAGCGCAATTGCTGGAGAAAAACCGGGCCCTGGGACCACGGCCGGCATTTGAAGATCGAGTAGCCGTGATAATCGATAGTCAACGGATCTTCGATTTTGGTCTTGAACCGGGCGAGATCTTCGGCGGCGAGCAGCCCGCCATTAGCCTCTGACCAATTGACAATTTCGGCCGCAATATCTCCGTTGTAGAAGCGCTCGCGCGCGGCGCGTAAGCCGGCACTGCGATCGCCGCCGGTTTTTGCCCGCGCCTCAGCGTCGAGCAAGTGGCGGAAAAGCTTTGCCAGCGCAGGATTTTTGATCCGCTCCCCCGGTTCCGGAACGCGTCCATCCGGCAGGTAAATTTGGCTGGTCGAGGGCCATCGCTTCAGGAAGTGACGCGCATTGGCACGCAGCGAGGCCATTTCCGTGGTGCCGGTTAAAAAGGTGGCTTTGGCGGGGTCTCCGATTAATCCAACATGAGCAGGGAATCCCTCTTCGCTCAGTTCCAAAGCCGGTTCGACCACCTGGGCCAGACTGAAGGTGCCGAAGTTTTCCAGCGCCGTTACCAGCGCGTCGAAGGCGGCGGGAACGCCGGCGGCCAACAGCCCGTGCCCGGGAATCAGGGTCAGATCCAGCGATCGATAGTAATCGATCGTGGCGCGGGCCGGCGCGGCGGTGTTGCCGTTGATCGCAAGCACCCGCGTGGTACCGGCCGGCCGCACCAGAATCGGTGCTTCGCCGCCGATGGTGTTGAGGTGCGGATTGACGATGCCTTCCACAAACGTGCCGGCCACAGCGGCGTCAATCGCGTTGCCACCTAGCGCAAACATTCGCGCGCCCGCCGCCGCCGAGAGGTAATGCTCGGTAGCAATCATGGCGCGCCCGCCCATCACCAGTGGATAAAGAGTTGACATCTTGATGAAATTTCCCGTGGTGAATGCAAAGTCATTAACCTGAATATGCTATAAATTAAAATGAGAACCGAAATCTACTGAATGCCACCGTGAATAAGCCTTGAACACCTGCTCAGTTCTCGATCCTGGACCACTGGCTCGGCATCGCGAGGGATGAATTTTAACGTGAGCTCAACTCGTCTAACTATCAGGTATGGCAGAGGTGCTGCGATGGGTTTGGGCCACAGGCGGAAAGCCATCCGAAGAGAAGGGCAAATCAGTGAACTCATCGGCAGAAGACAGGCAGGATGGGACGGTTGTGGGAAGGTATTGCCGACTGCTTAAACCGGTCCGCGACCGTGAAGGACAGTCCCGTTTTGGCGAACGGCCACGAATCTTGCGCGAGGTGCGCAACCTCGATCGCGTAATGTATCTGGTTCAGTTTGAAGACGGCGCCACAACCTTCGTCTTTCCACACGAAATAATCGTCGATTGAAGCGCGGTGCGGGGCGAGTTTGTCCGCGCCGCACCGCTGCCGTAAGATAGCCGCTTGCTGAGACCACCATGGAGGTGAGCCTATGCGTGCGGCAGTCCTCAAATCACCCAGATCCTTCGAATTGGACCGCGCTTATCCCGAACCGCCGATGGGTCCTTCCGACTTGAAGCTGCGAGTCGAATACACCGGTATCTGTGGTAGCGACCTTCACGTCTTCACCGTTGACCCTCCGATGATGAAGCTCCCTGCGGTGCTAGGCCATGAATTTTCCGCCCAGGTTGTTGAAGTTGGCCCCGAAGCCCGCGGCTTTGCGGCCGGGGACCGCGCCGTTGGCTTGATCTATCCAAGTTGCGGCCGCTGCGAGTACTGCGTCCAGGGTGATTTCACGCTATGCGACCTGCGCGGCGTCAACATCAACGAACGCAACGGTTCGTTTGCCGAATATATCACGGTTCCGGCGCGCCAGTTGTTCCATGTTCCCGCCAGCACCCCGGCCGATGAAGCGGCGCTCATCGAACCGTCCTCGGTCGCGGTCCACGCCATCAGGCGCTCGAAAATTAGCGTCGGCGAGCGCGCCGTGGTTTTCGGCGGCGGACCGCTTGGGCTGTTGATCATGAAGCTGGCCCAATTGAGCGGCGCCGACTGGGTCGCCCTGGTCGAACCGGTCGCGGGACGGCGTCAATTGGCCAAGGAATACGGCGCTGATATGGTTTTGGACCCTGCCGACGAGATCCATGGACCGATCATGGATGCGACCGACGGGCGCGGGGCGGACGTGATATTCGAGGTCGCCGGAGTCGGCCGCGCCTTTGAGGCCGCCAGCAAGCTGGTCCGCAAACAGGGCCGTATGGTGGTGGTTGCGGTTTATGAAGGCCGCGACGTGCCTTACCGTCCTAATCGCTTCGTCAGCGACGAGATCGACCTGATTCACAGCTTTTGGGCCGGCTCCGATCGACTTTCGCCGAGCGGTCAATCTGGTCTCGAGGCGCAAACTCGATGTGCGGCCGCTGATCACCGGGCGCGTGGGCATCGACCAGATGCAGGCGGCCTTCGACGGCCTGGCAAGCGACCGCGGCAGTCAGAGCAAGATATTGGTGGCCTGCAGCTGACGGGCGCTCAGGGATTTTCGGCGGCGACCACCGCGTTAGCCTGATAGAGTGCCGCGATCGTCTTGGCGTCGACTATCTCCCCGCCGCGGATCATCTTTAGAACACTGGCCAATTCGAGCCACTCTACGCGAATTACCTCGTCCGCCTCGTGGCTGGTATCGCTGTGGGTCAGGTCGCGCGCCAGGAAGAGTTCGATCCGCTCGTCGCAGATACTCGGAATCGTCACCAGCGCCCCTAGATGTTCCCAGCGGGTGGCGGTGACGCCGGCCTCTTCGAGCAACTCGCGCTCCGCGCATTGACGCCCGCTCTCGCCCGGCCCGCGGCATCCGGCCGGGATTTCCCAGATGGTCCCGCCCACCGCGTGGCGATACTGATGGAGCATCGCGACCCGTAGATCGCGGTCAATCGCAACGATCGCGGCGGCGCCGGGATGGCGGATAATCGGCAAATCAACGGTGAGGCCGTTAGGCAGCGTGGTGGTTTCGACGCCCAGGTCGACCACTCCGGCGCGAAAGATCGGGCGGCGTGTGGAGTTCATGATTCATGATGATCTTGGCGCCCGGCGTGAAACACCGCAACCCCGGGCAGTTTGACGTCGGACGAAATCCTTTTTCAACAGCCTTCCGGTGCAAAAACAGCCAGCCCGGAGCGGCGGATTAAATTGAAACAGTGCACCCTGGGGTATTGGACATGCACCGTAGCATTGCGCCGGGTAGCTTTCAGCCCGCTGGTTGCTGCGGTATCATTCAACGGCGGGTCCTCAAACGGTAGAATAATTGCGACGCGCGGCGGGCAGCCGGCCAGGCGGGGCGCCGCTCAAGAGGGCAGATTAGTCAGGTGAAAGGAACCCGAACCACACAATTGGTGAGCGAACTGGAAGAACTGGCCCAACGCTGTGGCATTGAGGTCAGGCACGAAAAGCTGTTGCGCGAAATCGGCTACCGCGCGCGCAGCGGTTCGTGTAAGGTCAGGGAAAAGAACCTCGTCATCCTCGACCGCACCCTCGCGCCCCCTGAGCAGGTCGAGGTTTTAGCCGAGGCACTGCGCGGCCAGGATCTCGAAAGTCTTTATGTGTCGCCGGCTGCGCGCAGGCTGTTGCAGGAAGAAAGGGGTTAGCCGTTGGCCGTAGGGCTCAGCCGTCTCATGCCGCAAACCGGAGAGATCACGGAACACACGACCATCCCGGGCCGCCCGCGCGTTACGCCCGACCAGCGGATGGAAATGTTCCACAGCCGCCTCAAGGAGCGGGGGCTGAAATCTACCGGCCAACGCGACGATATTGCGCGGGTGTTCTTTGCGCTGGGCCGCCATGTCAGCGCCGAAGAGCTGTACGCCGAGGTCAAGAAGGTCAACCCTCACGTCGGCTACGCCACCATCTACCGCACGCTGAAGCTGCTCAAGGAATGCGAACTGGTCTCCGAACGGCACTTCGACGACGGGCAGGGCCGTTACGAGATCATCGACGAGCAGCGCCATCACGACCATTTCATCTGCGAGAACTGCGGCCGCATCATCGAGTTTCAAAACGAGCGGATGGAGCGCATCCAGGAGACCGTGGCCCGGGAGCTCGGGGTTTCGCTCACGCGTCATCGGCTGGAGCTCTACGGACGCTGCCCCGAATGCCGCAAACGCTTAGGTGAAAACGCCTAGCCGGCCGGGGTAAGCGGAATTCAGCGTCCCGCGCGGATTGAAGCCATACCGGTTTTGAAAAATCCGCCCGGCGGATCTATACCTGTACGCTGGAAACAGCCCTTTAAATTCAGGCCTATCCTTCAGGAGGCATTAACTCATGGCCGAAAAACCCCGAATGCTTGAGGGTTACCGTGTCCTCGATTTCACCCAGTTTGTGGCCGGTCCTACCTGCACCCGGATCCTCGCGGAGATGGGCGCCGAGGTGATCAAGGTCGAGCCCGCGCCCGAGGGCGACCGCGCGCGCACCTTCGGACTGCGGCGCAACGGCACCAGCACCTATTTCTTTCAGCACAATCACAGCAAGCGCAGTCTTGCGATCGATACCCATCATCCCAAGGCCAAAGCTATCTTTCATGAACTGGTGCGCAAATCCGACGTCCTGGTCGAGAATTACGCGCCGGGCGTAATCGGGCGAATCGGCGTGGACTGGGATACGGTCAAGGCGATCAATCCGCGCATGGTGATGGCGTCAATTTCGATGGCCGGGCAGACCGGGCCGCTGGCGTTCAAGGGCGGCTATGACTTTATCGGCCAGGCCTACGCCGGCGTGACCGACCTGGTCGGCGAGCCTGACCGGCCGCCCGCGATGCTGTCGCTGGCGCTGGGCGACATTTCAACCGGGGTCACCACGGCGATGGCGATCGGGTTCGCGCTGCTTTACCGCAACGACCACCGGCGAGGGCCAGTTCATCGACGCCTCGCTGCTCGACAACTACTTCCATATGCACGAGCTCGCCGTGCCGGTACTGTCGCTGCGGCCCGACAAGTTCCAGCCCAAGCGCAACGGCCGGATGTATCAGCCCTCTTCACCTTACGGGATTTTCTACGCCACCGGCGGGTACGTGATGATTTGCGTCACGCCCCATCAATGGCCCGCCGTGTGCCGCGCGATGGGAAAGCCGGAGCTGATCAACGATCCGCGCTTCAAGGAAGAGCGCCTGCGAGTCAAAAATCGCGACGAGCTGACCGGCGATCGTCGAGGGATGGCTCAAGGGATTTCCAAGCGTGGAGGCCGCTTTGGAGGCATTGGACAAGGAGCGCGTGCCATGCGCGCCGGTGCTCACCGTGCAGGAAGCCATGAACCATCCCCATCATCGCCAGCGCAAGACCGTGCGCCGCGTCCACGACCCGGTCATGGGCGACTTCGACATTCCGGGGATGCCGGTCAAGTTCCAGAACTGGGAGAACCGCAGCGACGTCAAGGCTCCCTTGCTGGGCCAGGACAATGACGACATCATGCGCAACCTGCTGGGGATGCGCGACGGCGAGATCCGCGAGCTCTACGCCGAAAAGGTGCTGGTCAAAGAGCCCACGCTCGACCAAGGCGCCGGGAACTGAACGTTTTGCCAGCGGGCGCTGTGATAGATGCCCGCGCAGGAGGATAGCGGATGGGTGCTGGTCCCCGGATGCTGCAAGGCTTCAAGGTTCTGGACCTCTGCCAGTTCGTGGCTGGTCCGACCTGTACCCGGATGCTCGCCGAATTGGGCGCCGACGTGGTCAAGATCGAACCGGCGCCGGCTGGCGATCGCTCGCGCGCGATGATGATCGTCCGCGACGGCATGAGCACCTATTACTTCCAGCACAACCATTCCAAGCGTGCCATCGCGCTGGATCTGACCAAGCCGCGCGCGCGTGAACTGGTCAAGGCGATGGTGCCGAAGTTCGACGTGCTGGTGCAAAGCTTCACGCCCGGCGTGATGGCGCGGATGGGCCTGGATTATCCGGCGCTCAAAGCAGTTCATCCGGCGCTGATCATGTGCTCGGTTTCGATGGCGGGTCAGACCGGACCGCTGGCCGAAACTCCGGGCTTCGATGTCATCGGCCAGGCTTATGCCGGCGTGACCGACCTGGTCGGCGAACCGGACCGGCCGCCGGCGGTGTTGCCGATGGCGCTCGGCGACGTCTCCACCGGGGTCGCCGCGGCAATGTCGATTGCGGTCGCGATCATTCATCGGATGCGCACCGGCGAGGGACAGCATATCGACGCCTCGCTGCTCGATACCTATTTCCACATGCACGCCATGGATGTGCCTGCGGTCGCGATGCGTCCGAAGTATCATCCCAAGCGCGAAGGTGCGCGTTCCACGGTGTATCCGCCCGGCGTCTTCCACGCCAATGGCGGTTATATCGTGGTGATGGCTACGGGCCACCAATGGCCGATGTTCACCAAGGCGATTGGGAGGCCGGAGCTGGAGAACGATCCGCGCTTCAAAGAGATGCGGACGCGGTTGAAGAACAACGACGCGCTGCGCGAGATCGTCGAGCAATGGCTCGCGCAGCAGCCCAGCGTCGAGGCCGCGGTTGAAGTGCTGGGCAAGGCGCATATCCCGTGCGCGCCGGTTTTGGAACTGCGCGACGCGATGCGCCATCCGCATATCGTGGACCGCAAAACGGTGCGCAAGGCGCATGATCGGGGACTGGGCGATTTCGAGCTTCCGGGAATGCCAACGAAGTTTTCCGCCTGGCCCGACGATCGCACCGATCTCCAAGCCCCGCGCCTGGGCGAGCATAACGAGGAAGTGCTGCGCGAAGTGCTCAATCTTTCTGACGCGGAAATCGCCGAATTGTATGCACAGCAGGTGCTGGTGAAATACCAGGCCCCAGCCTGATCGGAGTTCCCAACGAGATCGGAGTTTAACGATGGACCAGCCATTGAAAGGCAAGCATGCGCTAGTAACCGGCGGCGGGCGGGGAATCGGCCGCTCGATCGCCCTGGCATTGGCGCGCGCGGGGGCCGACGTCGCGGTGGCGGCGCGCACCCGAAATCAATTGGACGCCGTGGCGGGCGAAATAAACTCCCTGGGGCAGCGCGGTTTCGCGATCGAAGTCGACCTGACCAAACCCGATCATATCGATGAGCGCGTCAATCAGGCCGCGCAACTGCTGGGCGGGCTTGAGATTTTAGTCAACAACGCGGGCGGCACGATCGCCGACAATCCGGCCAAGCTCGATCCGATCAACCACGATCCCAAAACCTTCGAGGACAACCTGTTCTTCAACCTGACCCAGGTCTTTTACGTGACCCGGGCCGCGCTGCCCTACATGGTCAAGCAAAACTGGGGAAGGATCCTCAACACCGGCTCGGGCTCCGCCAATCGCGGCGGCGCGGTGCTGTCCTATACCGCCGCCAAGCACGGCTTGATCGGCTACACGCGCTCGCTAGCGTACGCGGTCGCCAAGCACAACATCAACGTCAACGTAATCAATCCCGGATGGACGAACACCGCGATGGTGGACTGGGAGCGCATCGCCAAGGCGATGAACACCAACATCGAGGGCGCCAAGCAATTCGCCAACAGCCAAAGCATCCAGCGTCGCGTCGTCGAGCCTGATGAACTCGGCCCGATGGCGGTCCTCCTCTGTTCCGACGCCGGCAGCGCAATCACCGGCCAGGTCGTATACGTGGACGGCGGCTTTAAGGTGTGATGTCTCGAACGACGATAGATGCGGATGGCTGGACAGAAGAAATTAAGCGTTGTCGTCTGGACTGAACGCGAGCAGCGTATACTTGGGAGGGTTTGAAGCCAACCCGAACGGACTCGATCTCCACCAGATATTTTCGACGATGTCCCAAATACAATTCGTCGCGCAAGGGGAAGTCCCGCAAATCCTTGTGTATGAGGCCGGTTATTCGCGCCCCAGTGTCTGGATCGTAAAACTCAAAGTGTCGAGGGCTACGTCCGAAACCCTCTAGATATCCGGCGCGGACAATTCTCTTAGGAGTTGCAACTTCGGGTGCCGGTACCCTGATATGCTTGCGATTGCGCTGCGCGCCAGCATGACCAATAAAAGCAACACCAGCGTACCATTCCGCGAAAACATCTAAGCTATTCTCATCCAGCATTTTGAGGTATTCGGAGTAACGCCGAATAACCCTGGCTGACTTAGCGGACAGAGTCTCCACCAATTGTTTCCGGTCGTACGTCGCTCGCGTCAATTCTCGATATACCGCTGCAACTTGAGAAAACGTGTCCTTGTCGTCAACTTGAACGCGAATCGCAAGCGAACCTCGACTTGTGGCATAGGCGTTCAAGACCGTTGGACGTGCCGTTAGCGTACTTCCGATAGCGTCCCATAGATGCTGAATGCCAGCGGTAACAGCGGACAGGCGTTGGAAGGAAATAATATGCTCTGGAATGTCTCTTGTTCCTTTTGTCCCCAATCGGAATTCAGCAGATACATTCGGGGCCAATGTCGAGGGATGAGAGGTCATTACATAGTTGGGCAATAGCGTGTCTACGTCCGGCAATACATCATCAGGCACTTGTGTAGGGTCTAGCTCCCAAGCTGATTGTACTTTTTCATCTTTATCATGAGAGTATTCCACAAGGACCATGCCGGGCTTAAAAGAAGCGCAGCGCGCACCGTCAGCGCGCCACGCATCAGCGCCTCATATTCAAGTGAAGAGAGAGGTGACTGTATCCACCTCACCCCGTTTTTATCTTCGTCGATACAAAGTGCCAAAATTTGATCGGGGGGCTGTTCGAGTATCGCTAAACGAGGGCCGTCGTATTCTATCAGAATCTCTTTCAGCGCTCTTCGTGTTACTAGCAGCGGCATGATCTCTTGACCGAATTTCCAGGACCATTTCATTCGATCACTCGGAAGAGCGTTCGGCAATTCAGAAGATAACGCATGCGGAGCCAAAGGGAATGATGGCCGGGCCTCGGCGAAGGGGTTGCCTTTATCTTACCATGCTCGGAGCGCAGGTTTGCCACGGCTATTTTGTGTTCGCCAAACAGCGCTTTGAGATTGGCCTTTGCTTGCATAGCATCTTCCAGTTTAACGTAACACGATAGCGCCGCGCGGCGACAAGGAGGCACAGTGGGCCGAACTTGTTTCTCGGTGGCACTTTTGAAGTCCGTGTCGTCGCCTCGCACAAAATGGAAAACCGTGCCGTTCGCATCAACGGCATCGGGATCGGGACAGTTATTTATCGGAAAATGGAGTGGCCATTCGTGGCAGAGCATCGAAAAGCTTCATAGCGACAGTCCTCTCTGCTGTCAAACTCCTCGCTTATTCCATCTAGCGCGAGTCGCCTTGCGCGCTATCTCCTTTTTCCGCTTATGAGAGAGCTTTACCGCCCGTGCCTTTCCACCCTTTGATGTCCCCAACGCCGAGCTTCAGGACTTCACCGATGGCTTCTTCCACAACCCGGAGGGCGTTCTGGAGAGCCTCGGCACGCGCACCGCCTTTGCTTCTCCGCTAAGCATGTCGCCAGTATCCTGAGATTCCATCTCAGATTCAACTCGGGAGAATTGTGAGCAAGATGCAGCTTTATGTCTTCAGTTCCAGAAGCGTGACGAACATCTGGGCGGGCGTAGGAGCGCATATGTGGGCCGTGTCAGAAAGCCAAGCTACGGATTTGTCAATTGCGGGCAAGGCTCGTAAGCTTCCTGTTGGTGCATTCGGATCTTCTGCTGCACCGAAACCCAGTCTTTCACAGTGCCGGTTCGTCATCCGCTCCCCTCCTGACACGAATCGAACTGTATCAAATGTCTGGCCGGAGAGCTGGCGGCTGCCCTTCCAGATCGTCCCGCTTGGCACTTCCCATCGCCATCGCACTGTCAAAACACGATTTGAAATCGCGGCTTCCTGGACTTCGTACGAGCGGAAGAGATTGGACGCACGTATTTCACAATTAGCCTACAACGGTGTTTGCCGCATTAGAGATCGATGACGGAGATTGGCACCTGCTGTTCTGAGAGCTGGCGGACGTTTAAGATTGAAACCGGCTACCCTCGCTTTTTCAGGACGGGTTTGAACTAAATGACTCACCAGCGCGGCGAAGGGCAAAGCGATGCGGCGTTGATTTCGGTTTCGAAGAGCGCTGCCGCCAACGTCCCTTACGTCCCTGGAAGCCGCAAGCGCCTGTTGGAGTTTGTACTCGTCAGCGTTAGCCGCGATCCGTTTCATCGCGCCCGCCGCCTATATCGCCACCTAGATTATGATGAGACGGCACGGATGTACAGGCGATGCTCCTACTTGCCGCCGATGAAGGACTGGTGAGGCGGGCCAATTCGGCAGGCTTTTCGACCTCGAGGTAATGGCCGGCGCCGTCGATAACCTCGAGCTTCGCCTTGGGCATCGCCTGCTGGTAGCGCTCGCCGCAGCTTAGCGGCACCATGCGAGTCTGTTTGCCCCATACCACCAGCGTTGGCACCGTGACCGTCTTGATCAGATGCGGCAACGCCTGGTTGAACAGGTACGGTTTCCACGCGATGCGCGTGGACATCTCGCGGCTTGATCTCCCAGGTCACCAACTGGTCCACATCGGGCCGTTCCTTGTACAACTCCGCGAATTTCGCCTGGTCGACGAATCCGGCCCGTACGTAGTCCAGCGTGCTGATCAGGAACTGGTCCATGATCTCGCCTTGGCTGGGCTGAATTCCCATCGCGTTGACCAGCACCAGGTGACTGAATTCGTGATGGCACATGGTCGCCATCTCGGCCAGGATCCATCCGCCAAAGCCCAATCCCACCGCCGCGGTCGAATTCAGGCCCAGGTCCTTGAGCAGGCGCTGGTAGATGACCGCGATGTCGCGCACGTTGCGCGCCCATTTGGGCCGCTCCGACTTGCCGAATCCCGGATGCGAGGGCACGTAAACGGTGTGGTTTTCCGCCAACTCCATGTAGTACGGCAACCATCCCGTTTGCCCACGTCATGATGCAGCACCAGCATCGGCGAACCGCTGCCGCCCTTGAGCAATTGCACCTTGCCTCCGGCCACATCGACGAAACTCTCGGTGAAACTCATCTGTGCTGCACTCCTCGTCGTCTGCGGCCCCATTGTCTCCGCTCGCCGTACGGTCTTTTCCGGTTGTGTGATTGAGCCCGAAGTCCTGGGCACCGCGGCCAAACTAGAATCCCTCGACGATGTGTCAAGGTCGCATTTCCAGGCCAAAAACTGGACGGCTGCTACGTCTTCGTAGCGCGCGCCAGCCGCTCGATGGCCGGTTTCAGCGCGCGCTCGGAATCAGAATATTCCTGCCACGCGCTGCTTTTTGCAATTAAGTTCGGCGCGGTCCGGATGGTGAAGCGTTTGGGATCGAGATCCGCACGCACTTGAGTCCATGTCAATGGCATCGAGACCGGTGCTCCTTCGCGCGCTCTGGGCGATAAAGGAGCCACCGCGGTTGCGGTGCGGTCGTTGCGCAGATAGTCGAGGTAGATGCGGCCGACCCGATCTTTTTTGGTCATTTTTGCCAGATAGCGGTCGGGACTTTCGGCGGCCATCAAGCCGCAGACGCCGCTCGCAAAAGCCTTCGCTTGCCGCCAGGAGAGACCGCCGTTTTTGGATTCGGCTAGCGGCGTCACCACATGGAGACCCTTGCCGCCGGTGGTCTTGCAGAAACTGATCAGACCGAGCCCTTCCAGGCGCTCGTGCATTTCTCGCGCGGCTTCTATCACTGCCGCAAACTCGACGTCGGGCGCGGGGTCGAAATCGAACACGAGGCGGCCCGGTATATCAGGATGGCCGGGCCGGCAGTTCCACGGGTGTAGTTCCACGCCCGCCAACTGCGCTGCCGCGGCCAGGCCTTCAAGGCCGTCAATCTCGATATATGGGTTGGAATCGCCCGAGACTTTAACCAACTTGAGCGAGCTCGGCATCCCCGGCATATCATGGCGTTGGAAAAACTGCTCTCCGCCAATGCCGTCGGGGGTGCGGACGATCGAGCAGGGGCGGCCCTTAAGGTGCGGCATCATCCACGGGCCAACGGCTTCGTAGTAGCGCGCCAATTCCAGCTTGGTGACCGGCAGGCCGTCGCCGGCGTCAGGCCACAGCGGCTTGCCGGGGTTCGATATCTGGACTCCGATCACGACCGATGATTCGTCATTCGCCAAAATGCGCGCCTCACCTTCTCTATTAACTGATGATCACTACCGCCTCTCAATCCATGATACATATGGAATCAAGTGGGTCGGAGCATTTTTTCGCTTGCGGGTCCCGAAGCCGCCGCCAACGATAGGTTTCAAACCCGTCCAGCGGATGGCGCCTCGGAACGTGCGTTAGTTGACTGAACGATCCGTTCGGAAGTAAACACGCTAATAGGAGGATACTGGCATGGCTTATGATCTTCTAATCCGTAATGGCACCGTGGTCGACGGCACGGGGGCCCCACGTTACAGGGCCGATGTCGCAATCGCTGACGGACGAATCGCTGAAATCGGCAAGGTGACCGACGGCGCCCGCAAGATCATCGACGCCAGTGACCTCATCGTATCGCCCGGCTTTGTCGACCCGCACACCCATTATGACGCGCAGATCTGCTGGGATCCCCAAATCAGCGTCTCATCGTGGCACGGCGTTACCAGTGTGGTGATGGGCAACTGTGGAGTCGGAATCGCTCCGTGCAAGCCACAGGCGCGGGAAATCGCGGCGTGGGATTTGGTGAACGTCGAGTCCATTCCTTTCGAGGTGCTGACCAAGGGCGTTACCTGGGACTGGGAGAGCTTTCCCAGCTACCTGGACGCGGCGGAAAAGCGCGGCAGCTCGATCAATCTCGGCTTTATCGCGCCACTGACGCCGTTTCGCCACAACGTAATGGGCGAGGAATCGATGGAGCGAGCGGCTACCGCTGAGGAAACCGTTCGCATCACGGCTTTGCTGCGCGAAGCGGTGGCGGCCGGAGCATTGGGTTTCTCGACCACGATTGGCCGCCAGCATATCGGCTATAAAGGCCGGCCATTGGCGTGTCGTCTGGCCAGTCGCGACGAGCTTAAGTCGTACTGCAACGCGTTGCGCGACCTGGGCAAGGGCGCGATCGAAATCTCTCTGACTCAGAATCCGCCGTCCATTTCGGACAGCGAATACGAACTGCTCGATTTCCTGCTCACCGAAAGTCAGCGCCGGGTCACCTGGCTGGCGATTTTCAATAATGACGCGCGCCCCAACGCCAGCATGGAGACACTCGACAAGGTCGAACCGCTGATCAAGCGCGGCGGCGTGCCGCAGGTCACCTGCCGGCCGCTGATCTTCCAGCTCAACATGCGCAATCCCTTTTTGTTTGCGGCGATGTCGTCGTGGAACAAGGTCTTCAATCAGACGCCCGAGAAGCAAAAGGAGATTTACCGCGATCCGGAATTCCGCCAGGCCTTCCGCGCCACGCTTAACAAGAGTCCCGGGCTCAACGTGATGGCCAAGAGCCGTGTGATCGAAGTCCAGGAAGTCGGCAATCCGGCGCTGAAGCATTTCGAAGGCAAATCGCTGGCCGACGTCGCGCACGAGCGCGGCACCGACGCGGTCGACGCGATGCTGGATCTGGCCGTTGAAGACGACCTTCAGGTCAACTTCATACTACCGCTGCTCAATGCCGACGAATCCAGGATTCCGCAATTGATTTGCGATCCGCGTACGATGATTGGGTTGTCGGACGGCGGCGCGCATGTCGACATGCTGTGCGACGCTGGTTACTGTACCTACCTGATCGGCACCTGGGCGCGCGACAAGAGCGCGATGACGCTGGAGCATGCGGTCAAACGGATCACCTCCGAGCCGGCAGACTTCTTCAATCTGCGCGGCCGCGGCCGCCTGGCCGTAGGCAATCCGGCTGACGTGGCGGTCTTCGATTACAGCACTATCGGCTCGGCCAAGCGCGGCGAGATTCGCAACGACCTGCCCGGCGGCGGCCGCCGCCTGGTGGTTCCGGCCCGCGGTGTGCAGCACACTATCGTCAACGGCACCGTGGTATACGAAGACGCAAAGTATAACGGCGCGAAGCCCGGCACTGTTCTGAGATCCTAAGCGATCAAAACCGTAAGTGTTCCGAGGGGCGCGCCTGACGCCCCTCGGAGTCTCCGAGTCGGGTCCAGGCCTCGTTCCAGAGTAGCTTCCCGGCGTGAGATCCAAGTTCGTAAACTTGCTTGAACGGTCGTTCCGTGCCAGCGTTATGGCGCGATCCAAGGGGTAAATTCCAATGTCATATGACGTGCTGATAAAGAATGGGACCGTGGTGGACGGCACCGGTGCGCCACGTTATGCGGCCGATGTCGCGGTCGCGGATGGCCGCATTGTTGAGATCGGCAAAGTCAGCGGCAGCGCGCGCAAGGTGATCGACGCTTCGGACCTGATCGTGGCTCCCGGCTTCGTCGATCCGCATACCCATTACGACGCGCAGATTTGTTGGGATCCCCAGGTCAGTTGCTCCTCGTGGCACGGCATCACCACCGTGGTGATGGGCAACTGCGGAGTGGGCCTGGCGCCGTGCAAGCCGGACGTGCATGAGATCGCAACGCTGGACCTGGTCAACGTCGAAGGGATTCCGGCCCGGGTGCTGCGGACGGGAATCACCTGGGATTGGGAGAGCTTCCCCAGCTACCTCGACGCCGCGGCCAAGCGTGGCAGCTCGCTCAATCTCGGGTTCCTGGCGCCGCTGACTCCCTTTCGCCATTACGTGATGGGCGAAGACTCGATGGAGCGCGCCGCGACGCCGGAGGAGACCACGCGCATCAGCGCACTACTCAGCGAGGCAGTCGCCGCCGGAGCGCTGGGCTTTTCCACCACCACCGGCCGCCAGCACGTCGGATACAAAGGCCGTCCGCTGGCCTGCCGCCTGGCCAGCCGCGAGGAGCTGAGCAGTTACGCGCATGCCTTGGGCAAGCTGGGCAAGGGAGTGATTGAGATCACCCTGACGCAGGATTTCGGCAATATCGCGGACCATGAATACGAGCTGCTCGATTTCCTGCTCACCGAGAGCGGCCGGCCTGTCACCTGGCTGGCGGTTTTCGATCGCGACGATCAGCCGGAGGCAAGCCAGCGGACGCTGACGCGGACTGACCCGCTGATTAAGCGCGGCGGCGTGCCGCAAGTCGCGTGCCGTCCGTTCGTTTCCGAATTCAGCATGCGGCGAGCAATTGCCTTTGTGACCTTCCCGGCGTGGAAGCGCGCTTACAATCAGCCGGTCGAAGTACTCCGCCAGCTTTTTGCCGAACCCGAGTTCCGCGATTCGTTGGCTGCGGACATCAAGCGCGCCGGCTGGGATTGGGAAAAGGTCACCGTCACCGAAGTCACGAACCCCGATTTGAAACCATACGAGAATCGCAACGTGGCGCAGCTCGCGCGCGAGCGCGGCAAAAGCGGACGCGAGTTCGACGTGATGGTGGAGCTGGCGCTGGAAGACAACCTGGAGATGTGGTTCTCGCGTCCGGCCTTCAACATCAACCCGGAGCGCGTCGGCAAGCTGATCAACGATCCGCGCACGCTGATCGGACTGTCCGACGGCGGCGCCCACGTCAACATGCTGTGCGACGCGGGTTACTGCACCTTCCTGCTCGGCACCTGGGTGCGCGAGCGCAAGGCGATAACGCTGGAGTATGCGGTCAAGCGAATCACTTCCGAACCGGCGGACTTCTTCGGAATCAAGGGACGCGGCCGGTTGGTTGCCGGCGCCGCGGCGGACATCACCATTTTCGACGCCGATACAGTTGGCTCGCCGCAGCGCGGAGTGATGCGCGATGACCTGCCCGGCGGCGGCAAACGTTTGGTAATGCCGGCCCACGGAATCGTCCACACGCTAGTCAACGGCACGCCGGTCTACGAAGACGGCAACTACACCGGCGCAACCCCGGGCGCGGTCATTCGCTGGTAGTCAGCGTGATTAATCGGTGAAACGTCAGCGGCGCGGATCATCGCTGCGCGCTGTTTGTTTGGTACCGCGCAACGAGGCCTCCAGCGCCTGCCGGATATAGCGCTGATACGGAATCCGCCGCCGCCGCGCCTCCGCCCGGACGGCACTCAACAGTTCTTCGGAGATTCGGAGATTTATCGACTTCTGTTTCGGCCGGTACTCGAACGGGAACAACGCAAGGTTTTCTGCGCTGATATAATCCGACAGGTCCTTTTCGAGAAAGTCTTCCGCCTCCTTATCGGTCTTGAAGACGGGCAATTTCTTGCTCATATTTTTTGATCTCTCTTCGGTACATGTAACGTGCGCTGATAGGCCTCAGGACAGTTCCACCCGTCCCCTGCCTCGGCGTAAAAACGACAAAAGTGTATCGCCCTCTCGGCGTCCGTCTGATAGCGATAAAGCGCGTTTCAGTGCCCGAACCTTTGACATCGGGCATGATCAACGCCTGGCGATGAGTAAGAACATGCTCAATCTCGGCAACGGAGACACCATGTTTGAGGCATTTCTCTCGGTTACCGCTGTCCCAGGCGAACCCTGAAAAAGCCCGGTTTCAGTTGTTTAGTATAGACAAACGCCTCTACTTATGTCTACCGATTGACAGCGCGCGCCACAGATCGAACCGGCAGCGCTTACCCTTTTTATTACGTATCTACTTCAATCACTGAAACGGTTGTCAGTTCTGGACAACACCCGCTTGCCGACCCATGGCGAACCGGTTAAAGGATGTTCTTAACGCAATTCCACCGGAGAACACATGGCGACTGAACGTGAAATTCTGGAGCGGGCAAAGAAATTCGAATTCCAGGGCGGAATTCCTGAGATGCGGGAGTTCGTCAATGGCAATGCAAAGGCGCTCAACGCCAAGCCGCCGGAGATTGGTGCTTATCATCCCGATGTTGAGTTGCGTTCGGACTTGCGCGCCGATATCTGCGTGCCCAAGGGAGCTGGTCCTCATCCGACGCTGGTCTATCTCCACGGCGGCGGATGGGTATCGGGCACTTCGAAGACCCACACCAAGCTGTGCATGGAATTCGCGGCGGCTGGCTACCTCACGGTCAATGTCGATTACCGCCTGGCCCCTGAGCATCCGTTCCCCGCTGGACTGGACGATTGCGTTTTTGCCTCGAAATGGACCGCCGAGAATGCGAAGCGATGGAACGGCGACGCCGATCGGATGGCGATCGGCGGTGACTCGGCGGGTGGCAACCTGACCGCGGCGACGCTGATCAGTCTGGCCGGGCAGTCCGGCGCGCCCAAATTCAAGGCCGCGCTGCTGCTGTATCCGATGTTGGACATTCCCCGCGCACTCAAGGCGTCCGACGGCAATCCGGAAATCACCAGGATGATGATCAAGGCGTACCTCGGCGACCGCCAGGAGTTGATCAACGATACGCGCGTGACGCCGCTTAACGGCATCAAGCCGGGCATCATGCCGCCGACGCTGCTGCTGGTTGGCACCGCGGACAACCTGGTGCCCGACACCTATGCGATGGCGGAGTTGCTGCGCAAAGCCGAAATCCCGCACGAGGTCCATGTTCTTGAAGACATGCCCCACGCGTTTTTGCAAATCTGGATGGTGTCGGGATGCGCGGAGGGCTTGAGCCTGACAACAAACTTCCTCGCGCGCCACGTGTGAGCCTGTGGGGATGAGCTATTCGGTCCATCTGCGCCGCGAGGCGATACTTGCGGCGCTGCGACCGCCATCGATGAATGCGACGCTAGCGGCATTGCCGAGGAGAACGTCTTTGACCGTGTCCGGGAGAAGCTCAACCTTCCTCCGAGGCCGCGTTAGCTCCGTGCTCCTTTGCGGGAGATCGACTCGGACGCGGTCGGAGTCTTCCGCCTGATGTGTTACTTGTCGACGGTTTGCACGAACTCGACCGGGAGTCCGTCCGGGTCCTCGACATAGAAGCCGCGCAGGCTGGGGCCGATATTTGACACCGGGTTGCTGATTTTCACGTCGCCGCGGGCTTTTACCTCGGCGTATTTGGCGTCGACGTCGGGCACGTAAAACGAGAAATGCGTAGTGCCGACGTTCTCCTGCCGCAGATTCAAAATCTCGCCACCGCCGGACACGTATTGCAGCAACTGAAGGACAAACGACCCGGCGATAACGTGCACCATTTTCATCCGGTTCCCGCCCTCGAGAATCGCTCCTGGATCCATCCCGACCACGTCGCGATAGAAAGTCAGCGAGCGTTCCAGATTTTTCACCGTCAGTCCAACGTGAGATAAAAAAGCCATCAGTCCGTCCTTGTCGCATCCAAATCAATCGTCAACTGCCATAGTCGAATGTAAGCCGCGGAGAATCAAGCGCCGCTTCGGATGCGTGGTGAGTCGGTTCCGGCGCCGATCTGGGCATTTGACTTTGGCATTTGACTTGAGCGCCGATGGTGGACTTAACTCGAAATCATGGCGGGAATTGTATCTTACGGCTCCTACGTCCCTTACCGGCGGCTCAAGCGTGCTGCGATAGCCCAGGTGCTCGGCGTCGCGGCCGGCAAGGGCGAGCGCGCGATTGCCAGCTTCGACGAGGACAGCGTGTCGATGGCCGTCGAGGCGCTGCGCGACGCGTTGCGCGGTGCGCCCGGTCCGGGAGTAGAGGGGCTTTTGTTTGCCACCACCACGCCGCCGTACGCGGAGAAGCTCAATGCCGCGATCGTCGGCGCGGCCGCGCAGCTTCCCGCCGAGATCCGCGCCGCCGATCTGACCGGCTCGGTGCGGGCCGGCCTTTCCGCGCTGCTGCAGGCGGCGGACGCGGTCAATGGCGGCGCGTCGCGCGCGGCGGTGGCGATGGCGGATTGCCGGCTGGCCGCGCCCGAAGGCAGGGCGGAGCAGACCAACGGCGACGGCGCCGCGGCGTTTATCGTCGGTTCCCAGGATGTGATCGCCGAAATCGAGGCGAGCGCATCGGTCACGCGCGAGTTTCTCGATACCTGGCGCGCGCCGGACGAGCGCTTCGCTCACAGTTGGGAGGAACGTTTTGCGCTGACCCAGGCCCATACGCCGCTGCTGATCGGCGTGATTCGCAGCCTGCTCGCCAAGAGCCAAGTTACGGTTGCGGACCTCGCCAAAATCGTGATCGACGCGCCCAATCCGCGCGCGGTTGACGAAGCGGTGCGCGCGCTCAAGTTGGATCCCGCACGAATGGCGGAGCCCCTCGCCGCCACTGTCGGGCAGACCGGCGCCGCTCACGCCGGCCTGATGCTGGCCAGCGTGCTGCCGGCCGCGAAGCCGGGCGACCGCATCCTGGTCGCGGCCGGGGGTGACGGCGCCGACGCGATGCTGTTGCGGGTGACGCCGGCGATCGCGAACTATCGCCCGCGCCATTCGGTCGGCGGCATGATCGAGTCCAAGGGCGATGTGTCTTACGCCAACTATCTTAAATGGCGCGAGATTCTGCCCACCGAGCCGCCCCGCCGGCCCGATCCCGAGCGTCCCGCCGGACCGCCGATGTTTCGCTCCGAGCGTTGGAAGTTCGGCCTGATCGGCTCGCGATGCACCGCGTGCGGCACCGCCGCAACTGCCGCCGCAGCGCATATGCGTCAAGTGCCGCGCGCGCGATAAGATGGAGCCATATCCGTTTGCGGACCGCTCCGCGCGCATCGCCACCTTCGCACTGGATCGGCTGGCCTATTCGCTCAACCCGCCGACGGTCAACGTGGTGCTGGATTTCGAGGGCGGCGGCAGGTTTCTGTGCGAGATGACCGACTGCGAGCCGGAAAAGATTGCGATCGGCGATGAAGTCGAAATGACCTTCCGCCGGCTGTTTACCGCCGACGGCGTTCACAACTATTTCTGGAAGGCGCGCCCCAGGCGCTGAGGAATCAATTATGGCAAGCAACGGTATCAAGGACCGCGTGGCGATCATCGGTATGGGATGCACCCGCTTCGGCGAGCATTGGGACAAAAGCGTCGATGACCTGCTGATCGACGCCGCCTACGAAGCCTATGAATCCGCAGGCGTTGCTCCCGAGGACGTCGACGCGTACTGGCTCGGCACGATGGGATCGTTTTCGGGACTGACGCTTTCGACTCCGCTCAAGATTCCCTATCGTCCCGTCACCCGCGTCGAGAACTTCTGCGCCACCGGCTCCGAGTCGCTGCGCCAGGCCTGTTATGCCGTCGCCTGCGGCGCCTATGACGTTGCGATGGCAATCGGGGTGGAGAAGCTCAAGGACTCCGGATACTCGGGCCTGGTGGTTGGCACCGCTCCCAACGACGGCACGCTGAGCAGCATCACGCCGCCCGCATCCTTCTCGCTGCTCGCTCCGGCCTATTTCAAGAAATACGGCCTGGACGCGGACAAGGGCAAGGATGTCCTGTCGCGCATCGCCTGGAAGAACCATCGCAACGGCGCCAAGAATCCCAAGGCACAGTTCCAGAAGGAGGTGCCGATCGAGGCAATCAGGAACTCGCCGAAAGTCGCCGATCCGCTCGGGATCATGGATTGCTCCGGCGTGTCGGACGGCGCGGCGGCGGCAATCGTGGTGCGGGCCGAAGACGCGCACAAGTATCGCAAGGACCCGATCTACATCAAGGCGCTGTCGTTTATCGCCGGTCCCGGCGAAGGTCCGATGTCGCAGGAGTACGATTTCACCACTTTTCCTGAAGTCGTCGCCTCGGCGAAGGACGCCTACGCGCAGGCAGGAATCAAAAATCCGCGCGAAGAAATCAGCATGGCCGAGGTGCACGATTGCTTCACGCCGACCGAACTGGTGCTGTACGAAGACATGGGCTTCAGCCCGCGCGGCACCGCCTGGCGCGACGTGATGGAGGGGTTCTTCGAACTGGAAGGCAAGCTGCCGGTCAATCCCGACGGCGGCCTGAAATCATTTGGCCATCCGATCGGTGCCTCGGGCCTGCGCATGATGTACGAGATGTGGCTGCAACTGCGGGGCGAAGCCGGCCCGCGCCAGATCGACAATCCGAAGGTCGGGCTCACCCACAACCTTGGGGGCGCTCCCGGCCGCTGCGTCAGCTTCGTGTCGGTGGTCGGCCGCTCGCTGGGCTAAATAACTAAGGGCCGCGCCCTTGATATCCCGGTTCGCGTGTTCCAGTTTTGAACCGCTCCGGAGCATCCCCCTCGGGACGTTCCGGCGTAGTCGGTTATTGCTTGCGGTAGCTGCACAAGAAAACTCACCATCCGGGCCGTGTTCCCGGCTGACGATGCCCTCTCGTCAACGCAGCCGACCGCCTAACCCTCACAATGAAATAAAACCCGCCATTATTATTCCCATAACGGCCTAACTGTCCGAAGAGCCTTGTAAACTCCCTCGACGCTCGTATAAGCATCGTGGGGCAGCATTAAACTTGCAATTCCTGCTGCTCGCAACGGAGCGACTTTATGGTTGCCGCCTGGCTCGGCTTTTTCGACAGTTTAATCGCCTTGGCAATGGTACTAGCGGGCGTGGTTGGAAGCCCACTTCGGTATCGCCGCGCCCTATTTTGGCTTTCAATTGTTCTTGTTCGGCCTCTTCTTCGGGGTTCTGGCGTTGATAACCGGGCTGATAGGTCTGTTGCGGACCCGGCGTCCACAATGGCGCTCGGCTCACGGAAGGGCGGTGGTCGCGAGTTATATCGGCGCCATCCTAACCGCGTTCCTGGTGTATCTCGGACTGGGCGCCAAGGGATATCCGGCGATCAACGACATTACGACCGACGTCGACAATCCGCCGGAATTCGTCAAAGCCGGGTCCATTCCCGCAAATCGCGCACGCAACCTGACTTATGACAAGGCCAAGTACGCAGAGGCCCAATTGCGCGGCTATGGGACGGTGGAGCCGCTGCGATTGCCCCTGGATCCCGATCAGGCTTTCAAAGAAGTCGCCGCACAAGCGGCCGCGATGCCGGGATGGACGATTACCTACACCGATCCCAAAACCCGTACGATTGAAGGAATTGCAGAGACGCGGCTGTTCCATTTTCACGATGATTTCGTCATCCAGGTTCGTCCCGCGTCCAGCGGCAGCCTGGTCGAGATGCGCTCCAAGTCGCGTGATGGAGTTGGAGACGTAGGTGCCAACTACAAGCGCATCCAGGCTTTCTTCGCCGCCCTATCCACCGCCAGTGCACATTGACGTTTGCGACCTTCTCAAAAAACTCAATTCGCGGCATTTTACCCAGTCATTTCGACTTCACATGCGCTAAATAGCTGAAAACTGCTTTCTGCCGGCGAGTTCTCAGGACCGGCATTTTGCTTGTCGTGGAAGCCCTTAACTAACCAGGACTCAAAATGAACCCAGGCTGATATTGATTATTTGACCCTGATTGCACTACTCTCCGGGTTCCATCCACTCGGCGTCGTTGATGCTGGAATCCTGCGACTCGACCAAGCTAGTCGAGGTTGCGCAACGAGAATTCTATTACAACTTGTCAGACTGCAACCCTGACCCCGACGTCAACTCCAACCAGAACTCCGACCTCCACGCCCAGCAGGGTCGCGACGCTGACGCCAACTAAAACGCTAACGCCGACTAAGACACTCACACCGGCGCACACTGCGCCGCCGACATCAGCACCCACGAAAAAGGTCACACCTATTCCAACCCGGAAAGCCACACCGTCACCGACCAGGACTCCGACACCAACGCAATCGGCCACGCGGACGCCAGAGTCCACCCCAACTGTGTCAGGGAATCTCAAGGTGGACATCCAAACAGAGAAGTCGTCGGGAGAGCCAACGTAACTGTGTGATACCCGGGCCGCTATTGCCATGTCGCATGGTAAATGGTATTGCTATTGGTAAATGAGACTAACGATTGATAAATCCGGGCGCATTGTGGTTCCGAAGCGGTTACGCGAACGTCTCGGCCTCAAGCCCGAAGCGCAGTTGGAGGTTATAGAGCAGCTGGATGGTATTCTGATCCGGTACGGTCGAGCAGCGTCCATCGATGATCAGAGTCGACGGACTGTGGGTCCACCAAGGTGTGGCTCAGCCGGGTGCGAACTGGGAACGAGTCATTGAGGATATCCGCGAAGAACGGATTGCTGCCGTTGTGAAAGCGTAGGTGCAGGTCTTTTTTGATACCAACGTTCTGGTCGCCGCATCCGAACAGAGCCATCCCCACAACGCGCAGGCTTGGCCCGGCATTTCGGCGGGTGGCGGCCGGTGAGGACAGGGGATTCATGAGCGCTCATTCGATCGCCGAGGTCTATGCCGCGCTTACCCGACTGCCGGTACAGCCGCGAATACACCCGGTCGAGGCGACGCGAATCATTACCGACAACATATTGACGCATTTCGATATCGTGACGATCGAAAAAGAGGATTACCTTCAGGCGCTCCGAGTGGTGGGAAGCGGAGGATGGGCCGTGGCCAAAATCTACGACGCGTTGGTTATCGGCTGCGCGTCAAGAGTAGATGCATATTGAATCTATACGTTCAATCTTGGTGATTTTCGCCAGTCTGCACTGGCCCGGAGCTGCAAGCGAGCAATCGTGCGCGCCATAAGCGTCAGACCCGGTGAGTTGGTGATAACTTGTAGAATGCGCTGTTGAGACGAGCATACGCAGAATCACCGCTAGTGGTCGGTTCTGAAGTCGTAATTGGCTGCCGGCGGTGGGGCAGCGCTTCTGACGCGTCTGCTGCCGATATCTTCCGGCAGCCGGCTGCGAGGGAATTTCCACTACTTGACCGCTCTCTGTGGACCCGCCATCTTGCGCGCTGTTGTCCTGCGCCGGCTGATGTTGCGCGTCGACGACCCCTGAACGGTCGGTACGTGGCGCACGAACTTCAACCGGTTGGTCGGATTCGTCCTCCTCTGTCGGGCGGGTTTGCGATTGGCTGCTATAGGCGCTCGGATGACGAACCGGGTGGCGTTGAACCGGCTGGATATCGTTG
Organism: uncultured Pseudomonadota bacterium; assembly: GCA_963824565.1. GTDB lineage: Bacteria > Desulfobacterota > Binatia > Binatales > Binataceae > JAJPJA01. The sequence goes on along the minus strand of CAWGQB010000008.1, from coordinate 135,671 downwards.
TCATCATCATCGTCGCTCAGATTTGAGGACGAGTAGGATGGCGGTGGGCTGGGTTGTGGCTGACTGTACACGGGTGTGCTTGGCCGTAACGGCTGCGGCATTGCGTCATGCGGACCGCATTGCGGAGTCGGATGCATCACCCCAAATATTAACCCGACGACACCTTGAGCGATTGCCGCCGCTTGTGCGGCATTCTGCGCCTGCGCCGGAGAAATCGCAGCGGCCAGCGCAAGAGCCAAAACGATCACGCTAAATTTCATTTTCCCTTTGTTCGCTGCTTTTATCGTGACCAGCGAATCCCTGGGCCTGTAAGAGTTTCCAGCCTCAATCTGATTCTGAAATACCGTGGCCGTCAAGAAGTCTAAGCCCGACGTGATCGATATGACCTCGGTCATGCCTAGCCTATGAAAGACCAGTTTTATCGGATTCCACCGGTGCTGTAGGTAGCGTCAGCCAGGCCGCTTGTAGCGGGTCGATCACAAACACCGCGGCGAAACCGATCCGGATAACGGGCGGCACTGTCGGCCAAATAGCTGTTGTCGCCGCGGTGACACACCAAAAGCCTGGGACAGGACCGCCCGGTCGACGCCGGCTTCGTGTCCCGGAACACCAAGTGAAGTCCCGCACAGTGCCAAGGCAACTGCATCGGCGGCGGGCATGCAGTCTGCTTTGTTCTGGCCGATTCGCGGCGATTTGTTGACCGTCCAACACAGCCTTGGCGGCGATCGACATCCGATGGGCAAGGCAGAGGGGCGGCGCGCTTCTTGCGTCCATGACGCAACAGAGTATTCCCGCACTACGAATAGTCTGCGGCTGGGCGGCTGCGGAATGCACGGCGGCCAGAGAGCAAATGAGCGGCCAACCTTCAGATTTACAGCGCGGGGACTGGTGCAGGACTCGCACCGCACCGCCTTCGGCGCGCCGCCGTTTACCACAAGCGACCCCCTCGCCGCGCTGCTCGATAACCTCCGGCAGCGCCTCGCAATCGACCCGTTCGGTAATCCGATCCAGCTTCTCGCGTTGGAAATCACTGGCCGCCTTGATCGGCGCGAGAGCAATGCCGAGGACCTCGCGCAATCGGTCGCGCGCCTTACGGCTGACGCGTTTTCCGACCGCGCCGCGCGTCTGGGCACGTACCTGGGCGAGACCGATCCGGCGGTCAACGAGCATGCTATCCACGACATCCTGTCGCGCCTGGCCGTGAAGGGGGATTTTGAAAAATTCCGCGCCCTGGTTGAAAAGGTCGCCTTTGGGGTGGTTTTCACCGCCCATCCGGCGTTCACGATCCATCATGAACTGGCGTTGGCGCTGGCTGAACTGGCGACCGGAACCTCGCACGACGGCGAGCCGCTGGGCCAAGGCGGGCGGGAGCGGCGGATGGCCCTGGCGGTCGGCGCGACGCATCGGCCCGAAAACGCGTTGACGCTCGAGATCGAGCATGCCTGGTCGCTCGAAGCGTTGCGCCACGCCCACGACGCATTGGAACGCATCCATCGAATCGCTTTCCGGATCGCGCGCGAGCGATGGCCCCAGCAGTGGACGCGGCTGACGCCGCGGCTGATCAGCCTCGCTTCGTGGGTGGGATACGACCAGGACGGCCGTACCGACCTGACCTGGATGGGCGCGATCGGCAAGCGCCTGGAAGACAAGCAGGCGGCGCTCGAGCGCCATCGCGCGTCCGTGGAAGCGCTCCAGCGCAATGTGCGAGCCGGACTTTCGACCCGCCGCTGGAGCCGGTCGCACAGATGCTGGCCGCCGCGGCCGCAACCGTCGCCGAACAGATCACGCTGCTGGCCGAGTGCGCCGGCGATCCCGGACGCACCGCACGCTTCGCGCGGGCTATAGTTGAGGGACGCGAGCGTGCGCTGGTCCGCGTCGGGCCGCTGGTCGAGTTGATCGACGCGGCGCTGGCCGCCGCACCGGATGATGCGAGCGCGCGAGGATTTGCTGGTGATGCGCGCGAGCCTGCGCACCCACGGTCTGGGTCTGGCGCGGATTCATGTGCGGCTTAATTCCTCGCAGTTGCATAACGCGATCCGCAGGCAAATCGGCCTTGAAACCGGACCCAACGACCCCGCCAACCGCCGTTCTTACTTCAACACGGTCAATGATCTGCTGGACCGCGTGCGGCCGGTGAACATCAATTTCGCGACTCTGATGGAGGAATGGGCGTCGGCCAAGCGGCTGGTGATGACAGTCGCGCAGATCGTCAAATTCATCGACTGCGAAATGCCGGTGCGGTTCTCTGATCGCGGAGACTGAAACCGGCTTTACCCTGTTGACCGCGCTCTACTACGCGCGCCTGTTCGGGATCGAGGACCATGTCGAGATTTCACCCCTGTTCGAGACCGCCGAGGCGTTCGAACGCGGCCACCACGTAATCGAAGAAGCGCTCAAGAGCCGGCACTATCGCGATTACCTGAAACGGCAGGGAAAAATCGCGGTCCAGTTCGGATACTCCGACTCGGGCCGCTTTATCGGGCAGATGGCGGCGACTTTCCGCATCGAACATCTGCGGCTGCGAATCGCTCATCTGCTGCACAGCAACGGCTTGGGCAACCTTGAAGTTATCCTGTTCAACACGCACGGCGAGTCGATCGGCCGCGGCGGCCATCCGCTGACCCTGGCGGACCGCATCAGGTACGTGGCGCCCCCGGTAAACCACGCCGAATTCGAACGGCGCGGTATCGTCATCCGGGAGGAACTCAGTTTCCAGGGAGGTGACGGCTATCTGGCGTTCTTCACCCCGGCGGGAGCGCTCGCGGCGCTGCGGCAGATCACCGCCTTCGCGTTGGGCGCCGGAACCCGAAGCGGCGGGCGACCCGATCTACGCCGAGCCGGACTTTGCCGCGGAGTTCTTCGCCACCATCCAGCAGGAGTTTGCCAGCCTGGTCGAGGACCCTGACTACGCCGCGCTGCTGGGATTGTTCGGAACCAACCTGCTGTTACAAGACCGGCTCGCGCCCGGAAGCGCGTGAAACCGAAGGATGGGCGCGGCCGATGGCGCTGGAGCATCCGTCGCAGGTGCGCGCGATCCCCAACAACGCGATCCTCCAGCAAATGGGCTTTCTGGCCAACACCCTGTACGGGGTGGGACGCGCCGTGAACAAGGACCCTGAACTGTTCCAGGCAATGCTGCAGCGGTCGCCGCGCTTTCGCCGCGCGCTCGACCTGGTTGTGGCGGCGCTGGAGGCAAGCGACCTCGACGTGGTGCGCGCCTATATCGATACGGTTAACCCGCGGATGTGGCTGACGCTATCGGCCCGCGTGCGCAGCCCGCTGCGGGCCAACGCGATGCGCGAACTGGCGCAGATTACCGAGCAGCTCGGCAAACACGATCGCCTGGCCCGAGTGGTGCGCCGGCTGCAGGCGGATCACCAGCAGCTCACCGCGGTGATGCGGCCCGCCGCCACCAAGCGGCGCGAGCGCCTGCTTTTGCTCCATGCAATCCGCATCGCGCTGAACTACCGGCTCTCGATGCTGGCCACGGAAATTCCCGGCTTCGGGCCCCAGCACGGGGTGACGCGGCGCGAGGTACAGGCCCGCATCATCGGGCTGGACGTCGCCAGCGCCGTCGACCGCCTGGTCTGAATTTTTCCGCGCCCCGACAACGCTGGCATTGCCAGGGAAGACTTCGGTGAGGCGTGCGGGTTACCGCAGTGAACCCCAGCTCTCGTACGCGGTCGATCACGCGGCTTTGTTCAATCCGATGCTGCGGCTCTACGACCTGGCCCGCCAGATCAGTACGGCGATCGCATACGAGCTGAACGCGATCGGCTGATATGCTCCTTCGTGGTTCGCGATCATTCTTATGATTCCCGATCCGTGAGATAAGCGCGGACCCGCTCCACGGCGGTGCCCACGGTATCGGGGGTTTTCCATTCGAGGATGATCTCGGAGTTGGGCGCGAGCATTGCGATTTCCTTGGACACCGCGGTCGGATGATAGGGGTCGTTGCCGGCCAGGATTAGCATCGGCGTCAGGCACGAGCGCACGAAATCCCGCGTCACGGCGAAGACGAAGTCGCCCGAGAACATGTTGGCGCGAAAGGCCGCCAGGGTTGCTTCGCTTACCTCGGGGCGTTGCGCGCGAAACTCCGCCGCCCAATCGTCGAACATGTCATGGAATCGCGCGATACCGTCGGGACCCAGGCCGATTGGATTTTGCAGCACCGCGGCAGTGACGCGCTCGGGTGCGGCCTTGATCAAGGCCAGGCAATAGGATGAGCCGATACATCCGCCCATGATGTGGCATTGCCGGATGCCCAGATGGTCGAGCAGGCCAAGCTGGTCGGCGGCGAAGGTGTCCCAGCTATCGGAAGCACTGACCGGCGCGCGCGAATGGCCGGCGTTGCGCTGGTCCATCGCAATCACGCGGAAACTGCTGGCAAGCTCCTTGGTCGGATCGAACGGACTGCGATGCCAGAAGTCGATCATCGAGCGCATCCCACCGGGCGCAATCAACAACAGCGGATAGCCAGACCCATATTCCTCGTAATAGAGCGCTACATCTCCGTGCTGAAAGGTTGGCATCGCTTTTCCTCCGTCCTGAAATACGTTCCCAAATCATAGGCCGCAAAGACCTCCAAGTCATCCTGAGGAGCTTTCAGTAGGGCGGGCGTCCCTGCCCGCCATAAGCGGGGCTTGCAGCCCCGCTTGGCAGTTGCTCGAACACGGATTGTTGCGGGCCAGCTTCATTGCGCCCCAGCCGATTCGCGACCTGCGCGATCTGACGCGCTATCGCGAGAGTCTGTCGGAGGAGCACACGCGAGTGGCCAATCGCCTGGAGAAGGTGCTGCAAGACGCCGGGATTAAGCTGTCCACCGTGGTCACTGACATTGTGGGTGTAAGCGGGCGTCAGATCCTCGCGGCCTTGGTCAGTGGTACTACCAACCCCGAGGCGCTGGCCGAGTTGGCGCGGGGGCGGTTACGCAAAAAGAAGCAGGAGCTTAGCAGGTGCTCAGCGGCCACTTTCGCGAGCATCACGCCTTTTTTATCGGCCGGCTGCTGCTTGACCTCGATAACGTCGAGGACGCCCTGGCCGAGGTGGTTGCACGCATCGAGGTGGTAATCGATCAAGTCGACGTCGCGGGCGTCACCGGCTTCGTGGCGGAAGACCACACGGCAATTGGCACGAACCGTGACCGGCCACAAACCCTTTAGATCGCCCGTAAGGGCATGCAGGCGAAAGCCCGCTAAATCCATATCAGCAACTGTTCCCGCAGCATCAAGACGCGCGAGAATGTCACGGAGCTTCTGCGCATGCTCTGCCATCAGGCCGCGCGGATCGTCGTCTTCGTAAAGGCGTCGAAGCCCTTTGTGGCGGATCGACGTAATTATGCCAGACGGTAACGCGCTACGTAACGCATCTCAAAAAAGCGCCAACCCTCAGAAATGGACTTTCGCTGGTGTTGTCAGGCGAAGCCCATGCACGGCCTCAGATACTCCGCGTCTGGGGGCGATAGCTTTGCCTTTCTCCCGACGCGGGACACGGCCCGCCCCCAACTTTTGTGCGCTTGACAAGACCCGCCCTTTGGGATGACGCTTGGGGATCATGAAAAAGCAGACGCGCAAACCGGCCAAGGTGGCGAAAAAGGCCACCAGAAAGGCCGCGAAGAAGATCGCCAGGAAGGTAGCAAAGACCGGCAGTGCCTTGGAAAGGCGCATCCAGTTAATCGAAGACCGCGAGGAAATCGCTAAGCTCAAGGCGCGCTACTGCAATTACGTGGATGGCGGCTGGGATCGCCTCACCCACGACTATGACGGCGTCGCTTCGCTGTTCGTCGAAGACGGGCTGTGGGAGGCGGGTGCGAGTCCGGCACTTCGCGGCGAAACCCGGGAAGGGATTCGGGACTACTTCAAAAAAGCGCAAGACATTTCCTTCGCTTTCCATCGGATCACCAATCCGATTATCGAGATTAACGACGACACCGCGACCGGGAATTGGCACGTGCTCGTTGCTCTCACCCTGCCTGACGGTAAGCGGGTGTGGGTTGCCGGCATCTACAATGACGATTTCGTCCGCACGCCGGAGGGCTGGAAATTCAAAACGCTCAGCTTCAAGCAGGCCTTTCTGGAGCCTTACGAAAAAGGTTGGGGTGTCGGTGATTTCTACCAGAAGCAAGCCTCAGCGGCTCAGAACCAGGCCGACTCCGCACCGGAACTCCGCCAGGAAACAGGTTCGGCGGGCGCAACGGACCGAACTGCAGGCTAAGGATTGGATAGCGGGTGCCGGAGCGGCTCGAGCGGGAGTTCAAATCGACGTTATTGGGAGGGTCGCAAGTGACTGAGCATGGAGAAGAGATAGGACCCGTCGCCAGCAAGCTGGTGTTCGAGAATGACGACGTCAAAATATGGGAGACCGACGTCGCTGCCGGCGAGGTCTTCCCTTTGCATCATCACACCTACGATTACGTACTGTTCACCACCGGCGCGGCCCTGCTCGAAGTCCGCGACCATGGCCGGCCGCCCTCGACGGTGCCGGTTCCAACCCATGCGGCGATCTTCATCCCGGCGGGAGGAATTGAAAGTTTCGCCAACGTCGGCCAGACCCGCTTTACCGAGGTTTTGGTCGAGATCAAACGTCCCCGCCGCGCCGATCAGGGACACGTTGACTTTGCCACCTCCAATACGCTGGCGGGCCGCGATCCGCTTCCCGGCGTGATTCATCTGCTGGAGAATTCCCGCGTGCGAATCGTTGAAACGATGCTCGCTCCGGGCGAGAGCACCGGGATGTCACGGCCGGGCGATGATGCCGCCGTGTTCGTGCTTAGCGGCAGCAAGCTCAAAGTCACCGAACAGGATAAGAAGGGGCAGCGCTCATTCGATGAAACCCGCCCGGACAACGCCACTTGTTGGCTGCCGGGTAAGATTGCCCGCGAACTGGTGAACATCGGAAGCGGTCCGTACCGGGAACTAAGCGTACAGGTAAAGTAGCCCGGTGGCGGCGAGCCCAAGGAGCAGCACGCGTTGCGGCTGCTACCGGCGCAGGGCGGAAATCCTCTTTTCCGCAGCCTGCCGGATAACCCAAACCACTTAACCATCCGTGGAGGCAGAAAAGAATGCTGAAATTCTATGGAACGTCCAAATCCCGCTCGGCGCGGTCGCTGTGGGCCCTGGAAGAACTAGGGCTCAAATACGAGCATATCCCGGTTGAAGTCTCACAAGCGAAATCAGCCGACAATCTCAAGCGCAACCCCAACGGTCATATTCCGGTGCTGGAAGACGACGGGCTGATCCTTTGGGAGTCGATGGCGATAAACCTGTACCTGGCGGAGAAGTACGGCAAGGCTCCGTTCTGGCCTGGTTCCGTGGGAGAGCACGGCAACGTCTACAAATGGAGCTTCTGGGGCATGACGGAAGTGGAGCCGCGCCTGATGGCAATACTCACCCACCGGATGTTTCTACCTGCCGATCAGCGCGACGAAAAGGTTGTCGCACAGTCGCTGGAAGGCCTCAAGGCCCCGCTGAAAGTCCTCGACGATACGGTAAAGGGACACGAATACCTGCTCGGCAGCGACTTCACTATTGCCGATCTCAACGTCGCCGCCATACTGAGCTTTGCGATGCTCGCCAAGGTTGACTTCGGTCCGACTCCGGCCGCCGGAGCGTGGCTCAACAAATGCCTGGGGCGGGAAGCGAATCAGCGCGTTCGCGGGCTGAAGTAGCAATTATCGGCGGCCGGAGCGGTAGCCTTGCCGTTCCGGCCGCTAACAACTGCGATAAGAGCAGGCAGTCGAAAATCGGCTTTTGCCGTTCCGCAGCCTCCTGGTCAAAACAGTACGTTCAGAATCGATTTCATCCGGCTTTCGCTGCGCATGCGAGCGAAGAGACTGTCAGTCGCCAGCCTTCGCAGCCTCGCCGCGTCATCCTTGGCGCCGTCCACTGAGGGATCGTCGTCGAGGTACGCAATCGCAACAGCGGCGCCGGCAGTTTGCTGGACCTGAAAGGACTTGCCCATCGAGTCCATCACCCAATTAATCGACTGAGACAGCTTGCTGACTGGTTCACGCAGCCGGTGGTCTTTTTTCGCCTCAACCTCCAGGGATTCCAGATTCCGGTCGATCCCCATGATGCTCTCGACCACAACCTCCGAAAAACGGTCGTCGCCGGTGGACAGGAAAGCGCGCTGGTCGGTAGTCAAGCGATCAAGTTGATTCAAGATATTGTCAACGTGGTCGACGACCACCAGACCGCCAACTAACGAATCACTCACCTGCGCCATAGTGCGTTTGAGCGCGTGGTGAAAGCCGACACCGAGGCAGATGACCACGATGGTCAGGCCGAACATCATCCTGACTAATTTGGAGTCTTCTGCCGAATTCAGATCCATCGCTTAACAATCCTTAGTGCTCAGAAATGCTCAGAGAAACTAACAAACCTTAGATAAGATAATAACCGTGGGCGCCGCTCAAGCAACCGGGGTAATTGAGCAGCTAATTCTCAAGCAAACGCCATGCCAGCGGAACGGCAAATTCCGGTCCTAAAGGCTCTTGAAAGAAAAATTCGGTGAACTTCTGACAATATTGGCTGTCGGCACCTGCTACAGACGGCGCGCGAATGCGGAGAAAGTCCTGGATTGTGCTATCGCGAAACCAGGCTTACTGAGTCAGCTACAGTCTGCCGCCGCCAGGATCGAGCAGTTGACTGTTGCGTTCGCGCCAGGCTCACATTCCGCGGCCGAATCGCACCGGCATATGTTTGATGCCCGGCACCGAAGTGTGGTGCAGGCGCTGGATGGACCCGGTGAGTTCAATATGCGGCAGATATGGGAGAAGTTCCCGCAGCGCCACGCGCAACTCCAGCCGCGCCAGATTCGCACCGAGACAAAAATGCTCCGCGTGGCCGAAACCCAAATGCTCGTTGGGGCTGCGCGTGATGTCGAATCTGTCCGGATCTGCGAACACATCCGCGTCGCGGTTGGCGGAGCCGACCCAAATCGCCAACAGGTCTCCGGGATTCATCTCCTGGCCGCGCAGTTTCGTCACCCGAGTTACCCGTCTCAGGTTATGGAACGACGGCGCGGTCCAACGCACGATCTCCTCAACCGCGGCGGGAACCAGCGATGGATTCGCCACCAGGCGCTCCAGTTCGGCGCGATGGTTGAGCAGGGCATAAACACCGCCGGAAAAAGCGTTGCGGGTGGTATCAAGTCCGGCGTCCAGAATCAGCACGCAATTGTACAGCGCTTCTTCCTCGCTTAGCGCAACGCCATCGATTTTCTGATTGGCGACCAGGCTCAATAAATCATTTTCGGGATTTCGACGGCGCTGCGCCATCATCGCTGCAAAGTACTCGGCCAACTCCTGATGGGCCTGATGTTGAACCCGATGGACCATCTCGTCGCGCATCTCGGAGGTCGCGTCAGGCAGGCAATGGTTCGTGAAATTCAGGATCAGGGCTGCCAACCGATATGTTACCGAGCCGCTCAATCCGCGGCCGATCCGCGTTCGGAACTCCCAACATCCGGCACACCACGTTCAAGGGCAGCCGGCCCGCCACATCCGAGCACGAAGTCGCATTCACCCTTGCGGGCAGCGTCGGCGAAGATCTCCCGGGCCAGCTCGCGCATCGGAGCTTCCCAGGTTTTCACCGCCAATGGCGTGAAGCTCCATTTGAACAATCCGCGAAGCTTCAGATGGCGCGGCGGATCGGTCATGATCAGCATCCTGCCGCGGCCTTCGCTGAAAGCGACATTGTCTGAAATCGAGATCGGGCATTCGCTGGAAAAGGTCCGCGGGTCGCGATAGACGGCAACCGCGTCCGCGTACTTTACCACCGCCCAGTATTTGTTACCCAGGCGATCCGTGATCCGGCTAATCGGCTCATGCCGGCGCAGATATTCGAAATGACGATAAGGATCGCCCTCCGCAACGCATTCGGGATTGGTGAGATCGAAATCCACGCGGTCCATCATTCCTTCCTGAGATTAGCGATGGCCAGGGCGCTCTGAGCCCTCGCCAACATCGATCGGTGGCATCAATGCGGGCGCAATGTCAAACCACAGCCGCGGCCGGCGTGGAATTTTCCCGGTGCTGGCGTTGGCATCCTGACGCGCCCTTGCTAGGTTCGCCGGGTCAGTCCCTGCTGGAGCACAATCGAACCGTCACGGATTGCAAGGAGTAACGTTATGGCGAGCAGCGCGGCGGCAAATGGCCTTGGACGTCTCCTGGAAGGTAAGGTGGCGATTATCACCGGCGCCGGACGTGGCATCGGGGAGGTAAGCGCACAGATTTTCGCAAGCGCGGGGGCGCGGTTGACCCTGGCTGCGCGCACCGGCCCCGAAGTTGAGAAAGTCGCGGCGACGGTCGCCGATATGGGCGGCGAGGCGCTTGGGATTCCCACCGATATCTCCAGCCCGCAGAGTGTCGACGCGATGGTCAAGGCGACAATCGATCGCTACGGCACGGTTGATATCCTGATCAACAACGCGGCGATTCCGGGCAAGGACGCGTTGGTCGAAGACGCCAGCCTGGAGCAATGGCAGGAGGCGATCAAGGTCGATCTGTTCGGCACCTTCAACTGCTGCCATTCGGTGGTGCCTGAAATGAAGCGCAAGCGCAGCGGCCGGATTATCATTTTATCCTCGACCGTGATCCACAACCCGATCGTCCGCAAAACCCATTACGTCGCCGCCAAGACCGCCCTGGTGGGTTTTTCCCGCACGCTGGCGTTGGAGCTCGCGCTCCACAACATCACCGTCAACACCGTCACGCCGGGCGCGGTGGACGGACAATTGCTGGTCAATTACATGAAGCGGCTGGCGGGAGAGCAAGGCAAGACCTACGAGGAATTCAGGAAACAATTCGAGGCGCCGATTCCGCTCAAGCGGTTCGTTCAGCCCGAGGATATCGCCAACATGGAACTGTTCCTGAGTTCGGACCTGGCGCGCAATATTACCGGCGTTGAAATTCCGGTGGACGGCGGCGGCTCGATTTAGTTTAAGGTCAGGATCCCTTCAAGGAGGACTTGAAGTGGCTGCAAGCGACCAGAACCCAATGCGTATCGTGGACGTTCATCGGCATTGCCTTGGCGCGGCGCTCGGCGCCCAACTGCCCTACGACTCGACCGGCAAGTACCACGTCGGGACAATCAAGGGCGTATCCAGCGTCTTTTATGACGAACTGATGGATATCGACGAGCAGATTAAGGGCCAGGATGAGGGCGGCGTAAGTAAAGGAATCTTGAGTTTCTCGATGATGGTCGAGTCGTTGAGCGATCAATTCAAGAAGCCCTGGCTCGAAATCGCACAACGCCTGAATGACGAAACCGCACAGATGGTCGTAAAGTATCCCGCAAAGCTGGATTTTCTCGCGATGGTTAATCCGCTGGACAAAGCCTGCGTCACAGAGTGCGAGCGATGCATCAAGCAGCACGGCGCCAAGGGCATCACCGTCGAGTCGAGCTGGCAAGGCCGCTACCTCGATACGCCGGAAGCATATCCGCTTTGGGAGTTCGCGCAGGATCAGGACGCGGTGGTCTTCATCCATCCGCCGCAGATTCCGATCGGATATCAGCAGATGAATATCTACCGGCTCGAAGAAGCGGTGGGGCGGCCATTCGATACTGCGATGAATATCGCACGTATGATCTACTCGGGCGTGTTCGATCGATTTCCGAAGCTCAAGGTCGTATTGGTCCACATGGGCGGTGGATTGCCGATGGTGCTGGGGCGGCTCGATTTCTGTTATCGGCTGGGCTACGACGGTTTACCTGCGGGTCAAGCCGCCGTATGCAAACGCAAGCCGAGCGAATATCTCGGGAACATCTGGGTCGACACGATGGGATTTTCTCCCGCCGGCATTCGGCACGCGCTTGCGCTGTTCGGGCCCGACCGGGTGCTGTTCGGGTCGGACTATCCGGCGGTGCCGATAAATCCGAAGGAACAAATCGATATCGTTAAGGGGCTGGGGCTCAGCCAGGAAGATCAGGAAAAGATTTTCTGGAACAACGCCGCGCGCCTGTACAAGCTCGCCGCTTAGCTCTCAACAAGGCGTGACGAGTATCTCGATTTAGACGCGTACCAGACTCGGTCGCTTGATTCAGTTGGAGTTGCCGGCGTAACGGGCCTTCAGGGCCGCGCGAATGGTTTCGATGCTGGCGCCCTGGTCGAACAGCTTTTTCGCTTCGAGCACCTCGCCGGTGCAGATCGCGCAGCTCGCGGCATGATGACCGCGATAGCAGTCGAGCAGGTTCTTATGTCCATCGGTGCGGTCGCAGCCGCACCAACAATGAAGTTGCGCCAGCAGATCAGGATTTTCCTGGGCGATCTTGTAAGCCTCGCGCACTTCTCCGGTGAACTGCATCGGGTCGAGGGTCTTGCGCAGATTCGATGAGGCCTCGGTTTCGCTGACTTGACTGACCTTGCAGCAGCCCGGCGCCGTGGCGGGATTGGCCGCCGCTTGATTCTCGGCAAACGCAGGGACCAGTATCAACAAGGTTCCGGCCATACTTGCGGCCAGGACGAATAAAAATTTCAACTTGCTACGCATCTTGGGTTACCCAACCCCTTGCACCGCTTCTATCTTTGCCGCCATCGGGGCGGCGGTTGCGAAACGGCTACTTCCATCGTACTCGATCGAAAGGGGCCGGCGCGAGTGCGGTTGGTATTCGCGGTCCGCTCGAACAGGATAACCTGGATTCGAGACTGACGACGGAAAGGAAGAAAACGCAGATGGCCAAGGCTCTGGACGGCGTCACGGTGTTGGAATTCGCCTCTCACCTCGCTTCAGCATACGCGGCGATGCTGATGGCGGAGCAGGGTGCCAGAACCATCAAGGTCGAACCACCCGGGGGCGAGCCCGCACGCGGCGGTCCACATTTCCACGTCGTCAATCGCAGTAAGCGGTCGGTCTTCCTTGACCTCGACTGCGCTCCCGGGAATGGCGCAGGCGCGCGAGTTGCTCCGTCTGGCCGATATCGTGGTCAGCGGCCTGGTTCCCGACCGTCAACGCGCCCTGGGTCTGGACTACGAAACAGTCCGGCGCATCAATCCCCGTGTGCTGATGCTCACGATGCCGCCGATGGGCAGCCGCGGTCCGAGCGCGAACCTGGCGGCTGAGAATGATCTGGTAGAAGCCCACGGCGGTATCGCGGCAAGTCAATGGTCGCGCAGCGGAAACCCGGTCGCGCAGACTTTTCCCGCCGCCAGCTATCAGGCCGGAATACTTGGAGCGGCGGCAGCGGTCGCGGCGTTGGTCGCACGTGAAGAAGGAGCGGGCGGCCAGGTAATCGAAGCCTCGATCCTGGCGAGCGCCATTTCGCTGCAAACCGGGGGCGTGATGCGCCACAGCAAGATGACCCGGCTTTACTCAGGTCCCGAGGACCCGCTCGGTCCGCTTCCGGTCTACCGCTTGTATGAGGCGGGTGACGGTCAATACCTTTTCGTGGCTTGCGGCAACGCGCGTTTCTGGCATCGATTGGCGCTGGCGATCGAACGCCCTGAGCTCATTTCCGATCCGCGGTTCGAGAACGCTCCCTGGGGCGTGAGAGGAAAAAATCGCGCCGCGCTGCGCGAGATCCTCACTCCAATCTTCCGGAGCAAGCCGCGCCAGGAATGGCTAAGGATCCTGTGCGAGAACGAAATCCCGTGTGCGCCTGTCGCCACGCGCCAGGAATATGTCGACTCGCCCGCAAATCCGCCATCTTGGAATGGTCATTGACGTCAACGATCCGATTCTCGGGCCAACCCTTCAGATGGGCGTGCCTGTGCAGCTTCATCGCACGCCGGGAGCGTTCATGCGCCCGGCTCCCGCCGTAGATAAGACCAACGTCGCGCTTTCCGCTCTGCTTGAGGAGGCGCGGGAGGTGGATCGCTCCTGCCGGACGCAACGCCGAGCCGCCATCGAGCGGAAGGCGCGGTCCGCTTGCGGGAACGCTGGTCCTGGATTTCTCCGGATATATCGCCGGTGCGCTCGGTCCGATGTTCCTGTCGCAATTCGGCGCCACGGTGCTGAAGGTCGAGAGTCTCGAGGGCGACCCATTCCGCAACTTTGGCTACGGCTTCATGGGCTGGAACCAGAACAAGCGCTCGATCGCGCTGGATTTGAAAGAGCCCGCGGGGCAGGGACATCGCCTATGCCCTGATCAAGCGGGCCGACGTACTGGTGGAGAATATGCGCACCGGACGCACGCGCGCGCTTGGTATCGACTATGACACCGTGGCGGCAATCAATCCGCGGCTGGTCTACATGACGGTGACCGCGTTCGGCAGCAGCGGTCCGGAGCACAATCAGCCGGGCTTCGATCCGCTGGCGCAGGCATTGTCGGGCGTGATGGCGGCGCATAGCGGAGCCGGGCGCAAGGATTTGTCCGCGGCGTCGGCACTATCCGGACAGCCCGAGCCGGTGCATCCGCTTTACCTGACCTGCGCAATCGGTGACTATGGCGCCGCCGCGCTTTCCGCGCTGGGATGTGTTCTGGCATTGCGTGCCCGCCAGATGACCGGACTGGGACAGCATTGCGAGACGTCGCTATTGCACGCGGCGATGGCGACACAGGCGGGCGAATTTGTCTTCTATCCGAAGCGGCCGAATCTCGAAAATGGCGCGCCCGAGCTGCGCGGAACATCGGCGCTGCATCGTGCGTATCAGTGCCATGACGGAAAGTGGATTCATATTTCGGTCTCCAACGGCCCTGATTGGGATGCCTTGCGGACTACCTCCGGCGCGATTCCGCCAATGACTTTTGCGCAGGCGCAACTGGAAGGGCCCTATGGCCAGCTTGCGCGCGCGTTGATTGAACACTTCGCGGTATATCCGTCCGCCGCGATTCTCGAGCGCTTGCGGCGCGTGCGCGTGCCGGTCACGCCGGTCAATCATCAGTTGGACCTGTTTACCGACGCGCAGACGGTGGCCAACGAGTTGGTCGCGGAGCTTACGCATTCCGAATACGGGCAGCTCAGCCAGGTGGGACTGCTGGCCAAGTTTTCGGCCACACCCGCACGTCTGCGCTGTGCGGCGCCGCTGCTGGGCGAGCATACTGACGAAATCCTTGCCGAGTTCTTGGATTACGACCCCGATCGAATCGCCGCCCTGCGCGCCGCCGGCTGTGGTGCGTTAGGCTTTGCGTGAGGTACGTGCATCAGCCGGTCCATGCGACAAAGACAGTTCACGCGCGAGGGAAAGACGGAGGTAGACGATGGATTTTGGAACATTGATATTCACCAAGCCGGAGCGCGCGATCACCGACGTTAAGTACGCGGAGGAGCGCGGCTTTAGTCACGCCTGGATTCCCGACTCGCATATGATTTGGGGCGACACCTACGCGTGTATGGCGCTGGCCGCCGTCAATACGAAAAAGATCAAACTGGGGACGGGCGTGGCGGTCGCGTCGAATCGGATTGCGCCCGTGACCGTGCATTCGATCGCGACGATTAACCAGCTCGCGCCCGGACGCGTAATTCTGGGATTCGGCACGGGACATACGGGGCGGCGCGTGATGGGACTCCCGCCGGTCAGGCAGGCGGAGTTCCGAGAGCAGGTGCGCGTGATTCGCGATCTGCTTCACAACGGAGAGGCGATTTTTAATACCGAAGGGCTGAGCCGGAAAATAAGGTACCTGCACCGCGATCGGCACTTTATCAACCTCGATGACCGGATCCCGCTCTATGTGGCGGCCAATGGTCCCGAAGACGCTCGCGCTGGCGGGTGAGTTTGGAGACGGAGCGATCACCACCGGAATAATGAACGCGGAACGGGTAGGGGCGGTGCGGAAAAAAATCCAGGCGGGCGCGTCGAAGGTGGGACGCAGCGCGGACCAGATGCCGATTGTTTCGCTGACGCATATTTGCGTACTGAAGCCGGGCGAAAAACTCGATTCGCCGCGGGTCAAAGCGATGACCGGGCCTTGGGTCATGGCCAGCTTTCACGCGATCGCTGCCTCATACGCTCGCGCGAGTTATCTGCCGCCGGGATGTTCAACTGGTGTACAAAGAGTATGAAGACGTACGTCGCCCGGATGAAGACGCCGCCGGCCGAGCGCTACCTCGAGTTGCACGTTGGGCATTGCTGTACGTCGCGCCCGACGAGCAAAAGTACGTGACGCCGGAGACGATTCGGGCCACGACGATAGTCGGCGGCAAAGAGGAGGTCGTCGAGCGGCTGCGCTCGATGGAGCGTGCGGGACTGTCGCAGGTCTTCATCAATCCGCCGATGGACGGCTACAACGATTGCATCGACGATATTTCGCGCGACGTGATTGCGCGGATGTAGCGCTGTTTCAGCGGCTGGTCCCTGCCCGCCGTTGAATGATAAAAGAGGTCCCAGTCGCTCTCTTTGGTTGAGATAAGGCGATGCGGTGCTCCAAGTGCGGGACCGAAAGCACAAGCGGTAGGAAGTTCTGCGCCGCGTGTGGCAGTCCGTTGTCCAATCGCTGTCCGAAATGCGGCGCGGAAAACGCGCCCGCATCGGCGTTTTGCGAGGACTGTGGCACCGCGCTCACGGGTAATCCGCCACTTGCCGGCAGCGGATCATCTCAAGCTTCATCAACAGCTCCCCAGATTCGGGTCACGCCGGAGCAGCCGGATGCTTCGGACGACGTCGATGGCGAGCGCAAGACGGTCACGGCGCTGTTCGCCGACATCAAGGGCTCGATGGACCTGATGGAAGGGCTCGATCCTGAAGAAGCACGCTCGATCGTCGATCCCGCGATCAATCTGATGATCGACGCGGCGCATCGCTACGACGGTTATATCGTGCAGTCGACCGGCGACGGCATCTTCGCGCATCTTCGGTGCACCGGTCGCGCACGAGGACCATCCGCAGCGCGCGCTCTATGCCGGCCTGCGCATGCAGGAGGATCTCCGGCATTACGCCGGCAAGTTGCGCGAACAAGGGCAGGCTCCGTTAGCGGTTCGGGTAGGAGTCAATACCGGCGAAGTCGTGGTCCGATCCATCCAAACCGGCGATGCGCATACCGAGTACACACCCATCGGCCATTCCATCAGTTTGGCCTCGCGCTTGCAGACGCTCGCGGCGCCGGGCTCGGTAGTGATCGGGGAGAGTGTGCGGAAATTCGTCGAAGGCTACTTCCAACTGGGAGCGCTCGGGGCCAGCAGGATCAAAGGCGTCAGTGAGCCGGTTAACGTTTTCGAAGTGACCGGGCTCGGCCCGCTACGCACGCGCCTTCAGCGCGCCGCCGGGCGGGGGTTGACCAAGTTCGTCGGCCGGCAGGTTGAAATGGACGCGATGCGCCGCGCGGCGGATCTGGCCAGGCAGGGGCGCGGTCAAATCGTCGCGGTGATGGCCGAGCCGGGAATCGGAAAGTCGCGGCTGTTCTACGAATTCAAGGCCATCTCGCAATCGGGCTGGATGGTGCTGGAGACTTTTTCCGTCTCCCACGGCAAAGCCGTCGGCTTATCTGCCGTTGATCGATATGCTGCGCAGGTATTTCAGAATTGCGGCTGAAGATGACGAGCGCTCCCGGCGCGAGAAGGTCAACGGCAAGGTCCTGACCTTGGATCGCTCGCTGGAGGACGCTCTGCCCTATCTCCTGGGCCTGCTCGGCCTGGTCGAAGGCGAAGATCCGCTGGCCCAGATGGATCCGCAGGTCAAAAGGCGGCGGACCTTGGAAGCGATTAAGCGGATCCTGCTGCGCGAGTCGCTCAATCAGCCGCTCATGGTGATTTTCGAGGACCTGCATTGGATCGACGCAGAAAGCCAGACGTTCCTGAACCTGCTCGCCGACAGTATCGGCACCGCGAAGATTTTGCTGCTATTCAACTATCGCCCCGAATACGCGCATCAGTGGAACAGCAAGACCTACTATACGCAGTTGCGGCTCGATCCACTTGGCCAGGAATCCGCCGAGGAGATGCTGACTGCATTACTCTCCTCTCCCGACCATGCGGGGGCTGCCGCAGGCGAGAGGCCGTTCGGCGGCCTCGAGGGACTCAAGCAGCTCGTCATCGAGCGCACCGAGGGCAACCCTTTTTTCATGGAAGAGATGGTACTGGCGCTAATCGAGGAAGGCACGCTGGTGCGCGACGGCGGGGTGAAGCTCACTCGTTCGTTGAACCAACTCAAGATACCGCCCACCGTGCAGGCGATCCTCGCCGCGCGCATCGACCGATTGCCCTCCGATCAGAAGGACTTGCTGCAAACGCTATCGGCGATGGGCAAGGAGTTCGCGTTCAGCCTGATCAAGCGCGTGACTCAGCGCGTCGACGACGACCTGAACCAGATGCTTTCCAGCCTCCAGCTTGCCGAGTTCATTTACGAACAGCCGGCTATTCCCGAGGTTGAGTATACCTTCAAGCATGCCCTTACCCGGGAGGTCGCCTCCGACTCGATGCTGATGGAGCGGCGGCGCCGGATCCACGAGCGCACGGCGGCGGCGATCGAGGAGCTCTTCACCGCGGCGCTCGACGATCACCTGGCCGAGTTGGCGCATCACTACAGCCGCAGCGGAAACATCGCCAAGGCCGTGCATTACTTGAAGCTCGCCGGCGAGCAGGCCGCAAGGCGATCGGCGTACGAAGACGCGATTAGCTCCCTGAAGGAGGCGATCGACCTGCTGCCAGGAATGCCGGAATCACGCGAGCGCGATCTTCTGGAGCTTGAACTGCGGGTGGCGCATGGACCGTTGTACGCCGCGGTGCGTGGATTCGCCACCCCCGAGATGGAGCCGCATGTTCGCCGGCTGCAGGAATTATGCGAGCGGGTTGGCGAATCACCCGCGATCATAAGTGTGTTGTTCGCGCTGTGGTCGCTGAATCTTGCGCGCGCACGCCTCGATGAGGCGATGCCGATGGCTACCCAGCTCATGAAGCTTGCCGCGCCGCTCGACGATCCGTTCGCGATTGGCGGCGCGCATGCCACTGTGGGCGTCACCTCTATGTGGCTCGGGAAATTTGGCTTGGCGCGAGAGCATCTGGAACAAACGTCCGCGATCTTCGACCGAGACCTCCGGCGCTACCTGCCGATGCAAAACGCGCCTGTGATCCCTACGCGATGCCAGCTCGCATGGACACTTTGGCTGCTTGGTTATCCGGACCAGGCGAGCCGTACAATGAGTAGCGCGCTCGCGCTGGCCGACCAGCTCAAGCGTCCGTTCAACACGGCCTTCGCTCTCCAGTATGCAGTGCCGCTCGAGGACTTCCTGGGGGACTATCGATTAATCAATCCAAAAATCGAGGCGCTGATCGAAATCTCGGGCGAAAATGGCTTCACGGCGTGGATCGATTCCGCGAATCTCTCGCTCGGGCGCGCGTTGGTATTCAAAGGTGACCATGAGAGCGGCATTCCGATGATGCTTGATGCGTTGGCGCGGCTGCGCGAACATGGCGCTGAGTTGGTTCGAACGTTTTCGCTCCCTTTGATGGCGGACTCGTTTCTTCGGTCTAACCAGATCGACCGCGGCCTCGAGATCACTGAAGAGGCCTTCGCATGCTTCGACGCTACCGGCGCCCGCATCCAGGAAGCGGAGGCGCATCGCCTCAAAGGCGAATTGCTGCTCGTGCAGCCAGGTGGACAGGCCGATGCCGCCCTCTCTCTTCGCCGCGCGATTGAGATTGCGCGCGAGCAGCTCGCGAAATCGTGGGAACTGCGCGCCACGATCAGTCTCGCGCGGATGCTCGCCAAACAGGGCAAGCGCGACGCGGCGCACACGATGCTTGCTGAAATCTACAACTGGTTCACTGAAGGCTTCGACACCGCCGACCTCAAAGACGCCAAGGCGCTGCTCGACGAGTTGAGCGGATGACCATGCAGTCGAAAGATGCTCTGGCGCCGCTTCGCGAGGACGTGTGAGTTAGGCAGTTGCAAATCGGCTGATTCGCGCATAGACGAAGAAGAATTGAAAGATCGGAGTAAAAACGATGGCTGAGTTGGCAATTGTAATCGTGCCTGGATCGGAGCCTTATGCAGCACTTGGCGATCTGGCTCGTGAAGCCGAAGATGCCGGCTTCAGCGGGATTTTCGTGTCCGAATCCTCCAACGACGCCCTAATGTGCTGTGCCCACATGGCGCTGGTGACGCACCGGATCAAGCTGGTCACTTGGATTGTCAACATCCACTTTCGCGTCCCGCTCACCTGCGCCGCCGCCTCCATGATGGTCCAGGAATTATCCAACGGCCGCTTCATCCTGGGCTTGGGCGTGAGCCATCGGCCGCTACTGGAATCGCTCGGCATCGAGATGGGCAACGGCCGCGAACGGCTACGCTCGTACACTACCGAACTGCGCCGCCTGTTCGGAGGAGAACCGGCGGCACCGGGCATGCCGATGCGTCTTCGCGTGTCCAAGCATCGCGTGCCGATTTACTACGCCGCGCTGGCGCTTGAAACGGCGCGCCTGGCCGGTGAGCTGGCCGATGGCGTCGAGCTTTACATGTGCTCGCCCGAGCGGATGCGCCAGATGGCGCGGGCGGCGCGCGAGAGCGCCGTGAAGCACAATCGCCAAGCGTCGGACATCGCAATCACGATGGGACTTCCAACCTTTGTGCACGACGATCTTGAACGCGCCATGAGTGTCGCGCGCCGGCGCCTGGCCTTCTATGGTTCGCTGCCGTTTTACAATCGACAGATGGCGCGCGGTGGCTTCGAGGCCGAGGCTCAGGCTGCGATGGCCGCGGCACAACGCGGCGACAAAAAAGGAGTGGAAGCGGCGATGTCGGATCGCCTTTTGGATTCGATGGCGCTGATTGGTCCGCCGGCGCGATGCCTGGAACGGCTGGCCGCCTTCCGCGAGGCCGGCGCCGACCTGCCGGTAATCCGGCCCAACGAAATCGATCAGGATCCGAACACCACCATCCGCCAACTGATCAAGGTCTTCTCCAAGGCGATCTCAGAGCGACAGTTTCTCTGGCATCGCAGGGCGGTTGGTGGACGTTCTCTCATGTTCTCATAGCGGACTGATCAGTTTCCGCTTGAGTAAAGTTACCCATCGAGTAAATGTACTAACGTTCGACATGGAGCCACTTATTGCGGGACATGGCTATTGCCAGCCGCGCTATTGCTGTCAATTCTTAATCGGGATCCAGGATATGTGCGCTCCAACAACGACGCGCAAGTCTTGCGACGAATTCAGTCCACGACTGCTTCAACCCACTGGATTAAAGACTTGAACAAGCGCGCAAGGACGATCGCAATCGTAGGCGGTGGCGCGAGCGGCACCCTGGTCGCGACCCTGCTGCTAAGGAGCGCCGCCAGCGCTCCCATCGACGTCATCGTAATCGAACCGTCGGAGCGACTGGGTCGCGGAGTCGCCTACGGGACGTCATGCTGGAGCCATCTGCTGAACGTGCGTGCCGCGGGAATGAGCGCTTTTGTGACGGCACCGGCGCATTTTGCCGACTGGCTGCGGGAAAACGTCGATGCCGCCCTGACCCCGCAAGCTTTCGCTCCGCGCCTCATCTACGGAAGATATCTCGAGGAGCAGTTGCAGCAAGCTCGGCGCAGCGCCCCTTCGCAGATACGCTTCGAGCATGTGCGGGCTCGGGTGTATGGGGTGAGCGGGCGCGCGGACGCGGCAGTGCTCGAACTGCACGACGGTAGGCGCATCGAAGCAGACGACGTCGTTCTCGCGCTAGGCAATCCGCCGCCGTCGAATCCGCTTCCAGATCACTGTGCCGCACTTGTGCTGTCGCCGTGGTCATCCGAGTCCATCAACGCGGTTGGCAAAACCGATCCGGTGCTCTTGGTCGGCTCGGGTCTGACGGCAGTAGATGTCGCTCTGGCTCTGGATGACGCCGGGCATCGCGGAGCGATTCAGGTGGTATCGCGCCACGGGCACTGGCCGCTGATTCACGGACGAGCGATAGTCGTGCGCAATTTCATGGGCGTGTACGATCTGCCGGATTCGGTCCGCGCTTTGACCGCGGCGTTGAGGTTGGGGGCGCGTAGCGTCGTCGATGACGGCGGTTCGTGGCGAGGCGTCATCGACGAGTTAAGGCCATACACGAATGAATTCTGGAAGCGGCTGAGTCTCGCCGAAAAGCGTCGGTTCCTGCGTCATCTCGCACCCTATTGGGATATCCATCGGCATCGGATGGCGCCGGAGGTGGCCGTCAGGTTGGCAACCATGTGTTGCGAGGGCCGGGTACTCCTGCGCGCCGGCCGGATCGTCGATGCGCTTGACGCGCCCGAGGGCGGCCTGCTGGTCGACATCCGGCCGCGTGGAACTGATGAAGTGCTGCGGCTCGCGGTCCGCCACGTGATCAACTGCACCGGACCTCAGACCGATTATCGCAAACTGGACCAGCCGCTGGTTCGCGACCTGTTCGATCAGGGGATCGCGCGGCAAGACGCCTTGAAACTCGGTCTGATGACATCGAGCGATGGAGCGTTGATCGGCCGTGATGAGACCGCGTCGCGCGTCTTCTTCACCCTTGGTCCACCGCGCAAGGGCACGCTTTGGGAGACCATTGCGATACCCGAAATCAGAGTGCAGGCGGCGGCGCTCGCCGACCGTCTCCTTGACGGTGCCTAGTGGCGTTTTGGCCAGCTTCGATCCTTCCAGGCGTGCGGATGCCTTACAGGCTGCGCCCATCAAACTGCGTCACCTTGAGCGCCGCCAGATCCACACCCTCCAGGCAGCGGGCATTCACCGATACACCTTCAGGTGCGACGATAAACGGTGCGCATCCGCAATTGGGACAGAAGTGATGCAGGATCTTGCCGCTTTTGAAGGTGTATGTCGCAAGCTCGGATTCCGGTGCGTGCAGACGCAGCTTGTCGCGCGGCACGAACCAATGCAGGTAGCCGCGTTTGGTACAGATCGAACAGTTGCAATTCATCACCTGTTCGATGTCGCCGTCGACCTCTAACGAAATCCTTCCGCAATGGCATCCGCCCTTGTAAGTCATTTTAGTCGCTCCTATACCAAGCCTTTTTGATCAATCCTTCAGCAGGCCAACTGTACGGCGTCGGCCGAGATCGAAGATCTCAATCTTCTGTTTATGGCCCCACGCCGGGTCCTGTGTCTATGCTTGAGAAGGGGTTTTAGCATGGGACTATTGGTCAACGGTGTCTGGCAGGATCGATGGTACGAAACTGAAAAAAATGGGGGCCGTTTTGTCCGTGACGCTGCCGCCTTCAGGAACTGGGTCACGCCCGACGGAAGTCCGGGTCCGGCCGGAACCGGCGGTTTTAAGGCCACGCCCCAGCGTTATCATCTGTATGTCTCGCTCGCGTGTCCGTGGGCGCATCGAACTCTGATCTTCCGCAAGCTCAAACGACTCGAGCGGGTCATCTCGGTGTCGATCGTCGATCCGTTCATGGGCGAGCATGGATGGGCGTTCACTGCGCCCGACAGCTCGATCACCGCCGGCTCCACGCCCGACGATGTCAATGGCGCTCACTATCTGCACGAGGTCTACACGCTGGCCAAGCGCGACTACAGCGGCCGGGTCACGGTGCCGGTGCTGTGGGACAAGCAAACCGCGACGATCGTGAACAATGAGTCCGCGGAAATCATCCGCATGCTCAATAGCGCCTTCGACCAATGGGGCGACGCCGGCGTCGATTTTTATCCGGCCGCGTTGCGCGACGAGATCGACGCGATCAATCGCATCGTTTACGACCATGTGAACAATGGCGTTTATCGCTGCGGCTTCGCCACGACCCAGCATGCGTATGAAGAGGCGTTCGACGCGCTTTTCAGCACCTTGGATGAGCTTGAAGCGCGGCTGGGCCGGCAGCGCTACCTGGTGGGTGAGCGGCTAACCGAAGCCGACTGGAGGTTGTTCACCACGCTGGTGCGGTTCGATGCGGTCTATTACAGCCATTTCAAGTGCAACCTGCGCCGCATCATCGACTATCCCAATCTGTGGGGTTTTGCCCGCGACCTGTACCAGGTTCCCGGCGTCAGCGAAACCGTCAGTCTGGCGCAAATCAAGCGCCATTATTATGCGAGTCACGCCAACATCAATCCGACCCGGATCGTTCCCAAGGGACCGGCGATCGATTTCGGCGGGCCGCACGGCCGCGACCGCTTTTCTCCGGCAACGGCGCATGCGGCAACATAATCGCCCACAGGCGGACGGTCTTGCCCGAAGCAGCGGGCATATGCGTTAATGCTGTCTTCAGAGGGTTGACCGTGAAAAAATTGCTGCTGGTGGTGGTTCTTTGTTGCTCCGGATGCGCTCTGTTTACTCCATACGCCGAATGGCCGAACGGCAGCCCCATGTACCCCGGCGCCTACAAGATCGCCACCGACAATATGAAGAATCCCAATTACCACCCAACTACTATCGACGTGCTTCAGCGCAAAGCGGCCTGCGCCGGGCCGGCTCCGTCCGGCATCTGCAACGGCACCAGTTCCTGAGCGCTAATCGCCGCGGCGATCAGAAGTCGAGAGGCGTCTCCGGGTGGTCGCGGTACATCATTTCGCGATGCTCCATGAGAATCGGCCTGACCGCCGCCTGTATCACCGGGTCCGTGTTCGTATACAGCCGCCGCAACCCGTTCTGCATCGGGTTGATCTCGTGGGGCAACGGCGTGAGCAGGGTGGCAAAGGTCGCCCAATAGATGTCCAGTGCGATCAATTGATCGCCGACTCGCTTGTGCTCGACCTGGTGCGATGGGCTGACGTGGTCGGATTTCCGCGATATCTACGCTGCCGCCTCGGCTCCTTCGGCGGAACGCGCGATGACCTGTTGCTCCACCGGGACCAGCTTCTTCAGCTCGGGCATCACTTCGTTCGCAAACATGCGCATGTTGCGCTCGGCCAAATCATAGGGCATGCCGCCGTAGCTGAACACGGCGGTGAACGCCTCGGCTCCGGTGCGCTTCTTGAACTCCAGAATCCGGTTGTAACACTGCTCGGGCGTGCCCCAGATCTGAAGGCTCAGGAAAAACTCCGTCATCTTGTCGGCGATCTCGGGGCTGGCGTTTTTGGCTACCGGTTTGTACGATTCGTAGCCTCTTAGCTTGCTCAGGTAGTCGTCCAGCAACTCGTAGTGCTTAAGGATCGACTGGTAGTAGGCGCCGATGTACTTGCGCGCGCCTTCCCTGGCCTTGTCCGCGTCCTGATCGCAAAATACCCAACCCGCCATTACCGGCGGCGGCGCCTCGGCGTGATTGGCTTCGCGGTAGGCGCGCGTGTAGGTATCAAGGTCTGCGGCCACCTGGTCCCAGGGTTTCTGGGGGATAATCAGCAGGCCGACCCCGAGCTTCGCCATAATCGGCATCGACTCGGGCGACACGGCGGCGGCGTAACTGCGTCCGCGGAATGATTTGAAGGGACGGGGGCGGATGCTGCGCCGTTCCTGTTTGATCATCTTGCCGTCGAACTCGCAGTAACCGCGCTCGAGACCTTCCAGGATCGTCTGACCGAATTCCACGAACATGTCGCGGCTTTTGTTCTGATCGACTCCGAAGCCGCCGAATTCAACTCGCGCCACGCCGCGCCCGATTCCCAGGATTACGCGGCCGTTGGACATGTGGTCGAGCATCGCCACCTGCTCCGCCACGCGCATCGGATGATGCCACGGCACCACCACCACCATCGAACCGAGCCGAATTCGCTGCGTGCGGCCGGCGAAGTAGGTGAGATACTGGAGCACGTCTGGACACATCGTGTAGTCGGTGAAATGGTGCTCCACCCCCCACAGCGAATCGAAGCCCAGCGGCTCCGCGAGGTCGCCCAGATGCAGATCATTACGATAGACCTCGCGGTCGGTGCGTCCTTCGGCCTGGCCCTGAAATATCATGGTGGTTCCAACGTGCATTGGAAAAAGTCCTCCTCTTTCAGCCTTGTGGCGGGCCGTCCGGCGGCAAGGCCTTGAACTCACTCTACTACTCCAAAAGCGGGAAAATGAAAATGTACGACGGACTCGCCTCCAGACTAGCGGCCCTTGGTTGGCGGTATACCGATGCCCTTTAGAAATTCGCTGCGCGCCTTCATCGGGTCCTTGGCCACTGCCTCGTTGTAGGCACTCATGAGCGTGCGCGCGTCTTCGGAAATGATTATTCCCGCCATCTCGTTGCGTTCGACATAAAGGCCGGTCTCCAAATCGCGGTCGCTGCCCAGGTACACTGAGCGCTTTATCGCCGCCACCGAACGCGGCGCCCGGCTGGCCAGTGTCTCGGCCCACTCCATCGCGGTGGATATAAGCTGAGCGGGCGCCACGACCCGGTTCACCATCCCGATCCTATGCGCCTCCTGCGGGCCGTACACGGCACCGAACAACAGCGCTTCGAGGGCGGGGCCGCGGCCGATCAGCCGCGCCAGCCGTTGAGTGCCTCCGCCTCCCGGTAGCAGTCCGAGCAGAATCTCCGGCAGGCCGATTTGGAATGGCCCGTCCGCCGCCAGACGGAAATCGCAAGCCAACGCAAGTTCGTAGCCGCCGCCCATGCAGTCGCCGTTGATTGCCGCGATTACCGCCTGCGGCAACAACATGACGCGGTTCAGAGTGCGATGGGACGCGGCGAAAAACCGGGGCATGACGCGGGCGCACTCCGCCGGGTCGGCGGCCGACGCGGCCAATTCGTCGACGCTGTAATGGGTGATGAATTTGCCCTCGACGCCTCCAGTAATAATCAGGACCCGGGTCTGATCGTCGCCTTCGAGCTTTCCGATCAACCCAACCAGTTCGCGGCTGAGCGGACCGGTCATGTAATTCATCGGCGGATTGTTGATCTTCCAGATCTGTATCGGCCCGCGCTGCTCGACTTCGAAATATTGCATGTTGTCTCTCCGGCGTTTGGATCGCGTGGCTACAACTCGAAAACGACTGACCGCTCGCAAATGGAAGGGGACAGCGAGCACTTCGAGTACCAAGTTCGGCCGACACCCACAACCCGAGCCAACGGCGAGCGACAATTCCCGCCAGGGCGCGTCGCGACTCAGTTGAAGTGTGGCAGGATCTGCTTGCCGTACATTTCGATTTGCGGCAGGACTTCCGCCGGCGGACACGAGGGCCGCAGCACGAACTTGACGCATCCGGCCTCGACGAAGCGATGCAGTTTCTCGACGCACTCCGCCGCCGACCCCACGACGCAGCGCGCCGCCGCTTCCTCAGGCGGCATCGGGAGCGCCTTTACGAATGGCGCCAGGACCTGGCGCGCGCGTTCGCGGTCGTCGGTGACGTAGGTGAACAGCAACACGCCCGCTTCGCGCGGATTCATGATGCGTCCGTACTCCTTGCCAAACTCGATCAGCTTGTCCATGTCGCGCTTGAATTCATCCGGACTGGTGAGCGCGGGAAACCAACCGTCGCCCAAACGCGCGGTGCGCTTGAGAATCGCGTCGCTCTTGCCACCGATCCAGATATCCAGAGCGCCGTTGCGCGGCTTGGGCTCGAGCGTAACGTTGTCGAAGTCATAGAAGCGGCCGTGATGCGTAACGTGGGACTCGGTCCACAGCTTGCGCAGGATCTCGATCCCTTCGTCGAGCCGGGCACCGCGATGTTCCGCCGGTACGCCGCAGGCCTGCAATTCGCGCAGGTCGCCGCCACTGCCTACGGCCATGATCATCCGCCCGCCGCTGATATAATCAAGCGTCGCATAGGTTTTGGCCACTTGAACCGGATGGCGGGTCGGCAACGTAAGCACGCTCGGCCCCATTTTGACGTGCCGGGTGCGGGCGGCGATCATCGCAAACAGGCAGGTGATATCGAGGCACGGATTGCGGGTCACGGTATGGTCGGAAAGCCAGATAGAGTCCAAGCCGACGGCCTCGGCGGTCTCGGCGTACTCACACAGCTGTTCGGGTTGCGGAAGTCCGTATTGCCATTGGCCGAAGCCGATACCGATCTTGACGCCGCTCATCGTGGTTCATCTCCAGTTAGCCGAACCAGCCTAGCCCATCGGCGCCCGTCAATACATCCGCTTGGGATACGACGCGCCGCCGTCCACGGTCAGAATCATTGCGGTGGTGAAGCTGGCGGCGGGGCTGGCGAGGTAAAGTGCCGCACCCACGATCTCGTCGGGCTCGCCCGCCCGCCCCATCGGGTAATGCTCGCGCGCCAGGCTGGTGAATGGCTCGGTGCGCGACCATGATTTGCTGATGTCGGTATGGAACGCGCCGGCCATGATGCAGTTGACGCGCACTGTGGGGCCATATTCCTGGGCGAACGCGACGGTAAGCGCGTTGAGCCCGGCCTTTGAGGCCGAATACGAAGCGGTTGCGGCGGAAGGCCGCACCGCCAGCGTCGAGGAGACATTGATAATCGCGCCGCCGCCATCCTGGACCATCCGCGCGCCGAACAGCGCGGAGAGGCGGAACGGTCCCTTGAGGTTCACGCCCACCACCTTGTCGAATAGCTCCTCCTTATGTTCGAGCATGGACGGATAAAGCGGCGAGATGCCCGCGTTGTTGATCAGCACGTCGCAGCGGCCCCAGCGCGCGTAGACTTCCGCGAACAGCCGGTCGCAATCACTCCATCGGCCGACATGAATCGCATGCGCGGAGCCGTCGCGGCCCAGCGCGTGGATTTCGCTGACCGTCGCCTCGCACGCCTCGAGCTTGCGGCTGGCGATTGCGAGATTGGCGCCGCATCGCGCGAATCCCAGCGCCATCGCATGGCCCAGCCCGCGGCTGCCCCCGGTGATCACCACGACTTTGCCGTTGAAGTCGTATTGCATGGTTGCGCTAGCGTCGTTCGGAGCCATGCGGCATCAGAGCTCAAGAGTCCTTAAACGACAAGAACCCATAGACACAGGCTTTTTGACCTACCATTTTCTCGGCTGCCAGCAACTGTTCTTTTAATTTATCGAAACGGGCTTGGGTCTCACTTCGACGAGCTTCGAGAACCTTCCCCATTGCTTTCCCCTAACTCAAAAACCTTGGCGAATATTTCTGCCTGTTCGATGGCGTCATCAAGTGCGTTATGCGAATGCTGACGATCGGAGCGAAGCGCTGAACGTAACTGTGAACGACCCGCCTGTCCTATGGGTATGTGCTCCTTAATCGCCACGGCAGTTTTGATGTCGAAGCATCTCGAATAACCAAACGGCGAACCATTGACAGAGAAACGCACAAAGTACCAGTAGAGCCAACTCCAATCGAAGCTGAGCGGATAGGCCACCAGGACGGCACGATCTGATTTGGCTATGTGACGCACCCAGTTACTCGCATCAGTCATCGCGCGTTCGGGCGCTTCGCCGTTTTGGAGCAATTGGGCGCGGTCAAGTCCGTTAACGCGCAGCGCCTCGGGGTCGAAATCAGTCGAAATAGGCTTCAACTCCCGGTAGAAGGTCAAATTGAAATCGCGGGGACGCTCCAAACGGGTGCCATCGAAGCGGCCCGCATACACGAGCGCAAGGGAAAGAATCGAGAACGGACCAGGGATCGGGCCATCGGTTTCTATATCGGCGGAAAAATAGACGTCCGCGCCATTTTCGGAGAAGCCATCCTCTTCGTGGGCACGGTCTGAGCCGATGTGCTTTTTGTCGCGGACTAAGGACACAATACCGTCATCCTAGCAGCATCTGTGTGCCCCCTAGAACCGGGCTGCGCTGGCTAATGTAGGTTCGGCCAGATTGTCACGCCGGATGTTGCTGCGACAGGCAGTGGATCGTGCCGAGGCCCCAGACGAGATCCAGGCATTGGAAGCCCAGCACCTTGCGGCCGGGGAACAGCCGGGAGAGCGCGGCGAGTGCACGCTTGTCGGAGGGGTAACCGAAGATCGGGACCATCACGGTGCCGTTGGCGATATAGAAGTTGGCGTAGGACGCCGGCAGACGCTGGCCCTCGTGGTAAAGCGCGGGCGGCATCGGCAGGGTCTCGATTTTGAATGGCTTGCCGTCCTGATCGCGCATCGCACGCAGCCGTTCAAGGTTTTCCGCCAGTGGCCGATAGTTGTCGTCCGCGGGGTCGTCTTCCATCACGGTGACGATGGTATCGCGGCTGACAAAACGCGCCAGGTCGTCAACGTGCCCGTCGGTGTCGTCGCCCGCGATACCCTCGCCGAGCCATAGGATATTACTGACGCCAAGAAAGACGCGCAGGTACTCCTCGATTTCCTGCCTGCCCAGACCGGGGTTGCGGTTGAGGTTGAGCAGGCATGATTCGGTGGTGAGCAGCGAGCCGGCGCCGTTGACGTCGATCGAGCCGCCCTCCATCACCAGCGGCACTTCCAAGCACTCAAATCCGAATTGAGCCGCCAGGCGGCGCGGGATTACGTCGTCGAGATCGAAGGGTCCGTACTTATCGCCCCACGAATTGAACTTCCAATCCAGCGCGAGTTGCAAGCGCGTGCCTGAAGGATCGTCGCGAACCACGAAGATCGGTCCGTAATCGCGAATCCATGAATCGTTGGTGGCATAGGTCAGGAACTCAAGCCTATCCATACGCGCATCCGCTTTTTGCAGCAGCACCCGCGCCTGCTCCGCCGCTGCCGCATCCACGACCAGCAGCCGCGTCGTTTCGAATCGCGACAGGCCCGCAACCACCGCGGCGTACTGCTCCGGCACCGGGTCGAACTTGCCGGGCCAGGTCTCCAGATTGTGCGGCCAGGTCATGTAAGTCGCCAGATGCGGCTCCCATTCGGCAGGCATGCGGAAACCAGCCATCCGCCGGCGGATCGCGTCAGAGCGTATCAGTGCGGCCATTGATTCAGAACGGCAGCCATCTATTCCGAACGCAAGCGGCGCGTCAGGTCGGCGTAGGCGTCGATGCGGCGGTCGCGCAGAAACGGCCAGTTACGGCGGGTCTCTTCGACCAGGCTCGAGATCGCATTGCACGACCATCGTTTCCTCGGCGGTAGTGCTGGCGCGCGCGATCACCTCGCCGAAGGGGTCGCTTACGAACGAGCTCCCCCAGAACTGCAGACCGTCCTCGACGCCGACGCGGTTGACCGCCACGACGAACACTCCGTTGGCGATTGCATGACCGCGCTGCACGGTCTCCCAGGCCGCAAGCTGGCGCGCCCGCACTTGTGGTACTTCGTTAAGGTCCCATCCGATAGCGGTCGGATAGAACAGGACCGGCGCGCCGCTCATCGCGGTGAGCCGCGCCGCTTCGGGAAACCATTGATCCCAGCACACCAGTACGCCCACCGAGCCGTAGGCGGTCGGATGAGCCAGAAACCCGAGATCACCGGGGGTGAAATAAAACTTTTCGTAGAAGCGCGGATCGTCGGGGATATGCATCTTGCGGTAGCGCCCGGCAATGGCGCCGCCGGCGTCGATGACGACCGCGGTGTTGTGGTACACACCGGCGGCGCGCCGCTCGAACAGCGAGGCAACGATTACCACCTTGCGCGCGGCGGCGAGCTTGCCCAAGGCCTGGGTGCTCGGTCCCGGAATCGATTCGGCGAGCTCAAACTTGTCAACGTCTTCGGTCTGGCAAAAATAGAGCGACGCGAACAGTTCCTGCAGGCAGATCACCTGAGCGCCGCGCGCGGCGGCATCTTCGACGCGGGCGATCGCTTTTTCCAGGTTAAGACGGGGCTCGGCAACGCAGGTCATCTGAATCAGACCCAGGGTCAGGATATCTTTGCTCGAAGACCTTGCGCTCGAAGCCATTGTGTCGGTACTCCGCGAGACCGCCTCGCGCCAAATCAGTGTGAACTTTTGGGACCGGTGATGAAACCCCGCGGCCGCTTGTAACATGATTTTCAAAAACGGCGTCAAGGCGGCTATCGCGTCGTCTGAGCCGCCAGGCGGCGTCTACGTGCCTTTGCGACCGTAATTGCCATCCGCGGGTCGTCCCACTGAACGGCGATTTTGATCGTTGCCGCGGTATCTTCCATTGCGTTGGCGATGCGATCGATCGGCTCCTGCACTTTAGCAGCCTTGTCGATCGCGTTCATCAGGTGACCAATCGCGTCGTGGATCAGCGTTGCGAGCAGCGCCAAATCCGTGGTGGTAACCAACGAATAAATCTCGGAGCGATGGTACTTGGGCGATGGTCCCCCGCGTGCCGTTGTCCGCCGATCCGCAGGTTCCGCCTGACGGCGCTTTCTATCACCGGAGTTTCGTGCCCCGGGCTTGCGCTTATCCCGGCTGGTTTCCCCCCTTGATGTCATTAGCACGCCCTCCTTTTGGCTGTAATCCTTGATGTGTGTCAGCACCGTCAACGCGGATTGCCCAACACTTCTAGCTTCCCATGTATCGGCGCCAGTTGACGCCCAGTTCAGCCGCCAGCGCTCTTTCGGCCGCTTCAGCCGCCTGATGCTGATAATGGTAAGGCGCCGACGGGTCGTCTCCGGGCTCGCCGTCTCCCCCAAAACGCATGTCAAACGCGTCGACCTGTAGCGTTGAGATACCGGTGCTCCGGCACAGCATCGCCTCGACGAACTCGTGCACCAGGAGCAGTGCGCCATAACGCGGGTCCCGTTCACAGAATTCACGGCTAAGCCGGATTTCCAATCCGTGTTCCCGTCCAGACCCAGTCGCCGAGGGTGTCGTAACGTTGCTCGCTTTGCGGGACGAGCAGGACGCGAACCGTCATCCGGTCGGGTAGCGGGCCGAAGTTGATTTTCATGAACTGTCCACTGGTTGTTTGCGTGCGATGCTCGGAAACGATGCCCTGTAAAGGACGGGAATCGACCTTCACCGATAGATAAATGTCCATGCTCAGGACCGCGATTAGCAGCGCAAGCCGCAGTATTTTCAGCAGCCTCATTATCGCTTTTCGCGCAAGCGGCGCGGCCGTTGCGTTGGAAACCAGCTAAAGTGCGTTTTTGCGCTGCTTCAGTGCGTTTGGTTTTCGAGGAAGGGCTCTACCGCTTGTTTCGCAGATTCGCCATCGGTCCACCTGAGACGCATCATATCGCGCCGCGAAGATTCTGGCAATAGGTATTAGTTGATTTAGTATGGCCAGATAACAAACATCTTGCGAGAGGATTTGCCCATCGCAAGAGGATTTGCTATGCCGACACGTATTTGACGGCGGCACGATGGCGCAGTTGAAAAAGAACCAGGCGGCAGCGGCGACCGATTAGTTTCCCCAGAACCGAGCCGATGCGGCGGGAGGAAATCATCCCATGGCTGGTCAGCTTTTCCGGCACCGATGTCGAGCGTCTGAAGCAGGGCCGCCCCGGCGATCTGCCAAATCTGGTCTATGATCTGCGCCGATGGCTGGACCTGGAATCCGACGAACCCCTAAACGCCGGAGTCGCCGCGTTGGACAAGGATCCAGCTCGTCTGCAGGAACTGGCCACGCAGGCTTGGCGAATTGCTCGAAGCGATCGCCGATCGGAAGCGATTCGAGATTAATTACAAGGCGGGCAGCGTGATTCTGGATGCCGGCCGGCTGGGCGCGGAGGGCGGCAGGGCGCTCAGCTATCGCGATGCCAGCCTGGCTCGACGCCGTGCTGCGCGTGGCCCTGGACGATCTATATGAGAACGTCGAAGCCGCGCTGCGGGTCCGGCGCTGCGCCGAGCAAAGCTGCCATCGGGTATTCTTCGCGGCGCGCGAGAATCAAACCTATTGCGGCCATCGATGCGCGAACAAGATGGCGAGCAGAAAGTATCGCGAGACTCATGGCCCGCAGCGCGCGGCGCAGGAGCGGGCCAGATACGAGCGCAAAATGCGCCGGCGCGTCGGGCCAGCGGTCAAGATTGCGCGCCACACCCCGCGTGGTTCGAGTTAAAGCCAAATTGTGTGAAGATACTGGCGCAGAAGGACAAGCACCCTCTCCCAGTGACTTAACGGGAGAGGGAGTCAGAGGATGTATCCGCTCCTTGCCGCAGGCGGTAAGAGATTTTCGGCGTTCTCGGATAGCGGAGGCGACAAAAGCGCATCGCCGGCTTTAGCCGAAGGGGCGTGAGTTAGTGCTGCCGCCGTCGACGTTCAGGATCGCGCCGGTGACCCACGACGCTGCCGGCGACACCATGTAGAGCACCGCGCCCGCGATATCCATCGGTTCGCCGAATCTCCCTAAAGGCATCGCCGCCCAGCATCCGCGCTTCGCGTTCGGGCGTGTTGTAAGTGCCTTTGCGCGTATGCTCGACGTCGACCACGCCTGGAACCACGACGTTGACGCGGATACGGAATTGCGCCCATTCCATCGCCAGCGTCTTGGAGAGATTTTCCAGCCCGGCCTTGGCCGCCCCATAGTTGCTCATCCGCGGCGCCGGACTGCTGGCCACGCCCGACGAGATGTTCACGATCGACCCGCCGCCGCGCTCTTTCATCACCTTGGCGGCCGCCTGCGACAGGAACATCGGGGCCTTGAGGTTCAGGTCGACCATATGGTCCCATTGCTGCAGCGTCATGTTGAGTGCCCAGCCGAAGTCGGTGAACTCGCTGCTGCCGGCGAGGTTGACCAGGATGTCGAGGCCGCCCAACTCTTTGACCGTGCGATCGACGATCGATGCCAGTGCCTCGATGTTTCTGAGATCGGCGGGAATCGCGACGGTGCGGCGGCCAAGCTTCCTGATGCGCCCGGCGAGCTCCTCGAGTTGTGCGGCGGTGCGAGCGGTGAGCGCCACGTCGGCGCCGTGTTCCGCCAGTGTATAGGCCACCGCCTGGCCCATCTCCTTGCTGGCGCCGGTTACCAGCGCGATTTTTCCCGCCAATGATAAAAGAGCGTCGGACATCGTGGTCTCAGGCCTCCTGTCGATGCCCATCTAGCACGAACGCCAGGGCCGCGCCAAAAGCGGGCTTCTTTGTCACGAGATACCGAAAGGGCAGGCGGCGGAGCGCGAAAAGCCCTCCGAAGCAAGGAGAAGTTTCAGGCGGTTGCAACAATCGCCGTGTGATATACATTGATGAGGCTTCCGGACTCGCTGCCCGCCGCTGATAGCTGGGTCCTGCGCAAGGGAAAGTCGCGAACCCCGCCAGGTCCGGAAGGAAGCAACGGTACCGACCCCTTCCCTGTGCCGCAGGGGTGCCTAGCTATCATTCGGCGGGCAGCATTAATTTTAAGGGCTTCGAATGGCGGATACGGCCTCACATCTGGTTCTGGCGCGCAAATGGCGCCCGGAGCGTTTCCCGGATCTGGTCGGGCAGGAGTACGTGACGCGCACGCTGGCGCAAGCGCTCAGCAGCGGGCGCATCGCTCACGCGTTCCTGTTCACCGGCATCCGCGGCGTCGGCAAAACCACCGCCGCGCGCATCCTGGCGCGCTGTCTTAACTGCGAAAAGGGACCGACCGCGGAGCCCTGCGGCGAGTGCGCGGCCTGCGTCGAAATCCGCCAGGGCCGCGTCCCTGGACGTGGTCGAGATTGACGGCGCCACCTATCGCAAAATCGACGACGCCCGCACCATTATCGAGAACCTCAACTATCGTCCGGCCCGCGACCGCTTCAAGATTTACATCATCGACGAGGCCCATCAGCTAACCGATCACGCCTTCAACGCGCTGCTCAAGACGCTGGAAGAACCGCCCCCGCATATCAAGTTCATCCTCGCCACGACCGAGCCGCAGAAGGTGCCCGAAACCATCCTGTCGCGCCTGCAGCGCTACGATTTCCGGCGGATTCCGTTCGCGATTGTTCTGGAACGCCTGCGCGATCTCGCACGCCGCGAAGGTATCGAGGCCGAGGACGGCGCCCTGGCGATGCTGGCGCGCGAGGCCGAAGGCAGCATGCGCGATGCCGAGCGGATGCTGGAGACCGCGTTCGCTTTGGCCTCCGGTCCAGGTAACCGAGAGCCTGGTGGCGGACTCCCTGGGCGTCGCCAGCCGCTCCAAGGTCTATGCTCTGGCCGAGGCGATTCTCAACAAGGATGCCGCCACGGCGCTGGCCACGGTTCGCGAACTCCATAGCCGCGGCGCCAATCTTCAGGGGCTCGGGCGCGATTTGCTTGAAGTCCTGCGCAACCTGGCGGCCGCCAAACTGCCGCAGCTTGGCGCGTTTACTCCGCTCACCGACTTGCCCGATCACGAGGCCGCCACGCTGCGCAAGCTGGCGCAGGCGCCCTCGATGCGCGACCTGATGCGCCTGTTCCGTCTGATGGCGCAGACGCAGGAGGAAGTGCTGCGCTCGCCTTACGCCGACCTGTTGCTGGAAATGGCGGTGGTGCGGATGGCGACTCTGGCGCCGGTGCTCGACGGCGAAGACCTGGCCCGGGCCGTCAAGGCGCTGGGCGGCACGCCTCCCGCGTCGAGTGGCGGTCCGATTTCCGGGCCGCGCCCGGCAGTCTCGGTTCCATCCCAACCCGCATCATCCCCGGCCGCGGCACGGCGGCTGAAGGTCGAGGGCGAGGTCAAGGCCGACGCGCCGTTGCGCAAGGCCCCGGGCGAGGCGCCACGACCGGCCTGAACCGCCGGATCCGCGCGTCCAGCGCCGCCGGGCGATTCCACCGGTGCCGGCGCCGACATGCCGGATCTCAGGGACTACATCCGTCAGAAGAAGGCGGCGCTGGCGGGATTTATGGAACTGGGAGCGGGACTGGAACTTAGCGGTGATATTCTCAGAGTCGTTCCGCGCAACGACATTTACGTGCGCTACCTGAACGACAACAAGGGGGCCATCGCCGCCCTCGCCTCCGAGCATTACGGCCGCCCGATCAAGGTCGAACTGACGCAGTCCGCGCCCGCTGCTGAGAATCCCGCGCCATTGCAACCTCAAGCGGAAACGCCGGAAAAAGCCACCGCGCCTGCGCCGGCTGCATCGTCGCGAATAGATTTCCAAAGCGCGATGGCAAATGCGGCGGCATCCCCGGAACCGGCCCCGTCCAACGGAGAACCGATCGACCGCGAAACCGCACGCAAGGAACTGTTCGCCGATCCGATGGTGCGCAAAATCCTCGACGAGTTGGAGGGCAGGCTGGTGGACGTGCGGCGGCCGCCGGTCAAACGCAACGAACCTCAATAACAGGCCGAGCGCATCGGTTCGACTGTCAACAACGTAACCAAGGAGCTATTTACGTGGCCCAACCTAATTTGTCAGAACTTCTTCAGCAGGCGCAGGTCCTGCAGGAAAAACTCAAGCAGCTCCAGGAAGAAGCCGCCAGCAAGACGGTCGAGGCGCAGTCCGGCGGCGGGATGGTACGGGTGACGGTGGATGGCGCGATGCAGGTGCGGCGGATTCAAATCGACCCTTCGTTGATCACCGCCAACGACAAGGCGATGCTCGAAGACCTCATAACCGTGGCGATAAATGAAGGTTTGCGCCAGGCCCAAACCCTGGTTGCCACGGAGATGGGCAAGCTGGGACCGATGGGTGGTCTCAAGCTGCCCGGTTTCGAATAAGAGGACTCCCCGATGGCGGACAGCACTTCTCAATCCAAGCACGGCCAAGGCTTGCCGCCCGCGATGACGCGGCTGGTACGTGAGCTTTCGCGGCTGCCGGGAATTGGTGAGAAGACCGCCTCGCGGCTCGCCTTCAATCTGCTGGGCCGTCCGCGTGAGGAGGTGATCGCGTTGGCCGAAGCCTTGCTCGAAATGAAGGAACGAATCGTTCTGTGCGGTTCGTGCCTGGGCCTTTCCGACAGCCCGCAATGTCATATCTGCTCCGACCCCGCGCGGGATCCAACCGTGATTTGTGTGGTCGAAGGGCCAGCCGATCTGATGGCGATGGAGCGTTCGCGCAGCTTCAGCGGGCTCTATCACGTCCTGCACGGGGCGCTGGCGCCGCTGGACGGAATCGGTCCCGACGATATCCGGATCAGAGAACTGGTCGCGCGTCTGAGTGCGGAGCCGCCAGTCGCGGAAGTGGTCATCGCGACCAACGCGACCGTCGAGGGCGAGACGACCGCATTGTACCTGGCCCGACTGATCAAGCCGCTGGGAATCAAGGTCACGCGCCTGGCGCGCGGCCTGCCGGTCGGCGGCGACCTCGAATACAGCGATTCCGCCACTCTAAGCAGCGCAATCAGCGGCCGCCGCGAACTGTAGCCGCGGCGCGACGGTTAATCGTGTCCTTGGGGGCGCCCTCGCTATGACTCGACCACGTCGGCGAAGCGCGCTATAACGGCTGCGATTCCATAAGGAGTATTCGCCATGGCGCTACTGCAAGACAGAGTTGCGATTATCACGGGTGGGACCGGCGCGCTAGGCCGCGCCGTCGCGGAGCGTTTCCTGGGTGAAGGCGCCAAGGTCGCCATCCCATATATCATCGACGCGGAAGTGCCGATGCTGGAGCAGCGGCTGGGCGGCCGCTTTGCGCAATCCAACCTGTTGGTGAGCAAGGTTGACGTCTCCAACACTGACCAGCTGAACAAGTTCGTCGAGGAGACGGTTAAGAAATTCGGCCGCGTCGACGCGTTGGTCAACCTGGTCGGCGGCTTCTGGGGCGGCAAGCCGATTTCGGAAACCACTGCCGATGAGTGGCAGGCGATGTTCGACCTCAATCTCAAGCCGACTTTTATGTGCTGCAAGGCGGTCGTGCCGATCATGCAGAAGAACAAGTTCGGCCGCATCGTATCGGTCGCCTCGCGCAGCGGCTTGATGGGTGCCGGCGACTATGCCGCCTACGCGATCGCCAAGGGCGCGATTGCCACCTTCACCTATTCGCTGGCGGAGGAGGTGCTCAACGACGGCGTGCTGGTCAATGCGATCGCACCCAGCACGATCGATACCGAGGCCAACCGCAAGTCGATGCCCAAGGCCAAGCATGAGCGCTGGGTGAAGCCCGAGGATATTGCCAAGACGCTCTCGTTCCTGTGCTCGGAACTCAACCAGGTCACATCCGGCGCCGTGGTTCCGGTCTACGGATTGGCGTAAGCCGCCACGCGCGACGGCGGCAATTGTCGCTCGCCTTCTGCTCGGGGCGCCGGGAATTGGCCGCACGTTGAAAGAGCGTGGACTCTCCCGGGACTTCGATCCCTATGACGGGTCATGACTCCACATCGTCAGCGGTGATGACATCACGGGAGCTATGCCAGACGCGCAATATGCGAACATGCCGGGAATGAGCGGACAACGGAGGGCATATCCTCGAGGCTCAGAATGGCTGCGAATAAACCGGCAAGCCATTTCTCGGCATGGATGGAAGCCGCCTCGCGGATACGCTCGAACGCTCCGTAAGCGTCGGCTTCAGCAGGAGCGGAAAGACTAACGCGGTATGCCATACTTGACGCGCATCTCGGCAAAGACCTGAGCGGCGGGCTTCAACTCGCCGCGCTCCGCACTTGCCATTCCCTCCTGAATCGCCGTCAGGGTTTCCATGCAGTGCAGGCGATCCAGCAGCTGCTGGTAGCTTTCTGCATCCTGCACCACCAACTCCGCCTTGCCGTTGACTGTGAGCACCTCGGGGGCATGGGTTTTCTTCAGCCGCGTAACGTGAGCTTTATGGTTGCGCAGGAAGTCTGTTAGGGGGTGGATTTCACGGGCATCAAGCATATCTCATCCTCAGCATGTTTTAAGCATACAATTATCTGATAATCGCGCTTAGTCAATGCTGAATTGATCCGGGCGGCAAGCGGTAGCGGTCGGTATGTGTGGAAAACCGAAAACTCTCCGAGGGGTCGCCTTCTCGGTGCCGGTAACTTAACTAAATCTGAAAGGTGTGGGCGGTTTTGAGGTTGCTGGCCAGGGTTTCCAAAGTCGCGGCTCGCAGGATCGAGTTGACCTGGTCACGGACCTGGCGCCAGACGTCGCGCATTGCGCAGGCTTGATCGCGGCGGCAGGGTGAATTGGCGCCGTCCTCCAGGCATTCCACCGGGACGTAGTCGCCCTCGATCAACTCGACCACATCCGCCATCGTGATTCGCGAGGGCGGGCGGGCCAGGATATAGCCGCCGCTTGGACCCTTCTGGCTGAGCACGAGACCACCGCGCTTGAGCGAGATCAGCAGGCGTCGTAGGTAATTCTCGGGAATGTTCTGGGCCGTCGCTATCGCCTCTACCTGTAAGGGCTGCGTGCTCGGATAGCGCTCCGCGAGCATCAGCAATGCCTTCAACGAATAGTCGACCCCAACGCCAAATTTCATTTCGTTTCGGCCTTTTTACAGCACCGATCATCCCCAATCGGTACCCACAAGAATATTTGACTAAATAGGTGATCTAAGTTACCTTTGCTTATAAGTCAAGGTGAGGAGATTTGCCCGGTGCCCAAACGAGAGCCTCCAAAATGGGATTTGGTGCTCAAGCGCAACTCGGTCGAGCGCCTCAAGCGCGAACTGTTTCCGACCGAGCTGTGGGGCCAGTGGGATCGTCTGGCCGAGACCTCGTACGAAAAGCTGCCCGAAGAGGACATCGTGCGCCTGCAGTGGTATGGGCTGTACCACGACAAGCCTAAAATCGGAACCTTTATGATGCGGGTCAAGATTCCCGGAGGGCGGCTGACGCCCGCCGGCCTGCGGACCATTGGAGAAATCTCCGAACAGTTTGGCCGCAACGAGGGCGAATTAACCACCCGTCAGAACATCCAGCTTCATTACATAACCCTGGACCGGTTCCCGGAAGTTTTCGAAAAGCTCAAGGGCTCCGGGCTGACCACGCTGGGCGGATGCGGCGACGTGGTGCGCAACATCACCGGATGCCCGGTTGGTGGCGTTACTCAGGAAGAATATTTCAATGTAACCGGCCTGCTGTCGGAGGCGGCCGGCTTTTTCTACGGCAATCGCGATTATTCGGATTTGCCCCGAAAACATAAGATCACGATCTCGGCATGCCATTACCAATGTAACGCTCCGGAAATCAATTGCGTGGCCTTGGTCGGATTCATCAAGGATGGCACACCTGGGTTCGCGGTCCGCGTCGGCGGCGGACAATCCTCGACGCCCCGACTGTCGCGCCATCTGGGCGTTTTCGTGCGGCCTGATGAGGCGATGGCTTTGCTGCGCGCAATTATCGACGTATGGCAATCGACCACCGAGTACCGGATTTCGCGCGTCAAGGCGCGGCTCAAGTTCATGATCGACGACTATGGACCCGATGAGTTCCGTAAGCTGGTGGAGGCGCGGCTAGGCCGGGAGTTGGAGCCGCTGGCCGAGTTGCCATTGCCCGACCTCGACAGCGACCACATGGGCGTCAATGAGCAGCGGCAAGCGGGACTCCATTACGTTGGCTTTCCCGTGTATCTGGGAACGATGAGCGGCGGCCAGATGCGCCAGGTGGCCGAGATTGCCGAGAGCTACGGCGGCGATATCCGGCTCACCCGGCGTCAGAATTTCATCCTGACCGGAATTCCGCGCGAACGTCTGGACGAAGTAATCGGCCGGGTCGGCGAAGTGGGATTTCCACTCGACGCTAACGGGCTCTATGCCTCGTCGATCGGATGTATCGGCGACCCCCACTGCAATTACGCAGTGACGCCGACCAAAACCAAGCTGGCCACGATAATCGATCGGCTGGTCGGCGATTTCGGCCCTGCGGTCGCGGACCTCAAGGTCAACCTCGACGGTTGCCCCCACGCTTGCGCCCAGCATTGGACGGGCGATATCGGTCTGCAGGGGACCACGGGACGCGGACCTAATGGCGAACCGCTGGAAGCCTTCGACATCATCCTGCGTGGAGGTTTGGGCAAGGACGCCGCAATCGGGAAACCGGTGTTGCGCCGGGTACCGTCGGCGCTGGTGGAAGACTACGTCAGCCGGCTGGTGGCGGGCTACCTGCAGCATCGCCTGCCTGACGAGACCTTCGCGCGTTTTTGCGTACGGACCCCTGATGCCGAGTTGATTGGCATGACCCATAGAGCATCGGACGCGGACCTTAACGTCGCAGCCCCAGAGTGAATCTTATGGACCAGCAAGTGGAAGAGCGACTTGAGTTGATGGATGAGCTCGAAGCCGGAGAAGCGGCCGTCGAGTACGATGACAAGGAACCGCAGGAGTTGCTGGCCTGGGCGATCGAGCGCTTCGGCCGGCGGATGGGAATCTGTTCCAGCTTCCAGGCCGATGGCTGCGTCCTGATCGACATGGCGTGGCGTATCGATCCGGCGGTGCGGGTGTTCACTATCGACACCGGCCGGATGCCCGAGGAAACCTACAGCCTGATCGAGCGGATCCGCGACCGCTACGGGATCAAAACCGAGATCTTCCTGCCCGATACCAAGATCGTGGAGCAGATGGTTTCCAAGCACGGGCTCAATATGTTCTATCGCGACGTCAACCTGCGCCTGCTCTGCTGCCAGGTGCGCAAAGTGCTGCCGCTGCGCCGCGCGTTGCTCAACTACGACGCCTGGGTGACCGGGCTGAGGCGCGATCAATGGGCTACCCGGTCCAATATCCGTAAGATCGAAATCGACCACGACCATGGCGGGATCGTCAAAGTGGCGCCGTTGGCGGATTGGACGGAGGAAGAGGTGTGGGACTACATCCGCGCCAACGATGTGCCTTACAGCGAACTCTACGACAAGGGCTACAAGTCCATCGGCTGCGCTCCATGCACCCGGCCGGTCCCCGAGGGCGTCGATTCGCGCGAGGGGCGATGGTGGTGGGAAACCGGGGCGCCCAAGGAATGCGGCATGCATTGCGCGATCGAGACCGGCGGCTTCGAGCACGAGCTGGCGGCTTTGCTCGGCGGGCATGGACCCACAGCCAACGGCTCGGGAAACGGTTCCGGATCGAATCACTGAGCAGGGCAACACAGATTTTCCGTGGCTGACGATGAATCGCTGCCGCTCGACGACTTGCAGCGCCAGGTTCTGCTGCAACAGATCGCGATTTTTGCGAAGGCCAATCCCGACCCGCAAGCGCAAGCGGATTATGTAGCGCTGGCTGAAGCGATCAGCCTGCTCGAAGTGCCCGCCGCCCTGATTCCGCGTTTGACGGCGATAATGGAAATCTGCCTCTCCGGCGACCGGATCCGGCGCATGGCCGGACCCGGCGCCCATCTGGCGCTGTCTGCGTTGTTTCAGAAAACTCCGCGTGGAAAGGCCATGGCCGCACAGGTAAGCTCGCTCAACGCGGCGCTGGCGCAACTCAAAGATCAACCGCTGGCCGAGATTAGCGCCGCGCAACGCGGCCCCGGAATCTATACACTCACGCTGGGAACGTCGGCCTGCCGGATGGTAATCCGCTTCGAAGCCGACGGCGTACGCGTTGAAAGCCTGGAAGTCGGGTCGGAGTAAAAGCGCCGCCAGGCTCGGCCTGTCTCAGGGCTAGAACGGCACCGTGTCGGCCCAATCGGCCAGTAGCGGTACGCGAAAGCGATTCCCGATATAGGCTTGGTAAATCAGAAAAATCCACAGCACTGCCAGGGCGATGTCGCCGAGCCGTTCGATAAGCAGAAACAGACCCTTCAGGGCGTCAGGCATTACCGCGATGAACACGCTCATCACGATCGAGAAGGCTATCCAGGCGACCGTGAGCGCGATCGATTGGCGGGCGTGAAAGCGTACCGTCTCATCACGGTTATAGGGCTCCACCAGCAGGAAGATAATCCCGGTAATCGCGAATCCGATGTAGCACAGGGCGGCGATCACGTTATTGGGCTGCGTACTGGACGTAACCGGAGTGCCGCAGGACGGGCAGTTGGCGGAACCGATATTTAAGACCGCGCCGCAACGCGGGCAGCTCGAGGGCATCGCCTGGCTTCCTCCTTGGAGAAGCAATCCAGATTGTGCAACCGAAACGCCACCTGCGCAACCTTGCCGCGGCTTCGGAGCCAGCTCTAGGGAAGACCGTGGGCGATGAGACAGCAACCGCCGTTCATGGGCTAATCAGTCACGAAGCGCGCTGAAGTCTTTTTCACTCTTCGGGGCGGCCCAGGCGGTTGAGCACAGCCTTGGTGGTGCGGGCGGCGTCCAGGAGGTTGAGCTGGGAGTTGATTCGCGCGACCAACTGGCGGCGTGAAAATGGTTTGGTGAGGAACTCGCTGGCGCCCACCCGGATTCCTTCCGCGCGGGCCTCGATATCATCGCGGGCGGTGACCAGGATAATCGGAATCTCGGCAGGTTTTTGGGTCGATTCTGAGCTGCTGGCAAACCTGGAATCCGTCCATCCCGGGCATCATCAGGTCGAGCAAAATCACATCGACGTCGCTCTCGCGCGCGATTCGCAGGCAGTCGCTCCCGCACAACGCTTCGATCGCGACAAACCCTTCGCGCTGGAGATGGCGGCTGAGGATGTCGACGGTATCGGGGTCGTCATCGACGACCAGAATTCGCGCGGGGTTGCTGGTCCTGCGATTCATCAACGGTCTCCCTCGGGATTCGAGGCATCATCGTTGGGGTCATAATCAAGCACTCCGCAGCGGCGTAATTTGGCCGAGAAGGTGGTCCGTTTGAGGCCCAAAAGCCGCGCCGCCGCCTGCTTATTGCCATGCGTGCGCCGGAAGGCCTCGTTGATCAGACGGCCTTCGAACTCGCGCACCATCGCGGTCAGATTGATCTCACCCTCGGCCAGCGTGGGCATCAGCCGCGGTTCCGCCGTGCGCGTGGCGCCGACCAGGTTTTCAGGCAGCAGCGAAGCTTCGATCATCGAGCCTTCGCACAGAATCGCCAGACGCTCGACCATGTTTTCGAGTTCGCGCACGTTCCCCGGCCAATCGTAAGACCACAGCCGCACCAGCGCTTCCTTGCTAATCGTCCACTTGCGATCCGGAAAACGCGCCTGCATCCGCTGCAGGAAATAATCGATTAGAAGGGGGATATCGGAGCGGCGCTCGCGCAGCGGCGGGATAATGATCGGCACCACTTGCAGCCGATAAAACAAATCCTCGCGAAAGGTGCCCTTGCGGACCGCCCTGGCCAGGTCCTTGTTGGTGGCCGCGATCACTCGCACGTCGACCTGGCTGGAGCGGTCCGCTCCCAGCGGGCGCACCAAACGGTCCTCCAGCACGCGTAGCAGCTTGGCTTGCAGGGTCAGTGGCATTTCGCTGATTTCGTCCAGGAAGATAGTCCCGCGGTCGGCCATCCCGAACAGTCCCTGGCGCGGCGCGACCGCGCCGGTAAAGGCGCCGCGTTCGTGCCCGAACATCTCGGATTCCAGCATCTCGTGCGGAATTGCCGCGCAGTTGACGGGGACGAAATCGTTGTCCGAGCGCGGCGAAAGCGCGTGGATTGCGCGCGCCACGACCTCCTTCCCGGTGCCGCTCTCACCGGTGATCAGGACGGTCGCATCGGAGTTGGCAACCCGCTCAATCAGCGCACGCAGCCTGATTGTGTGCGGATGCTCGCCGATCAGTGCCCGTGCGGCCGCTGAATGAAACCGCCCGGCCGCGCCCTTAAGCCCGGAAGC
The DNA here is from genome assembly GCA_963824565.1 of uncultured Pseudomonadota bacterium. Lineage (GTDB taxonomy): Bacteria > Desulfobacterota > Binatia > Binatales > Binataceae > JAJPJA01. The sequence goes on along the minus strand of CAWGQB010000008.1, from coordinate 90,774 downwards.
CAATGACACTTCCCCCCTGAACGAAAAACGATCAGGCGATATTCTCACGGCGCGATGGGCCCGAACAAGATAGCTTGCATCGCCCGATGTCCTGTGGCGATGAGTTGCAGCTTAAAATTGGAAATTAAAGACATTTATGGGGCCGAATAATGGGCGACATAAGTGTCAGTTTTTCACACTGCGGCCTCGTAAATCGCGGCTTGACCGGGGCCCTCAGCGACTGCGATTTCCAGCGAGCTGATGCCTTCGAGTGCGCTGTTTGGCCGCCAGCGCTTGGCGCAACTCATCCCAGATGAAGCGCGCCAGTTCCTCCGCCGAGCTGTGAACGATCGGAAGCAGGCACAAATCCTTGCGCGGCAAGATGAACTCGTCGTCCTCGTAGCGGATCTTCACCTGCTCGCCCAATGGCTCAATTCGCAGACAGTCGCTACGCTCAGGAATCAGCGTCCGCTCGTCGAGCCGATCGACGATTTCTTTGGTCAGTCGTTTCACCAAACCGAAATCGAGCACGTATCCGGAGCCCGACAACTCGCCTCTTACACGGATTGCGACCTGGTAGTTGTGCCCGTGCAGCGGCTCGCGAAACCCCGGGTAAGCGATGAAATGGGCGGCCGAGAACTTGAGATTCTCCTTGGCCACGTGAACTGAAAAGTTCGAACCCACCGCCCGCTCCTTGCTAGCGCCGGATCTGGGCGCGTTCAAAAAGATGTTCAATCCCGCTCTGGGAGATTGTGCCAAAGGTGGCGCGATAGCGTGGCGGGGTCAGGGCGGTCGCGTCCAGGAAATGCCGATGCTCGTTGTCCAACGCTCGCCTCAGCAGTTCCGCCAGCTGCTCCAACCGCTCCCTCGCATCTTCCAACCCCGCCAACAGATCGCCGACGAACAAACCGTGCGCTCCACCCAGGATGCATTCCAGGAAATAGCCGAGCTGTCCCAACGCGTCGATTTCGATGCGTTCGAAGGCCAGTGCCTGCTCCAGCGTCATCAACTGGTCGATCCCGCACAGGTTGCGCCTGGAGCGCACCGCCGGATCGCCGCTACCGTAGAATCCCGACCCAATGGCGACAATCGCGACCCGGCCGTCATCCAGTGGCAGGGGATGAAAGATGTAGCCGGCAGAGGTGTAGCCCATCAGTTGGGCCAGCACAGTACGATAAGCCAGCAAATCGAAGCCGACCTCAGTGGCGATTCGCAGCAGGAAGTCGCCTACCGGCATTTCCGCCCGATCCGCCATCGCAATCAGCTCCAGGAATTTGGACGGGTCGTACTCCTCGCGCATCGCCAGCCGCTCGGCCCATCGCCGCTCGAAAATCAATCCGAGCGCTCCGATCTCATCGCCCGTGGGTTCAAAGCCGATGCGGCCCGCAATCGGATTTTGCGGATCAATCGGCTCCAGGTCCATCGCCAGATAGTGTCCATGAGCGGTGGGCTTGGCCAATCCGCGACGGGCGTTGCGCAGCAGAAGCGGAAATGCCTCAAGCGCGACCAGGCGGCTCTTGCCGTTGCGGCGCACCGTGAGCAGGCCATGGCCGCTCAGCAGCGACCCATAACCCACGACCAATAGCGTTTCGTTCATTGGATAATTGACCGTAACCTCCTCATCAACCACCATCACATGCGTGGACATCCGCCCCGCGGATACCATCGCCGGCCCATTGGCGCGAACCCAGCCGCGCTCCAGGCTGCCTCACCGCACTAATATTAATAGCTTTTCCGCCAGGGCAACGCGACTTCCGGGCTGGAATCTGGCCTGGATTTCCTGGCGCCCGTTCTGTTCCGTAGCGCCGGCCTTCATGCCGGTTCTGTTTAATGTTTGCTAGGCAGGGCTTGCGGATTTTAATTAATACAGCAAAAGGGACCGGCACGGAGGCAGGCGCTACGAGAAGAAAAAGAGAACAGAGGCCAGAAACGTCATACCCACAGCAGGATGCCGCGGGTCTTGAGGCCGGTGCTGCGGGCGATTCCGCGCATGTAAATTTCCAACTGGGCGCGATACTTCGCGAGATGCGCCTGGATTTCGGCGTCGGTTTTGAAGTCCACCACGGTCCATCCGCGCTCGCCGCCAATTACCTCTTCGAAGGCCAGGTCGGCGATACCCTCGGCCAGAGTCCCGCCCTCCAAGGTCACCAGCACCGGGCATTCGCGCAGGCAGCGGGAGGACGCGGCGTGAGCCCGTTTCACGACCGCGGAGCCCAGCGCCTGCACAACGGCCTCGACCGCGGCGGTCATCTCAGCAGGGTCGGCGCCCAGGATGCGCCCCTGCAGCGCGACCGTGCGTTCGACTTCGGCAATGGCGGCATCCAGGCTCACCTGTAGCAATGCGCCATGCACCAGCGTGCCGAATCTGGCGCCGTGCGGCCGGCCTGCCCGGCGGGTTACGGAAACCAGCTCAATCTGATGCTCCAATGCCTGGGCCGCGGCGTTTCCTGGCTCCGTGGCTGCCGCCAGTTCAGTAGCGGTCGCCACCTTGATCATCGCCGTGCCGGCCTCGCGGCGCACCGTGTCGCGGCGCTCGGCCCATCGCTGGTAGGCTTCCTGACCCGCCTGTGAGGCCTTTCCGCTTTCGTCGGCCTGCAGCAGTTTCACCTGGCGCAAGCCCATCGCCTCTTCCTGGTTCAAGTCCAGTTTGTTGGGATCCCACCAGACGACGCGATGCTCTCCCGCGGACGGACGATGCAATCCCGGCGCCACCGACCTCACCCCGGGCGGGGCGTTGGATGGGCGCGGCATGACGCTCTCTTCGCCAAAGGCCGGGCAGCCGGGCGCGTTGCGGGATTCCGGCGAACGGACAACGCTGGAATCCGGATAAATCACCGGCGCCAGTTTGCGCAGCCACCCGTCCTCCTGCTCTTCCTGCTCCGCGCCGCGGTCGCCCACCACTGGCACGACCATCAGGTCGCGCGCGCGGGTCGCCGCAACGTATAGCAGCCGGATCGATTCCTCGCGGTCGCGGCGCTCTTCGTCCTCGCGCTGCTCCAGGAGCTCGTCGGGCAGGCATCCGCCGAGACTCATCGCGCACAGGCGCCGTTCAGGATCAACGAAGCGTTGCGCCGCACCGGTCTCCCGGCACGTCAGATCGGCCAGGACGACCACCGGGAACTCGAGCCCTTTGGCGGAATGCACGGTCATCATGCGGACGCCTTCGGTGCCTTCCTCGACTACTTTGGCCTCGGCGCCTTCGCCACTTTGCGCTTCGGTTTCCAGCAGATCGACGAAACCGCGGAACGAGATACCGCTGCGCGCCTCATAGCGGCGCGCCTTGTCGAGCACACGCAGGATATTGGCCAGCGCCTGCTCGCCGGTGGGCCAGATTGCAAAGCCGGCATGAGCGCGGGTGCGGGAGAGAAACTGCTGGATTGTATCGGCGATCGGCCGGCGGTTGCGGCCCCGATGCAACTCGCGCAGGATTTTCAATGCCTCCGCCACTTCAGCGAGTTCTCCGTCCACTGGCTGGGTGATTTGGCGAAACGGTTGGAGCGATCCGATGGTCTGTCGGAAAGCCAGCAGCGCCGCGTCCGACAGCGCGAAGATCGGACCATGCAGGGTCGCGAACACCGCCAGCTCATCGTCGGGCCGCTCAATCGCCATCAGCGCGTTACGCAGCGTCTGCACTTCTTCGCGTTCGTGAAAGGAGCTGCCGCCGAGCAAAACGTGGGGGACGCGCCGCGCTTCCAACGCGCGCATGTAGCCGCGCGACATGTCGGTGCCCCAGGCGTCGAAGCGGCGGAACAGGATGCAGATATGATGCGCCTGGATCGGCACACGTTGTGCGGCGGTGTCGCGGCTGGTGATCGTCCATCCGCTGTCACGAATCATCCATGAGATAAAACCCGCGACCGCCTGCGGCAGCGACTCGTCGATCTTCCATTTGACGATTTTGCCGAAATCGCCGTAGGGTAACGGGACCGGCAGCGCCACGATTGCGGGTTGGCGCGGATCCGCCGGCCGCAACGAATTCAGCGGCGCGTACGCGGCCTGCGTCGCGGATTCGGTCATCAGCGGGTCAAAGGCGGCATTGACGAATGCGGCCAGCTCGGCGTTGGGCCGGAAACTTGCCGTCAGGTATTCGAGCTGCGCCCCGCATTCCAGCAACTGGTTCTTGACCCACTGATAAAGCGCCACATCGGCGCGGCGGAAACGATAGATGGATTGCTTGGGATCGCCCACGATAAAGAGCTTCCCCGGGATTGGCCGCACCCTGCGCCAGTCGCGCTGACGCGGGTCGCCATCCGCCAGCAGCAGCAGGATTTCAACCTGCAGCGGATCGGTGTCCTGAAACTCGTCGATAAAGATGTGGGTGAAACGTTCCTGCAACACGGCGCGGACCACGGAATTGTCGCGGACCAGATCGCGCGTCATCAGCAACAGGTCCATGAAGTCCAGTTGTCCGGCGCGCTGCTTTAGTTCGTTGTAGGCGCCCGACCACCGGCCACAGTTCGTCGCGCAACAGTGGTGCCAGTTGCGCGCCGGCCGCGTCGCGAAACCGCTCCAGCCGCTGGCGCACTCGATCCCGGAACTCGATAACGTTTGCCCGCTCAATCTTCCGCCCATCAGCGCTCGTGCCATACTGGCCGTAGCCTTTCCAAGTCCAGATGTTCCTTCTCGGGTTGAGCAGGATCAGGAGCTCCGCCTCCAGCGCGTCGTAGTCGCGGCCTTCGCGCACCGCTTCGAGACGGTTCATCTCGTAGATGAACCGATCGAATTCCGCGAGCGCCTTGGCCAGCCAGTCGTCCGGCTTGCCCCACTTGGCTAAATCGCCCAGCCCCGCAATATCAGCGAGTAGTCCGTCGATTTCGCGCTCGCGATCGAAATCGCGATAGCGCCAGGGCGTGTCGAAGTCACGCCATTCGACCAGCTTGCGCACGGCGTCGAGCAGCAAACGGCGCGGCCCGCCATTCCCGTTGCGGCGCGGCCCGCCTCTGTCGAAGTTGCGCCGGCGCAAGAATGCGGCGCACGCCGGGATGCGGCGCCGCCAGTTCGGTCTCGAACCAGTTAGTCGAAAGCGCGCTGGAGCAGCGTCTGCGCGGTGTCAGGCGGCGCGACGACGAAACGCGGATCGATCCCGGCCTCTACCGGCCGTTCGCTGAGCAGGTCGGCGCAGAACGAATGTATCGTACCGATTCGGGCCTCTTCCAACTTAGGCAACGACTCCTGCAGGCGCGCACGCCGCTGCGGCGTTTCCTGCGCGTTGGTCCGGCCCCGTTCGATCTCCTCGCGCAGGCGCAGTTTGAGTTCACCTGCCGCCTTCTCGGTGAATGTGACCGCTACGATGCGATCCAGGGTGGTTCGGCCCGCCGCAATCACGGCCACGATTCGCCTGACCAACTCAGTGGTCTTGCCGGTGCCGGCGGCGGCCTCGATCACCAGGGTTGTATCCAGGTCGTTTAAGATCCGATAGCGGGCGTGAGCGTCGGTCAGTCCGCTTGGATTGATGGACGGCGCGGTATCGATTCCCGCTTGCGGGGCCGGCTTCATGGCATCTCCCGCAATCGTCTCAGCTCCTTGAGCCGGGCGGCCGGTTTGCGCTGCGCGCGCTGCTCTTCGTGCGGTCCGCAAACCATCCGGTAGTCACACCAGGCGCATTCGCCTTTAGCCGGAGCGGCGGGAAAGAATCCTTCGCCGAGCGCCCCACCGATGATCCCGACCACGTCACGTGCGAAGTCGCGGGCGGTTTTGTCAGTAACTTCTCCGCTGTCGTTTTTCAGCTTGTCATTGAGTTCGACCACACGGTCTTCGTAACCGCCGGTGGAGGTGCAGTAGTAAAGCCTTCCGGACTCGATCCGCTCGTCCAGCAGCTTTTCCGCCGCCAATCCATAAAACACCGGCTGGAGGACTCTTGCCGCCGCCCACCACCACGCCGTGATTGGCGCGCACCTTGCCGGTCTTGTGGTCGGTCACCCGCACCGAACCGTCCTGATGGCGCTCGATCAGGTCGATCGAACCGCGCAATCGGAGGACGCCCTCGATCAGAACCGGATCGGCGCTGCTGGAGGGGTCGGCCTGCTCGCGATCTTTGAGCCCAAAGGACAACTCGAAGCGCTGCGGACACCATCCGCGCGCGTCCTCGTCCATCCGCCGCAGCCATTCGCGCAGATCGGCGCGAATCGCCGCGATACCGTCGTCCCAGACCTTTTCGATCGCCGGCGCCAGCTTGTCATGGTAGTCGTCGGCACGGTGGTCGAGTTTCTCGTCGACCAGGTTCTGTCGCCGCCACCAGATTGTCGCGCGTAACCGGCAGCATATTGCCACTCGCGCAGAGCGCTTAACAGGTCGAACTGCACTTCATGGAAGAGCGCGCCCCGAGTCAGCGGGTCGATCAACTCGATCGCCTCGGGTTCCTCGCGCGGCTCCAAGCGATGGATCGCCTGGAGGAAAAACCGGTACGGACAGGAAGCATAATTTTGCAACGCTGTGGCGGAGTACGAACGCGCGGCCAATTGATGACGCGCCAGGGCCGCACGCGCCGCAGGATCAGGATCGACCATCCCGTCCGCCGTCGTCCAGCGGCGCAGCCATCGTCGCCCGCGGGCGCGCAACGCGCGCGCCAGATGCATATTGGTGTTGAGCAAATAATGCGCGGCGCCGACTGTGGTATCGGGGTCCGCATCGACCAGCTTTTGCAATAGCGCCAAGTCAAACTCGGCTTGATCGATCGCTTCCTGCGCGTTGTCCGGAGCGGGCCATCCGAGCCGCAACTCGCGGGTGGCCGCCGCGCGGTCGGCCAATTCGTAAAAGCCGGGCAGATAACCCTCTGCCGCGCGCAACGCTTCCAGCGCATAGAAGGACGGCACGCGCGGTCGGCCCTGCTCCACATCCAGGCGCGGATAGGAAAGAAAAAGCTGTTGGCGCGCCGCGCCCGCCGCAACTCGCAGCGCCAGGCGCTCAGTCGCGACGCGTTCGGCCTGCACCTCGAGGTCGGGCGAGACAAGCCGGCGCGCGGCGTCGGGCAGGATCGGATCCTCGACCACCTTGTGCGGAAACAGCCGCTCCGACAGCGCCGGCACCAGTACCACGTCGAAGCACATCCCGCGCGCGGCCGCCGCGGGGCCGACGAAGACCGCGCCGTAGCGCCGGCGCGGCGCGCGCTCGGTGAGCGTGCCGAGCCGATTGCCCAGCACGATTCGCACTTCCTCCAGACCGATCGGACCCACCGGCGCCATCGGCTCGAGCTCGGCGAGCACCGCCAGCACCGGGGTCGCGTCGCGCACGGCCAGCGCGGTCAGGTTGCGCAGATGCGTCAGCCATTCGCCCCAGGTGGCCTCGCCGGGCAGGCTAGCCAGCGCCTCGATCATCTCCAGCGCGACCTCGCGCAGATGATCGAGGTCGAGCAGTTGACGATCGAACATCGCGACGCGCCCGTCTTCCTCTTCAAGCTCGGTGCGTTTGCGCACGATCTCCTTGCGCAACCCGTCCAGCCGCCGCTGCCATCGCTCGCGGCTGTTGATTACCGCGGCCTCGACAATCAACTCCTCCCATCGCCACGGCGCCCGCACCGTGCCTTCCACCACCGGAATCGGGTCGCTGATAAAAGTGGCCGCCTCCAGGGTTGGCTGGGGAACTTCGAGTTCGGCGCCCAGACCCGCCGGCGTTAGTTCCGGCTCCGGAGCAACGAACGGCGCCGCCGTCCTGGACCGCTGCGGGTCCCAATCCGGCACCTGCGCCAGCGAGAGATACTCGGCAAAGCGGCGCGCCGACAAACTTTCCCCGGCGCAGGCCAGTAGCGCGAGCAGCGCGCGGCCGCCTGGTTCCGGGCGCCGGGTGCCGGCGGCGTAATAGGCCGGAATCTCGGCGCGCCGCAATGCCTCCTGCAGATGCGCGACGTATTGTCCGGGAGCATGCAGGAGTATCGCGATCTGATCGAAAGCGACACCGGCCTCCGCGTGCGCCTGAATCGAGCGGACAATCTCGACGCATTCGCGCGACTCGCCCGGCGCTGAGGAGATCGTGACGGTATCGTCGAGCTTGAGGCGCGGTGGCTCCGACTCCTCGAATAGATGCTCCTGCAACATATGCAGTGAGGAACGGGCCAAGCCGTTGGCCTCGGCTTGCGAGGTTCGAACCGCCACTCCCAGCCCCTCGCTGAGATAACGAGCGGTACGATGGTCGCCGCTCGGAACCGTGGCGAAAAACTCGGGACAATGGGCGGCAATGGCCGCGATAAGATCGCGCTCGGCCGCAGCAGTCACGGCAACGTCGAGCATCAGCGTCGGCAATCCCACGAAACGCGGTTTGCGAGCGACGGCGGCAATCGCGATTTGGATCAGTCCGGCGCGATCGATCAGGTTGGCTGCCTCCAACTCCCGTTCGAATTGCTCCAGGATAGCAGCCAGCGGTGGTCCGCTATGTTCGATTGCGGCAAGCGATTGCGGCGTTATCCCGGCCATCCGCACCTGTTGGGTGGTCTCAGCGATCGCACCGGGAAAACCGGGCCGTGTCGCCACTGCGGCGAAAAAGTCAGGCTCCGAAGTATCAGAGGGGTCACGGCGAAGATCGCCCGAGGGCCAATAGAGCCGATGGATTGCGCGGGCCGCCACGGCTTCGGTGGCCAGCCTGCTCAGCGGCACCAGGCCGCGGGCAGCCAGATCGTCGGCAGCCAACAGGCCGATAAGCCGGTTAAGCGTCAGTCGATGGACCGCGAACAGGGCGCCGCGCGAGACCGCCACGGCTACGAAGCAGATCGTCGGCTGCTTCCCAGCTCGCGGCCAGCAACAGGACCTCGGTGTCGGGTTTTTGCGCCGCAAGCCATGCCCGAGCCTCGGCGACGCGCTGCGCGGCGCGCGGCGAGCTGACTATTTGGCGTGAGTTGTCCACCGAGTGCGTTGAATCCCCCTGCCGCACCACGAATGAACGGAACGGCAGCCCCAATCGTGGTGATTTGACCGGGATCATATCAAGCCGCCGTTTTCACCGATATCCACAGAAGTGCCATTCCATGCGGGCGGGATATCGACGCTAGGGGCGGTTCGGCGGTAGCGGACGTCAGCAGGAACACATGCACACTACACCAAGGATCGTACCCGTGCAGTCGGCATTAGTTGGAGATCGCAGAAGTAACATCTACCTTTACCTTGCGAGATCCAGGCCCGCTTGAGCGCAGGCGATGTCCTGCTCAACGCTGCCGCCGCTGACCCCGATTGCCCCCACCATCGCGCCATCAACCCGCACCGGCAAACCGCCCCCGACGGGCAGGATACGTCCCATGTTGGGCAGCGCGGCAATGATTCCAGGGTTGCCCTTCATGACGTTGAAGAGCTCATGCGAGGGCAATCCGAACAGCGCAGTGTAGGCCTTACCTTGCGCAACCTCGACACTTATGAGCGCAGCGCCATCCATTCGACAGAATGTCTTGAGATGGCCTGCCTCGTCGATCACGGCCACGACCACCGCAATCTTGAGTTCCTCGGCCTTTGCGATTGCGGCGTCGATCATTTTGCGGCCGAGTTCGGCGCTGATGCTGTGTTTGTCGAACGTCTTGGCCATCGCGGTTCTCCTGTTCGAAACCCGGCCGCACCGAAGGCGCGATTGTTGCCGATCCGCGCGCGCCACGAGAACGGTCGATATCAGGGCAGAATAATCCAGGAGCCGGCCGATACAAACGCAACAGTCGCAGCATCGCTCAGTCCCTCTCAAGAGTGGGACGCTTTCGAGTAAAGTGTATATCCTCGCAGCGCCTTTGAAGAAGTTTGCCGGTTCGGGTTAAAGGTAAGGGCATGAACCTCAACCTCGAAGGGAAACGCGCGTTGGTCACCGGCAGTAGTTCCGGGATCGGCACTGGAATTGCCAGGGTGCTGGCCCGTGAAGAGCGCCTTGGTCGTGGTCCATGGGCGCAATCGCGAACGGGCCGATCAGGTCGCGAAGGACATCGGAAAAGAAGGTGGCCAGGTCCAGGTCGCGATCGGCGACCTCAAGGTCGATGCGGAGGCGCAGGCGGTGGCCGAAGCTGCGGACGCGGCCTTCGGCGGGCATCGATATCCTGATCAATAACGCGGGCGGCGCCACCGGTGATCACCTGGGCGATTGGCTCACGACTCCAACCAAGGTCTGGGTGGCGACTTATGAGACCAACGTGATCTCGGCTCTGCGGATGGTCCGCTACTTCATCCCCCAGATGAAGCAGCGCGGATGGGGCCGTATTATCCAGATAGGCAGCGCTTCGGCGACGCAGCCATTGCCTTACTCATTGCCGGACTACCACGCGTCCAAGGCCGCGATCGTGAATTTCACCGTGGGCCTTTCCAAGTACCTGGGCGCAAGCGGGGTAACGGTCAATACCGTTACCCCCGGCACGATCCTGACGCCGGCGCTGGAGCACACTTTTCGCGATTGGGCGCGCACGCGCAAATGGGGGGAGGACTGGGAGGAAATCGAGCGGCGAGCGGTGGCTGAAATGTTTCCCAATCCCACTGGCCGGGTCGGCCGCGTTGAGGATATTGCCGAAATGGTCGCCTTTCTCGCCAGTCCGCTGGCCGGTTTCGTCAACGGCGCCAACATCAGGGTCGACGGCGGCCGCGTCCCAACCATCAACTAACAACCCTTAACGCGGCCCGCGAGACCGATTGACACCAAAAAACCGCTTTCCACGAAGGCGACGCTCAAGCTTAAATGATCTCGTATTGCGGGCTCATCTCAAACCCAGTCGAGGACCGTTTATGAAATACGCCTTATCGATGTTCCCTACCGAGTACGCGATTCGGATCGACGACCTGGCGCGCGCCGCGGAAGAGCGCGGTTTCGAATCGCTGTGGGTGCCCGAGCATACCCATATCCCGATGTCGCGCCGCACCCCGTTTCCCGGCGGAACCGAACTTCCCAAGGAATATTCCCACACCCTTGATCCGTTCGTGGCGTTGGGCGCTGCCGCCGCAGTGACCACCAAACTCAAGCTCGGCACCGCGATTTGCCTGGTGGTCGAGCGCGATCCGATTGTGCTGGCCAAGGAGGTCGCCAGTCTCGATCTGCTCTCCGGCGGCCGCTTCCTGTTTGGAGTTGGTGTGGGATGGAACGTCGAAGAGATGGAAAACCACGGCACCAATCCCAAGACCCGGCGGACGCTGATGCGCGAGCGCATCGAAGCAATGAAGGCGATCTGGACCCAGGAGCAGGCGCAGTATCACGGCCGCTTTGTCAACTTCGATCCGATCTGGAGCTATCCCAAGCCGGTTCAGAAGCCCTATCCGCCGATCCTGATGGGCGGGCAAGGGACCAAGGCGCTCCAGGGCGTGGTCGACTATTGCGACGGCTGGATGCCGATCCCGGCGCGAGCCAGGGATCTGGCCCCCAAAGTTGCGGAATTGCGACACCAATTTGAAAAAGCCGGACGCGACCCCAAGGCGCTCTCGATCACCATCTTCTGGGGTCGAGGCGACAAGGAGTCGATCGAACAGTATGAGTTGGCAGGCGCGGAGCGGGTGATCTTCCTGCTGCCGCCAGAACCGGCGGACAAGCTGTTACCCAGGATAGATGAGTACGCGAAGCTGAATTAGCGGTGAGTTTGATGGTGCGCGGCGTTAATGCATGCCCGCCCGCACCCTGGAGTTTGTACATTCTTTTAATATTCGCCCCCTGAAAGGGGGAGAAGGGCGCCGCAGCGGCGCCCAAGAGGGGGACCTTTTTCAGCGCGGCTTCTGAGGTGCGCGATTGGAATCCGTCAGCGCCGTGAAGATCGCTTCCAGGACATTTTCCATCTCGGTGTTTGACGCTGATTCCAAAACCGATCACTCGATAACGTTGCTCGCTCAGATAAGCCGTTCTCAAAGCATCCTAACGCTCCTCCTCCCACTCAGCATGTTGACGGCCGTCGAGTCGATAATCAGGTGCTGCATGACGCTGCAGAAATCGGCGAAGTACGGACCGATCCGGTCGGCGAATTTGAATCCCCCGAGGCGCTTGGCTCCGAGGGGCTGCCACAACTTCCGCTCCTCATACACTCGGTACGAAGGCGTCGGCCGCGATTGCGCCGAGTTTCGTCCTCGGAATTCATAATCGTGCGCCTCAGAAGGCGCGCTGAAAAAAGTCCCCCTCTGGGGCGCCGCAGCGGCGCCGTTCTCCCCCTTTCAGGGGGCGAATATTAAAGGAATGTACAAACTCCAGGCTTCTGCGGACCGGGTCCGCAGGCGCGGGCGAAGATAGGGTTTTCGGCGTTTGTCGACGATCCCCGGACAGGGGGCGAATTATTCGCGCAAGACGTATTCGCTAGTGAACAGCGGATACGAGTCCTCGACGAAGCGGGCGGCATCCTTGGCGATCTCGACCTCGCCCTCCTCGGTTCCCCCCACGAAGCGCTGCTCCAGGTCTTCCAGGGTGGGATAGAAAAGTTCCGCACACCCGTGCCACACGGGAGCGTCGGGCGTCAGCGCGGCAATAACACCGTTTTGAACATAACGGGTCGCGTAGTTGTGATATTTCACCGCCGCGATCCGATGCTCGCGCCAGGCCTTCTCAGCCGCCTTGATGTCGAGATTCTCGTAGCGGCGTGAAATGAACATCGACTTGACCCCGGGGCTGCGTTGACCGATGACCGCGGGCGGATTGCGATCCCACTGCACCACCGGCGAAATCAGATAGTGGTAGCTTCGCGCGCCCATCGCGGCAAGTTCGTCCTGAATCAGCTCGCGGCCCGCCGGAGTGTCATAAAGCCGGTTCGGATCCTTGAAATCGTCGAAGCTGTCGAACCACATCTCGGTTATCACGTCGAACGGCGGCGGATGGAGTTCCCGATGCGGAGGTGTGGTCTTGCCGCGGAACACGACCTTGGCGTCGACGTCGACCAAATCCACGACGTAACGGCGGATACGCGGGCAATGCCACAACACGTGTTGTGCATGCTGATGGAGGAAGCGGTCGCGGAACGCGGCGCGATCGCTGTTGGGATCAGCGGCGATTAGGGACATGACTTTCCTTTGCTTGACGGCCTGCTCACTCATCGCGCGACACCTCCGGGATAATCGATGGGGTCCAAATCGGCAATGCTCAGCAATACCAAAAGTTACGCCCGCACGCCATGAAAGCCGCCGTTTGAACGATTCCGGAAGGGGCTGGAAATTCTGGAAGCCGGCGGCGTTTGACGCTATAAGAAGGAGGAATTTCTGAACGATGGCTCCAAAACGTCCGTCCAGCCCGGGTTGGACCGCTTGCCCGCCCGGCTATCTGACAGGTCTGCGATGTTTCACAAGCTCTACTTCTTCGGCCGCAAGCCTTCTCTGAGCCAAGCCGGTTTTCATCGGCACTATCTCGCCGTCCACACCACGGCCGGTCCGCGGATTGTCTCGCTCAAACGCTACGTCCAGAACCATCGCCTGCATTCGCTGGGCGGCGATTCACCGTTCGACGCGATGTCGGAGTTCTGGCTGGAAGAGTTGGGAGTAAGCGATCGGGAGCAGGGCGGTTCAAAACGCATTGCCGACGAGGTCAACTTTATCGACGCCGGCCGCACCCAGTGGATGACCGCCATCGGACCGGGTCATCGTTGACGGGCGGCTTCATTCGGGAATGATCCAGGGCGTGTTTCAACTGCGGCGCAAGCTCGGGATGCCGCTGGCGGAGTTCCGCTCCTATTGGCTCGAAGTCCATGCGCCGGTTGTGCGTTCGCTGCCCGGCCTCGCGCATTATCAGCAATGTCTCGTCGCCGACGATTACTACGGCTATGGCGAGCCCTACCACGATGGCGTGGAAGAGATCTGGTTCGATGACTACGGCGCCGCGCTCCGGGCGTTGAATTCAGTCGAGTACCGGCGCGGCTTACTGCCCGATCTCGAAAATTTCTGCGAATGCGCACCGCACTTCTTCGCCGAATCGCAACTGATCATCTGGCCGGGAAAAGGCCGCGAACAGGCCGCCACGGAGATCAAAGCCAAGGTCGCGCAGGGATGGCGCGCGTGATCTCGATTTCAGCCAGCGCGCCGCAAATCTGAATCAGGAGCGTCCGATGGTCCACACCTTTTACTTCTTTGCCCGCAAGCCCGCGCTCAGCCGGGCCGCATTTGACCACTACTATATCGCGATGCATACGAAGGCCGGCAAACGCGTCAAGACGATGCTGGCCTATATCCAGAACCATCGCATCCCCTCGCTGGGCGGCGACTCGCCCTACGACGCGATGTCCGAGTTGTGGAGCGAAAGGCCGCGCGGGGAATGGTTCGATCAAAATCCGGCTTATCCTGCCGACGAGGAGAACTTTATCGACCTGGGCCGCACCGCCTACCTCAGCGCAACCGATCGCGTTATGGTTGAGGGCGAGCGGCACTCGGGGATGGTCCAGGGGCTTTTTCAACTCCGCCGCCGGCTCGGGATGTCGGTCGATGACTTTCGCAATTATTGGCTGGAGGTTCACGCGCCAATCGTGCGGACCTTGCCCGGTCTGCGCCATTATCAGCAATCCATCGTGCTGGACGAAGTGTATGGACCGTCGGGGATGGCGGACCCGCGCTGGGACGGCGTCGAGGAGATCTGGTTCGACGACTATGACGTGGCGCGGCGGGCCATCGATTCAATCGAGTACCGGCGCAGCTTTTTCCCTGACTTCGTTCGCTTCAGCGAGCCTCCAGGCCATTTTTTCGCCGAAACCGCGCTCCTGATGTGGCCGGGCAAGACGGTCGACGAAGTACGCCGCGAAATCGCCACGCGGTCGCAGCAACCCTGGCGGCGACTGATTGGATATTCGCACGGATTGCCGCGCGAAAACACCGGCGGGTCTAACGAAATTCTTCCGGTCCGGAGTATGCATCGGGAGCGAGTTGGACTCAAACCTGGAATGGATTTACACCGTTGATCAATAACATTGAACAATCCAATGCACGGAGTGTACGGACATGAGCGATGCAGATGAAAGGCCACAGGCGGCGATCATAAACTGGCTCACGGAGCCCAAGCGGCCCCAGGACTATTACGACGCCATCAAAGAGAAGTTTGCCGAGGAGCGCGACCTGCGGCTGAAGTACCGGCCCGAAGGAACCAGCCAGTACACCTCCGACCTTGACGGTGAATTCGCGAGGTACGAAATCGACCCGTACGGAGGCGAGATCACGCCGCGCGAGCCGATCAACGACACGGTCGAATGCCTCTTCATCGGCGGCGGGTTTTCCGCGCTGCTGACCTCCGCGCGGCTGCGCGAGTACGGCGTCGAGAGCATCCGCATCGTGGAGCGAGGAGCGGACGTGGGCGGCACCTGGTATTGGAATCGATACCCCGGCGCGGCCTGCGACGTGGTCGCATACGATTATCTGCCCCTGCTCGACGAGACTGGCTACGTGCCCACGCGCCACTACGCCAAAGGACCGGAGATTTTCGCCTACTGCCAGGCTATCGCGCGCAGATATAACCTGTATGAACTCGCAATATTTCAGACGACCGTAACTTCAACGGTGTGGAACGAGCCTGAACAGATGTGGCATCTCGAGACCGATCGAGGCGACCATCTCAAGGCAAAGTTCGTGATCTGCGCAAACGGCACCCTTTCGAAGCCCAAGCTTTCGAAGATCGATGGCATGGAGAAGTTCAAAGGTTATTCCTTTCACACCTCGCGCTGGGATTACGAGTTCACCAAACCCGACCTCTCGGGCCTGGCGGACAAAGTGGTGGGCATAATCGGCACGGGGGCTTCCGCGGTCCAGGCCATTTCCGGGCTCGGCGCCGCGTCCAAGGAACTGTACGTCTTCCAGCGCACGCCGTCATCGATCGACATCCGCGACGATTGGCCGACCGATTCTGAATGGGCGAAGAGCCTGAAAGCCGGATGGCAAGCCGAGCGGCGCGTGAACGCCCGGATGCAGTCCAAGAAGATGGAGGATCAACGCGGCGACTTGCCGGGCCTGCCGCGCGAGGAAAAGATCCGCCGTCAGGAAAACGCGAATATCGAATACATGATGCGGATTCACAAGCGCATCGAGGAAATCGTCAAGGACAAGGCGACCGCGGAATCGCTCAAGCCGTGGTACATGTTCATGTGCAAGCGCCCGTGCTTCGATAACGATTATCTGCCGACCTATAACCGTCCCAACGTCCATCTCGTCGACACCCATGGCAAGGGTATCACCGAGATCGGTGAGGAGGGGCCGGTATTCGAAGGCAAACAGTACAAACTCGACGTGCTGATTTACGCCACCGGCTTCGAGGTGCAGAAGACCGGCATATACAACCAGATCCGGGGCAAGAATGGACTTGAGCTGAACGACAAATATCGCGACGGCATGCGCACGCTCGTCGGTATCCATTCCGCCGGCTATCCCAATCTCTTTATCATGGGCGGCTACCAGTCCTCTTTCCAATTCAATTTGACCGACATGTTGCAGTCTCAGGGCGATCACATCGCCGCATGTATCGACCACACCCGCCGCCACGGCTACGACACTATCGATCCCACCGTGGAAGCGGAGGAATGGTGGGTGCAGGAAGTCATCAAGCATCGCGGCAAAACCAGCCGCAATCATGATTGCACGCCGGGCTATTACAACTTCGAAGGCGAATTCAACCGGCGCCAGGACGGTAACTATAACGGCGGCTTCAATAAGTACTGCACGCATATGGAAGAGGTGCGTCAGAAGATGGAAGAGAATTTCACCTTCACCAAAAAATAAGCCGCTGGCGCGAGAGGCGAACTTGAACACGTCCGGCAAGTCCTGCCACGGGCCTGCGGACGTGTCGGCCTGATCGAGGTGAGATCGTGAGTTCAGCACCGAAATTGCGTTTTGGACTTTGGTTTGATTTTCGCAACCCTCCGCAATTCCGCCGCAACTACGAAGACATCTACGCGGAAACGATCGAGCAGATCGCGTGGGCGGAAGGCATCGGTTACGAAGGCGCGTGGCTCAGTGAGCATCACTTCGCGCCCGATGGCTATTCGCCCTCGCCGGTGGTTATCGCCGCCGCGATCGCGATGCGGACCAAGAAGATGCGCATCGGCACCAACGTCTTGTTGCTGCCGCTCTACCATCCGGTGCGACTGGCGGAGGATTGCGCCACGGTCGATATCCTCTCGCGCGGGCGCTTCGAACTGGGCGTGGGACTGGGTTACCGCGTCAATGAATTCGAAGGTTACGGGATACCTTACAAGGAGCGCGCCGGGCGCACCAACGAAGGGTTGGAGATTATCCGCCGGCTGTGGGAAGGGGAAACCGTCACCTTCCATGGCAAGTATTATCACGTCGAAAACGCCCGCATCGAGCCGCGGCCGGTACAACGCCCGCGTCCGCCCATTTGGGTCGGTGGGATGATGAAGCCGGCCGCCAAGCGCGTGGCGCGTTATGGCGACGGCGTCATCGGCGCGGGCATCCGCGCGATCTACGAAGCGGCCAAGATCGAAATGACCGAACTCGGCGGGGATCCGGGCAAACTCAGAGTAGCGGATGGTAACCTCTGGTTTGTGGTATCAGAGGATCCCGACAAGACCTGGCACGAATTGGGCCCCAATCTTCTGCACGTGTTTCAGGATTACGCTCCGGGACTGGAAAAGGCGGGGATGGGCCAATTGATGCCCTATCCGAAAGACGTCGATGAACTCAAGTCGATGCAGTTCGTAACCATTGTGACCCCTGAAGAGGCGGTCAGGAAGCTCAAGGACTACATCGGCGACCATGCCCGTCGAACACTACTGCTTCATGACCGTGCCACCGGGCCTGTCGCCTAAAGTGATGTATCCGTACCTGGAGCTGTTCGCCAACAAGGTGATGCCGCACTTCCGCTAGACTGGAAATGAGCGTTCTGTAGAACAGAGCGAAATCAGGGGGAGCAGTCTGCGAAGCTCCTTTCCAATAGCCGGTGAGAAACGTTAGCGTTTTCGCGCGATGAGCCGGGTCATCGAATGCGTATGGCGCACATTGTTGTGCGGATGCGTCTCGACCAGATCGGTGTCGCTGACTTCGAGCATCTCCCATCCGGCGTATGCGTCGAGATAAATTTGATGGGCCGGGGTGCACGGGTGGAATCCTGGATGAGCGCCGGCCAGTTCCTGGCGCCGGCCGTTGAACGCGCAAATCACGTGCACGCCGCCGCTTTTGGTGGCCGCTTGAAGCCGGTTGATGACGGTCACGATCTCGTCGGTGCTGGCCAGGCAGTGCAGTAGCCCGTAACCGATCACGATGTCGTAGGTGTCGGGAGCCAGCGCGATTGTGCGGGCGTCGCCGAGTTCCCAGCGGATTTCGCCAGCGTCTTCCCATGCGGCCCGCGCGTTGTCCAGCGCGCGCTGTGAAAGCTCCACCGCACGCACCCGCGCGCCGTGGCGCGCGAGAAAGGTGGCGTTCTTGCCCTCGCCGCAACCCGCGTCCAGAACCTCCAGCCCGCGCATCGAGCCCAGCCGCTCGACTAATTTCTTCACCAGACTGCCGGGATCGCGTCCCCAGAAGCACGGGCAGGCCGTGTAGCCGCTGTCGTATCCACCGTCCATGACTCAGCGACCATATATCAGAGCTTGGCCTCGGGAGGCAGCAATCAGTGTTTCGATTAACCAGTTGCCGGTTGCGCCGGGGAGGGTGAGACTGATTGTAAGGGCGCTGTCGCTATCCATCCTGATACAAAGCACGGATCAAGCATTCGACGGACGCCCGCATCAAGGAGACTCGCTTATGACGCTTGCAATGAGATCATGCATTGGACTGTTCGCATGCCTCGCACTGACATTGACGGTGGCGGACGCTATCCGCGCCGCAGATTCATCGGCCGGCGCGCCGCCCCCGGTCACGGCCAGCCAGAACGCGGCCACTCAGGATCAGCCAACGGCGGTGCATCCGAGCCATGAGCAACTGGCCAAGGAAATGGAAGAAGAGCCTGATCCTCCGTGCATGGCGGGCCCGGGGATGGGGATGCAGGGAATGGGACCGAGGTCCTGCCCGGATGATGCGAATGCGTATGCAGGGTATGGGGATGCCGGCTCGGTAATGGGTGTGCCGGGAATGGGCATGCCAGCGATGGGGATGATGGGGATGCCAATGATGATGCACATGATGGCCCGCAACCCGAAGCTGGCGGGCAAGATGATGCAAATGCGGGCGGACATGATGCGTGCGATTGCCGACGTCCTGACCAAATATGGCAAGCAGATGGAGTCGGGCGATTGGCCCACGACCGCGGCTAAGGGTGGCGGCGACGACTAGACCTGAAATAAGCGCCAAGGGAATCGCTTAGCGTTTACCTCAGGACTAGACGACTCGAATGACCCTGGCCGACACCTTAGCCCGTCCGTGAGCCGTTGCAAACCACGGCCTTGGTCCCATATTCGTGGGACCAAAGTCCCATTTTTTCGTTTGTCCATCCTGACATAATTTGCCCGTGCCCAGTTCCCCATGCCCAGGGCCTAATCTGGCCACAGGCGCGTTACACGTGAGAGCAAAGAAACTCTCTCACTCCGCCTGCAACAGAATCGTAGGCCGTTTAGCGAGCGAAATGGAGAAATACTGATGCTACGTAGATTTAATGTCGGCGTGATCACATTGGCTTTGGTCCTGGTGATCGGTTATGCCGCGGCCCGAGCGCAGGAGGCCACGGGTAAACCCAACATCTTGGTGATCATGGGCGACGACGTCGGGTACTGGAACCTCAGCACCTATAATCAGGGGATGATGGGCTATCGGACGCCGAATCTTGACCGGATTGCGAACCAGGGAATGAAGTTCACGGACGCGTATGCGGAGAACAGTTGCACCGCCGGCCGCTCCGCATTTATCACCGGCCAAAGCCCCTTTCGAACGGGTTTGTTAAAGGTGGGCCTTCCGGGCGCGAAGGAGGGCTTGAGCGCCAAGGATCCGACGATCGCAGAACTGCTCAAGCCGATGGGGTACATGACCGGCCAGTTCGGCAAGAATCATCTTGGCGACCGCAACGAGTTCATGCCGACGGTTCACGGCTTCGACGAATTTTTTGGCAACCTCTACCACCTCAACGCGGAGGAGGAACCCGAAAACGAGGATTATCCGAAAAATCCCGAGTTCAAGCAGAAGTTCGGTCCGCGCGGCGTGCTCCATTGCTTCGCCACCGATGTGGACGATACCACGGTGGACCCGCGCTTTGGTCCGATGGGCAAGCAAAAATGCCAGGACACCGGGCCGCTCACTCGCAAGCGCATGGAGACAGTGGACCAGGAGTTCCTCAAGGGCAGCCTTGACTTTATCGACCGGTCGCACAAGGCGGGAAAGCCGTTTTTCGTTTGGTTTAACACTACCCTGATGCATATCTGGACTCACCTGCCGCCCGAATGGAAGGGAAAAACCGGGCTCGGAGTCTATCCCGACGGAATGGTCGAGCTTGATTCTCAGGTCGGACAACTGCTCAAGAAGCTCGATGATTTGGGAATCGCAAATAATACGATCGTCATCTTCTTGACCGATAATGGCGCTGAGGTGATGACGTGGCCCGATGGCGGCACGATCCCGTTTCGGGGTGAGAAGAATACGACCTGGGAGGGCGGATTCAGGGTACCGATGCTCGTGCGCTGGCCCGGTCACATCAAGCCAGACACTATCGCCAACGATCCGATGTCGCTTCAGGACTGGCTGCCTACGCTGACTGCGGCCGCCGGCGAATCCGGCATCAAAGAGAAGCTGCTGGGCGGCTACTCAGCGGACGGCAAGACTTACAAAGTTCACCTCGACGGCTACAACTTCCTGCCATATCTCACCGGACAGGAGGCGAACGGTCCGCGGAAGGAATTCTTCTACTTCACCGACGACGGAGATTTGTCGGCGCTCAGATACGGCAATTGGAAAATCCTGTTCATGGTCCAGCGCGGGCACGGCATTGAAGTGTGGCAGGAGCAGTACGACGTCTTGCGGTTTCCAATTCTTGAAAACCTGAGAACGGATCCCTTTGAACGGGCAGACGAGTCAGTGGATTACGGTAAATGGCGAATCGATCATCTTTTTCTGCTCGTGCCGGCGCAGGCGATAGTGGGTCAGTTTCTACAGAGCTTCAAGGAGTTCCCGCCGCGAGCCAAGCCCGGAACATTCACCGTCGGCAAGGCTTTGGACATGCTTTATCGGAATTCCAAGGGATCCGATTAGGCCAGACTCAGCAAGTGTGTCACCGGAGCAATAAGGACTAAGCCGCTATCCGAATAGCGACCCGACAGCAACCCGTAATCCGCCGCCGGCGTGAACCGGGTTCAGAACGACCTATCAGGAGACTGCCGCGCGGAAGCGTCAGCGTGAGCGCGGCAGACCCAGCACCCGTTCGGCAATGATGTTGCGCTGGATTTCGGAGGTTCCGGCCTCAATCGTGTTGGCCCGCGAGCGCAGGAATCCATACTGCCAGCGTCCCGATTCGACCGAATAGGGCGTGCGCCCAGTCAGTTGGCTGGCTTGCCCTTCAACATGCATCGCGAACTCGTGCATCCGCTGATTGAGTTCGGACCATGCAACCTTCGAGACTGAACCCTCGGGTCCCGGAGTGCCGCCACGCAGAACCTTCGAGAAGCTGCGGTAGAGCGTGTACTTAAGCCCTTGCAGGTCGACATAAAACTGCGCCAGTTGCTGGCGTGCCTTGGGATCCTTCAGCACCGGCCGCTCCATCTTGCGGCACATCCCGAGCATCTCGTTATAGGTCATAAAAAACCGCGCCGCCATCGCCAACGACATCGTGCCGCGTTCATTGGCCAGGGTGGTCATCGCCACCTGCCATCCATTGTTGAGCCCGCCCAGCAGGTTGTGCCGCGGGACGCGCACCTCTTCAAAAAACATCTCGTTGAATTCGGAGCTGCCGGTCATCTGACGCAGCGGCCTGACCGTGACTCCGGGAGTCTTCATGTCCACCAGCAAGTAGCTGAGTCCGCGATGCTTAGGCGCGCTGGTATCGGTGCGCACCAGTAGCATGCACCAATCGGCGATATGCGCCAGCGAGGTCCATACCTTCTGGCCGTTGACGACGAATTCATCGCCGCGCAACTCGGCCCGGCTGCGCAGCGAGCCCAGATCGGAACCTGAACCGGGCTCGGAAAACCCTTGGCACCAGATTTCATCGGCGGACAGGATTTTGGACAAATGGCGGCTTTTCTGCTCGGGTGTGCCGTGTGCGATGATCGTCGGTCCAGCCAGCGACAGCCCCAGGACATTGAGTGGCGATGGCGCCCGGACCTTGGCCATCTCCTCGTTGAAGATCGCCATCTCGATCGCGCTGGCGGCCTGCCCACCGTATTCTTTGGGCCACGACATGCCCAGGAACCCGTTCTCATACAGCTTGCGCTGCCAGTTGCGCAGGAACTCGACCTCGTCGTGGCCCATGGAGCCGAAGTCGCTGGTGCCCCATCCCTTGGGGAGATTGGTCTCCAGGAATGTCCTGACCTTGGTTCTGAAGCGTTCCTCGTCCGGGCCGTAGCTCAAGTCCATCGCGTCACCTCTGGTTGTGGGTGGCCCGGTCGGTTTAACCCACGCCGGGGCTGAGGGTCCTTAGGATACTGTCCCCAAGGACCTTCGACAACTCCGCCGCCAGAGCCGTTTTGGCCTTTTCGACCACGAACCCCGACGCCGCCGCATGTCCACCGCCGCCCAGCGCCGAGGCGATCCTGGAAAGATCGGCGACACAGTCGGGACTGCGCCTCAAGCTGACGCCGCCGCTACGCATGTCGAGCAGGGCGATAATCGAATTGGTGCGATCCTTATAAATGTCCGCGGCAACCTCGCTCGAATAGCCGAAGCAGCAAGCCGTGACCAGCTTCAGGCCGTCGTTGAGGGTGCGCTCCACGGCGGTGCTGCGCGCCAAGTCCATGCTCTGATGCATACCGCGGCGCCCGGCTTCAAGCGCCAGGCTGAGGTGCCGGGTCATCGTCGGGCCGCCAGCTTCAACAATTCGCGGTATGATTCCATCGAGCCCAGGGTCTGCACCGCAAGCGCCCAGTCCCTGGATTCGGGCAGGCGGTGAATCCAGCGGTCGTGATCGTCGGCGAAGTCGATAATCGCAAAGAAGCTTTGCAGGGCGCTGCGGCGGTCGTCGCTATCGGACAAGTTCGTTGCGGTCCTGCAGGAAGTTGAATGCGAGGCGGGCGGCGGAAAAATCCTCGGACAGCAGTTTGCCGGCAAAGGGGACTTCGAACTCGGGTCCGCCCGCCCGGCGCAGCGCCGACCGATGATGGTCAATCCAGAAAATCCGCGCTCCGGCGTCGCTTAGTTGCCGCAGATGGACGGCGGTCTCGACGTGGTTCCAGGACAGGTCAGTAATCCAAATTTCATCGCCCGGCCGCTTGACCCGCAGTTCCTGGATGATCCGGTCGGCGTCCTGGTTGGCGGCGAAAATTGGCGTGATGCTAAAACCTTGGTAGAAGCGGGCCACAGTGACCGCCGCCACCACTCCGTCGAAACAGGACGGACCGTGACTTACGATCTGAATCTTGCCCACTGAATGTTTCGTCATTGCCTTTCCATTCTAATGTAACAATTTTCCTCGCGGAATGGGCTTTGCTCGGCATTGGCCCGATGCTTTGTTGCCCGGCTGCTTGCAGGCGCATAATTTGCTAGCGTATTGCGGTACGATCTTCCGGGAGGAATGAACAAAAGTGGCGATCAAGATTGGGATCAACGGCTTTGGCCGAATTGGCCGGATGTTTTATCGCGCCGCCCTGCTGCAGAAGGACCTCGAAGTGGTTGCGGTTAATGATATTACCGACCCTGCCACCCTCGCCCATCTGCTCCAGCACGACTCGATTCACGGCGGGCTGAAGCGTCAGGTCAAGGTCGAAGGCGGCCACATCATGGTGGACGGCAACTCGTTCCAAGTGCTTTCTGAACGCGACCCAGGCAAGCTGCCCTGGGCCAAGCTGGGAGTGCAGGTCGTGGTTGAATCCACGGGTCTGTTCACGGAGCGCGCCAAGGCGGCGGCACATCTGAGCGCCGGAGCCAAAAAAGTCGTGATCAGCGCGCCCGCCGACGGTGCCGACGCGACCCTGTGCATGGGTATCAATCACACCACCTACGACCCGGCCAAGCATGACATCGTCTCCAACGCTTCGTGTACGACCAACTGCCTCGCCCCGGTGGCCAAGGTGCTGCACGAGAATTTCGGCATCGTCAACGGCCTGATGACCACCGTGCACAGCTACACCAACGACCAGATGCTGCTCGATGGCCCGCACAAGGACCTGCGCCGGGCTCGCGCGGCGGCGCTGGCAATGATTCCGACCTCCACCGGCGCGGCCAAGGCCATTGGTTTGGTGCTGCCGGCGCTGAGCGGCAAGCTCGACGGGATCGCGATACGGGTGCCGACACCCAATGTTTCGGTGGTCGACCTGACCGCCAATCTCGAGCGCGACGCTGATGAAAAATCGGTCAATGCGGCGATGAAGAAAGCGGCAGAGGGCGAGCTGAAAGGGATCCTTGAATATAGCGAAGCGCCCCTGGTATCGAGCGACTATAACGGCGATCCGCACTCGTCGATCTTTGATGCGCCGTTGACCA
The DNA here is from genome assembly GCA_963824565.1 of uncultured Pseudomonadota bacterium. Lineage (GTDB taxonomy): Bacteria > Desulfobacterota > Binatia > Binatales > Binataceae > JAJPJA01. The sequence continues at coordinate 66,409 of CAWGQB010000008.1, read as the reverse complement.
AGATGTCCGGCAAGCGCCTGGTCAAGATCTTCTCCTGGTACGATAACGAGTGGGGATTTTCGAACCGGCTGGCGGAAATCACCGCAATGGTCGCCAACCAGCTCTGACTGTTGCGAAACGTCTTTAGCCATGAAACGCGCTTCCGGCGCGTTGCGGATTTTATGTTTACCGATTTGCGCAGCCTTGACCTTGCGGGCAAAAAAGTACTGGTACGCTGCGATTTCAATGTGCCGCTGGAAAACGGAGCAATCGCCGATCCCGGCCGGATCGACGCCAGCCTCGACACCATCCGCTACATCCTGCAGCAGGGCGGGAACGTGCGGTGCTCTGTTCCCATCTGGGCCGGCCCAAGGAACGCGACCTCAAGTATACGCTGAAGCCGGTGGCGGAATATCTGAGTGAAAAGCTCGGAATGAAAGTCGCCTCTGGCGCCCGATTGTATCGGGGATATCACCGGGCGGATGTTGAACGCGCTCGGCGCCGGACAAGCGATTTTGCTCGAAAACCTGCGCTTTCATCATGAAGAGGAAGCTAACGACCGTGACTTCGCTCACGAGTTGGCCCGCGGCAAGCATGTTTACGTCAACGACGCCTTCGGCACCGCGCATCGTGCGCACGCCTCGACCGCGGGTGTCACCCGCTATATCAGTGAGCGCGCGCCGGGATTCCTGATGATGCGGGAGATCGAGGCGTTAAGCACCCTGACGCTCAACCCCGAGCATCCGTATGTCGCGATCCTGGGCGGGGCCAAGGTGTCCGACAAGATCGGCGTGATCCGCAATCTGATGACCAAGGTTGACGCCTTTCTGATCGGCGGTGCGATGGCGTACACTTTCCTGCGGGCGTTGGGACAGCCCACCGGCCGCTCGCGCGTCGAGGAAGACAAGATCGAACTGGCGGCGGAACTGCTCCAGATCGCCCGTAACAAGGGTGTCGCGTTTGAATTGCCGTCCGATCACGTCGTGGCGGAATCGCTTTCGGCCGAAACCCCCGGCGAGGTGGTGACCACCATACCCGAGGACAAGATAGCTCTTGATATCGGTCCCGAAACCATCAAGCGCTTTGTCAAGGACCTCCAGGGCGCGAAGACGGTGGTCTGGAACGGCCCGATGGGGCTTTTCGAAGTCGGCGCCATTCGCCCACGGCACCTTGGCCGTCGGAGAGGCGCTCGCCAACAGTTCGGCGCGCAGCGTGCTTGGCGGAGGCGATACCGCTGCGGCAGTCGCCGATCAACCGTGGGCCGCGAAGTTCTGGCATATCTCCACTGGTGGCGGCGCCAGCCTGGAGTTCCTCGAGGGCCGCGAATTACCCGGCATCAAGGCGCTGGAGAAATAGCGCCGGCGCATGGGCACCAATCAAATCAGCAATCCGAGCGAAAGAGACGTCATGCGTAGGAAATTCTTTGCAGCCAACTGGAAGATGAATCTGGACCCGGTGCAGGCTCGTGAGTTGATCCAGGCGATCCGCAAGCAGCTTGACCCGCAATTCGGTACTTTGGGCAAGGAGCGCGATGTCATGATCGCCCCGCCGGCGATTCTGATTCCAGCCGCCGCCCAGGAACTGGCCGGCGCCGCCATTGCTCTGGGCGCCCAGAATATGCACTTCGAGGACCAGGGGGCTTTTACCGGCGAGATCTCGGCGCCGATGCTCAAGGCGTACGGAGTAAAGTACGTGATTCTGGGCCATTCGGAACGCCGTCATATCTTCGGCGAGACCGACGAGTTGATCAACAAGAAGGTCAAGGCGGCCCTGCGCCATGACCTGCTGCCGGTACTGTGCGTCGGCGAGACCCTGGCGCAGCGCGAGGCGGGTGACACCACCGAGGTGCTGACCGTCCAATTGTTGGCTGGTCTGCAAGGGCTCGAAGACGCGCAAATCGCGAACGTGACTATCGCCTACGAGCCGGTCTGGGCGATCGGAACGGGCAAAACCGCCACCCCCGATCAGGCGCAAACTGACCACGGTGCCTTACGCGGCACTCTGATCGAACGGGCCGGACGCGACGTAGCCCACAGCGTCCGGATCCTTTACGGCGGCAGTGTGACGGCGGAAAACGTTGACTCGCTGGTATCCAAGCCTGATATTGACGGGGCTCTGGTCGGCGGGGCAAGCTTGAAGGCGGACGCGTTTGTGCGCATTGTCCGGGCGCTGACCGTCTGAAGCCAAGCGCGGGCAAAACGAAAGAATGTATTCAATAGTTTTAGCAGTGCACGTTACTATTTGCCTGGTGCTGTGCGTCGTGGTCCTGCTTCAGCAGGGCAAAGGCGCGGATATCGGGGCGGTATTCGGCGGTTCGAGCCAGACCGTCTTCGGCTCGGGCGGCGCCGGCAATTTCCTGACCAAGCTCACCGGCGGGTTGGCGACCGCGTTTTTCATCACCTCGCTGTACCTGGCTTACGGGTCGACCAAGCGCCTTACTTCGAGTGTGTTCACCGGCGCGCCGGCGCCGGTGACGGCGCCGGCCAAGGCTGCGGCCCCGGCGGCCCCAGTCCCGGCGCCGCCGGCAAGCAAACCTTCAAGCAGCCACTAATAGGTCTGATTCCTTTGAATGCGAGGGTGGTGGAACTGGCAGACACGCGAGTTTGAGGGGCTCGTGGTAGAAATACCGTGCGGGTTCAAGTCCCGCTCCTCGCACCACAATCTTGACAATTCTCGGCTTAATCTCGCGTTGCCCCGGCTCAACCATTAGCCTCGGGCGGGTGCTACAGCATGAGATGCGGATGGCGGGTGCTGGTCTGGTAGCCGGCTCTGGCCAGTTGAGTGCTCAGTTCCTCGGCCAGCACTGGCGAGCGATGTCTGCCGCCGGTGCATCCGAGGCCCAGCGACAGGTAGCTGCGCCCTTCGCTTTCGTACATCGGCAGCAGGGTTCTTAGCAAGGATTCGAATTGCGTCAGGAACTCCTGCGCCGCAGGCTGCGCCAGCACCCATTCGTGAACCCTGGGATCCAGACCGGTAAGCGGCCTCAAATCCTCGACGAAGAATGGGTTGGGAATGAAGCGGACATCCTGCACGATATCCAGTCCAATCGGCATCCCATATTTGTATCCGAACGACACCAGCTCGATTACCATCGAGGCGCCGCGGCGCGAACCTAAAACCGCCGCGGTAATCACCTCGCGCAGTTCGTGAACGCTCAGCGCGCTGGTCTCGATCACCCGATTGGCGCGTTCGCGCAACTCGGCCAGGGACTGCCGTTCGCGCCGGATTGCCTGCGCCACGGTCAGGCCGCCCCCCGCCATCGGATGGGGCCGGCGTGTTTCCGAATACCGGCGCATCAGACACTTCGTCCGAGGCGTCAAGAAACAGCACTTCAGGGGGATGTCCGCGGCGCTCAAGCTCGGCGAACACCCGCGGCCATTCGGGAAAGAACAGGCGCTCGCGGGCGTCGATGCCCAGTGCGATACCCTTGAGGTCGGGATCGCGTGCCAGCGCCATTTCGAGCACGGCCTGCGCCAGCGCCACCGGCAGATTGTCAACGCAGTAAAAGCCCAGATCCTCCAGCACGCGCATCGCGGTGGCCCGTCCCGACCCGGCCACACCAGTCACGATAAGCAGGCGTGGATTTGTCTGGTTCGGAGCCATTGGCGGACCTTCGGCCGGCTCGAGCGGCGGAACGAAGAGAGCGGCCCAATTCTAATACTTGCTGTCTTCTTCCTTCAACAAACGGTACAGTTCGTCGCTGTCCGCGGCGTCCAGCAGATGCTGGCGGAAGCCTCCGTCCTTGAACAGCCGCGATACCCGGGCCAAAGCCTTCAGATGAAGGCTGGCCGAGTCCTCGGGCGCCACCAGCAGGAAGAAGAGATGGGTCGGACTGCCATCGAGCGAATCGAAGTCGATGCCCTCGCGGCTGCGGCCGAAGACGCCGAGAATTTGGGTAATACCCTTGAGTTTACCGTGCGGGATGGCGATTCCGTCACCGATTGCCGTAGATCCCAGACGTTCGCGCTCGTTCAACACCGCGAGCAGGCGATCAAAGGCGATCCCCGGGTGTGTGTTGCACAAGCATTGCGCCAGTTGCGACAGCACCTCGGCTTTGGTGCCGCCATGCAGCTGCGAAACGACCATCTCAGGACTCAAAATTTCCGTGATCTTCATTCCCGTTCAATTCACCACCGGAGCGGCTTAAGAACCTGGTCCGCGCCAGTTCACCCGAATCATCAGGTATGGATTATAGTCCTCCGCTATACGCTTCAAGCGATTCCGATGAGAATTTCCGCCAGACACAGCCGGACGGCTATTTGCGAGCCTCAACCCTCTACGCTTTCGCTCTCCGCCGCCGACGCGCTCAGAACCTCACCCGCGGACAGCGCCCTGACCTTGCGTGCTTCGACCTTCTCCAGGTGTTTCTTGACCTGGCGCTGAACCTTGGCCTTGAGCAGGTCGATGACCGAATAGAGATCCTTGTCCTCTTCCTGGGCGCTGATCATCACGTGTCCGGATTTTAGCGTGACCTCACCGCACTGGCGATACTTGTCGACGCTCAAAATCAGATGAGCCTCGGCGGGCCGCTTGAGAAACTTGGCGATACTCCCGATCTTGCGCTCGGCGTACTGCTCCAGTGCGGGAGTGGGCGCGACGTGACGGAAGGTCACGGTGACCCGCGTCTCCACCCGAGACTTGCGCCGCGCGCGGACGCTACCGTTTGCGGTCTTGTTAGTTCTTGCCTGACCGGATTTGCTGTTTGCTGGCATCGCTAACCTCCATGAATCCCTGGCACCTAATCGATAATCTTGCGGCGGGCCGAAGGCAGAATTCCCAACGCCTGGCGGTATTTGGCTACCGTGCGGCGGGCGATATTGATTTGATCGCGGCGTAAAACCTCGGCCAACGCCTGATCCGACAGCGGGTCGCGGCGGTCTTCGCCCGCGACCATCCGGCGAATCTTCTCCTTGACGGTCTCGGCGCTGACGTCCTCGCCAGCCGCTCCCTTAACGCTGGAGGTGAAAAAGAACTTGAGCTCGAAGGTTCCCTGCGGCGTATGCGCGTACTTGTTGGCGGTTGCCCGGCTGATCGTGGACTCATGCATCCCGATGTCGTCGGCGACGTCCTTCAGTACCAGATGGCGCAGATTGCTGATCCCGTGATCGAAGAAGTCGCGCTGAAATTTGACGATCGAGCAAGCCACTTTGTAAATCGTCTGCTGGCGCTGGTAAATCGATTTTACCAGCCATTGCGCCGAGCGTAGGCGCTCCTGCAAGTAGCCCTTGGTCTCGGCGGTGGCGTCCACGTCCTGCAGTACGCGCTGGTAGTAGCCCGACAGGCGCAACCGCGGCACCGCATCTTCGTTGAGCGCAACGACGTATTCGTCGCCCATTTTGTGAATGACCACGTCGGGCACGATATAAGACGCTTCCTGGCCTCCATAATCGCGCGCAGGCTTGGGCTCGAGCAGCGAGATCACCTTGGCCGCCTGAGAGACGAGCTGCACCGAAACTCCCGCGGTCTTGGCAATCTCAGCGTAGCGATGTTTTTCCAGCAAGCTCAGGTGCGAGCGCACAACCTGTGCGGCGAGCGAATCCTCCATTCCAAGGTTCGCGAGCTGCAGACAGAGGCATTCCTTGAGGTCGCGTGCCGCCACTCCCGGAGGGTCAAGACGCTGAACGCGCTTAAGCACCTTTTCCACCGCGGAGACCTGGCACTCAAGCTGCGCAGCCAAGTCCTCCAGCGGAGTTTCAAGGTAACCGTCGTCGTTGAGGTTATAGATGATGGTGGCGCCGATCTGCTTTTCCTGATCGCTCAGCGCCGATAGCCGCAGTTGCCACATCAGGTGGTCTTCGAGCGAGGTCTTGCGGGTAAGCGTATTTTCAACCGCTGGACGGCGATCTTCGTCGTCGGACTCCGCCGGGCCGTCCTGCCAGTTGTTCGAGTAATTCTGCAGGTACTCGCGCCAGTCGACTTTCTCCAGCGTATTCAACTCGCGCATTTCCACGGCGGCGTCATGCGATTCAACCGCGGGCATCTCAGGCGGCGATTCCATCTCGCCCAAGCCACCTTCGACCGGTCCATCGCCGTTGTTGTTGCCGTTGGTCGCCGCCTGGTCGGGCTGCGCGGTGAGGCTTTCAAGGCTGACTTCGCTGCCCGGTTCGGCCATCTCGAGCATCGGGTTCTGCTCGAGTTCGGCTTGCACCACGGTCTCCAGTTCCGGAACTGCGAGCTGCAGGATCTTGATCGCCTGCTGGAGTTGGGGCGTCATCACCAACTGCTGGCGCAGACGCAGTTCCTGACCTAGTTTTGCCTCGAAAGCCATCTACAAACAGACACGAGCCGCGTCTAATCGCCCGTCTCATGATCGTTTTTGCCGGAGGTGCGTGGAGTTATCACCGCGCGGGCGTCTTCGACGAAACTCTTCTCAGTATCAAGATATACGATAATACGGCGGCCAGCCACCTGATCTGCGCCGTCGTGGATCACCGGTTGACCGGTCATCTCCACGGTATGCTTGACTTCATCCAGGACCGCGCGTTGACCAGTGGCCCAACGCCCGCCCTGCGTCATCTTGACGTCGCCGAGCGCGATAACCTCCTTGATATCGCCGAATTTCTCCCCGTAAAGCACTTTGAGCGTCTTGCTGATCAGCGTGGTTCCGCTCTGCTCCGCATGAACGTTGCCGATGAATTCCACCGAGTTAGCCTTGTAATCGAGGCTCAAAGAATCCGACTTGATTTGGATCGGTCCATTATCCGCCGAAAACTTGAGCATCCCGAACGGACTGCTTTGAGTTCCGCTTTTGCTGTCCCCCGCCGCCGTGGTGGAAGCTGTGTCCTTGGCTTTGGCCGCGTTGCCTTTGGGCTTGCGTTTGGCCGGCGCGGCTTGAGAAGCGATAGGTGGCGCTCCCAATGTGCCTGGTGCGATTGGTGCCCCGGCGCATCGTGCGTTGAACGCGAAAACTGCCAGCAGCACCGGGCATAGCGCGCCGGCTCCAAGCGCGCTCAACAGGTGTTTGCGAGTGGCTGAAGCGGGGCGCAGTTGAAATAAGGAGTTTTCAGCGCTTGTCGGCGCCTTTGCGTCTTCTCCAGAGGTGATCGACCCAGGAAGGGGTCTTTCAAGCAGGGTGTTGAAGACGGTACGCAACAGAACATTTGATATCATTTCGTGTTCAACCGCCTGCTAGGAGTGGTTTGCCGCCGCACGTCCAGCTTTTTTCGTAAGGTCGGTTGTTACTTGATTCTTGAGTTGAAAGGTCCTGGCCCGCGGTTTGGCTTCCAGGCCCACGCCGGTAATCTTGAAGCCGTCTCCAGCGATCTCGACCGGCCCGGGAGCCTCGAGTAAGTCGCTGTCGGGCAGGAATGTTCCGCCGGCGGTCTTGAGTCTGATATCACCGTAATCGAGCACCAGGCCGCCGCTGAATTCCGCGCGGTTGACGTGGTTATTGCCGCTCAAGCTCAAAAAGACCCGATCCGCCTTCACCGCGAGCGGTTTGCCGTCGTCCAGAACCATCTCCAGTTTGGTGTTCTTCAACGTCAGTGAGGACCGGTCTTCGCCGTAGTTGGCTTCGCTTGCGACCAATTGCCATTGCTCCTTTTCGCCCTTCATTTGGGTCCAGTGAAAATTCCGCGCATGCAGCAATGACCCTGGTATAACACTGACTGTGCGAGAGAGTACGTCGCGCTCCCGTTCGCGGCTTTTAATAATCCACGCAGCGGCGACCACGATTATGGTCAAAGCGGCAATTCCGATTGCCGCCAAGGTCTTGGCGATCCGGCGTGGACTCATTGAACTAAAGCTATCAGCCCACCTATGCGGCGGTAAACCGGGATAAAATGGGATTCGACCGGCCTTTTAGCGGGCACGCTCCTGAGCACGGATTAGCTCGTCGATGCGCTTGATCTGTTCGAGCAGGCCGGGAAGCTGCGAGAGAGGAAGAGAATTGGGGCCGTCGCTGAGAGCGCGTTCCGGATCTTCGTGCACTTCCATGAAAATTGCGTCGATTCCGGCCGCCACCGCGGCGCGCGACAACGGCTCGATAAACTGGCGCTGACCTTCGGAGCGTTCGCCACCCGCGCCCGGCAACTGCACCGAATGGGTCGCGTCGAAGACCACCGGGTAACCGAACTCGCGCATTATGATCAGGGAACGCAGATCGCTGACCAGGTTGTTGTAGCCGAACGAGAAACCGCGTTCGGTGACCAGAATGCGGCGGTTTCCGGCCGCTTCGACTTTGCGCACCACCGCACGCATGTCCCAAGGAGCCAGGAATTGTCCCTTTTTCAAGTTGACCGCCCGTCCCGTGGCGGCCGCAGCCTGAACCAGGTCGGTCTGCCGCGACAACAGAGCCGGTATTTGGAGCACATCAACAACCTCCGCACAGAGCTTGGCCTGCGCCGGTTCGTGCACGTCGGTCAGCACCGGTAGCCCGGTGTCGGCTTTGACCTGCTCCAGGATCCGCAGGCCGGTCTCCAGACCCGGCCCGCGATAAGACTCATGGCTGGTGCGGTTGGCTTTATCGAAGGAGGATTTGAATACCAGTGGAACTCCGGCGTGGCGCGCGATTGCTCCCAGTTTGTCGGCGTGGCGCATGCACGCCTCGCGGCTTTCGATCACGCAGGGACCGGCAATCAGGACCAGCCGCGGTCCCCCAAACCGCACCGGACCGACGTCGAACTGCGCCACGGTCACAAGGCCGACCTCAACTCGCGGACTTTGGAACGCGCAGGCGCGGTCTCGGCCCGGCGCGCGAGCGCTGCCTGAATCAAGCCACGGAACAACGGATGGCAGTCCAAAGGCCTGGAGCGCAATTCAGGATGGAACTGGCAACCCAGAAACCACTTGTGGCCCTTGAGCTCCATGATTTCGACCAGGTTGTCATCCGGGGATGTTCCGGTGGCAATCAGGCCGGCCTCTTCAAGCCGTTTGCGATAGTCGTTGTTGACTTCATAGCGATGGCGATGGCGCTCGCTGATCTTGAGCTTGCGGTAAAGTCTGGCCGCCAGTGAGCCTGTGCGTAGGTTACAGGGATACGACCCCAGACGCATCGTACCGCCAAGCTGGGTTATGCTTTGTTGCGACTCCATCATGTGGATTACCGGATCAGGCGTCGCATCATCGAACTCCCGCGAATTGGCGTGCTTTAGATTCAGCACGTGGCGTGCGAATTCGATTACCATGACCTGCAGGCCCAGGCAGATGCCAAGGATCGGAATCCCGCCTTCACGCGCACAGCGCACCGCGCGGATTTTGCCTTCGATGCCGCGGTCGCCGAAGCCGCCTGGGATAATGATGCCGTCGGCGTTCTTGAGCCGCGCCGCCGGATCACCCTTTTCCAATTCCTCGGCCTCGATGTAGTCGATCTTGACCCGGGCGTCGTTGACGATGCCGCCGTGGGCGATCGCTTCGTGCAGGCTTTTGTACGAATCGACCAGATTGACGTACTTGCCCACCACCGCGATGGTGGCGCTGTGGCTGGGTTGCTGCGCGGTCTTGACGATCCGGCGCCATTTGCTGAGGTTCGGCGCACCGGTCCAGATATTGAGCTTGTCGACGACGCGCTGGTCGAGACCCTCGTCGTGAAACACGATCGGCACCTCGTAGATCGTTTCGACGTCGCGCGCCGAGATCACACAATCCTCTTCAACGTTGCAGAAGTGCGCGATCTTGGCCTTGACCTTCCGTTCGATCGCGCGATCGCTGCGGCAAAGTAGGATGTCGGGCTGAATCCCGACTCCGGTCAGTTCCTTGACACTATGTTGGGTCGGTTTGGTTTTCAGCTCGCCGGCAACAGGTATGAAGGGCACCAATGTGAGATGTAGATAGAGAACGTGGTCGCGTCCCCGGTCCCAACGGACCTGACGGATCGCTTCGAGGAAGGGGAGGCTCTCGATATCTCCGACCGTGCCGCCAATCTCTACGATGATAATGTCGGCGTCAGCGGCGGCTTCGTTGATCCGCCGCTTGATCTCGTCGGTGATGTGCGGGATGACCTGCACCGTGCCGCCGAGGTAGTCGCCGTGGCGCTCCTTTTGGATCACGGTGTCATAGATCTGGCCGGTGGTGCAGTTGTTGCGCCGGCTCATCTTGGTGGCGACGAAGCGTTCGTAATGCCCCAGGTCGAGGTCGGTCTCAGCGCCATCGTCGGTGACAAACACCTCGCCATGCTGCAGCGGGCTCATGGTGCCGGGATCGACGTTGATATAGGGGTCCATCTTGAGAAAGGTGACTTTCAACCCGCGAGCTTCGAGCAAGGCGCCCAGCGACGCCGCCGCCAGACCCTTGCCTAGTGAAGAAACCACGCCACCAGTCACGAAGATGAATTTGGTTTTGCTGTGCTTATCCACGCCTGGTCTCCCCGCTTATCGTCTCCCGCGCAAAATTTTGGGCCTTGGCCAAATCCTCCGCAGTATCTACCTCAAGCGAAGGCGCCACTGAAGTTGCGACCCGGATAGAGTAGCCATTCTCCAACGCGCGCAACTGTTCCAGCATCTCGATCCCTTCCAGAACTCCCGGCTGCATATGGGAAAACTTCCGCAAAAAACTACGCCGGTAGGCATAAACCCCAATATGGCGCAGCGCCACCACGGGTCTGCCGCCGCTTCGCGCAAACGGGATGCTGGCGCGCGAAAAGTACAGTGCGTTGCCGCGCGTGTCGCACGCCACCTTGACCACATTGGGATTGTGCCATTCGTGATCGTCAACAATTGGCGTGGCCAGCGTCGCCATCGGCAGCCGCCGCTCCGCCCGCATCGGCGCCACCAGCGCTTCGAGGTCCGCAGGGTCCAGAAACGGCAGGTCACCCTGAACATTCACGTAAATCGCGGCCCTCACGCGCGTTGCGACTTCAGCGACGCGGTCGGTGCCACTGGGATGACGATCGGAGGTTATCATGGCGTCGCCTCCGGCCCGCCTTACCACGTCCGCGATTCGCTCGTCGTCGGTCGCGACGATTACCCGCTCGATTCCGCCGGCACGGCTGACGCTGCGCCATGCCCGCACCACCATCGGAACCCCATCGATCTCCTTCAGCGGCTTGCCCGGCAGACGGCTCGAAGCGTAACGCGCCGGGATTACAGCGATGACCGACCCGGCAGCCAGGGGCTTACCTCCACGACGCCCAGTAGCGGGATTGCAAGCGCCGCTTCAGCGGGACAGATCTCATGCACGCCACCGGGTACGGCGCGCGCGTTTCTTGAGAGCCCGGGATTGGATCGGATGGGTCCGGCGTTTTCTCGCCAGGCGCCGGTTGCGCCGGTTACGCTGCCGCGAAGCCTCTGTCATCTTGTTGCCTCATTCACCCGGATTCTGGACATCGGCGGCGCCGTCGTGAACGACGCTGGTCGCCCTCATCAACTGACTCGCACCCCCTACCGTGATCGGACTCAAGGCGGCGACCCGATCCAGGATCCGGCCGCCGACGCTCACGTTTACAATCCCGATCGGGCTGCCCAAAAGCAGTGGTCCGCTGAATGCCGAGGGGACATCGTACTCGATTTTGAGTTCCGAAACATCACGCTTGGGCACCACCACTCTAACATCTTCGGCGGCCACCGGTTGGATGATCGATCCGGAGGGAACCTGAACGCGAACCGGCAGCGTTTCCCCTTTCCTGGCCATCGTAACCGCGGTGAAGTTGTCGAAGCCCCAATCCAACAGCCGCGCCGCTTCGCGAAAGCGCCCAGGATTGGAAGGCGCTCCCAGCACCACGGTGACGAACCTCAAATCGCCGCGCTTGGCGGTGGCGGTAAGGTTGAATCCGGCGTGATAGGTGAACCCGGTCTTGAGGCCGTCGCAACCATCGAACTGTCCAATCAGGTGATTGGTATTGCGCAGCGTTTTGACGCCGTTGTCAAACGGGCAGGTCTCCTGGCTCGACCACTGCAGCAAGTCTGTCGAATGAACAATCGTGCGTGCGATGGTTGCCAGGTCATAGGCGTCGGTCACGTCCACGTCGTGGCCAGGCGTGGGAGGAAGACCGTCAACCGTATTATAATGGGTGACGCGCAAGTCCAGGCTGCGGGCCTTTTGGTTCATCATCGCGACGCATCCGTCAATGGAGCCGCCGACCTTCTCGCCCACCGCCACCGCGGCGTCATTGGCCGACTTCACCAGCGCCGCCTTCATCAATTCTCCCAACGGATAAACGTCACCGGTATGCAGCCCCAGACGCGTACCATGGGTTTGCGCAGCATTGGCCGAAACTCGCACCGGGTCGGTCAGATGAAGGCGTCCGGCGCGAATCTGGTCCTCTGCCACCAGCAGCAGCATCATCTTGGCCATCGACGCCGGCGGCCACGGCATGTCCGCGTTGTAAGCGTACAGCACCCGGCCCGAATCGGCATCCTCCACCAAGGCTCCGCGTAGCGGTGGCGCGGCGGGGCCGCCGACCACTACGTGACGATGGCGATGGCCCCGCGAGGCCCACGCCTGATTGAGCGGGGACATGCTCAGCACCGCGCCGCCCACGAATAATATCAACCACCACAACTTCCTCCGCCCCACTTGCCGGCCTCCTAATGGCATCTTCACAGGCCCCGGCCTCCCTCAATGAGTGTGAGAGAAACTTGCACTCACCTGGCCACGCTCGGCCTGATCCAAGATCGTCAAATTGGCTCGCGCCGGTTCGTATGTGGGCCGCGTACGTACCAGATCGGTCCATTCCTCGCGTGCGCGAGCGTAATTGCCCTCTTCAGCGTATATCACTCCCAAGGTATTGAGCGCATCAGGTTGGTCGGCATCCAGGCGCAAAGACAGTAGAATTTCCTGCTCGGCGGGACCGAGCATGCCCCGCCTTTCATAGACCAGCCCAAGGTTGAAATGGGTTTCCGCACGGTCGGGGCCAAGCAACGTAGCCAGCCGCAAGACATCGGTGGCCGCCGGCAGCCGCTGGCTTTCCAGGTAGAGCAGTCCGAGATTGAGGAACAACGCCCAATCGCTTAAGCCCAACTCGACGGCGTCGCGATACTGCCTCAGTTCCTCGTCGTGTTTACCAATCATTCCGTAGGCAAAGCCCAGATGGTAATGCGCGAGCGCGTTATCCGGATTGCGGCTGATCACCATCTTATGGAGCCTGATTGCCTCAGGGTAGTCCTCCATGCCGAGGTAATAATCCGCGATCGGGTCACAAACTTCTTCACTGTCTTCTCCGGTGCTTCCGGCGGTACTGGCCCGAAGGGTTGTTGGCGCTGTCAACAGCAGCGCCAGCAGCAACGCACCTAATGAATAAATAAGGCGACGATTCGACACATTAAGCCCTGGCTACCGGCCCGCCTGAGCACTGTGAAGAATCTAGCAGGAAATCTTATCGGCGAGAAAGTGATGAGATAGCGCGAATCGGTCAAAAACATGCAAAGATATCGCGAGCCAGGACCTGTGCGAAGGATTTTTCAGTCGCGTCTGTTTTTCGAGCGCAATTCGCCAAATAGACGAAACAACTCCGCGAATGCGCGCATTATGACCCGCGGACTGGCGCCCGACTGTTCACCTGCCAGACGCGGCAGATGACCGACGTCGACCTCGCAAATCCGCGCCCCGCGCCGAGCGACCTTGACCATCAGCTCGGTGGAGATCATCGCGCCGCGCGCGTCGAGTTGCAGGTCGCGGGTAAATTCGCGTTTGAATAGCTTGAAACCGCAGTCCACGTCGCTGACTTTGACCCCAAACAGCAGCCGTACCAGGGCGGTCCAAGCCTGGCCGTTAACACGGCGCATCAGCCGGTCGGCGCGCTTGACACGGCGTCCGGCTACGACGTCAAAACGAGGCACCATCTTGAGCATCCCGGCGATCTCGCCGGCGTCGAACTGGCCGTCGCCATCGCATAGCAGCACGTAAGGCAGTGTGGCAGCCTGCAAACCCGAAATCACCGCGCCGCCGTAGCCCCGATTGACCGCATGATGGACCACCTTGACGCGCGGGTCGGCGGCAGCGAGGCGATCGGCAATCTCCCCCGTGCGATCGCGGCTGCCGTCATCCACGATGATAATCTCGTAGCTCGAAGCGAAACGGTCGAGCTGGCTGCGGAAGTTGTCCACCACCCGAACGAGGTTGTCCTGTTCATTGTGACAGGGCAGAAAAACGCTCAGCCCCGGCAGGCGCTCCGGCGCCTCGACGCGAACGTTTTGACCCTGACTCGTGGTTTCGGCGTACTCTGATGACCGGCCGGGCCCGATTTCGGTTACCTTCGGCTCGCGCCGCGGCGGCATACTCACCAAGGGACGACGACGGCTGTCCGCCCGTTGGTGCCAGATGCGCAATCGTGCTTGGGGCTGCGGCTGCGGCCGGGCTGGCGGCGAACGTCAGTCGCCAAGGGAGCGATACCCGCCGCGAAAGAACAGCAGCGGTTTGACGTCGCGGGTGTCGGCCTCTTCAATTTCGCCCAGGTAGATGGTGTGGTCGCCGCCGTCAAAGGTAGCGTAAAGTTTGCATTCCAGATGGGCCAGCACGCCCTGGAGGACCGGCGCCCCGTTGCCTCCGCGCCGGTAGGCTACGCCTTCGAATTTCTCGCCGCCGCTGACCGCGAACCGCCGTGAGAGGTCTTCCTGGTCGTCGGCCAGAATATTGACCGTAAAGACCTTGCTTTCTTCGAAGGACGCGTAACTTTCCGCCTTTTTGTCCACGCAGATGATCAGCAGGGGCGGAACCAGCGACAACGAGCTGACCGCGTTGGCGGTCAGGCCGTGCAGCTTGCCCTCTTTGGAGAAGGTGGTGATGATGGTAACGCCGGTGGCGAAATGACCCATCACCCGGCGCAATTCATTTTTGTCGATCGGCATCGTTAAGCTCCGTTCGCGGATGCTACCAGACCGCTTCCAAATCGGTCAATTGTCACCACCCTGAACGGTCGCGCCCAATCACGATGCGTCCGCCCACATACACGTAGTCCAGGTCCAGCGAGGTCAGCGGCCGATCGCCTTGATTAACCCGCACCCCGACCGGTTCGGCAATCATCAGCCGATGGTCGCCGGCGATTACTGAATTGACCACTCGCGCTTCGATCGAGGCCAGCGCGTCGGTCAACCAGGGGACTCCAAGAGTGGGTGACGCTTCATACCGCACCTGGCGCAGGTTATCCTGATGGCGCGAAGCAGGGGAAAGAAAGTAATCTTCCAGGTGTTTGCTGCGATGACCGACAATATTGAGCCCAAAGACGCCGGTACGAGCAATGACTTGGCCGGAGAAGTGTTGCACGTCCACCGCCGCCATCAACAGCGGCGGCTCTCCCGATACCTGGGTGACCCAGGATGACGACATCCCATGATGATTATCGCCGTCGGCCACCGTCAACACGTAAATGCCGGTGGTCAATAAAGCCAGAACTGTGGCCACTGCGGAATCCATTCGCCCTCCTGAGCCAGTCCCCGAAGAAAGATGGCCCGGTTTCTTGACCTTGGTTGGCCAGAAGCTAAAACAAAAGTATCATTGTTTTCCGATGCATGGGCAGCACGGATCGAAGTGTTTGACGGTTGCGGCTGCGGTGGTGTTGCTGTTCGGGTCTGCCCTGATTAGCCTCGCGCAAGCGCGGGGCGCTACAGCGTCCGCCGCCCCCGCTGCCGTATCCAGCGCCGCGCCCCGGATAACCCCGGGCGCGTCCGCCATCGCTACGCCAACAGCGACTGTCACGGCGTCGTCGACAAGTACCGCTACGCCGCGCTCCACGGCAACGGCAACCTCCGCGCCGTTGTCGAAGATCGACCATCAATTGTTGATCTCGAACTCGCCGGGACCGTCACGAATCGATCACGTGCTGATAATCCAGGCTCGCCCATCGCCTTCGCCCAACGGCGCCGGGACTTCTGCTTCCATCCGGCAAGCGGCTTCGCGTCCCGAGGCGCGTCAAACTCCGGCGGCCAGGTCAGCGTCAAGCTTGGCCCCTGCCGCGCAGCCCCAACCGGTTGCCGTACGTACGCCATACAGCTCGCCGGCGGTCGCCAACAATGTTCCGTATCCGGCCGCGACGCCGAAGTTGTCACCCATCGACCATGTGTTGGTAGTTTCGGTACATCCCCCCGGTTCACCCGGGTCCGCGACTGCCACAGACCATGCCTTCCCGGAGGGCGACCATCTGTTCAGCGACCGCCAGTGGCTGCATACACCGGGGCACGAGCTGTTGGCCTCCCTCAACATGTCGCTGGAACATCATCTGACCGAAGGCGAGGCGCTTCTGAACGAGACCGCGGACGATTCCTGCCGCAGCCCGATGAGTTGGTCGGTAATCGTCCATAAATCGAAATACGACCTGGACGTGTTCTACAAAGGCCGGCACTTCGGCTCATATAATGCCGTGTTCGGCCGCAATCCCGACCTTTCCGCGAAGCTCTACGAGGGCGACCTCAAGACCCCGGAAGGTGTCTACCTAATCATCGAGAAGTATTACAATCCGCGCTGGCGATGGTTCCTGCGGCTTAATTACCCCAATTACCGCGATCATGCCCGTTACGAATCGATGCTCAATCAAGGGCTGGTTCCGATCTTGTGGGGACATCCGCGACACCTGGGCGGCTCAATCGGCATCCACGGTACCGACCGTCCGAGTTTCAACCGCCTGCACGTCAACTGGACGCTGGGCTGCATCTCGGTTGACGACGACGTGATCGAAGATCTGAACCGCATTCTGCCCGTCGGTACGATGGTGATCATCGAAAGATAACCGGCCAATCAGGATCAGCCGCCGGCGGCGCGCCTGGCGTTGGCGTTCGCGGCCCTGCGCGAGCGGCGCTCCTGGAGAAAGAAGACCGGAATCCCCGCCAGTACGATCAGCAGGCCGGGCCAGGTAAATCGCGGCTTGACGATCAGCAGGTCCACCATCAGCGCGGTTGCGGCCACGATGTACGCGGCCGGCACCAGCGGATAGCCCCACGCCTTGTACGGCCGCGGCGCGTCGGGGCGGGTCAGGCGCAGCCGAAAAACCGCTGCCACGGTCAAAACGTAGAAGAGCAACTGCGCGAAAATCACGTAGTCCAACAGGTCGCCATAACTGCCCGACAGCGTGAGCACGCACGCCCAAGCCGCTTGCACGATCAGCGCCACGCTCGGCACTTGCGCATAGTTGAGCAATCCGGCCGGCTGCCAGAAAAGCCCATCCCTGGCCATTGCGTACAACACCCGCGCCCCGGTCAGTATCAGCCCGTTGGCGCAACCGAAGGTCGAAATCATCACCAGTGCCGCGGTCAGTACGGCGCCGCCGCCCGGCCACACGATTTGCATCGCTGCCGCCGCAACGCGGTCGGAACGCGCGCCCGCAATTCCTTCGGCAAACACTCCGGTGCCGCCGGTGGAATGCAACGGTAGTTGCGCCAGGTAGCCGACGTTGATAACGACGTAGAGCGCGATGACGAGCAGGGTCCCGGAGGCCAAAGCGAAGGGCAAATCGCGGTCGGGACGGCTTGTCTCCGAGGCAACGAAAGTCACCGACGCCCAGGCGTCGGCCGAAAACAGGCTCCCCACCATCGCGGCTCCGAACGCCGACAGCGCGCCGATGGAAAAGACGCTATCGCCCAGGAACTCATCGACGCCGCCGAAGTTGATCCGGACCGCGGCGGGGTTGGGCGAGACGATGAGTGCCAGGATTGCGATCAGCAAAAGCGAGAGAAGCTTTGATGCTGGTGAAAAAATTCTGCACCACCCGTCCGGCGTCCAGTCCGCGCAGGTTGACGGCGGTTAGCAGGACTATGACCCCGATCGCCCCAACGCGTTCGCGCGAGAATCCAACATCCCACCCACCGCCTGACGGAACGCCCGAATTAAGGGCTGGAAATAGCACTCCGGCGAAACGGACAAAGGCCACCGCGACGGCTGCGATGGTTCCGGTTTGGATGACCAGTAACAGTGTCCATCCGAACGCAAAGCCCCATAGCCGCCCATAAGCCTCGCGCAGGTAGACGTATTGTCCGCCCGCCTGTGGCATCATCACCGCCAGTTCGCCGTATGCCAGCGCTCCGGCTATCGTCATCAAACCGCTAACCAGCCACACCAAAAGCAGCGCCGCGGGGGAACTGATATGGCGCGCGATGTCGGCCGAGACGATGAAAATCCCCGATCCAATCATCGACCCCGCCACGATCGTGGCGGCGTCGAAACCGGAAAGTGTCGATCGGAAATGTTTAACCTCGGTAGGATTCGCGCTCTGCGTCACCATCTCGCCTCGGTGAAATTTGAGTCGGCCCTGTTCAACCCCTACAGCAGCAACCGCAAGGGCTCAGCGCAAAAAACAGGACGGCCGATCCGCCAGAGTTCCACTCTGAGCCAAACGCCGGCGGCTTTAGCTGAGAATTGATCCATTTAAGACTACGGCGAGGCAGAGGGGGCGGCGGCCGGCACGGAGGCGGAAGCCGCAGGAGCGGCGGCAGAAGCTGCCGGTGCCGACGCGGGCTCTGCAGCCGGTGGAGGAGTCTCTTCGGTTTTCTGACAAGCGGAAGCGAAGAGCAGGGCGACCAACATGATCATCAGTGACTTGCGCATCGTCTTCTCCTGGAATGGAAATTGGCAACAGCGAAGGGAGCAGTTTCCCTCGCCTCCGGGATGCGTCTGCACGCTTTCCAGATTGTCCAAAGGTGCGGGAAAAGCGCAAGAGTTTTGACATCATGGAGCGCCAGCATTAGGATTGGCATGCCGAAGTCAGGAGGATGGGCAGAGATGGAGGAGCGGAAGAGATTGCCGCAAGAGCCGCACTTGACTGGGCTATCCCACATCAACGAGCCGGAGCTTGATATGCGCCGTCATGGCGGTGTCGAGCGAGGTATGTTGGGGCGAGCGTTCGACATGATACGCAAGTTGGTCGCAGACGGCCGGGGAATGGTTTCGCCGATGCGCTCAATCGCACGTGAGTTGGAGGAATCCTGGCCAACTGGAGAGTGATGGCGGCGGTAGCGCTGACCACTACCAGCGCCATGATCGGCTGTTCCAGAGGACCCCAGACACCAGTGCAACGCGGCCGCGACGTCTATATGAGCAACTGCGTCGTGTGCCACAATCCCAATCCCAATTTCCCCGGGCTCCTCGGACCAGCCATTGCCGGCTCGTCGCGTGCCCTAATCCGGGACCGGATCCTGTATCTTTCCTATCCCACCGGGTTACAAGCCGCAACGCAAGACCCACGCAATGCGCGCGTTCCCGCAATTGGCGCCTGAAATCGGCAATCTGGCCGCGTTTCTCCAAGCCGCTAAAGCTGGCAAGGAATAGCCGCACACGCGCGTAAGGCGGCTACGTTGCGCTTTCTTAGGATGAAGTACGAATAACGATTTGATCGGGGAAAAGTCATCCTGGCGCAGCAAGAAAATTCTTGACGCACCAGCATCGTGGCCATAACGTAAGAGTGCGGCGTCCTAATTGAGCCGTTCGAACTATCGCGCACCACTTGGACGGGGCAAATTTCATGCAGTTTGCTCGCCTAAACAAATCGACTCATCGGGTTGTCGACGCGGCTTGCGTCCGGCGCAGCCTCGCGGAGAACTACAACCTTAACCGAAAAGGAGATCTGACAGATGGCCTTTGAATTGCCGAAACTGCCTTACGACAAGGACGCGCTAGCCCCGTACCTTTCCGCGGAAACGCTGGAATACCATCACGGAAAGCATCACGCGGCCTACGTGAACAAGCTCAACGAACTGGTTGCGAACACCAAGTACGCCAGCATGCCGCTGGAGGAAATCATCAAGAGCGCGGAAAAGGGCCCGCTGTTTAACAACGCGGCTCAGCATTGGAACCACAGCTTCTATTGGAAGTGTCTGGCGCCCAAGGCCGGCGGCAAGCCCAGCGGTCATCTGGCTACGGCGATCGACAAGGCCTTCAAGAGCTTCGATGAATTCGTCAAGCAATTCGGTGAGGCCGCAGTCGGCCAATTCGGCAGCGGATGGGCCTGGCTGGTGCAAAAGAAGGACGGTTCGCTCGGGATAGAGAAGACTTCCAACGCCGAGAATCCGCTCACGGGAGATACCCGACCGCTAATGACCTGCGACGTGTGGGAGCACGCTTATTATATCGATTACCGCAACGCCCGGCCCAAATACGTCGAGGCGTTCTGGAACCTGGTGAACTGGCAGTTCGTGACCTCGAACATGAAGTAAGGAGCGCGACGCCCCCAAAATAGAAAGGGGCCGCTGACTAGGCGGCCCCTTTTTTGGCACTTTACCAAGAACGAGAAGTACTTTATTCGCCGCGGTCCACAAAACCCTCCAGGTTGCGGGAGCGGGCGGTTGTGCGCAGCTTGCGCAGCGCCTTTGCTTCGATCTGGCGGATGCGCTCGCGCGTAACGGCGAACTGCTTGCCAACCTCTTCGAGCGTGTAGTCGGTTTTTTGTCCGATACCGAAACGCATGCGCAGGATTTGCTCCTCACGCGGAGTCAGTGTCGCCAGCACCTTGCGTGTCTGCTCGCCCAGATTGGTATGGATCGCCGCTTCGACCGGCGACGGCGCCAACTCGTCCTCGACGAAATCGCCCAGCGAGCTTTCTTCCTCGTCCCCAATCGGCGTCTCCAGCGAGATCGGTTCCTTGACGATCTTGAGGACCTTCTGGACCTTGTCCAGAGGCATCTCCATCTGTCCCGCGATCTCGTCCGGGGTAGGCTCACGCCCTAAGCGCTGCACCAGCAGCCGGGTGACGCGCAACAGTTTGTTGATAGTCTCAACCATGTGGACCGGGATCCGGATCGTACGGCCCTGATCCGCAATCGCCCGCGACATCGATTGGCGAATCCACCAGGTGGCGTAGGTCGAGAATTTGTAACCACGCTGGTATTCGAATTTGTCAACCGCGCGCATCAGGCCGATATTGCCTTCCTGGATCAGATCCAGAAATCCCAGCCCGCGATTGGTGTAGCGTTTGCCCAGGCTCACCACCAGACGCAGGTTGGCCTCGGTCAACTCCTTCTTGGCCCGACGGCTTTTGGCCTGGCCATCTTCGACGGTCCGCAGCGAATGCGCCAGCTCCTCGCCGGTAGCCTTGACGCGCCGTTCGATCTCTTTCATGTGACGCTGCGCTTCACGAATTCGCGCGGCGACGTCGGTGATGCTCTGGCGGGTGCCATTGACCTTCACCAGATGGCGGCCTTCGGCTTCCACCGCCTCTCTGAGCAACTGGCTTTTGCTCTTGTTCGTGGCGCTTTCGTAGTTCTGAATCGTATGTTGATTGCGGCGATGCTCGTACAGCAGGCGGCGCATCTCATTGATGACCGCCTCCTCGACCCGGGGCGACAGTTGCATCGCCTTGAGCTCTTCCTTGACGCGCTGTTTGAAGCGCGCGTACTGCTTTTCGAGCTTGGGCTTGAGCCGTGGACCGGGCTTTTTGTGCAAATCAGCTTCGGTCTGTTCCAGCCTTTCACGTAGCTTGAGCAGCTTCTTGGTGAAGGTCAGCAGCCGCTCGCGCTGTGCCTCATCGGCTTCGGGTCCCTTTTCTTCATCCCCATCGGCAGGTTCTTCGGCTTCCTCGAAGATGTCACGCAGGTCGGCCTCACCGGCCTCGACCCGCTCGCCGACATGGATGAGATGGTCGAGCATGATAGGAGACTTGAGAACCTCTTCCTCGACCTCTTTTTCCCCCGCTTCGATGCGCTTGGCGATTTCCACTTCCTGCTCCCTGGTTAGAAGCTGGAAGTTCCCCATTTCTTTGAGATAAAGACGGACCGGGTCGGAGGACTCGCTGAGCGTATCAACGGCCTCTTCTTCAGGTTCTTCCTTGGTTTCCGCTTCGGCCTCGACCTCCGTCCCTTCCGTCGGAACCTCGTCGAGAACCTTGATGTCCATGTCCTCGAAGCTCTCGAGCGCCGCCCGCAAATCGCCGGGAGAGGCGACGTCCTGGGGCAGGAAATCATTCACCTGGTCGAACGTCAGATAACCTTGTTCCCGCCCAAGATCGACGAGACCCTGAAGATCTTTCCCTTCGTGTTTGTGCTTCATCCGATCTCCAGACCAACCGAGTAATGTCGACTCCGATAGGGGTTACGCCCAGATTTGCGGCACAATTAACGGGCAGAAACCATACAGGCTATTGGGCACCGGAGTCTAGGCCAGCTTATTTGTTTAAGTCAATCTGGTCCTCTGTAACTATTTTAACCACGACAGTAAAGCTTTGCAGCCCGCCACAATTTTAATTGACGCGCCTCGATACCTCTTGGATTGCCTGCGGCGATGCGAAAACTACCTGTCCGTTGCCCGATTTCCCTACAAAGATCGGGCTGAGTCAACCAATCAGGATAATCAGCCCCAGCCCGACCAGTTGGTTCGAATGCGCTGTGATGCGAGCCACGATGCCGGGAGGTGGAAGTGACGCATTTTTGGGCAGCAAACCCTGCAGCCTGAGGCTGCGAGCCGCTTCCGTCGCCCAGTCCCCTTTCGGGTTGTCGCCGCAGGTATTAGATTATGACGACAAAAGAGGGGAGTTATTAGAATACCGCCGATCGCCAGCCCAGCTGGGGTGGCGCGCGGTGTCGCTGCGCCTTAGGATTGAAGCAGGAGAGCCATAATGGAAAGAGTTGAGTTGGCACGGGATTGTGACGCGGTACAGGTTCCGTCGGGGGACAAGGTGCGGATGCAAAAGGGCACCGAAGTTACCATTACCCAATCGCTTGGCGGAACCTTCACGATTCAGGCCCCTGCCTATGGCGGCCTGTTTCGGATTGCGAGCAAAGATGCGGATGCGTTGGGCAAAGAAGTGGTCGAATCGGCGGCTGCTGCAGCCGACGGGGGAAATGTGGAATCGATGGTCTGGGAGCAACTCAAGACCTGCTTCGACCCCGAGATTCCGGTCAACATCGTCGACCTTGGTCTGGTCTATGGGATGACCGTTACCGCTAAACCTGAAGGCGGCAGCATAGTCGAAGTCAAGATGACGCTTACCGCGCAGGGTTGCGGGATGGGCGGATCGATCGCAATGGACGCAAAACAGAAGTTGATGGGCATTCCCGGCGTGGCCGAGGCCAATGTGGACTTGGTATGGGAGCCACCCTGGAATCCACAGATGATTTCACCCGAAGGCCGCGAACGTCTGGGAATCGACTAAGCGTTCTCAGATAGGTAGGTCGCTGTCACCATAAGATTCGGATCCCGTAATCAGCGAGCCCTTGGGTCAGCGCTTAACAAGGCCAGACTCTACCCCCGCCTGTGCCACAAGCGGGCGGTCGAAGGTTTTGGCCTCGTGAATGTTGACTGCCATCGCCATCTTGGATGGTAAGTAGGACTAACCGCTAGACTAACTCTAGTGCTGCTGACGCACTTCCGATCCGCTCAAGTACTTCTCGGTCCCCATTTGTTCGAGGTCGATAGTGGAAATTACGCGCCGGCTCGGGAGGTTCAACTGGACGCTGACCAACGTGTGCCGGGGAACCCCGGGCGCAGAGCCCTTTCCGAAAGCCTCTGTCATCGCGCGGCCATAAGCGAGCGGCTGGCCAATCCCAGGTGTGGCTGACGGCAACCTAAGCAGGGTGGCGATCGTGCGGCCGACATCCAGATTCGAGGTTGGCGCATCGTCGACCCACGCATGGCGGAAGTCAGGACCAATTGCGGTGCAATAGGCGTGCATTTCATATTTCCCGAGGGAACCGTGAGTGCCTTCGCCAGTGGTGGCACCATGAGATGTGTCGGCATAGGCGACGCCAACCATCGGATGGATCGCCGGTAGCGACCGGTTAGGCTCGGGGCGCAAACCGGCTGCGTCCAGGAAAAAGGCCTTAGCATCGGGGCCGTTGAGATGAGAATTATTTTCCGCGCCAAATTCGCGGAAGGAAATGATCAAATCGGCCGATCTTTTGGGGTTGAACAGATCGAACCAGGCCTGATTGAAGGTCCCGGCGATTGCGCCGCGATAGGCGTTATCCGATACCCCCTCGATGGGCCGGCTGAATATCGGACCGCACCATTCCTGAGCGGCGGCGTAGTTGACGATCCTTTGCAGCAAACGGGTACGCGCGGTGCGATCCAATCGCGGCGACAGGTAAATTGCATCAATGCCGAAGTTGTGCGCGACGACCATATCATCGCTTTTCGCTGACTCCTTAAGCCCCTGAGCAACCAGCAGACTGGCGAGATTCACGTTGGCTTTGATCGTTGCAAAGCCATGGTCGGATACCACCATCAGGTCCGTTTGACCGGCAATTCCCAGCTTTGCAATCGCCGCACGCAATTTCGCCAGATTGGTATCGCAAACCCCCAACACCTTTAAATCAGCCGCCGTTCCCACACCGGTTACGTGTTGGCTGATGTCGGGATTGTGCTGCCAGAAGACCAGCAGACCGGGACGGTTCGCTTTCAGCGCCGCCGCCGCGGCGGGCAAGACATGATCGACAAATACCTGGCCGAGAAGGGCGTCCCGATGCGCAAACGGCGGGGTCTGGTGAAACGCCGCCTCCATCGCTCCATGATTGATCTGAGAATCTAACTGGTGCGCCATCGCCAACGGTGCGGCGTGGTCATCGCTGACGAAAACCTCGTTGCCGGCGGCAAAAGGTTGGTCCCCGCTTACACGGTCATCGAACAAAAAGGTCGGTCCGGATTTGCCGACAATGCCGACGAATCCGCCGCGTCGCGACAGTTCCTGGGCGACCGTCTGCACTTCCACCACGCCATCTTTCAAACCATCCGGACCGCTGAGCGCGTCGAGTATCATGGTTTGCTCCAAGGACACTGGTCCAGCCTTCGCCAGGGCGAGCCCGCTATTCGCTGGCGCAATCGCTTCATCCAGCAAGGGTGCGAGGTACATCGAGTTGGCGACGATGCCGTTGAGGGATGGTGGGGCGGCGGATGCGATGCTTGCCGCATTGACCAGCGTCAAAGACGGGAATATCGAATGGTGATCGGCGAAATAAACCCCTTCGTGCTCCAACGCGTAAAGATTGGGCGTGGCCTCCCTGGTGACGGAGTCCGGACGCAACCCGTCCCAGACCATCAGGATCACCAGGCGCGCGGCGGGCTGCGAAGATGCGGCCGGATCCGGCGCCGTCGCCAAGAGTGAGAGGAGCAAGGCAGTAAGTAGCGCCGCAGCGATACCGTGAATTTTGCGGCGCCGTGCAAGCAGCGACGTTATCGATCTGCGCTTCAACAATTTAAAACCCGAGCATTTGCCGGCCATCCCACGGACGGCGGGTAAAAGGAGCCCGTTACCGGCATTAAGTCTGCCCCACGGAGACGCCGAAAAAAAGCGAGCTTCGAATGGATGCTCAGCGTATTTCCCAAAAAGTCTAGCGAAGTGTTCTCATACTGAATACTGCTTGGCTGTGGACGGACAATATCGCGCTCAATGCACGCATCTTTGCGCGTGACGGGCAATATTGATAGTTTGTCGGCGGGCGGGCAGGAAAGTAATGCGTATCGCACTTATTGGTCAGGCAGCATTCGCCGAAAAGGTTCTGCAGGAACTCCACGCCAAGGGCGAGGATATCGTCCACGTCTATGCGCCGCCGGACAGCGGCGGGCGCCCTGACCCGTTGACCAATAAAGCGCTGCAACTTGGACTGCCGCTGAGCCAGCCCGCGTCATTCAAGGGTCAGGCGGTGTACGAACAGTTTAAGTCGTTGAATGCCGACCTGGCCATTCTTGCCTTCGTGACGCTGATCGTCCCCGAACGGATTCTGTACGCACCGAAGTTCAAGTCCATCTGCTTCCATCCGTCAATCCTGCCGCGCCATCGGGGGGCCAGCGCGATAAACTGGGCGATTATACAAGGCGACAGCGAAACTGGAGTGACCTGGTTCTGGCCCGACCAGGGTATCGATACCGGCCCAATCCTGATTCAGAAACGGGTGCCAATCGCGGAGAACGACACGCTCGGCTCGCTTTACTTCAATACCCTGTTCCCGCTCGGAGTGGAGTCCCTGTTCGAAGCGCTGGAATTGATCAAAGCGGGCAACGCTCCGGCGATTGTTCAAGATGAAAGTCTGGCCACCTACGAGGCCCCGTGCCGCGATGAGCAGGCGCGGGTGGATTTCAACCAACATGCTCGCGACGTCCATAACCTGGTCCGCGGATCCGATCCGCAGCCGGGGGCCTTCGCGGTTTATGATGGCAAGCGGGTGCGATTTTACGAGGCCACGCTCGACGTCGGACTATCTTCCGGAGCTGTGGGTGAAATCGTTGCTATTGGCTCCGACGGGATGCGGATCGCGTTGGAGGGCGCGACGCTGTTGGTCAAAAAGACGCGAATCGATCCGAGTCCTAAAAAGGTCGCTCCAACTGAGCTGGCACAGTCAGGCGGCTTGCGTGTCGGAATGCTGGCCGATTCCTAGCAGGTTGCGAAAGTGAAATGTGGTGGGGGCACTTGAATGCGCCTGTGCGTTGGGACTTCCAAAGGTATCGTAATCCTCGATTCTGAGCGGCCCGGCGCCCCGCTCGCGGTGGTTGCCAGCCCGGCTTCGATCTTCTGCATGGCGCAGGGTGCGAACGAGCCCAACGTGCTCTATGTCGGTTCAGTGGAGTCCACGCATATGGGAGACGGCCCGGCGTCGGGGACGCTGTCGCGTTCCGCGGACGGCGGCAAAACCTGGACCGATATTACGCCGGTGGGCGCATACGACGAGGGCGTCTGGGCGATTGCGGTGCCACCCGATGCCCGCGGCGAGCTGTTCGTCGGCACCAACCACGCCCGGCTCTTTCACAGCGAGGACCACGGCCACAGTTTCAAGGAGTGCGCGGCATTTCTGGACTTGCCCGGACGCGACCGCTGGACCTTTCCGCCCGCACCTCATATCCCGCACATTCGCGCCATCACTTTCGATCCAACCAATCCATCGATCATCTACGTCGGCGTCGAAGAGGGCGGGATTTACCGCTCCCGCGACCGCGGGGGCAGCTTCGAGCCGCTCAACAAGGGACTCTACCACGACGTGCACGGCGTGGCCGTCGACTTGGCCGATGCGCGGCGGCTGTATGCAACGACGGGACGCGGCTTTTACCTTTCCCAGAACGCTGGCGCGTCATGGAAGTTTGTCGCCGACGGCCTCAATCGCCCCTATGTGGTGCCCTTGGTGGTGGACCTCGCCGGAAGCGGCAACCTGTACACCGCGGGTGCCGCCGGTGCTCCGCCGACCTGGATGGCCCAAGGGGCCGACGCGATGCTCTTTGTAAGTTCCGATAACGGCCGCAGCTTCAGACCTTTAGCCGGCGCCGACGGCCTATGGCGCGGGATGGTGATGGCGATCTTGCAGCCGCCACTGAGTCCCGATGACCTGTTCGTGGTCACCAGCGATGGCAAGGTCCTGCATTGGCGGCCCCACGAGGATGCAATCGCCGAGCTTGCCTCCAACCTGCCGCCCGCCTACGCGATTGCCGCGCTGCCCTGAGTCCCATCGGGGCAACTTCGCGCCTGTGTGGGGTATTCTTAACCAGTTCCAGGTCCGGTATTCTGGTTAATAGTGCCCGGGTTCGCCTCGCGGTGAAATGCCAGGCCTTCGGAGTGCGTCCATACGCGGCGCGCTGAGTAGGATTTGATCGCCTCCTGTAGAGGCGGAGGAATGACGGGGCCGGGCCACGAGTTGTTGCGGTCCGGCGATTTTTGTATGGAAAACCCCACCGATTCCCAGCTATCCCAGAGCCGTGCGGCAAACTTGTTTCGGGACATTTTCGAGTCCGGCCGGCCGCTCATTTACGTGCGATCCGCCGAAGAGCAACGCGTCGCAAAACTGTTACGCGAGGCTGGACAAAAACTGTTGGACTCCGCACCGGTGCCGGTTTGGACCTGGTCTCTTACCGAGGGCTTGCGCGGTGACAATGGAAAAGCTCAGGCCGACACGCTCACGCCGCGGGCAGTTCTGGACTTTATTGTCGGATACCAACAACCCGCGATTTTTCACCTCAAGGATTTTCATGAACCGCTGCGCGATGATCCCGGAGTCAGGCGCCGCCTGCGCGACCTCTACGAAGCCTGCCTGGACCAGCACAAGTTCGTAGTTATCAGCTCGCCGGTGCGATTCGTACCCGAAGAGGTCGAGCGCGACCTCGTGTATATCGAGCTGCGGCTGCCCGACTTTGCCGAGCTGGTGAATTTCCTGCGCGATGAAGGGAAACAGATCGCGGCGCGCGGAGCGAATGCCGACACCAGCGACGCGACTATGCATCAGCTCGCGCGTGCGTTGCAGGGGCTCACCCTCAATGAAGCGCGCCACGCAGTGCGCCGCGCCCTGGCCACCACCGGCCATCTTGGGGCTGATTCGATGCCGGCGTTGCTCGAAGAGAAGCGGCTGCTGGTCAACCGCACCGGCTTCGTCGAGTTTGTCGCCAGCGGCGCGGATGTCGCCCAAATCGGCGGTCTCGACATCCTCAAGGAATGGCTGCAGGAGCGTAAGAAGCTGTTTCAGCTCCGCGATAGCTTGACCACGGATATAGCGCCCAAGGGCGTGCTCATTATGGGAATCCCCGGCTGTGGCAAAAGCCTCTCGGTCAAGGCGATCGCTTCCCATTTCGACCTGCCGCTCTATCGCATCGACATGATCGAAATCTTCTCCGGCAGACATGGGCCGCCCGAAGGGGCATTCGCCCAGGCCTGCAGGATGCTCGAGGAGATGGCGCCGGCGGTGATCTGGTTCGATGAGATTGAGATGGGCATTACGTCGGCGGACTCGGGCGGCGAGCAGGGCCGGATCTTCGCGTTCTTCTTGACCTGGATGCAGGAGAAAACCCGGGGGCTGTTTGTCGCCGCCACAGCCAACCGGATCGACCTGCTCCCCGCCGAGATGATCCGCAAGGGACGTTTCGACGAAGTCTTCTTCGTTGACCTGCCGCTGGACGAGGAGCGGCTCGAAGATCTTCAAGGTCCATCTCACCCGTCGGGGAGTGCCCGCGGATAAATTCAACGTTGGACGCCTGGTGGCTTTTGCCAACGGTTGGACCGGAGCTGAGATCGAGCAATGCGTGGTGTCGGCGCTGACCCGGGCGCAACTCGAAGACCGCGAAGTCACCGAGGCGGATTTGGTCAACATGGCAACCGACGTGGTCCCGCTGTCGCGCACCATGAAGGAGCAAATTAACCACATCCGTGGATGGGCCTCGGAGCGTGCGCTGCGCGCGTCCCGCCGCCCGGTCAGAGGCTAGGGGCGATCTGCTGTCGGCGGAATGTTCAGGACTACTTAATCAATACCACCGGTTGGCCGACCTCCAGGACTGCGTCGTTGACGATTCGGCCTGTGACCCCGAGATGAGCGGTATGATGCTGCGCGGCGGTCCTCAGCACGCTCAGATCGCGCGGCAGATCCGCCTGCGCTAGGGTGGTCATGACGCAGCGCACGGTCGGCTTGATTTTGTCCACATGCAGCGCGCCGATTGCGAGCGTCGCGCCGAGCCATCCATCTTCGACGAAGCCGAACAATTCCGCGTTGGTCTTGATATAGACGTTGGGGCGAAAGCGCTGCGTACAGATGGCGGCTGTTCCCCCCTGTAATTCGCGCAGACGTTCCAGCGACGCGCTGGCGAGGATATGGATTACCGAGGCGTCGAAAAATGTGCCGCGCGGCAGTCCAAATGTATCGGGGATTCCTTTCCCCGGCGGGAGCTGGGTATAGATCTCGCCTACCGGAATGTCGCCGAAGATCGTGTTCGTGTCGATATCCGCGAGTTCGCGTTTGTTCTCCAGGCCCGCGGCCCGCTCGAGGCGGACCTCGAATCCGAGGACTTCCGAGATTGCGCGCGACGCCCACGGATCGTCGGCGAACAGGGACGTTTGATCCGGCAGCTCGATACGCACCCGTCCCGGCTGGTCAGGTCCCGGCGCGACCTCGTAGACGGCGCTGAACTGGAACATCCGCGCCCACTTCTTCGCGCTCACGATGTTGCCGGTTCGCAAATCACGCAAAGCCCATGCGCGGTCGCCGATCAGTCCACCCGCTGTGGCTGCGACGCTTTGCAGCCGCTCCCCGAGCATTGATTTGACCGGAAAGCGCCACAACTCCTCGATTTTGCCGATGATCTGATCGCTCACGCCAATGTCCTTACGCGCGCCTGGCCCTTTCAAAACCGGCGGTCCGCGCTCCCTTCTTCTTAATCCGCCCGGAGCGCCGGCTCAAGCGGGTCAGCGCTGGTGGGCAGTCGCCACCGCGGCCTGCACTTCCTCCAGCGACCGGCCCATGGTTTCCACCCCGAGCATCCAGGTCACCATCAAACCTATCAGGCTGATCCCGGCGGCGATCGCTACGGTGGTGGCGATTCCCAACTGGGCCTTGAGTACGGGCAGGAAGAAAATCCCCACCACCGCGCCCAGCTTGCCGGCGGCGGCCGCCAGGCCGTGGCCCGAAGCGCGCAATTCGGTCGGAAACAGTTCGGCGGGAAGCAGATACGTGGTGGCATTGGGCCCGGCGTTGACCATCAGGTTGAAGATCGCGAAGCCCGCAAGCACCAGGGCCAGCCTCCTTGGCTCACTGTGTTGAAATGCCGACAGGGAGAGCAGCAGGAGGCCCACCGCCATCCCCATGAAGCCCAGCACCTGCAACCGGATCCGGCCCCATCGTTCGACCAGCCAGATGTTCAGCCCAAAGCCGACCAGCAGGAAGATGTCGAGCAGGGCGGTGCCTTCGGACGACGCTATATCCCGTGGAAAGAAAACCGCCGTGGCCGGCCAGGGAAAGCGCGGCCAGGATAGTCGGCGTGAACATTCCGACCCCGTATAGGGTGATGTCCATTAACGACCAGGGCACGGTGGCGAGGATGGTCCGGCGCAGATAGCGATCGGAAAACAAACGACCAGTAGGAAACCGGCGCCGCGCCCGAGGCGGTTCGATCCTCAGCGTGCCTGGACCAGTGTTCGCTTTCGGGAAGGCCACTGCGGGCCGCCACCAGCACGACAGTGGGAACCAGTCCGGCTCCGAGCATCCAGCGCCAGGCCCCGGGCGATGGATGGATCAGCAGGATAGCGATTCCGGTGGCCGCTCCGGCCAGCATCCCGAAGGCCTGAAAACTGAACGCCGCGGCCAGCATCCGCCCGCGCATCCGGGTGGGCATGAACTCGGCCAGGTAAGCGGCTGCGATCGGATAATCGGCGCCCACGGCGACGCCGACCATGAACCGGAATGCGAACAAAGACGCCAGGTTCCAGGCGAGCGCGGAAAGCAGGCTCGAAACCGCGAAAACGCCAAGATCGGCAATAAAAATGGCGCGCCGGCCGATTTTGTCGGCCAGTCTCCCCATCGTCACGGCGCCGGCAATCGCGCCGAGCACCGCGGCCGCTCCAACGATTCCCTGCTCCCAGCTATTGGCGCCGAACTCGACCGCAATCAGGGGCAGTGCGATCGCGATAATGAAAAGGTCGAACCCATCGAGAAACACGCCCATCGCGGACAACAGCCAGACCCGCTTCTGGAGCCGGGTAAGGCCGGCCGGCTCGTCGGCGTCGACGCGGCACGGCATCGCTGACACTGATCCCATAATTACGCATCAGGATGGCGCAGCCTCGATTCGACCGAAAGTCCTTTTCTGCCGCTTCTTGTCAGGGACTTGGCTGATCGGCACAGCAGCGTTTAAATTTGCGTCCGCTACCGCATGGGCAGGAAGCATTGCGGCTGGGCCTCAGGGATCGCCGGGGAAAAGCCTGAATTGCCGGCCCACCGTTATCTAACGAACGTGACTGCCAATACGGTCTACCGAGGGCTTTAGGTCCGTCGAATACCCGTAACGCAGTGGGACAGAGTTAAACGACAACAGACCCACGACGGTCGTCCTAGCGCGAGTGCTAGCCGATCCTGTGGTTTTCTGGAAGACTGCTTGCGCATGGAACCGGCGTTCGTTGAGGTTCTTGCTGAGCGATGCGGCGCAACGTGGCCGGCGATTAAAGCGGCTCGGGCGAATGCTCTCGCGCAGGTTGATCGTGTCAGAAGCGAGATTACCAAACTGGAGATTCCAGAAGCGTCCGTCGTCGTTATGGGCTCGGTCGCTCGCGGGAGGTAACGGGCGGTAGCGATTTTGACTGGATGCTTCTAATAGACGGGGCTTCGGACCCAGACCATTTTACGCTCGCCGGAGCAATCGCTGAGGCTTTGGACAAAATTGGGATCAAAAAGCCCGGTCCGAACGAAATTTTTGGGAAACTCGTCAACAGTCATGATCTCGTCCACTACATCGCCGGGACAAAAGACACGAATGAGAACTTGACTCGCCGGATCCTGTTGCTTCTTGAATCCACGGCTGTGACCAATGCACCTCTTCGCGAAAGGGTGATTCGTAATGTCCTTGCTCGCTACGTCGTACACGACAGGTCGATTCCTGGACGACCGGGAGGATTCAACCGTATCCCGCACTTCCTCTTGAATGATGTAGTTCGGTATTGGCGGACGATGGCTTCCGATTTTGCATCAAAGATGTGGGAGCGAAACCAAGAAGGGTGGGCGATCAGGAATATCAAGCTTCGCTTTTCGCGAAAGCTCCTCTTCGTCGCTGGCTTGCTTACGTGCTTCACAGCCGAACTCCAACGTCCAGAATCCCTGGAGAATGCGAAGGACGAAGAAGAGTTCCTCTTGAGGCTCGCTGATATAATCGGAGAGGAGACCCGGATCGTACCATTGGATAAATTGGCGAGAGCAGCTTCGCCGTATCCAGACTGCGCGCATAAAATTTTTGACTCATACGAGGCTTTTCTCGCCGCACTCAGCGATGACGCCAAACGGAACGCCTTGGAGAACCTTACGTTCGAAGCTGCTCCCGCAGACGCGATTTACGGGGAACTGCGGGAAAAAAGTCACGTATACCGCGATGCAATCGAAGACCTGTTCTTTGATCAGGATCCGGCTTTGTGTAAGCTGATTCGGAGGTTCGCTGTGTTCTGATGAGACCAATAGGGTTTTCAACTGGTGCATTGGCAAAAGGCGACTTTCGAACCGGCCTAGCCTTACAGCGAACGAAGCCGTCACTTCGAGCAATCGAATTATCAGCACTTCGCGATTATGAGCTGCGACCCTTGGTCTCGAGCTTAGACCAACTCGACTTGAGCCAATTCACCTACGTATCCATTCATGCCCCAAGCAAACTCACGAGTCTCTCGGAGAGAGAGGCTTTCTCCATCCTGTGTGAGCTGCCCCCAACTTGGCCAATTATTGTCCATCCCGAACTGATGCCAAATCCGCCGCTGTGGAGGACTCTGGGTCGAAGGCTCTGTCTGGAGAACATGGACAACAGGAAGAGTAACGGCCGCACTCTAAGGGAAATGCGGCAGCTATTCGAATGGCTACCCGACGCGGAGTTTTGCCTGGATCTAGGCCACGCTCGGCAGGTTGACCCAACGATGGCTACTGCCATGAGAATGGCCCAAGAATTTTCGGGACGGCTGCGACAATTGCACGTTAGCGAAATTGGACGGTCCGGAGAGCACCTACCGCTAAGTGCGCTCGCAATCTACGCGTTTCAGCTCGTCGCCCGTTTCATTCCCAGTGATTGCGCGGTGATCATCGAATCGGTGATTGAACCGGATGGTATGGACCGCGAGATTCGGAAGAGCGCCAACCTATTCCAGTCAGCGACAGTCGCGGAGCGTTCTTTTGAGACGGCCTTGGCGTTGACGGCATAGGACCTCGGCTTGTGAAATCTCCTTGAGGCAAAGACGGCTTTGTCGGCCAGTCTCCCCATCGTCACGGCGCCGGCAATCGCGCCGAGCACCGCGGCCGCTCCAACAATCCCCTGCTCCCATCTATTGGCGCCGAAGTCGACCGCGATCAGGGGCAGCGCGATCGCGATAATAAAAAGGTCGAACCCATCGAGGAACACGCCCATCGCGGACAACAGCCAGACCCGCTTCTGGAGCCGGCGTAAGTCCGGCCGACTCGTCGGCGTCGACGCGGTACGGCATCGCTGACACTGATCCCATAATTACGCATCAGGATGGCGCAGCGTCGATTCGACCGAAAGTCCTTTTCTGCCGCTTTTTGTCAGGGACTTGGCTGATCGGCACAGCAGCGCTTAAATTTGCGTCCGCTACCGCATGGGCACGGGGCGTTGCGGCCGGGCCTCAGCGACCGCGAGCGAATCAGACGGCGATTCCCCTCGCTGCGTTGCGCGAATGTGACCGCCAATATGCGTGGATTTGCGGGACGAAGGAATGAAGTATGTCCACCAGCTTGTCGTACTCGGCGTCGGGGTCCGGCTGTTTTTCGAGAGCCTCCAAACCTTCCGAGGTGCCCAGCGCGATGATCGGCATCAGAGCCAACCCCTTATCTTGATCGCGAATCAATGGCTGCCAGTCCTCACGGTTGAGCAGGACCCCCGCCATGAAACCGGCGCACCAATCCTCGGCGGTGGTGACGACTTCTCCGTTAGGGCCGACGATCTCAATGATCGGTGCGAACTGCGGGCGGTGATTCCTCGAACCCCCGGCCGATGTCGTTCATCAGGCGCGCGATCGAGCGTGCGCAGATCGCAGCCTCATCGGGGCTGAACCTGAGCTCATTTTCCCGGCCCCATACGATATGGCAGCCACTCGTCGGCAGGGGTCCATCGGGGCCCAATCGCGAGCGCGGTCAAAAAGCCGTCCAACTCCGAAATGTTCATGCACTCATCAGGAGTCGCATCCGAAACCAGCAAGCCGGCCAGTTCGTCGAGCTCTTGCGGCGAGAGGGTCGCGGCCAGCTCTTCAGGCGAAGGTGGTTGGTCCAGGAAATGATTCATGGTTGATCACTCCGTGATGTCCGCCGCGCGCCGCAGTGCTTCACACCGATGACGGATATATTTTCAAAGTCCGCAACCGATCCGTGATACAACGTATTTAAGCAGAGCGTAACGGAGCCTGCGCAACGCAGGAGCCGTCGCGGCTCCCGACTTTTATCCACAGGTCGAAGATCGTGCGAATCCGACGTCCCGGCGGAAGCAGCATTTCCAGGTTTGAACCCAGGCGCAGTCTCCCGAGTGGCTGAGCGGTCCCGATTATGGAGCCTCCCGATAGGCTTGCGAGGACGCGCCGAAGGGGCAATAATTCCTGTCTCTGTGGACGCATAGCTCAGCACGGTTAGAGCGCTTGCCTCACATGCAAGAGGTCCCTGGTTCAAGTCCAGGTGCGTCCACCAAACAAATCAAGGGTTTTTGGCATCACCGGACTGGACCTGTGGTCTTTAGGTAGCACATAGGTAGCAAGAAAAAGACGCGCTCCATAGCAGCTCCAGCACTTGGCGGGGCTATAGCCGCGACCACCTCCAGAATTGCAAACAGGTCAACATTGCCTGGTGGTCCGTTAGAGGATGCCGCCGGGTGATGAACTGTCGCCGGCAATCGCAGCGACCTGACGATGGTCAAGGAAATCGTCGAAACAATGGAGCACCGGCAATGGAGTGGCCAGCCGCATCTGGGTGATGGACCCTGGGATGGCCACTGGGGGAGAAGCTGAGTTGGCTGAAGTCCGCGGGCCGCCGTTGTGTGAGATCCGTCTGATTGCTCGTGCGTCGGTAGTCCGTGGCGCGGGCAAGGCCAATTAATGTTTCGGCTGTTGCAAGCAGCCAATTGTCGGAGAACGATTTATGAAGACGGGGGAGCGATGGTACGCGAGCCGGCCTCGAGGCTACGTGTCGTCCTCGTCATCTGTGACCGTGAGTACTTCAGTCTGAAGTCCGTCGAGGTCGCTCGCTAACTCTCGAATATGATTCGAGCCACTTTTCTGCGGGCCAGACTTCTAATATCTGGCCCGCAACGAAAATCGCTGCGTCGCGGCCGCTGCTCGGCGCCAAACCAAGCTTCCTAGCCTCTTCGGGTAAGGTGAACGCGTACCTTGAGGGTTCGCGTAAAAAGTAAATGGCCCAGTTCGTAGCGCTGAAGCGTGCGTACTCCATGACTTCGCGAGATGTCTCGTACGAGAATTCCAGCTTCGAGAGACGTGCGAGTATTTTCCCATGCCTCCCAAGGGCGGTCTCCGGAGCGATCACCAGACCGCCTTTTGGACCTATGAGGGCGAGGCACTCGACACGCTCCTCTCTGGCGCCAAGCCAAGGGACAATCAACCCAAGCCTGGAAGGGAGGCGTAGTCGGTGCTGCTTATCGACACGCGCGAAATAGACCATTGGAAGCCGTCCGTAGGGCCCATCTCCCTTTGAAATCTCACGGGACATTAGGTATAATTAGCCCAATTTCGGCAAAACGCCTATAACTCTTAGGATAAAGTTTCCAAATAGATAGGGATCGTTAACCCAAAGACAAACCGTTCAATGCCCGCCACGGACGGCGTGACGGATTAGAAAATCTGGGGTATTTGGGGTGCTTGCCCATACGTTTCAGCATCTGCGCGGAATCGGTCCGAAGAAAGAAGAGGCGCTATGGCGCTCTGGAATTGTTTCATGGGATGACCTCGAATCGAGGGGGCACGTTCAGGTGTCGCTCTTTCGAAACGGAGTCAGCGATCCTGTCCACATCGCACTGGAATCTTCGCGACGAGCACTTACTGAAGGTTTCGTAGAATTCTTCTCCGAAAGACTATCGCGTGAAGAGCACTACAGAATTGCGCTGAGCTTTCCGTCCAAGACGATTTTCTTAGACATTGAAACGACCGGGCTTAGCGTCTACTACGACCAAGTGACGTTGGTGGGCTGGAGCACCGGCTCCGACTATAACGCCTACATAGCAGGGGCCGATGATTCAGCTCTTCGGCGCGCTCTTTCGAGTGCGGGGGTCATTGTGACCTTCAACGGCACTTTGTTTGACCTTCGGTTCATCCGCGAACACCTTCGAGGGCTCGCCATCCCTCCGGTGCATGTTGATCTACGTTTCCTGGCCCGGCGCGTAGGTCTAGCCGGAGGCCAGAAGAGTATTGAGAAGGTTCTCGGAATCAGGAGGCCCAGAGAGCTCAAAGACGTTTACGGCGAAACCGCTCCTCTTTTGTGGCACAGGTATCGACGCGGTGATATTGAAGCTCTTAGACTTTTGTTGGCCTACAACCATGCCGACGTAGAGGGGATGAAGCTGATTTTCGACGCGATAGTTAAGCGCCTGATTCGCAAACGCCGGCCCCCCATCTCCAATGGGTTTCATCTCTTTTCAGAGCATCGGAGCGCATTTCTGGTGGGATCGGGCTCAGGGACGACGGAAAAAGAGCTTAGATTGACGCCATACCGAGGCAATATGGCTCCAACGATGACCTTTCGCGAGCTTGGCCTCGAGAGTGGTGAAGCCTCAGGGCTTCGGGTTGTTGGAATCGACCCGACCGGGTCGGAGTCACGCCCTTCGGGTTGGTGCCTGATCGAAGGTAATCAGGTTACCTCCCGACGGATCGCGACTGACCACGACTTACTTCAAGCCACGATGGAGGCACGGCCGCATTTGGTTTCGATCGATTCCCCGCTTTCCCTTCCAAAGGGGCGGCTTAAACCCGGCGACGACGATCCCGGCCGCGATCGCTACGGGATTACCCGCGAATGTGAGCGGATTCTGAAAAAGCGAGGCGTGAACGTGTACCCCTGCCTGATCAGGAGTATGCAGGCTCTTACGGCACGCGGCATTCATCTGACAGAAGAGCTAAGGCGCAGGGGAGTGCCTGTCATAGAGAGCTATCCCGGAGCCGCACAGGACATTCTCGGCATACCGCGAAAGCGGGCAGGTTTGGAATTTCTTGGGACCGGTCTTTCAGAGTTCGGTCTTGTTGGCGCGTTCCAGAGTAGCAACGTCAGTCACGACGAACTGGACGCGATAACGTCCGCGTTAGTCGGCCTTTTGTTCTGGGCAGGAAGAGTTGAGGCGCTGGGCAATCATGATGAGGGCTATCTTATAATCCCAGACCTTAAGGTTGACGTTCGCCTTTGGAGACAGAGAAGAGTGATTGGTCTGAGCGGTTCAATCGGTGCCGGGAAGACCACTGCGGGACGATTCCTGGAGAGCCGAGGATTCCGTTACGGACGTTTTAGCATGGTACTTGCCGACATCCTCCGACAGCGGGGCATCGAGCCAACGCGACATGCCCTCCAAGCTCTCGGAGAAGAGGTGAACCGCGGGGCGAAGCAGCGCTGGCTTGGAACGCAGCTTCTCCGGATGCTCCAGGATTCGGGGGATCTCGTAATAGACGGTTTGCGTCATCCTGAGGACCATGCGTTGCTCGCTGAGACCTTCGGTCCCAGTTTCATACACGTCCATATTGATGTCCCGCCAGAACTGCTCATGAGCAGGCACGTTGAGTCTGGAGCAAACAGCGACGAGCTGAGAGCTGCGCTCTCTCATCCTGTCGAGGCCAATGTGCCGGCGATGTCCTCGTTGGCCCGTGTGAGAATCACAAACAACAAATCCCTGGACAACTTGTTCGCTCACCTCGGCGCGATCGCCGCCCGCGAGACCCGAGACGATTCTGCCTTTGGCTCATGCCTGTAACCGTCATCGTCGGTGGACAATTTGGCTCCGAGGGCAAGGGGAAAGTTGCGCACGCGTTGGCCCGGGAGAAAGGCGCCCGCCTTGCCGTGAGAGTTGGGGGGCCGAACTCGGGGCATACGGTCATTGATCCTCGCGGAAATGCGCTGGTTTTGAGGCAGCTTCCCACTCCGGCAATTCTACCAGACACAATATGTGTGCTCGGCGCAGGGAGCTATATTGACCCGGAAATTCTTTTGCACGAGATTGAGCAGACTGGATTATCGAGCGGGCGGCTTAAAATTGATCCGAATCGCAGTCATCACCGATCGTGAAAAGCAAGAGGAAGCAAGCGCCACGCTCAAGCAGCTTATCGGTTCTACCCTAAGTGGAACAGGAGCGGCTGTCGGACGTCGAATTGCCCGCGTCCAGACTCTTGGGCTCGCTAAGAATGAATCACGATTGCAGCCGTTTCTGTGTCCCGTATCTCAGTTTCTGCGAACACGCCTCGACTCTGGCGAACGCTTAGTTCTCGAAGGAACTCAAGGCTTTGGACTGTCGCTCGTCCATTCGTCCTACTATCCGTTTGTGACTAGCCGTGACACAACGGCAGCTTCATTTGTTGCCGAGGCTGGCGTCAGCCCTTTGGACGTAGACGAAATTGTCTTAGTACTACGCGCATTCCCTATAAGGGTTGCGGGAAACTCGGGACCCTTGCCTAATGAGACCGACTGGCAAACGATCTCCACCGCGTCGGGCAGCGACGTGAGCATAGAGGAATACACCTCAGTCACGAGGGCGCTCCGCCGGGTCGCACGCTTTGACGCACGAATCGTCAGAGAAGCGATCACCGTCAATCGCCCGACCCATCTAGTACTCAACCATGTCGACTACATCGATTCACGCTGCAAGACACTCGGCACAGCAACTGAGAAAGCGACTTCATTCGTGCAACAGGTCGAGTCTCTTATTGAAAGTGAGTTACACTACCTCGGGTTCGGACCTTCGTCATTGGAAACTCGATAAGGTGAATCGAAAGGCTCTATCGAAATGAATGGTCTGGCTCAGAGCGATGACGAGGCAGCGCGACGGTTCACAACCTACAAGTGCACCGATCCCTCCCCGGATATAGTACCCGCGCTCTTAAATTCTGCCGACATTTACGACTACGTGGCCGCGACGGGCATGATCCATCCTTTCAAACCTAACAAGCTTAAGCCTGCTTCGTATGAAGCGGATCTGTTAGGTCCAGTTGTTTATTGGGACGCCGATAACAATGAAAAGAGGGTCAAGCTCGAGGTCGGCACGCGATTCACGCTGAAACGTAACTCTATCGCGTTCGTTACGCTTAACCCCAAGCTCCGTCTTCCGAAGTACATCGCACTGCGGTTCAACTTGCGGATAACCAACGTCCATAGAGGTATTTTGCTCGGAACCGGGCCGCTAGTAAATCCCGGGTTTGAGGGCCACCTGATCATTCCACTTCATAATCTGACCACGAACGATTACGAAATCGCGGGCGGCGAAGATCTGATTTGGATTGAGTTCACAAAACTGAGCCCCCATGAAAGTTGGTCTAAAGGAACGAATGAAATGTTTGGCTTCGTTCGATCCGGTGAGTTGAAAACGTTTCCTGCAGACAAGAAAAATAAGGATATCGACTATTACTTGTCTCAGGCCGCACCTCACAGATCCATTCGAAGTTCAATTTCAGATGCGGTTGAAAGTGCCAAACGGGACGCAAAATCGGCGGCACGGAGCGTCGTCTTGATCCGGAATTTTGTATTTGGCATTGGGTTTTTGGCGATATTAGGTTTGTCATTCGGCTTCTATCAGGTGATGTCGCTAGTGTCTTCAGTTGCGTACGTTCCAAAGTGTGTACGGTCAAGTAGTGCGGGAGCTAGGTCGTCCACGTCTCTTGGTTCATCTGCGTTGCGATCCACGCGCAGAACTTGACCGAATCAAAAAGCGCGGTCGAAAGGAGGAGTCGTCTTTGGGCGTCGACTACCTTTCGGGGCTTAACGCTGCGATTGAGAACCAGGTGAAGCGCTCCTCTCGATTTGTGAACGTGCTCGTGATCGACAGCTGCGCGCGAAACTTCGCGAGCGACGAAGATGAGCGAGATGAAGCAAAAGCCGAAGTGTTGGCGGCGCTTAAATTCTTAGAGGGTGACGGAAGGTGTACCGGAGGACTTGGTTCGCCGAACGATTACTCAGGCTTATGAATCTGACAGGCTCGGTCGTGTGGGATGGATTGGTCCTAACGTCGAGCAGACTCTTTGTCTGGAGGACGTTAGACGGGATTGGCGGCCTAATCGCGCCTCTTCTTCACGTTCCAAGATTTGCGGGCCAGCTCCGTTTTTGCCGCTGGTCTGAACGTCCGGCTACGGCGCTATCTGGTTTGGAGTGTTACCGGACACCTTAGCAGATCTCGGCCCAGCTTCTGAGGATCGGCGTTTTCCAGTTCCTTCCGCAGCCGCTCGTCTTCCTGGCGAGTGTTTCTTCGCTGATCGGGTGGGGTTTTTCATCCTTCGGGGGCATCCCGGTAGTTTGGCGCGTTCACCATCGGGATCACCGCAGCTTCGGCCTCCCAGTCCTCTGTAGTCTCGTCGGCTCCGCACTGTCGGCGAAAGACGGACTGGCTCGCGTCCCACAAATAAAGATTGCGTTTGAGAACAGCCCGCGCGTCGGTGTCTATTTCGTGTGGCATAGCCCTTAAGCTCTTAAGCTCGTTGCAGCCCGCTTAGTTCCGGGCGCTACTGCTGAGACTCCTTGAGAACCTTGCGCGCGGCCTTAATGGCGAGCGCGCGCACCCACGAAGACTTCGAGCCCGACCAGATCCGCGGCTTCCTGAAGCAGCTGCTTTTGGTCCCTGGGTCATCCTGGAGGGGGGCGGGGCCGGTGCACCGTCCGGTCCCGCTCTCCGACAAGCCGGCGCGCGCAAATACGGCCGTCGCCCCGAGGAGGTCAACCAACCGTCGCCTTTAGACGATAGAATCCGGTGGAGCACCTATGCCAGGCCCAGATTCCGATGGAACATCCAATCTTTCACCAGGTACTGACGCCCCTGTAGCCGGCATCTACGTGGTTACGCACAGAGATCCGCCGCACGCACTCCCGCACGAGGTGCTTATCGTAATCCCGATGATAGTACCGAAATCTTGAGCGGCGGCGGCGGTGTGCCCGGAGCGGATGTGTAAAGCCCCCCGACAGATCATGCGTCGGCGTAATTTACGATCGCGACCTGGCGGCCGGCGGTGAGTTCGGTGCGCGACGGCCCGACGCCGAG
The DNA here is from genome assembly GCA_963824565.1 of uncultured Pseudomonadota bacterium. GTDB lineage: Bacteria > Desulfobacterota > Binatia > Binatales > Binataceae > JAJPJA01. Next base: position 24,994 of record CAWGQB010000008.1, on the reverse strand, counting down.
CACGCGGTTAAGCCAATATTTTTCCCGGAAACCGTCGAGGATCTTCTACTGCACCGCGGTGTCGCTGATAATCTCGGCCTTGCCGATGAAAGCCTGACCGTCCGCGGTGCCGATCACACCAGCACCGGACTGCCGCGGCGTATGCGCTTGGCCTTCCAGGTATTGGGCCCTGTCTGAATGAGGATCGCGTTGCTGTCGGCGCTGACGGTGAACCAGACGGGCACGGCCTAGCTCTGATTCTCGTGCTTGCGGACCGTCGCGATGTAGATGAGTTGGCTCTTGGACAGCACTTGCATGTCGCACTTTGAGCTTCAGCGTGCGCGGCCGAAGCGGCAAGCACTCCGCCAGTGCGGCGACCGCGACAGTCAGGCGAGGGTGAACGTGAGAGTTTGGCGTCATCGACGAACCCTCCATCGAGCGGCTGCTCGCGGCGGAACCCATACTGGGCGAACTGTTGAGCGAAGTGGAGCGGGAGCTTGGACCGGCTATCCGGCAAGCGACGGAAGCGCAAAGCCTAAGCCGTCCGTCATCGCGCAACGGCGACGATTTCTGAGGTGTAACTTTCAGGCCAGTGGTCGATAAAACCTTTCCTCTCTTTATGCCTGCAAGGGATAATATGTTGATAGTACCTCGGACGAGTCAGATAGGAGACGAGGCATGGAACGTGAACAAACAGATCCCTTCGCTGGAAGGCTTGAGGCTGAGAAGGTCGACTCTCTCGAACAAGAAGGCTGGAGCTTGAGTCTGGATGGCACTGCATTCACCAAAATGTGGCCTGACGGAAATCAAACCGAGATTCCCTTTGAGTACGTACGAGACCGGAGTCTCCAGGTACTAAAGGAAATGCTCGCGTCATTCAGGGGACACGCAGTAGCCGGAGTGAAATAGGGCTACGCTCGAGATTGGTTAGAATTGAACCTCGGGCTGCTCCGGCGTCTGCCGTCCTGTATCAGGACCGATCATGTCTGCGCGTTCTGCGCGTACCGATAAGCACCTACCGCATGCTTCAACGGCGTGGTCACCTTTGAGCAGGCGGCGCCTCTGATCGACTACCTGTACGAGCTTGGCACGACGCGCACAGGTGTTCGCAGAACTTCAGGCCGGTTTGTGATCTTTCCTCAATCGATCTAACACTCTCAGTCAGCCAGCCGAGAGTTGTCCCCTCTTCTCCGGCTGGTCAAAAGGTTGCGGGTCTGGACTCTTGGCCGGTCCCGTTTTCCGAACGAACCCTGCAGCGTCTTAGGACAACCAACCAATTCCGCCGATATTCGGTGTAATGGCTATGCAGTTCCGCCATACCGATGAAACAACCAATCTCGCGCCGGGTGTGCGCGCCCCTTCCGGCATCTACGTGGTGTCGCACCATCCTCCGACCCATGCATTTCCACACGAAGTTCTGATCCCGGCAACGACGATACTCCCAGCTTGCAACGCCTGCGCGGGGGTACGATTCAACCTCAGGAGCCTATCGCCGGTGCCGATTGGGGAGCGCAAGTTCTTTTGGCCACCAGGCCGCTTACCACCTGAATTTTCGCAGTAGTCAGAGTAGTAGTCAGAGTACTGGGCAGATTCATGGTCGGGCCGCCTCGGAGATTAGGGTAACAGGCAGATTCGTGGAATTTTATACGCTAAGGCCGGTCTGCCGCGGTTGTCCTTTTGGTGAAAAACGCTGAGATCGGCTCTGTTTTCCGACGATTCCCGGAAACCTGACTCATCCGAAAAGACGGGGCACGAAATACCCTGCCGGCCGCTCCTTCGTCAGGGTTCACCGAACGCGCAAAATCATTGGAAAATCAGCCGTGTGTGCCGTTGGCATCCTTCCCTTAGCGTATAAAATTCCACGAATCTGCCCAGTACCCATAGCAAGAACCTTTGGTTCCCGGAGTGTTAAGGCCAGTGTATTGCTGGCAATTAGGCAACGCGCGTTGCCATGTTGCTGGCAACCGTTATTTTTACGAAATAGAGATAAGGGGCGGGGACGCCTTAAGTGCTATTGCCGGGTTGCTGGCAATGCGGCAATTTTTCCGTTTTGCGGGCAGAAGGGAGGGCTGGGGAGTGTCCTGCGAGCATTTTCTCCTTGACGACCTGCGCCAATGGCGTACATTATGGGGATGTGGACCAACCCCATAACCGTCGCCGAGACGCGCTCATTCTTGCAACAGGCCGACGACGTTTGGAGCGATGATGAGCGGGAAGCCTTCGTTGATTTTATAGCCAGGAATCCCGAGGCCGGCGACATCATCAGAGATGGGGGAGGGGTCCGCAAAGTTCGTTGGGGCAGGCAAGGCACAGGAAAACGTGGGGTGTTCGGGTTATTTATTTTTTTCACGACCTCGACACGCCGCTCTACCTGCTCTTGGTCTATGCGAAGGCGGTACGCACGGATATTTCGCCCGACGCGAAAAAGGCGGTGAGAGAATTCGCCGAGCGCATTAAGCAAGGCCATCGCCGGCCAGCAGGACGGAGAAACAAATGAACAAGTTCAGCAAAGATCTGATTAAGAGTTTGGGTGAAGCGGCTGACCATGCGGAGGGCAGGGCGAGCAGCGCACGCGTCCAAGTGGTCGAAGTGCCGGATGTACGCGCGATCAGGCGCAAGCTGCATTTGTCGCAGGAGGAATTCGCCGAGAAGTATCGAATTCCTCTGCCGACGCTGAGAAATTGGGAGCAGGGGCGTCGGCAGCCGGACGCGCCGGCGGCGGCCTACCTCCACGCGATCGCGATGCGCCCGCGCGAAATCAGCGAAGCTCTAAAGCTGTAATGAGCCTAAATCTGCATAATCCTGCTCTTAACATAATACGGCGCTAGCTACATGGTTATAGTCGATGACACCTTGGGTAAGCGCGGCGGGGCAGGGACACCTGAAAGCGGGCCTGAGCAGACATCGACAAACTTCTCCTTTCTTGCCGTGCACGACGCGCAGCTCGTGCGTCTTGGAGCGCTCGCGGAGCGTTATTTCAATGAAGACCCTGCTACCTCTCTCATCAAACTCCGTCAGTATGGTGAGACGTTAGCTCAACTTCTCGCAGCAAAGGCAGGTTTATTTCGAGATACGCAGGAACCTCAGACTGACCTCCTCAGACGATTGAAGTTCGAAAGGGTGATCCCTGAAGAAGTCGGAGAGCTCTTCCATCATCTTCGCATTGTGGGCAACAAGGCGACCCACGAGAACAAAGGCAACCACACCGAGGCCCTAACAGCGCTCAAGATGGGCCGCCAAATCGGGATTTGGTTTCACCGAACGTTTGGATCACAGAAGTCGTTTTCGCCCGGAGCTTTCGTTCCCCCGCCTGACCCGGCGGTAGCAACGCAGGTGCTGACCGCGGAACTTGCTCGATTGAGGGCTGAACTCGACCATCACAGAACCGCGGCGGAGAAAGCTCGTGCTGTAGCCGAGGAAAAAGATCAGGCAAGGCTGAGTGCTGAAGAGCGAGCCCGACGCGAGGGTGAGGAAAGAGCGGTATGGGAACATCTTGCCGCTGAAGCGGAAGAAGCGAAGGCCGCGCTCGCAACGCAGTTGCAGATGCTTCAAACGGCTGCAGCCCAAGCATCTGCACAGCTCACCGTAGAAATTGCAGCGAAGGCAGAAGCCGCCGCTGCTGAGATCGATATCGACGAGGCATCAACCCGAGCTCTGATAGACGAACAACTCCGTGCCCGAGGTTGGGAAGTCGACACACAATCAATCCGATACAGCGCCGGGTCGCGACCGGCAAAAGGACGCAATTTAGCTATCGCTGAATGGCCGACCAAGAGCGGGCCGGCCGACTATGCGCTCTTCGTCGGAACCCGTTGTATCGGAATAGTTGAAGCGAAGCGCCGGAACAAAAACGTCTCGTCTCATATCGACCAGGCCGAGCGATACGCACGGTCCATTCGTTTCGAAGGCGGAGCCGAAGCCATCAGTGATCGTGGCCGGATGTCGGAGATGAGCGCTTCTTCGTCCCGTTTTTGTTTTCCGCGAATGGTAGGCCTTACCTCAAGCAACTGGAAACCGAGAGCGGGATCTGGTTTCGTGACGCTCGCAAACCGGCCAATCACCGACGCCCGCTCACCGATTGGCCAACTCCAGACGGCCTGAAGGGAGTGCTTGAGATTGACGTGGACAGCGCCACTGCCGATCTGAAAGGACGACCCTTCGATTTCGGTTTCCCTCTTCGTCCTTATCAGCGCCTTGCAATTGAGAAGGTCGAAGACGAACTTGCCCAGGGTCGAAGAAACATGCTGCTTGCCATGGCCACGGGTACGGGCAAGACGAAACTTGCTATCGCGATGCTCTACCGGCTTTTAGCTGCGAAGCGTTTCCGCCGGGTGTGTTTCGTTGTGGATCGAAACGCACTCGGCACTCAAGCAGCCGGAGAATTTGCTACGACGCGAATCGTAAGCACCAAAACTTTCGCCGACATTTTCGGCCTTAAGGGACTCGATACGGTGAAGCCAGACCCGGAAACGAAGGTGCACATATGCACAATTCAAGGACTGGTGAAGCGCGTACTTTTCGCCGAGGACATCTCGGACACGCCGCCCGTCGACCAGTATGATTTGATGGTGGTCGATGAGTGTCACCGCGGCTACCTGCTTGATCGCGAACTCTCCGACGCCGAGCTGAGTTTCCGCAACCAGGAAGACTACATCTCGAAATACCGCCGCGTGCTCGAACACTTCGACGCCGTCAAGATCGGCCTCACGGCAACGCCTGCGCTCCACACCGTCAGTATTTTCGGTGATCCGGTCTTCAAATATTCCTATCGCGAAGCCGTGGTCGACGGCTATCTCATCGATCACGAACCGCCCATTCAGATCACAACAGCGCTGAGTCAGGCTGGGATCAAATTCAAAAAGGGTGAACGGGTAGAGGTGATCGACACCCGGACCGGCAAGATTGACCTGGCTCATACCCCAGACGAGATCACGTTCGAGGTTGAAGAGTTCAACAAGGCCGTTGTGACCGTCCCCTTTAACAAAGCTGTCGCCGAGGAGCTCGCGCGGCACATCGACCCCGAATCTTCCCGGCAAGACTTTGATTTTCGCTGTCAGCGATGCCCACGCAGACATTGTGGTTGAGCAGTTGAAAAAGGCCTTCGAGAAGGCTTACGGCGAAATTGAGGATGCGGCGGTCAAGAAATCACCGGAAGCGTGGACCGGCCGGGACGCCAGATCCTTTCCTTCCGAAATGATGCTCTGCCGAAAATCGCCGTTACAGTGGATCTCCTGACTACCGGCATCGATGTTCCGAGCATCGAGAATCTCGTTTTTTTACGGCGTGTAAACAGCCGTATCCTTTACGAGCAGATGCTTGGCCGTGCTACGCGCCAATGTCCAGAAATCGGGAAAGAGACTTTCCACATCTTCGACGCGGTCGATCTGTACCCGCACCTCCAGGACCTCACGGAGATGAAGCCAGTTGTAGTGGACCCGGATATCACTCTTGAGCAACTCTTCGAAGAATTCGCCCGGCTCGAAGATGAAAAACAGCGTGAGGTGGTGCGCGAACAGATTATCGCCAAGATGCGCCGCCGCATTAGGCGCCTTCACGAGCAGGCGCGCGCTCGTTACGAGGTTGAAGCCGGGGAACCGCCCGAGGCAACGCTCAAACGCCTCACCGAGGAACCGGCAGGTACGGTGGCCGCATGGGTGAAGCAGCGCCCGAACCTTGGCAAAATTCTCGATTGGGACCCGGATGGGGATGGCCCCATACTCGTTCCGATCTCCCATCATCCGGATGAAGTGGTATCCGTTACTCGCGGCTATGGGAAAGGGCAAAAGCCGGCAGATTTCCTCGACAGTTTCACCACGTTCATTAAAGGCAACATCAACAAGATTGCCGCGCTTAACATAGTGCTACAGCGGCCTCGAGATCTGACCCGTGCTGAACTGAAGGCCCTTCGATTGGCGCTCGATGGTGAGGGGTATTCCGAAACAAACCTCCGTCGTGCTTGGTCCGAGGCAAAGAACGAAGACATTGCAGCCTCAATCATCGGCTTCGTGCGCCAAGCCGCGCTCGGCGACGCGCTCACTCCGCTCGATGTACGGGTAAAAGGGGCGATGCAGAGAATTCTTTCGCGCCGTTCGTGGACTGACGTACAGCGTAAGTGGCTCAAGCGTATTGAGGAACAGCTCCGCCGCGAGGTGGTTGTGGACCGCGCCTCTATCGACGAAGAACCATTTCGCGCCGATGGTGGGTTTCAGAGACTAAACAGGGTCTTTGGTGGACAGCTTGAATCTATTCTCTGGGACATCAATGAGGAACTGTGGAAAAAGGCAGCATGACTAACGGAAATGGCATTACTCGCGAGATCGTCGCGAAGCTTTGGAATCTCTGCAACGTGCTGCGAGACGACGGCATCACGTATACTGACTACGTCACTGAATTGACGTTTCTCCTATTTCTGAAGATGCTCGCTGAGACAGGCCACGAAGAGCGCTTGCCGAAAGAACATCGATGGCAACATCTCCTAAAGCGGGAAGGCATCGATCTTCTGGAGTACTACCGCCAGCTCCTTCTCGACCTCGGAAATCCAAAGAAAACGAAGGATCAGGTGGTTCTGGCAATTTTCACCGATGCTCAGACAAAGCTCAGGAAGCCGACGAATCTGGAGGCTCTCATCAGAGCAATCGACAAGCTCGACTGGTTCTCCGCTCGAGAAGAAGGGCCTTGGAAACCTCTACGAAGGTCTGCTGGAGAAAAACGCCGCCGAAAAGAAATCGGGGGCAGGGCAGTACTTCACTCCCCGCCCCTTGATTGATTGCATGGTTCGCTTGATGAAACCCCAGCCAGGAGAAATCATCCAAGACCCTGCGGCCGGCACAGGGGGCTTTCTGGTAGCAGCGGACCGCTACATCAAGGACAAAACCGACGATCTCTACACATTAAAGGAGGCCGAGGCCTTCTTTCAGAGGAATAATGCTCTAATTGGAATTGAGCTCGTTCCCGATACTCACCGGCTTTGTCTGATGAACCTAATGCTCCATGGCATTGAGAGCATGGTAGAAAGCGGGGACACGCTAGCCCCGGACGGGGAGCGGATTGGCAAGGCTGACCTTATACTCACGAACCCGCCTTTCGGAACGAAGAAAGGAGGAGGGCGGCCGACGCGCTTCGATTTTTCGATCACAGCAGATACTTCCAATAAGCAGCTCGCCTTCGTTGAGCACATCGTTCGAGCACTGAAGCCCGGAGGCCGCGCTGCCGTGGTCGTTCCCGATAACGTCCTTTTCGAAGATGGTGTTGGCCGCCGGTTGCGGAGTTGGATGATGGAGCTCTGCGACGTTCATACAATTCTTCGACTTCCGACCGGGATCTTCTACGCGCAAGGCGTGAAGACCAATGTGGTGTTCCTCACCCGAGGCAAGGACGACAAGGCCAATACCAAGGGTGTCTGGGTCTACGACATGCGCGCGAATATGGACGCCTTCGGCAAGACGAAGCCGCTTACAGTCGCTGACTTCAAACCGTTGGAGAAGGCTTTCGGAAACGATCCGTCGGGAAGGGCAAAACGGAAGGACGAAGGCGAGGAGGGAAGGTTTCGTTTCTTCAAGCGCGAGGCGATCGCCGCGCGGAATGACAACCTCGATATCGCCTGGTTGAGGGATACGAGCAACGACCCCGAAGACGAGATGACCGAGCCGGATGAGCTGGCTGCAGCGATCACCACCCATCTGAGAAATGCACTCGAAGAGATTGAAGCGTTCAGTGACGAGCTAGTTTCTAGTGGTGGTGGGGCGATATGAGGGAGCAGGGGAGCATCGGTGCGAAGGAAGTACGCCTTTCAGACGTCACCGAGATGATTCAGTATGGTTATACCGCGCAATCATCTCCTCAGAAAACTGGACCAAAGTACCTTCGCATTACTGACATTCAGCACGACCAGGTTGACTGGAACCAGGTGCCTCACGTCGATATCGACGGCGCTGATTACAATCGTTACGAACTGCAACCGGGCGACATAGTGTTTGCGCGTTCTGGCGCAACCGTCGGGAAGTCATTCTTGATTCGCACCAGTCCGCCAGACCGCGCTATTTTTGCGTCGTATCTTATCCGCGTCCGATGTAATCAGGCCCTAAACCCTGAGTACGCACCGCTGTTTTTTAGGTCCGAGGACTACTGGCAACAGATACAGGAGGGCTCTACAGGTACCGGACAGCCGAACTTTAATGGCACAAAGCTAGGCAATCTGCGCATCCCCCTACGACCCATCGAAGAGCAGAAGCGTTTTGTAGCCAGGCTGGATGCCCTTCTTAGCCGCTCCAAGAGCGCCCGCGAGGAACTTGACCGCATACCGCGCCTAGTTAAACTGTACAAGCAGGCCATCCTTGCCGCGGCGTTTCGGGGAATCTCGTCGGCGATAATGCGTCTAGCAGGCTGTTGAAAAACTCCCGGTTTACTCAGTCTAGCCGCCGAATAGGTTTGCAAAGTATATGATAGGTAAATAGTATATAGGTGCGTTTGAGGTTGAGGCTGAGGAGTAGCGGGGATGCGTGGTGAGGCGGAACGGCAGATTGGGATGCTGACTTTGGTGACTCCCGAACAGCGGGTGAGAGGCGACCATCCGCTGCGGCGCATCAAGCCGCTGGCTGATGCGGTGCTGAAGGATTTGTCGCCGACCTTCGAGAAAATGTACAGCAGCACCGGCCGGCCTTCGATTCCGCCCGAACGACTGCTCAAGGCGTCGCTGCTGATGGGGTTTTACACGGTACGCAGCGAGCGGCTGTTTTGCGAGCAACTGGACTACAACCTGCTGTTCCGCTGGTTTTTGGACATGGGTCTGGATGAGCCGAGCTTCGACCATAGTAGTTTCTCGCGTAATCGGGCGCGATTGTTGAAGCATGATGTGGCGCGGGAGTTCTTCGCCAGGATCGTGGAATATGCGCAGGACCTGGGGCTGATGAGCGACGACCACTTTACGGTGGACGGAACGCTGATCGAGGCTTGGGCCTCGCTCAAGAGTTTCAAGCCCAAAGATGGCAGCAACGATAACCCGCCTGATGACCCCGGCAATCCCACCGTCAACTTCCATGGGGAGCGACGCTCCAACGCGACCCATGAGTCGACCACCGACCCCGAAGCCCGCTTGGCGCGCAAGGGTGCGGGCAAAGAAGCCAAGCTGTGCTACTCGGGCAATGCACTGATGGAGAACCGCAATGGGCTGCTGGTCGACTTTCAGATCGTCGAAGCCAACGGGACGGCCGAGCGACGCACCGCGATCGAAATGCTTGATCAAAGCCTGCCGGGGACCAGCCGCATCACTTTGGGCGCGGACAAGGCTTATGATACCGCCGATTTTGTCTCGACTTGCCGGGTGCTGAAAGTGACCCCCACATGTCGCGGCCAATGACCGCCGCCCGGGCGGCTCGGCGCTGGACCGACGAACGCTGCGGCACTCGGGCTACGTCATCAGCCAGCAAAAGCGCAAGCGGGTCGAGGAGATCTTCGGCTGGATCAAGACCGTGGCCAACTTTCGGCGCACCCGCTATCGAGGCCGCGAGTTCACCCAGTTGGCAGCCTACCTGGTCGGCGCCGCCTATAATCTGATGCGCATAGCGAGGCTGACGGTGGCGGCTGCATGACCAGCGACCTGCAAAACCGTCCGCCGGCCCCAAAGGTGGGCATGCTCCGCGACTATCACAACTCGCGCCACCACCTCTCCTGCTCTGTCGGACTACTGCCAACCGCGCACTGGTACGAGTTTTCAGCCCTCGAAACCCAAGCTTCCTCGCCAAGCTGAAAAAATCACCGTCCATTTTCGCCAACTGACTATTGAACCCGGTTTCTCAACAGCCTGCTAGATGGCCAACTGCAACGCTCGGTGATCTCATCGCAGGGATTGATTCCGGTAAGAACGTTAGATGCGAGGAACGTCCCCCGGAACCGTCAGAGCGGGGTATTGTCAAAGTGAGCAGTGTTACTTGGGGAACGTTCGATGCTCTTGCGTCAAAGACGCCACCCTCCACCGAACTCCTCGATCGGCACACCCTCATACGGTCCGGAGATTTCCTAATTTCGCGAGCTAACACTTTAGAATTGGTGGGAGCCTGCGTAATCGTGGGCCCAATCTCCAGAAGTAATCTGTACCTGAGTGATAAGGTGCTTCGTATCAGGTTCAAAGAGCCCGTTGATGAAGGGGTCTTATACTTCCTCCGGTCTGCCGAGGGCCGGCGTCAGATTGAAGGTACCTCAAACGGCAACCAATTTTCGATGAGAAACATTAGCCAGGCTTCGCTTAAGGCGCTTCGCTTGCCGTTACCTTCACAGAAAATCAGACAGTATACGCTTGATAGTTTAAAAAAACAGTTTGACGCCATATCGGACGCCTATACGGAGGCTATCCGGGCCTACGATCTACTTGATCGTCTCGATCAGGCCACCCTTACCAAGGCATTCCGAGGCGAGTTGGTGACGGAAGCGTAACGCCACGGTGGCCCATATGAAACCGGAACTGTTCAACGAACTGCGAAAGCTTCGAAATGAGATTATCCATGGCGCGGTATCGGCTGATCCGGTCGCGCTGGCCAATCGTCTTTCCGCGCTAGGGCTTTCGATACCGGCTGATGAGTTGCCGGACCTCATCCCAACAATTCTAAAGACGTTCGATCGTCAAGCCGGCGTTTACTACGTTCCGCACCTTCTGGTGCAGGTGCTGGCAAAAATACTGGAGGGTCGATCCGCGACCGTGGCTTGCGACCCTTGGGCGGGCATCGGGACAGTCTTAGCAACCGCTCGCGAGGCGGTCCACGCAACGAAGGCTCTTGCGTTCACAAAAAACGAAGCGGAAGCGGCATTGGGAAAGGTTCTCGTGCCCGCCGCCGATTGGCACGTCGGAGAGCCGCTTGAGCTTCTCAACGCACTCAACATCAACTTGGATGTGATTTCGAGCGTCCTTCCATTCGGCGCGAAGAGTAAGTCGCTCGTGTCAGCAATCATGTGAAATTCCCCCACTAATAATCACTTGAAACTCCCCCATCTGACAGGAGGAGGGAGCATGGAAGTGCATAAGGAGGGAGTAGCTTTTCCGTTGACTCATACCGGAGCGGCGGAGGAGCGGATGTTACGCGAAGATCTGGTACGGGAGATCGCGGCGCGGCGGGAACGGGGCGAGAGCACCAGGCGTATCGCACGAGAGCTTGGCGTTGATCGCAAGACGATTCGACGCTGGTTACGAATCGGCGGGTGGCAGCCGCGGCGAAACGGACAACGGCGTCGCGCCATCGATGCGTTTGTCACGTTCATCGACCAGCGCGGACCGGAAGTGGGATGGAATGGTGCGGTGCTGCATCGAGAGTTGGCGGCGCTGGGGTTTAGCGGTGGTTATCAGCAAGTGCAACGTTTCTTGAAGCCGCGGCGTTTGCAGCGGCGTTGGCAGGAAGCGGCAACCATACGATTCGAGACCGGACCGGGCGAGCAGGCGCAGGTCGACTACGGCCAGCTCCAGATCTGGATCGGGGAGCAGCCGGAGACGGTTCATCTGTTTGTATTCACACTGGGCTATTCGCGGCGCTGTTTACGCATGCGTACCGCAACGAACGGCTGGCGACGCTGCTCGACGGGCACGAGCGCGCGTTCCGCTGGTTTGGTGGAGTGACCCTCACCTGCCTGTACGACAATCCCCGCACATTGGTGCTGGGCCGCAGCGAAAACAAGGTGTGATCCGCGACAATTAGATTTGCCGGGCGCATTGACTCACGATTTTTGTTACTCGGAGCAGCGCGGTTGCCTCACGTAGACTGCTACCCATCATCAGCGCGGCTGGTGAGGGGTGGTGGAGGAGATGGCGAGGCGACTAAGCATGGCGACACGCAGGGAGTTGAAAGAGGCAATCGGGCAGCGTTACCGAACGGCTGGCAGGTGGGAACGCCGCCAGATTCTTGACGAATTCACCCGGGTGACGGGCTATCACCGCAAACACGCGTTGCGCGTGCTGCATCGGCCGTTCGTGGCACGGCCGCCACGGCCGCGCAAGCGCATATATAATGAGGCGGTGCGGCAGGCCTTGGCGTTGCTGTGGGAGGCAGCCGATCGGATCTGCGGCAAGCGGCTTAAGGCGTTGCTGCCGGTACTGATCGAAAGCATGGAACGGCACGGGCACCTGAGCCTGGACCCGGTGGTCAGAAGCGAGTGCTGGACGTCAGCGCGGCGACCATCGATCGGCTGTTACGCCCGGTACGGGAAGCCAGTGGGCGTGGACGCCGGCGGCGGTGGGGAATGGGCTCGGCGATCAAGCGCAGCGTGCCGGTGCGGACCTTTGCCGATTGGGGTGACCCGCCGTCGGGATACTTTGAGGCCGACCTGGTCGAGCATTGCGGCGGGGTCAAGCATGAGGGCAATTTCGTTCACACCCTAACCCTGACCGACATCCACAGCAGCTGGACCGAATGAGCGGCGTTGGTGGTACGCGAGCAAACTCTGGTGGTTGAAGGAATCAGCATGATTCGGCGCCAGCTGCCATTTTTGCTGCGGGGCCTGGACACGGACAACGACAGCGTCTTCATGAACGAGAGCTTACAGACCTACTGCCGCGAGCAAGAACTCCATTGGACCCGCTCCCGCGCCTACCGCAAGAACGATCAGGCCTGGGTCGAGCAGAAAAACGGCGCCGTGGTTCGTCGTCTGGCCGGCTACGGCCGGCTGAGCGGGCTCAACGCCGCGGCGACGCTGGGGCGGCTTTACCAAATTGCGCGGTTGTACGTGAACTTCTTCCAGCCATCCTTCAAACTAGCGGGCAAGCAACGCGACGGTGCGCTGGTACGCCGGCGCTATCATCCGCCGCTTACCCCGTGTCAGCGCTTACTCGCCTCACCACTGGTGGAGGAGACGCTCAAAGACCAACTGCGCCAGCAGTTCGCTGCACTAGACCCGGTAGGCTTGCTCAAAGCGATCCGCGATAGGCAGCAGGAACTGGCAGCGCTAGGCGACGGCAACGGCCAGCCACCAGCGCGGGCCAGTGAAGACCTCGCCGCGTTTCTCGATGGTCTGGCCACGGCGTGGAAGAATATTGACCGCCCGCCCCAAGGGCGGAGAAAGGCGGCCACCCAGCACTGGTGGCGAACCCGGATCGATCCATTTGAGTATACTTGGCCGCTGGTGGAAGAATGGCTGCGGGCTGATCCAGAGCTCACCGCCAAGGTAATGATGCAGCGACTGTGTGAACGATTTCCGGACGTGTATCCCACCGGATCGCAATTGCGTACGCTTCAACGCCGCGTGCAACTATGGCGCAACGAGCAGGTTAAACAGCTGATCTTCGCGTCGACAGGCACTCAGGTAACGGGCTCCGAAACCGCTCAGCTCAGTCAAAATGTAGAGGTAACGACGACCCTCGGGGAGGCAAAGATCTAGTAACGGTTTCAGGTGAGGCAAGACGAGGCAGGCCCGGTAACATCCCTCTGTGAGGCAACACGTCGGCAGAAATAATTGACGCGGCGCACCCATGGGTTTGAAGCGCGGGACCGGAACATCCAGCACCATGATGGCACCGCCGCGCCAGCGCAGGGTGAGCTTGGGCCTGTCCTTCGGCGCGCTTGAGATTCAGGATCACTTCTTCCAGCAGGTGCGGAGCAGTTCCTTGCGATCGCGATCGGTGGTGGTCGGGGCGTTCCAGACTTGTCGCAGATCAGAACCGAGCAGCGGAAGGCGCTTGAGTTGGGCGGGGTCAAGAGAGCCGGGCTGTTGTTGCTCGCGGCGGTGCAGTTCCGCTTCGGCGCTGGCCAGCTCGCGCAGCCGGCTTTCCCACTCCGTCTCCAGGCCGCGAGCGACCAGCCGATTCTCCGGCTCTACGCTTCGGTAACGGCGTTCGGCCCGTTGGGCCTCATAGCGGCCCGTCCACTTCCAAACGCCATTGAGCCACCACCGCATCGTGACTGGACTGCACTCCTCGACCGACTGCCTCGTAGAGGTGCGTGCCATAACCTCCACGCTGTGCTCAATGCCGTTTGGGTCCCGGCACGAAACTCTGCACGTCTTCGCCGTCACAAACGGGCTGGTAGCAGTTTCGTCTTTTGTTCGGCAACGACCGCGCCGCTCATGTTTCAGTTTACGCTGCCGTATTTCAGTGAGGTGTCAGGCGGCGTCATTTGGCACGTGAGCCCTGGTTGGCGTCAGGGTTTGAGGTAACATTTCAGTCGCCTCATGCGGAAGGAGAACACAAAAGCGCCGGCCGTTAGCCTGGTAACGAAGGCTCGTTTCTTCGAGCCGATGCTCTGTATCGTGGCGTCGATGCTGCCGGAGGGTCCCGCCTGGCAATACGAGGTGAAGCTGGACGGCTACCGAGCCATTGGAGTTCGGACAAGAGCTGGCGTCGAGCTCTGGTCGCGAAACAAGCGCGACTTTGCGCGCCGTTTTAATGGAGTAGCTCGCGCCCTGGCTGCGGTGCCGGTTGAAACCGTTATCGAAGGGGAAATCGTGGCTGTGAACGGCGATGGTCTCCCGTCCTTCAGTTCGCTTCAGAATTTGGGGGAAGGCGCAGCGGCGATCCTCTTTTACGTTTTCGATGTCCCGGTGCTGGCCGGCCAGGACTTGCGCAGCAAGCCACTTGCGGCCCGGCGCGATATCCTCCGCGAGCTGATTCCACACTTGCCTGATACGATCCGCTTTTCTGAAACCTTCGATGCACCCGCCGCGGAACTGATGGCGGCAATTCGTTCCAATGGGCTCGAAGGTGTCGTCGCAAAGCGCAGCGACAGCGTATACAAGCCGGGAGATCGTTCTGGAGCTTGGGTCAAGGTGCGGGCGAATCGAGGTCAGGAATTTGTGATTGGCGGATACGTGCCCAGTTCCTCAACCTTCGACTTGATCTTGATCGGCTACTATCAGGGACGCGACTTAATGTATGCGGCGCGAATTAGGAATGGCTTTACTCCAGCTTCTCGGCGCGCAGCACTCTTCGCGAATTTCGATGGCCTGTCGATCCCCAAGTGCCCGTTTCATAATCTTCCGTAATCGAGCAAAGGACGATGGGGCGACGGCTTGACCGCTGAGAACATGAAGAAATGCCACTGGCTCAGGCCGCAACTCGTCGCTGCGATCGAATTCCTCGAATGGACGCCAGATGCTAGGCTCCGTCACCCGAAATTTGTCCGCCTTCGCGATGACCGTGACCCTAGGGAAGTGACGCGAGAGAACAATCGATGACTAGCAGAACGATGGCAACCCGAAGCGCAAAGATGGCTCGGGCGCCGTTTCGCACTCTTTCGCCAGCGTTTCCGAACGAGTTAACCGCGCACCGCGCGGGCGCGCCGCGAGTCTACTGGAAAAAAGGTGATGGATCGCAGCCGTTCTTTTTGCGATGTTCTTCGGACCTTGCCACACTTTCACCGAACGGTGAAAGCCGCCGATTGAGTTAAAAACGCCGGCATCTGAACGAGGAAGCCCAGTAGCGCCGGCTCGTCGACCTTCGAAATGATGATAAGCGCTTCCTTTGATAAACGTTGGCTTTGGAGCGCCTCCCGTCCTAAAACGGAGGCGGAGTGTGCGCCAGACTGGTTAGCCAGCCGCAGACCTATCAGCGCGTCGCATCCAGGATTTGCCGGCCTGGCCGGCGGGTCATTGTAAGTCTGGTCCCTTTATATTGAGCTGATCGCACTGGTTGCTTGCGGCGTGCCGCGATCGTGCAGGCTTCCTCAATGGTAATTGAGTGTCCCTTCAGCTCAAAGCTGAGCGCTAAACCTTCCACCAGAGCAAATCCTCGCACTGACACAAATAACGAACGCCTAACAACGTCCAACGAAAAAGCTAACGCTAAGAATAGTGAAGAGTGAGCGATTTTGGACGCTGTCCGGCATATGAGGGCATGCGCGTGGTCACAAGGTCTCACTGTTCAGTTAGGCAAATTAGTCTCCGTTTCAAGCCCGCCTGACTAAGGGAGGGCGGACGCGTGGCCAAAACAGTCACTAATGGCGGCTAAAAATCCGGCCATTGCCGCTCTTGCCTGGCTTCATCCGAAAGCCTCTGGCGTCTCGATGGCTGACGCGTCGGCGATGCTGCAACTGCTGCTAACATCTCCTCGCCAGCTTCTTCCAGCACCTTGAGCGTTATTGCCGCGCATCGGTCAGCTGGTAAAGGCAGGTGTCTGCGAACCAGACCATGTCCGGCACCGTGGCCTAGAAACAAGGCGCTCATGTGCATGGCCCCACTGAGAATGAGAATGCTGAGCGCTTACCGAAATTATTGGTTATCAAGGATGACTCTCTCAATAACAATCTCGTCTCCCATGAGGCGAAGATCAGCGATCAGTGGCACATGAAAATGTTTCCCCGCGGCCACCCCGGTCGTGATTCGCGACAGTCTGATACCTTAAGAAGGCCGCCAGGATGAAGGCAGAAGAGGCACTATTGGACCCCGTCGATGGAGTTGTTGGCGGTCCTGACTCCTTGACGGCAGAAGCACATTTTCAAGGCCAGCACGCCACCGAGACCGCAGACCATCGATCACCACTGCTTGTAATCGGGAGCCGCCAATCGACGACCCTCGAGCTGCGCGATCTTTGGGCTCATCGCGAACTCTTCTACATCCTCGCATGGCGCGACGTTAAGGTTCGCTACAAGCAATCCGCATTGGGGGTACTGCAACCGCTCCTCACCATGATAATCTTCGCGCTCCTGTTCGGGAGGCTCGCTCGGATGCCCTCGGAAGGCCAACCCTATGCGATATTTTCTTACGCCGGATTGCTGCCATGGACTTTCTTCGCCGAGGCGGTGACGGGCAGCTCAAATAGCCTGATCAACAGCAGTAATCTCATCACCAAGGTTTATTTCCCGCGGCTCCTGATTCCACTCGCGACGGTCGGCGCCGGTTTGCTAGACTTCACAATCGCATCGCTGATGTTGTCCGTGATCATGCCTCTTTATTGCGTTCGCTTTCATTTGAGCATGATCATGTTCCTGCTGCTGGTCGGTCTCGTGGCGCTGACCGCCGGAGCGGTCGGCATCTTCACTTCGGCCCTTAACGTCAAGTATCGGGACATCCGCCATGCTCTTCCGTTTGTGGTTCAGCTTTGGATGTTCCTTACTCCCGTCATCTACCCGGTGAGCTTCCTCCCTGAGCGATGGCGCTGGCTGATTAGCTTGAATCCGCTAAGCGGTATCATAGCGGGCTTCCGCGCCGCGGTTTTTGGCGTTTCGTTCGATTGGCTGAGTCTTGCGATTTCGACCGCGATCGTGGGCACTTTGCTCTTTGCAACCACACATTCATTCCGCCGAATGGAACGGCAATTCGCCGACATTATTTGAATCCTATGCTTCCCATGATCAAGGTGAGAGGCCTGAGTAAGCGTTACCGTCTCGGCGAGCAAAGAGGCTACGACAGTTTCCGCGAAACTATTACATCCACAGTCAAGGCGTCCCTGTCTCTGCTCAAGTCGTACCGTTCCGGCAGGGAGGCCGACCAACACGCCCGACATATGGGCGCTGCGCAACCTCACTTTCGATGTGATGCCCGGCGACGTGCTAGGAGTAATCGGGCGCAATGGCGGCGGCAAATCGACATTGTTAAAGATTCTTTCCCGGATAACGCATCCTACAGACGGGACAGTTGAACTATACGGCCGCGTAGGAAGCCTCCTTGAGGTTGGGACAGGATTTCATCCAGAACTGACCGGCCGTGAAAACATTTTTCTAAACGGCGCGATCCTGGGCATGAAACGCGCCGAGATCGCAAAGAAGTTCGATGAGATAGTCGATTTTTCCGGAGTTGAACGATTTCTCGACACCCCCGTCAAGCGTTATTCCAGTGGCATGTACGTACGCCTCGCTTTTGCTGTCGCGGCACATCTGGAGCCCGAGATCCTACTCGTGGACGAGGTATTGGCCGTGGGCGACAGCGAGTTCCAGAAGAAGTGCCTTGGCAAAATGGACGAAGTAGCCCGCGGAGGCCGTACCGTCCTATTCGTCAGCCATAACATTGTGGCGGTCGAAGCTCTGTGCAAATCCGCGCTTTTCCTCGACTCGGGCCGACTGAAAATGGTCGGAACGCCCAGGGACGTACTATCCGAATACGCAAAAATGATCACATCCTCGAGCGCGTTGCTTGCCGATTTGCGCCAGCACTCGGGGCGGAGCCGAGAACTTACACCCCTGATGACGCACGTTTCTGTTCTCAGCAATGGTGCGGACGCCTCGGTCATCCATACTGGAGATAGCATAGCCGTTATCGTAACCTTCAAATCTACAACACCTATTCGCCCCTGTTGTAGCGTAACCATTAAGACAGACGGCGGTACCCGCATCTTTCATATTAGCGATTACTTCTCGAATGAACTATCCACTGTTACTCCAACTGATTCTGGTACCGTTACCTGCTATGTCAGCGAATTGCCATTGCTCCCCGGACGGTATTTTATAGACCTGTGGCTCGGCGATTTCTCGCTAATACCGTTCGATAGGGTCGTTGATGCGTGTTGGTTCGAAGTCTCACCCGCTGATTTATTCGGCTCTGGAAAGCTGCCATCGACAGCCGAAGGCCCGGTCTTCTTGCGCGGCCAGTGGTCTCTCTGGGCCGAGTTCCGCTCTCAACCCCTCTAGTGCTTCAGAAAGCTCGGGGCTGGCCAATTCATGAAGCCTCTTCCTCACCCTCACGATTTATTCGTCGCCAAAGAGCACGCTAACAAAACAGTTCTCAGGTGCTACTGTCACAACGTCGTGAAAAGAGTTACGCCCCCTGAATTGCCTTGTCAGGCGTGATCGGGCCACTCATTGCAGGCACTCCTCAGCGCTATTCTCTTGATCCCGGTCTGGCTGATGCCCATTAAGAATGGACGAACATAGATTGGATCGTCTGGCCGCGACTACACAGCAGAGGAGAAGTGTAACATGAAAGTGGCGATTCTGGCCGGTGGGTTCGGCAGTCGCATGGCGGAGGCGACCGAAATTCGGCCTAAGCCGATGACTGAGATCGGCGGCATTCTATTCTTTGGCATATAATGCGGCACTATGCCCACTATGGCTTCAGCGATTTCGTGATCGCCCCCGCTATAAGCCCACATTTCCATTTTCTCAGTGCATTATCAGTTTGGTAAAATGCGACGAAAGCGCTGATGGACGTGGGTTTGGATGCGATCAGGCCGGTGCGGAGGTGGAGCGGCGGTGGGTGAGACACAAAATCGGCCGTTTCAGCTGTCGTTCAATAGCTCGTTGAAGGTCGATTTCCAAGGTTCACGGGTGACCTCGGACGGTGGATTGAGTTCTAGTGCGCGAGCTGGACGAACGTCTCGGCTTGAGCGAACTCATGGACCGCCACTTGAGCGATTGCCGCCGGGGCAAGAATATCCAATTGCCGCTGGCCGACCTGCTGCGGCAGTCGATCTATAGCCGCTTGGCCGGGTATGAGGATGTGAACGACGCCGCGCGCCTGTCTCAGGATCCGACCTTCCGGCTGATCGGCTCGCGGAAGATCTGGGAGCGTGGGGCGGCCTTGACCTCGCGCTTGCAGTCGTTCGAGACCGAAGTGCTGACGCAGGAGGAAAACCTTGCCGGGCTGGCCGCGCTCAACCGAGAGTTGGTCGCTAAGGCAGAGGCCATCGCTTCACCGCGGCGGGTAGTGCTTGATATGGACAGCACCGAAGTCCGGGTCCATGGTCGGCAGGAGCAGAGTGCCTACAATGGCCACTTCGAGTCCACCTGTTATCATCCGCTGCTGCTGTTCAATCGTGAAGGCGACTGCCTGGCGGCCAAGTTGCGGCCCGGCAACGTCCACAGCGCCGACGGCTGGGAAGAACTGCTGCTGCCCGAGATCGAGCAGCAGCAGGCGCAGGGCAAGGAGGTGGTCTTCCGTGGTGACGCGGCCTTTGCCAAGCCGGAGCTCTACGAGGCGCTGGAAGAACGCGACGTGAAGTACGCGATCCGCCTGCCCGCCAACGACAACCTGCAGCGGAATATTAGGGAGTTGTTGACGCGGCCAGTGGGACGGCCGAGCTACAAGCCGGTGGTTCGGTTCAAGAGTTTTCTCTATCAGGCGGCGAGTTGGACGATAGCCCGGCGGGTGGTGGCGAAAGTCGAATTCCATTGCGGGGAATTGTTTCCCCGCGTCGGTTTCATCGTGACCAATCTCAGGACTTCAAGCCGGGCGGTGGTGCGCTTCTACAACAAGCGCGGCACGGCCGAACAATGGATCAAGGAAGGCAAGCAGGCGGTCGCGCTGACGCGGCTTTCCTGTCACCGCTTTCGCGCCAACGAAGTGCGGCTGTGGCTGAGCCTGATCGCCTACAACCTCGGGAACTTGTGGCGACGGCTGGCGCTGCCAACGCCGATCGGAAAATGGTCGCTGACCAGCTTGCAGCAGCGGCTGGTGAAAACCGGCGGACGATTGATCCAGCATGCGCGTTACTACTGGCTTCTGCTAGCGGAGAGCCATCTGACCCGGCGGCTCTTTGGGAATATGCTGCAAAAGATCGTGGCGTTACCGTCCCCGGCGGGATAAGGCGAAGCGCAGAGTGGAGCAATTTTCGATCATGACGCCGGGGACGCAGGGACAAGTGTCGCCAGAATCGATGGGAAAAACAGCATCTTCAGCCGTCGGGAGCCCCTCAGACGCGAAAATCGGCCCCTCGCCGCATACTGGGAACACTGCGGAACAAAATCGGCGAAGCCTTTCACGGGAAAGCCGTTCGATCTATAGAACAGCTTGGAATCGGAAAGTCAAAAAGGAAATCCCGATGAACGTAGGGTCGTTTACGATCAGACCGGAGCATGCCTCTATCGCAATGGGGTTGTTCTACGCGTTATTTGCCTATTCGCTGTCCAATTGCCCAATGCAGGATCTGCCGAATCATCTAACGAGGGCGCACATTATCGCAGACCTATTGTTCAATCATTGGGCCACCTCTGATCAGCAACTTTGTTTTAAAAGCATTTCTCCCCATACTTAAGCGGTGATCTGATCCTAGCCACGCTAGATAGATATGTTGGACAGTCTGGGCAGCCCGTTTGTGGATCGCTACTTCCATATTACTCCTGCCGCTAGCGGCGTGGTTTGTGCTCCGCAAGCAAGCGGCGTCCAGTGCGTCCGCGTCCACAGGAGCAATCTTGGCGTTCTATGTATCCACCGATTTTTTCTTCGCCATGGGTTTCATAAGCTTCCAATTGGCGATCGCCTGCGCGCTTTTCGCCTACGGCTGGTTTTTGAAGGCATCCAAAGATAGGGATGCGCGCGCTTTTCTTTGCTACGCACTTCTGGTGCTTCTTGGCTATGCGCTACATCTGTCCGCGCTGATCTTTGTCGGCGCGATGGTAGGCACGGCGCTTGCTCGTTTCATCATCAAACGCGAAGTCTCGGTGACGTACGCTGCGGAGCTGCTAGCCGTACCGTGCATTCTACTCGCAGCTCATCTTGCGTTTTCTCCCCGCAGTGCCCCTAACGCCTATTTCGACTGGGGTACTTGGCAGCACAAGCTGATTGACTTAGCATCGCCAGCAACCCGCTTTGCCCGACTGCCGGAGATGGGTCTTTTCGTGCTGTTCTTGGTCACGGCGATCTTTCCACTATACGCAAAACCTTGGCGAAATGTCTTAGCTCAAAACGACCAACTTATCCTCGCAGTTGTGTTTCTTGTGATGTACTTCACTATGCCGTCGTCAGTTCCAACACAATTATATGAGATCGATAAGCGCGCGTTGCCATACATGCTCTTATTTTTGTATTCGCTGGCGCTCGGGCGAGGGGCGAGTTAACGGCGTGATCTCTGGCAGTTTAGATTAGCGTTACTCGTGTCGTGCGTTAATCTTGCCTATCTAACGGTGAAAATGTTACCGCAGAACGAGGCGCTTGGTCAGTACAAACTCGTGACTAATGCGATCCCGAGAGGAGCCGCAGTCTTGCCGATCGACACTCGACCGGCAAGCGGCGGATATCGTCCTTTCTTGCATGCCGGGTCGTACGCAACCCTGGAGGCAGCCGCCTTCACTCCTTATCTTTTTGCGGCACCAATCCCTGCGATCCCTTACTTTTATTATTAAGACACGTCTATGCGCCAAATATGTTTTGGTATGTAGACCGCAATGAGCCGGTCTCGTGGAGTCGAGTGCGGGAGAACTATCGCTATCTTTTGGTGACGGTTCCATGGGACGCGGGCCGCATTCCTCTGCCCTATACAGTCGTGAAGGAAAATGACGTTGCAGCCTTGCTCGATATAAAAGGCAGATGAATGTCCCTACTCAGCGCGAAAGCGCGATCTTAGAACTGTACGTCGTCAAGACCTATTGGACAACAAGTTGGACGCGGAAAGAATATAGCACGAAGTCCCCGTTCTGAAGCTGAACACCAGTCGCGTGTCGATAACAATATGGGTTTGCGCAGCCTTTCGCGTTTGCTTGGTTACGGCCAAGGAATGTAATTTGGAAATAGAGTGGGAGTTGGCGCCGGTCTTGGTCTAGGAGCCGAGGTCGAATTCAAGATTATCCCTGCGACGGAGTAGGGTGTCATCGTGATCGCATGGGAAAACGAACCTTCCGAGACGTTCATGTTTATATTCTCTACCGGGCTTGCAGCAGTTTTGCCGCTATGATCTACAACGTAAGTTTGTAGACTCGCGGTCCCTGAGAATCCCAGATAAGGGCGAATATATTAAAAAGTACTTCGCCGACTATTGTGCATTGGGTGGCGACGTGTTTGTGGACTGCAACACCCGCCGAATCGCGACTAATGGCGATGCGGACTTAGCTTGGAAGGTCAACTTGGTCGAAACGGGAATCTCCACGAATACTGGCGGCCTAATCAAGCGTCTTGCGCGTCATATTGGCAAAGAAACCTTCATGCTTACCTGGGTGACGGTGTTTAGATCTCAACTTGCGCAAGCTCCTTGATTTTCACCGATCGCACGGCAAGCTCGCAACCCTGACCGCGGTGCGGCCGCCGGCGCGTTACGGTCATCTCGATCTTATGGCTCTCGGATTATCCGCTTTTCGGAAAAGCCGCAAGCTTTGGAGGGTTGGATCAACGGAGCATTTTTCGTTCTTGAGCCGGAAATTCTGGACTATATAGAAGGGGACAAGACTCAGTTTGAAAGGGAGCCTCTGGAAAGGCTCGCGCAGACGGCCAGTTGAGGGCCTGCCAGCACGAATCGTTCTGGCAGTGCATGGATACTCTACGCGAGAAGCACATCCTTCAGACCTTGTGGAATGAGGGTCGAGCGGCATGGAAGGTGTGGAGGTGAGATTGCCTATGCGAGTGTTACTTACCGGTCATAAGGGTTACATTGGTGTTGTTCTCACCAGAATGTTGTTGGAAGCAGGCATGAGGTTCATGGGCTGGATAGTGACTTGTTTCGGCGTTGCACCTTTGGTACGCCGCCACCAAGCATTCCCGACACTCGCAAGAACATTCGGGATGTTCAATTGGCCGACGTCGTTGGTTATGATGCAATCCTGCATCTCGCGGGACTGTCGAATGACCCCCTTGGCTACTCGAACCCTGAACTCACCAAGAAATCAATTATCAAGCGTCTGTTCGCATCGCTCAGTTGGCCATAAAAGCCGGTGTGAGGCGCTTTATTTTTTCTTCTTCTTGCAGCACTACGGCGCGGCGAGCGATGATTTACTGCGAGAGGATTCCAATCTGAACCCGGTGACGCCATATGGACTTTCGAATGTGATGGTCGAGCGCGACATTTCCCGATTAGCCAGCGACGACTTCAGTCCCACTTTCCTGCGCAACGCGACGGCTTACGGCGTGTCGGCGCGGATGCGCTTCGACCTCGTTCTAAACAACCTGGTCGCCTGGGCGTATACGACCGGTCGCGTATATTTGAAAAGCGCCGGCACTTCGTGGCGGCCGGTCGTTCATATCGAAGATATTTCGCGCGCTTTCCTCGCAGTGCTACACGCGCCGCACGAGAAGGTTCATAACCGGGCCTTCAATGTTGGGGTGCCTGGGGAAAACTTGCGAATCCGAGAGCTAGCGGAGATTGTGTGCGAGTCGTGCCCGGCTCTCACATCGAATTCGCCGAAGGGCTTCGCCGGACATGAGAAACTACCGCGTTGACTGCAGTCTGCTGCCTCAGAGCGCTGATGAATACCATCCACGCTGGACTGCGCGTGCCGGTGCCGAAGAGCTTTATCAGGCTTATTCGGAACCCAAGCTGAGCCTCGAGGAGTTCAAGGAAAGCGCTACAACCGAATAGCTCACATCCAGCAGTTAATTGCCACGGACGACTAGATGAAACGCTCAGGAGTCCGGCATGAATGCCCACGCATCATGCGCCCAGCCAGTGACACCCTGGCCCATTGCAGGTCATGCGGGAGTGGGGCACTAATCCCTATGTTGGACCTGGGCAACACCCCGCTTGCGGACCGCCTATTGACCGGCGAGGACCTCGACCAACCCGAGTTCTTCGCGCCGCTTAAGGTAATGTTTTGTCAGGACTGCATTTTCGTGCAGATAAGCGAAGCCGTCAGTCCTGAAATTCTATTCGGTCACGACTATCCCTATTTTTCATCGGTATCCTCCGGGCTACAGCAGCACTTCTCCCAAAGCGCTTAGGATCTTATGAAGACGCGTCGGCTGGGACCAAAGAGCCTGGTTATCGAAGCCGCGTCGAACGACGGCTACTTGCTGAGGCACTTCGTGGCCAATAACATACCCGTGTTAGGAATTGACCCCGCAAAGGTTTTGGCCAGCCTGCGCGGCCCTCAAACGCGGCGTCCTCACCTTGAACACTTTCTTCACCGTGGAGCTAGCGCAGCAACTTTATGAGCAGGATAAGAGGGCCGATGTCTTTCTCGCTAACAACATCCTCGCATATGTCGCAGACCTTCGTGGCTTCCGTTCAGGGCGTTGCGCGGCTTTTCAAGGACGACGGGGTGTTTGTTGTGGAGGTTCCCTAACTCCTCGATCTTATCGAGGATTGTAATTAGACACCATCTATCACCAGGACCTCTGCTATTTTTCGGTCACCGCGTTGCATCGCCTTTTCCGTGATAACGGCCTTTCCTTGAACAATATTCAGCATACAGCGATCCACTGAGGCTCGTTGCGTCTTTTCGTGGAGAGACATAGCAACCCAAGTGATGCCGTG
>CAWGQB010000007.1:0-356059 GCA_963824565.1 uncultured Pseudomonadota bacterium | reverse complement strand
GCCTTGCGGCCCAGGTTCATGTATTCCGAGTGGTGGACGGTGAAAAAGCGGAAGTACTTGCCTTTACTACCTATGCGGACAGCGGAAAGATGCCCGGGATGGCGCCTTCGATGGCTGCTGGAGTGTTCGTGATGGGCCCGATTACCGCAGTCACGGCCATTGAAGACGTCGTTTCAAGTGGCCAGAATATTTCCACAGTTCCCAGGTAGAATCCCTCGCTGGTCAAGCGGGGGATCAGGTATCGCGGTTATCTATCGCAGTACGCCGCGGCGGAACATTGGATTCCTCGCAACAAGGCCAAGTCGGTTAATCTGGCTGGCTAACCGTCCGATGCATGCCGCTCATTTGCTGAGCGATCGAATGTAAGCCGCCAAGCCAGCAGATCAGCGATCTCCTTTGGAGGGAGGCTGTCTCCGTATGCGGGCATCAGTCGGGAGCCGCCGGTGACAGCCCCACCCGGATACTGCCCGGTACAGAGGCTGGACTGAACGGCAACGTTGTCCGGTGGTTTATGTAGGCCGGCTGCCTTTCGGGCTTCACTTACCGCCGAGTTTAAGCTCCCGCCCGGGGCGCCTGAGCCACGAAACCTGCGCGTGGCAAACGACCTCCGGATACGCTATTAACACGGATTTTCGCGAAATGGAAACCTGTGATGGTCCTAGCATACAACGACGATAGCGAGCGAGTAGCCGCCGGCGGTTACGGCCGGGAGAGGGCTACTCTGAAAATGAACGAGCACGATGCAATCGCTTTGCTTGCAATAGATAGCGACGAGCCGGAACTCGGTGCTGCTTCTTTTCCCCGTCGCGCACCGACGTAGATTTCCTGCTATCGCCGGCCACAGAGCTGCAACCGTAGCCTTAGTTAATCGGGACTTTTCGTCACTGCCTTTGACTGGGACGGCATTATGGACTCATCCGCATGGTTCGAGGAACCTGCCGGTCATCGGCCGCCAGCCGGCAGGCGCGGCCGCGGCCAAGCCTCGAGGAGGATGGGCAAGCCGACGGCGCTGGCGTCTTTCGCCGACATCACGCGCCGGCGCAGGTCTGGAGGTGCGGTTACCCATGTCCACGAGTTGCCTCATACGGTCTCGATATCGGTTTGGCCTTTCAGAGCGGTATGTTCAAACTCATCCAACCTTCATTAAAGCCATCGAGCATCTGCGCGCGGGGAGAGGATTTTTCATGCCCTGCAAAGCAAACAAACCTTCCCAGCTGAGCGCGCGGCACCACCTCCGTACGCACTTCATGACCGAGGATTTTGGGAAATGCTGCCGCGATTCCCGTCGGGCGTGACGCGATGCGGACCTTCAAGCTCGACAACGCGCCCGCCTTGCCAGTCTTCTCGCAGGAGAGTTGCGGCCAATCTGCCAATATCGGCCGTTGCGACCATCGGGACCGGCTTGTCGAGCGGCTGCAGAAACCTGGGCACCACGCCATCGCGCGCCGGGGCAACGTCCCAGGCTGCATTCTCCATGAACCAGGCGGCACGCAGGAAGCAAACGGGCACCTGGAGAGCACCGAGCGCCTGTTCCACCAAGCCGAGCTGGTTGAGCAGGTTCGGCTGCGTGGCCTGCGCGCCGATGGTCGAGAGGCAGACGATTTTCCGCGGCTTGGCGGCTGTGAGCGCCGAGCTCACGAGCAATGATCACCTCGATCTCCGGAAAGCCCGGCGCCGGGTCGAACATCGGCGGAATCAGCAGGGGCCGCCTCCGTGCCGGTGAGGGCGGCGGTCAGCGCGGCGGTATCCGTCATCGCCGCCAGGGCGATTTCGCAGCCGCGCTCGATCCAGACGGCGCCCTTGGCGGCGTCGCGTAGCACGGCGCGTACGGGCAGCCCGGCATCCAGCAAGTTGCGCGCAACCACGCCGCCAACCTGCCCGGTAATTCCTGTGATTGCATACACCTAAAGGTTCCTCGCGAGTGTCCATGTAGTCGCTCAGGGATTGCGGCGGCGCACCTGCCGCCGGCGGATTCCCCGTTGTGGGTCCAGGAGGGTCTGGAAGGCGCGCACATTGTACGCCAGACCGAACAAAAGTACCCATGAGGCTCCCAGCGC
The DNA here is from genome assembly GCA_963824565.1 of uncultured Pseudomonadota bacterium. Classification (GTDB taxonomy): domain Bacteria; phylum Desulfobacterota; class Binatia; order Binatales; family Binataceae; genus JAJPJA01. The sequence continues at coordinate 354,002 of CAWGQB010000007.1, read as the reverse complement.
CACGGCAAATGCTCTTATGTCGCCCACCCTGTTTTCACTTTGCTCAAGAAGGTGAAGCGTCAAATCTGAACATCAAACCAAAGAGACCGATTGCCGTGAACGTGCCCGCAAGTTGCGGCGCCACGGTCACTCTCCGTTGTTGTTCCGAGGAGGGATATCCCTGTTGATCTTCAACGCCTCGAGCAGGAAGCGGTGCGGACGATCGGTACTAGTCAAACTCAGCGTAATCGGCTGCCCCTTTTTTTCAGCGTGATTTGGTGTGGAATGCTGGAACTTGCTCTCGATGACGTTTGTTACCTGCGGCCTTTCGTCAGCGTGAACCATTGCCACCGCCGCGGGATGAAGGACCGTTCTGTCGCCGAACGCGACGTCGCGTACGGCTTGGGCAAGAACCTCCTCGTCGGTCGTCCCCGCACGAACCCCGCGGACATGGCAAGCGCCGCCAACAATGCGAGTGCGAACAACCGTAGCTTGCTTTGCCTTTTAGTCTGGGTCATTAGAGACTCGCGGAGGAGGTGTGGCTCCTCGCTAAAGCGGCTGAGCCCTTGTTGATCTCGAATTGTCATCAGTGGCCGACCATGCCGGCCTACAATCCATTCTGCATTCGTGACTTCCATTGCCGTCCCTTGAACCGAAGCTACGTCTTGTAAGACTGTCGCCAGCTGAGCGCAAAATGCTTATGGTTTCTCTGGTACTCGTCGGCGAACCCGTGGCCCTCTTGATATGATCTACCGAGGAGGCTTTGCATTTATTCCCGCATGCTCCAGCGTCTCTCGTTCTGCAAGGTCGTGATGCCGGTCGCGCGAATGTGTGGGAGCAGCTGGAGGGCAGGCAGCCGCCATCGCTCGCCCTCAATTTCAGAATCGGCTGGCTGACGGTTAATACCGTAGGGAGGCCTGAGGAAGCCGTATCAACCGACGCTCACCCAAGTGAGTTTCACGACCCGCGTAAGCCACCATAAACCTTCCCGAAAAGTAATGATTCGGAGATTGACAGAGAGTCGGCCCTCCTATTAACTGGCGACACTCCAAAGGGGAGCAGTTCACGCCGGCATCAAAATTGGCGTAGGGGAGATCGACATACCAGCCTTCGGGCTCGGTCCCCCACCTCACTAGCGAGGCGAACGAGACCTTCGGACAGGGATTAATCCTGGCCGACTCTCGTTCGATTGATATCTCGGCCATGAAAGGCCGAGAATGTCGAAGTCTTCGCTCGGAAAGTTTGCCAGTTCAGCGCTCTGCGGCGCGCTACTCCTAGCCGCACTCTGGGCCCCACCAAAGCTGGAGCGACCGGTTCTTGTCCGACCGACGCTGACCCAATTGCCACCGACCGACCTGACGTCACTAATTCGAGCCTGGTCGTTCCGTCTGGCAGCTTCCAAGCAGAGAACGGCGTGGATTGGACCGTCAGGCACGGTTCCAACGCTCTGGACGGCACCAACACGAGACTCCGGCTCGGTATCGCTCATTGCACTGAATTCTTGATCGACGTCCCCAATTATTTTCTCTCGATTGATGGCTCGCAGCCCTCCGGCTTTTCAGACGTCGTCGTTTCGTTCAAGCGGCAGCTTCCGGTCCCGTTCGGGTTTGACCTGTCGGCGACTGGTGGGCTCGGCTTTCCAAGCGGTGCTGCGAAGATCTTCGGTCACGGTTACGAACCCTACATCCAGTTCCCGTGGTCTCACGAAATAGCCGACAGCTGGGAAATGGCCGGCATGTTTACACTGACCTGGTTCCCACGCGAGTCGATGCGAAATCCGACACTTGAACCGACCCTTTCGTTGGAGAGGGCGTTCGGGCCTTCCGCCGATATGTTCGTTGAATACGTTGGAGACTACGACCACCAAAGGCCCAGCCAAGTTCTTGACACCGGTGGCGCGTGGCGATTCACGAAGACCCAACAGCTCGATTTTCACGCTGGCCTCGGCCTCAACAGCAGCTCGGTCGATCACTACTTCGGTATCGGGTATTCGTTCCGCCTTGACGAGCTATTTGGAGGATCGCTTGGACATTCACCATGACCTCATGCGCTGAGTCCCCCGCCCCCCCACACGAGATCATGTCGTCGCTTACGGACCTACCTTCTACGTCCGCCACCAGCTACCCGGTATCCTTGTACCCTTGACTGGCATTAACTAAAGTAGGAGTTCAGATTTTAACTCGCTCTATCTCCTCGAGCGAGAGCTCCTCCCGAGTGCGATCATAAAGCTTGGTCGTCCTGGGCGATTCGTGGTTCGCGATGGTCTGGGCGTGTTCGAGCGTGCCGCCATTCTGCAGGTAAGTCGTGATACCGGTCGCCCTGAAGGTATGACAACACGTGGAATAGGGCAGGGCGGCCAGCTTCGCTCGCCGCTTGATCATATGGAAGACGTCAAAACCGCGTCATCGCCTTGTCCGTGAGTCGGTTGCCTTTGTGAATGCTGCGGAACAGTCGCCCCTTGGTGTCGCTAGCGATGCCAGCAGCCCTGATATACGCGTCGAGATAGCTCTCAAGGCTGGGATGGCAGGGCACCTCGTGCCGTTTGCCACCTTTCTCATGCAGCCTCAGCCATAAGCGTTTTCGATGTTGGAAAAAATCTCCCACCCGCATCGCCACCGCCGCTCCGACCCGAGCGAAACTGTAGACCATAACTCCGATCAGGGCGAGGTCACGGATCCCGATCAATGTGGTGGTGTCTATCGAGTCCAGCAGCTTGCGCGCTTCCTCGGCCGACAATACCGGCGTCTTGCCGCGCCTGACCACGTACTTGGGCCCGCGTACCGAACTTGCTGGGTTGGAGTTCAGGATTCCGCCGGTCGTCAGATAGTCGAACAACTTCCGGATGGCAGCCAAGTGCTGCTTCACCGTGGGCTTGGATGCCTCGGCGCCGAGCTGCTCGATGTAGGCGGCAACACTGAGCGGCTCGATGTCGTTCAGTTCGAGTTCGTGCTTATCGCACCAATCGAAGAACTGCTTCACCGCGCGCGTACGCTATGCGCGTGTTGCGGTTGCGGATGTTGGCGGTGAAGAACTCGATGAAGCGGCGGCTGGCGCGTTCGCCCTGGGCGCGGATAATGGACGGCAGCGCGTCCAGCCCGGCGCGTATCAGTGCCGACGGCGGTACGATCTCGTCGGTTAAGATGATGGCCTGCTTGCTGGCCACGTCTGAGAGCCCTCCCCGGCCCACTTGTTTATAGCACATAAAGGACATTATGTGCTATAAACGTCTGACCGAGGGCAGGGTGAAGAAAATGCTTCTCTCCAAATCTTCCTAGAGCGGCAATGGAATGAGAGTCATGGTACCTGATTCATCCACTTCAAGGACGTGGTTCACCATGACATCCATGGGCTTGCCTCGATCTTCAATGAAGGCGAGCGCGGCCAGAAGGAGAGCCCATGTTCCTTCACGGTCTATGGCCGGTAGAATGATGAGCCCAGGGTGAAGTTCTGTGTTGCCGACTAGTCGTCGAAAGTCTCGCGCATTTTCGGTGACGATCACACGGTCCTCGGCGATGCACCATGCGAGTACACGATGGTCCGGCTCACCACGTCGACCAACATGCAACGGATGGACCGCATCGTAACGGCCCCTGGCATTGATCCGCGCCGCCAATTGGGGAGACAGGCACTCATCGATGAACAGCTTCACGCAGCATTGGCCCAGGGACGTCCACCTGGGCGTCCCATGAGCGGGTGCGTGCGGGCATAGGTGATCGCCGCCTCGACTGCCTCGCGCGATAAGTCAGGATTATCGCCGAGGATGTCGTCAACAGTCTCTCCGTGCTCGATCCGGCCGAGCATGGAATAGACCGTGATACGTGTACCTCGAATGACGGGAGTCCCACCCTTAATTGCCTCATTAAGGACAATCGAGGCGTCACGGGAGACTCGATATCGCTCGGCACGGTCCATGACATCTCCCAGGAGACGACCAACATCAATCTCCACCGCAGGCGCCAGCTCCACGCGAGCCGTGCGGATCTCGCCAGGCATTAATTGCGCGAGCTTCCTTAGCAAGCGTTTTTTGTGTGCCGTCGTCAGCTTCAGGTCCAGTTTCGTGATCAGGGCTGCGTACGCTACGGCGTAGGCTGGAAGCATACGCCGAGCAGTCCGCCTTGGGCCTCGTGCCCCCCGGAAGCGGACCCGCAGCACGCGTTCCTCGATTGCCTTCTCGATGACGCGCTTTGGTGCGCCGGAGAGATCCGCGACCTCGCGGGGGGTCAGCGTTGCGGTGCGGGTCATAAATTGTTCCTTCCAAGGAACTATATAAGGTATGGTGCAGCCAAAGCAAGACCACGGCAGACGCGCCCTACCCCACTCCGATTGGCTGATAAATGCCGTCCTATCGTCAGAAGGGCGGATTACCCTCCATAAATGACCTTATATGCTATGCAGGGGCAGAGAGGGGAGTCGTTTCATCCGATTTTCTTTGCCAGGCTAGCGACTACCATAACAAGCTCGGGTGGTTGGATCGGCTTAGGAACATGCATTTGATAGCCTTCTGACAGCACGCGCAGCCGGTCTTGCGTCCGAGCGTAAGCAGTTAACGCCGCGGCGGGAACGTCTCCTCCGTTTCGTGGGCTGCGAGCGCGTACTTGTTTTATAAGGTCGTAGCCATCGACGTCGGGCATCCCGATATCAGCCACCAATACGTCAGGCCGCCATTCGTCCATAATCTCAAGTGCTTCTCTTGCGCTCGCGGCCGTTCTGACCTGCGCCTGAGCTTGGATGAGAATCGTGGACGCGACCTCGCGCGCGCCATCCTCGTCGTCGACGACGAGGACCCTTAAATTCTTTAGGGAAGGTCCATACTCCGCCGGTATTATTTCTTCGATCGCCGGATGGACGCGCTTTTCATTCTCCTCAGCACTAGTACTAGTAGAAGTTCCTGACCTGGGGCCGACGTGCTCGGCCCGCGAGCATATGCGCCGCGTCGCGGGCGACCTCCCGAGAGCGCGTTTCATCTCCTCGCGCAGATCGGTCTCGAATCCGCCAGACCAGCAATAACCTTCGCAAAAAGATCTCCAAGCGAAGCCGATTCAGTTAAAGAGTCGGCCCGCGCTAACGATCGATCCGCGCTATACCACGCGATCGTCAGCACCTCGCGCGGCGCGCTCGTCGGCAAAGGCGGCAGCATTTTGTCGAATGTAAACGCACGACGAGCGCCAATCGTCTTAAGGTTAGGAGGAGGTTATCGATATGAAACTCTGGGTTACTGCGATAATTGGCCTTTTTGCGATGCTGATGGTTTCGATACCGGTTGGTGCGGGTGCTGGTCCGGAGACTGGGCAAGGCCAGGTGGTTCAGGCGTTCTATCCGCAAGCTCCCTACGGCCATTGGCATGGGGCCTGCCGCGATCCCCGTTTTCGCCGTCATCATCCATTCCTCTGCTGGTAAGTCTTGGCCGGTAATACAAGGAGCTTCCCGACAGGCTCCGCGGAGCAATGTCCAGCGCCGGTCGGGAAGCCATAACCTAAGCCGGCAATTCGCGTTCAATATCCGGGCGCTGCATGATAATGACGGTGTTGACGGCGGGCGGCTCGCGTGCGCCGGACTTTGCGTATGCCCACCGCTATTTCGCATCTGGCCAGTTTCTGCTCCGGGCGGCTTAAGCAGCAAACTTTGCTGCGGATTTTGATCCCGTTTATTCTCGTCTCATATTTCGGCAGTTTGACGTTCGCAATCTGGATGTTTCCTGGTCCGTTCGACTGGCGCACCAGGTCGATGTCCAAACTTCTCTATCCCAGGAACAATCCGCAGTTTCACCTGATAGGATCCGTCGGCGTGGCCGTGGCGGGTGTGTTGACGATTCCCTTCGCCGGATACATATGAAGACGGCTACGGGTCATTTCTCCGGTGCCGGCGGAGATTGGGACTCTCGCGTTGGGCGCGGGAGCTATCAGCTTGATTCTGGCCGCTGTGATTGTGTGGCAGCCATTCCACGAAATGTTCGCGCGGGGCGCGGGGATCTGCTTCGGCCTGGGAATGCTGGCGTTCTACTTGTGCGCCCTAAGAGGATGTTTGGTGCCTTCAAACGAACGGCATGCCCGGCTTCCGATCTTTCTCCCGTGGAGTCTGACCGTGCCACCAGCGATCGTAGTCGTTGTGCTGCGATTGCTGGCATCAGCTCATTTTCAATGGTCGAACCCGGTTTATCAAGCGATAGAAAATCGATCGTTGTGGCACTTGGGATTTTGGGAATGGATCGGTTCAACAGCCGTGTTCGCCTTCCTGCTCAGCGCCGCCCTTTTTCTGCCGCAAAACGGTTGAGTCAAAAGTGCCAAGGGAAATGGACCGGAAGTTTGGGTTGATCGTGAAGGCGTTCACATATATTGCAATTTGCAACAAGTTCGCCACCTGTTGGACAGTGAGGTAGAGTTCACCGGGACTACTGACGCTGCCAGCGAGGCGGTTGCAGTTTTTACCGATAGGCAAGAACCAGATGCCAGACAAAGATGCGCGCAACGCAACCAATCCAGAATCGGAAGCGGCCGTTAATCGCCCGACGATTCTTTTGGTTGACGACAACAGCGACGTTCGCGAAATTACCGCGATTTTACTTGGCGACCTCGGCTACACCGTAATCGAAGCCGAAAGCGGTCAGGCGGTGCTGGCGCAACTCGAAAGCGGGACCATCGCCGATCTTCTGATGGTGGATTTTTCGATGCCAGGGATGTCAGGTCTGGAAATGGTAACCAAGGCAAGGGTCAAATGGCCGGCGTTAAAAGTTCTTTTTGTTACCGGTTACGCCGACGTTCCACACATGAGCAACCTGCTTGCGGGTGAGGCCGTCATCAAGAAGCCATTTTCCATAAGCGACCTCGAAGCCGCCATCAATCAGGTCCTGGCGCGGCCATGAAAATGGCCTTGGCAGGGTGTTGAGAGCGAACATCATTTCAATCAGACAATCCTGCTTTCTCAACACCCAGCCGGGCAGAGTCTCTCGTTAACCGCTACTCGATCCAGGATTGTTGGTCTCGGTCCGTTATCTCCTGGAGTGCCTGCTGCTTGTTTTTGCCCGGCCACATCACCAAACGCGCTTCGGAGAAGAAGTATCCGGGCGTCTCGCTGAAATTGGCAAAGTCGGGTAGAAAGCTGCGCTGGAACTCGGGCGATTCTATCGCTTTTTTCGCCGTCTCGTAGTTGTCGAACCAAATCTCTTCGACGCCGTCCCAGCGCGGATCGCCCCAATGGTAGGTCTCGTCAAGCTGCACGCATTGCTGGTAATGACGCAGTCCGGGCAGGGCTTTAGCGATGGGCGCATGAAGCTCGGCCCAGTAGGACCGGAAGTCCTCGACCTTTACGCCCATCTTGTGTTGAAGCTGGAAAACTCCCTGGATCATTCCGGAATTGAGCGCCTTACCTTGGAGCAACACCTTGTCCTGCGCCAGCATCCAGCCGATCCGCGAAAGATCGATAAAGTTGTGTTCGTCGCGCTTGAACGGCGAATTGGGGTTTTCCAGCACGGAGAGCTGACCCAGCATCCGGTTGGCCAATTCTTCAGTCCAAACCTCGCTCAGTGCGTCAAACGGCGAATTCCCGCCCAGGGAGTGGATGCGATGGTTTTGGATATAGCGCCGCATGTGGGACGGCCTGGTCTCGCCGCCCTTGGTGCCAAGTTCGGCCTGTCGCATTCCCGATTGTGTATGCAGCGCAAGGTAATGATGATGAAACCCGCCATTACTGAGCGAAGGCTTGCGCGCGAAAAAATAGAATTGATGGTACATAGGCTTCCTTTCTCCGTGGACGAGTTGGCGTAATGAGGTTGGAGGGTCGTACCGCGGCGCCAAGCCGGCAGGAAAAGGGCACGGGTAATAGACCCGCGCCGCGGCTTAGGCCTTCTTGAACGCCCGGTCGCGCTCGGCTAGCGCGCCCTTTAAACCCAGCTTGCGCTGATTCTTGACCCATGCCTTGACCGCTTCGGTATTGTGGAAAATCACGTCGATGTCGCCGCCGGATTGTTGCGCGGCGCGGAATCCTGTCCCTTCCAGGTAGCGGTTGACGGCGGCCTTGTGCAAGACCAGCAGCTCCGGCGATACCAGCGCGACCCGGCGCGCGTAGGCCAAGGTCTCCGCCTCCAGCTTCTCTCTGGGATAGATTCGGTTGACCAGGTGCCAGTCCAGCGCTTCCTGCGCAGTCATCGAATCTCCGGTGAAGAAGTACTCCTTGGCTTTGCGCGGACCCATCAGCACCGGCCACAGTGCCATTGTGGGCAGGACCCCGAGTTGACGGCCGGCGGGATGGCCGAAGGTTGCATCTTCGCTGGCAAAAACGATATCGCAATGGCCGACCAGTTCGTTCGCTCCGGCCAGGCAGAAACCATGCACCTGGGCGATGATCGGCTTGGTGATCGACCACAGCCGCTGCCATCTTTTGGTGACCCGCAGACAATCGATGAAGTCCTGACTGACGCTGTAACGGTGGCCCGAGCCGGCATTGCCGTAATCCGAACTAAGATCGTACCCGGCGCAGAAACCGCGTCCCGCTCCCCGGATGATCAGCACGCTGGCTTCCGGATCGTTATCAAACGCTTCGGTTGCCTGGTCCAGTTCCGACAGTAGCTGTGGAGACAGCGCATTGATCTTTTCCGGGCGATTCAAGGTGATCCGGAAGATCTTGTCCTCGACTTTTTCGTAGATGATGCTTTGATAGTCCGCCATCGCGTGTTGCTCCGTTGTTCTTCTAGGTCGTCAAACCATCGCATTGTACGGGTGGTTCTGACAAGGCTCCCCAATCGCATAACAGGCACCGCTTGTGGCCCGCGGTCAATAGCCTTCACCGCGTTGGACTCGGCACTCAGCTCGCAAACTCCGGCATAACCTGCCTGGCGAACAGTTCGAGCGACTCGTCCGTCATGAACGAGGCGATGAAGTAGGTGATGTTGAAGTCTTCGATGCGGGAGCGAATCTCGCGCCGGACTTCATCCGGAGTGCCAACCAAAAGCATGGGAAAATTGCGCGCACCCTCGGCGTCGGGCAGACCCATGTTTTCCGCCGCCCGTTTCGCCATCGTGTCGCCCTGGCTTTTGTCGGCGGCGATGAACGTGGTGGACAGCGACGAAATCTCTATGGAATCCGGATCACGTCCCGCTTCCCGCGCGTATTTGTGCAGCAATCCAAGCCTTCGTTTGAGGTCGGGTTTGTCGAACCGGGCCGATTCCTTGAAATCCACGGCGCCACGCGTGACCGGCGCGATCAGGTTCAGGATATCCGCCTCGCGGGCGGCGACTTTCAGTACTGCGCTGCCGGCGCCGCCGACGAGAATGGGCGGATGCGGTTTTTGAATCGGCTTGGGGACGTTATATGCCTTGTCGATCGAGAAGTATCGTCCATGGAAAACCGGCTCGTCCTGGGTCCACATCGCTTTCAGCACCTGGATTCCTTCGGCGAGCTGATCGATGCGCTCGGCGTTGGAAGGATACGGATACCCAAAGCCGTCATACTCGCGCTTGAGCCATCCCGATCCCAGTCCCGCAATCAGCCGGCCGCCGCTGATGTGGTCGAGGGTCGACGTAATCTTGCCCAGCAGCGCGGGGTTGCGGTAGGACATCGCGGTGACCAGCGGCAACAGGCGGACACGCTTGGTAATCAGAGCGATCGCGGTCAGCGCGGTGTAGCACTCGAGCTCGGGCAGCCGTTTGCCGAAAGTGTTGATCAGGTGATCGGCAACTGAAACCGAATAAAAGCCCAGCTCTTCACCCCGTTCAGCCAAAGCTCTGGTTTTGGTGAAATCCCCGATCGACGCGATCATGCCGAATTTTATCTGACGCATAGTGAGTCCCGCCAAATATCGCAGGAAGCGGACAATTGCAAAAGGAGCGCTCATCCTGGCGGAGAATAGATGGCGCAAGCCGCTGGACTTCGGCGGCGGACGGCAATGCTTTCCGATCAGGCTGACAGCGCGGCTCTCGCCGTTGCCGTCTCGCGGACGAGTTTGTCGACCAATTCGGCAGCCGGTATTTCCCGCGCCAGCGACGCGGCCTGGCCCGCGAACAATGAAATGTAATCCGTGATGCCTTGGCTGGCGGCGGCGCTGCGCATCGGCCGGGTCAGGTTGTTCTGGGCCGGAAAACGCAGAAACAGTGGCTCGCGCCCTTTCATCGAAGTGGTAAACGAATTCGAGACCCCGCGGGCGAGCCGTCCGCTGAATGCGCGGGTCAGGACGGTGGCATCGTCGCGCGCGGCGAGGACGGCGGCCTTATGAGCGCGCGGGGCGCCGCTTTCCGGGCATACCAGGAACGCCGTCCCCAACTGGACTCCGCTTGCACCCAACGCGGCCGCCGCGGCTATCCCGCGTCCGTCCATAATGCCGCCGGAGGCAATCACCGGCAGGGAGACCGCGTCAGCCACCTGCGGTACCAGTGCCATGGTTCCGATCAGGCTGTCCTCAAGCGCGCCGAGAAAGGTTCCGCGATGAGCGCCGGCCTCGCTACCCTGGGCGACGATCGCGTCAACGCCGGCAGCCGCCAGGGCTCGTGCCTCGGCCACGTTGGTGGCGGTGCCGATCATTTTTGTTGCGCGCGCTTTTATTCGTTCAATCACGCGCGCATCGGGGATGCCGAAAGTAAAACTGAAGATGGCGACGTCCGAACGCAACACGACTTCGACCTGTTCCTCAAACGGTGGAAGCGATCCGCCTGGGACCGTGGGCGCGGGTAGCCCCAGCCGGGTATGGTAGAAATTCACCACCTCCATCATCGGGGAGAGATCGACACCTCCGGTGCCGTCGTAACCACCGGCGAACAGATTGACGGCGAAGGGCTTATCGGTCAGCGAACGAATCGCGGAAATGGACGCTGAAATTTCCTTCGGCGTCATGTAGCCGGCACCGAGCGACCCGAGCCCGCCCGCATTCGATACCGCTGCCACCAGCGCAGGCGTACTGATACCGCCCGCCATGGGCGCGAGAATAATCGCATGCTCAACTCCCAGCATCGACGCAAGCTCTCGAAAGCGGTCCATGAAATGCAACCTCCCTGCCACCCGCGATCGTAGACCATTAACTCTGCATTTTCCGTTTTAAAAATTCTCTACAGCATGCCGCCAAACAGGCATAGCGTCACGGATTTGTCCCCGCATTGTTAGTCATTATGTAATAACTTCATAGACAGAGAATTTGGAAAGTCAGATGAGTTGAGCAAATCAATTCAGTGCGATAACGCCAATTCCTGACCCGCCATCAGGACTCACGTACGCGGCAAATGTACAAGCGCCGGATTCGAGCATCGAAGTTGCTCGAGAAAAATTGGGGTGCAGCACGGCTTGGTCGGTTAAGATCCTGAGATCGTTCTTGAGCAGTAGTACTGACGAGAAAGCAAAAAATGAGCTGATTCATGCATCCCTTGAGCGAATTGCAAGTTCTGCGCTTTCTCACCCAATTCACTTTACTGTTCGTCACGGCGCGGGCGCTGGCCGACCTGATGAAGCGGCTGGGTCAGGCCACGGTTATCGGCGAGCTGATGGCCGGCATTATTTATGGCCCCTCGCTGCTGGGGCATCTTGCGCCGGCCGTGTATCGGTATTTGTTTCCGGCCGACCCAGTCGGCGACCATTTGCTGGAAGCCATGGCCTGGATCGGTGTGATTTTGCTGTTGCTCTTCACGGGCCTTGAGACCGACCTTGATATCGTCGCCAGCCTCGGCCGCGCATCGGCCAAAATTTCATTGCTGGGGATCGCAATCCCCTGGCTGTGCGGATTCGCGCTGGGTTTGAAAATCCCCGCAAGCTACCTGGCTGCGCCCAACCAGCGGATGATTTTCGCGCTGTTCATGGCGGTCGCGATGTCGATATCGGCGGTTCCGGTAATCGCGAAGATCCTCATCGATTTGGACCTGATGCGGCGCGACCTCGGCATGTTGATACTCGCCGCGGGAATCCTGGACGACAGTATCGGATGGCTGATGCTCTCCGTCATTGCCGGGCTCGCCGTGCATGGCCGGCTGGACCTTGCGTCTGCTGCTCGCACACTCGCCGCGGTCGCGGCGTTCCTGGCGCTGTGTTACTACGCCGGCGCCCCGCTGGTTATTCGGCTGATGCGATGGATCGACGATCGGGGGATGGCCGAGCATGCCGGGATGAGCGCCATGGTCGGGATTGCGATGGTCTGCGCGATTATCACCCAGGCGATCGGAATCCATGCGGTGTTCGGAGCGTTTATCGCGGGTGTGATGCTCGGGCGGTCGGCTCGCTTGCGCCGCGCCGACCGCGCCGAACTGGAAGCGGCCACAATCGGAGTGTTCGCCCCGGTGTTTTTCGCCTACTCCGGTCTGCGGGTTGATTTCTTCGCCCTCCACGGCGTGGCCGTGCTGGGCGTGGTGCTCGCGATTGCGATCGCCGGTAAGCTCATCGGTTGCACGGCCGGCGCCTTGCTCGATCGGCTCAAATGGCGCGAGGCGCTGGCCGTGGCGGTCGGACTTAACGCGCGCGGCGGGATGGGAATTATCGTCGCGCTGATTGGTCTGAGCCTCGGCGTTCTAACCCAGGAGATGTACGCGATCATCATCGTGGTCGCGATTGTAACCTCTTTCATAACGCCGCCGTTGCTGGGCTGGCTGCTGGCGGGGGTCGAGCGCAGTCCCGAAGAAGCCGAACGCCTGGAGCGCGACAAGCTGCTCGCTCGAATGCCATTCAGCAAGGAAGGGGCTAAGCTGTTGGTGCTGGCCGGCGGCGGCCCGCATGCACAGTTGGCCGCGCATCTTGCAGCGGCCTTGGCAAATCATCATGACGCGAGCATCACCGTGTTTCATGGTGCCGCCGGCGAAATCAGCGCCGCGCGCCAGCAGGAGTTTGACGCCCAGTACGCGCTGATTAAGCAGATTGCCGAACTGAGCGGCGCGCCCAACGTATTGCAACGCACGGGTTCAGCCGAAAGCATCTCGGACGCAATAATCAAGGAGTGCGAGCGCGGCTATGACGCAATCTTTGCTGGGGCTTCCGAGAACGATGGCGATTCCGGCTTCGGCAGCGAGATTTTGCGCCAACTGGTGAGCCGGGCACAGGCGCCGGTGGTGATCGCGCGCCATGTTGGCGCGGCGATGCCGCTGCGCCAGGTGTTGGTGCCGGTCACCGGGGCGCCGTTTTCGCGGATGGCGGCAATGGTCGCGATGCTATATAGCAACTCGACCAGCGCCGCCCTGACGACCCTATATGTAAAGGAAAGCGCGCCGTTTTCATTGCGCGGTTTTTCCGCGCGCCGACGCGCCCCCGACGACTCCGAACCAATCGCCAACGAACTGCGCGCGGTCGCCGAGCAATTAGGAGTCACCGTGGATACGCGCATGACCACCGGCAGCAAACCGGAGACCGCGGTTCTCACCACAGTCGGCCGTGGCGGTTTCGACTTGATTATAATGGGTGTCCTGTTCAGGCCGACGGAGCGCCGGCTGTATTTCGGCCCCAAAGTGGAGAGCATCCTGCGCGACGCGCGCTGCGCCGTAGCTCTGGTGGTTTTTCCGGAACGCCTTCGCGCCTGAAAAGTTGCCGGGGGCCTTTCTTGACGGTGTCGAGGGCGCACTTGCCTTGATGGCCGGCGTGATTCCGCAACTCGAAACCTCGCCGCGTTGACTGATGTTACCGCGCCGCGACCGTGGGAGCGATTGTGTTTTGGTGCTGGTTCTTTTGAGAACGAACTCCGGGTGGCTGATTTTTTGCTGGCGGCTGTTTGGGTGCTTTCGCGACATTGTTATGCGATGACCGCAGTTGGTCTTTGCATCCCGCTCGGTTGTTACTTGATTCAGTTATGGATGCGGATCTACGCTTTATTTGTGGACCGATGAGTCCATTTTGGCCTCGGCACGGTGATGCGCGGCAATTTATGCCGGCGGATATCGATGCCTGCGTCCTGAATAACAGCGATTCTCGCTGCCGCGTCGGCGGGGTTTTGGGTTATCGCGTATGATGTGGATTGTCCGACTCGCTCTCCGCCGGCCGCTATCGGTGGCGGTGATGGCCTTGTTGATGCTCGTCCTCGGAGCGTTGTCCTTCGAGTTGATGAACGTCGACATATTCCCGGCAATCAATCTGCCCGTTGTGCTGGTGGTTTGGACTTACCCGGGTTTATCGGCTTTCGATGTCGAACGCCGGATGGTGTTCATCAGCGAACGCGCTTACTCGACCACGGTCAACGGCATCGAGCATATCGAGTCCAATTCCATCAACGGCCTGGGAATCCTTAAAGTTTACTTCCAGCCCGGTACCGACATCGGCGCGGCGATCGCGCAGATCAACGCGGTGTCCGAAACCATTCTGGCCTGCCTTGCCGCGAGGCATCGAGCCGCCGCAAATTATCTCGTACAACGCAACCAATGTGCCGGTCGCGCAGCTCAATATCTACAGCGACACACTTTCCACCGAAAGGCTATTCGACTACGGCCTGAACTTCATCCGCATCCAGCTCTTCACCATTCCGGGCTTCTCCTCGCCCGCCCCGATGGGCGGCGTGTCGCGGTCGGTAATGGTCAATCTTGACCCGACCCTGCTCTATGGCAACGGCCTGTCGGCGTACGATGTCGGCAACGCGTTGGCGGCGGAAAACGTGGTCATCCCGTCAGGTACCGCCAAGCTGGGCAACTACGAAGATAACATCGACATCAACATGAGCGTGCCGCGGGTGAAGGATTTCAATGGTCTGCCGGTCAAGTATTCGAACGGCGTGCCGGTCTTCCTGGGCGATGTGGCCAACGTAACTGATTCGCATCAGCCGCAAACCAACGTAGTGCGGGTCGATGGCCAACAGGCCACCTATTTGATGGTGATCAAACATGCCGACGCCTCGACTTTGGCGGTAGTCGACGCGGTCAAGCGCAAGATGCCCGAGATCAGGGCCACGGCGCCCAAAGGATTGAAGATCTCGCTTACCTTCGACCAATCGGTCTTCGTGCGCGCCGCTCTGTGGGACGTGGTGCAGGAAGCAGTGACGGCGGCGGCGCTGGTGGCCCTGATGGTGCTGCTGTTCCTGGGCTCGCCGCGCAGCATGGTGATTGTTATCACCTCGATTCCACTTTCAATCCTGACCGCGATCATCGGGCTTAACCTGTCCGGGCAGACGATTAACACGATGACGCTGGGCGGGATCGCGTTGGCGGTCGGGATGCTGGTCGATGACGCGACGGTCGAAATCGAAAATATTCACCGCAACCAGGCGATGGGCAAGCCGCTGCTGACGGCGATTCTGGACGGGGCCCGGCAAATCGCCACGCCCACCGCGGTCGGCACGCTGGCAATCTGTATCGTCTTTTTTCCGGTCGTGCTGCTCACTGGCGTCGCGCGCTTTCTGTTCACGCCGTTGGCACTGGCGGTGGTGTACGCGATGCTCACCTCGTACCTGTTGTCGCGCAGCCTGGTGCCGACGATGGCGCGCTATCTATTACCGGACGATCATGAGGAACACCTTGGTAAGGGGCGTTGGGGCCGCGTAGTTCGAGGCCTGGAGTCCGGCTTTGACTGGCTTAAGGAGCTGCTATCGCGTTGCGTTGGCCAAATTCATCGCGCGGCGCGGCTTTTCGTTGGCTTGCGTTACGCTGCTGATCATCGCCTCCATGGGACTGCTGCTGATCGTCGGCGAAGACTTCTTTCCCGCCATCGACGCGGGCATGATGCGCTTGCATGTGCGCGCCCCGACCGGCACTCGCATCGAACACAGCGAGTTGCTGGTTGACAATATCGAAAGAGCGATCCGCAAAATTGTTCCGGCCAGTGAACTCGACAGCATCAGCGACAATATCGGCCTGCCGGTTTCCTATAATCTGGCATTTTATCAGACCGACAGCACCGGGCCGCAGGACGCCGATTTGCTGATTCAGCTCAAACCCAAACACCATCCGACGGCGCATGTACCAGGACCAGATCCGGACTGCGCTGGAGCGGCAGTTTCCCAACGTCACCGCTTATTTCCAGGCCGCCGACATCACCAGTCAGGTGCTGAACTTCGGTTTGCCCGCCGCAATCGATGTGCAGATTTCGGGCAACCACCTTAATACCAGTTATGATATCGCGCTGAAGCTGGCAGATCGGATGAGGGTGATTCCCGGGGTCAAGGACCTGCGCATTGCGCAGCCGCAGGACTACCCGAGTTACCAGGTCAACGTCGATCGCGCCAAAGCGCTCCAGTTCGGCATCACCCAGCTGGAGGTCGCGTCGAGCCTGCTGGCCTCGCTCTCGGGGGCCTCGCTGTTGCAGCCCAACTTCTGGCTCGATCCGGTCAGCGGCGTCAACTACAACGTCATCGCCCAGATGCCACAGCATCTGATCAACTCGCTACCCGCGATGGCCAACATCCCGCTGAGCGCAACGGCTTCGGGCGCCGCCCCGACCGACGTGGACACTACCACGGATAGCACCACCGACGGAGCACGGACGGTTCCACGGTTTTTCAGCCCCAATTGCTCGGTAACATCGCGACCTTCAAACGCGACTGGGACCCCTCGATTATCTCGCATTACACGGTCCAGCGCGTGATCGACGTCGATTGCGCGGTTTCCGGACGCGACCTCGGGGGCGTCGCCTCGGCGGTGCAGCGCGAGATCGACCGCATCGGTAAATTACCGGCCGGCACCAAGATCGTAATTCGCGGTCAGAGCCAGGCGATGAACCAATCGTTCGTCACGCTCGGCGAGGGAATGATCCTGGCGATCGTATTGGTGTATCTGCTGATGGTCGCGAATTTCCAGTCATGGCTGGAGCCGTTCATCATCACGATGGCGGTGCCGGGAGCGTTGGCCGGGGTGCTCTGGATGCTGGTGGCGACCGGCACCACGATCAACGTGGAGTCGGCGATGGGCGCAATCATGGCGGTCGGTGTCGGCGTGGCCAACGGCAACCTGCTGATCACTTTCGCCAACGAGTTGCGCGAGGAGGGCTACAGCCCGGTCGCGGCGGCAATCGAAGCGGGCAGAATCCGCTTGCGCCCGATTATCATGACCGCGCTTGCGATGATTCTGGGGATGTTGCCGATGGCCCTGGCACTGGGCTCGGGTGCCGAGCAGAACGCGCCGCTTGGGCGCGCGGTCATCGGTGGACTGATCGCGGCAACCCTGATGACGCTGTTCGTGGTGCCGGCCGTCTACTCGATCTTCAGCCGCAACCTCATAACCAAGCAGCAACGCGATCTGGAAGTCCAGTCGCTTGACGTGCCCGAGGCATGAACGATGCCTGATAACGAAGAAGACGACCCGAAAAATTTCGAAGTTAAGGAACCCGGCGGTTTTTTCTTCGCCGGATGGATCATCGCGGTCCTGGTGCTGATGGTGGCGACGGCGGGACTGGTGCTCGCGCGTGAGCATTGGATCGGGCGCCAGACCGCGGACCTGACGCAACAGGCCGCGGCCGGTCCGCATGTGCTGGTAGCGCAGGTATCGCGCATGCCGGCGACCCGCAATCTCAGGCTACCGGCCACCGTGCGCGGCTTTGACGAGACCGAGATTTACGCGAAAGTTCCCGGCTATTTGAAGTCGATTTATGTCGACAAGGGCGACCGCGTTCGCGCCGGTCAGGTGCTCGCTAAAATCGAATCGCCGGAGACCGATCAGCAGGTCGCCAACTATCGGGCCAATTATCGCCTGGCTCTGGTCACCGATGTGCGCGACTCGATACTAGTGACCAGAGGAGTGATTGCCAGGCAGGACTACGATAACCAGCACGCCATCGATGCTGCAGGCCAAGGCGCCGCTGAAACAGTACGAAAATCTTCAGGGTTACGAAATTATTCGAGCGCCCTTCGATGGCATAATAACCGCGCGCAACGTCGACCCCGGCCACCTGGTGCCCGCCGCCACTGCCGCCACCAGCCAGACCAGCGCGATCGTGGCTATTGCGCGGCTCAAGCCGCTACGGGTTTTCGCCTATGTGCCGCAAAGCGTTGCGCTTTTCATGAAGAACGGTGACCCGGCGACGATTACCGTCAACGAGTATCCGGGCCGCGAATTCACCGGTTCGATCACGCGCCATCCCGAAGCTCTGGCACCTGATTCGCGCACGATGCTGGTCGAAGTCGATCTGCCCAATCATGATTTATCGCTGTACCCGGGAATGTATGGGATGCGGCTAAATTTGTCGTGTCGATACCCTCGGGCGCGCCGCTGGTGCCCGACGACGCGCTGATCTTCCGCGACAACAAGGTCTACGTCCCGGTGGTCCGCAACCAAAAGCTGCATCTGGCTGAAGCGACTTTGGGCTATGACAACGGCGTTGCCGTCGAAGTGCTCAAAGGGGTCGGCTACGATGACATAGTCGCCCTCAATGTCGGTCAGGCAGCCCGCGATGGCGAGTCGGTACAACCGGTGCGCGCCGACCAAACCGCAGAAAAGTAGCAAATTCCAACGATCCACCAAGCGCCGAGGAATCGAGGCGCGCCTGCATGTTCCGTAGCGCCGGTCTCCGTGCCGATTCTTTTCTTCGTAAAAACATCTGCTGTAGCTGAAGGCGCATGGCGGAATTCGATTCTGACCTCACGGAAATTTCTCGATGCGGTGGAGCAAACCGCCGAATAGGGCTAGTGTTATGCGCGATTACGTTGCGCCTGAACAGCGAGGAAACGATATGGCGATCAGTGTTTTGACCCATCGCGGCCGGCTTGGAGTGAAGGACCGTTGGAAGTTTTATATCGACGGCAGTTGGGTACAGCCTGACAGCGAAGAAACCTGGACCCACACCCATCCGGCGACCCACGAAGCGGTGACGCGTTTTGCCACCGCTAATGCCAGGGACGTCGATCGTGCGGTGCGCGCGGCGCGCAAGGCCTTTGACGAAGGTCCGTGGCCCGTGATGAAGGCCCGCGAGCGTAAGCGCATCCTTGATCGAATCGCCAACCTCGCTCGCGCCAATGCGGATCAGCTCAATGATCTTCAAACCCTGGATAATGGACTGCCGGTTTCCTCGCATGCCGCTGTATCCGCTCGGGCCGCAGTATTTCGCCGATACCTTTGAGCATTACGCCGGCTGGATCGACAAGCTCGGCGGTCAAACGCTTCCCGATACCGGTGGCGGCCGACGATGTGATGGCGATGACGCTGCGCGATCCGGTCGGCGTGGTCGCGGCGATCCTGCCCTGGAACGCACCGCTGAACCTGTTCTGCAAGAAGGTGGCGCCGGCGCTGGCCGCCGGCTGCACTATCGTCATGAAGCCGTCGGAATACGCCAGCCTGACGGTTATCCGGCTGATCGAAATGCTCGAAGAAGCCGGCCTTCCGAAAGGCGTCTTCAACCTGGTGATCGGAACCGGCCCGGTAGTGGGCGAGGCGCTGATTACCCATCCGATGGTGGACAAGGTCCATTTCACCGGCAGCCGCGCCGTCGGCGAGCACATCATCGAGGTCTCCGGAAAAGGCATCAAGCGGGTGTCCCTGGAACTGGGCGGCAAGAGCCCGCAGGTGATCTTCGATGACGCGCCCGATCTGAATATGGCCGCGGCCGCCGCGATGGGCGGCGTGTCGATGGGACTGTCGGGCCAGGGATGTTCGTGCCTGACGCGCACGCTGGTCCAGCAATCCGATCTATGACGCGGTCGTGGAAAAAGCCGCCGGTTTCGCGGCCACGATCAAATACGGCGATCCGTTCGATCCGGCTACGACCTCCGCGCCGATAATCAACGAAAAGCAGGTCGATCGCATCATGGGCTACATCAAAGCGGGTTCCGCCGATGGCGCGCGCCTGGTAGTCGGCGGCGACCGGCCGTCAAACGGCGACCTTGCGCACGGCAACTTCATCAATCCAACTCTGTTCGCCGACGTTAACAATGAAATGCGGATCGCGCGCGAGGAAATTTTCGGGCCGGTGCTGGCGATGATTCCGTTCAAGGACGAGGCCGAGGCGCTGCGTATCGCCAACGATACCAGCTATGGGCTGGCGGCAATGGTATGCACGCGCGATATCGGCCGGGCGCTGCGTTTTGCCCGCGGATTTCGTGCCGGCAAAATCGGCATCAACACCTTTGCCACGCTGCCCAATCTTCCGTTCGGCGGGTTCAAGGGCTCCGGCATCGGCCGTGAGGGCGGATTGCAGGGAATCGAGGAATACACCGAAATTAAGTCCGTCTATATTGGCTTGGGACAGCGCGGATAGGTCCTTTCAAATGATCCAGTGCCGTTGCCTCGATTTTTTGACTACAGGAGATAGTTGATGAAACGGTTACGTTCGGGCATCTTCCTGGCTCCTTTTCACGCGATCATCGAAGACGTCACCACCACGCTGGACCGTGACATGGAGTTGGTCGAACTCCTGGATCATCTGGGTTACGACGAGGCCTGGATCGGCGAGCATCACTCGGCCGGCTTCGAGATTATCGCATCGCCGGAGATATTTATCGGTGCCGCAGCGCAACGCACCAAGTACATCAAGCTCGGCACCGGCGTGGTATCCCTGCCCTATCATTCGCCGATGATGGTGGCGGATCGGATGACGCTGCTCGATCACATGACGCGCGGCCGCGCGATGCTGGGCGTGGGGCCCGGCGCGCTGGTGAGCGACGCGATGATGCTCGGGGTCAAGACCGTCGATCAGCGCCGCCGCGTGCAGGAATCGGTCGAGGTCATCGTGCGGCTGTTGCGCGGCGAGACTGTCACCCGTGAGACCGACTGGTTCACCTTGCGCAACGCCAGGCTGCAGTTACCACCCTACAGCGAACCGCACATCGAAGTGGTCATCAGCTCATCGAGAACTCCGGTGTCGGGATTGCTGGCTGGTCAGTGGGGACTGGGGATGGTGTCGATCAGCGGGACCTCTGACCCGGCTCTGCAGGCCTTGTTCGACAATTGGTCCATCGCCGAGAAAAATGCGCAGCGCTACGGACAGAAGGTCGAGCGCAACAGGTTGCGCATCTGCTCCCTGATGCATGTGGCGGAGACGCGCGAAAAGGCGCTCGAGAACGTCAAATTTGGATTGGAACCGTGGTGCCGCTACTTGGCCGAGGCTGGCACCTTTGCGATCGTCCCTCCCAACATTCCGGATCCCGCCAGCTTTCTGACTGAGAATGGTCTGGCGGTGATCGGAACACCGGATGATGCGATCCGGCATATCGAGCGCATCTACCGTATCGGCGAATTCGGAGCGCATCTGATACTGGCTAATGATTGGGCCGACTGGGCGCAGACCAAGCGCAGCTATGAATTGATTGCGCGCTATGTGATGCCGCACTTCAATAATGGCTTCGCTACGCGGCGGGCGGTGTACGACTTCAATTTGCAGCATCGCGTCGAGCAAGTCGCCGCGCTCGAAGAAGGCATTCGCGCCACCAACGAACAGCATCAGGAGTACGGCGTCGTCGGCCATCCGCTGCCGCCGGTCAAAACTGAACCGGAAGACGGCGCGAAAAAATAGTCCGCATCGGAATTCGATCAGGCGGTTGACGGTCTCTTGTAGCCATGCCAAGGAATTGTCCACGTAAGAAGGAGCCAAAATGAAAGCCGCCGTTTTTCGTGGTCCGAATCAGCCCCTCACCATCGAACAAGTCGAGATCGACGACCCGCAGGATCACGAGGTCGTGGTCCGCATCGTCGCCAGCGGGGTGTGCCATAGCGACCTGCACGTAATCGAGGGCCTGTGGCCGCAGCCGATCCCGTCGGTGCTCGGGCATGAAGGAGCAGGAATCGTAGAAAAGGTCGGTAAAGCGGTGGCTTACGTGAAGCCTGGCGACCACGTGATCTCCTCGCCCACGGCCTTTTGCGGCTACTGCGAGGATTGCATGTCCGGCGATCAGCATCTGTGCTCCAACAAGGCCGCCACCCGGCGCGCCAGGGATGGCCGGCCGCGGCTTATGCAGGGCGGCAAGACCATGCATCAGGAGGCCGACCTCTCGACTTACGCCGAGAAGATCCTGGTGCATGAAAATGCGCTGGTGAAAATTACCAATGACATGCCACTGGACCGCGCGGCACTTATCGGATGCGGCGTTACTACCGGGATGGGCGCGGTGCTGAACACGGCCAAAATCGAACCGGGCTCGCGGGTCGCAGTGTTCGGATGCGGCGGAGTCGGCATCTCGGCGATCCAGGCCGCGCATATCGCCGGCGCACGCCAGATCATCGCCGTCGATCAATTCGAGTCCAAGCTGGCGATGGCCAAACGTTTCGGCGCCACCGACACGGTTGACGCGTCTCAAACCGACCCGGTCAAAGCGATTCGCGAGATGACCAATGGCCGCGGAGTCGATTACTCATTTGAAGCGGTCGGGATCGCGAAACTGGCACGGCAATGCTTCGAATCCGTCAGGAAGGGCGGCACGGCGACGATAATCGGAATGATTCCCGTCGGCCAATGCGTCGAGATTGAGGCCACCAAACTGCTGCCCGAGCGCAAGCTTCAGGGCTCCATGATGGGATCCACCCGCTTCCGCATCGACATGCCGCGCTACATCGACTACTACCTCCAGGGACACCTCAATCTCGACGAGATGATCACGAAGCGCGGGAAACTCGAAGACGTGAACGAGGCGTTCCGGGCGATGAAAGCGGGCGAAGTCGCACGCTCGGTGCTGATGTTCGAGTAGTCAGTCGTGTCCGCTCTGACTCCCTCTCCCGTTAAGTCTACGGAAGAGGGTTGGGGAGAGGGTGCTTGTGCTTCTGCGCCAGTGTTTTTGGCCAGTTGAACCCTTGCAGCTAAACTCTGCCTGGTTCAATAGCGTTCAGGAATCAACGTGTAGGGCTGGCTTTTCAGTTCGACATAGCCGCGCGGCTTCTTTTGGTCCGGAAGCTTGACTGCGTCGCGTTTGATTTCTTTATATGGAATCAAACTCAGCAGGTGCGCGATGCAATTGAGCCGCGCGCTCCGCTTGTCATCGGCTTTGACGACATACCACGGCGCAAACACCGTATGCGTCGCCGTCAGCATCTCGTCGCGCGCCCGGGAGTACTCATACCATCGCCGATGCGACTCGATGTCCATCGGACTTAGTTTCCAGGTCTTGCGCCCATCGTCGATTCTGGCCAGGAACCGGCGACGCTGCTCTTCCTGGCTCACTTCGAACCAGTATTTGATCAGAATGATTCCCGAATCGATTATCGTGTGCTCCCAGTCCGGACACAGCTTGAGGAACTTCTGAACATCCTCCTCGGTGCAGAAGCCCATGACCCGCTCCACCCCGGCCCGGTTGTACCAACTGCGATCGAACAGTACGACCTCTCCCGCCGCGGGCAAATGTGGCAGGTAACGCTGAATGTACATCTGGGTCTTTTCGCGTTCGGAAGGCGCGGGCAATGCCACAACTCTGAATACTCGCGGACTGACTCTTTCGGTGAGCCGCTTGATGACGCCGCCTTTGCCCGCGGCGTCGCGCCCCTCGAAGACTACAACAATTTTCAGTCCCTTTTCCTTGACCCAGTCCTGAAGCTTGACCAGTTCGATATGCAGCTTCTCCAGTTCCTTCTCAAACTCTTTGCGGTTGAGCCTTTCAGGTTTGGGTTCGGACTGACTTGAGGAATCCTGGCCCTGATGCTTGTCTTTGCCATGCTTTGACACCAGCTAAAAATGCATTTTACCGGCCAAACATGCAAGCGTCCTATTCGGCCTCGCCTGACGATGCCGGCTGTGATATCGACTCGCGGACTTTGCTGGTATCGAATGAGAAACTCACACCTTCGTGGGCGAGCAGCCAGCGTTTTCGGTCCAATCCGCCACCATAGCCGGTAAGCGTACCGTCGGCCCCAATGACGCGATGACATGGTACAACGATCGCAACCGGATTCGATCCATTTGCCAAGCCGACTGCGCGGCTCGCGCCGGGACTGCCGATTTGCCGGGCCAGTTGTCCATAGGCCGTGGTCTTTCCGGCGGGGATCTGACGCAATGCGGTCCAGACTCTACGCTGGAACGGCGTCCCACCGGTCTGCACCGGAATAGCATCGAGCGTCGCGATGTCGCCTTCGAAGTAAGCCGCGATCCGATCGCTCAAACCGGCCGGATTGCGCCCCGATGTCAACGCGTAGCTCCCGTAATGCAATCGAAGCAGACGATGCATCCGCTGCTCATAGTCCTCAAAGTCCAACGCGCGTATTGCCTGGCCGTCGGACACCAGAAGAATTGTTCCAATCGGCGAACTGACCCGATCGATGAGCAGTTCCATTAGTCTCCTCCATTCGTGATTGGTTGCGCCGGTAGGCCGCCCACAGATGCATCGCGGCGTAAGCGCGCCACGGCCGCCATTCATCACTCGCGGCGAGCACGCGTTTGGGGTCGCTCTCTCCCAGCGCTTTCATCAAGCCCAAGTCGGTATGCGGAAAAGCATCGGGCCAAGCCAATGCGCGCATCGCGATGTACTGTGCGCTCCATTCACCGATACCGCCTAGCGCGCGCAGTTTGGTTAGCGTTTGGGCAACGTCGACTTCCGGCGCGAGCACGAGCGCGCCTTCGGTAATCGCCCGAGCCATTTCGAGAATCGAGCGCGCCCGCGCGGCGATCACTCCCAGTCCGGCGATATCATCCACCGTTAGACTTGCGACTTCTTCGGCCGCCGGAAAAACTCTATTCAGCGAAGCGAAGGGCGATTCGATCTCGCTTCCAAAAGCGGCGGCGAACCGGCCAGCCATCGTCCGTGCGGCTGCGACGCTGACCTGCTGGCCCAGAATTGCGCGCACGGCAATCTCGAACCCATCGAACGCGCCCGGCACGCGCAGTCCGGGATTCGCCCTCGCCAACGGTCCCAGAGCGTCGGCGATTTCCGCCGGATGCGAAGACAAATCCATCAGGTGCTTAACGCGCGACAACACCGCCGGTAGCACTTTGATCAATGATGACGACACCGCAACACGCAACACCGGTTTGCGTTTCACCGGTGCCACTTCGATCCAGCCGGTGTGCGGCATTCCACCGCGCATCAGCCGTACCGTTCTGCGATAGAACGAAGCTTCGATCATTTCGACGCCGTTGATGCTCCGCGCGCCGAGGAATTCGAGCAAAGCGCGCCAATCGTAGGGCGGACGAAAACCCAACTCGAAGCGCAAAACATCAGGAGAATCCGTGCGTCGCGGGGCCTTCCTGAGTTGCATTGGACTCAGGCGGTAACGGGTTTTGAACAACGCATTGAATCGCCGCAAGCTGCCGAACCCGGCGGCGAACGCCACCTCCGTGACGGAAGAGGCGGTATCCGTGAGTAAACGCTTGGCCAGCAGCAGGCGCTGGGTCTGTGCGAATTCAACCGGTGAGACACCGAATTGGTCATGAAACACGCGGCGAAGATGGCGGTCGGTGACTCCCAACCGCGAAGCGATAGCCTCGATACCGGCTTCGCTCATGATTCCGTCTTCAATCAGACTCGCCGCACTCCGGGCGATCCGATTGCTCGCGTCGACGCTGGCGTTGCCCGGCGCAAGTTCGGGGCGGCAGCGCAGGCAGGGCCGGTAGCCCATCGACTCCGCCGCCGCGGCACTGGGAAAATAAGTACAATTCTCGGCTTTGGGCGCCTTCACCGTGCATATGGGGCGGCAGTAGACGCCGGTG
The DNA here is from genome assembly GCA_963824565.1 of uncultured Pseudomonadota bacterium. Taxonomy (GTDB): domain Bacteria; phylum Desulfobacterota; class Binatia; order Binatales; family Binataceae; genus JAJPJA01. The sequence continues at coordinate 328,602 of CAWGQB010000007.1, read as the reverse complement.
GACCTGACCCCAACGAAGAAACGCCCATCAAAGCGCGAATCGTGCGACCTGATCGCGCGGTAACACATCTCCGGTTCGAGCAGCATGGATCCATCCTAGCCTTTGCGCTGCTTCCCCGCTCGCCATTTTCGGACATCAATATTTTTTTCGCCGGATTGATCGAAACAGGCGCCGTTCGTGCTTTATCCGATAAACGTTGCGTTGATGACGGCCACCGGGTTTAAGGTAATAACGTGAAATCCATCAATAAGATAAGCGATATGCGAGACACGAAATATTGGCTGGTTGTGGTATCGAAGGATCATCTGGAAATCGGCAAAAAGCTTGGAATAGTTCAGGCAAACCACGGCAAGGCTGGTCCGATGAAAAGAATGCAGTCAGGCGATTTGATTATTTTCTATTCCCCCAAGCTCGGTTTTCAAGGCAAGGAGCCTTACCGGAAATTTACCGCTATCGCTCGCGTAAAAGGGGACGAAGTTTATCAAGGCGATATGGGCTCGGGCTTTACACCCTGCCGCAGGGATGTCGAGTTTCTGTCCTGCCGGGAAACTGATATTCAGCCACTAATCCAGGAGCTGACTTTTATTCGCAACAAGCAGCACTGGGGATTTGTGTTCCGCTTCGGATTTTTCGAGATACCGAAAGACGATTTTGAAATCATCTCAAAAGAGATGAGAACGCAAATTGATAAACCTTAACCTCGACACGCGATATCTTTTGATAGACACGCCCAATGATAAACACTCCTGGTACTGCTGACTGCCGCTGGCAAAGAGTCACGTGACGCGGCGGCTGTATGGCAGCATGCCGCAGACGGGATGAGGCTGCGCCTCTCGGCGTGCCCGTCCCAGGGGTTCGTTCAGGCAAAACCTAATTCCTCAACGGCTTAAGCTCGGAACATCGTCGCAAATCCCATACTGATCAACGTCTTCACCCTCTCGCCAGCTCCGCTCGATGCTCGGGCGTCAACTGATCAATCGGAATCTGTTTCAGCACCACCTCCACCTTCGGCGCGTGCAAGCCCGGAAACATCGGCTTGACCTTTTCCCACGCTGCAAGAAGACTCGCCAGCGCCGTTAAAAAGACGCTCGCATTCTGCGCCACCGACGTTGCCACTTGTATCACGCTCAAGATCTCCGCCGGTCCAATCGATTGGAATTTTTGCGGGCTCGTCTCTGCCGATTCCACTCCCGTTATTTCCGTCAAACTCTTCTGCAAGGCGGCGGCCGCCGCGTCCAAGTTGGTGCCCGTGCTCGCTTCGAAATGCAGCGTCAGCTCTGCCATGAATCTCTCCTTCCAGTTTGCATCCTGCCTGATGATCCTATTGACGAAATGAAATATGGCGCCCAATAGTACACGCCGCTGAGTCGTGCCGGAGCATTTGCCAGGTACTCTTTCACCGCCAGTTGCAACGCCACTTCCGCCGGCTTGCCTTCCGCGTAATGCCTATGGAATGCGCGTGTGATAGGCGACGAGCTCTTCGTTTCCACCAGCCAAAGCGTTCCCGTAACCGACCGCACTCCGGATTTGAATAGCGCCGACTGCAAGCCAAAGATGTCGTCTCCCGGCACCTCTCCCAAATCGCGCAACTCAATCGCCCGCTGGCCCGAATGGCAAGCGCTCAGCATTACCAGTTCCGCGCTCAACTGCAGATTCGCAATGTCCATCGCGTCGAGCGTTCCATCCTGTACCAGCAGCCGCGATTCCAGCGGTTGTTCGGGCGTCGCAAAGACACTCAACCCGTGCGTGCCCAAATGCACGCATCTGAACTTTTGAAGCGCGCCGTTTTCGCGCAAAGCTTCAATCTCAGCGCGAGTCGCATCTTTCCCCAATAGCATCTCAACCCTGGAGCCGCTGGCACGATAGAAACCCGCAACCACCGCCGCATCGTCCTCTACGTTGTCCAAAGGCTGCACTGCCGGATCGGCGAACTCTCGAATCCCAATTGCCAGAATGCGGTCTTCCGTGCGCCGCGCCCAAGGCAGCAAAACGCTGCAGAAATTCGGCACATAGCGAACCGCGAACTCCGTCCCCACAAAGCCTTCCGTGCCCCAGCGCGCCGCCTGAAACGGAAACAAATGCAGTGAGTGGTGGGGCGAGAAAATGATCCGCCTCTTCGACTTCATGAAATCGCGCAGGAAATCGGGCAGTAGAATATCACCCAGTTCCGCCACCTCGCGATCCATCTTATGGCTGCTCTTCAAGGCCTGCACGAATGATACAAACTCCTTAAGGCGATCAAGCTCCTCGGGCTTCAAAACGATCCTCTCGGCGAGAAAGCGTTCCCGGTCCACGGCGACCGCCAAAATCACCGTCCCAGACAACCAAAAGTAGCCGATCAGTGCCTCGTCTTCCTCGAGCGCCGCTTGAATCGTGGCCACGCCAGGCGCCGGAAACTCGCCGCACTCGCCGTCTTGAAGGTGCGCAATCGATAGCAGGTCCCAAAGCTGCCTCCGCTTGACCTTGAAGTTTTCATTGTTTGGTGCGCGTTCGAGGTCAGCGTTGACGGCGTCGAACTCGCGCAACAAGTCCAGGTTGAGCCGCTCCGGTTTATCGGGCATCAAACGGCTGCGAATGGCTGAACGCGCCTTGATCAGTTCGATTGCCTCCAGCATGTCGTCCCAGCGCTTCAGCCTGAACGCCGAAAAGACAGCCCATGTGTAAAAATCGGAAACGTAACTGAGTAACGCGCTCTGCCTGTACTCGCTATTGACGCGATAGCGCTGGGTCTCGAAATCCCGCACCGTCTCTTCGCATATCTTCAGCGAACCCTCGAAGTCGCCGGTCATGATGCGGCCCATCGCCTCGCGCTTGAGCGAGTCCAGATACAAATACCTCTGGTGCGACTGCGCGAACGACGACAGGCTCGCCGCTCGGCTCGCCAGAAGCCGGGTCCGCGCCTCGCGCGCCACCGGTATCATATCCGCGCCGCGTCCCAGGTGACCCAGCAGATAAGCGCGTTCCAATCGCGTCTTGGCTTCATATTCGGGGCTGTTCAGCGTATCTGCTTGCGCCTCCAGTTTCCCGACGGCAGCCAGCAAATCGTCCATGCCTTGGCCGGCCGCTGCGCGCTGGTTGCAGGTTTCTCGAATCTGCGCCAGCGCCGCATCCACCGCACGCATGCGGTCCAGCAGCGAATCGAAATCGGCCTCGAATGGAGGCGCCTCAGGCGCCTTGCCCGGTGGCGGTGGAAAGTAGCTTTCAAACTCGCGTTTGACCTCGGCTTCGGCGAGTCTCGCTTCCTGGCGCATGCGCGCGTTGCATTTCTCAACGTCGACCTGCAGCGCCTGCAAAACATTCGCCGCCGCTTGATCTTTTCTCACCTGATGCGCAAAGCGCGCACCCAATATCTGATCATACCAAGTGCCTACTTGGCTTACCCGCCCCAGGAGTGCGATACCTTTCAACCCCGCGCTCGCAGTTCGAATCCACGAGTCCATGGCAGCTTCTGCCCCGCACTCTCCGGGGTCCTGGTAGCCCAAACCTGCAATCTCCTTCGTCCCCGCAAGCTCCTTCACCGCGGCTTCGGCGTTTTGGAGCGCCTCGAATGTGTCCGCCGCGCTGCCTGCGATGCTTGAAAGTTCCATCAACGCTTTGACGCGCTCCCATTTGTCGCCGCTGGAGGCAGCGGTGCTAACGGTTGCCAGCGGTTGCTCCGCCGCCGCGTCGAGGCTCCCGGAAAGATGCTGCTCCAAATCCCTCGCCCGGCTCTTGCAATCCTCAACCTGTTGCGGCTCACCCGCTTTTTCGAAATATTCCGCCGCCGCCGCAAACGCTTCCAAAGCATCCTTGTTGCGCCCGACGATCGCATAGCAGCCGGCCAGCATCCGTGTCGCGCTGCACGTCATGTAAAGCACGAACGGCAAGCCGCCAACATTGGGGGCAGCCGTAGCTATCAGCGCGTCCGCATCGCGCCGCACATCCTCAATCGTTTTGATAGAGAGGTTTGAAACGGTGCCAGGCGCCATTTGGTTTGCTACCGCATCCAAGCGTTGGAAGATTTCAGTTGCGGCCTCCTGCAGTTTGCTTTTCGCTAAATCCGCAGCCGATGGCGGTTGGTTCAGCGTTGGGTCCTTTTGAAGCAGATCCCTCATCAGCTCCTGCACAACAGCTAGCCTCGCGGCCGCCCGCCTTCCCTCATCGGCAGCCGTCCCCTGAGATTCGCTCAATGATTTTTGCGGCTCCGGTTCCGATTCCAGCCCCATTCTATCCGCCTGATGCTGAATCATGAGCTTCAGAATCACCAGACTCTGATACAATGTTCGCGGAAGGGAGCTCTTCATCTCCTCATTCAACGCGGCCATCGCTTTTTCGGGCGCAAGCTCCAGCCAACCGCTCATCTTGCGCAGCAGCGCCAACAGCTCTGCGTTGGGAAGACCCGCCGCAATCGCTTCACGAAATCGCCTCCACTCAGGCATGGCCGACCTCTTTCTCGAAAGTGTCCGCCGGAAATCTTTCAATAATGTCTGCTATACGAAGGCGGTACATTTCTAGTCCGCATCCGCGGTGTGTACGGGATGGCTACCCTGTTGGGCCGGAATTTCCGTTTTGCCTCACGGTTCTAACAGGATGTAGGCTAAGTCGCTTCTCTTTTCAAGGGCGCGGGTTGTTCAGTCCACAGCGTTCTCGGTGGCGCCCTAAGTGCCTTCGGCACTCCCGCCGGGAACCCAACACTCCGAACTTGGGTTAGCGGCTTTCTGACATTTGACTATTTCCGAGGTCCTGAGCGGCGTCTCTACTTCAGAGCTGGCCGCCGGCCGCTTTGACGATCGTGCCGCCTTCGATTTTGGGGACGCGGGGGGCAGTCTTGCGCTTCATTACCTTTTCGATGATCGGCGCCAGGCGCTGGGTCTTTTGCCTGACCAGATCGGGATCGCGGTCTTTGAACTCGGGCATCACTTCGCGCGCGAACAGGTCGTAGGACTCGCAGATATCCTCATGCCGGTTGCGGCCGCCTTGGGAAAGAAACACCACCTGATCTACACCGACCTCCTGGTAGAGTCTGAGGGTTTGGCGAATCTTCTCGGGCGTACCAATACATATTCCGCCGCCCGATTGCTGCTCGAGCATCGCGCGCAGATGGCCCAAACGGCTGGCCTTATAGTAGTTGTCCCAGATGCTGGTCTTGCCGGGATCATGCTCGCCGAAGAAGTAGTAGTGCCCCAGCGCGTACATGAAGAAGCTGGAACCGTTGCGATCCATCTCCTGCGCCTTTTCCTGCGTCGGCGCGCACATCAGCGACTGAACCAGGGCGATCGAAGGATTGACCGCATAGCCGATCGGCTCGCATTCCTTCTCGAACGTTTCGTAATAATCGTGAACCCACTTCCTGGCTTCTTCGGGGCTGATGAAGGCGAAGGTCAGGGCGCCAATCCCCAGGCGCGCCGCCAGCAGCATCGTCTCGCGCTGCGAGCACGCTACCCACAAGGGAGGATGGGGCTTTTGCACGGGCTTGGGCACCACATTGCGCACGGGCATATTGAAGTGCTTGCCTTGATGGCCAAGGAATGGTTCTTCGACGAACATCCGGCAGATTGCGCCCAGTGATTCCTTCCACATCTCGCGCTTTTCGCCGCGCGGGATACCGAAGCCGCCCAGTTCGATATTCGACGATGACTCGCCGGTGCCGAACTCAACCCGGCCGTTGCTCACCAGGTCCAGGGTCGCGATCCGCTCGGCGACGCGAGCGGGCGGGTTGTAGGCCGGTGGAAGCAGGACGATCCCGTGGCCGAGCCGCAAATGCCTGGTGCGTTGGCTTACCGCCGCGAGAAACACTTCCGGCGACGAGGAGTGCGCGTATTCTTCGAGGAAATGATGCTCGACTGCCCACAGCAAATCGAATCCCAGACGGTCGGTCAGCTCCGCCTGATCCAGCGCGTCTTGAAACAGCTTTAGTTCGGCGCCCGGCTCCCAGGGCCGCGGAAGCTGGTGTTCGTAAAAGGTGCCGATTTTCATATGATTCCCCCGCCCGGGTATTAAGAGCAGTTTCTATATTGACGCTTCGAAAGCGTCTGCTGCAATGTTGATTACGGCGGAATGTGGGTGGCATAGGGTGGAACCTATGCCGTGAATCGCCGCGCGAAGGGTGAAGCTGCCGTCGGTTCCACCAGTGATGATAGTCACTGGCGAGCCCCAAGGATCGGTGCCGCAAGCCCGTCCGTCCACAATCGGATCCAACGCCGCGCTGGGAATAAGACCAAGGCGTTGGGCACCGTCTGCGCTGAAGTCCGAGTTATGGTTGGGTTTTTCACTTTGACAAACGTCTGAACAAATGTTCCATTAGGGACTTAGGCCGGGGGATGTTTCCGGCGAGGCACGAAGGTGGACTGGGTTACCACCCGCGCACGGACCCGGTTGCCGTGAGACGACAATTGGTGGATATCCACTTTGGAGGGAGACTTGAGCGATGGCAGATGCGAAACGCAACGAGCCGATGATTATCGACGCCGACGGGCATATTCTGGAGCCACCCGACTTGTGGGAGAAATATCTGGAAGCGGAGTATCGTCCACGTGCGATCCGAATCAAAAAAGACAGTGAAGGCTGGGAGTATGCCGAAATCGACGGCAAGCCCGCCACCTGCATCGACAAGTATAACCTGCCGCGCCTAAGCAGCATGGGGCGCTTCGTGCAGGAGATGCGGGAGCGGCGCAAGGTCTGGCTCGCCAACGGCAAGAAGGGGCCCACGCCCTTCATCCCGGTTACCCGGGACGAGACCTATATGAAGAGCGCCGGCCACGGGACCATGTTTCCCAAGGAGCGGCTGGAGCGTATGGACGAAGAGGGGCTGGCTAAGTCCGTGCTCTATCCGACGCTCGGGCTGGCCTGGGAAGGCGACGTGCGCCACGACCCCGAAATCACTGCCGCATATTGCCGCGCCTACAACCGCTGGATGGGCGACTTCTGCCGCGATTCCGGCGGCCGCCTGGTTCCGATCGCGCACATCTCATTGCTCGACCCTCAAGCGGCGGCGCGGGAACTGGAACGCGCGGTCAAGGAAGACGGATGCAAGGGCGCGTTCATCGCGTCATTCACCGCTTCGCGCAAGCCGCACGGCCATCCCGATCATGACCCAGTGTTCGCGGCGGCCCAGGACCTCGACGTGCCGATTGCGGTCCATCCCAGTATCGAGCCGCAGGACATCACGATTCACACCCGTTTCGAGCCGATCAAAGGCCCCGCCAAGTTGTGGTACGGCGATATGCACGTCAACCAGGGGCCGATGATGGCCTTCTCGACCATGTTCGCGTACGGCGTGTTCGAAAGGTTCCCCAAGATGCGCTTCGTGGTGCTGGAGTCGGGGGCGGGATGGATCGGCTGGTACCTGGATCGGGCCGACGCCATCTACAGCGGCACGCTGTTCGGTGGCGGGGTGCCGCTTTCCGAGAAGCCGTCGTACTACTTCAGGCGCCAATGTTTCATCTCCGGCGACCCCGACGAGAAATGCCTGCGTTACCTGATGCCCTATGTGGGCATCGACAAATTCTTCTGGGCCAGCGACTTTCCCCACGTTGACCACCCGCCCAACTACATGGAAGAGGTGCGCGAAATGGTCGAAGGGATGCCCGATGACGCGGCGCGCGGGATATTGGGCAAAAACGTCGCCGAGGCGTATAAGTTGAACTGAAGGCAACCATGTGCGAAAGAGAGACTATGGTGTTGGTGCACCGTGGCAGCTTCCACACCGTCGGATTCCGGCCGGACAAAGGAGAGCGGACCCATGCATGACCTCGTAATACGCAATGGCAAAATTGTTGACGGCACCGGGCAGCCCGCGCGCGGCGGCGATATCGCGATCGACGGCGGTATGATTGCCGCTGTCGGTGGTAAAGCCGGCGCCGGCCGCCGCGAGATCAACGCTGACGGCTTGCTGGTGACGCCGGGATGGGTCGACATTCATAGCCATTACGATGGCCAGGTGGCCTGGGATCCGTACGTCAGCCCGTCGAGTTGGCATGGCGTGACCACCGTCATTATGGGCAACTGCGGCGTCGGCTTTGCCCCGGTCAGGCGCGGGTCGGAGGAATTTCTGCTCAACCTGATGGACGCGGTTGAGGACATCCCCACCGCGACCCTGGCGGCGGGAATCAAATTTGAATGGGAAACGTTTGGCGAATATCTCGATGCCCTGTCGCGAATGAAACGCGCGATTGACATCGGCGCCCAAGTTCCACACTGCGCGGTGCGGGTCTATGCGATGGGCGAGCGCGGAGCGCACAACGAACCGGCAACGGCTGAAGATCTGGCTCGGATAGCCGCGGCGGTCCGTGAGGGAATCAAGGCCGGCGCGCTCGGCGCGAGCACCTCGCGCACCAAAGTGCATGCCACCCGCGATGGTGAATTGGTGCCCGGCACCTTCGCCAGTGTCGAAGAAGTATCGGCGATCGGCAAGGCTATGGGCGACGTTGGACGCGGAGTGTTCGAGGTTATCTCGGATATGGCCGGCGTCGACAAGAGCATGGAATGGATGATCCGTCTGACCACGGAGACGGGTTTGCCGATATCGCTGGCGGCGCTGGGTGACGGACCGACGGGGCCCGGGGTCCGGCGGCGGCTCGAATTCATGAAACAGGCCAATGCGGCCGGAGCGCGGCTGGTGAGCCAGATCGCAGTCCGTTCGCCGGGTCAACTGATGGGCCTGGAGACGTCGTCCAATCCACTGATCGGGCGGCCCTCGTACGATGCGATCGCCCATTTGCCACTGAACGAGCGAGTGGCACGGATGCGGGATCCGCAGGTCCGCGCTCGAATCATCGCGGAGATGCCCGCCGAGGACTGGAATCATTTCAATATGCCGACGGCCGGATACGCGAACTTGTTTCCATTGGGCGAACCGCCCAACTACGAGCCGGTCCGCGAGATGTGTCTGGAGGAGATCGCCAAGCGCGAGAACAAATCTCCACAGGCGGCATACTACGACACGATGCTTGGCCGTGACGGCCGCGAACTGGTTTACCGGCCCTTCAATTATACCCGTTCCTACAGCCTTGACCCGTTGCGCGACCTGTTGCTCGATCCGGTTAACGTCGTGAGCCTCTCAGATGGCGGCGCGCACTGCGCCGAGATCTGCGACGCCAGCGCGCCTACCTTTTTCCTCACGCATTGGGTGCGCGACCGCGGCCGCAATGGACGGATTCCGCTGGAGACGGCGGTCAAGCGCCAGACCCGCGAAACCGCCCAGCTCTATGGCTTGGAAGACCGCGGCACGCTTCTTCCCGGGCTTAAGGCGGACATCAACCTGATCGATTTCGACCACCTGAATTCGCATGCCCCGGAAATAGTTTTCGACTTCCCGGCAGGCGGCAAGCGGTTCGTGCAGCGCGCCGAAGGTTACAAATACACGATCGTGAGCGGCGAGGTGGTCTTCACCGACGGCCAGCCGACCGGCGCGATGCCCGGCAAGGTGGTCCGCGGCGGGCGCACCGCGCCAAACTGATTGGACAGGACGCGTCAGGGACACAAAATCCGGGGAGGCAAATCGCGGTCGCGTCCCGGTGATCGCGCGGCGCCCTGCGAGCTGAACAGGAGTCTCTGACGTGTACTATACTCAGTTGTTATACGAAAAGCTCGAGCGGATCGGCCGCATCACGCTCAACCGCCCGCGTTACCGCAACGCGCAATCAACCGTGCTGTTGAAAGAACTCGACCGCGCTTTTGAGGAAGCGACGGCCGACGATGAGGTCAAGGTAATAATCCTGGCCGGCGCGGGCGAGCATTTTTCCGCCGGGCACGACCTCGGTACGCCGGACGAAAAGGAAAATCCGAATAGCTATTACAATACCAAGGGATTAAAGAACCGGCATCTCAGGTCGTGGGATCTGTTCCTGGAAAACACGCTGCGATGGCGCGACTTGCCCAAGCCGACCATCGCTCAGGTGCAGGGTTACTGCATCTTTGGCGGCTACATGTTCGCCTCCGCGATGGACCTCATCGTCGCGGCCGACGACGCGATGTTCCTGCCGTCGATTACGCAGTATTTCTCCGCACCATGGGATGTCGGCGTGCGTAAGGCGAAGGAAATTCTTTTCCAAAGCCGCTTTGTCGATGCGCGGGAGGCGTTGCGGACCGGGCTCGCCAACCTTGTCGTTCCGCGTGCGGACCTCGAGCGGGAGACGCTGGCGCTGGCTGGCCGCATCGCTGAGACTGACGGCTTCACGCTGCGGATGCTGAAATTTGCGATCAATAACGCCCAGGACGAGATGGGTTTCCATACCGCCGTCCGCAACGCGCATTCACATCATTTCCTCACGCGAGTGCAGGAATATGCGAAGTGGGACAGGGGCGAAGGGCGCGGCCCCAAGCGTATGCCCGGCGTCGAGCAGGCCTTGCGCAAGGGAAAGCCGACCGAGGAATAAGCCTGCCAGAGCGCGGCGCGTTGAGATGACGGTTCGACTCGCATCAGAGGCGCAGGCTTTCTGTGAGGGTAACGTTATGAAACGGTGGTCGCCGTTTTGGCTCCACGCGCCGATCGAATATATTTACATCGCAGGTCGTCTAACGCCCCAGGGACGCCCGACGTAATGACCTTAGCAAGACGAAGCCGCTCAATTACCATGGCCACGTTGCTGGTAGCCGGGTGCTTTTGTCTACTGAGCTTCGCGCAACTTCCGCATTCATTGCGCTCGCCATCCGCGACCGCGTTTGCCGGTCCGCATCAAAGCCTGATATGTCACGCCTCAGAAGAGGTCAGTCCGCGCGCGGCCAAATTGCCAGCGCCCTCCGCCGTAGGACTGATCTCGATTGTCCTGGTGAGCCAGCACGCCCTGATCCCGCGCTCGATGACGCGCGTGACCTCAGGAGCTATAGAAAGTTGGCTGACCCACCGGCGCACTTCGCCCCCGCCGCCGGATAATCCCGACCCCGCCTGACCATCCGCGGGCTGGCGCATCGCTAGCGCGATTTGCCGTGGACCGCGCGATGCCGGTCGTCGTCTGTTTAGCTGAACATTGTGAAGAGGCCATTGAATCGGTGCGCGAAGACCGGTTCGGCTGGCCGTGATTGGTAACACCTGGAGAGGCAAGCTCATGGATTTTTATGATCTCAACCGTAAGCGATGGGCAGTAATTCTGGCCGGAGGGGAAGGGCGGCGTTTGTCGTTCTATACACGCCAACTGACCGGGCGCTCGACGCCAAAACAATTTTGTCGGCTGATCGGGCGAACCAGCCTGCTTCAACAGACCATGGAACGGGTTTCATTGATCGTTGACAGCCAACACACTCTGACAGCGCTGACGCGCTCCCATGAACAGTACTATGCGCCGACAGTTGCGCACTTGCCGCCACGGCAACTGGTCATTCAGCCGGCCAACCGGGGCACCGCGCCAGCCATTACTTATTCGTTGTTGAGATTGAGCATTCGCGCGCCAAAGGCGTTGGTGGCCTTGATTCCCTCGGACCACTACATTAGCGATGACCGTCTGTTTATGCGGCACGTGGAACGTGCATTCCAGGCAGTCGACAGTCAGCACGATCTCATCGTTCTTCTTGGCATACCACCCGACGCTCCTGAAAAGGACTATGGCTGGATTGAGCCTGCGGCACCGGGAATACCCGTGGATAAATCCATTTATCCGGTTCAGGGCTTTTGGGAGAAGCCGTCTCCGGAATTTGCTCGACAACTGATGGCTCGCGGATGTTTCTGGAACACTTTCGTCACGGTTGCCCGAGCCGAGACCCTTCTGCGCGTCATCGAGGATACGACACCGGCCCTGTATGACGCCTTTTCCGCCATGCTGCCCGCGCTTGAGACCGAATACGAGACGCGCGCCATCCAGTCAGTTTACGCCCGGCTGCAGCCCAATGACTTCTCACGCAACGTATTGGCCAAGCTCAAATCGAATCTCGCTGTCCTACCGGTCCCGGAGATCGCATGGAGCGATTTGGGCGACGCCCGGCGGGTCATGGATACGTTGTCTCGAATCCAGCTGAAGCGGCAATACGGTCATGGCTGAATCAACGATGGGTATCCGATGCCACGTTCCTGACCGCATACGCTGTCAGCCGTGGCGCCGCTGACTGTGGCGCCGCTGATGATGTTCGCGACGCGCTCGGCGCGCAGGCGTCATCGCAAAACTTGCTCGCGCAGGCAGCTCCTGCCGCAGGCGGCTCAACGATGGCCGCCGCCGTGACCGCCACCGCCGCCGTGACCGCCGCCGCCGTGGAAGCCACCGCCGTGGAAGCCGCCCCCATGTCCAAACCCGCCGCCGCTATAGAATTGCGTATGATGGCCGAAGCCGTGATGTTCTTCCCATGGGTGGTTGACGACGAACCCAGGATTATAGCCCCAGACGTTTCCCCAACCATACGAGTATGGTGCATAGCCATACTGCGGGTAATCCGAGTAGCCATAGGCAGGTACGCATCCGCTCATGGCGCAGGCGATCAGGCCAAGCAAAACGAACGCTGCGATTGAGCGGCGCACGGTGAGGTATCGTTGTCCCCAGCTCATTTCAGGGAACTCCCCAAGCCGGCTTGCCGTCCAGGTGATAAAACGCCAAACCGGGAGTCTTGGCCGCTGGAACGTCCAGGCTGGTTCGCAGATGGCCATTGGGACCGTACATACCGAGTCCGGGTTCGCCCGCCGGCCCCAGCGCCATGGTCGCGCGCAGCTTGCCATCCTGATCAAAGAAATCCAAACCTGGCGTGCCGTTCGCAGCGAGGTCAATGGTCAAGCGGGTACGGCCCTTGGAGTCTTCAAAATTGAGCCCCACCGCGCCATCGGATATCACGCCCATCGCGCCGCGCACCTTGCCGCTGCTGTCGCGCAATACGAATTGTTGCGCTTCCAGCGATTCCGGCACCGTGGAATTGGTCTGCGCCATTGTGATCAGCGCACCACAAAGCAGCATCAGCCCGCCTGTCATCAGGCGCAGACGCTTGTTGCTGCGCTGGAGTTTGTCCTGTTCCAGTTCCAGCCGTGAGAGCCGCCCGATCAGGTCAACTGTCGATTGCTCCATAAATATCTCCGGGGCGCGCCGCTTAGCCTCTGTAATCAAAAGAGTAAGAGATACATGATATGCCCAGTAATTGGCGCATGCGTGCATTTCATAACTGCGGCAAGCACCAATTGATCTTGCTTAATTATACTCGTCCGGCTGCGGTCCAACGAGAAAAATTCTTGGGACGCCGGTCCAAGGCACACACCATGATGTCAGGCGAGGAAACAATCATATCTTTGCGGCGTCGCTTCCATAGGACTTTCACTCCGGCACGCAACCCGCGCGACGCCACGCTGAATCTGACTGAGGCCGAGATCATCTGCCATGAAGGAGGCATTATCAGTCAGGATTGACGCGAGGTAAACTGTATACGCCTGAATCGCAGACGTGAGCCGAGATGGAGCATTCGCGGGATAGCGCTTGGTCGCGGAGTTCTTCCTGAACCTCTTTCGCAGGTCCCCGTTGGTTGGTTCACGCAATTCTTGCAGATAAGGTACCAGCCAGAATCATACAAATTACACGCTAAGGCCGAGGACGGCGCGATCGCGCACACCCTTGAGCGTGTCCGCCGCCGGTACCTCCAAGAGCTGCGCGCCTGGGCATCGCCCAGCGCCGGCGTGCAGCCTTCATTGCCGTTCGCCATCGGTCTTTTGAAGCCGTCGACGGGATTGTCGACACCGAGTTGCGCTCGCACAGATAATCAAACAGGACAGGGCCGAGAGCTTCCGCTGGATGCTCGCCGGCGACAGCTTGCGCGCCTCGAGGTTTTTACGCCCGGCGATCGCATGGGCGCGGGCCACGCTTCCGCCGGACCGCCGAGGCCTGTGAAGGCCGAAACTCGGCTTTGTCTCGCTGAGGGAGGCGCTGGACCTGACTACACCCAGTGGCCGGGCCTTGGCAGGAATGCTTGGGTCTTCGCCGAGTTCGAGCGCGATATTCTTCAACGACCGGGTCAAAGCCGGCATCGCCCAGGCGTGCAAGGAAGGCCGACCTCATGGGCGACGCCGACTGTCGCAGAGTACGCCATGAAGGTCAGGACGCTTGCGAAAAAGGGGCTTAGCAAAAGCAAGATTTCACGCCGCCGATGTCGAAGCGCCTGCAACCCACTCACCGGTGCGCACATTCCTTGGCAAGCTCAACGAAGCCTCCGTGGTACCAGCGTCTTAGCGGATTAAATTACACGAATGCCCAGTCCTTATTACTTTGATACCTGGGACGCTTTCGTATAGACGGGCGCGCTGACACCTTCGGGTATGTACAACTCTGCGCTGGCGAGGGACGCGTACGAGTCGCCAATTCCACCGGTGATCAGAACCTCACCCGTACGTAGCAGCGTGGCCTTATGTCCGGTTCGGCGAGTCGTCATGTCAGAGGTTGAAGTGAATACGGCGCGGCCCGGATCGTAAAGTTCAGCACTTGCGAAAGGACGTCTAGCGAAAGCGCCGCCGGTAACCAGCACTCGCCCATTAGGCAAACAAGTGGCAGTATGCCCAACGCGTCCGGTTTCCATCTTTCCTGTGGGCTGAAAACCAGGATATGCCGGGTCATAAAGTAGAGCGCCATCATTGGGAGCAAGGAGCCCTGGTCCCAATCCGCCCGTAATAAGAACCTTTCCATCCGAAAGTAACGTTGCCACTCCGCTCGCATATGCCCCCAGACCATCGGACTGTATGGCAGTGAGCGTGGCATCCTTTGGACTGTATAATTGGGCGATATTATAAAAATCCCCTCCCGGATGCACGCTATGCACCATAGCGCTTATGATAAGAACATCGCCATTCTTAAGCAGCGTTGCGCGCGGCCTCCAATCCAGGAATGTAGGAATCGAACCTGGCGGTGAGAATTTGCCAGTGTCGGGATCGTATAACTCAAAAGTCGCGAGATCGAGAACGTTCGGATAGGGAAACAGCAAGACACCGTTGCCTTGAACTCCGCCGACTATCAGGACTTTGCCACTCGGCAGCAGGGTCGCACTGTGAGCGGCGTGGGGACTCATCATGGTGCCCGTAATCTCGAAGGTGCCTTTAGCCGGATCGTATAGCTCGGCCGTCGCTAACGCCGTACGGCCGAGATAGCTTCTGACATCGAGCGTGACGAAGCCGCCCGCAATTAAGACCTTCCCGCTTTCGAGCAGAGTAGCGGTGAACCCAACGCGCGGACTATGCATACTGCCGGTACGCATAAATGTGCGTGCGGCGGGGTCGTACAGCTCCGCGCTGGCGAGCGTCCCAGTTCTCGTAGCGCCACCCGCAATCAGCACCCTCCCATCAGTCAACAGAGTCGCCGTGTGCCCGACGTGAGCCTCTGCCATCGAACCGATCGCTACAAACCGACCATGAGACTGCTGGTCAAAAGCGGTCGTCGCTGGCGCATCAAACGGCACCAGGAAACAAACGCAGAGTGCCCAGCACGCCAGAATCTTAGCCGGAATTTTCATTCTCAATCCTATATTCACGTTCGGCCAAGGGATGAAAGACCTCATCGCAGCGCCGCGCCTTGCTGAGCACTTGGTCGGCGGGTATTCCTTTCACCCTACGCTGGCCAGCTCTTCCGCATTCGGCCACTCGCGCGCGCGTGCGGGAAGCCTCATAGCCTCATCATCGAGCTTCTTGAGTAAGGCCGGCATGGTTCTCTGAAACCGGGCGGCCGCATCGCGGTGATCGACTTCAAGAAAAAGAGCATTGCAATCGGACCGCCACCCGAGTTTCGCGCGAGCAGGTAATTGGGGAATTTCACGACGCGGGATACCGCTTGGTCGCGGAGCTCGATTTCCTTCCCTACCAATATTTTCTCGAATTCGAACCCGGCTGATAGTCCTTAAGGCAGCTGCCGCGAGTTCATTTCCGCTGCGCGTCGGATTCCGTCAGAGCGCGGACCGCGCGCGCACCGAAGGCCCCAGCTTATAATCCCGGAAGATTAAGAAAACTTGCCAAAGCTGGACGTTTATTATAGGCCTTGGCCGATTCTGCCGAATTTTAGCGGAGCTGACCAATGATTCGACGCCTTAAAGGAAAAATCGCGAATTCAAGTCGGAGTTCGGAAAATTGTCCGCCGTCCGGTGGCGGTGCGCGGCGACAGGTTTCAAGCCGGCGTGCTTTCCTCAAGGGATTTGGGACCGCGGCTCTGGCCGGCGCGGTTCCGCTCGCCACTGGCCTGGTGCGGGTCCAGCTTGCGGGTGCCTCGTCCGGCAGCCCGCCATTGAATATCGATGCGCGTCCTCGCGAGGCATTGCGCAAACGCATCGATGCGGCGGCCATGGACAACAAGGTTAGCGTACCGTCACACAACAATAACGGCGACGAGGCGCGATACCAGGACGGAATCGCTAACTACACCAAGGGCTTCCCGCACAACCAGTTTGGCGAGGTGGATCCGGCTGTCTATGCGGCTTATCAAGCCGCGGTGGAGAGCGGAAAATCCGCCGACTTCGATCATCTCACAATGGGCGGCGGTGTGCCGCTAGTCGATCCGCAAGCCGGGCTGTGCTTCGATCTTGAGACGCTCGACGTCTCCCAGCACTCGATTCCGCCCTTCGACACCTTATCCAGCGCCGGCCTCGCGGCCCAGGCGGTCGAAGCTTACTGGCAGGCGTTGGCCCGCGACGTACCGTTTTTGCAGTATGACTCGGATTCGACGACGCTGGACGCGGCCGCTGAATTAGGCAGTCTTCCCGCCTTCCAGGGTCCTCGCCAATTCAGCGGCAGGGTGACCGCGCAGACCCTGTTTCGCGGATTCACCCCGTCAGACGTGATCGGTCCTTATGTTTCTCAATTTTTTCTGCAGCAATTCACCATCGGCGCAATCCCGGTGTCGGGATATATGACCACTCTTTCCTTGAGCGAGGGTGGTTCCGACTACATGACGGACACCACGTCATGGCTGAAGGTTCAAAACGGACAGACTCCGTTTGCCAGCGAGTATCCCGACCCTCAACTGCGCTACCCGCGCAGCGGACGCGACCTGGCGGAATACGTACATAGCGATGTGCTCTACCAGGAATATCTGAACGCGGCATTGATGCTTGCGGGAATGCATGCTCCGCTCAACTCGGGGAATCCGTATGACAGCCTGAAATCGGAGACCGGGTTTATCACGTTTGGATTTCCAATGATTCAGGTATTGGTGGCCGAGGTAATCGCGCGCGCGCTCAAAAACGCGTGGTTCCAGAAGTGGTTTGTGCATCGCGCATTGCGTCCCGAGGAGTTTGGCGGGCTCGTCCACTTCACCAAAACCCGTGCCAGGGACTACCCGCTACATCCCAGTGTGCTGTTGTCCATTGCGGTTGGCGCGACCTTCGACCGCACCGGATATTATCTGATTCCGCAGTCTTATCCTGAAGGATGCCCGCAGCATCCATCGTATCCGTCGGGGCATGCGACCGCGGCTGGTGCGGCGGTGACGATTCTAAAGTGGTTTTTCAATGAGGCCACCCATATCGTTGATATTGGTACGCCCCTGGTGGCGACCCTTGACGGCACCGGTGTGACGCCCTACACCGGCCCGGACGCGGAACAGATGACCGTCGGCGGAGAGCTCAACAAGCTGGCGTCAAACGTCGGCTTTGGCCGGATCTTCTCCGGCATCCACTGGCGCTCCGATGTAATGCAGGGGATGCTTCTGGGCGAAGCGGTTGCAATCAGTCTGCTGCGCGACCAGGCTGGCCTTTACAACGAGGACTATCTCGGCTTTACGTTCACCAAGTTCAATGGCGAGAAGATCACCGTCTGAGCAATTCCCTACACTTCGATCACCATCCCATCGGTGGCCATTTCGACACTGACCTCCGACTGGCGCTCGAGCACTTCGCGCCCCAGATGGGTAAGCACGAGCCGGCGCGTGGTCAAACGATGGCGCTCGGTCATGAATTGCCTGTAACTGATATGGAAGTCCAAGCCGGGCTGGTCGAAGTAAGTGCACTCACACAGGAACAGATCCGCATTTGCGCTCAGATCGATGAGCTTGTCGGTCCATCCGGTATCCCCAGAAAAGACAATCGCCTTGCCGCCCACCTCCAACCTGAAGGCCAGCGAGATGTCCTTGAGCGTGTGTGGCGTCCTGATGCTTTGAACTGGCAGTCCGGCAACCTTCTGAGTTCGCTCGGGCTCGAGCTCCACGAATTCCAATTGACCCGCAATCGCGGAGGCGTCGGTTTCGGGATACATGGTTCGGAACAACGCCCAGGTACGCTCCTCCAGATGGGGCGGTCCCGCCAGCGTCAGTTTGCGGCGCAGCGGAGTTTCATACAGATACTCCAGCATCAGGAACGGCAGGCCGCAAAAGTGATCGCCGTGAAGATGGCTGATCAGAACCACGTCGAGGTCCGCCGGTGCGATTCCCACCCGCTTCATCGACGCCAGCAACGTCGGCCCTGCATCCATCAAGATCCGAACTCCGCCTGCATTGACAACGTAGCCGGCCTGGAATCGGCCTTTGCTGGCGAAAGCATCGCCCGCTCCCAGTACCGTGACATTCACCGGCATCGCCGCCACCTCTCAACTTTCGGCATCTTTGGCGATTCGCTTTGCATCTGCGTTCACCCTTCCGATCTACCATTTTAGTCGGTTATTATGACAAATCGCAAACATCGCAAGTTATAGCTGCATGATGCCGAATAGTGAATAAAAGACAAAAAGAACAGCTATAATCGCGACTATCCCGCCTGATTTTCTTGAGCGCGCCGCGTCAGGGCGCGGCCGGCGCGCTTTGAGACGCGCCGGCCGGTGGACCCGGCGCCGGCCGTTCCAGCAGCTCACACAAACGCCGCGCGATCAGTTCCCCCGCGCAGCGATGTCCATTCTCGTTCCAGTGCCCGAACCCCATCCGGGTGTTACTGAATCCGTGCAGGAACACATGATGCTGCTCGGCGTAAGCTTGCAAGGGCGGGGCAAGATTCAACACCGCGAAGCCGCGCCGCGCGCCCAGCGCCTTGATCCTGAGGTCCGGGTAGAAGAGGTTGTCCACTCCGATCTGTTGCATATAGGTGCGCCGGATCGCGGGATCGGGATTGACCTGAACCCCGTTGCTCAAGGTCACCACCAGCAATTGCGCGCCGTGCGCCGCCACCTCCTGATGCACCAGTTCAAGCTCGCCTTCGGCGACGTCCCAGGCTTCGCGCTGGACCGGCGTGGCGGGCGGCTTGTAAATCCAGTTGTCGAGGCCGGGTTCGAATGCGGCGTTGTGAGGCAGTTTGGCCAGTTCCCGGCGGGCGCGCGGGCTGGCCCGAATGGCGCTGCGCAATTGGCCCAGGACGTTCAGGGCCGCCGAACGCTGCGACTCAAAACGCATCATGCACTGAAAGCGGAACCACGGGGATTGTTCGAAGGGACCGGTCAACATCAGCTCGCCGTTGCGATAGGTGAAAAAGGGCTGGCACTTGTCCCCCTCCAGCTCGATCGAGTCATTGCGGACGTCGTTACCGGTACAGAATGCAAGCACGACCATGTCGGGAGAGAACTGCCACACCCGATGGCGCAGGGTCATCAACTCTTGCGCGGTGCCATAGCTATCGCAGGCAAAGTTAAGCGTCTCCACTTTCTTGCCCGCCAGGGCGGGACAGCTTGCGAGGTCGTGCTCGATGACCGCACAGAAGGTTTGGTCAAGCGGGACTTGTTTGGCCTCGGTAAAGGAGTCGCCCAGAACCGCGATCCGAAAGGTGCCGGCGGGCTTGCGATAGGGATGTTCACGGTCGCGCAATCCGGCGCTGCTCACCTGTACATAGGCTTTGCCTTCCTTGTTCTGCAATAGCGAAGCGTTGGGCCGCAAGGTCCATCCGCTGTAGCGGTCAAAGGTGTATAAACCGGGCCCGCCCAGACCCAACAAGCGCAATCCGGCCTCAAGCAAGGCCAGCGCGAGTAGGACACCAAAAATTACCAGTCCAAAATTGGCCGCCGCGGCGAGCAAGAAGCGTCGGGGGCGCAGTCTGGCAGCGTTGTTTGGAAACGATTCGATACAGCTTCACTCCAACGTTTGCCAGCCCAAATTTTGCCACACCGGCGGGAACCCTTCCAGATGCGGCGGCAATCGCTTGAAAACACGGCGGCGTGCGCCAGACTGGCGCTACAGCGTGCTTTTCCAAGGGTTAGAACACCGCGATTGGATTAACCGGTGAGGCGGTGCCGCGGACCACGATCAGCGGTGCCATTACGAACTGGAATTCGTAGCGGCCCGTCGCCTTGGCTCTTTCGGCAAGAGTATCCAGGTCCATGTTGTCGATTAGATGGACGCCCATCATCGCGATCCCGCAGCTATGGATCGACAGCCACGGTTCTTCATACCCATAAGGCATTGCGTCGCTGACGCCGTCGGAACCAAGCACCGCCACCTTGTGATCGTGCAGCCATGGCAGACAGGCGGCGTCCAGGCCGGCCATTCCCTCTTCCGGACTCCATCCGCCCCTGGCCTTGCGCTGGCGCGCACGCCCGGTACGAACCATCAGGACATCACCCTCCTCGACCGTGATCCGATGCTCCCGCGCGGCGGCGTCCAGTTCATCGGGATAGATGTGCTCGCCGTTTTGGAGCCATTCAACGTTGCGTAACTTCGGGATATCGAGCAGCACTCCGCGGCTGATCACGCCGTTGCTGGCGACGTCGACCGCCAGTTTCCGGGCGCCGGTGGACCCGACCTCGCTGGCGTCATACCCATTGTAAAGTTTGCCGTTCCAAATCAGATGGCACAGCGCGTCGAGGTGGGTGTTGGCGTACCCATGCGTATTGATACCCAGGTAGTCCGCGGTGAAGGGCGGAGGCGAGGGGAGCAGGTGGGCATCATGGCCCGACTGGATCATCAGGTGGGTGACCGGAGTCGGATTGTCGGGCCCCGGAACCGTCGCCAGTGGCAGACCTAGCGATATCGCCTCGCCGGTTTGCACCAGTCGCGCGGCGGCCACGCGCTTGGCGTCGGTGATGTAGTTTAGCGCGCCGCGCTCATCATCCTTGCCCCAGCGGCCCCAATTGCTGATGCGCTCGAACAGTCCGTTAATTTCCTGCTTGGTCAGCTTTTTTTCCGCGCTCATGGTGCCTCTCTCAAGCGTCTTTTTCGATTTATCTACTGTGCGCTGAGTCAAGATGCCAGAGACGCGCCGATAGCGGCAGATATCGGTGCATGATAGCTTAAAAGTTGATCAGACTCGGTCCAGCCGTAAAGCCGGCTTGGCATACCACTCCATCAGAGGCATCGATGAGCAATCCCGAATCCGGCGGACACGACCGCAAGCCCAACCGCCTCATCAACGAGCAGAGCCCGTACCTGCGCCAGCACGCATACAATCCCGTGGACTGGTACCCGTGGGGCGAGGAGGCGCTGGCGCGAGCGAAGGCGGAAAACAAGCCCATTTTGCTATCGATCGGCTATTCCGCCTGCCATTGGTGCCACGTGATGGAGCGGGAATCGTTCGAGGATCCGGAAACCGCGCGGATGATGAACGAGCTGTTCGTGCCGATCAAGGTCGATCGCGAAGAGCGTCCGGACCTTGACCAGATCTACATGGACGCGGTTCAGGCTTTCGCCGGGCGCGGTGGCTGGCCTTTGACCATGTTCCTCACTCCCGACGGCGGGCCGTTTTTCGGCGGCACCTATTTTCCTCCGCAGGACCGTCATGGGCTGCCAGCGTTCAAGCGGGTGCTGGCCAGCGTGGATCAGGCGTATCGCGAGCGCTCCCAGGACGTTGCCCACAACGTGGAGAAGATCACGCAGGCGGTCTCCGCCTTGAGCGATTACTCAGCGCCCGAGGATGAGTTGCCGAGGACGGTCGTGGCGGAAGCGGCGGCGGCCTTGGCGCGCCATTACGACCGCACTTACGGCGGTCTGGGCGAGGCCCCGAAGTTTCCCAACTCCTTCGCCTTCTCGCTGCTGCTGCGCGCCCTGGATATCAGCGCCGATCCGACCTACGCCGAGATTGTCGAGCGCACTTTGACCCACATGGCCAAGGGCGGCATCTACGACCAGATCGGAGGCGGTTTTCATCGCTACAGCGTGGACCAACAATGGCTGGTGCCGCATTTCGAAAAGATGCTCTACGACAACGCCCTGCTGTCGCGGCTTTATCTCGACGCGGCGCGGGCGCTGGATCGCCGGGAGTTCATGGATGTCGCCCGCGACATCTTCGAGTACGTGTTGCGTGAGATGACCAGCCCCGAGGGCGGGTTCTATTCGACTCAGGACGCCGACAGCGAGGGTGAGGAGGGCAAGTTCTTCGTTTGGACGGTGCCGGAAGTCCGCGAGGTTTTGGGGTCTGAGTTGGCTCCTATCGCGGAGCGGTATTTCGACGTTACCGAGAGGGGCAACTTCGAAGGAAAGAACATCCTGCATCGAACAATTGATATTCACGATGCGGCGGCACTGTTCCACCTTTCGGCACAGGAGACGGAGCAGCGGCTGGCGGAAATCAGGCGCCGGCTGTTCGCGGCGCGCGAGCAGCGGGTCAAGCCGGCTCGCGATGAGAAGATGCTCGCCGCCTGGAACGGGATGATGATCGGCGCGCTGGCCGAGGGTTTCATCGCATTGGGCGAACCGCGACTGTTGCAAGCCGCGGTCAAGGCCGCCGATTTCGTGATGAGTAAGCTTTGGGATGGCCACGCGCTGCGGCGCTCTTATGGAGACGGCGTGGCGCGCTTCAACGGCTATCTTGAAGACTATGCGATCATGGCCAACGCCCTGTTGGACCTCTATGAAGCTTCGCTCGACACCCGCTATATCGTCCAGGCCCGCATTCTGGCGGACGCGATTTTGGAGCGTTTTCTGGATCGCAAAAATGGCGGGTTTTTCTTCACTTCGGAGGATCACGAACAGCTGATCACGCGGCCCAAACCAGTGTTCGACGGATCCACTCCCTCGGGCAACAGCGAGGCGGTGATGGCCCTGCTGCGACTGCATACCTACACCGGCGAAGAGCGCTATCTGCATGAAGCCGAAGGCGCGATTAAGCTTTTCGCCGCCTTCATGATGCGCCAGCCGATGGGGTTCGCGCACCTGCTCGAAGCGGTCGATTTCTACCATCGCGGGGCCAAGGAAATCGTTCTGGTCGGCGACCGCAATTCCGCCGAATTCAAGGAGTGGCGCGAGCGAATCGGCCTGCTTTACCTTGCCAACCGGGCCTCCTTCGCCGTCGATCCGAAGACGAGCGAGGCCGGCTTCATTCCGGACCCTGCCCGGGACAAAGCTCAGGTCGATGGACGGCTGACCGGGTACGTATGCCGGGATTTCACCTGTTCGGCGCCGCAGACCTCGCTCGGCGGCCTTGAGGCAGAGCTCAAACGCCAGCCCTGAAAGAGCGGGTTGCTTCGTTTCGGTAATTAAGTGGACGGATCTTCTCCCGCCGCGTTGAGAGCCGGGACTGCCGGCCCGTTCGCGCCAATCGTGGTCAACCGGCCGGGGCAGCGTCTGACCGCGCCTTTCAAGGTGGTTGCGTTCAATGCACTGGGCTGCGGCAATCCCGAAGCGGTCGCCGATTGTCTTCGACGGCCGCCGCTGGCGGGTGCAGCTGCAATTCTCCTTAGTGAGGTCGATTGGGGCCTTCGCCGCTCGCAGCGTCCGCCATTGCGCGGCGGACCTGGCCGCGCTTCTTTCGATGAGCTTTGCCTACGCACCGGAATTCGGATTTAGCCGTGAACAACGCGAATTCAGCTCCTTTTTTGGCAATGCAATCCTGTCCGCAGCGCCCCTCGAAAACGTCCGCATTGTGCCGCTTGCCGACGCATTATGATTGGACCAACAAAGCGGTTGCGGGGAACCGCGCCGGGAACTCGTCGGGTCGGACAGCGCGGCGGTGTGATCGCCGAGATCAACCTTGGGGGAAGAACCGTCACCCTCGCCCTGGCCCATCTGGAAAATCGTGTGGGCCCTGAAGTAAGAGCGCAGCAGATGGCGCAGTTTCTGGATTCGTTGCCGTCCGACGGTCCGGCGGTGATCGCTGGCGACTTCAACACCACCACCGCCGATCTCTGGAATCGGCGCGAATGCATGGGCTTGCTGGCCCGGATGCTGGTAGAGCCGCGGCGGCTGCGCCGGCCAGAACCATACGAGCCGCTGTTTGGACTGCTGGAGCGCGCCGGCTTCGAGTATCGCGAGGCCAACTGCCCACTTGAGCCGACCTTCACGCCCAGTGGGCTGATACCAGCGTTCATGCGCGCCAAGCTTGACTGGATCGCTTTGCGGCGGCTTGGAGCGGTTCCGGGTTCGGCATACGTCATCCGCGCCCGGCGCCGATTGCGTCGCATATCAGACCACGATTTCGTGGTTTGTGACTTCAGCGATTTAGGTCACTCAGCGGCGCATTTGATATACCTTCGCGGAGCCGCGGCCTAACGCTCGCATTCAGGCCTCGCCAGCCGATGCGTCGCACGTTATGCTCCGCGCATGGACTTCGCCGACCGCCTGGTCCAAGCCCAACGCCAAAAGCACAGTTCCCTGGTTCTCGGGATCGATCCGCAACTGGATCGGCCCGGGCGCTCCAGGCGTCCCTGCGGGCACGACCCTGGCACGGTTTTGTTGCGAAATCATCGAGGCGTGCGCGGAGTTCGTCGCCGCGATCAAGCCGCAATTGGCGTTTTTCGAAGCTCGTGGACTCGAGGGCATGGCCGCGTTCGTGGAAGTGCTCCGATTCGCCCGCGGGCTTGGGTTGATCACGATCGCCGACGCCAAGCGCGGCGATATCGGCAGTACCTCGGCCGCCTATGCCGAGGCGTTTCTGGGCGACGGCGATTTCGGCTGCGATGCGGTAACGGCTAACCCTTACCTCGGCAGCGACGCGATGGCGCCGTTTGTGGCTCGAGTACGCAATGGCCGGGGTTTGTTCGTGCTGGTCAAGACCTCCAATCCGTCATCCGGGGAATTCCAGGATCTCGACGCTGCCGGACGCCCGGTGTGGGAAGCGGTGGCCGCGCGGGTCAACGGTTGGGGAAGCGACTTCATTGGTCAGTCCGGGCTGAGTTCGGTGGGCGCGGTCATTGGTGCGACTTATCCGGAGCAGGCAATGCGCGCCCGGGCTCTGATGCCTTCGGCGATAGTGCTGTCGCCCGGCTTTGGGACTCAGGGCGCCAGTGCGCGCGACGCGGTCGCGTCGGCCCGTCCCGACGGACTCGGGGTGATCGTCAATGCCAGCCGCAGCTTGATGTATGCTTTTGCGTCCTCGCCGGATCTGGCCCCGCCAGCGGCCGCGCGTCAGGCTGCGGCGGCGATGCGCGACGAGTTGAATCACGCGCTGAGCGCGCGTCAAAGCGCATAGCGTTTGCCCACCATTCCGCGCAGTTTTCAGCGCTCTTTAAACAAGAAAAAAGGCGAAGCTGAAATTGTCCGGGAACAGCGCATTTCGCCTTGACTTTGCCCCATTCCACTGAGTAAAAGCATATAGCTTTCAACTAAGACCGGGAATGTGGTGGATGATGGACGCTTTGCTACCGTTAAGTAGATGTTTAGGAGCAGAGCCCGGTTGATGAGCCTGTTGGCATCAGGCTTGTTGCTGGCGATTTGCACCGGGTTCTTACTTTGGTGAGGTGCGAGCCGAGGTAATGGCTCCCCGCCATGGCGCGTCTGGAGTTTCCCCGGCCCGCATCGATTGAACCCAACATCAAGTTCTGGGTTGACGTCTTCAGCGCCTATTCGGTGCGGGATTTCGTGTTGGTCGACAAGGACCACGTCTGGCGGGTCTACCAGGTCCTCCATGTACCCGGTGAGGGCAGCCCCACGCCGAGGATGTGGATTGGGCGAATACTTACCTCAAGACCAAATACGCGGATCTGCTGAATAGCCTCGCCACCGGCCATCAACCCCTTTCTTACGAAGAACAGCGGGTGGCCAATCTTTTCAAGGACGAGCGGCAATCCGGACTATCTGGCAGCGGCGCAAAATCTGCGCGTCCAGCAGGGGATGGCCGAGAATTTTCACGACACTTTGGTGCGTGCCCAAATGTACCTGCCCCAGATTGAGCGCGTCTTCAGTTCGATGGGTTTGCCGGCCGAACTCGCCTTGCTACCGACGGTCGAGTCCGGGATTCCATCCCTATGCCCGTTCCAAGTGTGGCGCCACCGGGCCTGTGGCAGTTCACCCGAGCCACCGGCAAAGAGTACATGAACGTCAATGGACGGCACGACGACCGCCTTGATCCGGTAAAGGCCACCGAAGCCGCGGCCCAATTGCTGCTTCATAATCACGACTTGCTGGGCGATTGGCCGCTGGCGATAACCGCCTACAATTACGGGACCGGCGGGATGCTCCAGGCGGTCGGGGCTACCGGAGGAGGCGATTACTCCCAGATCCTCCGCCAATGGGAGGGACCTCGTTTCGGCTTCGCCAGCAAGAACTACTATTCGGAGTTCCTCGCCGCCCTTCAGGTCTATGAATATCGCGAGGCTTACTTTCCGGGGATCGATCAGGAACAGCCGGACTATGACGAGCCGCCCCCTCCGCCGCGGGTTGAACACGTTCGTTACGTTCCACGGTGGCATCACACCAGCCATGCTTCGCTCAGGCGGGTCGCATTCGCAAGTTCACATGGCAGCCGGCATCACCTGCGTCATGCCGTGTATCACAGCCGACCACATCGGCATCTGCGCAGTGCCAGAGCCGAAATGGTTGTCGCAATGGAATGACGCAATACGGAATGACGCAATAGCACTGATGCCATGGCTCGGTCTTCCTGAGGCCGCTCGCCGGCTCCGCTTTCCAAGCTTCTCCGTGTCGGTTAATCGGTCAGCTCTCGCGCGCCGATGAACCGGCGCACGGCGCGCCTCAGTCTTTGCCGCTCTGTGGCACCGAAAACAGCGGGGCTCTGGCGCGCCATCACGATTATCAAGAATAATCATCATGCCGGATGCCGATGGACGGGAATCCAATCCTGAGCCATCGAGGTCACTTGCGGCTGGACGCGGTTAATGTCTGTCAGTGCGGTCCTGAATCCTGAGTTGCAAGGTCTTGCGGCGCGCCTCGGCGCGATTGTGGGCCGTCCCGCGGCCATCGCCGACGCTTTGCGGATGGTGGTGCAACGGGCGCCCGACGAGCGTCTCGCGCTGGTCTCGATGCTGAAGCTGGCGGAGCAATCGGCCAGTTCTTTGACCGCCGCACTGAAAGATCAATCGGTGGCGAGCGACCTCATATTCTGCCTCGGTTCCTCGGAGATTCTCGGCGCATATCTGGCCGCGCAGCCTGATTGGCTGGCAGCTTTCCAATCCGCGCGGCGTGAGACCGCGCTCAGTCTGGGTGAATCCATCCGTCTTGATTTGACGACGCCGTTTGACCGCGCACGCTCAGGCCGGGAATTGGCCGCCTTTAAGGCGGATGTCTTTGCGCGGTTGATAATCGCCGATTCGCTGGGGCGGCTCGACGTCGGCGAGACTATGACCCTGATGTCGCGCCTGGCCGACGAGTGTATTCGTGCGGCGGTGACGATTGCGAAGTCGCTGGCGCTGCCTCGCGCCTCCGAATTGACCGGGTTCTGCGTACTGGGGCTGGGCAAGCTCGGAGTGCACGAATTGAACCTGAGCTCCGATGTCGACTTGGCCTACCTGTTCGACGGCGCTCCGTTGCAAGCGGCCCAGTTGGCGGCGGCGCGAGTGGGTGAGATGGTCACCGAGCTATTGCGCGGCGCCTTTCGCGTGGATTTGCGCTTGCGCCCGGGCGGCAGCAGCGCGCAACTGGTCAGTTCACTGGAAGGTGCGCTCAACTTCTACCAGAGCTTCGGCCAGACCTGGGAGCGGGCGGCACTGCTGCGGGCGCGTCCGATTGCCGGCGAACTCGAGCTGGGGCGCCAGTTGCTGAGCGAACTTAACCAATTCATTTACCGCCGCTATCTGGATTTCGACACCCTGCGGCAATTGCGCGCGATGAAGCAGCAGATCGAGCGCGAATTGCGGTCGCCGGATCTGGTCGAGCGCAACGTCAAGTTGGGACGTGGGGGAATCCGCGAGCTGGAGTTCGTCGTCCAGGCGCTGATCCTGGTTTATGGCGGGCGCGACCCGCGGCTGCGCAGTCCCGAAACGTTGGCGGCGTTGAGTAAACTGGAAAGCTCCGGTTATCTGACCGGTTCGCGGGCGCGCCAGCTTTCCGCCGCCTACCTGTTTTTGCGTGACGTCGAGCACAAGCTGCAGATGGTTTCGGGGCTCCAGACGCATAACCTTCCGGCGACGGAACTGGGGATGCGCCAACTCGCGGCGCGGATGGGCCTGGGCAAGGAGCCCCGCTCACTTGGGCTGCTGCGCTCCGTGCTGGAGCAGCATCGCAGCCTGGTCGCCACGGTGTTCAATGAAATGCTCGCCGGGGCGGAAGACCGCGACCAGGCTCCGCGGTCGGAACCGACCAGCCGGGCGTGGGCATCGGCGCTCGATCCCCTCCGCCTCCGCTCCCTATCTGCGCGAGCTTGGCTTTTCGCATCCGGCTGAAAGCGCCAACCATCTGTTGTTGCTCGCACGCGGTCCCGGCGCGCGGGTTGGCGAGCCCGCGGCGCAAAGAGCTGCTGGCGAATCTCGGACCGCTGCTGCTGGAGGAGATCGCGCGCGAGTCCAATCCCGACTTGGCGCTGATGAACCTGGCGGCGTTTATCGCCTCGATCGGCGCGCGCACCTCATTCCTGTCGCTGCTCGAGCAGCATCCGGCCACCCGCCGCGTGCTGCTGCGGCTGTTCGCCTCGAGTCAGTATCTCTCCGGCCTATTCATCCGCCATCCCGAGATGATCGATGTGCTGGTCCGCTCCGACCTGGCGCGTCTGCGCCGTTCGGCGCTGGAACTCAACCAGGAGCTGGCGGAACTGCTCGCGCATAGTCCCGATCTGGAAAGCCGCCTTGACACTCTGCGCAGCTTCCGCCATCAGGAATTTCTGCGCATCGCAATCGCCAATCTCGCCGGGCTCCTTGAGTTGAACGACCAGCAGACCGAATTGACCCTGCTCGCCGAGACCGTGCTCAACAAGGCGCTGGACCTGGCCCGCGCCGAAGTCGCTGCGCGGTTTCCGATTTCCAAAGAGCTGGCGCTATGCGCGATCGCGATGGGCCGCCTGGGCTCGGGTGAGATGTCGTATAACTCCGACGTCGACCTGATCTTTGTCTATCGTGAAACCGCGCAAGGCGCAGGGAGCCGAGCGCGAAGCGGCGCCGCGAATCGTGCAAAAGCTGATCGCGATCCTGGAGTCCCGCAGCCGCGAGGGTTACGCATACAAGATCGATCTGCGGCTGCGGCCGTCGGGCAACTCCGGGCCGCTGGTCACGTCGCTGGAGGGTTTTCGCGAGTATCATAGCCATAGCTCTGCCACCTGGGAGCGCCAGGCCTTGATTCGCGGCCGCGTGGTTGCGGGAGACGAGCGGCTGGCGGCGGAGGTTGAGGAGGCCCGCCAGGAATTTGTCTTCGGCCAAGGGCTATCGGCCGAAGGCGTCGCGGAAATCGCCGCGATGCGTGAGCGGATGGAACGCGAGCTGGGTTTTGAAAGCGCCGCCCAGCTCAACATCAAACAGGGGCCGGGTGGGCTTGGTTGACGTCGAGTTCCTGACCCAGATGATGGCTCTGCGCTATGGATTGCGCTATCCGCAACTTAGGCGCCGGCGTACCAGGGAATTGCTCAGCGGGCTGATTTCCACCGGCCTGATCGCCCGTGCCGACGGCGAAAATTTGCTCAGCGACCACGAATTTTTGATCCGCCTCGAGAATCATCTTCGCATGGAGACCGACCAGGCGTCGTGGGCCGTGTCAACCGATCCCGAACGGCTCACTTCGTTGGCGCGGCGGATGGGCTTCACTACAGCCGCGGCCGGCAAGGATTTGCTCGACGAACTGACCCGCCGCCGCCAGCGAGTACGTGAAATCTTCACCCGCTATTTCGCCGCCGAACAGGCGCGGGAGCCCAGCGCGACCGCGGCTTCGCCGGACTGAGCCGGCCCCTGAAAATACCGCTATGACCGATTCGCATCTCACCCTGATCACCGGTGGAAGCCGCAGCGGCAAGAGTTCCCATGCGCTGAGTCTGGCCGGGGTGCGGGCCGGATCCGGACGCGCATTTTTTGTCGCCACGGCGCAAGCGATTGACGACGAGATGCGGGCGCGCATCGCCCATCATCAAAGCCTCAGACCGGAGATTTTCGAAACTATCGAAGAGCCGGTGAGGCTTTGTGAAGCGGTTGCGAAGATCGACCGGCGCGCCGGGACCGTGGTGGTGATCGACTGTCTGACCATCTGGGTTTCCAATCTGCTGGCCGCCGATCGCGACGACGCCGCCATCATGGCCGAAGCCTGCCGTCTGGCGGACTGTTGAAGCAGGCGCCGCTTTCATAGCTTCGTCGTCACCGACGAGGTCGGATCGGGAATCGTGCCGATGGCGCCGCTGAGCCGGCGATTCCGCGACCTGCTGGGCTGGACCAACCAAAATATCGCCCGCGCCGCGGACCAGGTCCTGCTGATGGTCGCGGGCTATCCGCTGCGGGTTAAGTGACCGAGGAGTTGACGGTACAACTGGCTTGAGAAACAGCGACGGAGCGCTCTACCAAAGGTAGCTGTGCGGGCAAGGGAGAACCGATCATGAAAATTGGCACTTCGATCGGCGTCGGCTTAACCGGGCATGTCGACCTGATCAAAAAGGTCGCGGCGGCTGCGGACCGGCTGGGCTTCTCCACCTTGTGGGCCGCCGAACATGTCGTCCTGTTCGACAGCTACTCCTCGAAGTATCCGTATGCGGCCAACTTCAACATGCCGGGCGATACTTCCTTTCCGAGTCCACTGATCTCGCTGACATATGCCGCCGCCGTCACCGACCGGATCCGCCTTGCAACTGGAATTTGCATTGTGCCCGAGCATAACCCGGTCGTATTGGCCAAGGATGTCGCCACGCTCGATTACTTAAGCCGCGGCCGCTTCATCCTGGGTGTCGGGCTCGGATGGTCCGAGGAGGAATTCAGCGCCGTGGGTATCCCGTTCGAGCGTCGCGCGCGCCGCACGATCGAATACCTTGAAGTGATGCGCCGGCTGTGGACGGAAGAGCGCACCACGTTTAAAGGCGAATTCGTCAATATCGATGGCGCCCGCAGTTATCCCAAGCCACATCGCGGATCGCCGCCGATTTTCTTCGGCGGGGAGAGCGATGCGGCTCTGCGCCGTGTGGCTCAACACGGAGTTGGATGGTTCGGTGTGAATCTGACCCCGGAACAGGTGGTGGAGCGCCGCCGAAAGCTCGAGGAGCTCATGAAAGTCCAGGGGACGGCGGGTTGAAGAAGTCGAGGTGGTGGTGGCCAACGTGAACCCGGTCAAGCTCGATGAAGACCTGCTCAAGCGCTACCGCGACGCCGGCGTCAGCGAACTCATTTCGGGCCCCAGCCTGCACGGCCCGCAAGACGACCCGGACAAAGCGATGGAAGACCTCGCGCGCCGCCTGGTAGAACCCGCGGCACGAATGTAACAATCTTGGCCGATTTCCGTCTTTTGGCGCGCGCGGCCCGAAGCCCGGTAATCGAGCCCGCGGACTGCGGTGATATTATTCCCGACGCCGGGCCTTTCATCTCGGCTACTGGCGGATTCAGTGTCGATTTTCGCTTGGCTCGAAGCTCGGAGAACCTCACGCAACTGTGCGGGCGCACCAAATACTTACGCCAGCCGCTTGAGGCGGGCGCGGCGGATGGTTTCGGCGATTTCCCCCGGGTTGGCGACGTTGTGCAGCCGGATCAGGAAATCGGCGCTGGCCGCCGAGGATACCACCACGTCTCCGATCCCGAGTAGCCGATGAAAAAAGCTCTGGCTGACTTCGACCGAGCGAATGTCGGCCAGCTCGACCTCACGCCGGCGCTGGCTTAAAATTCCGCGCCGTTCGATCAGGCGCTCCGAAGTGACGCTCCAGCTAATGCCGCGCCGGGAGATGACGGCCGACAGGATTATCAATAGCCCGAACACGGCGAGTGCGGCCGGCACCATCCGGGGAATGTCGGCTCTGCGCAACGCCAACACGGCCAGCACTTCCATCACCAGGGCTGACAGGAAGGTGCCAAAGTAGCTCCACCACGAGGTCATGATCCGGGTCAGCGCGAATTCATGCTTGGACTCGGGCTTGGGAGTCATCAGCCGGGTACCGCATCGCGAACAAAAGCCGACGCCTGCAGCCGACTCAAACCCGCATTGGGGACATCTCATTGCGCTTCCGCCATTTCCTTCACGGTTCGAACCAATTGCAATCCCCTAGCACAGACCGAATCGGCGTTCCATAGGTCTAATAATCTTACCGGACAAAGGCGAGGCGAACGATCAAGTACCGATGGCGCGCGGCCACGATGGCCAACTGCCGCGGCGATGCGCTAAGTTCCCGCCTGTCGGAATCGGGGCTGACGAACTGCGCGCCGCGTTATCCAGGAGGTCTCGCCATGAGCCACGATCAAGGAATTCTGTCGGGAGTCCGTGTAATCGAAATGGGCCAGTACCTGGCCGCGCCCTCAGCGGCGAAGGTTATGGCCGGAATGGGCGCGGAGGTGATCAAGCTGGAGATGGCGCCGCGGGGCGACCTCAACCGCTACTACACCCTGATCAAGGGACAGAGCGTCGCGCACATGGTCCAGAACCACGGCAAGCGCAGCGTATGCCTGGATGTAAAGCGTCCGCAAGGCGCGGAAATTGCCTTGCAATTGATCTCCCACTGCGACGTGTTCGTGGAAAACTTCAGCCCCGGGGTATTGTCCAAGTACGGGTTGGCGTATGAAGCGCTCAGGGTGCGCAACCCCCGTCTGATCATGTGTTCGATCTCCGGATTCGGGCAGGATGGGACCAACGCGAAAAAACCGGCCAATGACATAATCGCGCTGGCGATGGCGGGCATCCTTCATTTGATTGGTTATCCTGATCGGCCTCCGGCGATTCCGGCGGTGAATGTCGGCGACATGACCGCGGGAGCGCACGCGGTGGCCGCCGTGTGCGGAGCCCTGTTCCAGCGCGAGCGGACCGGACTCGGCCAGTTCATCGATATCTCGATGGTCGAATGCATGGCGTCGTGGAACGACGGCGGCTACCTCTTCTACCAGGCCAGCGAGGGGCGGATGAACCCGACGCGCATGGGGTCGGACTTTCCCGCGGTCGCGCCGATGGGAATCTTCAAGGCTCGCGACGGCTACGTGGCGATCACCGTGCTTTACGATCAATGGGAGCTCTTCACGCGACTGATCGGCCAGCCGGAGCTGGGCCGCGATCCGCGCTTCGATACTCTGCCGAAGCGCTTGGAGAATCGGGCCGAGGTCAACCTAATCGTCGAGACCTGGCTGCAGTCGTTTGCAACTCGCGACGAGCCGCTGGCGATCCTCGAAGAAAACCACATTCTGAGCGCGCCCGTGTTAGACGTCCCCCAGGCGATGACCAGCGACGCAGTCCAGGGGCGAGGCGCGTTGCAAAAGCTCACCTATCCGGGTGTGGGAGAGGTAATGATTCCAAAAGCGCCGATGCGCTTTTCCGCGGCCCCGGTCGAGATACCGCGTCCCGCCCCGGCCTTGGGCGAACATGGCGCTGAGATCCTGCATGATCTGCTGGGTTATTCAGAGGCGAAAATCGCGGCGCTCATAGAATCGGGATTGCTAGTGCAAGAACGTCCCGTCACGCCAGGCTCCTGAGCCTTCGCGTCCGCGCCCGGTCCGGGACATTCCGGCACTAACGAAAACCCGCCCTATGAGTTAGGATATCAGACAAGACAAGACCAAACTAAAGAATTGGGAGCACACCACATGGCAGACCTTGCAATCGTAATCATGCCGCCGCCGGGTCCCTACTCGCAGATGGGCGAGTTGGCCCGCGAAGCGGAGGACGCCGGTTTCAGCGGCGCATGCGTGCCGGAATTGACCAACGACGCCCTGATGTGTTGCTACCTGATGGCAACCACCACCAAGCGTATCAGGCTCATAACCTGGATTGTAAACGTCTATTTCCGCCATCCGGCGCTTTGTAGCGCAGCCTCGGTGATGGTCCAGGAGATATCGGGGGGACGCCTGACGCTGGGACTCGGCGTGAGCCATCGGCCGTTCATGCAGGCCATGGGTATCGAGATGGGCAACGCGCGCGACAAGCTGCGTTCATTCACCGTGGAAATTCGCAAGATCTTTAACGGCGAGCTCAACATCGGAGTCCCGTTCCGCAAACCCAAGACCCCGATTCCGATCTACTACGGTGCCCTGGCGCTCGAAACTGCGCGGCTGGCCGGTGAGTTGGCCGATGGCGTGGAATTGTACATGTGTCCCGCCGATCGGATGCGTAAGCTGGCCGACGCGGCCCGTCAGACCGCCGCCACCAGCGGGCGCAAAGCGTCCGATATCGCGGTCACCGTCGGATTGCCGACCTTTGTCGATGACGACCTGAACAAGGCCTACGACGCCGCGCGCCAACAGCTCAGCTTTTATCCAGCGTTGCCCTTCTACAACCGGCAACTGGCCAAGAGCGGCTTCGAGGCCGAAGCCAAAGCGGCGATGGACGCGGCGCAGCGGGGCGATCAGAAGGCCCAGGCGGCGGCGCTTTCCAATCGGCTGGTTGACGCGCTTGCGCTGGTTGGTCCGGCCTCGCGATGTATCGAACGGCTGGCCGCGTTTCGCGAGGCAGGTGCGCAGATGCCAATTATCGTGCCCGGCACGGGCTCGGATCCGGTTGGCAACACCAAGCGGTTGATTAAGGTTTTCTCCAAGGCGATTTAAGACTGATTATCAGGAGGGCAGGTATGGCGATTGATCAACGCGCGGAAATTGTCCGCAAGATGTGGACGGCATGGTGTGTGGGCGACCTGGAGACCGCGCTGGCCAACATGTCCGACCAAA
Organism: uncultured Pseudomonadota bacterium; assembly: GCA_963824565.1. GTDB lineage: Bacteria > Desulfobacterota > Binatia > Binatales > Binataceae > JAJPJA01. The sequence continues at coordinate 293,927 of CAWGQB010000007.1, read as the reverse complement.
TAACCTGGACGATCCCGGGCAATCGCGACGTCTCCGGAAGCCGGCAAGGCAAGGACGCGATGCGTAAATTGTTTACCGATGTCCGAGGTATGTTTCCGCAGGGCTTGCGGGTAGACTTTCATAAGTTCCACACCACCAACGAATCGGTGGTCTCGGAGATGACGATTAGCGGTCCGGCGTTCAACGGCAACCGCTACGAGAACGAGTACTGTATTATTTTCGATATCCCGAAAGACAAGATTGAACATGGACGCGTCTATGTCGATATGAGCAAGGTCGCAACCGTGTTCGGCAATTGATTGACTTATAGTTGATCCGCCACCTGAAAGTTTCCCTTCGGGTGGTAAGAAGGCCGGTCCTCCGCGAACAACGGCGCACGGCGAATTCGGTGGCCTACAAAAAGAAGGAAAAGTTCTGATGCCAACTTTTCAATCCGATGCTTTGGTTTTTTTTGGCGCGACTGGAGACCTTGCCTACAAGCAGATCTTCCCCGCGCTGCAGCGGCTGATCCTCGATGAGGGGCTCGACCTACCGATTATCGGCGTGGCCAAATCGGGCTGGACTTTGGATCAGCTCAAGGCCCGCGCCAAGGACAGCCTCGAGCATCATGGCGGCGTCGACCAGAACGCATTCAACAAGCTGGCCGCGTTGCTGCACTATGTGGACGGTAATTACAGCGACGCCGCCACTTTCACGCAGGTGCGCAAGGAGTTGGGCAAAGCCAAACAGCCGCTGCATTACCTGGCGATTCCGCCGAGCTTGTTTGGAGTGGTAGCCGAGAATTTGGCCAAATCGGGGTGCGGCGATAACGCCCGGGTGGTGATCGAAAAGCCGTTCGGGCACGATCTCGATTCGTCGCGGGAACTCAACCGGATTTTGCACCAGCATTTTCCCGAGGAACGAATCTTCCGCATCGATCATTACCTCGGCAAGGAACCGGTCCAGAACATCCTGTATACGCGTTTCGCCAATCCGTTGTTCGAGCCAATCTGGAATCGCACCTACGTCCGCGGCATTCAGATCACGATGGCGGAAAAGTTCGGGGTGGAGGATCGCGGCCACTTTTATGACGAGGCCGGGGCAATTCGCGACGTGGTCCAGAACCACCTGCTGCAGGTCCTCGCCAACCTTACGATGGACCCGCCGACGGGTGAAGACCACGAAGCGACGCGCGATGAAAAGTCGAGCCTGATGAAGGCGATTCGCCCGCTCACTCCGGACTCCATCGTGCGCGGACAATACCAGGGCTATCGTTCGGTGCCCGGCGTCGCCGCGGGCTCCACCGTCGAGACCTTCGTCGCGGTCAAGCTCTTCATCGATACCTGGCGATGGGCGGGGGTGCCGATCTTCATCCGCGCGGGCAAGGTGATGCCGGTCACGGCGACCGAGGTGGTAGTAGAGTTCAAGCGACCGCCACGCGAATGCTTTGGCGAAATCGTCCCGACCGCCTCGTCGCATATGCGGATGCGCGTGAGCCCGGACATCAGTATTGGCCTGGGCGTCCGGGTCAAGACGCCGGGTGAGCGGATGGTCGGCAACGACGTCGAACTGATGCTGCAGCGCCAGGCTGCCGCCGACGAGCCGCCGTACGAGAGGCTGCTGGGCGACGCGATGCGCGGTATCAGCGAGCTTTTCGCCCGTCAGGACCTGGTCGAGGCACAGTGGCGCGTGGTCCAGCCGATCCTGGGCAACGTTACGCCGGTGTACACTTACGAGCCCGGGACCTGGGGCCCCGAGGAGGCTCATCAGCTCGTCGGCGCCGACGGTCCCTGGTTCAATCCACACGTTCCCGAAGAAAAAAAATGATCGCGCGCAAACAAGAGTTGGTTTTTCTCTTTGACGTCGACAATACCCTGCTCAACAATGATCGTGTGCAAAACGACCTGTGGAATCATCTCGAACGCGCCTACAGCCGCCAGGCCCGCGAGCGCTACCTCGAAATCTTTGAGGAGTTACGCGGCAGGCTCGGCTATACCGACTATCTGGGCGCGCTGGAGCGCTATCGGCTCGAAAACCTGCACGATCCGCGGCTGCTCAAGATGGCAAACTGGATGGTCGACTACCCCTTCGCTAAGCGGCTATATCCGCAAGCTTTCGAAGTGGTGAATCGGGTCAGAAGATGGGGCAGGACCGTAATCCTGTCCGACGGCGACGCGGTCTTTCAGCCGCGCAAGGTTGAACGCTCGGGATTGTGGAAGGCATTCGGCGGTCACGTGCTAATCTATGTTCATAAGGAAAAGGCGCTGGCCGACGTCGAGCGCTTATATCCGGCCGAGCGTTACGTCATGATCGACGACAAGCTGCGCATCCTGGACGCAGTCAAAAAGCAGTGGAAAGACCGCGTGACGACGGTCTTTCCGAAACAGGGCCATTATGCCCGTGATGCAAAGACGCTGGCGGCTTATCGGCCGGCAGATATCAGCATCGCGCGCATCGGCGATTTGCTCAACCATCAACGGTCAACGTTTGTAAATGCCCCGGACGCAGGAGTCTAACGTGAAAGCGACGCAGCAACTCAATGAGCACGGACAGAGTTTGTGGCTCGACAATATCACCCGCGATCTGCTCGACAGCGGCACGCTTAAACGCTACATCGCCGATCTTTCGGTCACCGGCTTGACCTCCAACCCGACCATCTTCGACCACGCCATCACGCATAGCGGTTCGTATGACGCCGAAATCCGCCAACTCATCGGCCGCGGCCTTAGCGGCGAGGATTTGTTCTTCGAATTGGCGATCGAAGACCTCACGCGGGCCGCTGATCTGTTCAGGCCGATCCACGAGCGTACCGCGACCGTTGACGGTTGGGTGTCACTCGAGGTATCGCCGCTGCTGGCATACGACACCAAGGCGACGGTAGCGGCGGCGAAAACGCTGTACAAAAAGGCCAACCGCCCCAATTTGTTCATCAAGATTCCCGGCACCAAGGAGGGCGCGCCCGCGATTGAAGAGGCAATCTTCTCTGGCGTTACCGTCAACGTCACGCTGCTCTTCTCCCGCGATCATTATCTGGCCGCCGCCGACGCTTACATGCGCGGGCTGGAACGCCGCATCGCCGCCGGGCTCAGCCCCGATGTCCGCTCGGTCGCCTCGCTGTTTATCAGCCGCTGGGACAAGGCCACGATGGATAAAGTGCCGGCGAAATTGCGCGACGAACTCGGCGTGGCAATCGGCCAGCAAACCTACAAGGCTTACCGCGACGTTCTCGAATCCGACCGCTGGCAGCGGCTGGCGAATCACGGCGCCCGCGCCCAACGCCTGCTCTTTGCCAGCACGGGGACCAAGGATCCCAAGGCGTCCGACGTACTTTATATCGGCGCGCTGGCCGCGCCCAACACCGTCAACACCATGCCCGAGGAGACCTTGTTGGCGTTCGGCGAGCACGGCAAGGTTGGCGGCGCTATCCCGCGCGACGGCGCGAATTGCGAAGAGGTGCTGACGGAGTTCGGCAAGAGCGGGATTGAAGTGGGCAAGCTGGGTGCCGATTTGCAAAGCGAGGGCGCCAAGTCTTTCGTCGAATCCTGGCAGGATTTGTTAAAGGCGATCGAGTCGAAGAGCAAAGCGCTGAAGTAATCAATACGGAGAATTGAGCAATGGCCGAGATCCCACCGACCGAAACCACGGCGTGGCGCGCCCTGCAGGCGCACTACGAAAAAATCAAGGACGTTCAGCTCCGCCAACTGTTTGCCGACGATCCGCGCCGTGGCGAGACGCTCATCGCCGAGGGCGCCGGGCTATACCTCGATTACTCCAAGAATCGCATCACCGATGAGACCGTGCGCCTGTTGATCCAACTCGCGAAAGAGCGCGGCGTGGCCGAGCGGCGCGACGCGATGTTCCGCGGCGAGAAGATCAACATCACCGAGAAGCGCGCCGTGTTGCACGTCGCGCTGCGCGCCGCGCGCGGGACGCAGATCAAGGTCGACGGTGCCGATGTCGTGCCGGAGGTGCACGCCGTACTCGACAAGATGGGCGCCTTTTCCGACCGGGTGCGGAGCGGCGACTGGAAAGGTCATACCGGCAAGCGGATCAAGAACGTGATCAATATCGGCATCGGCGGTTCCTACCTGGGACCGGAGATGGCTTATTCGGCGTTGCGCGAGTTCAGCGACCGCTCGATGACGTTTCGTTTTGTTGCCAACGTCGATGGTGCGGCGTTTGCCGAGGCCACTCACGACCTCGATCCCGCTGAGACCCTGTTCATCCTGTCGTCGAAGACCTTTACCACGCTCGAGACCATGACCAACGCGGCGACGGCGCGAAAGTGGATTGTCGGTGCGCTCAAGAGCGACGCCGCCGTGGCCAAGCATTTTGTGGCGGTATCGACCAATGCGGCCGAGGTGTCCAAGTTCGGCATCGACACCGCTAACATGTTCGGCTTCTGGGACTGGGTCGGCGGGCGCTACTCGATGGATTCGGCGATCGGTCTTTCGACCATGGTTGCCGTGGGACCGAAGAACTACGAGGAGATGCTGGCCGGCTTCCGCGCGGTGGACGACCATTTCCGCACCACGCCGCTGGAAAAGAATCTGCCGGTGCTGATGGGACTGCTGACCGTGTGGTACAACAATTTTTTCGGCGCCCAGACCGTTGGCATCATGCCCTATGCCGATAACCTGCGGCGTTTTCCCGCCTATTTGCAGCAGTTGCAGATGGAAAGCAACGGCAAACACGTCAACCTCGAAGCCGGCCGCGTCACCTACCAGACCGGACCAATCATCTGGGGCGAACCGGGAACCGACGGACAGCATTCCTTCTACCAACTGATCCATCAGGGCACGAAACTCATTCCCTGCGATTTTATCGGGTTCTGTCATCCGCTGAGCGCGTTCACCGAGCATCACGACCTGCTGATGTCCAACATCTTCGCGCAAGCCGAGGCCCTGGCTTTCGGCAAGACGCCCGAAGAATTGAAGGCCGAAGGATCGCCCGACTTCCAGACCCCGTTTCGGGTTTGCGAGGGCAACCGCCCGACCAACGTCATCCTCGCCGAAAAGCTGACTCCGCGCGCGCTCGGAAGCCTGGTTGCGCTCTACGAGCACAACGTCTTCACTCAGGGCACGATCTGGAATATCGACTCTTTCGATCAATGGGGCGTGGAGCTGGGCAAGGTCCTGGCCAAGCGGATCATTCCCGAGCTGGAAAGTACCGGAGAACCCGAACTCAAACACGACAGTTCCACCAACGCGCTCATTCGACGCTATCGCCGCCTGCGCGGACGATAGCTCTTTCATGCGCGAGAGGCATTGCAAAGAAGCGGCACGCATGCGTGTCAGTTTGATGCAGGAGTAGAACAGTGGCGATTGGATATAATAAGCCTCTTTACCTTTTGCCGTTCGACCACCGCAGCTCTTTCGAGAAAGGGCTTTACGGATGGAGCGGAGCGCTGAGCGCGGAGCAGACCGAGCGGATCGCGAAAACCAAGGAAGTGATCTACGACGCGTTCAAACGCGCGCTCACCAAGGGACTCACCAAGGATCGCGCGGGAATATTGGTCGATGAACAATTTGGCGCCGCTATCCTGCGCGACGCCGCACGCAACGGCTTCACTGTCGCGATGGCGGCGGAAAAAAGCGGTAAGGCCGAATTTGAGTTCGAATACGGCGACGACTGGGCCGCGCACATCGAGGCCTTCAAACCTACCTTCGTCAAGGTGCTGGTGCGCTACAATCCGGAGGACGACGAGGCGCTCAATCGCCGGCAGGCTACGCGGCTCAAGCTGCTTGCGGATTACTGCCATAGTCACAGCCACTATTTCATGTTTGAAATGCTGGTGCCGGCCACGCATGAGCAGATGGACCGGCTCGACGGCGATCAGCATCTGTACGACACTGATCTGCGCCCGTCGCTAATGATCGACGCGATCAAAGAGCTGCAGAACGCGGGAGTCGAGCCCGACATATGGAAAATCGAAGGGCTGGACCATCGCGCGGACTGCGTCAAGATCGTCGAAACGGCGCGTCACGGCGGCCGCGATAACGTCGGCTGCATCATTCTTGGCCGCGGCTCCAACGATCAGAAAGTTTTGGAATGGCTGCGCAATGCCGCCGGTGTGCCGGGATTTATCGGCTTTGCGGTGGGCCGCACCTCATTCTGGGACCCCCTGGTGGCACTGCGTGATAACAAGATGAGCCGCGAACAGGCGGTGGAAGAAATCGCGCGCCGCTATCTGGAGTGGGTCGCCGCGTTCCAACAACATGCGGCGCATTGACTCGGTCCGATCCCGAGCTCAACGCGTGCCCCGCTCATAGCGACTATTTTCGTGTTCGACCCGCCGGTGCGGGCCGAACATGAGCACACCCACTCGCTCGACGATAATCAGGGTTTGTCCGACTCCGATCTGCGTTCCTTATAATCGTCGAGCATATACTTTACGTCGGCGCGGCCGAGGATCTCGATGAAACAAACGCGGTTCTCGGCGTTCAGGTCGACCAGCAACACTCCCTCCATCGCCTGCAGTTCCACGGTGCGATCCACCTTGACCTCGTCAGCCGTGGCGAAGCTGGAGCATTCGTCGTGACCGCAGTCGCACAGGGACTCGATTCGCAGCGTGCGCATCTGTTCGCCTAGCGCCAGGTCGCCGCTTTGGCGCAGCAGGAACACCACCTCTTCGAGGAAATCGGGCAGAATATCGCTGATCAGCGGGTTTGCCATCGTAGCCTTAAGCCTAACCGGGCGGCCGCAGAGGTCAAGAGGGTGGACCGCGAACACGCCGCGCTCTACGGCGCGAAGAAGGCCAGAGTGCGGACTTCGATGCTCTCGCGGGCGGCGGCGCCGGGCCGGGTGCTTGGATCGTCGAAAGCGGAATGAGCGGTAAAACGCGCACGGCCATCGTCGAGCGAATCGTAACATTTGAGCAGCATCACTTCGTCCGTACGCATCTGCGGAAAGTAGAACCATCGATGTTTGGGGTTGAAGGCCAGCGAGTAGACCTCGCCGGTACGGCCGGGGTACTTCAGATCGGTTGGCACCAGGTCCTTGGACGCAATGCTGCGGGCGTCGCACACCGCCAGCGGCATTTCCTCGACCGGCCCGCGAATCGGCCGCCATACGTTGATCACCGCGAAGCGATTCTTCAGCAGCGCTTCCGCTTCGTCAGCCGGCAGCAGATCGCGCACGCGCTGCGGACCAGATTTGACGGTGTAGTCGTTGTGCGCGTACTTGACCGGCTCCCGCACGCCCTCCGCCGGTCCCGCCGAAGGCCCGCGCCGCACGTTATGGTCGAACACCAGCACCCGCGCCGCGCCAGTCGCCTCCTTCACCAGCCGCTCCACTTCAGGATAGTAGACCGACCGCACCTCGGCATCGTCATAGAAGTCTTTGACCGCGCTGTTCTGGTGCGTGAGAACGAACCCTTCCCGATCCAGCGACAAATCGTCGACGACCGTTCGCGCGTTGCGGATCGCCATCGGATACTTGCTGACGTGCCACGAGCGTTGCTGCGTGCCCTCGGGCGGCTTGTACATGTAGCTGACCGGTTTTTGGTCGGGATCGGCCAGGTAGTTCATCGGGGCCTGTACTTCGTCCTGGTTCGGTATGCTTTGGGTTTCCATGGCGGCTTTCCTCTTTTTCTTAGCCTTGCCGGGAACGTTGATTCAACGCTGGCGCAGCTTTTCGAGCGGACGCGTGTTGAGCACGTCGGCGGGCTCAATCCATCCGCGCCGAGCCTGATTTACTCCATACTCCAACATCGCGAAGTCGCGCGGATGGTGCGCGTCGCTCGAAATCACCACCTTGACCCCGGCATGCTTGGCGGCGAGGCATGCGCTGTCGCTCAGGTCCAGGCGTTCGGCCTGGCTATTCACTTCCAACGCGCATCCTTCCTCGCGGGCCGCGCGCAACACCTCGTCAAGGTCGAAGCTGCTCGGTTCGCGGCCGGTAAGCAGCCGGCCACTGGGATGGCCGATTACGTCGACGTGTGGATTACAAATCGCCTTGACCATCCGCCGCGTCATCTCCCGGGCGCTTTGATTGAGCTTATAATGCACCGAGGCAACGACCCAATCGAGCTCGGCCAACACATCGTCGGGCAAATCCAGACTGCCATCTTCGAGGATATCGACCTCGATCCCGCGCAGCAGCGCAATCCCATCCAGATGCTTGCCGACCGCTTCGATCTCACGCCATTGATCGCGCAACCGCACAGGATTGAGTCCCTGCACCATCGCAAGGCGCTGCGAATGGTCCGTGACCGCTAAATAGTCCAGGCCGGCTTCACGCGCCCGCATCGCCATCTGCTCGATCGTGGCGCGTCCGTCGGTGTAGGTCGAATGACTATGCAGATCGCCGCGCAGGTCGGCGCGGGTGAGCAGGCCCGGCAAACGGGCCTCCGCCGCCGCCTCAACCTCACCGCGATCCTCGCGTAATTCGGGCGTTATCCAATGCAGTCCCAGCGCGCAGTAAAGTTCTTCCTCGGTGGCGCCGGCAACGCGCTCGGTGCCGCGGAACAAACCGTACTCATTGAGCAGCATCCCGGAACTTTGTGCGACGCGCCGCAGATGGATGCAATGGGCCTGAGAGCCGGTGAAATACACCAGTGCGGTCCCGTAGCTTTCGCGCGGCACCACGCGCAGATCGACCTGCAAACCACCGCTCAGCACGACGCTGGATTTCGTTTCGCCCTGGCCCAAGACCCGCCTGATTCCGGCGAAATGCACCAGATGATCCATCACGGCCTCGGGCGTGGTTGAAATGGCCAGCAGGTCGAGGTCGCCGACCGTCTCTTTTTTGCGGCGGAAGCTGCCCGCGACCTCGACCTGCTCGATCGCCGTCAACCGCCGCAGATAGCTCAGCAGAGCCTGCGCTGATTGGGCCGCCTCGGAGAACATCCGCCTCGGCTGGTCGGCTGGACGATCTTCGGCGAGCGCTACTGTGAGTTGCTTTTCCATCTTGGGGCCGAAGCCGCGCACGGTTCGCAGCGCGCCCGCCTCGATCGCGTTTTTCAGGTCATTGAGATCGCGGATGCGCAAGCGATCGCTGAGCAGCCGAACTCGCTTTGGTCCCAGGCTGGGCAGCCGCAAGAGCTCGATCAGACCGGGAGATATCTTTTGGGTCAGTTCCCGATGCAGCTCGAAGTCCCCGGTTTTGACAAGACTTAAGAGTTTGGCTGCCAGGTCGGCGCCGATTCCGGGCAACTCGCGCAGTTGTTGCTGGTCATCCATCTGGGCCAGCGGATGCGGATGGTCGCGGACCATGCGCGCCGCGTTGCGATAGGCGCGCACGCGGAAGAAGTTGTCTTCGCTGACTTCGAGCATGTCGGCAACTTCATCGAGGATTTTCGCAATTTCGTGGTTCTGCATCGGCTCGTCACCACCCGCTCGTCCCGGCCCATCACCCTCATCTCCAAGTCAACTCCATCATGTATTCCGAGACAAGCTGGAACTTTCTCCCGTCCCTTGCCCCGGAGGGCGCTACTTCATGATCTGGACCAGTCCGCTGGAAGAAGCCGCGACCGACGCGTTCTGCAAATCCTTCGGCGCCTGATCGTCGATGAGTGCCGGTCCGCTTTGCAGCGCAACCGTGGCGTGGGAACTTTTGAAGTTCAGGATGGTGGTCGAAAAGGCCTCGGGGAGCAGGACTTTCTCACCTGAGGAAATCTGGCGCGGCACCTGGTAGACAGGCCAGACTCTCGACAGCTCTGAATCCCGGCCGTACATTTCCATCCAGGTCAGAGCGTAAGTCTCCTTGTCAACGTAGCCGATCTTGTGCGAGTAGCAGTAATCACCTGCCGCCGCCAAGGGGGTCACGTCGACTATGTAAGTATCCCTCAGTTCCCATTTCCCCGAGATGGGCTTGGGCCATCCGGGAAGCGGACCTTGGACCATATATCCGTCGGGGGTCAGGCCGGCGGGAGTCAGATGCATCATCGCTAAGGTCCGCTTGAGTCCCAACATTTTGGCGGTGAAGTTTACCGGCTGAAAAAAGAACCCCGAACCGTTGTCGTCCGGCACGGAATCGCCCGCGGAGGCGCATCGCGCCGAGGTCGACAGCCGCAGCGAGCGGCGCATGCTGGGGGCAAACACATAGGATTCCTGCACCGCCGCGGGGTCGTCGGGCTGCAGAAATAGTTGCGTACTATATTTCTGCTGTTGCGGTTCGAGTACTTCGAAGCGATCCGCTTCCAAATACCCGGGAGCATACATCGAGCGCGGTTTACCTTCGTCGCTGATATGGTTGAGTTTCCAGACCACCGTATCAAGAGTGGTATCGGCGGTGTTGTGGAACTGGTCAACGGTAATTGAGACTATGGGCATATCGAGGACAAACGGGTGATAGGGGAACCACACGTCGTACATCAACTTGATACCCATTTCAGGTTCGGCCGGATTCGGAAATGGTATTCCGGCAACATAGTTCCTGATCGTGTAGCCGCCGGTCGCGACCTTCTCGAGCCGCACCCCGCCAGCGTATTTCTTAGTATCGGCCAGATATTTCGCTGACAGCGGGATTGGAATGGTTGGCCCGACTTCCATAGCGTATTCAGGTCCCGGGCCGATTTTCCACGTATACTTGCCGTTAAACAGGGCCTGCATCCCGATCGGCATAAAACGGCGGTACTGGGTCCAGTTTGCAAGGGTAATCCTGGTTCCCGGCGCGATAGTGGCGTGGGAATCGGCTGCCGCCAGCGCCGCATAATCCTGCGCGTCGAAGTTGATTTGTGCGGATGCGCTCGCCGCGAACACCCACGAGGCAACTGACGCAATCGCCACGATGACCGCGATGGCGTGGGGGTTAAGCAGGCGTCTTGGAAGAGGCATGTTCACTCGACGCGAAAATAAATTAGTCACGCGAAACTCAGAAGCCCGCACCCTATCCTCTTCCTTACACATAAAAGGAGAGGGTACAGAATGTGTGGCGAAGGTCTTTTTGTACCCTCTTCCTTTACCTTGAATGCCCAACCACAACGAATCTTTAATCAATAGCGTCGAATGTACTTTGGTCAGACTTGAGCGCGACAGCACCCGGATCAGATGGTTTCGCCCTCGTACACGGCGAGTAAAGACTCTCCCTGGGGCTGAGCGCACCCGCACAATCACCAGAAGCCTCCTGCTATTTGTTCAACTGATTGCTTGGCGGCAGCCACACTGGCTACTGATTGGGCATCGTTCAGATTCCACGCGTTATCCACGATCACGCTGCGAACCTCATGGACTCCTATCATGCGAAGCCAAAAATCAATGTAAGGCGCCTGGTGATCGAAGCTTGGTGGTATTGGAGTACCGTCGCGATATGCAGATCCCCGCGTATAGACGACGAGTGCCTTGGGGATGTTGAGCGACGGCCCATATTCTTTACCGTCATACGTGAACAGGTAGTTGCGCTGAGCGGTCAGATCAATCAACTGTTTGAGCTTGTATGGGATGGAGAAGTTCCACATAGGCAGACCCAGCACAATTCGGTTCGCTCGTTGGAAGCGAGCAATCAATTCCAGAATGCGATTCCACGTATGCGATTCTGCTTCCGTCATTGGCTCGTGCTTGATGGCCTTGTACTTCGCCCCGATGGATTCGGCATCAAACTCGGGGAGGTTTCCGTCCCAGATATTCAGGACGTCCTCATCAATCTCGGGCAGGACTTTCCTGGAAGCCGAAAGAAAGGCTTTGGTCAAGGCGATAGAGTTTGATTTGTCACCTCGCGGCGATGACTGAATGTGTAGAACGTTCATGGCGATCGATCCTAATTTTGGGATTTTGCGCGGCCTCCTCGATCAAAGCCGCTACTTCTTTGGGACGCAATTCGTAGACGGAATGGCTCGCACCCTTGACCACGACCACGTGGCTGCTCAAGCTGCAAGCATCTATTCTTGCTTCAGAGTTTGGTCGTGGTGTCATCATGGTAGCCACGGCTTACGGGCAGTTGGGATTGGCCGGCAGCTCATTCAAAATCCCCCGCGGGTCATAGGAGACCCCACCTTTGAACACAGTGGCGACGCGCCGCATCTCGGTTATGTCGCGGACCGGATCGCCGTCAATCACCAGCAGATCGGCATATCTGCCGGGCGCCACGGCACCGATATCATCCTGCTTGCGCAACGCGGTCGCGGCGCGCGAGGTGACGGCGCGCAGAGCATTCATTGCGCCGATCGATTCCGCCAGCAGTTCGAGTTCGCGCATCAGAGAAAATCCCGGCGGCGGATAGTTTATGGCGGCGTCGGTGCCGCCCACGACCAGTCCCCCAGCCTCGAACAGGCGGCGGCAAAACTCCTGCTGTTGCTCCAGTCCCCGCCGCTCCTGATCGACGACGGATTGCTCCATGCGGCCGAAGTGCAGGTCCCAGTCCGGCTCCGACAACTTGTTGCGTGCCGCCGCCGTCTCGCGCCGCCCGGCCAAAATGCCGGGCACGATATATTTGCGGTCGGGGTCTCGCGCCGCCGCGTCGTATCCAACTCGGAAGAGCCAATGGATGTTCATGGTGGTGCCCATCGCGACCTGGCGCCTGGCCATCTGCTCGATCAGCGCTTGTGCGTCGGGTGCGGTGAAGTCGGCCGCCAGCCATCCTGCGCGCAGCCGTTCGGCGAACTGACGGCCAGCCATCGAGGTGCCCGGACCGAAGCGCAGATTGGCGGGACAGACGTCATTGAACACCGATGGGCTGATGTGCTCGAGGCCGTTGATTCCCGCCTTCACCGCCTCGCTCGCGCGCATATAGCCCAGGTGCCCGGTGACCGGAACGCGGCCGTCGGCATAGCGGATGATTGCCTCGCCCATGTCCGGAGTCAGGCCGAAGTATAGTTTAAGGCCGGCGGCGCCGGCGTCGAGGATGGGCTGCACGATTCCCGGTATCGATTCACGCGACGGCACGTTCTGTGTCATTACGGCGCCCCCCGCACCGGGCAGGCTGGATTTGGCGCCGTCGAGCAACGGGCCACAAAAATATAGCCGCGGTCCGAATTTCTTTCCCGACGCGAGCGCATCCCTGATCGCGACAACCCGCTCCAAACGGGCGCCGCAGTCGCGGACCGCGGTGATACCATTGGCCATGAAGAGCTTCAGCCCTTCATCGCCGATCATCACGGTATGGACGTGAGTATCGATTAATCCCGGGGTTACGGTTTTTCCCGCGAGGTCAATCACCTGAGTGCCTTGGGGTGGCGCAATCTCACCCGCTTGCACCGCGGCGATGCGCTCGCCGTCGATCAGCACGGAGGCCCTCTCCAACGGCTCTTGCCGCAGGCCGTCGATCAATCTGGCGTTGTGCAACAGGATCTGTGCGGCCATCACCCTCTCCCTTTTCGAACAACCGGCGCTTTGGAAACCGCGCCAGCCTTTCTTATGGCAAAACCGGCCGCTCCCGGCTATGGGAACAACCGTTTGGCATCTTCTGCAAGGATCGGCTAATCGAAGGGCGGGGATGACGGGGACAAATCAGCGACCCGCGCGGCCACGACCGCTGCCCGGCAAATGGAGAGAATTAGATGGCGCAGATTAAATTCGGCTACCAGGTTGACTTCCGCAATCCCCCCGGATCAGGACGGAGTTTCGACCAACTGTATAAGGACATGTTCGCGCAAATCGAACGGGCGGAGGAACTGGGCTTCGATTCGATCTGGCTGACCGAGCATCATCTGACCGACGACGGTTATTTGCCCTCGCTGATGCCGATGGCGGCAGCCATCGCGGCCCGCACTCGGCGCGTCGAGATCGGCACGTACGTCTTGCTGTTTCCGTTCTACCATCCGATCAAGCTGGCCGAGGATATCGCGGTGGTAGACGTGATTTCAGGCGGCCGGCTGCGTATCGGCGTGGGGCAGGCGTATCGCGCCGAAGAATTCGCCGCCTTCGGAATCAACAAAAAGCAGCGCCTGGGCCGGACGCTCGAGGCCGTTGAGATTCTAAAGCTGGCGTGGACCGGCGAGCGTTTCAGCTACAAGGGCAAGTATTTCGACCTCAACGACGTGCGGGTCTTGCCGCGGCCCACCAGCCAGCCCCATCCGGAACTGCTGTGGGGCGTAGGCGCACCCAAAGGAATCCAGCGCGCCGCTGAGATGGGGCTTTCGTTCGCGACGGTGGGTGCAGCCAGCGCGATCCGGATCTACCACGACGCGCTCAAGGCGGGGGGCAAAGATCCTTCCAAGTTCAGCGTGGTCGGAAGCCGCACGGTTTATGTGGCGGATTCCGCCGAAGCGGCCTGGAAAGATGTCGAAGGACCGTCGATGTACTGGGCCGAAAACTACGGCCGATGGCTCTCGCAGCATGCCGGCACCGACATCTCGAAGGCGGCGATTCGGCCCGACCCCGAACGGCTAAAGCGGGTCAGCGTGCTGGGGCCTCCCGAGCAGGTCCGCCGGCGCCTGGCGCAGGTTATCGAAGAAGACCAGCTGACTGACCTTATAATCAACACGCAACTGCCGGGCCTCGATCCGGTCAAGGCGATGCAATCGTTGGAACGGTTCGGGTCGGAAGTGTTGCCGTTTCTGAAATAGAACCGGCGCCGCACTTTGTAAATGGTGCTGGCGCCGGATCGAGGTCAGTATCCGCCGCGCTGAGTGGCCGAAGGGAGGACGCTCGGATGATCGGAGTACAAATCATCATCGTGCTGGCGCTGATTGAGTACCTGGCGATGGGATTCAACGTCGGACGCGCCCGCTCGACGTACGGCATAAAAGCGCCCGCGACCGCCGGCAATCCAATTTTCGAGCGCCATTTTCGCGTTCATCAGAACATGCTGGAACAACTGGTTGTTTTCATCCCGGCGCTGATAATTTTCGCTCGTCACGCGGGTATGCGATTTGCGGTCATTCTTGGAATATTGTTTTTGATCGCCCGCGCTGTTTACGCTTTCGGCTACGTCCGAGATCCCGAGCAACGCGCAATTGGGTTTGGAGTCAGCTTTGTGGTTCTCGGGATCCTCGTGGTCGGAAGTCTGCTCGCCCTGCTGCTCGGCCATTAGAACTCGTTGCCGGCGGCCGCGCACCGCACTGGCGTGATTACGCCCAAGCTGCGCGGTACCGCCCAACATCGGGTGTTGCATGACCTCGCCCTTTCTTTGAGACTGGTTAATGTCGCTTTATTTCGAACGCGTGGGCGCGAGTCGAGGCCACGCGCGGATACTTTTTAGTCATACGAAAGGAGATTGAACATGGCAGAAGAACGCAAAGGTGCCGTCACGATGGGTGGCAATCCAGTAACGCTGGTGGGACCGGAAATCAAGCCTGGTCAGAAGGCGCCCCAGTTCAAGGCCGTCGGCAAGGGCCTCGCTCCCGTCACCCTCGATTCGTTCAAGGGCAAAACCAAGATCATCACCACGGTTCCCTCGCTCGACACTCCCGTATGTGATGCCGAAACGCGCCGCTTCAACGAAGAAGCCTCCAAGCTCCCCGGCGACGTTCAAATCCTCTCGGTGTCGATGGACCTGCCCTTTGCCCAGGCGCGTTGGTGCGGCGCCGCCGGCGTGGACAAGGTGACCACGATCAGCGACTTCCAGGCCCGCGATTTTGGTGAAAAATACGGGGTCCTGATGAAGGAAAATTCCCTGCTCGCACGCGCGGTGTTCGTAGTCGACAAGAACGACAACGTAGTCTACTCAGAGTACGTCAAGGAAATCCGCGAGCATCCCAACTACGAGGCGGCACTGGAAGCAGCCAAGAAAGCCGTCTGAAATCTATACGCGCTCCGGGCGGCGAGTCTGGCCCCCTCTCCCGTTAAGTCCACGGGAGAGGGTTACTGATACCTTTGCAATAGCAACAAACAGGAGCCCCTCCGCCTTCCTCGCTCGCGTCGATGGCGGGCGGGGACGCCCGCCCCACTGACAAGTCAGGGAGAGGGAACAGAAAGGATTCTCCTAAACTAAATGTGGCAGTGGGAACAGAAAGGGCCATGTGGGAGAAAGACAAACCGCACCCTGGCATTGGCGGATCAACGGGCGCGCGCACGCGCTGATTATTCAATTGCCCGAACTCCATCGGGTGCTGAGTTGGGCGTCGCTGGGCGGTGGCGCGGGGCGTGCCCGCACCATCGTCAATCATCAAGTCATAATGGGTGATCGGGCCGCCACCGAGCATCCACGCCAATATCTCGCCCGGCTGATGGCGTCGCTCGGAGTTGCGCCGCGTTTGGCGGTCGCGATGATGACCGGCGTGGACATTCGCAAGACCGCCTACGCGGGCGCCCGCCGAGGCGATTTGATGGTCGGCGCGTGGTGCACCGCCGGATGCTCCAACGCCCTGCGAATCGGCGATCGAGCAACGGTCGGGCTCGCGCGTCCCTGCACGATAAATCTAGCCCTGGTCGTGAGCCAACGCTTGTCGCCGGCCGCGATGGTCGAGGCGCTGGCGATGGCGACTGAAGCGCGTGTGGCGGCGGTCTACGACGCCGGCATTTTGAGCACGCGCACCAATCGGCTCGCGACCGGCACCGGCACCGATTGTATCGTGATTGCGTCACCTGCGCGTGGCCGCGCGCATAGCTATTGTGGGAAGCATACGCTACTGGGCGAACTGATCGGCAAGGCGGCGCTGCGCAGTTGTACCAAGGCTCTGGCGCGGCGGGCGTCATGACCCTGGCGTGGCATCTGCCCGTCGTCCTGATTGCGGCGGCCATCATGCTCGATCTGTTGCTGGGCGATCCGGCCCGGATGCCGCATCCGGTGCGGCTGATTGGCAGGACGATAGAGTTCGGCGAAAACCTGCGGACCGGAGATTCCGGCCAGGATCTGCGCCGCGGAGCGTGGCTGGCGATTGCCGTCGTGCTTGCGGTCATCGCCGCTACGTGGACAACCATCGCGCTGAGCGCGTTGATCATGCCGGTTCTGGGAGCCGCATGCGCGGTGTTCATCGCCTGGACCACGTTGGCCCTGCGCGGCCTGGACGCTGCTGCGGCAACGGTTCAGCACGCCCTGGAGCGCGGCGACCTGTCGGCGGCGCGCGCCGCGATGCCCGCGCTGGTTGGCCGCGATCCTGAGAGCCTGGATCGCGATGGCATGGTGCGTGCGACCATCGAGTCCGTCGCCGAGAACTCGTCTGACGGCATCATCGCGCCGCTTCTATATTTATTCGTGGGCGGTCCCGCGGCAGCGATCGCCTACAAGGCGGTCAACACGCTTGATTCGATGATCGGTCACACCGATCCGCGCTATCTTTATTTCGGCCGCTGGGCGGCGCGCATGGACGACGTGGCAAATCTGATTCCGGCGCGGCTCAGCGCCGGGTGCCTGATTGCGGCGGCCGCGATCCTGAGGCAGCGGCCAATGGATGCGTTTCGGGTATGCCGTGCCGATGCACGGCGTCATCCGAGTCCTAATGCCGGCTTTCCGGAGGCGGCGATGGCGGGTGCGCTGGGAATCCAGCTTGGGGGCGCCGCCGTCTACGATGGCGAGGTGGAGACGCGACCACTGCTGGGTGTGGCACGTCATGAGGTCGCCGTCGCTGACATCGCAACCGCGCGCAGGCTGATGCTGGCCGAGGCGCTGATTGCCTTTGCCCTGCTTGCTGCCGCGCGCATGCTGCTGAATCGGTTATGGACGAGATAGGATTCGACCGCTCGCACGGTGGCGCGCCTCAATCGGAGTCGCTGATCGACTTCAGCGTCAGCACCAACCCGTTTGGACCGCCACCGGATGTCCTCGCCGCTTATCATAAGGCCAGCGCTACACTAGCCTTTTATCCCGAGTCTTACGCTGCAACATTGACCGCCGCAATCGCCCACCATCTGGGCGTTGCGCCTGGCAACGTGCTGGCGGGCAACGGCTCTATCCAGCTCATATATCTGATTGCGCGCGTGCTGCGTCCCACGCGGCCCTTCGTGGTGATACCGACCTTCAGCGAGATCGCGAACAGCCTGATGACCATCGGCACCGTCCCCGCGCCAATCCGGCTTCGCCGCGAAAGTTATTTCCAGATTGACCGCAACGACGTCGAAGAAGCAATCGCGCACGGCGCCGACGCTGTGTTTTTAGGGCGTCCGAACAGTCCGACCGGGTCGATGGTGGACCTCGCCAGCGTGGCCGCAATCGCAGAGCGATGCTGGTGCATGATCGACGAGGCCTTCGTCGAATTCGCCGATGACCCGGCTTCCGCGGTTGCGCTGGTCAAGGACTATTCGCGGCTGATTGTGATCCGCTCGATGACCAAGCTCTACGCAATTCCCGGTCTGCGTCTCGGTTATCTGGTGGCTAGCCCCGACGTGATCGCGGAACTCGCTCGCGCGCTTGAGCCATGGGCAGTCAGCGGACCGGCCACGGCGGTGGGTCTGGCCTGTCTTGCGCAATCGGATCGATGGCGCGGCGAGCTTCGAAGCACCCTCAAAGTCGAGCGCGCCTACCTTGAACAGCAACTCGGCGCGCTGCCGGACGTTACCGTATTCCCATCCAATGCCAACTTCCTGATGTTCGAGGTGTCGCGGCCCGAAGCGTTCAGGATTCACATGCTCCAGCACGGTATCATGGTGCGCGACTTAGCCGCGCTACCGGGCGCCGGGCCGGGGTTGTTCCGAATCGCGGCCCGATCCCGCGCCGACAACGATCGTCTAATCGAAGCCGCGCGCGCCTTCCGGTGATGCAGGTTTTTCTCGCCGCCGTTTGACGCCGCCCTATGGTCTCATCGCAACGTTTTAATACCAGTGTTCTGAATCACAATCATCATCCGATTGTCTTTGCTCGCTTGGGAAATTTCAAACTCAGCTTCTATCAAGGACATCGCCGCCTCTAAGCGCCCCGCTGCCTGCACCTGATTACACTCCAGCGCGATCCGGCTTAAGCGTCGAAAACGTGCACGATGACCCATCGGAATGCGCGGTGCGATCAATTTGAAATCGCTGTCACAGCTTACCAGGATCAGACCGTCTTCTTCGCTCACGGTTGCAACTAAAGGGTCTTTGGAATCAGTCGGTAAGATATCGCGGACGTGCTGAACGAAGTCCCCGTGCTTGCGAAATACTCCGGCTACTGAATCTGGCACGTCGTTGTCGAGCAGGAGACGCACAGGGAGGCTTGCCTAAGCCGATTTCGCCAACTTCTCCTCATGCTCCACGGCGGATTCGATATCTTGCTTGGTGAGAAGCGGATATTCATGAATGATTCGTTCCGGTGAGTAGCCTGCTTGATGAAAACGCCAGATGGCTTTAGTCGGAATCCTAGTTCCTGCAATTACCCAAGCATTGTGGACGACATAGCGATTGCGTTCGATCCGACCAAATTGATCTTTCGTGCGCTCTTTAAGTCTTCGCGCTTGATCCACAACATCATGTATTATGCCTTGCAGGTGTACTAGCGCATACTGCTTGCTAAGAACGCCCATCACCTCTTCTGAGGTGGGTTCCCGAAAGTAGACTTCTTTGCCAAGTACGTAGAGGACAATTTCCGACCAAGGGGCGTCACCATATTTGGTCAGCTCATCTGCGACTTTCCTGAGCTGTTGCAGTGGAATCTTATAGGCGTTTCGAAGGATTCCAAGGGTTCGCAATCCGACGACGTCCTGAAAAGAGTACACCCGACTGAAGGGACTCTTCCGGTTCTCGAAGGCATAACGCGGCCGAAAGAATCCCGTCTGGTCCCAGTATCGCAGTTGAGCGTGGGACAAACCGCTCAGCCGGACAACGTGATTGGTGCTGAATGCGCGAACGACGTCCGATCGCGTGTCGTCACTGCTAATGCGCGGAGGGACCCGGCTCATGATAATTACATATCCCGAGCAGACTGCCGTTGCCAAACTGGAAATGCGGGAAAACCATTGTAAAGATTAGACTCCTTTGAGGGTTCCGCTGAGAAAGGTCGCAACTACACCTTCCAACTAATCATGGCCTCCTCTGGCCACTCTAGCCTAGCAGATTGTCGGAAGTGATGGTGGACCATATAAACCTGCGTGGGTATGGCTACTCTTCCGGCTAGAAAGTTTCGTCCATCACCTGCTCGAAGCTCCAAGGGCACGTGGTAGGAAGCTGAGATTCTTCCGCGGCGCTGAGCCGGCCGGCAACTTCGATCCGGGCCGTGATAAAGGCTTCAGCCAAAAGGTTCGGAACAAAGGGTTTAAGGCCGGGGTTGTCGCGCAGGTGACGCTGTAAATTGACGCGCTGCACCGCGATAGTGGCTTTCCAACTCCTGCTTCGGCGTTTGGGCTGGAACCGCCATTTGAGCAGATGGGCGAGCAACACTTCCAGACGGCTTCGCAGTTCGCGCTTTTCGCTTCTCCCCAAGTCCTCGACTTCCTCCGCCAGGTTCTGCCAATCAAGCCTCTCAATGCGGCGCTCCTTGAGCGCGCGCGCCTGCTCCAGCGTCCAGGTGTAGTAGTCGCGTTCGTAGAGATCTTGACGCTCATCAGACGGAGCAGGCATGCCGTTGTGTGCCATCGCTATTCCCCATTCCAGTATAGCCTGGACCGCGGTTATTCAAACCCCAGGGCGCGGCGTCGCCAAAAGCACACGTTGCCGGCCGCGGATGAGGGAGACGGCTATAAATAGCCTTGCGCGCAGGGCGCGGATCGCGTAACCGATGCGGCGGAGCTATTTGTCATGAGTCTGCTGAGCGAAACGATTGCGTCGATCGAGCCGTTGGATGACGGCGCCAGGCGGGAAGCCGCGCGGCGGCTTGATTCACTTACCAAGCCATTGGGCAGCCTCGGCTACCTGGAAGAACTGGTCTGGCGCTACGCCGCGGTCCGTCACGACGCGTTGGCCAAAACCTGCAAAGCCGCCGTGCTCGTATTCGTCGCCGACCACGGAGTCGCGGATGAAGGCGTAAGCGCCTACCCGAAAGCGGTGACTGAGCAGATGCTGCGCAACATCGCGCGGGGCGGGGCTGCAATCAGCGTCCTGGCGCGGCATTACGGCTATGATCTTACGGTCGTGGACATGGGCGTCGCCGCCGACACCAGCGGCGAGGAGCTGCCCGGCGTGGTCTATCGGCGTATCGGCCCTGGCACGCGCAATTTCATGCGCGAACCGGCGATGACCGCGGCACAAGCGACCGACGCCCTCGAGGCGGGAATCCAGATCGCCGCTGAGGCGATTGCGAGCGGAGCGACGCTGATCGGGATCGGCGAAATGGGGATTGCGAACAGCACCGCGGCGGCGGCATTGCTCAGTGCGATTACCGGAATCGACGTCGCCAGGATGGCGGGACGTGGGACTGGACTTGATGACGCGGGGTGGAGGCGCAAGGTGGAGGTGGTACGCGCGTCGTTCGAGCGCCATCGCGAGAGTTTCGCCGACGGCACGCAACTGCTGGCGGCGTTGGGTGGTTTCGAGATCGCGGCGATGGCCGGAGTATGCCTGGGCGCGGCCGCGCGCCGGGTTCCGACGGTGGTGGACGGCTTCATCGCCACCGCGGCCGCGGCAGTCGGGGATCGGATCTTTCCGGGCCTCACTTCGCGGCTGTTTTTCTCCCATCGTTCAGCCGAAGGCGGACACCAGTTGGTGCTGGAGTATCTGGGCGCGCGCCCAATCCTCGACCTCGATCTGCGATTGGGTGAAGGCACCGGGGCAGCCGTGGCTATTTCAGTAATCCAGGCGGCGCTGGCGATGTATCAGCAGATGGCGACCTTTGCCGGTGCGGGCGTCGCGGAAAAGCTCTGAATGGCTGAGGACGGCGGCAACTCCAATGGTCGGATCATCCATCGTTACGTCACAGGTTTGCGGCTGGCCGCCAGCTTCCTGACCATCCTGCCCGTGGGGCCGCGAAGCCTGGCTTCCGAAGACGAGGTCGCCGCCTCCGTCGGCCTGTTTCCGTTGGTCGGGTTCATCCTCGGCATGATGCTGGCGGTCGAAGATCTGGCGCTGTCGCTGCTGTTCGGAACCACGGTCAGATCGGGGCTGATAATCCTGACGATGGTCGTCGTTACGGGGGCGCTGCATCTGGACGCGCTCGCCGACACCGCCGACGCACTGGCAGCGCGCGGCGATCGTGAGCGCGCCTTGGAGATTCTGCGGGATTCCAGGATTGGGGTATTCGGAACAATCGCGATCCTGCTCTGGCTGGGACTGTATTGGACGGCGCTCGCGACTATGCAAGGGCCGACCCGCACAGCGGCGATATACCTGGCACCAGGGCTGGGGCGATGGGCGATGGTGGCGGTATCCGCCGGGCTCGATTACTTGCGTCCCGCCGGCGCCGGTTCGTTTCTGAAACCTCAATGGAGTTGGTTCAACCTGCGGACTGCAAGTGCGGTCGCGGTAATTGGAATCATTCCGGTTTTCTCATCGCACTCGCGTGGGGCCGCGGCGGCCGCGATAGTAGTGGCATTAGCGGCACGATGGTTTTATCGGCGATGGCTTGGCGGCGTGACCGGCGACTTAATCGGCGCCGCCGGCGCGATCGCCGAACTGGCCGCGATACTACTGATGGCGCGCATACATTAACCGAGATAGCGGTAGCCGAGCGTGACCGCCGAGGTTACCCAGGCTAAATTTAGCGGGTGTTAGTTCGAGCCGCGGACTTGGAAAGAGATTCGGTCCAGCGCGCGGCCGGATCTGTCGACTAGCGCCAGCGTGTGCGATCCATGCACCGGCGGCCACAGTACCATGTTCGCACCCGATCCGAGGTCGCGCGAATCGAGCACCCAGCGCGAAGCTGCGGCACCCGGTCCGGACTCGAATTTGACCCGCTGAAGCGCGCGCGGGATGTCGGGGTCCAGCGCGATTATCGTTTCCGACGCGGGCGACAAGATGCGGGGAGTAAGATTGTTGAGCCGCGCCAGGGCGTTGTTGGGCTCGGTTCCCGCGATGAACCATTCCTGGCGCGTCGGTTCTACCGAATTGGGAAACTCAACCGTTTTCGCGCGCAAACCGGGCGGACGCGCCACGGCGCCACCGCCGAAATGCTCATACAGGTAGTTCATCACATCGCGCCAAACGGGCGCCGCACCTGTGATTCCGGTGACATCGCGCATCGCCGCGCCCGAAAAATTGCCGACCCACACACCCACGGTGAAGCGGCCGGTGTAGCCCACGCACCAGTTGTCGCGCATGTCCTTGCTGGTCCCGGTCTTGACCGCGCTCCAAAAGCGGGTGGCCAGGTTGTTTTCGAGTCCGAAGGTGGCGCTGCGGCTAGCACGATCGGCGAGGATGTCGGAGATCAGATAGGCGGTTGCGGGAGAGTAGATGCGGACGGCATGGGGTGCGTGAGTGAGACTGGTCCCCTCTCCCTGGTCAGGGAGCGGGGACAGGCCCCGGTCGTCGTTCATGAACAGATGCATTGGAGTTAGCACGCCGCTGTTGGCGACGGCGCGGTAGGCGTTGACCAGGTTCCACAGGCTTACGTCGGCCGAGCCCAGTGCCAGGGACGCACCGTAGTAGTCGCCCTGCTCCACGATTTCCGCAAAACCCAGGCGGCGCAGATGATCCGCCAGGGTGTCGACGCCAATCAAATCTGCCGTGCGTACTGCCGGAACATTGAGTGAGGACGCTAGCGCCGTGCGCATTGACACCAGCCCTCGAAACTGGCGGTCGTAGTCCAATGGCCGGTAGAGGCCGCGCTGTTCCGGCACCTCCAGCGGCGTGTCCAACAGCAGCGATGCGGGCGTGAGCAGGCGGCGCTCGAGCGCCAACCCGTACAGAAACGGCTTGAGCGTGGACCCTGGTTGACGTTCCGCACGCACTCCGTCGACGTATGGCGCGCTGGACAGATCGCCGGTGCCGGCGACGTAAGCCCATATCTCGCCGGTTGCGTTCTCCACCACCAGCACGGCGCCGTCCTCAACATGACGATCGCGAACCTCGAGAACTTGCGTGCGCAGGGTCTGCGCCACGAAATTCTGCAAGTCGCGATCGAGCGTGCATCGCGCTGAAGGGTTGTCGCCGCGGAGCCATCGAGCAGCCAGGCCCGGAGCAAGCACGACACGATTGAACTCGCTGCCCCGCTGGGCGATCGCGCGCGCGACGACGTCGGAAACTTCCTCGTGCGTGGGTACGTCAGGCGCCATCGCCAGGCGCAATCCCTGCGCCCGCCGCGCCAGCACGTCGCGCCCGGCGTTGGGCGCCTTGAGCAACGCGGCAAGTACGACGGCCTCACCGGAGTTGATACCTTGCGGTTGCTTGCCGAACATCACCCGCGCGGCCGCGGCCACTCCCTGCAGTTCGCCGCGATAGGTGATGAGGTTGAGATAGGCTTCGAGAATTTGGCGCTTTGACCATTGGCGTTCGATCGCGAGCGCGGTTTTGATCTGGATGAGCTTGTGCCACAGACCGCGCCGATGCCCGGCGGGTATGACCTGCGGATCCAACAGCGCGCCGAGTTGCATCGTAATCGTGCTGGCGCCGCCGCGCCCGCGCCGCTCCACCAGATGCGAGCGAATCGACCCGGCAAGGGCGAGGAAATCAACGCCATGATGGCGCAGGAAGCGGCGATCCTCGGAAAAGACCACCGCCTTGATAAGCGCCGGCGAAATGTCGTCGAGCGCGGTCCACGCCAGGCGGCGTCCGCGCCGGTCGATGCGAACTTCATGGATCGGCTCGCCATGACGATCGAGCAACTGCGCGTCGGAGGGGCGCCAGCGCCCGCGCACCTGCTCGAATCCGGGGATTACCGGCCGCGGAATCGCGATCCACGCGATTATCAAAACGCCGCCCGCAATCGCGGCAATGCTCGCAATAGGTTTGAGTTTCACTTAGGGCGCCACCCCGAACGGCGGGTTGGGCGACTCGCCGAACATCTCGGGTTCGTACAGAGCCTCGACCCGTGTGGCGGGAAGCTTGAAACGTGCCGGCCTGATTCAGCCTAATCGTATATTCGAGTTCGAAGGTGCCTTTGGGAACGTAATCGTAGTAGGCGCGATAACCGTCGAAGGCGCGTTCGACATACGAGGGCCACAGATAATTGTTGTTGTTCAGATTTTCGCCCGAGGTGGCGATTTGCGAGTCGTGCCCCAGTCCGGTGCCCAGATGCGACGCGCCCGCGGGGATCGGATCGTTGACCACGACCCAAGTCATATCGGTTTGCGCTTCGATCTTGAGATGCACGCGAACCAGGTCGCCCTGGCGCCATCCACCGGTATGCGAACTATCGACCGGCGTGAGCGTCTTGGTGATCTGATAGCCGCTGGAAAGCGGCGACTTGAGCGGTATCGCCGCGTTGGCGCGGATCTGGACCCAGGGATTGCCGCTGCCCGAGTGGGCAATCTTGAGATCGGCTTGCGCCGGAGGCCAGGCGAAGTCCAGCGTTCCACCTTTCGGATCGTTCGCCCAGTTGAGCTGTCGCGTCGTGGACTCGATCGAGGCGGTAGTGGTGCCGCGCACCGGCGTTGCTTCGAAAGTCTGCGCGAACTTGTCCACTGCCAGCGTGCCCCACGCGTTGGCGGGGGTGGTGGGCCAGGCGCCGCGCGATTGCATCGCGATCGCGCCCGTCATCACCTTGGGCAGATCGTCGCGCCACAGATTATTGTCCAGTAGCACCAGCACCAGCCGCACCATGTCGGTCTCGGGCCCGGTCATCAGCCACCACAGATTGCCGCCTGAAAGATGGGCCCCGGTGCCCTGCCAGTTAAGGCGTGAACGCATAATCTGGCCGGCGGCGGCAAGACGGCGATCGCGCTGCGGCACTGACTTTATCCGCAGCAGGATGCTCCACCAGTCGATCACGGCGGAATCGGGCCACAGGTTGGGATCGATCGTGATCGTGCTGAGCATGTCTGGCTTCGCCTGCCCGACGCGCGCAAGCGCCTCGATTGCCGCCAGTTTGCGCAGCGGCAGGTCAACGCTGGGCACGGACTCATAACGCACGACTTTGCCCTCGACGAAGTCGCGCAAACCCTTTTCAATCTTGCTCTGGGAATCCGGCGGAATCTTGAGTCCGGCCTGGTTGGTGATCGCCAGAAAGTAGGAAGTCATGACGTCGCTGCCCTGGTCCATGCTGGGGAAATATTTGAGCAGCCCGTCGGAATCGGTGTACGAGGGCAGGTCCGCGGCGATTCCGGCCCACAACTTGGGGTCGCGCAGCGCGACCGCGCGCGACGTCCGCTGCTCCAGACAGGAGAACGGATAATCCAGCATCCATTGGCGGACGCCGTCGAGCCCGGCGGTGAGCGAAGGACTCAGTGTGATCGCGACGCCGCCCTCGCCGGGCAGTGCATCGGCCGGCTGCGCGATTGGCTGCTCGATCGGCTTCTCCCAGCGCATCAGCGTGGCCTGGTAAGTGCGCACCGCCACCGCCTTCAGCACCCGTTGGGTGATCAGCAGATGGTCGGAGGGACCGCCCGCCACGGTGGTCGCATCGACATGATATTTCAGCTCCGCCGCGCTGGCGGGCACGCTAATCTTCCAGCTAATGGTCTTGCCGTCGCCGGCGCCCAGTTGCAGCTTCTGCCCCGGTTGCTGCGGGCTCGCCAGGCCGTCGATCCGGGCGCTGACATTGGCTTCGAAGGCGCGTTCGGAAGCGTTGCGCACCGTGAACTGGGCATCGAAGGAATCGCCCGTTCGGATAATCGGCGACACGCCCGCAAACAGCATCAGATCCTGTGTCGACCTGATATCGGTCGAGCCGGTGCCGAACAGGCCGGTGCCGGCGCTGGCAACCGCGACGATCTTAAAGCTGGTAAGCGAGTCATTGAGCGGGACTTCGACTTCGGCCTCGCCATTCGCGTCCAGCGCCACCACCGCCTTCCACAACAGCAGGGTGTTGAACAGTTCGCGAGTGACCTGGCGACCCCCGCCGCCGCCGGGCGGAATCGCCTTGAGGCCATAATGGCGTTTGCCGACGACCTGCATCTGGGCGGTCGAGGTTTCGATCTGGTAGGGGCGCTCACCCATCATCGCGTCAAGCAGTTTCCAGGTGTTGTTGGGGCTCAGTTCGAGCAGTCCCTGATCGACCGCGGCCACCGCGACTTCCGCACCCGGTGGCAACGCGGCGCCGTCAGGAGCTTTGACCGCGATCTTCACGTGTGCCTTTTCGCGAACGCGATAAACCGTCCGATCGGGCGTAACCGCGACCTTCAGTTCATGATCGCGCCATCCCACGCGGATTTCGGTTATACCGAGTTTGAAGGCGGGCTTGCCCAGATCGACCATCGCGGTGGGCTGGATCGAGCCGATCCGGCCGCGCACCGCGAGCACCGAGACGAACACGTTGGGCGCGTAGTCGCGAATCGGCACCCTGATCGCCGGATCCTTCCCGCTCAAAGCGAACACCGACGCTGCGATGATTCCCTCGCGTTCCACAGTCACCAGCACGGTCGCTTCGCTAAAGGGCATCCGCACCTGCAAGCGCGCGGTTTCGCCCGGCTCGTAGCGGGGCTTTTCGGGAAGCACGTCCATGCGGTCGTCGTTCTGCGCCTCGAACCAGCTCTGTTGATCGCTGGGGATATAGATCTCGGTGTTGGCGTCACTGGTGTTGCCGGCATCATCGGCGACCGAGCCCTGCACCACCACGGACCCGGTCAGCGTGGTTTTCGCGTTGCAGTCAAAAAGGCCGTGCTGGTCGGTCTTGCCGCTGCACAGTTCTCCGGCCTTGCGCGTTTCGATCGTGTTCTCGTAGGCATAAAAGCCGCCAACCAGACGCTGGCGGTACGAAAAAGTTTTCTTGCTGAAGATTTCCAACCGCACCGCAGCGCCTGCCGCCGGCTTGCCGCGTTCGTCGACCACCGCAACATGCACGCGCGCGCCACGCGCGGAGACCCATTCCCCGGCGCGGATTCCCACCAGCAGCTTGGAGGGCCATATTGTGAGCGAGTTGGAGACGGTCTGAACTTCGCCGTTGGGATCGCGATATTCAAGTTCGGCCAGCACGCCAACCGGCGTCTGCGCGATGGGAATATCGGTAATCTGAGTGCGCGCGCCGCCGGCCGCGTCGAGTACCAGGGCGGTGCGCTGATGGACTCCGGTTGCGGTCTCGCCGCCGCTGGTATCCTCCCAGTCCTCGCTTTTGACCACGCCTTCCTTGACTGCGCCGTTGGCGAAAGTGAATTGGTCAAAATCGGGGAAGTTTACCGAGGTCTGCGTGGTAATCTGGCTGCGCAGCGTCACCGGCAATCCCTTGGCCGGCCCACCCGAGAGATATTCGACGCTGACGTCGACCGGGATCATGGTGGCGCGCACCTGGGTTGCCGGCGGCAGCCGTATCGCGGCCTTCATCAGCGGTACCCGAAACTCCTCGACGCGAAAGCTAACCGTGGGTATTTCGGTGGTGTCGTCGCCGGTGGTTCCATCCGATGGAGCCGCGCCGGCAGACGGCTTGTTGTGACGCAGCAGGGTCAGACTGTATTCACCGAGCTTGGCATCCTTGGGGATGTCCCAGGTGTTCTCGGCGCTTCCGTTCGGTCTCCAGTCGACCTTGAAAGAGTAGGTCTGATCGCCGCCGCCGAAACTAATTTGCAGCGTATCGGGAAGCTTGCCGGGTGGGACCAGCGCGAATCCGTCGATGGTCTTGGTCCGGATAAAGTGCTTCATGTGCACGGTTTCGCCCGCCCTGAACAGCGTACGATCCAACACCGTGGTGGCAGCCAGGCCGGTCGGACGCCATTCGGTGGGCAGATTAAAGCGCCACGGCTTCGATGCCGCTTTGCCAGGCGGTGCGATCGAAACTGAAATCGTTGCCGTAACTGGCGGTGACGATCAGGCCGTTGCTGAGATCTTTGAGCGCCTCGTTCTGGCTGGAGTAATAGTCGGGATCCTTGTCTCCCGAATTGTCTTCCGACTGGCATTGCCGAGGATTGTCGAATGCCGCGATTCTCGGCACTAACGCGATTCCGCGATGGTCGGTCCTGCCCTTCCACAGCTCGGTGCCGCTGCAATCGGCAACCGCGACATCGGCACCCTCGACCGGACTGGCCTGCTCCAGCGAAGTCACCCAGATCAGCGAATTGTCGTGGCCCTGCTTGAAGTGGACCGCCAGATTGGTCACCAGCGCGACCGTCGGCACGTACATCCGCTTGTTACCGCCCAACAGCACCGAACCCAGTTTCGCGCTGTTGAGCTCGACGATGTAAAGGCCCGGTTCCTTAAGCGGAATTCCCATCACCTCGAACGCTTTGGCGCCGTTGGGTTTGGGAAGCTCAAAGGTTTTCGCGCCGTCGGCCGCGCCGGCGCCGAAGATCGACTCGCCGCGATGGGCCTGCTTGACCTTGCGCAGCCAGGTCAAAACGCTGTTGGCATCGGGCGGCGGGACGCGCCAGTAGGTCGCCTCCAATCTGGAGAGCAAATCGTAAAGTTTGGAACCTGTGGCTACGACGCTGCCTTGCAGGTCGAGTTTTGCGCCATGGATTTGCGGTTCGAGATTGCGCAGCGTCACCGGCAGCACCGGGTCGGCGCTCTCGATAATCCCGAAGCGGGCAGAGAATTTGGCCAAGGGCGGGAATTCGTCGGTTCTGACGGTAAGCGGAAAGCCCGACGCGTCGGCCAGCTTGCGCCCGGTGTCATCAACCAGGTCGGCAGGGATTTCGACCGTATATTGCGCCGACTCCGCAAACGGTCCGTCGAAGCTGACCGATGATACCGCGGACTCGTCGCTGACTTTGGGGCTCCGCCGCTTCCCGTCGGGGGAAACCAAGGCTCACGCGCCGGGCCTGGCTGGGCGGCACCTGCCAGGAAAAAGCGATAGTCATTGGCGAGAGCGGGATACATGGGCCCTTGGGAACCTCGCGCTCGCATTGAAACTTGGCTTTGAATTCCTTGCGGGTCGTGTAGTTGAGCACCTGATCCTGGACGGTGGCGATACCGGTGGTGGTTTTGATTCCGGCGCCCCAGACCAGCCGCACGCGGGCATTATCGGGAAAGCGTTGCTTGGCCTGGAGAATCACGACCGGCCGTTTATCGATGAAATTCTTGAAGCGTTTGAGCAGGATGTCGCGGTCGGCGCCGGAGAGGATCGTCACCCCCACCATTTGCGGGATCCCCTCAACTCCGAACGCGGCATGTTCCAGCACCGATTGCTCGTCTGCCGGCGCGTCGAGCGCCAGCACAAAGGCCTGAGCCTCGTCGATATCGCTGCTGTCGGTCCACGGCCGCGTTTCGATGATCGAGGGCCCGCCGGTGTCGAAAGTAAACTGCGGGCTGCCGGCAAACCCGGCGCCGCGCAGCGTTTTCAGATTGGGGCTGAGCGTGAAGGTGCATCGCAGACCGGCAGGCAGATCGTTCTTGAAGTCGTAGGACCAGGTGCGGCTGTCGATCCATCTCGCGGTGCCGGGCGCGGGGCAGTTGACCAATAAAGGCGGCGGCGTTGACGCGCGGGTCCCCTAGCGGAACCATTACCTCGGAAAAGCGCGCCGTCACCTGGCGCACCTGCTTGACTGTACCCTGAGGCGAGAAAGACTCCACCGAGGGCACCGGCCCCGCCGCGTAGCCCGCGCGGGACACTATCGTCAGGACGACGGCCAGCGTCGCCAAGGCGACCATCGCGGAGGCGAGAATCGAGTAGCGCAAGCGCGATCTCAGATGAGGTTGTGTCGGATGGGAATCGATGGAGGTCTCCCCCTTCTCAGAAACGGGTTCGGCAAACACAACCCGTGTTATTCATAGTTAGCCGCACACGAAATAGCACAACCACGCCCGCTGCCGCGAGCGCGGCGAACCCTTTTGGGAGAAACAAGCGTGAGGGAGACGCGGTAAGAATCCTTTTTCAACCGACCGCGAAAGCGCTATAGGCTTGGCTGAGCATCGGCGAGGAGGACGCTCTTTTATGATTCATCACCATTTCTTCATGCCCAAAAGGGCGGACTTCACCCAGGAGGAGTTCTCCCACTACTATCGCCGCAAGCACATCCAGGCCGCGGGGAACGAACGGATTCCGGCGCTCAAACGCTACATTCAGAGTCATCGTGTGGACACTCCGCAAAGCGAGGCGCCGTACACCGCGGTCGCGGAGGTCTGGTATGAAGACGAAGCCGCATTGATGGAATTTTGCGCCAGTCCCGCTTACAAGCTGTTCAAGGCCGACGAACTCAACTTCGTCGACGGCGCCCGCGCCGAGAACCTTACCACCGTCGACCATGTGATCCTCGACGGCGAAAAAGCCAAGGGCATGGTCAAGGGAATGTTTCTGATCAAGCGCAAGCCCGATCTTACCCTAGCCGACTTCCGCCGCCATTGGCTGGAGGTGCATGGCCCGCTGGCGGTCAAGAACATGGAGGTCCGGCGCTACGTGCAGTGCCATACGATCGACAGTGTCTACAACTTCTGCGAGCCGCGATGGGACGGGGTGACCCACCTGTGGTTCGACGACGCGGCTGCAGCCGCGCGCGCGATGGCCGCCTTGCCGCACAATCAGGCACTGATCGAGGATGGGGCCAAATTCATCGGCGAGTCCCTGAACCTGTTCGCCACCGAGCACATTTTAATCTGGCCGAAGTAAGACGGCGATAATTCAGAGGATCGGCGGCACCTCTGAAGGATTATTTCAGATTCCCAGGAAGTCGCGGAACTCGGGGAACTTGGTGGCGAGCGCATGCCGGTAATACTGAGTCCCGTTGTGAGTCACGTCCTGGAACATTTTCACGTTCTCGGTTTGGGTCTTGAATCCGCGCACGTACGGCTCCGCTTGGGGTATGACTGACGCGTCGGGCGCTGGGGGGATTAGCTGCCGTGGGGCAGCGAGATCCAGCACGTCCAGCACGCTCTTTACGATGGCCCGATCGTCCACCCCTGGACCGTACGAGCCGCCGCCGAATTTCTGGCCGATGAATTTCAAGATCGAGGTATGGTCCAGCGGCTCGCTATGGATTCGGGCCGGACTGACCAGCGGGGAGACCACGATTGCCGGCACCCTGACGCCGCTGCTCTTGAAGTCGGGATACTTGCCTTTTGGATCCTTGGTCACAATCGGCAGCGGCTGGAGGTGATCGAAGAATCCGCCGTGCTCATCGTAAGTGAGAATCATCACCGTTTTGCGCCATCTTATGGGATTGGAGATGAGCGCCTTGTAGACGTCCAGTAAAAACGCCTGTCCGCCAAGCACCGACGACGGCGAATGGTCGTCGGTACCCTCGCCGACGTGGGGAGAATCGGTGTACCTGGGCTCGACGAAAATGACGTTGGGAAAAGTGGCATCGCCTTCAAGTTCGAAGTCGAGTTGCAGCCGCTCGAAGCGCCGGAAGTCGTCGCTCACCAGCATCTCCGGGTACCAGCGCGGCATCATGGAAAAGAACGGAAAGAAGCCCTGATGGTACACGCGCCAGCGGACCTTATGCTGCTTAAGCCAGTCGTAGACGAGCTGTTGGTCCGGGAATTCAAGCGGTGTGGAGACGTTGGTGTCGATGAAAGTCTGGCCGCTCATCGCCATCAAACGATTGGCCTGGGTACCGGCAGGCAGCGGCGCGAACCAACGATTGCAAATCGCAAAATTACGCGCGAAAAAATCGGTGATCGGCACAGTCGGGCCCGTGTAATATTGCATCACCTGGGAATTGCCGCCGGCGCTCTCGATAAAGCCCTTCATCGGAAAAACGCCGTTGGCATCGGAGTTGCCCAACTCAATCGCAATGTTTTTTCGCTCGTGTGGTGGATCGGCTACGTGCAGTTCATTGAGCGGCGTGGCTTCATACATGAAGTTGTTCGGCGGTCCTGGATTGGCATACTGGCGCAGCCATTCCTGGCTGTTGCGGATCCCATCCACATCGAGCCCGCCGAAATCGGGCAAGTTAAGGTATCCCAGAATATGGTCGAATGACCGGTTCTCCATCAGCACGACGACGATTGTGTCAATGCTGTTAAGGTCCGCTGCCATAACTGTCCGACTCCTCCCTGTGTGGCGCCCCGTATAATCTGCGACACCCGGTATGGTACCGATACGATTGGTAATGGCAAGGCGGTTGCTGGTTGCCGCCGCGGGTAGGGGGCCAGGGAGCCGCCTGAAAACTGCCGCCGAGACTTCGGCTAGACTGGACTAGACTCCGTACAGCCGGGCGGCGTTGTCGGCGGTCATCTTGCGCAGATCCTCGTCCGGAACGCCGGCGAAGTCCTTCTCGACCCGCTGGCGCGAGCCCGGAAAGGTGCCTTCCGTGTGCGGATAGTCCGATCCCCACATAAGCCGGTCGGTGTTGAGTAATTCCCGGGTCAACAACCCCGCGCGATCGTCTTCGAAGGTGAACCAGAACTGGCGATGGCAATAGAAGCTGGGCGGTTGGTCAAGCTTCGGTTCCATGTAGTGATGATGGTCTTCCCACCAATGGTCCATCAGCCGAATCACCGGCGCTACCCATCCGATTCCACCCTCGGCGATGACAAACTGCAATTTGGGATATCGCTGCGGCACAGCGGATCCCAGCAGGCAGGTCAGGCTGCGGATCTGGTTGCCGATCTTGGTCTCGACGATCGCGTAGTTTCCGACCCGCACGGCAAGGCTGAGGCCGGCTGCTTCCTCGGTCGGCGACAGGAATTGCTCGGTGGCAGTGTTATGAAAGGCCAACGGCAGGCCGAGATCCGACAGCGCCTCCCACAACGGGTTATAGTAGGGATCCCACCACGGACGATTGGGCGTATCCGCGGGCAGCAGCACCGAACTGAGCTTCATCTTCGCGACGCGACTGGCTTCCTCGATCGCCCACTCGATCGGGCCGCCGATCGGCAGGATGCCCACTCCGACCAGGCGCTTGGGCTCGGATGCGCAGAACTCAGAGAGAAAGTCGTTGTAGACGCGGATGCATGCGCGCCGATATTCCACGTCGGGAGCGGCCAGTATGTACATTCCGCAGTTGGGATAGATGACCTCGGCGCGGATGTTGTCGAGGTCCTGATCGGCCAGGCGCGCGACCGGATCGCCCGCGCCGGCGCGGACGTCGGCGACGCGATTGTGGCCGTGGCCTTCGATTGGTTTGCCCGCGGCCTTTTCGTTGGCCATGGTGGCGATGGTGTCGATGAAATCGACCGACTTCAGCCCGTCGATCTGGAAGGCGTCGAACTGCTCATGCTTGCCGTAAGAGTAGGTCTTGGTGACGATTCGCGGGGCCCGATCGCGAAACCGCCGGTCCATCCGCTCAACCCACAAATTGGCGGGTTCCTGTACGTGACCATCCGCAGAGACGAATTTGCGTCCGTTGATTGGTGCCATCGGCCTGTGCTCCCCTGCGAAATAACCAAGTGTCAGCAGGTTACCACACCAAGGTTTCGATAGGACAGTCCTTGCGGCAAGGCAACCGCGCCGATGATTGTCAGGCCATGAAGGGATTGCGGATGGTCAGATCTCGGATCGTCCGATGATGGTGCAAGTCCTCGGTATAGAGGACGTTGCAGCCGGCCCGCAAAGCGGCAGCGACAATGATTGCATCGTAGATAGAGAAATGGTGCCGCTCGGCGAGTTCGAGGCCCAGTTCATGGGTCTCAATATCGACGGGCCTGACCGTGCAGACGGCACGGACGGTTGAGAGGATCTCGCGGATCTCACCAAAATTCAGGGCGAGCTTGCGGACCGCGACCGCCGCAAACTCGTTCAGGACCTGGACGCTGATGACTCCACCAGAGGCGATGAGTTCCTCTGCGCAATTCGCCTTTGCAGCGTCATCCGACAAGAGATACAGAAGGACGTTGGTGTCGAAGAAGACCTTAGCCGCGTTCATGAATTTCCAGCCGGTCGAACCTGAAACCGGCGGGCAGGCGGCCTCGGTACTTGCGCAACCGCGCCAGCAACTCCTTCGGGGTCGGCGTCCTGCCGACTTCGAAGGACCGCAGCCCCGCTACGTGAATCTCGATGGAGTCGCCTTCTTTGAGCCCGAGCGCTTCGACCACAGATTGCGGGAGGCGCACGGCCAGACTGTTACCCCATTTGGCTACTTGCATGCATACACCCATGATATACTTGGGAAGTGCGTATATCATAGATGCGGCACGGGACTTGTTCAAGGCCTTACGCACCTTGGAGTGACCGGAAACAGAAAGGATTTCCTTCTAAGGAAATCGAGCAGGTTCGTCACCGGGTTACTTCCAGCTTAGCGCCCGATCGACCTGAAATGCCTCTGATCCTTAGCCCACCTGTTCGCGTAGCTGGAGGCGGGAGAGGCGGGATGGGAGCGGAACGGTCTCGTTGGCGCAGGTTTCGGTGGACAAGGAGTCAAGCCGGAGGCCATTGGCTCGAAGGAAAAGTACCCGGCATGAGGTCTCCAACAGATGCGTTAGGTAGAGGCACTGTTCGAGCGTTTCCCCGAGGGCGAAAGTGCCGTGCTCTCTTATCGCGACGATCCGGTTCAGGCTTAGAGTCTGGCCAATGATCGCAGGATCTTCGCCTAGCAGCTCGCGGTCTTGGGAGTTGAGGATTGTCGTCTCACCGAGCACATCTTTGGCTTCGTTGTAGGTGGGTGGAATCCTGTGTTTCAAGACCCGCGTCGCCGCGATGGCGCATGGGGGATGGCAATGCAGAATTGCGCCAGCGGCGCATCCGGTGAGTTCATAAATCGCGCGGTGCACATGGAATTCGCATGAAGCCTCCCCGCGGTCGGTCTGGGAACGATTGACGACGGTCAAATCGGTCAGCGGATTGAGGTTCCGCAGCGACCTGCCGGTCTTGGTGATCAGGATATTATGGCCGGCCAGAAGTACCGAGATGTTTCCGGACTTCAATGAATTGAGGCCGAGGTCCCAGGTATCCCGGCCGACCTGTACGATTTGCTTGCGCATCTTGGCGGAATCTTTGTGCACCGTAACGTCCTATACCCCGGCCGGGAATTATCCTTTTGGGCGGCCCCTATTTTGCGGCTCCGATGTCTGCGGCCGCGCGGACCATCAAAACTCTGAGCACCGTTCCAGCAGCATGGTTTTTCAGCAAGGACGCCGATTATAGCCGAGCCGATTGAACGACCGATAGCCCTTATCGGAAAAGGCCCGCACAGACCGCCCGTCTCCGGACCATACTATTCCGCGTTCGCCAACGGAACAGGCAGCCTGGGTGATTCGGAGAGTATTTTAACAATTATTCACGATCATGCCGTCCAGAAGTATACTTTTGCGATAATCCGGGCCCTCTGTCGAGCCTCGGCGCGTACTCCTGCTAAGATGGGGCTTGGCGAGCAAACCCGCGAACCCGGGGACGGTCAGTCCGAAAACTCCGCACAGGCGCGATCTAGAAAGTTGCGCTTCCCTATCTGAGCCAGGGCGTGGAAGCGTCCAGCGCGATCAAGAAGACGGACAAGCCCAGCGCCGCCGGCAGCGTAGGGTGATACTTCCTGATAATGCGCGCCAAGTCCTTTTCTTCGTACCAAAGTCCGGGGCTACAATGCTCTGCGATAGCCCTCGATTATCCGGCGGCGCGGTCGAAGTAACTCCATCGTTGCGTCGTGTGCAGACTTGAACGGAACCGGCTCGGAGACCAGTGCCATGGAAAAACATCGAGGCGCGGTGGTTTGCGGATCTCTGACGCGTTACTTTGAGTTAGTCTCTATCCGGCCGCGGCGGTAATGGCAGCCAGGAGTGTGTCCAAATCAAAAGCGCCGTCATGCCGCATGCCATTGATAAAAAAAGTCGGCGTGCCATTCACACCACTGCGGACGCCACTCATGAAATCCTCGCGGATTCGACCCATATAAGCGTGGTCCGCAAGGGCTTTGTGAATCTCTGTTGGAGCGAGACCTAACGCAGTTCCGTACGCGACGAGATGACGATCGTCGAGCGCATCCTGGTGAGTGTATAGGGTGTCGTGCATCTCCCAGAACTTGCCTTGCGGCCCTGCTGCCTCAGCCGCCTCCGCGGCATGTTCGGCATGCGGATGCACTTCCGTCAAAGGAAAATTGCGAAACACGAACCGCAGCCGGTCGCCGAGTTGGCGCTGGATTTCGTCGACGATCGGATTCGCTTCGCCGCAGTAAGGGCATTGGTAATCGCCATATTCCACCAGCGTGACCGGCGCGGTCGCCGGCCCGCGAATATGATCCCGCACGCTGACCGGCAAAGTGAGTTTGCCGTGAAAATATGTTCTCATTTCCCCTTCTCCTGTGGTGACGCGAGCTCCTCAAGAGCGGCCAGGATACCGTCCGCACCCGGATTTACACCGATCGGAGACACGTAGCTCCAATAAATCGTTCCTTCCGGATCGATCACAAATAGTGCGCGCTCGGTGACGCCGTCAGCATCTCTATAGACCCCGTACGAGCGCGCGACGGCGCCTTTCGGCTCGAAGTCTGCCAGGAGCGGAAAGTGCAACTTGCGGTCCTTGGCGAAAGCGGCATGGCACCAACTGCCATCGACCGAGATACCGACCAGTACCGCCTTTAAGCGGTGAAACTCGGACAGGACCTCGTTGTACAGGCCCATCTGGTCCCCGCATACGGGACTCCAATCGGCCGGGTAGAATGCGAGGATCACCGGGGAACCTCGAAAGTCACTCAACGATACTAATTGGTCGGGCGTACTGTGCAACTTGAAGTCAGGCGCCCGAGTACCGGATCCGAGTACCGCGGTGGGACTTCCTGCCGGCTCATCTTGGTTCGTTGCCATTGAAATTCCTGTTTGTCCTGATCTGCTTTATTGAGTTCGTCCGCCGAAGCTGCTTGGTGAGCTACTATATCGAAAAAGGGTTCAGGCGCCGGGTTTTTCCGCGTCGTGTGCGTGGCCGATCGCGTGGCGCAGCCGGCGGTCGAGCTTGGCGCAGTTCAAGACCACTTTCTCCGAATGCACCGCGTCGACGGCGCTCAATGGGACCGTGAAGTCACCGGCATTTTCGACGTAGATGACAAGTTCGGGCCGGCCGCCCGGCGAAACCTGGCGAACCGCGCCAAACTCCTCGCTGCCGTCGGAAGTAAAGGCCTGGAATCCTACTTCAATTTTCTCTTGCATGACGTATTTCTCCACTGTGCCCGTGCCCTGACGATAAGCTCATTGCCACATCAGTATCCGCCTAAATCAGTTTCGGGCGAAACCTGAGACGATGTTTTCCACCTGTCGGGGAAAGATGCGGATATAGTCCAACCCGGAGTGCATGTCCGTGCCGCGAATGACTGATCGGTCGAAACCGCCGAGTTTAATCACCAACATCGAAACGGTTTGTCGCGCCGTTTTGGCGCTATTTTGGCCTGGATGCGTTAAGGCGCCGGTGCGCCACCGGCGGCGGGCGCCAGGATCTCGACCTTGCCGGTCGCAAGATGGTAAACACCACCGACGATTTTCAGGCCGCCGCTTTTGACCATCCCGCTCAGTTCCTTGGAGTTGCTGAGTTTTTGGACCGTAAGAATGACATTCTCGCGAACCGCGTTCTCGACCCTGTTTCCGGGCATGTTTTTGCTGGCTGCCACCGCGGGACGCAACTCCCGCAGCATTGGGCCGACGTCGCCCGGCTCCTCATGACCAATCACCGCCGCCGTGACCGCGCCGCATTTGTCATGGCCCAGCACCATGATCAAGCGCACACCCAGGTGGGTCACTGAATAGTCGATACTCTCGATCGCGACCGTGTCGGCCACATTGCCGGCCAGGCGGACCACAAACAAATCGCCCAGGCCCTGGTCGAAAACTAATTCGGGTGGCACGCGCGAATCGGAGCAGCCGAGCACCGTCGCGAACGGATGCTGCCCGTTGGCGAGATCGGTGCGACGCTCGGCGCTCTGGTTCGGATGCTCGGGATGGCCCTGAGAGTAACGTTGGTTGCCGTCGAGCAGCTTGGTGAACGCGTCGGCGCCGCTGAGTATCGGAGTGTAGTTGGAGGCCGCTCGGGTTTGGTGAGCGATGACGCACAGCGCCAATATCGTGACAGTAATCGCCAGGGTTTTTTTCATTGGTCGCTTTCCGTGGCCGTTAGGCTCAGCTCTTGGGTAGTCCGAGGGTGCGTTCACCGATGATGTTGCGGGAGATCTCGGTGGTCCCGCCGGCTATCGTTTGCCCGCGCATACCGAGTACCCGATGCAACCATAGCGACGCGTCGGGCATCGAGGGATGCGCTTCGGCCAAGGTCATATAGCCCCCAAGCATTTCGGTCGACACCTTCATGATATCCAAAAGCAGGTTGCAGCCGACGGTTTTGAGCATCGAGAGTTCGGGCCCCGGGGGCTGGCCTTTGATTTGGCGCGTCAGGGCGCGATAGCCGGTAAGCCGCAGGGATTCGCACTGAATCTTGAGGTTGGCAATCTGCTGGCGAAAATATTCATCCTCGCACGCCAGACGGCCGTTGACGGTAACCTTCCTGGACAAGTCGATCAGACTTTCGAGTTGGGTGAAATGATTATGCCCGCCCGAAATCGCCCGTTCATAATTGAGCGTGGTCATGGCGACGCGCCATCCTTCGTGCAGCGGCCCCACCAGATTTTGCTTGGGCACCCGCACGGCGTCGAAGAACACCTCGTTGAAGTGGTGGGTGCCGGTGATTTCGATCAGCGGCCGCACGTCCACGCCAGGACTGTGCATGTCGACGTACATGCAGCTAATGCCCTTATGCTTGGGCGCAGCCGGATCGGTACGCACCAGCATATAGATCCAGTCGGCAAAGTGGCCGGCGGAGGTCCAGATCTTCTGCCCGGTGACCTCGAAATAATCGCCTTTGTCGACGGCGCGGGTTTGCAGCGAGGCGAGATCGGAACCGGCGTTGGGTTCGGAATAACCCTGGCACCAAGTCTCCTCGCCGCTGAGCATCGGCGCCAGCAAGCGTTTTTTCTGCGCTTCGGTGCCCCATTGGATCACGGTCGGTCCCCATTGATTGATGGGCGGGTGATTGGTCATCCGCGGCGCATGTGCCCGCTCGTACTCCTGATCGTAAATCGCCTGCTCGATTATCCCCGCCCCGCGGCCGCCGTATTCGCGCGGCCACCACAGCCCGATCCAGCGCGCCTCGGCCAGCTTCTTCTGGAATAGCTTGCGCCGTTCGAACTCATCGCGGGTCGATGGCACCATGTCATCGGCGTGCTGTTTCAGATCTTCCGGAACATTGGCCTCGAGCCAGGTGCGCAATTCCATACGGAAGGCTTCCTGTTCAGGACTGAATTCAAAATCCATTTGCGCTGCCCGCCCTTCCCAGAACATTCGTTTAGAGACCGAGAGTTAAACATGAAGCGACTGATGTCAAATCCGCAGGCGGCTTGACAAAGCCGCACCGTTGACGTGCATCTATGGAGCGGTGCGTTGCGGACGCAGCCGAGTCGAACGCGACCGGTGCAATCGGGAGCGAGCGATGGATTTTGGTTTCAGCGAGGAAGAAGAGCGCTTCAGAGAAAAAGTCCGCGCTTTTTTGGAATCCAATCTGCCCAAAGACGTGGGCGAAGAAGCCTTTCCGTGAGCCCAAAGGAACTTCCAGGGTGGAGTTTCTGCGCCAGTGGCAGACGGCGCCTTTATGACAACGGTTTCATCGGATTGGCCTGGCCCAGGGAGTATGGAGGACAGGAGGCAAGTCAGATTGAGCAGGCCATCTTTAACGAAGAGATGGCGCGATTCCGGGCTCCCGCTCCGCTCAATCTTACCGGGCTGAGCCTGGTGGGTCCGACCCTGATGGCGCATGGGACCGAGCAGCACAAGCAGCGCTTTCTGCCCCGAATCCTGACCTGCGAAGACGTCTGGTGCCAGCTATTCTCCGAGCCCAATGCGGGTTCCGATCTGGCTTCACTACGAACGCGCGCCGAACTGAGTGGCGACGAGTTCATCGTCAACGGTCAAAAGGTATGGAGTTCCTTTGCCCACTATGCGGATTGGGGCATCCTGCTGGCCCGCACCGATCCGGAAGCCCCCAAGCATCGCGGTATCAGCTATTTGCTGGTGGATATGAAGACGCCCGGCATCACGGCCAAACCGCTGCGCCAGATGCCCGGCAGTTCGGAATTCTGCGAAGTCTTCCTCGACAATGTCCGCATCCCGCGGCAAAACCTGGTCGGTCAACTCCATGACGGATGGCGCGTTACCACCACAACTCTGTCCAATGAACGCGGGACCACCGGGCTGGCCATGATGGTGCGCTTTCACCGGGCGTTCAGTGAATTGGTCGAACTGGCGCGCAACACTCAAAAGCAGGGGAAGCCGGCTACCGAGGATCCCGCGATTCGCCAACTTATCGCACATTTCCACATCGAAATTGAGAAGTTGAAATACACCGCCTACCGCGCGTTTTCCAAAATCCTCAAGGGTGGATCGCCGGGAACGGAAGGCTCGATCATGAAGCTGCACTGGTCGGAGTTCCATCAGCGGATGCAGGAATTCGCGCTGGAACTGGAAGGGCCGGCCAGTCAGCTAATCCGGGAGTCTCCCTACGCAATCCGCGATGGATTGTGGCAATACACGTTTTTGTGGTCGCGCTCCGACACGATTTACGCCGGCACTTCGGAAATCCAGCGCAACATCATCGCGCAGCGGGTTCTGGGATTGCCGAAATCGTCCTGATGGAGTGCTGCGCGCGACCATCATCCTGAGCCGCGGCAATCCCAAGAGCAGCCGAAGGTTTTTTGGTGCGTTCTCCAGGTCCGGCAGCCGCTGACGATGGTTGTGGTCCGAGTAGGCGGCGATTTTGGCCTCAAAATCTTTGTAGTGACGCTTGATCTCGATGTTGTTCGGGGCGAGCGCCAGCGCGCTGGCCAGATCGCGCAACGCTTCGGGATACTCATAGATCGCCTCTTCGGCAAGGGCCAATTGGTAAAGGACATCGACCGACTTTGGCTGAAGTTCGCTGGCCTTGCGCATCCAGAAAACGGCCTTGTTGAAATGGTTGCCGCGCAATTCGATGTCCGCGATATGTCTCAGAGTGTCGAAATTGTCCAATCCGCCGGGCCGCAGCCGAGCCGC
Source organism: uncultured Pseudomonadota bacterium (assembly GCA_963824565.1). GTDB lineage: Bacteria > Desulfobacterota > Binatia > Binatales > Binataceae > JAJPJA01. The sequence goes on along the minus strand of CAWGQB010000007.1, from coordinate 252,405 downwards.
GCTTAAAAGCGACGCTTCGGCGTCGTCCAGATCGCCGGCCTGCTCGTAGGTTTGCGCCAGCGAGACGTAGAGTTCGAACGGGTCGGCGCCGTTTGCCAGCCCTTTTTGGACCGCCGCTCGAGCGGCAGGCAAATCCCTGTCCGCGCCGAAGATTTGGCTGGCCAGATATTCGTAGGGTCGGGGATTGGCCGGATCGAGCTCCGCTGCCCGATTGAAGGCTGCTGCCGCGCGGTCGCGCTCATCGGCGCGCGCGTAAGCGACCCCGGCGTCGAGCAGAAGCTGCGCCTGGCCCGCAGGTTCGTCCGCGACTGATGACGCCCGTGCCAGCACGTCGGCCTCGGCGGCGTCGTGATGCACCCCGTCGCAGAAGGCGGCGAACGCCGATACCGCCCCGGGTAAACCCTGCGCGATCGCAATCCTGAACCCGGAATCGATCGCTTCGCGTTCCTTCACCGAGAGCCACGGGAGCACGTCCGGTTGCAGGTAAAAGTGGCTCGACATCGAGGGGTAGGCAGAAACCGACTGCTTCAGTTCGGCCATAGCCTCATCGATCTGACCATCGCGGGCGAGAGCTTTCGGCGTATAAGTCCAAAATCAACGGGTTGATCGGATCGAGCAGATGCCGCAGTCCTGAGCTCCGCGATTTGGTCCGCGGCGGATCCCTTTTTCATAGTGGCATACCAGATATGGGGCATCGAACGCGCCGGATGGGAAAAGATCAGGGCACGCGCCGCGAGTGCGTCGCGCGGCAAGGCGATATTGGGATAAGGGGTCATGTCCTGCCCCAACGCGGCCGCGACTAACAGCATCGCAGCCACACCGGCCGCGCCGGCGAACCGACGGACCTGACGCTTTCCGTAAACGGGTCCAGTTTCGTCGTCGCGGCTGGAGCTGCACAGGCGTAGCGCGATTGCCAGTAGCACGGTGAAAAGCAATGCGTTGGCGGTTATCTGCAGTCCAAAGTCGAAGAATTCCTGGAACGCCACGGCGGCCATACCTGCTAGCAGGGCCACGACCACGGACAAGGCTTCGGATGACAGACTCGTCAGACCTTCGGTAAATGCGGACGCCTGTGGCGAAACAAAACCATATTGCCACGGCAAAGCCAGCTATGCCGGCGTCGGCGGCCAATTCCAGATAGTCGTTATGCGCCTCACGCACCGACATTGGACTCCATGGAGGCTTTTGATAGCGCGGAAAAAGATCCTGAAAGCATCCGAGACCGATTCCGAACACCGGAAAGTCGCGCAGCAAGCCAAGCGAGTCTCGCCAAAAAATCAGACGGGAACCAAGGTCCGGCTCGCTCAGGGTTTCCTCCAGCCGGGCGTTGACCGCGGTTGGTGCGGTGGGAGCGGTATACAGCGCCGAACCGGCCAGGACGCAAAGCAGAGGAACCACGTAGAGTCCGTTGACGGCCCTCGCCCGAAAACCCTGATTGGCATCGGGCGCGCGCCGGCGCGACCGCAATGTCCACCAGATGGCAATCGATCCGCCTAACAGCCCGCCAATCCATCCGCCCCGCGAAAGACTCAGCAGGATGGCCGTAGTCAGCACCGATGCGGTGACGAGACAGAAGACCCGGAGGGACTCCGGTACCGTCCATCGATAGATGCTCAGGAAAGTCTGACCAACGGCGCCTGCCACAGCGAGCGGCAGAATCAGGTTCAAATAAAGAGCGAAGTGGTCGGGGTTGACGAACGAGCCGAACGCTCTTCCCATCAGATCGGGCCTGGGCCGGCCCCAATCGTAAGGAACATAAAGCCAGAGAACCTTGCCATTCCAAAAAGCTTGCTGCGCCAGCCCGAGGCATCCAACCACCAGGCCCACAGTCAGGACGGCTTTCAAAACCTGCCGGCAAAAACGCCGCTCGCCATGAGGGCGGGGATATTTCGCAAACGGATAGAACAGCACGAGAAAGAACAGGCAGGCGTACGCGGCCAGTTTCAGTAAGACGGTTCTGGTCAGATCAGGAGCGATAGAGATCGGACGCCAGCTTGAAATTGCGCCAGATCCGCCGCTGGAAATCGACGCGGGGACTACGCGGTTGCGCTCCGGCGGCGCCAGGCCTCTGTCGACTGCCGTGCCCGCCGACTCCAACCTGTGGAACTCTTGATGGACGCGAGTCATTAGGGGAAGGCTCGGGGTATGGATTGCGGTCGGGCCATCCCGGCAGGCTGGTCGCGTATAGTGCATAAGTCGACGGCGAAAGCGTGTGCATCAAGGCGGGCGGAAGCGGCAGCAATTGGAACAGGACCAGGGATATGAACGACGCGACCGGAATGAGCAGGGAACGAAGGCCAGGAAAGGTCTGAGGATTTTGCTCCAGCGCGAGACGCGCCATCCAAACGATGGTCAGCAGGAAGATAACGACTTCAGCCGTGCAAAATGACCATGGATTGACCGATCCGATCGCGAGCGGAGTGAACACGACCAGGGCCACAATGCCCGCGATAATTATGCGATCGAGCCATATCATCCGCGATTATCCTGCTGCTTGCCCGCCGGACTTGAGTTGCCACTCGACCGCTCCCATTGCGGCAGAATTGCTGACGCTTGTCCAATAGGTGGAGCGTTCTTCGGCAACTAAGAATCCTTGCGAAATGAAGACGTTGCCTCATTTTTATGCCGCCGGCGTCTGGACTAGGACCTTAGCCATAGGCTACCCTAACCGGGCGCAGACTTGGCTAGAGAGGCGTCGATTGGCCTGAGGTGAGTCTTTGGGACAGCGCAGCCAGAGAAGTTGCGGGACTCCAGGCAGGTCGTTATCCCGCTGGCTCAAACTGTGCCGTATCGACAGATGACGCGGAGAAAAGCACATCAGAGATGTTTTGGTAGATTGCGGCCGATTTGGCTGGCGATCACGATAATTCTGTTGCTCGATCTGTGCGCTTTGCCCTTGGTCGCGCGAGCGGAGGGGTGGTCGGCAAAATCACCCAGGTCGCCGGCAAAGCCCAGGTGAAACGCGGCAGTACCGCCCTGAAGGCAGTTGCACCGATGCCTGTTGAACTTCACGACGAGCTGCAAACCTCGGCTCCGGGCGAGCTGACCCTGGAAATGGCCGACAACAGTATCCTTACCCTGAACGAGTCCAGCTTGCTGAAAATCGACGAAAGCATCGTCAGCGGCGGGACTCGCACCAGCACGAACGTGGGGCTGCTTGGTGGCAGCCTGCGGTCCTTTGTGACTGCCGCGGCTCGCGGCGTCGGAGGGTCGAACTTCAAGGTCACGACTCCCAACGCGGTCGCGGGCGTGCGGGGAACCGACTTTATCTGCACCTATCACGAAGGACACGCGCGCCCCGGCTTCGCTAACTGCTTCCAATTTACCGACTGCGCGACCACGCTCGGCACAGTGGTGGTGTCCAACAACCCGCCGCGACCCGGCACCGAGGTCAAGGTTGGTCCGGGCCAGATGACCACGGTCGCGTGTCTGGCCGCGCCGCTTGCCGCGTTCTCGGGGACGGTTGGCGCATTGACAGGAACCTTGGCTACGGGCGCCGGACACGCGGCTCTTTTGGGTCCGGCAGCCATCGTGGGAGTTGGCGCCGTGTCGGCGGCAGCGCATCGGTGGTACCGCGGCGGCTGTAATCGAAAGCACCGGCGGCGGTGGTGGGCCGCCAGTTTCGGACACTGATTTTCATCGCAGCGCATCCGTTTGATCTTGTGACCACCGGTAGCTACCATTGAACGATGAAGTCGGTTGGCGTCAAGCAATTGAAATCGAGACTGTCAGAATACTTGCGACTCGTGCGCGGTGGCGAGACCGTTTTGGTTACCGATCGTGACGAGGTGGTGGCGGAGCTACGACCCACGCGCAGGCAACCTGCCACTGCGGATTCGCTCGACGAGCTTTTGGATTCGCTAGCCGAGCGCGGTGAGTTAACCCGAGCCAGCCTGCCAACGAGAGGGTGGAAATGGAAGGCAAAGGGTCTTGGCCTTGCCGTCGGCTCCGCAAGTGCTCTCCTGGACGAAATTCGCACGATCGGTTTTTGCTCTAACCCGACGCGCGTGCGGGTTCGGCGCTTTCGCTGAATAACTCGCGGATGAACCCCAGCACCTCGGTGGCGACGCGTTCCTTCTCCGTGTCCACGGTGATCACGTGATAGCTTTGCTCCAACGCAATCAGGCGCCGGCGCACGCTGCCCAGATTGGCCATCACGAATTCGACGTTCTTGTTGAATGGACAGGTATGGTCAGCGCGGCTTTGGATTAACATCGTGGGTTGGGTCAGCCGGCCCAATTGCGGACGCACCATCGCCGACATCTCGCACAGGCTGAGCGCGGCGCTCAGCGGCATCAGTCGGCCGCTGGGATGGATCTCGCGCGCCGCCGCGTCGTGGATATCGGCTCCCGCGCTGGAGCGCAAGTAGATCCTCCCGGCAAACGGCCCTAAACGCCTGATCGCGGCCAGTGCGATGCGTTGCCAATAGGGCAGAAAAAATGCCGGCGCCAGCATCACCACGGCCTTGATCGTCTCACCCTGGTCGATCGCCAGGCGCGCGGCCAGGACTCCTCCGGCTGACAACCCCACCACCACGATTGGATCGCCATAGGCGCGCAGCCGCTCGCAGCCATCCACCACGCTTTCGTACCAGTTCTGATGGTTAGTGGCTCCCAGCTCTTCGGGAGTGCCGGCGTGTCCGGCAAGCCTCACGGCGAAGACCCTGACGCCGGCAGCCGACAGCCGCTCGCCGAGGTAGGCCATCTCGTAGGGAGTACCGGTCAGCCCATGGACCAGCAAAGCGCTTACGCCGTGGCCAGGGAGAAAGAATTCCCTGATGTTGATGTTGGCGTTTGACGATGGAGGTTCGGGATCAGAGCCCATAGTCAGATTGCGAACTCCTCACCTCTATGATTCCGCCGGCATGTTGCCGAGCGCGTTAGGGTCGATCGAAATCTGCGCGGTGCGCTTGAGTCCGTTGATAAAATTCTCCCAAGCCTGGTCGCGCATCGATTCGAGCAGATCTTTCTTGAAGCCTGGCGCCGCCTTCGTCCATTGATCTGCGCTGGGGAACTGGCGGCTTAGGAGCTCGATGATGTAGTAATTGCCGCTTTGTACCATCAGCTTGGGGATAACTCCGGGAACCGGAGCGATGTCACCAACCGCATCGGTCACTTCAGGAAAGTCCCCGATCGTCGGGACGGTGTTGCTGGAACGGTCAAACGGGTCGGTCTTATGAACCGTAAGATGGCTGGTCTCCGCGACCTTATTGAAATCAGCGGCGTTCTTAATCTGCTTAAGCAGCGACTGCGCTCGTATCCGCGCCTGGTCTTCAGCCTCGCGGCGAATCAGCTCCTCGCGCACGCGATCCTCGATTTGCTTCAGCGGCGGTATATGCGCTTGATTGCGCTCGACCAGTTGGATCAGGAACAAGCCGCTGTCCCGGCCGTTGACCGCCGCGACCTCGCCCTTGCCCAACTTAAACGCGGTGCTGGTGAAGTCCGGATTGCGCTCGATATTGGGTATCGACTCGCCGTTGGCGAACATCGGAGTGGTTGACCACTTCGAGACCGTGTTTGGCGGCCAGATCCTTGAGTTTGGCGCCGCCCAAAGCGGCCGCCAGATCTTCACGCTGATCGGCGATCGCGGCCTTTTGCCCGGCGCGCGCCTGGAGCGACTCCACGATGCGTGGCTTGGCCTCGGCCAAAGTGTCCGTATGAGCCGGTTTTACCTCGTTAACCTTGATGATGTGATAGCCGAACCGGGTCTCGACCACTGCGCTTAACTGGCCTGGTTTCAAACTAAACGCGGTGTCTTCGAACGGCTTGATCATCTGGCCGCGCTGGAAGAAGCCGAGGTCGCCGCCATGATCGCGGGATCCTGGATCGTCAGAATATTGGGCGGCCAGCTTGGAAAAGTCGGCACCTTTATCAAGCTGTTTCAGGATGCTTTCAGCCTTGGCTTTGGCCCTTTCGCGATCCTGCGCGGAGGCAGTCGGGCGCGACCGCAATCAGAATGTGCTGCGCCCTTACGCGCTCGGGATAGCTGAAGAGGGTATTTAGTTTTTGTTTGTAGAAATCCGCAATTTCCCGATCGGTGGGGACGACCTTTTCGCCCAGTTTAATCGGATCGTACAGGATGTAGTCAACTTTGACGCGCTCGGGTTCGCGGAACGTCTCCCCGTTCTCCTGGTATAAAACTTCTGAACCTGAGCGTCGGTCGGATGGATTTGGGTGATAAAATCGGCGGACGGCACTTCCAGGTAGGCCAGGACGATCTTTTCGTTGCGCTGGTCGTAGGCCTGGCGCGCCTGCGCGTCGCTCACCAGCACTGCTTGAGTGACCATGTCACGGAGCAGTTTCATGGTCAGCTCGGTTCGTCTCAGCGATTCGAATTCCGGCGGCGTCATTCCATTTTCAGCCAGCACCGCCTCATAGGTCTGCATGTCGAACTGGCCGCCGAACTGAAATGCCCGCTCGGCCGCGATGGTGCGGCGCAGATCGGTGTTGCTCACCTGCAACCCAGACGCTTTGCCTCGCGCGCGACCAGCCGCTGATTGATGACCTGCTCCAAAGCCTGTTCTTGAAGATTGATATGTTTGAGCAGCTCGTTGGCCTGCGGTCCGTACACGTTTTGAAAGGTGCGGCGCATCACGTCGGCCTGCTGCTGCACCTCGTCGGCCAGAATCTTATCGCCATCGACCGTGGCGACCGGATGAACCTGGTTGAAAAACCCCGAGCCAACTCCCCAGAAAGCGAACACCACCACGATCAGACCCAGGACTATCCGGATCCCCCACGAATAGGCATGCTTGCGCATTACGTTCAGCATCGTGTCCTGATCTTAGTCGAAGCGCTTTAAATATCGCAATCGCCCCTGGCAGGCGGTGCGGGACCGCTCGAGTGCCTTTTGCACCCTCGGGGCGACCTTCGGTTCCCGGAATCGGGGAAATTCGCGGTTTATCGTCTTGTGACTTGCCTCCGGTCAACTATTCTTGTTAGGTTTTCGCTTGGCGCTGAGTAGGTACTTCTCCAATTGGCAGGAGCAGAATCGGAAATTGGCCTGAGTGCCCCCCCGTGTGGGACAGTCAGGGCATCTCGGCAGGGGATGGTGGCTTGCTGACGGCCGGGGCGGTTTAAGATTTTGTTTTGCTTAAGAGCCGGGAGGCAAGGGTGGACACGCGGTGGTTCTTAACTCAATTCTTGGTTGGTTTTCCAACGATTTAGCGATCGACTTAGGTACCGCCAATACCCTGATTTATGTCAAGGGTGAGGGTATCGTGTGCAACGAACCCTCGGTGGTGGCGGTACAAAAGGACTCGCGCAACGCGCGGCGGGTGCTCGCAATTGGCGCCGAGGCCAAGAAGATGCTGGGCCGCACGCCCGGCTCGATTGTCGCCATCCGTCCTTTGAAGGATGGCGTGATCGCCGATTTCGAGATCACCGAGAACATGCTGCGCTACTTCATCCAGAAAATTCACAACCGCAAGACCCTGGTGCGGCCGCGCATCGTGATCTGCGTCCCGTTCGGAATCACCGCGGTGGAAAAGCGCGCCGTGCGTGAATCCGCGGAGTCGGCGGGGGCGCGCGAGGTGTATTTGATCGAAGAGCCGATGGCGGCGGCCATTGGAGCGGGGTTGCCGATCACCGAACCCGCCGGCAACATGATCGTGGACATCGGCGGCGGCACCACCGAAGTCGCGGTGATATCGCTCTCCGGGGTGGTCTTCTCGCGTTCGGTCCGGGTGGCCGGCGATAAGATGGATGAAGCGATCATCCAGCACATCAAGCGCAAGTATAACCTGCTGATCGGCGAGCGGACCGCGGAACTGATCAAGATCACGATCGGCTCGGCATACCCCGGCAGCGAAATTCAGACGATGGAGATCAAGGGACGCGACCTGGTGGCGGGCGTACCCAAGACCATTGAAATAACCGACGAAGAGATTCGCGAGGCGCTGATGGAGCCGGTTCATCAGGTAGTTGAATCGGTCCGCATCGCGCTGGAACGAACACCGCCGGAATTGGCATCGGACATAGTGGACAAGGGGATCGTTCTGGCCGGCGGAGGCGCGCTGCTGCGCAATCTCGACGTGCTTTTGCGTGAGGAAACCGGGCTGCCGGTGACGCTCGCCGACGATCCACTTACGGCAGTGGTGATGGGTGCTGGGAAGGTGCTGGATGAACTGTCGTTACTGCGCGACGTTACCGTTGATTAAGGCTGCTGGCCGGGCGGCGGCGCCGTTATAACGACTGCGCACCACCCCACGCGAACAGGGGCGCGGCGCTGGCAAGCCGCAACGGTGATGCAAGACCCAAAAGATACCTTTCTATGGCGCAACCGCGTGGCCTTGGCAGGAGGCGTGCTGCTGCTCCTGGCCGCGCACATGCTCTCCAGCGGCGTTAAGCAGGGCGACGCCTTGGCGCGTCCGCAGGGAGTTGTTTCGGAAGCGATGCGGCCGTTTCAGGCGGCAAGTGCCGCGGATGGTCCACAGTGCCGACGACCTGTTCCATCATTATGTAGTTGCTGGCCAATGTGACGCAGGAAAATGAGCGGCTCAAGCAGCAGGTCGAGCAACTCAATCAGCATCAGGCCCGGATGGTGGAATTGGAACTGGAAAACCGCCGGCTGGCCGAACTGCTCGACTTGAAGGAAGCGCTGGACCTCAAGAGTCGTGGCGGCGGACGTGATCGGCAGCGACGCCACCGGTCTGGCGCGTACCCTGATCCTGAACCAGGGCAGCCACGGTGGACTGGAACCGGGGATGGGAGTGATCGCGACCGGCGGGGTCGTCGGCAAGTTGATTGCGTCCAGCCCCACCGCCTCGCGCGTGCTGTTACTGAGCGACCATAACTGCGCAATCGACGCGTTCGATCAGCGCTCGCGCGCGCGCGGGATAGTTTCCGGAACAGCCGACGGCGGCATCGTCATGAGATATGTCGAGCGCACCATGGACATCAAGCCGGAGGATACCATAATTACCTCGGGGCTGGACGGAATCTTTCCGCGCGGCCTCCTGATCGGTTCGGTCAGCGCGATTGAACGCAAGGGTCCGGGCCTCTTCCTTAACGTCTCGATCAAGCCTGCGGCGGATTTGCGCACCCTCGAACAGGTGCTCGTGATCACCCAAGCTCCGCCGCACCTGGCCGACCCCAGCAAGAGCTAAGGTGCGTCAGATAATGCTGTTCGGAGTTGCCACCGTGGTGGCCTTATGGCTCCAAACCGAGGTCCGCTTGTGGCTTCCGACCAGCCCGCTGATCCCGGACCTGGTGCTGATTCTGGCCGTCGACCTGGGACTCAAACAACATACCGCGCTTGTCGCCGATGTTGGCCTTCGCGATGGGTTATGCGACCGACGCCTGCTCGGGTTCGCAACTGGGCTTGAACGCCTTTACCATGACCTTGATCTTCCTGCTTTCCTACGAATTGTCGCGTCACGTCTGGGTCACGGGAAAAGTCATCGGGCCGCTGACGGTGCTGCTGGCGGATCTGCTCAAGACCTTCGGCGTGATGGCGATAACCAGCGGCGTTGCCGCGGTGATCGACATCAAGGCGCCGATGCTGCGGTTGATCATGATCCAGGCGCTGATAACGGCGGCGGTGGCGCCGGCGGTGTTTTGGATCCTGGACGCGGGAAAACGGGTGCTGCGGTTGCCAGTGCGGGTCGTGGCGGAATAGATTTATGCGAGGGGTAAGGTAGAGGAATGGCTGTCCTGGGTCGCCGACGTGGGAAGCTGGCGGTGCCTAAACTTGAGCCCCGCCTCACGGCACTGACCATCTTTATGATGCTGGTGATGGGCGGGGTGGCTCTGCGCCTGTATTACCTGCAGGTCATCGAAACGCAGCAACTCGCCGATCTCGCCGACCGCAACCGGATCCGCGTTCTCCGTGAGCCGGCTTCCCGCGGCCTGATCTTCGATCGGCGCCATCGCGTGCTGGTCGATACCCGTCCCTCTTTCGATGCGGTGATTGTTCCCGAAGACGCGCAGAACCTCTCCACCACCGTGCGCAACCTGGAGCGCTACCTTGGCGATGACCACGCTGAAGACAAAATCACGCAGGCCCAGGACGACGATCGGCCGGCGTTCGAGCCGGTGACGATCCAGGAGCGGCTTACCTGGGACCAGGTGGTAGCGCTCGAAACGCATCAGCTTGATCTGCCCGGAGTCAGCGTCCAGGTCACGCCGCGACGGCGTTACATCTATGGTGCGTTTGCCTCCCATTTGCTGGGATACGTGGGCGAAGTCAACGAGCAGGAACTCAGAAAAACTCCCGGCTACCACATGGGCGATGAAATCGGAAAATTCGGCCTCGAGCGCGGATGGGAGGGCTATCTGCGCGGTGTCAGCGGCAGCCAGGAAATGGAAGTGGACGCGGTCGGGCGCCGCCTGCGCGTGCTCAACGAAACACCCGAGAAGCCCGGTGCGAGCGTAATCCTCACGATCGACGCGGATTTGCAGGCGACTGCGGAACAGGCCTTGGGCAATCAGGCTGGAGCAGTGGTCGCAATCGATCCGCGCACCGGAGAGATCCTGGCGATGGCCAGCCATCCGACCTTCGACCCCAATCAATTCGCCACCGGTCTTACCGGTCCGCAATGGCGTCAGTTGATCAACGACTCCACCCATCCGCTTGAGGACCGGACGATCCAGGGGGCCTATCCACCCGGGTCCACCTTCAAGATTGTGGATTCGATCGCGGGGCTGGAAGAACATATGCTGACCAGGCAAACGTCGTTTCATTGCGCGGGCGGAATCTGGTACGGCAATCGCGAGTATCGATGCTGGCGCAAACAGGGACACGGCACGATTAGCCTGGTCAACGCGATAATCGAGTCGTGCGACGTGTATTTTTATAACGTTGGCGAACGGCTCGGGGTCGACCGCATCGCATACTGGGCACACAACCTTGGCCTTGGTGTCAGTACCGATATTCCGCTGGCGCACGAGAAGACCGGCACCATTCCCTCCACCGCCTGGAAGGAGCGCCGTTTCCACGAGCGCTGGTATCCGGCCGAGACCCTTTCAGTCGCCATCGGCCAGGGTTACGTGGCGGCCACACCGCTGCAAATGGCGCAGTTGGCGGCCGAGGTTGCCAGCAACGGGATTCGCTACAAGCCGCATTTTGTAAAGGAGATCGAAGGCCTTGACGGACAGCCAATCAAGACCTACGAGCCCGAAGTGGCCCAGCGCATACCGTTGACCGCCGATCAGTGGCAGATCGTGCGGGCCGGCATGTGCGGTGTGGTCAACAGTCCGATGGGTACTGCGCGCAAAGCCGCTATCCCGGGGATCGAGGTGTGCGGCAAAACCGGAACCGCCCAGCTCGTCAAAGAGGCGGCTGGGGCCCGCACCAAGGAAGAAGATATTCCCTGGCGCTATCGTGATCACGCATGGTTTATTGCCTACGCGCCGGGCAATGACCCACGCATCGCGGTCGCGTGCGTAATCGAGCACGGCGGCCATGGGGGCAGCGTCGCGGCGCCGGTAATTCGTGCCGTGATGATGAGGTATTTTCAACTCTATCCGCTGAACCAGCCGATACCCGCGGGCTCGTTGGCGAAGCTGGCAATGCCGGAAAAGATAAATGGGGATTGATAAATGCGTGTCGGCATCGACCGCAGATTGATATATCACTTCGATTGGGGGGTCTTCGCCCTGACGTTCGCCATCGCGCTGGTCGGCTTGCTGAGCGTCGCCAGCGCTTCATTCAGTGAGCATCGCCCCTTCCAGACGTTGATCATCCGCCAGATTATCTGGACTGCAGCCGGCGGCGCCGCGATGTTTGCGGTAGTGATGTTCGACTATCGCGCGCTGGCCGGCTACAGCTACCCGATCTATGCGCTAGTGTTGGGCCTGCTGGCGGTGGTAAGCGCCATCGGTCAGGCCACTGGCGGTTCGAAGCGATGGATCAACCTCGGCCTGTTTACCTTGGAACCGTCGGAGCTGGCCAAGCTTGCGCTAATCCTAGTCCTGGTCCGGTACTTGCGCGACGACCCGCCACCCGGCGGCTTGCGGCTGCGCCACATCGTCGTCCCGGCCATCCTGCTCGCGGTGCCGGCGGCGCTGGTCCTCAAACAGCCCGACCTCGGCACCATGCTGACGATGGTGCTGATTTTTGCATCGATCATGTTTGCCGCCGGAATCAACCTGCGCACCATGGGGATTTTGGCCCTGGGTACGGTTCTGGCGCTGCCGGTTGTGTGGCATGTGCTCAAGCCCTACCAGAAAGAGCGGGTGGTGACCTTCCTCAATCCGCAATCCGACCCGCTGGGGGCGGGCTATCACGTCATCCAGTCGGAAATCGCGGTCGGATCGGGCGGATCGTGGGGCAAAGGCTTTCTGAAGGGCACCCAGGCGCGGCTCAATTTTCTACCCGAGCAGACCACCGACTTCATCTTTTCAGTGTTCGCGGAGGAGTTTGGCTTCGCTGGTTCGATGCTGCTGTTGGGGCTCTACGCCGGCCTGGTGGGACGCGGTCTCTTAATCGCCGGCCGCGCTAGGGACCGTTTTGGGGCGCTACTTGCTTTGGGCCTGACCGCGATGGTGTTCTGGCAGGCGGCAATCAACATCGGCATGGCCACCGGCATCCTGCCGGTAGTCGGCATCCCCTTGCCGCTGGTCAGTTATGGCGGCTCGTCGCTAATCGTGCTGATGGCCGCGATGGGCCTCCTCATCAGCATCAACGCCCGCCGCCATCTGTTCTAATTAGATCCTGAACGGTCGTTCGTACGGGGTTCGCTTGCTCCATCTGAACCGATCTATTATCGGTAACCAAGTCCAGCTCCACAGCGATGGAGCATGCGGCTAGCCTCCGGGCAGCCGATAACCGGAGGTAACGATGAAGTTTGGGCTCTTTTATGAACATCAACTACCGCGTCCGTGGGGACCGGATTCCGAATATAATCGCTTTCAGGAAGCGCTGGATCAGGTCGAACTCGCCGATAAAGTCGGGATCGATTATGTCTGGCTGGTCGAACATCATTTCCTCGAGGAATACGCGCATTCCTCCGCCCCGGAGATTTTTCTGGCCGGATGCAGCCAGCGTACCAAGCAGATCCGGCTGGGACACGGCATCGTCGCATTGCCTACCGCTTACAACCATCCGGCACGCGTCGCGGAACGGATTTCGACGCTGGACTTGATCAGCAATGGCCGGGTCGAATTTGGCACCGGCGAGACCTCGGCCGACTCCGAATTGTTTGCCTTCCACGTGCCGCGCGAAGAAAAGCAGGCGATGTGGCTGGAATCGCTCGAAGTGGTGACCCGGATGATGGTCGAAGAGCCATTTAAGGGGCACGAGGGTAAATATCTGCATCTTCCGGTGCGCAACGTGATTCCCAAGCCGCGCCAGAAACCGCATCCGCCGCTGTGGGTCGCGTGTTCGCGCCTGGAGACGATTAAGTTGGCGGCGAGGCTCGGACTCGGCGCGCTGACCTTCGGATTCGTTTCCCCCGACGAAGCCCGCCAATGGTCCGACGAGTACTACCGGGTCCTGGCCGAAGAATGCGAACCGATTGGGTCATCGATCAACCCCAATATCGCGTTCACGATGTTGTTCCTATGCGGCAAAGATCGCGAGCGGGCCCAACAGCTTGGCGCGGAAAATTGCTTTTTCATGACCTACGCATTCGGGCACCACTACCTGTATGGCGAGCATGAACCGGGCAAGACCAGCGTGTGGGACAAATACAAGGCCACGCCGGGAGCCGGAGTCGGTATCGAGGGCACCAGCGGCGCGGTTTTTGGTCCACCCAATGAGGCGCGAGACGCCTTTCGCATCTGGGAGGATGCCGGCATCGATCAGATCATGCTCCTCACCCAATGCGGAAATATGCCGCATGACGCGACCTGCGAATCGATAGAGCTACTGGGCCGCGAGGTGATGCCTGAGTTCAGGGAGCGCGAGGAAAAACGCCAGCGCGAGAAGGCCGCGCGGGTCGCGCCGATTATCGAGCGCGCCATGAAGCGCAAGAAGGCGCCGCGGCTGCCGAAGAGTACGGGCCCGACCATTATCAAGGCCGTGGGCGGTTACGGCGGTATCATTCCGGGAATCAGCGACCCGAAGGCCTGAACCGGCCGCACGTTTATATACTTCGCGTAGGACAGGCCGGAAAGCCTCTCCCCCGAGTTTATGCATTTTGAGGTTTGAATGGATACCCTCTCCCTTTATTTGTAAGGGAGAGGGAAGGGTGAGGGTTTCCGAGAGTCTCCGGCAACACCAACCCGCTGGCACACAAGGATAATCTGCATGCGTGGCATTGCATGCAGGCCCGCCTGCACCCTCACCCGTCACGCGACTTGCTGGCGCAAATCGCGCGCCGACCTCTCCCAGCACGCGGCTGCGGACCAGGTCCGCAGCCGCGGGCGAGGTTGGGTTTAGCCATTTATCGACAGTCTCAAATAAAGGAAGAGGGTATCCAAAACACCTCCAAAATGGACAAACTCCACACGCTTCGCGTGAGGGGCCCGTTCCGGACGGGCGCCACCGGCCTATTTCGCGCGCCTTATCTCCAGGAACTCGACGAAGTTTCCGTCCGGGTCCTTGATAAAGGCGAACCGGGTGGTTCCCCAATCGAGATGGAGCGTCTCCGGCCCATACAGGATTGGAATGCCTTTGGACTGCGCGCCGGCGATTTCCTGGTCAATGTCGTCGACCAGAAAGGAGATGCGGACGACTCCCGCCTGATTGAATTTGGGCGGGTAGGTGGGCTCGGCTAATTTCTTCCAGGCGCCGACTTCGAGGTGATAGTCGTCGTCGGGCAGCTTGAGCATCACGAACTCGTTGCTTTCAGGAATTTCGTCCACTCCCATGCTGGCACTAAAGCCCGGCAGAGGATTGACCGGCGCATCCGGCGTGAAGTTAAACCCGGGGTCTTCGACGAATCCCAGCTTCTTGTAAAACTCGACGCAGAGCTTGGGATTCTTCGTGTTGAGCTGGTTGAGGAACATCCGCTTCGCCATCACTTGCCTCCTTGCCGTGGCAATCAGTACTCAATAGCTGGCGCCATCGGGGACGTTTCAAATCGTCAAAGCTTTGGTATGCTCACGGCGTGGCCGCAGTCAGCCCATCACAAATCCTATCCGCGCGGGGATTGACCTTGGCTGCACTCCGGACCGTGAAAGGCTGGGTATCAACGGGCAAGAGCTGATCACCACTAACTTGGAGGGTTGCGATTATGAAAGTAGGCGCCTCGATATTTTGCCAGAATTTCTACCGCACTCAGCGCCCCGATTACGAGGTCTACCGCGATGACCTGGCTCTGGCCGAGTTGGTCGAGCCGCTCGGCTTCGATTCGCTGTGGGCGGTGGAACATCATTTCTCGCCCTACACGATGATTCCCGACGTAACCCAGTTCCTGAGCTACATCTGCGGACGCACCAAACGGCTCGGACTCGGCACGATGGTGGTGGTGTTACCCTGGCACGACCCGGTGCGCGTGGCCGAGGAAATCTCGATGCTGAGTCTGTTCGCGCATGACCGCGAATTGACCCTGGGTTTCGGCCGCGGCAGCGGACGGATCGAATATGAAGGCTTGCGCATTCCGATGGGCGAGTCGCGCGAGCGTTTTATCGAGGCCGCTGAAATCGTCAAGCTCGCGCTGAGCGAGGAGCGCTTCTCGTTCAAAGGGCAGTTTTATCAGATCCCCGAAATGTCGCTGCGGCCGCGTCCGCAGCGCACGGATCTGCTCGACCATTTTTACGGCGCGATTGTCAGCCCGGAAAGCGGCGACATCATGGCCCGCGCCGGGATGGGGATGCTAATCATTCCCCAGAAGCCTTGGAGCGCGCACGCCAAGGATTATCAGGCCTACCTGGGTTCGTGCGAGAAGTTCGGACAGAAGGGCCGGCGTCCGATCGCAATCACCTGGGTGTATTGCGCCAGGGATGAAAAGACCGCCGCCATGGGCCGCGACAAGTGGATGGCCAATTACGGCGAATCCGCCCTGGTGCATTACGAATACAACGACGCGGCCCATTTCCACGCCACCAAAGGCTACGAGCATCACGCCAAGATGGCGGAGGCGATGTCCTCGAGCAAAGGCGGCGGCAATGACCTGACCCGGCTGGGCGAGACCCAATGTTTCGGCACTCCCGAGCGTTGCCTGGACGTGCTGCGCGAGATCAAGAATACAGTTGACGCCGAGGAGTTCGTAGGTGTGTTCAGCTACGGCGGGATGCCGCTGGAAGAGGCGGAGCGATCGATGAAGCTGTTTGCCACCGAAGTGCTGCCCAAGGTGCATGCGGAAAATTTCGGCTAGAATGATATTCTATTGTCAGAGAACTCTTTTCGTTTGACTCTCCCACATTCAATTGTGGGAGAGTCTTCTGTGCCGCTCTACCCGACCAAGGACAAGGCTAGCAGAGGGCGACTGATAAACACTTCGAGAGAGCCCGAACGCACTGCCACACAGGTACAATCCGCACACGCGGCGGTAGGCGGGCGTCACTCGGGAGGCGATTTTTCCACTGGTGCAATGTTCTTCACGCGCTGATTCTGGCGTGGAACTCGGTGCTTGCGCTGATTACGAAGAATGCCGCTCCAGCTTCGGCCCTCGAATCGGTCATGCTGCCCGTCGGCGTGAAAACTGCCTCCAACGGGTCGTAAAGCTCGGCGGTGTCGCTGATGGTCGAGGTGTCCTCAAAGCCACCGGCAATCAGCACTTTGCCGTCGGCTAGCGCACTGGCGGTGTGTTCTGAACGGCCGACCGTCATCTTTGTCCCCACCCTAAAGGTTCCTTTCACCGGATCGTATAGATCTGCGCTGTCCAACACAGTGTTGGAGTCGTTCAGGCCGCCGGCGATCAGCACCTTGCCGTCGGGCAAGATAGTGGCGCTATGACCGGTCCGGGCAGCATGCATGCTGCCGGTTGGAGTGAAAGTTTGCGTGACGGGATCGTAAAGCTCGGCCGTCGCGGTAGCACATCCGGTACAGTCCGCGGTATCGGTAATGCCGCCCGCGATTAGCACCTGGCCATTATTGAGCAAGCTTGCGGTGGGATATTGGCGCGAAGTCGCCATCGCACCAACCAGGTAGCAGATCGTCGACGGTCGGAGCGCACAGTTCCGCGCTGGAGAGGATGCCGAAATCATCCGCCCCTCCAGCTATAAGAATGGTCCCGTCCTTCAGCAGCGTGGCAGTATGTCCCATGCGGGCATCCACCATGCTATCCGACGGGGTGAACTGCTCGTAGCTGGATCGTACGTTTCAGTCAGATCTATCGCCGAGAAATCGACGTCCCAACCGCCGGCGACGAACACTGGCCCCATTTCCGAGCAGCACCGCGGTGTGACCCAGGCGAGCGCTGTTCATGCTCCCGGTAAAGGAGAAGGTTCCGGTCCCGATGTCATACAACTCGGCGCTCGGCATCGGCCGCGGGCTGAAATCATTATGACCTCCAGCCACCAAGATCGTGGCATTGTTCAGCAGCGTAACCGTATGGCCCACGCGCTCGTATGCCATCGAACCAGTGGGGCTGAACGTGCCGCTCGCCTCATCGTAAATTTCGGCGCTGGCGAGAGCGGGATGACTGCCGGACGGAGTAACGGCATTGTTGATACCTCCGGTGATCAACGACATCTGCCATGACGTCGGCCGTCGCGGTTGGAGTCGCGGTCGGACGCGCGGTGAAACTTGCCGTGGGAGTGGGAGAATCCGGGCGGAGACGTCACCGCAGGGGTTGGGGTCGCGGTCGGGGTCGGAGGCGGAGGTGTCGCCAAGCAGAATGAAGGCGCCACCGGCAGCATTACCGGAACTGGAGAACGGGATGAAAGGCGGATTAAGCGCCTGCACGTACGCCGGTCCCGGCGCGGCGCCGGCCGGAATCTTGAAAGCAAGCTCGGTATCGCTAATCAGAGTGATCGGAATCGCCGGCATGCCATCTGAAGTGACCCCGCCCAGGTTGACCATTTTGCCGTCACCACTGGTGGCGAAAAAGTTGATCACCGTGAGGGTGGATAATCCAGTCCCTCAACGATCAGCGTGGTTGCGTCCTGTGTGACCCCGATCACCGATACCGTGCGCCCTATCGGCACCGACACCGCGTTGCTCTTTTTCGCATATTCCCCGTCAGCTCCCGCGATTGCTGATTACAAACGAAGCCGGGCCGGCCGGCAGTGCATTCGACCCCATTGCCGGCAGCGAGACAGTCAGCGAGGTCGCGCTCAGCGCCGGATTGCCGGGATTGAGGAAGAACGGGCCGACTTTGCCGCCTGCGCAGGCGCAGAACACGTCCACCGCGACGCCGTTGACAGTGTCAAAGCCGCTGCCCTGCAAGGTCACGTCGGTGCCCTGCGGCACCACCGTTTCGGAGTTATCGACCGCGAAGCTGGGATCGATGCTGGTCGCAGCCAGGCCGACGCCATTGATCGCAGTCAGGCTCGGAATGCCTGCCGCGGCGGAACCCTCAAGCAAAGCGTAAAAAGAATTGGAGACGGTAAAGCCCTGATCAGTATTGACCACCTGCAGCGCAACAACTCCTTGCCCCAGCGGAATATCGGCCGGAACCTCCACTGTAAGAGAGGTCGGCTCGGTGGGTTCCGAGGGCTTCAAGGGCCCTTCATTTACGACGCCTGTGGCGTTGGAGACGAAGAAGTTGACTACCGACCCGGAGCTGAATCCGCTGCCGGTGATCCTGAAGCTGCCGCCGACTAGAACGGGAGAGAATACTGAGCCAATGGTGGGAGCAATCGAAACCGAACCTTGCGCCATCGCGCTTCGCGGTCCAATGGCGTTAGCCGCCGACGCCACTCGTGGCTCCGGCAGGATCAAAAGGCCAATGAGCACCATTAGCGCGAGCGCCAGGAACCTGCAGACAGAGTCATTTGCGGACATCAAGTAAGCGGCGAATCGCCTTCACACGGTATTGAAACCGCATAAAGTCGCACCAGCCCCCCTTTCCTGGTCACTCCAAGCGGAGCTGACCGAGCGCACATCAAGGGAGCAAGCTGCATGCCCCACCTATGTCAAGAACGCACGCTGAAAGCAGGTCCCGGAAGTGGACGTCGTTTTTCGATTGCGCACCAGCGGCGCCGGATCGGGAGTGCCCTTAGCCAAGGCCACCCGACCTTTGGTTATGAGAAGCTATCGAGATCTGAGGTATGTCCTCCAAAACGGAGTAATGACGGCAACGATACTTGCAATCTTCGCCTCTCGACCATGGACCGACGCCTTGCGGCAGCGCAGAATTCTCGACCGCAAGCGGGAACCTGACGCGCCAGACTCGATCAACTGACGCATTACCGCTCCGGCCGATGACTCCTTAGGAGTCGTCCACACTGCCTGGATGTCTCCAATTCGCGCGCCGCGCATGCGTACGCCGCTTTGAACCTAAAAAACAGGCCAGTGAATAATGCCCGGAGCGGTCAGGCGGGAGCCTGCACCACAGCGTGCAGTCAGTGGATATCAGCCAGGATTTCCTTGGCACGCTTTAGATCGGAGGCGATTTGTTGCTTGAGCGCGTCGGCCGATTCGAACTTGCGCTCGGGGCGGACTCGCTCGATAATCTCCAGCTTGATCCTGCGGTCATAGATGTCGCGGTTGAAATCGAAGATATGCGCCTCGATTGAGCGCGCGGTTTCCTGGAAGGTCGGACGCATCCCGATGTTGGTGATCGAGGGATACGCGCCGTCGGGAAGCACTACCCGCGTGGCGTATACGCCGTCGGGCGGGACGCATTCGGTTTCCGCGTCAAGATTCGCGGTGGGAAAACCGATGGTCCGCCCGCGTTCACGGCCATGAATCACCTTGCCGTAAGAAAGTGACAACGCCCCAGCAGGCGCGCGGCCCCCGGCAGGTCTCCGGCCGCAATCAACTCACGGACCTTGGTTGAGCTGACTTCAACACCGCCGACTTTGACCGGACCGACCACCACCGTTTCGAAGCCAAACTCGCGCCCCAGTTCAACCATTACGGCGGCATTGCCGGCCCGTTTATGGCCGAAACTGACGCTATGACCCACCACCACCGCTTCCACCCCCAACTTGACCAGCAGGTAATCGTGGACGAAGTCGCGCGGACTCAGCCGGCTGAGCGCGAGGTCAAAGCGCAGGACCAGCACGCCGTCCAGACCGGAATCACGCGAGCAATTCGATTTTGTCCTCCGACGTCATCAGCATTTGCGGGGCGCGCTGCGGTGACAGCACCTTGGCCGGGAGCGGATCGAAGGTCAGAGCAAAAGCCTTGCCGCCAACCGCATGGGCTCGGTCGATGGCGGCTTTGAGGATTGCGCGATGGCCCAGGTGGACGCCGTCGAAGTTTCCCAGCGCCACGACCGGATGCTCCAAGGGCGGCAGCAGGTCCAGTTCGCGGATGACTTCCATAAGAATCGCGGAGCCGGCCGTGCGGCCTAATTGGACTCCAGGCTCTTCATCATTGCGTTGGCGGTGGCGGCCTGCGGGGTGCCCGGATGCTCGCTGGACAGCTTTTGCAGCGTCAGACGGGCGTCGATCTTATCGTTGATCTGAACGAAGGCCTGGGCCTCTCGAAGCAGCGCCTCGCTGGAATATTTGCCCTTGGGATAGCGCATCACCAGGTCGTTGTACTGCAGGATTGCCTGATCGTACTTGCCCATCTCATTGAGCGCGTTGGCGGAAAAATAGGCCGCCGGCTCGGTCAGATCGGAGTGCGGATATTTCTTCTGGATCGTATCGAAGCGTTGCACGGCAGTGGAATAGTCGCGATTTTTCATGGCGTCCAGACCGCTAACATAAAGCTTACCTGCACCGCCTTTGGCGCTGGACGGCGACTGCAACTCCCGGGCCAGATCCTGCAGGCCAGCGCGGCGCGGCGGCTGCCGCGGGTGCGTTCTCCGGAGGGGTTGAAGCGGCGGCACCGAGGCTATCTCTTCCCCGCCGGGCGGTCTCGCTTCGCCGCCACCGGGAGGGCTGGCTTCGCCGCCAGCGCAGGTCGCCAGCGCGCAGCGCTTCGTCGCCAGCGGGCGCAGCTGGCTTCGCGGCCATGCCGGGACGCAGCTGCTTCGCCGCCAGCGGCGCGCTACTTCGCCGCCTGAGGATGCACTGGCTTCCCCGTTCGGAGCGCCCTCCGGAGGCGTCGTGCCGGCAGCCGGAGGAGCCTCGGGGTTATCGGTTTCGGCGGCCGCTCCCGGTGTGCCACCACCGCGGCGCACCCTCATCAGACGGTGGGCTTGCGTTGCCCGTGGTGTCTGCGCTCTCCTCGTCTGACGGTGGCGCGGCGCCCGGCGCTGGTCCCGGCGCGCTCGCTATTGTGGTAGTACCCGTATCGCTGCCGGACGCCGGGTTTTCCGGGGACGCTGCCGCGCCCGCTGCAGCATCTGGAGGAACGTTTCCACCCGGCGTAACCGCCACTCCGGGGGGTCCCGCCAGCATCCGATGGTGGCGGCGCCCCGGGCGGCGGCCCTGACGCGGGAGGCGCGCCGATCGGAAGGTTCACAGTCGCCGCGGGCGCGTTGGCCACCGGAGCGGCGTCAGGCGGTGCCGAGGCGGCTGGTGGTGGTACGGCCTGGCGCCGGGGCGCCGGCATCACCGCCGGCCGCCGGAGCGCCGCCGCCATGGGTCAGTTCCTGAAGCTGGTTTTCGATCCGCCCAAGGCGCTCGTCCATCGCGTGGATGGACTGCGCGATCGGAAGCGATCATCGCGCGAAGCTCGAAGTCATCGTTCGGCGCTTGCGAGGGGCCGGTATCCGCGCATCCCGCGGCGAACGCCATCGTAAGCACTGCCACAAGGACCGCCGCGATTCGCGCGGGTGGCATGATAGTTTGCTTGGTCATTGGCTTGCCTGGCTGACTGCAAAATGATCTCTGCGGTTCTGCGCCCAGCAATCATCGGTATGCTCGGTGCACAACGGCAGTTCCTTACCATAACTGATAGTCGATATGCGGTCACCAGAGACACCCAAGGTAGTGAGATAATCCTTAGCCGCCTGGGCGCGCTTGGCACCCAGGGCGAGATTATACTCTTCGGACCCGCGCTCGTCGGTATGTCCCTCGACTTGCACGTGGGTGTCGCCGTGATCGGTCAGCCATTTGGCATTGGAGCGGAGCACCTCGCCGTCCTGGGAGCGGATCGTATAGTCGTCGTAATCGAAATGGATGTCGCTCAACGGTCCGCCGCTTCCACGCCCCCAGCGTGCCGCGTTGGAACTGCTGTAGCGAACTGCTGCTGCTGCCGAGATTGCCCTCACCCATGCCGTTGGCTCCGCCCTCGGAACCAATGCCTTGGTTGGCCGGTTTGTGAGACGAGCAGGC
This sequence comes from uncultured Pseudomonadota bacterium, assembly GCA_963824565.1. Taxonomy (GTDB): domain Bacteria; phylum Desulfobacterota; class Binatia; order Binatales; family Binataceae; genus JAJPJA01. The sequence continues at coordinate 230,239 of CAWGQB010000007.1, read as the reverse complement.
CGCGAACACCGCGACCACCGCCACCAGGCCCACCCAGCGCACCAGGCTGATACGGTTTCTCGCTATTCACCCAACCACCAGGACCAGGATGGATCTGACGCATTATCGCCCTCCTCTTCTGTCAAATTGCCAACAACCCTACCGCCGCTTTCCTGAATCAAATACAAACCCAGCCCGCTGCCGCGGCCGATGCTAAAAACGATATAACGGCCGTCCGGCGACCATGCCGGATGCTGCCCGGCGGTGACGGCAATTGGCGTACCGCCGCCGGCGCCAATCCGGTAAATGTTGAACCCCCCGCCTTCGCGGCTCTGATAGGCGATCTGGTCGCCCTGGGGCGAGAACGCCGGATCGGTGTTGTAATTGCCCTTGTAAGTAATTCGCCGCGCCGCGCCCCCGCCGGTGCTCATCACGTAGACCTGGGGGGCGCCTCCGCGATCCGAGGCAAACGCCAACTTCGCGCCGTCAGAGCTTATCGCGGGACTTACGTTGATCGCGGAGCCGTGGGTTAATTGCCGGATTACGCTGCCCTGCTGGTCCAGCATGTAAAGGTTGGTCGCGCCCTGGTTTTCAACCGCCGCCACGATCTGGTTGCCGTCGGGCATCAATGATCCGCCAATCAGATTGCCCAAGTGGGTAACGATATGGGTCTCGCGCCGGCTGCCGAGATCAAACAGATATAGACCCGGCGTGCCGCTCTTGTATGAAACATAGAGCACGTGACGGACCTGATGGTCGAAGCTGGGAAACAGGTTGATGGTATCGTTGTGGGTGACCCGGTAGAGGTCCTCGCCGTCCACTGACATCGTGTAAATATTTTTAAAACGGCCGCCATGGGTTGACACGAAGGCCAGCCGGGTGTCGAACGGGCCTCTGGTGTTGGTCACCTGTAGCATCACTGCATCGGCAAAGCGCCGGGCCATCCGCCCGATATCCTCGTCGCCGCCGGTAAACTGCTTGCCAATTAATTGACGCTGTCCGGGGACGTCATACAAAAAGGCTTGGACGGTGACCTGCTGTTCATTGGCGTTGACCGCGCCTTTGACCAGGAAATCGGCGTTGATCGAACTCCAGTCGGCGAAATTGAACTGACCCAGCGCGTAGCCGGAGTCCTGTGCTTTCTCGATATAGGCGTCGGGATTGAGGACGCGGAAAAAACCTGACAGTTGCAGATCGCGCGACAGCGTATGCACGAACTGGCCCGACACCTTACCGTCATCGTCGCCACTGAGATTCTTGAGCTGCGACACGGCGATTGGCGACGCGGTCTGTCCGGTTCCGACGATCTCCATTTTAATTTCCTGCGCCATGCAGATCGGGGCGCGGCTCCAGGCCAGGATCATCAATAATCCCACCCCGCCCAACCACATCAACCTATGACGACCGCCTGGCCAACGACTCACGAACGCAGTTCTCCAAGTTTAAACACGGCCTGAATCCCCTGGGCGAATTGATCGCGATACTTTTCGGGTGGCGGCGGAAAGGGCGCCGCGCGCTGCACCGCCCGCACCACTGATTGATCGAACGACGTATTCTTCGATGACTCTTTTACCGAGATACCGGCTACTTTGCCGTCCGGCCCGATCGCAAATTCGACGGTAGTTGTTAAATTCCTGTTGCCGCCATAAAAGCTCCAAGCGTCTTTAATCCGCTCCTCGACCTTTTGATAATACAGCAGAAATTCCGGGTCCTTAAGCATTCCCAGACTGCCGGTTCCCGATCCGATGCCGTAACCCTTGCCGCCCCCGGCGACGTTAGCGAGCACTGGTCCTCCCCCGCTGGCGCCATTGCTGGCGCCCTTGGCGGTTGCTCCCTCATCGGAGCTGTCGTCGCCCTCCGGGCCTGGACGATTGCGCGCGTTTTGCGCCAATTGCCGCAGATGCTCCCGCAGCAATTCTTCGCGCATCTGCCGCAGTCGCTCGCGGATGTTTGCCCGGAGCCGGCTGCGTTGGGTGCCTCCGCGTGCGCGAACATCACTTTAGGTGTGGGCTTCGGCGGTCGCACCCGATGGTGTCTGCCGCGAGGCTCGACCGCTGGCACGCCGCGGCCGCGGCGTCGGCCGCGCGGTCGGACGTGGTCTATGTGTACGCTTGGGCGCGGCCGGGGTGTCGGTCGTGCGGTTGGCTCGGGTGTGGGTAGCGGCGTGGCGACGACCGGGAGCCGGGGTCTTCAGTGGTCGCGGTAGGCTCGGGTGTCGGTGTCGAAGTCGCGGTCGGAGCCGGTGTAGGCTCTTCAGTCGCGGTGGGTTTGTTCAGCGCGAACGCATTGGGGTCGTCGTTTTTCGCCTCGATTGCGGTTGACGCCGCCGGCGGCTCGACCTTCGATGGCTCCGTCCCTTGTTCTGCCTCAGCTTCTGGAGGTTCCGCAGGCTCGGGCTCGGGAGGATTACCGCCGGACAAGCCGCGGCAAGTATGAGTGCCCAAATCGCCCGCGGGGATGTTGTCCACGATATTCACGCTGTAAGCGGGCGGTGGCGTGTTTTCGGCGGTGAACCAGTGCGGCAGCGCGAACAGCACCAGGTAGATAAACGCGACATGGGCCAGCGCCGAGATTGCGATCGGCCCCGCATATCCCCAACCGGCACGTTCTTTAGCGTTTGGATCCACGTGCACGCCTGTGTCCCGTGCGGCCGTTCGACTCGGCCGTCGTCTCAGGCATCGCCGTCACCATCCCGACGTTTTGAATTCCCGCTGCCTTGATCGCAGCCATGGTCCGGATCACTTCGCCGTATGGCACCTCTTCATCGGCGCGGATGAAGACCTGCCGATCGGGTCGTTCAGCCGAAATTGCCGCTAACTTCGTGGTCAATTCTTCGGGACTGAGCCGGGCTGTCGTTCAGATAAAGCTGCTGGTCCCGGGTGATTGAAACCACGAATTGCTGCTCTTCACCCGGGAGCGCCGCCGCCTTGATCTTCGGAATATTGATTTCCACACCCTGCTGGATGATCGGCGCCGTCACCATGAAGATGACCAGCAACACCAGCATCACATCCACCAGCGGGGTGACGTTGATTTGCGATACCAGCGAACCGCGCTGACCCGCCTCGAATGCCATCCACCACCTCGCCCTGCTAGGTCAGAAAATGGCGCTCCGCGATGTTGACGAATTCGGAGGTGAAGTTCTCCATTTCGGTCGCCAACACCCGCACCCGCGCCGTGAAGAAATTGTACAGCATCTGGGCCGGGATCGCCGCCACCAGGCCTACCGCGGTAGTGATCAGCGCTTCCGCAATACCGGGCGCAACGGCCTGGATATTCGAAGAGTGCGCGGCCGACAGACCCAGAAAAGCGGTCATGATTCCCCACACCGTACCGAACAAGCCGATAAACGGGCAGGTCGAGCCGGTGGTGGCCAGAAATGTAATTCCCGACTCCAACTTCGTCAGTTCGACGTTGGCCTCGCGCTTCATCGCCCGCAGCACGTTTTCCACCCCGCCCAGTTCGGTCGAGAAACTGCTCTCGGCGGCGTTTACCACCTGGCGTTTGGCGCGCGTCAGCCGCAACAGTTCCTGATAACCGGCGCGGAACACCTGCGCCACCGGACTGCGTTTCAAATCGATGCTGGCGCTATGGATCGCGGCCAGGTTCTTGGATTCCCAAAACAACGTTATGAATCGCTCGGATTGCTTGCGCGCCTGCTGAATCTGTCTGAACTTATAGATAATGATGCCCCAACTGCAGACCGAAAAGATTATCAGGACCCAGAGTACCGCCTGTACTACCGGACCGGTACCCATCAGGAGTTCCAAAACTCCAGGGGTACTTAAGGCGCCCGAGGCTTGTGGCATAGAAATCTAGATCGAACGTATTATATGCATTTCCGGCAAGTCAACTTTGTTCTTAAAGACGTGAGCAGAAAGCGGAAATTCGAAGTGGCCGGCGGCGCCATCAGTTGTAGCGGAACGACGATGGCACGTGCGCACGGTGATGCCAGCCGCGGATTGTGATAAGTACTTGAATTAAGGACATGGTAAATCTGCTTAAATTCGTCAGCGGGCGCACGACGAGCGAGAGCATTCAGGCCGTCGTTAAGGTTTAAATAGCGAAGTGGAACCACGGATCCTCGAACGCGCCCATCATCCGATCTCGCGCCGAAACATCGATCCCAATGTTCTGAAGGTCCTTTACCGGTTGATCAACGCCGGCCACATCGCCTACCTGGTAGGCGGCGGTGTGCGCGACCTGATGCTGGAGCGCCGGCCCAAGGATTTCGACCTCGGGACCTCGGCCCATCCGCAGCAGGTGCGCGATTTGTTTCGCAATTCGAGGTTGATCGGCCGGCGCTTTCGGCTGGTGCATGTCTTTTTTGGTCCGCAGAATATCGAGGTGGCGACCTTTCGCCGCCGCGGCGAGGTCGAAGGCCAGGATGGCGACCCGCTGATTCGCCAGGACAATACTTTCGGCACTCCCGAGGAAGACGCGCTGCGGCGCGATTTCACTGTCAACTCGCTGTTCTATGATCCCAAGACCTTCCGGGTCATCGACTATGTCGGTGGTCTGGCCGATCTGGACGCGCGCGTGATCCGAACCGTCAGCGACCCCGAGGTCAGGATGCGCGAGGATCCGGTGCGGATGATCCGGGCAGTGCGCTTCGCCGCCAAGCTCGATTTCGAAATCGAACCTGCTACCCGCGCGGCGATCTGGACCTACCGCGAAGATCTGCTCAAGTCCTCCACGCCGCGCCTGATTGAGGAGATTTTTCGCACCTTGACCGCGGCGCCACCCGCTCGCGCCCTGGTTCTGATGGAGCAGTTGGGATTGCTCGACGTGGCCCTGCCCTTTCTTATCCGAGCACCTCCGTGCCGGCGACCTGCCGCTTCACGAAAGCGCCACGGTGCGCAATCTGGCGGTGCTCAATGATGCGATTCAAGGCGGATACGAGCCATCGCGGGCCTTTACCCTCGCCTGTCTGTTCACCGACCTGCATCTGAGCCTGCAACAGCAACCGGTCGAAAGCGCCAGCCTCGATCTACTCCAGGAGTTGAGAACACGCGGCTTTCCGCGCGGAGACACCGAGCGGATGCGGATTTTGCTCGGCGCTCTGAGTCGCCTGATGAATCCCAGCCAGCGGACGCGCGGGATGCATCGGCGCCCGTATTTCGTCGAAGCGAAGGCCTTGCACGATTTGGTAGCCGGCTCATATCCGGCGCCGCCGCAGCCGGGAAGCGGTGCGCAGGGCAATGGTGCATCGGGCAATGGTGCATCGGGCAATGGTGCATCGGGCATGGTGCACAGGGCAATGGTGCACAGGGGAATGGTGCATCAGGCAAACGGCGGCGCCGGCGCCCGCCGCGATGGCGCAAGCGGCGCGCGGCAGATAACGGACAATCGCCCCAGGCGGCGCCAGCCGGCGTCCCTACCGAAGATCCACAACCTAAAGCCTCGGACACCAACGCCTGAACAGATCGCGGAGCGCGATTCATCCGCCGATCTTTAAACTGGACCGGCTTAAGGATGCCGCCTATCCTTAAAATACACAGGCGGAAGAATATGCCAGTCGCGCAAGAGCGTTTATTTGGACCGAACCGCGTTTAAGCACAGATAGGCATTCCAGCGCCGTCGGCGAAATTGGAAGAATCCCGCCGCAAGAACCTAATTATCGCGACCGAACGGGTTCTCGAGCTTACGCGATTTCGGCCCGGGCTCAACGTCGAGAGATCGTTTGTCACCCCTTTTCCGGTAGTTCCGCCTCTTGGGGGCGGCGGTCGCCGCAGTACATCTCCACGTTGATCCACCTCCAGGCCAGTCGATTGCACGTTTCCTGGCAACCGCTCAACGCGAAAACCCTAGCGCAACGCCGCAGGAGGTGCCTCTCGGATGAGCGATAATGTCGACCAAAATTCATCGGAAGCACGCCAGAAGCGATCTCAAGACGCGCCTTCATCAAAGGGGTCATCGTCGGCGGCGTCGCCGTCTCCTCGGCAGGGTATTTATTCCGTGCCTCCACGGTGCTGGGTCAATCCGGCGTTGATTGGCGGTCAATCCGGCGTTGCGGGTGGACGGCTGATAACGATCAACGTCAATGGGCAGCAGCGGCGCGCCGACGTTATGAAGCAGGAGACGCTCGCGTGGACACTACGCCATAAACTCGGCCTTACCGGCACGAAATTGGGGTGCGATCGGGCCGAATGTGGATCTTGCACGGTGCTAATCGACGACGTGCCTCACTACTCATGCTCGGTGCTCACACACACCGTACGCAATCGGAAAGTTCTGACGATCGAAGGATTGGCGAGTCCTGACGGAACGCTGCACCCGGTACAACAGGGCGTCATCGACGAACAAGGGTTCCAGTGCGCGTTCTGCATGCCCGGCTTCATCATGGCATCGGTAGGATTTCTGAAGTCGAACCCCAACCCCACCCGGGCGGAGTTGGCGCAGGGAGTCTCTGGAAACCTGTGCCGGTGCCAGGACTACGACAAGATCCTCACCGCGCTGATGCGCGGAGCGGAAAACATGAGGAGCGCCAACCATGTCTGAAAGTAGAGATGTGAAGCCGCCCCCGGCGCCCGAGCGCGTTTATGGCGTCGGACGCAAATTAATCGGCAAAGATTACCCGACCCCGGACCTGTATGCGAAGGTCACGGGACAGGCGAAGTACGCCGAGGACTATCACGCCGAAGGGATGCTGTTTTGCAAGCTGCTGCTGAGTCCGGTTCCGCACGGACGCGTAACAGCATCTCGACGCGCGCGCGGCGCTTGCGATGCCGGGTGTAAGAGCAATTCTCATGGCGCGACGAGCTGCCCCCGCCGGGCGACAGCCTGACCGATAACGGCACGGTGATCAAGGCCACCCCGCAAGGCGAACGCGCTCTCACAATGGAGCCGGTTTACCAGGGCGAGCCGATCCTGGCGGTCGCCGCGGTTGACGAATTCACCGCGGCCGAAGCGATCGAGAGGATCCGGATTGATTTTGAGCCGCTGCCGTTCGCGATCGATCCGCTCGATACTTTGCGGCCGGGCGGGCCGAATCCGAGAATCGACGGGAACGTCTGGATTGAGCCTCCCGGACCGCCTCCCGCACCCGGAGCGCCTCCAAAACCGCCGCCGCCGTATCGGGGAACTGAAATGGACCGAGGCGGATTTCGCGAGCGCCAAGGATGGTCAACTGCCGATGGGCAAGACGCCCGCACCAATGGACGTACGGCGACCTTGACGGGGGCTTCAAGAGTGCCGCGCTCATCCTCGACGAAACCTTCGTGACCCCGGACACGAGCCATCAGACGCTCGAAACGCGCAGTGCGATGGCGTACTGGCAAAATGGGAAGGTTCACGTTTACACCGGCACCCAGAGCACCGCGCAAACCGTGCCCGCCATCGCCAGATGGCTGAATATCGACCGCGGCAAAGTCGTGTTGATCAGCGAATACACCGGCGGCGGCTTCGGCAGCAAAGTCACGGCCGGCATCTCGTTGATTATCCCTGCGCTGTTGTCGAAGAAGGCCAACGCGCCGGTGATGATGCGCATCAGCCGCGAGGAAGAGACCTTCATCGGCCGCGCGCGGCCCAGCCTTATGGGCCGGATGAAAGTCGGCTTCTCCAAAGAAGGGACGGATCCTCGCCCTCGATATGTTCGTGATTTCCAACAACGGTCCCTACGAGGCGCAAGGCGATGTCCCATCGTCGGGCCGCATCGTTTCACTGTTGTATCAGCCGCAGGCGATGCGCTGGCGCGGCGCAACCATCCTGACCAACACCCCACCCCGGAGCGCGCAAAGTTCACCGGGAGGGTTGCAGGGGATCACCATCATCGAGCCGATCATTGCGAAAGCCGCGCGCAAGCTTGGTCTGGACCAAGTCGCCATTCGGCGCATCAACTGTCCGGAAGGCAAGGCGCTGTTCGGCGGACCCGTGGAAGGGCACGCGCTTGCACGCAACCAGCGCGTTTCTCAAGCAAGCTCTCGACCGCGGCGCGGAGCAGTTCAAGTGGTCGGAGCGGGTGGCGCGCACTCCAAAACGGATCGGCTCCAAGGTACGCGGCGTCGGCGTTTCGCTCAGTTGCTACGTCGGCGGCACGATCGGCTTCGATGGGCTCCTGATCATCAAGCCGGATGGCCGCGTCACGTTCCAGTCCGGAATCGGCAACCTGGGAACCGAGTCGGTGATCGACGTTCATCGCGCAGGTGCGGAAGTTCTTGGGGTGCCATGGGAAAAATGCGATGTCGTCTGGGGCAACACGGCGAAGCATCTTCCGTTCACGTGCGTGTCCGGCGGCAGCCAGACGACCCACGCGATGACGCGCGCCGCGTACGCGACCGCGATGGACGCCAGGAAAAAGCTGCAGGAAATCGCCGCCGAGAGTCTCGGGGGCACGCCAGAGGACTACGAGGTCGCCAACGAACGCGTTTTCCGCAAGGACGATGGCGCGGGCATGACCTTTGCCGCAAGCGGCTCAGACGCGCGATTCAACTCGGCGGCATCTACGACGGCCACGAAGCGCCGCCAGAGTTGAACAAATTGACCAAGGCGTCGATAGCGGCGCTGGCAGGTCAGGGTTTGGTTGCGGCCGCCAAAGACAATTATCCGCGCGATGGGTCAACGTTTTCCTATGTCGCAAGCTTCGCCGAGATCGAAGTCGACGTCGAGACCGGCAAATATTACATCGTCGATTTTCTCGCCTACGCCGATGTCGGCTCGGTGATACATCCGCGCGCGCTCGGCGGCCAGGTACTCGGCCGCTCGATTCTGGGGATGGGCCACGCGATCGGTCAGAAGTGGGTGTACGACCCGCACTACGGCGCCATGCTTTCCAAGCGGTTCTACCAGAACAAGCCGCCAACGATTCTCGACGTTCCGCTGAACATGCAATGGGAGGCGCTGGATATTCCCGATCCGGAGACGCCGGTGGGCGCGCGCGGTATGGGCGAGCCGCCGGTTGGCGGCGGATGCGCCTCCATCCTGAACGCGCTTTCGGATGCGCTTGGTGACGAGATTTTTCGGCGCGCGCCCGTCAACGCCGACACCATTCTGACCTCATTCGAAGCCGGGCGGCCGATGCAACATCCCTTGATGGCCCACATTTAGCGCAGTCGGAGGAGGAGACAGATATGGCTGTAATCCGAGACGTCATGCCGGCGTTTGACCTGCTTCAGCCAAACTCCGTTGCCGACGCACAGGAAGCTTCTCCAACAGCACGGGCGCGAAGCCTGGGTGCTGGCCGGGGGCCTCGACAGCTTCGACTGGCTCAAGGATCGCATCAAGAGGCCCAAGATCGTGGTCGATCTGAGCGGCGATCGAGGAACTCAGAGGAGTCCGCACCACCAACGACGGCATCGAGATCGGCGCGATGACCACCCTCACCGAAATCGTGCAGCACCCGGTCATCCGGGAGAAGTACGGTCTGCTGGCGGAGGCTGCGGCATTGGTAGCCTCGCCGCAGATCCGCAACCAGGGCACGATCGGCGGCAATGTGTCGCAGGATACGCGCTGCTGGTACTATCGCGCCGGCTGGCCCTGCTATCGTGCGGGCGGCAACATCTGCTATGCCGATACGCCGAAGGGCCGCAACCGCGAGCACGCGATTCTGCACGCGGACCGCTGCGTGGCGGTGAACCCCTCCGACTCGGCCCCGGCCCTGATCGCGCTGGACGCCAAATTCGTTATCAGCACGACCAAAGGCGAACGCGTGGTCGATGCCGAGGACTACTTCATCGGTCCCGACATCGACATCACGCGGCTGCACATCCTGCAGCCAGGGGACCTGCTGACGGCCATTCGCATTCCGTCCAGCATGGGCCGGAGCGAAATTCTATTTCGAAAAGGTACGGGACCGGAACGTCTGGGACTTTCCGCTATTGAACGTCGCCTCGGCCATGCGTGATATCCGGCGGCAAGATCGAGCGCAATGCGCATCGCGGTGAATGGCGCCGCCGCTCGTCCTCTGCGGTTGAAGGCGGTCGAAAGCGCCGTGCGCGGAAAGCCGCCGAACGCGGCAACCGGCGAAATGGCCGGGAACCTGGCGGTGCAAGGCGCAGTCCCGTTGCAGTTCAACGCCTACAAGATCCCGTTGATGAGAAACCTGGTAAAACGCGCCATCGGCGGAGTGGAGGAGGCGACATGGGTTTCGTACAGTGGGCCACAGATCCCTGGGGGCAGAACGTTCCCATTCACATCGCCTGGTTCTTGATCTGGGTAGCGGCGATTGCCGGGCTGCTGTTCCTCATCGTCCACGCCATTTACGTGCGGTACTTCGCCAAACCCAGGCAGTTTGCGCCCGAAACTTCGCCTCCAGTGCTCGCATCCGAGATCCCGGCGCGCGTGCCCAGACATTCGGCGGCGGCGCGCATGTTCCACTGGGTCATGGCGGCCGCCATGTTGACGCTGCTGTTTACGGCCTTTCTGCCGAAAGTTGGCGTTCAGTTTCCGTGGGTGACCTACCACTGGATTGCGGGCGTCGTGCTGACCGTCTCGATCCTCTTTCACATCTTCCATGCCTCGTTCTGGCTGGACTTCTGGTCGATCTGGCCCGACCGAATCGATATGAGAGATGCCTACCACAGAGTTCTGCGCTCCATCGGGCTGGCCGGCGCCGCCGCCCCGGAAGTTCGCCAAATACCCACTGGAGAACAAGCTCTACCATGGCGCCATCATCGTGGCGGGCCTGTCCGCGATCGTGACCGGCGTGTTGATGATGTCCCGCGTCCGCACGATCTTCTTTACCCGCAACCCGTATCTCTTCAGCGATATGACCTGGGGAATGATGTACGTGCTGCACGGGCTGGCCGGCGTGGGACTGATCGCATTGATCATGGTGCACGTCTACTTCGGGATTCGTCCGGAGAAGCGTCCGATCACGAAGTCGATGATCTTCGGTTGGATGAGCCGCGACTTTTATCTGGAGGAGCACGATCCCCAGCGGTGGGTGGTTAGCCCGTCGAATCCCGCGCAGGGGCTCACGGGAACGAAGGGAGAGGACTAATCGATGCCGGTCGATATCTGGGAACGCTGCAACACCGTCGAAGAGTGCTACGAATTCATGCTGGCCTATGCCGCGCAAGGGCTTCCAAGCGACGAAGGCAGCAAGCCCGGGGGACAGATTCGCGAATTTCTGCAGCGCGCCGCGACCGCTATCGCAGGGCTGGCCGAAGGATGCTCGCGGGTGGTAGAGGAGGAGCGTCTCGAGCCGGCCGAGAAATATCACGCATTCCTGGCCGTGCTCGACCGCGACGCACGCAACTCGCTGGCCGCGATTGAACTGGTGCTGGCCCAGCCCTCAATCAGCTCGCAATTGATCGACAATCTCAACGCCTCGATCCATCTCCGCGCGCTGCTCACCGATCTATTCCTGCTGGGCGACATCTTGAGGTCGCACCTCGGTCCCACGCCTGGATGACCGGCGCTCAAACCGGCCTCCACGTCGTCTTGTCCAACGATCGTGCATTTATTAGCCTATGGCGCAGCTATTCGCCGCGGCTCGGCTCATTTTTCAGATGAATGGGCGCGAGCCGGCCTGTTACGGGTCGGCTGCGACGGTTCCAATGCCGCGCGGCCAGGGAGTTATAAGTGGCAGAAAAAGGTGCGGCAGCGGTGCGATCGGACCAAATCTGGCTCGATGGCCAGTTCGTCCCTTTCGACCAGGCGCGGGTCCACGTTTTGACCCACAGCCTGCATTACGGCTATGGCGTGTTCGAAGGAATGCGCTGCTATATGGGCGACGATGGCCGTTCCGCAATCTTCAGAGCGCGCGAACATATCCGTCGGCTGTTCGAGTCAGCGCACATCCTCGAAATCAACATCCCCTTTACCCGGGAACAGATCCTCGAAGCGTCAGCCGAAACCGTCAGGGTCAATGGGTTCAAGGAATGCTACATCCGACCGATCGTTTTCCTTGGCGAAGGTGAGATGGGCGTCGCCGCCCACACCAACAAGGTCCGGGTATCGATCGCGGTCTGGCCTTGGGGGGCGTACCTTGGCGAAGAGGGAATCAAACGCGGCGTACGGCTCAAGACCTCGTCGTTCGTGCGCTTTCATCACAACTCCCTGATGCCGCATGCCAAGGCCACCGGCCACTACATCAACTCGGTGCTGGCGGTGCACGAAGCGCAGCGCAGCGGCTACGACGAGGCGATGCTGCTTGACGTCGACGGGTTCGTGGCCGAAGGCAGCGGAGAGAATCTTTTCGTAATCCGCGATGGGCGGGTGACCACGCCACCCTCGACCAGTTCGCTGGAGGGTATTACCCGCGCTTCCGTAATCGCGATCCTGCGCGACCAGGGGGTCCCGGTGATCGAGCAGCGCTTTCCCCGCGACCTGGTTTACATCGCCGACGAGGTGTTCATGACCGGCACCGCGGCGGAGGTGACCCCAGTGCGCGAGGTTGACGACCGGCGCGTCGGCGACGGCACGCCGGGCCCGGTCACGCGCAAGGTCCAGGAGATTTTCGGCGCCGCCTTGCGTGGCGGCGATGCACGCTACAAGGAATGGCTTTATTACATTTAGTACAACTCTCAAAACGGCCCTTGTGCGGTCCGGCGCTTGCGCCCCGCCAAGGTATCCCAGCGGAGCTGACCCGTGGCAACTGAGACATCATCGACCGGCGCCTCCGGCGGACCGGGCCTGAAACTCTACCAATTCGCCGCCTCCGGCAATTCGCGCATCGTGCGCCTGGTTCTGGAGGAAAAGAGGCTCGCCTTCGAACGCATCAATATCGACGTCACCAAGGGCGAAAACCGCACGCCCGAGTTCCTCAAGCTCAACCCGCGGGGAAAAGTGCCGGTGCTAGTGCATAACACCCCCGCAGGGCGAGGTCTTGCTATCCGAGTCGTCGGTAATCAATGAGTATCTCGATGAGGTCTTCCCGCAGCCGCCGCTGATGCCGCCCTCGCCGGCCCAGCGCGCCCACGTGCGCGAGATGGTCTATCTGTTCGACACCCAGCTCAGTCCGACCACCGGCCTGCTGATTATCGAGAAGCTGCTTAAGAAGCCCGAGGAACAGCGCGCCGACTTCGTGGCCGAACGTCTGGCGGCGACGCGCGACATCCTGGCCCGGCTGGTTGAAATGATGAGCCCCGACGGTCCTTTTCTGGCCGGCGAATTCAGCCTTGCGGACGCCAGCTACATCCCGGTGCTGGCGGTGATGGCGCCGTGCGGAATCATCCTGGAGCGCGAGTTTCCGAAGCTGGCAAAATGGTTCGCTGAAGTCAAAAAGCGGCCGAGCTTTACCGCCTCCGCGCATTGAAGCGCGTTTGTTAGAAGATGCGCTGGTTGATCATATTAGCGGCGGCGGTCGCGGCCGTCGCGTTCATCGCGCTAAGGCCGCGTCGCGCGAGTGCCGCGATGCCCCAGGCGGGCGAGCCCGCTCCCAACTTTCAGGGCCAGATGGTCTACGAGGGCCAGATCAGGCCGGTTAAACTCGCCGATTACAAAGGCTACAAGCTGGTCCTGTATTTTTATCCCAAGGACAATACGCCAGGTTGCACCAAAGAGGCCTGCGCCTTCCGTGACGGCTTCGCCAAGTTCAAAGCCGCCGGCGTGTACATTTTGGGCTGCAGCATCGACAGCGCCGACTCGCATGCGAATTTTATCAAAAAATATAAACTGCCGTTTCCGCTCCTGCTCGATCCCGACAAGAAAATCGCCACCGCCTATGGGGCCGCCAACGGCATCCCGATTTTGGGACTCAATCGCCGGGTGACATTCGTAATTGATGAGCATGGCAAAATTCTCAAGGTCTATCCGCAGGTTGACCCTTCGACCAACGCCGATGAAATCATCCAGGCCTATAGCGCGACACCCAAAGCGACGCCGGTCCGGCCCACCGCGGCTCCGACCCCTGCGCCAGTGAAAAAGCACAAGCCCCGGCCTCCGGTGGAAGAGGAAGACTCCGGCACCGACAACCAATAGCGATCGTCCTAATGGCGTTGGCGTAGCGTGGAATGTGACAGCGGGACGGCGTGCATCATGTTGTTGAGGCCGCCGATCGCGCCGATAGCTCCGGCAAACCGCGCCGGGATCTAGGGGTCGCTGAGGTTGGCGTAAGAGGTCGCCCGAGTACGTCATAATTTTGGTGTTGAAAACCCGCTCCGCCTGATCGGCACGTCCCTTGAAGGTGATTGAGCGTTGGTCAGGATTGGACGACACAATCTCGAACTCCTGCCTGATCAGCCAATCGCGGACCGCCTTGAATTGAGACCGGATCGGGTCCGAACCGCGCGGAGAACTCCTGCGGCGTGATCCATCGATGGTAGTTCGGCGAGTTTGGATCCTGCTGTTCGGCCAACAGCCGGTTGACCCTTTCAGTATCGCGAACCTTCATGGTTATCGTCATTGTGAGCATTCGATCGGGATCAATCCGCCCAGTCGGCGCGCCCATGATTCCAGCCGGACGATTGCCGGCGAGCTGCACCATCTCTTCAGCGATCGATATACCCATAAGTGCCAGCAACCACGCGCACGTCAAAACCACCAGGCCCAGATAGAGAAGCGTCTTTCTGTCTGCTCTGCTTATCTTAGGAACTAAACGCCGCACTCTCTATAATACCCTTGCCACGGCCCTCGAAAACGACTCCCGGCGTAAACCCGATGCTGACTGCGAGCAACACCGCGGCAGCCGCCATCTGCGCGGCGTTCTTCTCTGCCTCGATCAACTCAGCTAGCGCGGCGACATGGCGCTCGACAGAGCGCTTCCCGTCGACGGCAAAGCCCGACAGCGGATCGGAATCGAACAAGCCCTCGATGAGGCGATTGTAATCGTAACCGGTCTCCGCCAGCGCCTCGCGGATTGCGACGCGGCGAAACTCGGCGGGTTCCGTTTTTTCGAAATCGGTCAATCGCCCGATCCGTTCGCGCATCGGCGCGATCAGAGCCGCATAGCGCTCCACGGCGCCCAAATACGGCGCTACGCCCTGTTGCTCGAGGAAATCGCCGACGCTGCCGTTCGCGCCGTACACCCCGATCGAACCTGATGCCGGTTCCAGCCGGATGAAGCGATCGCCGTCGGGAGTCCGCTCCATCCCCAAGGGATACAGGCGGCAGGGCAGGGGCCGTCCGGCGTGGACCCCACACAGTCCGCTGCGAATCGCGACGCATCCGCCGTCGGCATCGAATCTCAGCAAAGAACCGCGCCGCAGCGTAAAGCGCGCAATCGTTTGTGCCGTGCTCAGCCCGCTCGCCGACGCCAATCGCATCACATCGTAAGGCGCCAAGGTGACGACCTTGTCGCGGCAACAAAGGCCGCAGCATCCGCATCGGTATGAAAATGGATTTGTGCGATGCATTAAAAAACCAGCGATCAAGCCTGGCTTACGGAAACAGCTATGTTCGCCATCTCGGAAAAAATCACGTTTGTGCTACAATAACTCAGTGAAACGCGCCGAGGCCATAACCTGACTGAGGGACCATGAAGCGGAGCTCAAGCGGCTCGGTGTGGAGCACCTTTATCTCTTCGGCTCGACGGCGCGTGATGAGTCGGACGTCGACCTCTTCTTCGACTATGAAAAGGGAAAGCTCGGCCTTTTCGAATTGATGGACGTGAAGGAGGCCGCCGCCAGCATTCTCGGCCGTAGGACCGATATCATGACCCGCGACAGCATCCATAAGCTTCTGCGACAGCGTATCGAAGCGACAGCAGTGCCGGGTTTTTGATGTCCGGTCACTCCTCCTTAACGACATTATCGAAGCGATCTGAGGCATCTCGATAGAACTTGCCGCGAAGAGTGCTCGGAAGCAATCCCGCGTCAGGTAGATTCGCAAAACGGCGCTCTCTTCTTTTCCGCGGCGCTTCGTGTAAGACAATAAGCGACGCAAGCGGGCCCGCGATTTGAACTAAGGAGCGTCCCGATGGACTTCGGCTATACTCCCGAACAGGAAGCTTTTCGCAGCCAGGTCAGAACCTGGCTTGACGCCAATCAGCCGCCGCCGTTGACCGGCGAGGAGAAGGGGAAGCTTACCGACGATCTCCTGTGGGCGCGCGGCAAGGCCTGGCACACGAAACTCTATGAAGGCGGATGGGCGGGGATAAGCTGGCCCAAAGAATACGGGGGACGTGGCGCCACTTTTATCGAGCAAGTGATCTTCGGCCAGGAGCTGGCGCGTTTGAACCTTTCGGTGGGAATCAACGTTCTGGGTATCATCATGACTGGGCCAGCCCTGATGCAGTGGGGCACCCAGGAGCAGAAGACACGCTATCTCAAGCCGATTCTGAAAGCCGACGAGATCTGGTGCGAGGGCATGTCGGAACCGGGAGCGGGTTCCGACCTCGCCAACATCCAGACCCGTGCCGACGCCGACGGCGACAGTTTCATTCTCAACGGCCAGAAGATCTGGACGACGCACGCCCATCGTGCGCATTTCTGCCAGCTTTTCGTGCGCACCGACTTCCAGGCGCCCAAGCATAAGGGCCTCAGCGCCTTGTTGGTGGACATGAAGTCTCCCGGAGTCACGGTCCGGCCGCTGCGTCAAATCACCGGCGAAGCCGAGTTCAACGAGATCTTCTTCGAGGACGTGCGGGTGCCGCGGGAAAATCTGTTGGGTCCGCTCAATGGCGGATGGCAGGTGCTGGTCTCCACCCTGATGCATGAGCGGTTCGGCATCGGCGAGACCCTGGGTACGAGCCAACAGACGCTCGCCGAACTGGTGGAACTCGCCAAAGCAATTGACTACGAGGGCCGTCCCGCAATCGAGAACGCCGCGATCCGCCAGCAACTGGCGCAATTCGCAATCGAGGCCGCGGCCAAGAAATATAATGGATTGCGCAGCCTCAGCAGCCGGCTCAAAGGGTTGCAGCCGGGAGCCGAGGCCTCGATTGGCAAACTGGTTTCCACCGAACTGACCCAGCGGATGGTTAAGTTCGCGACCCATCTGCTCGGGCAATATGCGCTAATCGAGCAGCGCAGCGCGTTTGCGCCGTCGGGCACGTGGCTGCTGCGCATCCTGGGCTGCGAATCGCTCAGCATCGCCGGCGGCACCACCTTGGTGCAAAAGAACATGATCGGCGAACGGGTGCTGCAGCTGCCCAAGGGTTGATCGTCGATGCTGTAGTCGGTCTGAGGGTCGCCGAAGAAGACGAGCAGATGGGGCTCGATCTGAGCCAGCACAGCGAAGTGGGTTACGCCCTGGAGGATTAGCCCTGCATTACCTGGAACAAGATCGGTCCGGCTTCGGCCATGACTTCGCGCACGATTTCGGACAGCGGCTTGCCCGGGACCTCCAGCTTTTCGGTCAATGAGGTAATCACGGCGATGTACCCGGTGCGAGTCCGCTCTTCGACCATGGTCAACCGCTGTTCCATCAGCTCGATATAGCGGCGATGGAGCTCAAAGATTGCTTGCGCTTGCGGGTCGGTGGGTTTTCGCTCTCGAGCCATACGGTGGTCCTTCCTCGAATCGCGCCGGTCATCTCGATGCATCAAGAACTTATCACGCATCAAGACCGAACTGGCATCGCCGATTATATCAAGCCGGAGCCATAAGTGTGACAGGGGGTGAGCACCTATTCGAGCGCACTTTTGGAAAAGTAAATGCGTCAGGTTGCCGGCACCAGCATCGCAACCGGCAGATGCGCGAAAATGTCGGCCATGCACAGTTGGCGCCGGTCGCGGCCACGATCGGCGCGAATCTCCAGGCCGGTAAAGAGGTCGACGTAGCGTTCGTGCAGCATGTCGCCGGGTACCGATAGGAAAGTGTCACCCCAGGTGGCTTCGCCTGCGGCGCCTTCAGGCAGCCCATTGAGACCGGCAAAGAAGCGCCCTGCCGTCGACGATGACATGGTGCTCGGCCGATCCGCGGGCGAACGCTATCACCTGGCGGGCGCGAGCTCCCGACGCTTCCAGCGCGGTGTACGCGCCTTGACGAAACAACATCTCGTTGCGGCCGCGCAGACCCAGCGCCGCGGTGGTGACGTACATCTTGATGCCGCCGTCGGAGGGATTGGCGAAAAGCCGCTTGGCCAGCGCCAGACGGTCTACCGCCGCCGCGCGCTTGATTTCAGCCAGCATCGCCACGCGAATCGAATAATCAACCGGCCGGCGGTTGTCCGGATCAACCAGGCTTAAGTCCCACAGTTCGGTTCCCTGGTAAAAATCGGGCACTCCCGGCGAAGCTATCTTGAGCAGCGTCTGAGAAAGAGAATTCAGCATCCCCGCTTGCGCTACCCGCCGGGCGAAGGCATCGAAATCCGCGACAAACGCTTTGTGTGGTTGCAACCGCAACACGGTTCGAACGAATTCGGCCAGGCTGCGGTCGTGCTCATCGTTGGGACCTATCCAACTGGTCCTGACCTTGGCCTCCTTGGCCGCCTTATCCATGTAATCCTGAATTCGCCTGACGTATTGCTCGTACTCGGCCGCGGGCAAAGGTGATAATGGCCAGGTTCCAATCAGGGTTTGATAGAAGAAGTATTCCTCGTTCGGGTCCGGAACCGGCGTGCCCTCGATTTCAACGCGCGCCGGCTCGGTCAAATGATGCCAGCGCCAGATCGCACGTTCCCACTGATCGGGAATTTCAGACAAAACGCTGATGCGCGCACGCACGTCTTCGCTGCGCTTGGTGTCGTGGGTTGAGGTGGCAGAAAGCGCATGCGGCCATTCCTCGACGCGCCGGGCATTGCGCGCATGAAACTCCTCGATCGTCAAGCCAAAACAGGCCGGGTCTCCGCCGACTTCGTTGAGCGAAACCAGCGGGCAGTAACGATACAGCGCGGTGTCCTCGAAGCCCTTGGCCATCACCGGGCTGGTCAACTGCTGAAAGTGCAGGTAAAGGCCAGGCGCTCGGCCTGCGCGGTCTCATCCAGGCCCTCGGGATGTTCCAGCAGAAGAACCGATTGGAGAAAATTGAAAGTCGTTTCGCTGAGCGCCGCGTTGCGCCGTTTGGCGATATCGATCGCGCGGCGGATTTGGCGGCGATCGTCTTCGGTCATACCGCCGTCGGAAGTCACATAAGAGCGATAGACTGGAAAACATGCGATCACTTCGGCCAAAACACGTCCCAGGCTGTTCAGGGTGAAATCGCGCGACCATCGATGCTGCTCGGAGATTTGGTCAAGCTTGCGCGCGAGCACGTTTTGTTCGCCCGACATCGAAGCGCGCAGCACCAGCTTCTTGCACTCATAAACGACGTCGCGGAAATCTTCCTGCCACCCGGCAAAGCGCGCATAGAGATCTTCAAACCGGCGCTGGCTCTGGTCGTCCACGAAGACGGCATTGAGCAGGTTGGCGAACTCGTAACCGGTCGTGCCATGGACCGGCCAATCCTCATGCAACCGTTCGCGGCCGGTCAAAATCTTTTCCACAACGATATAGAAGGGACGCGAATCCTCAACGGCGCCGCCTGGAGCTCTGGTGCGCTCTGCGGCCCGGCCCGTCCAGGGCATTCGCGCACCGCTCTTGTAGCGTCTTCAGGTAACGCCCGGGATCGAGCAGGCCGTCGGCGTGGTCGATGCGCAGGCCGGTAATCAACCCCTGATTGATCAGGCGCAGCGTCAGTTTATGGACTGCCTCAAAGACCGCCGGCTCTTCGACCCTGATCGCCGCCAGTTCGTTGATATCGAAAAAACGGCGATAATTGATCTCGTCAGCCGCGACATGCCAGAAGCTGAGGCGATAGGCCTGGTCAGCCAGCAGCTTTTCCAGCCGATCGAAGCTGTGCGGGTCACCCCTGGTACCGTTGAGGTCCGCAAGCGATGCGTCGATGGCCGCTCGAAACTCGGGAGCATTTTGGACCAACGCCGCCAGCCGGCCCTTGATTACCTCCTTTTCGCGCTGGCGTTCCCTGACCAGGGCCGGATCGCTTTCAGTGCGCGGCGGAAGATGGCTTATCGCGGTGATGATGCTCTCCAGTTCCATCACGCGCTGATCCGATTCCCCCAGACTCAGCTCGTACCTTTTCCAGTGCGGGCCGCAATATCCAGGTCCATGTGCGCGGCGCGACCGGCAGCACCCAATCGTAATAGCAGGTATGAAATGCTCCGTTGCTTGTAAACGATCTTAATCTCGCCGTTTTCCAGCGTTTTTCCATATTGATCGCCGAGCATCGGGAGCAGCACCTTGTTGATCAGATCGGCCTTGGGCGGATTCCAGTCGATATCGAAGAAGCGCGCGAAGGGCGAACTCGGTCCGTTCTCCAGCACGTCCCACCACCAAAGATTGGAGGGATGCGAAATGCACATGTGATTCGGAACGGTGTCGAGAATCAGGCCCATCCCCCGCGCGTTGAGCCGCCGCGCAAACTCCACCAACTGTTCTTCGCTGCCGATCTCCGGATTGAGCACGCTGGGGTCGGTGACGTCGTAGCCGTGGGTGCTTCCGGGACGCGCCAGCGCCAAGGGCGACGCATAGCAATCGCTGATCCCGAGATCGTCGAGGTAGTCGATCAGCGCGGTGGCCTGCTCCAAAGTGAAGCCGGCGTTAAATTGCATTCGGTAAATGGCAAGCGGTATACGCGCGGACATGACGATCGCCTGATGCACGCAGTCGAGGTGAACCTGCGTCTGCCCGCCGATCTTACCAGTTATTTGGCGCGACGCTCAAAAGAATAACAAGCTCGTCCCCAGCCTCAGCGGTGGCCGGCCTCGGAACTATCCGGCGATACGGCCGGGTTAATAGCGGACTCCATCGCCGATCCTCGGACAGGTGCGGATGTTCTCCGTGGAACCATTTTGCGATGCCGTCGGATTGGCAGTGAACCAGCGCCCGCTCGCCGGTTGACCTGTATGAGGAGAGGGCCGACCATGGGGGTGACGGATTAACCGGCCTGGACGCGCGCGTTAAATGTAGCATTGTTTATTACCGGCAGTGCCGTGCTGGCTTTTGGGCATGATTTAGGGGCAAGGTTGGCGAATGAATTCTTCTCTCTCACGAAACTCACCTGCGACAACCATCGCCGATCATGTCCCGCGGATTGGCGCGGTCGGCACCGCCCTGCCGCCCAATTATGTCGAACAGCGGGTTTTGACTGACGCATTGCGTGAGTACTGGAGCCGCAAGTACGGCCATACCAGGCATTTGCAGCAATTTCATCAAGCGGTGCTGGTCCGCGGGCCGCCATCTGGCCCTTCCCATCACCGAGTATCCGGCGCTCGATACCTTTGCCAAATCCAACCAGGCGTGGACCAGGGTAGCCGCGGAGGTCGGCGAGGCGGCGATGCGATCCGCACTGGATAAAGCCGGCTTGGAGCCCGCCGCGATTGATCATTTGTTCTTTGTTACGGTGACCGGAATCTCTACTCCCAGTATCGATACCCGCATTATCAACCGGCTCGGGATGCGCGCGTCGGTCAAACGCACGCCAATCTTCGGCTTGGGCTGCGTCGCCGGCGCCGCCGGATTGGCGCGCGCTTCCGACTACCTGCGCGCCTTCCCGGAGCATACGGCCGTGCTACTGTCGGTCGAGCTCTGCTCCCTGACGCTGCAGCATGACGACTTCTCGCTGGCCAACCTGATCGCCTCGGGCCTGTTCGGCGACGGTGCGGCGGCGGTTGTGCTCAACGGCGGCGAGCATCCTGGTCCGCAGGGGCCGCGGATCATCGCCACCCGATCGATCATCTATCCCGACACCGAGCGCTTGATGGGATGGGACATCGTCGAGAGCGGCTTCAAAATCGTGCTGTCGCCGCGGGTGCCGGAGGTGGTGGAAAAGCATCTACGAGGCGACGTGGAGTCCTTTCTGGCCGACCACGGCCTAGAGCGCGGCGCGATCCGGCATTGGATCGCCCACACCGGCGGACCCAAGGTGCTGCGCGCGATCGAGCACGCGCTCGAACTTCCGTGTGACGCGCTGGAGCGTTCCTGGCGCTCGTTGCGGGAAATCGGCAACCTTTCCTCGGCGTCAGTGCTTGTTCGTGCTCGCCGATCAGCTCGCGGCTAAGCAGGCGAAGCCCGGCGATTACGGTTTGTTGGTGGCGATGGGGCCCGGGTTCTGTTCGGAGTTGGTCCTGCTTAAATGGTGATTCCGCTCGGCGTTTACCTGGCTTTTCTGGTAGCGCTTGGCGCGGAACGAATCGTCGAGCTGGTTATCTCGGCGCGCAACGCGCGCTGGGCGTTTGCCCGCGGCGCAATCGAGGCCGGCATCCGGCCACTATCCGGTAATGGCGGTCTTCCACACGCTGTTCATCGTTTCCTGCGGGGTCGAGGCGGTAATCCTGCGGCGCGTGTTTCCGGACCTGCGCTCGGATGGATTGCGCTGGCGGGCGCGTTGGCCGCGCAAGCGTTGCGCTACTGGGCCATTATCACGCTGGGGCGTCGATGGAACACCCGGATAATCGTACTCCCGGGCGTTGCGCCGATGACCTCGGGTCCTTACCGTCTGATACGCCATCCCAACTATTTGGCGGTGGTCATGGAAATGATCAGCGTGCCGATGATTTACGGCTGCTGGATCACCACGATCGTGTTTTCAGCCGGCAATGCGCTGCTGCTGCGCGTCCGAATCAAGGCTGAGGAGTCGGCTCTCGGCCAGACCTATCAACAGACCTTCGGCTCCGTTCCCGCGCCTGGTCCCCCGCCCGCCCCATTAGAATCCAAAACCCCGGACCTCCCGTTGACGGCCCGGAGCAGATGATGCTTAGCTCGCGGCTGGTATTAGTACGTGAGCGATCAGAGTTACGAAGCCGAGCGTATCAACCGCGAGCAACGCGAGTTCTGGAACAGCGCCGCGCCTGGATGGAAGCAGATGTGGAGTATGCTGGAGCGCGCCGCTCAACACGTCTCGCATCGGCTGTTGGAGCTAGCCCAGGTAGAACCCGGCAACCATGTGCTTGATATCGCCACGGGTTCGGGAGAACCGGCGATCACGGCGGCATCCAAGGTCGGTGCTGGCGGTTTGGTGGTGGCTACAGATCAATCACCGGCGATGCTCGAACTGGCGCGTGAACGCGCGGCGGCGGCTGGTTTGCGAAACATAAGGTTCTTTGAAACTGGCGCCGAACAGCTTACGGTCGATGATGGGCGTGACTTCGACGCCGCCTTATGCCGATGGGGCTTGATGTTCGTCGGCGACCTCGATGGGGCGATACGGCGTGTCGCCCAATTGCTTGCCGTCGGCGGCCGTTTCGCAACCGCGGTGTGGGGTCCACCGGAAAAGGTGCCGATGATCAGCCTTGGCGATGAAGCGGTGCGGGAGTTGGCCAAATTGCCGCCTCCGCCGCCGGGCGCGCCGAACCCCTTGAAGTTGGCCGATCCCCGGCCATTGGAGTGGGCCCTCGCCGCGGCGGGATTCAAAGAGGTACGTATCGAGCCGATCAATGTGCGCTTTGAGTTTGAATCGGCAGATGCCTTCGCCGAGCAGCGACGCACGGTGTCGACCCCGTTTCGTGCGATGTTGTCCAAGCTGCCGCCGGAACTGCAACGCCGGATTCTTGACGCGCTGGCGCAAGCGGCGCGTCCGTATTCCGATACTTCGGGCAAGGTGCGGATGGATAACGAAGCGATTTTGATCGCTGCGCATTTGTAATGGAAAGGGTGGGGCGGCCCGCGCCCGCCCGCCATTGCGTGAGATAAAATGAGAGGTTTGGGCGGATGAAGATCAATCTGGAAGGGAAGGTGGTTCTGGTCACCGGCGGTGCATCGGGGATGGGCCGCGCCACCGCGGTATCGCTCGCGCGTGCGGGAGCCAAAATCGCTATCGGCGACGTCAACGGCCAAGGCGGCGAAGAAACCCTGGGGCTCACTCTCGCGGCCGGCGGCGACGCTTTCTTTTCCGCATGCGATGTGAGCGCGGCGGTGCAGGTCGAGGCGCTGGTGAATCAGACCGTGAAGAAATTCGGACGCCTGGATTGCGCCGCGAACATCGCCGGGATCGAGGGCAAATGGGCGGACAAGATCGCCGATGCCTCGGAGGAAAACTTCGACCGGGTCATCGCGGTCAACCTCAAGGGCGTCTGGCTGTGCATGAAGTATGAGGTGGCCCAAATGGTCAAGCAGGGGGACGGCGGCTCAATCGTGAACCTGGCGTCCGCCGCAGGCCTGGTCGGCAACCCGGGTTCGGCGGCTTATGGCGCCTCCAAGCACGGCGTGGTTGGACTGACCAAAACCGTAGCCCTGGAATATGCCCGGCAGAAGATCCGGGTAAACACAGTCTGCCCGGGCGCAATCGAGACACCGATGCTATCGCGGATTTTTGATGCGATTCCGCGCCATGGGTCGCGCATGGCCGAGATCGAACCGGTCGGGCGTCTGGGCACCGCCGATGAAATCGCTGCCGCGGTGCTGTGGCTGTGCTCGGAACAGTCGTCGTTTGTGACTGGTGCCGCGATTCCGGTGGACGGCGGCCTGACCGCGATGTAGTTCGCAAGCGCGAGCCTGCGACCCCTTCCGGCGTGCGCCTGGGTTTCTGCATATCCAACTGACTGGCTTCTACCTGCCTAAAGGCGAACGTCCTACGCTGTTGGCCCGTTCTCTGACGCCGGCATCGGCTGCTGCCTGTAAAACTCGCCGACTCCCCAGCCCTCGCGCAAGCTGGTGAAGGTCGCCGCGGCGCCGCCTAGATGCTTGAATTTCCAACCCTGTGGCGTGCGCACGAACTTGTCGCGATAGACGCCAACGAACATCACGGGCGTGCCCTCGGGCTGGCTCAAGTAGGCGATCACGTGCCATTTCCCGATGGCCTCGTCGCCGTTGACCCGGATATCCGGATTGGTCACGCGATGAAAGGCGAACGGCATTCGCTGGAACGAGTTGATGATGTTGACGATGCCATTGTGTCCTTCGCCGCGGCCGCCGACCTTGCCCGCATCCCAGACGCCGTCTGGCACGAATAAGGCCGCGACCTCTTCGCCTCGATGGGTCCGGCGGTCCCAGCCGCCATCGACCGCTTCGCAGTACGCCGCCTTGAGCCTGGAGATCTCCATGATGTCTTCCAGGTTCTGAAGACGCTTACGCAGAGCCTCGACATCGGCCGAAGCCTGCGCGCGGACCGGCGACGCTCTCCGCGCCGTTGCCCCACCTCTCGCGGGGGCGGACTTTTTAGTAAGCGTCCGCGACGACTTCTTTGCCGTCGTCGCGGACGATTTCTTGACGGCTGCGCTGGTCGATTGTTTTAGGGCCGCCCGAGACGATTTGGTGGATGTCTGTTTGCCGGCCTTGGCCGGCTTGCGCTGCGCCTTTTTCATGCCCTCAAAATCCATCCACGCGGCCCGGCTTGTCAACCTGTGACGCGTTAGCGTCATCACCGCTTCAGGCCACGCAGCACTGGTGCGAGGCTGACCGGCTTGATGAGCTTTGGCGGGCAAGTTGGAATCGATAGGCCTCGCTTCCTCCCCTGCTGCCGCAGCCAAATCGACTGGTGCTGCCGCGAGTATCTGATAAAATAATACTGCCGCCCCGCGCAAACTTACGGTCCCCCGAATGTCACTGATCAACAAGCTTCTTGGACGCCCGCTTGCCTCCAACGAGGCGGGTGAGCAGCGCATCGGCTTCGTCGCCGGTGTGCCGACCTTTGGACTCGACGCTCTCAGCTCCGCCGCATATGGCCCCGAGGCAGCACTGACTGTATTGCTGCCACTCGGTGCCGCGGGACTGACTTTCATCCTGCCGATCACCGTCGGGATCGTCATTTTGCTCGCCATTGTTTATATCAGTTACCGTCAGACCATCGCGGCGTATCCCAACGGTGGCGGCTCCTATACGGTCGCGAGCGAAAACCTCGGTCCGAACACCGGTCTCGTAGCCGCTGCCGCCCTGATGACTGACTACGTGCTGAATGTCGCGGTCGGAATCTCAGCCGGCGTCGGCGCGTTGATCTCGGCCGTACCCGGGCTTCATCATTACACGCTTCCGCTATGCCTCGTCATTCTGATTCTGCTGACCTTCGTAAATCTGCGCGGCATCGGTTCGGCGGGCTCACTGTTCATGCTGCCGACCTGCATCTTCATACTAAGCCTCTGCACGCTTGTAGTCTGGGGCATTCTCGCAACGATTTCCTCGGGCGGACATCCACATCCCGTCTTTCCCCCGGCGCATCTGGCCAAGGCCACCGAGGCCGTGGGCGCGTGGGTGCTCTTACGCGCGTTCGCGAGCGGATGCACCGCGATGACGGGCGTCGAAGCGGTCAGCAACGGCGTCCAGGCGTTTCGCGAGCCGGTTGTGCCGGCTGCGCACCGTGCTCTCACGGTCATCATTGGCATCCTGATGGTGCTGCTGCTTGGCATCGCATACCTCGCGCATGCCTACCAGATCGGTGCGACCGCACCGGGGACATCACACTACCAGAGCGTTTTATCTCAATTGATTGGGGCGGTCGCCGGACGGGGAGTTTTTTACTGGATAAGCATCGCTTCGATTCTGCTGGTGCTGTGCCTGTCGGCGAATACGTCGTTTGCCGACTTCCCGAGACTTTGCCGCGCGGTGGCCGAAGACGGTTATCTGCCTCGATCCTTCACCAACCAGGGGCGGCGGCTGGTCTATTCGGAGGGCATCTGGCTCCTCGCGATCCTATCCGGAGTCCTGCTGACCGTGTTTGACGGCATTACCGACCGGCTGATTCCGCTGTTCGCGGTCGGAGCATTTCTGGCCTTCACTCTGTCGCAGAGCGGGATGGTCGCGCATTGGTGGAAGAGCCAGGCAGCTCGGTGCGCTCCCCAGGATGGCGGTGAATGGGCTAGGCGCAACCGGCACCGCCGTTACGGTAGTGGTCATGGCCCTGGTCAAGTTCATGGCCGGCGCCTGGATAGTGGTGCTGCTGGTGCCGTCGCTGGTCGTCCTGATGCTCGCGGTTCGCCGCCATTATCGGAGAATCGAACAAGAAACCGCGGCGCCCGGCAATCTGAAGCTTGAGAATTTACAGGAACCCATCGTGATAGTGCCGATCATCGATTGGAGTTCGAGTCGCCGAGAATGCCCTGCGGTTAGCGATGACGATGTCGCACGAGGTCGAAGTGCTGCATATCGAAAGCGACAACTGTGCCGGCTCGCTCAAAACGGAGTGGCCGTCGCGCGTGGAACAGCCGGCGCGTGCGGCGAAGCAGGCGGTGCCGCGGCTAACGGTGCTCAACTCACCGTTTCGATTCGTGGTGCAACCGATTATCGATCACGTCCTGGAAGTCGAGCGGAAGAACCCGGGCCGCACTATCGCGGTGCTGCTGCCGGAACTCGTCGAACGGCAATGGTACCAATATTTTCTTCACAACCAGCGCGCCCGGATTGTCGCGGCTAGCCTGCTGACGCAAGGGACGCACCGAATCGTGATCGTCAACGTGCCATGGTATCTGCGTAAACGGCGGTGACGGCAGATAACCCCAGCTCATCATTGAGATCCCAGCGATGCTACACTCGCGTTGCGATATCATTTCGCCTTTCAGGCTAAACGCTTACGGAGGTGTGCCGAGTTATGGCTCTCATGAAGATAGTTGTTCTCGACGGTTACACGTTGAATCCGGGCGACTTGAGTTGGGAAGCGCTACGCGCGATTGGCGAGCTGCAAGTCTTTGATCGCACCGCCGACGATCAGATTGTAACGCGCGCGCACGAGGCTGAAATCGTGCTGACCAACAAGACCCGGCTGTCCGCGCAAATCTTGAGGCAGCTCAAGAAGACCCGTTATATCGGCGTACTTGCTACCGGTTACGACGTCGTCGACGTGCAGGCGGCACGCGAGCTCAAGATCGCCGTCACCAATATCCCGACCTACGGTACGGCCTCGGTAGCGCAGTTCACCTTCGCGCTGCTTCTGGAGTTGTGCCATCACGTGGCCCTTCACGGCGAGGCGACGCGCGCCGGAGAATGGTCGCGATCCGCGGATTTCAGCTTCTGGAAAACTCCTTTGATGGAGCTGGCAGGCAAAACCATCGGCATAATAGGCTTTGGTAAGATTGGGCGGCGCGTGGCCGAGATCGCCGTGGCCTTCGAACTTCGCATAATTGCTGCCGATGCGGTCAGGAGTCCGGTTCCCGACTGGCCCAGCTTTCGATGGTGCGAGGTCGATGAACTGCTGCCGCAAGCCGATGTCGTGAGCCTGCACTGCCCGCTGTTGCCACAGACCCAGGGAATCATCAATGCAAAAACCCTGGCTGTGATGAAACCGGGGGCCTTCCTCATCAACACGTCGCGTGGTCCGCTGGTCATCGAGCAGGACCTGGCTGATGCGCTCAACAATGGGCGGCTGGCGGGGGCCGCGGTTGATGTGCTGTCGAGCGAGCCGCCATCCCCCGACAATCCGCTTTTACGGGCGAAGAATTGCATCGTGACACCACACATCGCCTGGGCGTCCAAGGAAGCGCGGACGCGGCTGCTCAATACGGCGGCCACCAACGTGCGCGCATTTTTGGACGGCCAACCCGTCAACGTCGTTAATTAGTTCCTGCGGACCGCGATTGCGCTTGGAACGTTGCTCTGCGGTGTTTCCTGCGAACTCGGCCTGAGAAAGTTTCTTGAGCGTGCCGGCCACACACGCGTGGTCATGCCGCGCAGGTCTGGGTGCACTGATACTCGCGACTTTTGCTGCGATGGTCTCGCTTTGTGCGAAGCATCCCGCCGGGCAGATACTCTCCATTGCCCGTCCGTTCGACGCGAGAAGGACCGTCGATATTGTCCTTTTTGTCAACGTTTTGCCAACATCAGCGTGACAAGCCAAGTCGCCGCGAATGAAGAATCACCCAATCACAGAGGCAGATGAAAATGACGCCCGAAGAAGAACTGATTCAGCGATACTTTGACGAGTTTAACCGTCACGATATCGAGGGTGTGATGGGTTGCTTTCACGAGCAACCGCTGCTCATCGGCGCCGAGGGCCGGCGCTGTGAGGGACGCGACGCAGTCCGGCGTCAGTACGAAACCGAGTTCGCGATGTTTCCCGACGGGCGTTGCGATTTGCGCCTGTGTACGGGCAACAGCGGCCGCGGAGTGGCCGAGTCTCTGTTCCACGGCACCCGCGAGGGCCGATTGGTCGAGGCAATCGGCGCGGAAGTGATGGAAATTGTGGACGGCAAGATCAAGGAGATCCGCGACTACCATCGGCCCGCGACGTCCAAAGCCGCGTAGCGGCGGCCGACATACAATCTGACAGCCGCTTAGCTGACTCGCTATTGCGCCCGGCTCAACTGGCCTTTCTGAACCTGGGTAGGGTGATTTCCTCGGTCACGTCGGCGAAGATGACCTGCACCGGCATGCCGAGCTTCATATCCTCGGGTTCGACGCCTTCGATTATCGCCACCATCCTGACGCCTTCCTCCAGATCGACCAGAGGCACTGTATAGGGCACCATGTCGTTGAATTGCGGCAGCATCGCCTGGGTCACGGTGATCCAGGAATATACTTTGCCCTTGCCCGCCGAGTCGGGCCCATTCGTAACTGAACGAACCGCACTCGCCGCACATCGGCCGCGGCAGATGGCGCCAGGCGCCACAGTCGGTGCAGCGTTGGAAACGCAGCTCATGGAGCTTGCAGTACTTGTAAAACTCGGCCGCCAGGCCCAGGCGCGGCGGCAACGGTCGCTCATATTTGCCGATAGTGTTTGCCACGTCTTTATCTCCGCAAGATCGCGATGCTGCCATCGCCAAAATCGCCCCAGCCGGTGACCACTCCAACCTCGGCGTCCTTGACCTGGCGCTCGCCGCATTCACGGCGCAATTGACGGGTTGCCTCGACGATATGCCCGGCGCCCGCCAGGTGCGCTTCGGAGAGCAGGCCGCCATGCGTCAGAATGGGTAGGGGTCCGCCGAGTTCGATCTGCCCATCGCGTACGAAGTCGCCGGCCTCGCCGCGTCCGCATACGCCGAGCGCCTCCAGTTCGATCATCACCACGTAAGTGAAACAGTCGTAAACCTCGGCGAAGTCGAGGTCGCCGGGAGTAACTTCGGCCATTTCAAAGGCCTTAGGCGCCGCGTCGGTAAGACCGATACGCATCAGGTCCTTACGCGCGCCAAATCGTCGTCCGGGTACGGATGGCCCTCCGCGCATCCGGAAACATAGACCGGCGGTTTGGGCAGGTCGCGGGCGCGCTGCGCCGACGTCATCACGATCGCGCAGGCGCCGTCGGTCTCCAGGCAGCAGTCGTTGAGACGAAACGGATACGAGACCAGGCGCGAGTTCAGGTAGTCCTCGATGGTGAGCGGCCGGTTGCGCATATACGCCGACGGGTTCAGATGACAATGTTTGCGCGCCGCCAGAGCGACCGCGCCGGCCGACTCGGGCTTGATGCCGTACTGCTGCACATAGCGCGTCGCCATCCAGCCGTAAAAGTGCGCCGGGACGAACGCGCCCTGCGGCATGTAGAAATCGGCGATAGTTGCGCCGATCGGACCGGGCACCGTGGTCAGATCGACCTTGCTGCCGAGTTTGCGCACGCGCATACCGGAATAGCTGTGCCATCCAACCGGCATCAGCACGTGCTTGGCGAGTCCCGCCGCGATCGCGAGCGCCGCGATTTGCACACTCGCGCATGCGGCCGCGCCGCCGCCGACGGTGTTGCCGACGGCGAATTTCAGCTCCCTGATTCCCAGGTTCGCGGCCAGAGTCTCGGGCGCCGGCGCCAACCCCGCACTGGATACGATACCGTCGATATCGTGCGGCTTGAGACCCGCGTCGGCCAGCGCCTTCGACGACGCCTCCAGCGCGTCCTGCAACGTAGTCTTGTCGGTGCCGCGGGTGTACCTGGTCTCACCCACACCCACGATACATGCCTTGTCCTTCAGGAAGTGCGCCAAGAGCATATCCTCCTTGGTTCAACGAACCCGGGAGCCGTAGTATAGGCAAAATCGACCGTTACCTGTTAGGGAGAGCGCCGCACGATCATCCGTCAGGAATACATCAGCCGCGCTGGCCGGCAGCCCACAGGAAGGCGACGCGTCGAAAAAACCCCTGCGCCTTGATATTTTCTTCCGTAGCGCCGGCCTCCGCGCCGGTTCTTTTCTTCGTTCTGGAGTCCGCCCTTACTGGGAATCGGCCTCGATATCCGATTTAGGCCCAGCGCTGGCCAGAGGTTCCCACGATGTATGCCAGGGATGCTGATTATTATGATTGAAAAAAACCGGCGCAGATGCCGGCGCTACAGACAGCGTGCAGCCCGATCAGCCGTAAGCGGCGAGACTTCCGGCGGGAGCGGCTGGCGTGGCCGCGCGGCCGCTCAGATTCCGGCTGAAGACGGGGAAACTGGCTGGTCAGGCGGAAGTGCGAGACTTCGGGCCGGCAATTGATTCGCACCCGCAGCCAGAAGGTTCCAAGGCCGCGATTGGTATAGATATAGAAGTCGCGGTAGCGGTTCAGGCCCGCATAGAATTGCTT
This sequence comes from uncultured Pseudomonadota bacterium, assembly GCA_963824565.1. Classification (GTDB taxonomy): domain Bacteria; phylum Desulfobacterota; class Binatia; order Binatales; family Binataceae; genus JAJPJA01. The sequence continues at coordinate 199,095 of CAWGQB010000007.1, read as the reverse complement.
GCCCAACTGCAGGATCGATTTGAGCGGACTTCCATAGTACGGCAGCCGCACGACTCCGCCATGAGTATGCCCCGACAGCATCACGCCCGGGAGCAAATGGCGCGTGTAAAGCGCGGTATCGGGATTGTGCGCCAGCACCAGCGTGCAATCGCCGGGCGTGACATTTCTGAATGCCCGCGCCGGATCCGCCCGCCGGGTCCATAAATCGTCGATGCCGACGATGGTCAGCGCGTCGTCGCGCAGCGTAACGCGGCGGCTTTCGTTGCTCAGGACCTCGATTCCGGCAGTCGGTCAGAGTACGGGCGATATCTTCGATGGATGCCCAATAGTCATGGTTTCCGGCAATCGCGAAGGTGCCGACCGACGGCGAAAGCTTGCGCAACTCCCGGCCGAAAGGCACCAGGTAACGGCGCATGGTTTCGCGTCCGGAGAAATAGTCGCCGGTCAGAAACACAAATCGCGGGCTGCTGGCGGTTGATCAATTCGACCGCGCGCCCAAGCCGCAGAGAGGTCCTCGTCGCGATCAACGTGGAAATCGCTGATCTGACAGGCCACCACGCCCTCTAGGGAAGCCGGCAAATGACGCACCGGAAGCGCCACTTTGCGCACCTCGATTTCGTCGATCGTGCGGCGCCACAGCCGATGCAGCGGCCGCAACGGCAGTGGCGGTTTGCGCCGCCTCCGCTTCACGGCAGTCTTGAGCGGACCTTCAGCTATTAGACCGGCAGTACCCATCCAGATACTAAAATTGTAGGAAGTTTCGAGAGCCGATGGAAGCCAGGGGGGTGATTGTGGGCTGCATTGTTGCGCAAATCGCGGCGAATTCCATATTCCAGCCGCTTTATCGGGCGGCCGGCAGGACCGCAACCGCGCCGGTCATCGGGTTGCGGCCCACATAAACCTCGGTTTCGTAGACCTGGCGCAAGTTGTTCTCGGTCAGGACTTGCATCCGGAGTCCCGCAGCTCACGGCTTGGCCCTTCTTGAGCAGCAGAATCCGGTCCGCGTAAAGCGCCGCGGCGTTCAAGTCGTGCAGCGTGGCCACCACCGCCATCGCGCGCTCGGCGCGCAGTTGCGTCAGCAAAGAAAAGATCTCGGCGACATGCTTCAGGTCCAAAAACGATGTCGGCTCGTCGAGCAGGGCGATCTCCGGCTCCTGGGCCAGCACGCGCGCGAGAAAGACCCGGCGGCGTTCGCCACCGGAGATTTCGTTTATTGCGCGCGCCGCCAGTGGCAGCAGATCGAACCGTTCCAACGCCTCGCGCGCGATTCGCAGATCGCGCTCGCCCTCCAGCCGCAGCGCGCCGAGATAGGGCGAACGTCCCATCAAAACCATCTCCAGGACGGTGAAGGCGAAAGCGGAAGCGCTTTCCTGACCGAGCGACGCAAGCCGGCGGGCCAGCGTCCGGCGATCGTAGTCTTTCAGCGGGCGGTCCTTCAGCTCGACCACGCCGCGCCACGGCTCCAGCGCCCCTCCCAGGACCTTGAGCAGCGTCGATTTGCCGGCGCCGTTGGGTCCTACCACAGCCAGCAGTTCGCCGGCCGCGACGTCCAGCGAAATGTCGTGGAGCACCTCGCGCCCGCGATACCCGGCGACCACGCCGCGCGCCCGCAGCAGCGATGCCTTTTCGGCGCTCATACGGCGATCCCCTGATGACCCTCGCGCCGCAGCAGGTAGATGAAGAACGGCCCGCCGCACAGCGCCGTGATCACGCCCGACCGGCAGCTCACCGGCGCGATCAACATCCGCGCCGCAAGATCTGCGGCGACCAGAAATCCGGCGCCGGCCAGGACTGAGGCGGGCAGCAGCAGGCGATGGTCGGCGCCGAAAGCCAACCGCAGCATATGCGGCACGATCAGTCCCACGAATCCGATCATGCCGCTGACCGAGACTGCCGCACCGACCATCAGCGAGGTGGCGATGAAAATCGAACGCCGCACGCGGTCAACGTCGACGCCCAGGTCGCGGGCCGAATCGTCGCCCAGGCTGAGCAGGTTCATGTCGCGCGCATGCCACAACAGCCACAGGAAACCCGCCGCGCCAAATACCGCTACCGCCGCGACCTCGTAGTAGGTTGGCGCCTCCAGGCTGCCTACCAACCAGAACATGATGCTGCGGGTCTGGTAGAGATTCACCATGCTGTTGACCAGCAAAATCAGCGCCGACCAGAACGTGTTGAAGATCACGCCCACCAGCAGCAGGCTGAACGGCTCGAGCCGGCCGCGTATCTGGCCGAGGCGATAGACCGCCAGCGTGGAAATCAGCGCGGCGATGAATCCTGCAAGCGGCACGATCGCCGGTCCTAAGCCGAAGCGATAGCTCAGCACCAGGGCGATGATCGCGCCGAAGGCCGCGCCGCTTGAAATGCCAAGGGTGCCGCCTTCCGCCAGCGGATTGCGAACCAGAGCCTGAAGCGCCGTGCCAACCGCGGCAAGCGTCGCTCCCACCACCGCGCCCATTAAAACGCGCGGCAGACGCGCGGTGAAAAGTATCGCATGGTCGGGGCTGGAGGGCTGGCCCAAGGGCGCGGGCGAAGCTGATACTCACCGAACCGAACACGCGCTGCAAGCGTGCATACGGCGATCAGCGCAACGCCCAGCATGGTGAGCACGCCGAGCGAGCCGGGCGCGGGTAAGATGCGCGTGCGCCATCGACGACGTCGGAGGAATCTACGGCTGGCGACTGGCGGTGTGGCGCGGTCCGTCCGGGTCAGGTTGGCTGGTGCACCCATCAGCGTGGTTTCGCGCCTCCGGGGCCGGTTATCGAAGGATTAGACCTGACGCTGGATATGGGATTAGAGCTGCCGGCGAACGCTTCCGGATGCGTCAGGCTGGCCAGGATTTGCAGCGTCCCGCCGACTCCGGGTCCCGGCCGCAACACGGCATTTTGGTCGTAACCGCATATCCGATGGTTGCGCACCGCCGGGATGTTCGGGTAGCGGCTCCAGAATCCGGCAGGAGTTTCGGGGTCGCTACCCATCTGGCCATCGAGGATGACGTCGGGTGCGGCGGCGATGATGTACTCCAGGCTGACTCGCGGCCACTCGGTGCCGAGTCCGGCGGCAATGTTGACACAATCGGCCATGCCGAGGAGCTGGTTGAGGTAGCCGCCGCCCACCGCCACCAATGGGTCGTGACCGACGACCATCAGGACCTTGCGAGTAGGGGCTCCCGCGCAACCGGATCGCCACTTCATTCAAACTCGCGCGCAGTGATTTCAACACTTCCCGCGCCCGCCGGACGTGACCGGTCCCTTCGCCGATTTTTTCGATTCCATCCTCGATTCCCTCTAACGAATCGTCGCTGATAAGCAAAACCGGATAGCCCATGCTTCCCAAGGCCCGGATTTCGCGTTCGTTGGCCGAAGTTTCCAGCCCGACAATCAAACCGGGCCGCAAGCCCACGATCTCCTCCACATTGGGCGTGACGAACGTACCGACCTTCGGCAGCTTGAGCACGGCGGGCGGATAATCGCAGTATTGCGACACTCCCACCACCTCGGGACCCGCGCCGATTGCGAAGAGCGTTTCGGTGACCGACGGAGCGAGCGAGACGATGCGCTGTCCCGGCCAGGCGCGCGCCAACGCCGGTCTGCCGAGGACGGCAATCGCCGCACCCAGTGCGATCAGCACGTCGCGAATGCCCCGGCCATGCAAAACAGCTCGAATGGTCCCCGGTATTGTTCCAAATCCCTGCGTGCCACCGGCGCGACGCGGCAAAATCAACCTGCGACTCATCAGGTTACAGCTTGCCACAGAGTTGGGGAGCAGGGCAGCGAGCCCAATATCTCGCTTTGGTACGGGCTCTTTTGTAAAGCTGAGAATAGTAGTGTATCAGTAATGGGCCCTAGTCAAATTCGATCGGGCTGGGACTTCGGCTAAGCCGTCCTGAAATGTCGAGCAAATTTGGAGGTCATCCAAATGAAAGCGGACGAAGCCAAGCTGCAGAAATTCGTGGAAAAGATGGTCGGAGACCTGGGTGCCGCGATGAGCGCGACGCTGGTTTTGGTCGGCGACCGGCTCGGGCTGTACAAGGCGATGGCCGACGCGGGGCCGATCGATTCGGCCGGACTTGCTGCCCGTACCGGAACCAGTGAGCGTTACGTGCGCGAATGGCTGGCGGCGCAGGCGGCCGCCGGTTTTGCCACTTACGACGCCGCGTTACAGCGCTATTTCCTGACTCCCGAACAGGAAGCAGTGTTCGCCGACGAAAGCAGCCCCGCCTTTATGCCGGGCGGTTTCCAGATTGTCAGTTCGGTCTTTCGCGATGAGCCGAAAATTTCCCAGGCCTTTCGCACCGGCAAGGGTGTGGGCTGGCATGAACACGATCCGCTGCTGTTCCAGGGAACGGAGCGTTTCTTCCGGCCCGGATACGCCGCCCGTCTGGTCAGCGAATGGATTCCGGCGCTGGACGGGATGAAGGAGAAGCTGGAGCGGGGTGCCAGAGTCGCGGACGTGGGATGCGGCCATGGCAGTTCGACCATCGTGATGGCGCGGACGTTTGCGAATTCGACCTTTGCCGGGTTCGACTACCACCCGCAGTCAATTGAACGGGCGCGCGAATCGGCGCGGGATGCCGGTGTCGCCGGCCGGGTCAGTTTCGAGGTGGCGAGCGCCAAGACCTACCCGGGTACCTACGATTTGGTAGCCTTTTTTGACTGCCTGCACGACATGGGAGATCCGGTTGGCGCGGCCCGGCACGTGCTCGAGACGCTGGCGCCCGGCGGCGCCTGGCTGCTGGTGGAGCCGTTCGCGCATGACCGCCTCGAGGACAATTTGAATCCGATCGGGAGGATTTTCTACGCGGCCTCGACCATGATCTGCACGCCCGCCTCGCTGGCGCAGGAAGTCGGACTCGGACTCGGCGCCCAAGCCGGTGAAAACCGTTTGCGCGAGGTAATCATGGAGGCGGGATTTACCCGTTTCCGGCGCGCTACCCAGACGCCGCTCAACCTGATTTTTGAAGCCCGTCCCTAATGGCGGCGTCGATTCCTTAGCCGAACACGCGGGAGGCTCAAATAAGAAGGGTGGGCGACCGAGGCCGCCCACCCGACAATATTGTGGGCGAGCTTCAGCGCCCGCCCATCAAGGCTATTTTCCTAGCTGACCTTGGCGGCTTTTGCCTTGTCGAAGTGGAGACTCAACGCCGCCACGCCGGCAGCCACGTTCAGGCCGTTCTGGCCTTCGATCGTGATTGGTTGCAGCGCAATCGAGTTCTTGAAGCCTCCGATCAGAACATTGGCGCCCGCTCCTACGCCAACCGCAGCACTTGCAGTCGCGCCCGCGTAATGACCGGAAAGCGCGCCCTGGCCCAGGTTGTTAGTTGGGGCCACTACCGCCCAGATCATTACCGCTGAGGACAAGTACCCAATGTCAGCGCCGAACTTGGTGATCGAACCGGTGTAATACTCGGTGTAGTTCGACTGCATTGCGTAGGAACACTTCACCGAACGCGAAGACCCGAAGATGAAGCCCCAGCCGCTGGACACATGACAGGTGAGATAACCGGCCCTTACTGTTGCTTTCTGGTCGTCCGCGTGGGCCACGGGAACGAGCGAAGCCACCGCCAGCATAATTGCGGCGGCCACCACCATCTTGCGAATCTTTGACGTCATGCAGTTCTTCTCCCTATTTCCTTTTAAGTTCTTATTCACCCAAGCAATTGGTGAACTGGTGTAGCACGAAAGAGCCAAATGGGGCAAGCGGAGCATAAGCGTTCAAACTCAAATCGGGTGCTATAGCGCCATCACCTTTTGGTCTGGAATTCCGCATTGCTTACCGCTGCTTGAGGTGATCAGGAATGACCCGGATCCACCAGCGTAAGGCGCCGGGTTGCTATACTTGAAGCTAGGTTCGGACCTTTCTGATCTCGTAGCCCAGCTCTTCGAGCGCGAACACGACGTCCGCGATTGCGGTGAGATCCTGGATTTCCGCATGTCCCAGACGGACCCGCACGGCGTAGTTGTAGCCGAATGGATGTTTCTGCTTGCGGAACTGCAATATCTCGCGCGCGAGACTTACGGGGTTGGTCTTAGTCTGATCGTCTGCCATGGCCATACGGGTCTACAAGAGAATGAGCCGATTCTGTTCAGTCAGCGTCCCCTCTCTCACCTTTTGTTGGTGAGAGAGGGGACACTAACAACGGTTCGCCGTCAGGCGATCATATTCACCTTTGAATCGACCGCCTGGGTCGGAACGATATGGCGTTGGAGGTTCATTTCGGCCGGAGTAAAGCCGAGCGCGAGCCCCAGGAATTGCGGCAAATGCAGAATCGGCAGATTAATTGACTTGCCTTCCTGTTCTTCCGCGCGTGGCTGGTTTCCGTCGAGGCTCAGATGGCACAGCGGACAGGGCGTAACCATGCAGTCGGCGCCCTTGCTCTTGGCCTCGACCGTGTGTTTGGCGGTCATTGCCAGCGAGCTCTCCTCATTGGCGGTCAGGACCGGAAAACCGCAGCATTTGCCCTTGCCGCCGAAATCAGCCAGCTCGGCGCCCACGATATCGATCAGTTGCTCCAGATAGACCTTGCGGTTGGCGTATTCCTTGGTCGGAATGACGACCTCGGGCGGCCGCCGCAGGAAGCACCCATAAAACGGCGAGACCTTCAGACCCTTGAGCGGCCTTGACACCATCGACTTCAGCCGGTCGACGCCATAGTCCTCCATGACGACCCACAGCAGATGTTTGATGTCCGTGGTGCCCTTGTACTCCAGTCCCTCTTCGGCCAGGTACTCGCGATTAATCTTGGCGCGATAATCGGGGTCCTGCAGCCGCAGATTGGCCTGGCCGAATACGCCCTGGCAGGTGCTGCAGATGGTCATGATCGGCAGGCCCATCCGCTCGGCCTTGGCGAAAGTGCGCGCGTTGATTGGGTCGGAAATATACTGCGGCAGGACGCCGGCTCCCGTGCACGCCACGTCCTTCATTTCTTCCAGTTCGATTCCCAGCTTGGTCGCCACTCTGACGGCGGACGGATAAAGCTCGGGGCATCCGCCCTTGGAAACACATCCGGGATAAAATGCGTACTTCATTTTTCCTTGTTAGCCTCCGCCTTCTCGATGATGCGGGCGATCTTTTCAAACCCGGGCCGTTTGTGGTGCACAAATGGGATCGGCGCTTTGCCGCGTGCTACCGCTTTGGCCGCGGTCGGCAGTAATCTCATCAGTCCTTTGAAGTTGGTCATGCCCTCGCTTTCGATCGCCAGCCGCCCTTCGTCCACCCATCCGCTGCGCTTTACCGAGGCGGCGAAGCTCGAATGATGGCGGGCAACTTTCTCGTTGGTGATTCCGTGTTTGAAGGCCTCGTCGCGCATCTCCATGATGCGCTCGGTGGGAGCGATTTCCCGCGGGCAATGCTCGCTGGCCTCAAAGCAATGCACGCAATCCCACATGCCCTTGGGCCGCTCCAGAATTTGCAACCGTTCCCTGACCGCGTGATCGCGCGGATCCCAAGTGAAACGCGAAGCCTTGGTCAATGCGGCAGGCCCCAGGAAGGCGAAGTCCACCGGCAGCACGGTGCAACCCTCATCGCACAAGCCGCAGTAAAAACAGCTCATCGCCTTGCGGACCTTCGCCATTACGGTGTCGGAAATCGCCTGTTCCTCGCCGCCGGCCGCACCATTGGGTTCCAGCCAAGGCTTGGTGGCGTCAATCTTGTTCCACAGAAAGGCATCCCAATCCTGAATCAGATCCTTGACCACCGGCATGTTGCGGATTGGCTCGACCGAGATCTCAGCAGGCCCTTTCTTGGCCAGCGCCGCGACCTTGACGGTACAGGCGAAACCCGCCTTGCCATTGATGCGCAGGGTGCAATCGCCGCAATAGCCTCTGAGGCAGGAAGCACGAAATCCTAAGGTCGGATCCTGCTCGTCACGAATCTTGAGCAGCGCGTCCATCACCGTGGCGCCATCGGCCACATCCACCGTATAGGATGAACGGCCCGGTTTGCTGCTTGAACCGGGCTCCTTGCGAAAAACATTAAACGTGGCTTGCATGGTCCACTCCTATTCCGGTCTTTTCTACAAGGCAACGACTGCCTACAAGGCAACGACCGGTTTGGTGTCGGTCTGCGGCGTTCCCTGCACCATGGTCACAATCGTATGGCTGATTCCCTGGCGGTCGTCGCGCGCCGGAAAATCGCTGCGCCGATGGCCGCCACGGCTTTCCTGCCGCGCCTCAGCCGCCGCCACCAGGGCCTCGGCCAGGTTGAGCATCGCGCCCAACTCGAGAAACGCGACTAATTCATAATTGTAGACTGCGGACTCGTTCCGTACACGCAGTCTGCCGTATCTTTCTTTCAAAGCATGGATTTGACCGCGCGCCGCCTGCAAAGCGTTGCTTTCGCGCAGCGCTCCGGCGTTCTCATTCATGATCCGGCCCAATTCCGCATGGATCCGGCCGGCGGTGTCGTCGGATTTTTCGGCCGATACCAGTGCCTCAAGCCGCTTCTTCTCCTCATCGAGCCGGTTCGCGGGAAAACTCTTGGGGGCCGCGGACTTGGCGTAGGCAGCCGCGGCTTCTCCTGCACGCGCGCCAAACACCACCGCTTCAGTCAGTACATTACCCGCGAGACGGCCAGCGCCGTTAAGCCCTGTGCAAGCGCATTCCCCGGCCGCGAACAAGCCGTGCAGCGTGGTCTGGCCGGAGATACTGGCCTCGATGCCACCAATCGAACGATGAGCCACCGGCCTGATCGGAATCAGGTCCTTGGCCGGGTCGAGTCCGGTAACGTTGCGGATGAGTTCGTTGGTCTGGGGAAAACGCGAATGGAGTTTCGCGCTTCCGAGCGTGGTCAAATCCAGCGAAACCGTCCCAGCCCCATTTTGCAACGCTTGCTGGATTGACTGACAAATCCTGTCCCGGGTTGCGCCGCTGAAGTCGCCAATCGGCTGGCCCTGACCGTTTACCACCTGCGCACCCTCGGCCAGCACCGCTTCGGTGATCATCAGGGCATTGGTGCCCGGATACACCAGCGGATGGAACTGGACCATCTCCAGGTCCATCAAGGGCAGACCGGCCTGATAGGCCAGGTTCTGGCCGTCGCCGGTAGTACCGATCGAGACCGTTGAGGGTTGGAACAGGCGAGTGAAGCCGCCGGTGGCCAGGATGACGGCGCGTGCGCCGAAGCTGTCCAAGGTCCCCGACCGCAAACCCAGCGCTGTAACGCCGACGCATCTGGAGGCGTCGATCGCCAGGGACGTGACGAACCAGTCCGCGAACAGCGCGATACGCTCCCGCTGAAACTGCTCGTACAGCACCTGCATCACCACGTGGCCGGTACGGTCGTCTACATAAAGGCTGCGAGCCTTGCCGTTGGAGCCGAATTTGCGCCGGTCGAATTTGCCGTCGGCGCCGCGGTTGAAGGGCACGCCCATACGTTCCAGCCACATCACCGCGCCGGCTGCATGCTGGGTAAAGGCCTGGACTACTCCCGGGTCGCACAGCCCGTCGCCGGCCTGAAGAATGTCGCCGGCGTAGGACTCGGGAGAATCGTCCTTGCCCAACGGAGCGTTGATCCCGCCCTGGGCCAAGGCCGTGTTGGTTCTAAGCGGATGGACCTTGGTGATCAGCGCGACCTTGGCTCCGGCCTGCTTGGCGGCAATTGCCGCTCGCAGTCCCGCCGCCCCGGCGCCAATCACCAGAACATCGAATTCCTGCACGTTAGTTCAAACTCCTCCGATGGTGGAAGCCATCATGCGGCCAGACGTATCCGCAAAGCATCTTCCAAGGCGGGTAAAATCCGTTGCCATTCGCTCACCACGCCGATATTCGCCCGCTCGAAAATCGGCGCTTCAGGGTCGTTGTTGATCGCGACCACGGTCTGCGCGCGCTTGATACCCACCGTATGGTTGGGCGCGCCCCTGATGCCGATGGCGAGGTACAGGCGCGGCTCGATCGCCTTGCCCGTAAGACCCACCTGCAATTGCCGCGGCAGCCAACCCATATCGCTGACCCGGCGCGATACGCAAATGCCGGCGCCGATAGTACGCGCAAATTGTTTCACCCGCTCCACACCTTCCGCTCCTACTCCCGCTCCGATTCCAACCACGACCTCCGCACCTTCCAGCGGCGCGATCGATGGATCCAGCAGCGAGTTCGCCTTAAGCAAGCGGCTCAGCGGTTGGTCCAGCTCGGGAGTGATGGTCTCCACAGGCGCTTGCCGCGCGCCCTCCGGATGGGCAAGTTCGAGCACTCCCGAACGAACGGTCGCCATCTGCGGATGGGTCTTGGAGAGAATCGGCGCCACGATATTACCGCCGAACGCGGGTTTAAGCGCCACCAGCCGCCCCTCCGGGTCCAGTTCAAGACCAATCGCGTCGCCTGTCAACCCCAGCCCCAGCCGGGCCGCGAGCCGCGGACCCCAATCGCGTCCGAATTCGCTGGCGCATAGCAACAATCCCCAAGGCCGCCGCTCCGTGACCAACCGGGCCAAGGCTTGAGCCGCGGCTTCGGGCCGGCGTGAGGCCAGCGCCGGATGGTCCAGGATCAGAATGCGATCGGCGCCGTAGCCGGCCAGGATTCCGGTATGACGCCGCATCGCGGCCGGAAATCCGACTGCAACCAGAGCGCCGCCCAGCTTGCTTGCCAGTTCATCGCCCGCCGAAAGCAACTCCAAAGTGCCCCGGGTTATTTCCTGTTCGAGGTTCCCTTCGCAAACCACCCACACGTCTTTGCCGGGCACGGTTTGGCGCATCAGGGCCGCGATTCGCCTCCGCTCGCGGCGGCTTGCAGCCAGCGCGCCGAGGCGGTCGAGTTCCGCGATCACTTCTTCCGCTGCATGCCCCGGATCCGCGGCATCGATCAGCTTGCATTGGACTGCGGGGGACTGCTGCACCTGTACCCCCTGCACCCAGGTGGGTGACCCGGCAAAGCCAAACTGCGCAGCGCCGGCATCCAGTTCGGCGGCACTGATCGTGATCAGAGGCTTGCTTTTCGCCGCCTCCAGGGCCGCCGGCCGCAGTGGCGGTGGACGCCTGGCCCGCTCGGCACAGGTAAGCAGCGCCGGTAAGGGGCATTCGACTTCCTCGGTGCCTTCGTCGCTTTCCCGTTCGGCGCGGACTACCTCACCCTCCACGGTTAGATTGCGAATTCCGGTGATCTCGGCGATGCCGAGCAACTCCGCGATTTCCGGGCCCACTTGTCCGGTCTCCGCGTCCAGCGAGTACTTGCCCAGCAGGATCAGGTCGAAGGACTCGCGCTTGAGCCACAGCGCTAGCGCGCGCGCCGTCGCCAAGGTATCGGAACCGGCAAAGGCGCGGTCTTGCAGATGCACCGCGCGATCGATGCCCATCGCCAGGGTTTCCAGCAGCGAACTTTGCGCCTGCGGCGGACCCATCGTCACCGACGTGGTCTGCGCACCGAATTGGGCCGCCAGTTCGACCGCGTAGGCGACCGCATTCAAGTCGAACGATCCCATTACCGTCGGCCCGTCGCGGCGGATGGTTTTGGTCACCGGATCGAAGCTGGCATCCTCGATCAAGGGAATCTGCTTGACGCAGACCGCGATTTTACGCAGTGGCATGGCTGGGGTGTTCCAAGCTCTTTCAAGCCGCATTCGTCCGCCCGGCCTTTCGGTTGCGCATAGCGCGGGCAACAAACACAGTGGCGATAAAGGTTACTCGACGCGCCCCGCCGGATGCAACGCTCAAAATAGGCCGGTTAGATCGCGCCGGCCATCGACGACGCGGCCGATCTCAACTTCGTCGATCGGTCCGTCGTCGCTATCAGGATGAGTCTCATAGAGAATGAGGTACGGTCCTCGACCAGGCGCCCGCATCGCAGGCCGAATGTACGGGCGGCGCGGTCCGAGGCGTGGATGACTGCCCAGCAAATTAATCTTCGCGCCAATGGTACGAACAAGCCGCGTTGCCGCTGCCGCGTCATCAGGAGCGATCGTCAACCAGATTTCTTGCAAGTCGCGATCGGCAGGCGGTGATATGACAACGCGAACGCTATGGGCATCTTTCAGACGTGCTTTCGCATTCGCGATCGTCCGCTCGATGTCAAAAGGCTCTGCCGGACCGGAAGACGGACCGCATGGTGACGGTCCGGTATATGCGGGCTCAGGTGTTGTTGACGCGCAGAAACTCTTCCAGCGGAAGCGCTTCGGAGATTTCGTACTTGAACGTCCCTTGAGCGAGATTGGTGTTCATCGCGTCGAAAGCGGCGCGCTCGCTGGGGAACTCCGAGATCCAGATCATGTCATAGCGGCCGAAGGTCACGTAACTCGCAATCAGCCGGCCCTGATGTGCGGCGCGGACTTGCGCTACCCGCTCGATCAATTCCTTGAATTCTTTGTCGGTCCGGCCGGAGCTCTCGACTAGTTTGACCCCGATTATGTATGTTGGCACTGCTTCTCCTCACAGCTTCCAGGCGGCATCAGGCTCGATCATAAACAATCCTGGCGCGCGCGGTTCATAGACCTAATTGTAATTCAACAGGCCACGTATATCGATAACGGCGCACCAAGAGAGCGAATGCGTCGTTTGGGCGGCGATTAGCCTCAAGTTAATGGCTGCGGACAACCACTTCGTAGGCTTTCTCCCGCGCCGCGAATAAGCTGCGATTTAGAGACCGACAGGACGTGGAAGGAGATGACAATGAGCAGCAGCCTCAGGCGAGTGGTCACCGGGATCAACCCGGCGGGCCGCTCCAGTATCGTAAGCGATGGGCCGGCACCGACTTCGTGGTGTACGGAATTGTGGGCAACCAGCGATAAGCGGCCGTTGGGATTCGAGCCCACCGAGATCAAACTGACGCTTCTGCCCCCGTCCAAAGGGACGCGCTGGCGCGTCGTTGATCTGCCGCCCGATTCGGTCGTGCGCCAATCCCTGCAATCGTCGGCGGCCGAGGGAGTTAGCGAGGACGGTTGGCACACGACCAACACAGTCGACTATGTGTTTATCCTCGATGGCGATGTCACCCTTGAACTGGACGAGGGCAAAGTTGAGCTCCATCCCGGGGACTGCGTCGTGCAGCGCGCCACCAACCATGCATGGCGCAACCACGGTACTATTCCGGTACGCATGTTCGCCGTCATGATTAGCCTGGATTGAAGCCAAACAGCGTTCGCCCGCATGTAGATTCCCGACGGGAGCTATTTGGTGTCTAAGTGCGAGTCCAATTGTGAGTACCAAGGATCACGTTGCACCACGACTCAGTCGTCACTTGAGCATTCCCTTCAGGGACAGGATAGTGGCGTCGTTAACCAACGAGTCGTCAAGCCCTGCTCGCTTAAGCGCACTTCGCGTATTCGTTCCTAGTACTCCGTCAATCGATCCTGGCTTTGAATCGAGATAACCGAGATACATGAGAAAGATTTGAGCTGATCGCACAAGGAGATCCGGAAGCGATCCGTGCGAAAACTTGGAAAAGTTGTCTCGTAGCTTTCCATCGTAATTATTGTCCGCGAAGTTCGGCCCGTTATAAACTCTCGCGAAGTCAGCCCACTTCTCTTCCCTCAGGGCCTGATCGATACCGTTATTCTTGATGAACCGCTCCATCGCCACGAGATGTGGGTCTTCGGCTTGCTTGATAGCAGCAACCATTGATTCCACATCATCGAACCCGACGTCAGCAAAATTGAACCCCATGGTCTGTCCGAGGCCCCAGGAGGCGCTTTTCAAGGCGGCGGTACGATCCAAATTTATTGCGCACGCCAGGCGCTCATATTGATAAGCGCCTTCTGGGCCGTAACCGCCACTTTGAGCGTTACTGATGTCGGGTGCCTGGGCGTCGAACCGGCCTTGGGTTTCCCGGTGGAATATGTGCCGCTCAAAGAGTATCTTGGGTCTACGGTCGGGTAGAAACCCGCAACCCGATGTTTCGACCGCCAAGACGGCCCAGATCGCGGCTGGCTTTATATTAAGTAGGTCTTTAACCTGCGAGAAAGTAGCGGTTGAGAGCGGTTCAGCCGAACCGGCGAATTCCGAAACTTCCGAAGCCATACGCGAAGCCCCCTCGAGTCATATTTTTCAAATATGTTCGTGAGATTCAGGCATAGTTGGCAGGAGTAAGTCAAACGTGCGACGGCGCCAAAGTCGGTGTGCGCGGGCTGATATTTCACCCGGTCTGTCGGGCTGTACTCCGGGTAGAGTGGACCGAGCGTCGCGTAGCGTCCGACTGATTCCGCTGAGGACAGCAAGAGATGCGCAAAAGAGAACGGATCAATGCGCCGATCCCAAGCGAACGCTGCCCTCGCCCGCAGGAAAGGTACAGTAGCTTGCCGGGCGCTAAGCGGAACGCGAATCGCCAACGATTGCATGGCACTCACACCATTTTCTAACATGAGGTCGCATCTAAGGTGCTAACCCGGTTTGAGAGGTAGATATCGATGCGGGATCTATTGGCGCGCGCGGAGAGATTGGCGGCGATTCTTAAGGATCGCCGGGAGACTATCGTGGTCGCCGAGTCGTCGACCGGCGGGCTCATTTCGGCCGCCTTGCTCAGCGTGCCGGGCGCCTCGGCCTACTTTCTCGGAGGCGCCGTTGTCTACACGCTGCGGGCGCGGCGCGCGCTGCTTGACATCCAGGACGCTGCCGTGGCGGGGATGCGCGGAGCGAGCGAGCCTTATGCGCTGCTGCTGGCGCGCACGGCTCGCCAACGATTCTCGGCCAGTTGGAGTCTGGCCGAAAGCGGCGCGACCGGCCCTACCGGCAATCGCTATGGCGATGCGGCAGGCCACACCTGCCTCGCGGTTGCAGGCGCGGTCGAGCGCGCGATCACGCTGGAGACCGGAAGCAACGACCGCGTCGCCAACATGCGCGCGTTTGCGGCCACGGCGCTGGATCTGCTGGCGGAGAGCCTCGCCGCCGCGCCCGCTCCGTCGCCCTGATCGATACGCAACCAGGATTTACGAGATCCGGTCCAGCGCCTGAATCACCAGCTTTACGACCGCGGGAGGCAATGGAATGTAACCGAGTTCGGCGCTGGAGGTCTGACCCGCGGTGAGGCAGTACCGCAGCAGGGACTTGAGCGCCGCGGCGATTTTGGGTTCCTGGTACTTTTTGTAGCAGAGGATCCAGGTGTAGGTCGCGATCGGATAGGAGTCTGCTCCCGACGGGTCGGGCAGCCAGGCGCGGAGATTGGGCGGAAGTGAAACGTTGGCCAGCGCGCTACGGCCGGTTGCGAGCTCAGGCTTCACGAAGTTGCCGCTGCGGTTTTCCAGGGCCGCCATCGGCACCCCGCTCTGCTTGGCATAACCATACTCGACGTAGCCGATTGCGCCAGGCGTTCGCTTGATCAACGCGGTCACGCCCAAGGTGCCTCTGGCCGCCAACCCCACCGGGAAATTGACGGTTTTTCCCGTTCCCGGTCCGTTCTTCCACTCCGTGCTGATCGCACTTAGGTGATTGGTGAAAACGAAAGTCGTGCCGCTGGCGTCGGATTTCGTGATCACGACGATTCTGGTGTGTGGGAGTTTCACGCCGGGGTTGACCCGCGCGATCGCTTGATCGTCCCAGTAGGCGACCTTGCCGAGAAAAATACCGCAATAGGCTTGCCTGGAAAGTTTGAGATCTGGGAGAGCCCCAGGGAAATTGTACGCCAACACCACGATACCCGCCGTCATGGGCAACATCACGACGCCTTGCTTGACCGTGGCGATCTCCTGATCGGTCATGGCCGCGTCGCTGGCGGCGAAATTCACCAGGCCCTGCTGGAATTGCTTGATTCCGGCGCCGCTGCCCAGCGCTTGATAATTGATCTGCACTTCCGGATGCAGTTGGTTGTATTGCCTGAACCAAAATTCGTAGAGCGGAGCCGGAAACGATGCGCCGGTGCCCAACAGCGAGATCGGAGCCGGTTCATCGGCACTCGCAACCGCGTACCTGGCGCTCCGATTGAAGTGAGTGGTGGGAATCAGGAACAAGAGGCACAGGGAAATGATAAGTATCAGTGCCGCTCTCAAGACGAAGTGCATGGGTTTTTTCAAACTCCGGCGACATTGCCGCAACATCAGTCGCATACTGCAACGGTCCTTGAAACCGGCATTTTACAGCTTGATGTCTGTAGAATGACAATTTCAGATTTAATCGCGCGAACCGTGCAATCAGACACGTGGTGATCGGAGAGCGGCTAGAGAAGCCCCGGAGTGTAAATTCACTCCGGGGCAGCGTCTTCTGCCGGAAAAATTTATTTTCGGGCTGCGGCTAATAACTCATCGAGTCGCTGGTCTGTTCAGTCGGCTGGACCGGACGAAGGCTCGCGAGTTCGTGTTCAGCGGCCTCGAAATAATGCCGGGCTTGCTGCTGATTCCCCTCGCTCAGTGCGATTTCGCCGTTTTCCTGAAACGCGACCGCGCCGCTCGCATCCTTGCCTTCGGACCAGGCCTGGCTGATTTTTTGGGCGAGATCCTGGTCCATCGCGTCAACGTCCTGGGTCGAGCTGATGGTTAAAGAGCATTTTGAGTCGTCGTCTGGGCCCACACACCCGTGGCTGAAATCGCGAGCATCGCGGCCAGGCTAGTCCCAGCGAGTATCTTTAAGACCTTCATTTTCGATACCTCCTGAAGTGTCCGGATTCTCGGACCGTTCAGCGCTAAGGCGTGAAAGGCGGCTTCACGAAGGCGTGAGGCGTGCCTGGCGGCGCGTTATGTCAAATTTTCGCTGGAGGAAACTTCGTGACCAAAGAGGAAAATATCGCGCTCCGCGCGCATAAAACGGCGAGGTTATCATCCAGAGGCGCGGTTGGGCGGGAGCGAGGGCGGTGGGCTCGCGGCCAGACTGACGGGAGTGTTCAGTTCGAAGGGGCTGCGAAGGTCAAGCTTCTTGCCGATCTCGCGCAACGCCGGCAGCACTTCCTGGCCGAGCAGGCGGATGCAGCTCTTGGAGTCCTCATGGCTGACGCGGCCATCGTTGCCCCACAGCGCCAGAATCGAAGGTTGAGTCTCTTCCAGGATGACTTGCAGCTTTTCGACCACCTGTTTGGGCGTGCCGGCGATGATCGACAACGATTTGAGATGGTCCTCGAACGAGGCCCGCGCGCCCATGTCGGCGCGGTAACCTGCCCTCAGTTCGGCCAGGCCGCGCCGCGCCCAGTTGCCGAGATAGCCCGAGGGAGTAGCCCACACTGGATGTTGCAATCCGATCAGCTCGCCCTGCATCCACATGAACTCGCGGGCGTTGCGCAGGGCTTTCTCCTCGGTCTCGGCCACATGGCAGCGGATCAGGTAGCCGCGCTGCTCGGGACCCGACCGGTAGCCCGCGACCGCCGCGGCCTGGTCGTAGGTATTCCATACCGTAACGCTCTCCTGGATCGGCAGGTTGAGCGCGATATAAGGATAACGCCGCCGCGCCGCCCACACTATCGTCTCGCGGCTGGAAATCCCGGGAATCCAGATGCGGGGATGGGGCTGTTGCAGCGGCAGCACCCAGGGGTTAACCACCCTGAACTGGTAGTGCTCGCCCTCCCAGCGCCACGGACCGGGCGTGGTCCAAGTCTTGATAATCAGGTCGTGCGCTTCCTCGAAACGTGCGCGGTTAAAAGCCGGATTGACATTAGCGGCGATCGACTCGACTCCCCCGCCGCGGACGAAGCCTGATATCAGCCGCCCCTTGGAGATCATGTCGATCATCGCCAATTCCTCGGCCAGCCGCACCGGGTTATCGGTGATCGGCAGAGGATTGCCGAGCAGCACCAGTTTCACGCGCTTGGTCGTTGCCGCCAGTATGGACGCGAAGATATTGCACTTGGCCTGCATGCAGAACGGCGCGTTGTGATGCTCGTTCAACATGATTCCGTCAAAGCCGACTTCGTCGACCAGGAGGTATTCTTCCAGTCTCTGGTTGTAGAGGCGGCTGGCTTGCACCGGATCGAAGAACGAATTGGGAAACAGCAGCGCCGAATAGCCGAAACGGTCGCTCTCCTCGGTGGGATAGGCCGACATCGGCTGCTCGGTGAAGTACATCAAATGCATCTCGTCGTTCTCTCGTTCAACAGGGGCGCCTTCGCGTCCGGCGTCACAGCCGGACTCTCGGAGCTAGGATCGATCAAATCCAGCAGGCGATCCATAACTTCGCCCGGCGTGCTCCATTCCAGCGGAGCGCAGTCTAGCTCCGGAGCCGGTACCGCATGATGGCCCAGTGCCGGCCCGCGAGACCGCTGAACACGCTCAGCAGCATGCTATCATTGATTTGCTTTCACTGGCACACGGAGACGGCTGCGCCGTCACCTGGCCGGTTGACCCGATCGCAAACCGCGCAATGTTTCTTGTAGTCACTCCGTTGGCCGCCTCGTATCCTGCATACGGAGACGTCTTTCAGTCCACGTAAACGCGCGTAGTTCCGCCCAGGTGGTCAGCGGCAAACCAAGCCACCTATCGCGATTAATTAACTACCCGACGCTACAGACCTTCTCCAGATAATCGAAAGCTCTATAATCGAGAAGCATGAATTCGGCTACAACAGTTGTTATGGCTTATCTTGCAATAATTGCTTGTTGCTGCTTAGTTATTTCTGCCTTTATCGACAATGCTTCGGGAGGAGTAAATATGAAATCTAATCTGCGCTTTCTAATTGGCTTAGCCGGAGTTTTCGCGATGGCGCTGGCATGGCGCCAAGGCCGAGGCTGCAACCCCAATAACGCATTGCCAGGCCCCGCCAATCGTCACCCCAGGGTCTTACGTGGTGACTGCTAACCTTACCAACCCGAACAACGCCGCCCCATGCATCACGGTCAAGGCTCCGCTGGTGACGATCAAGCTGGGCGGCTATGTGCTAATCGGCAAAGGAGCGCAAGTCGGGATTCTTGGATCAAACTTTTTAACTGTGACCAACGGCTCGATTGAGGCCTTTGCCACCGGAATTTCCGCGACGGGCTCCAACGCGGTCCTCTCAAACGTACGCATAATACGGTCCGCCGGCGATGGCGCGAACCTGGGTAACAATGCCCGCGTCAGCGGCAGCGATTTCATCCTGAACGGCAGTCCCACGGCCGGTGGCAATGGCCTTGGGCTGGGCTCCAATGCCGTGGTGAGCAACTGCATATTCGCCAACAATGGGGTATTTGGTGTGGGCGCTGAAAACGGCGCCACCATTAGCGGGAGCACCGCCTCCTCAAACGGTTCCCATGGTTTTGGCATGGGCTTGGCCACGTTGACCGCGAACACGGCAAACGACAATGGGGGCTATGGATTTGCGGCAGGTCCGGGGAGCGTGTTCAGGGGTAACGTGGCGACGGGAAACGCCTCGGGCGCCTACAACGTGACCCAGTCAGTTCTTATTGGCAACAGCGCCTATGGCAATCCGGGATTGGGATTCAGTGACGGGAAATGGAGCACCTTTCAGGACAACACCGCAAACTTTAATGGTTCCGACGGATTCATAACCAATGGCCAGTCCACCTTCATCGGCAACACTTCCTCTAATAACGCCACTGGCTTCAACGTGGCCTGTCCCACCAACCTCGTGGAAAATACCTCTCAAGTCGAACACAAACAATTTCTTGCATACCGGCGTAGGCTGCAACATCAGCAATAACGTCGGATTCTAGCAACAGCGGCGGACCCACGGAGCCGCCGGCAGGATGGTTCCGTGGGCTCAGAAAGATGGACCCCAGAACGTCGCGGAGATGAGACCGCGACACAGCGGCTCAACCGGCGACGTGCGGCAGCACCTGCTTGGCCAATATTTCCATCACCTTTTCGCTGCGCGTGATGAAGATGAACTGAGTTACACCCCAATCGTTGGCCCGATGGCGCAGTTGCGCGACGCACGACTCCGGAGTGCCGATCAGCAGCATCGGCGAGGCCAGCGCCTGCTCGGCGGTCATCCCAAACGCCCGCCCGATCGACTCGGCTTTCTTGTGCGTATCGGCCTCGGACTCGGTTATCGCGATGCTCGACGGGATATTGCTGATCGCCACCGCGTCGCGCGCACGTCCGCTGCTTGACCGCCTCATCGCGCAAAAAGCCGGCGCGTTCCTTCAAACGGTTTTCATCGAAGCCGGTGAGATCGGCGGCACGAAAACCGCCCGACCTGCCCACCTCCCAGGTGATGTTAGCCACGTCGGCGTGCCTGGCCGCGACGCGCAGCACCGGACGTCCGCCGCCGCCGATAATGATTCTCGGATATGGCTTCTGAATCGGTTTGGGCCACAGGATCGCCTCGCGCAGTTGGTAATGCTTGGCCGATGAAGGTAGTTTCCTCGTCCGTCCACAGCGAGCGCAGACAGGTCAGCGCCTCGTCGAGCATCTCGAGGCGTACCTTCATCTCGGGAAAGTTGATCCCGGTCATGCGGAACTCGGCCTCGACGTACCCAGTTCCCAGTCCCGCGACCGCGCGTCCGCCGCTTAGGTGATCCAGCGTCATAATGCTCTGCGCGGTCAGCACTGGATGGCGCAACAGGTTATTCAACACCAGGTGGCCGACCTTAAGCATGCGGGTCGCCTCCAGCGCCACCGCCGCGCTTACGATGGTGTCAAAACTTTTCTGGTTCAGATCGATCGGTCCTCGCGCGCGCTCGGTGATGAAGTGGTCGCCCAGCACCGCCAGATGATAGCCCATACCTTCCACGGCTTGGGCCAGGTCACGGAGCTGTGTCAATTCCATTTGACCGAGAAGCACCCCGAATTCCATTGTTTCCTCTCCTTTGTCCCGTTCGCTCTCGAAGCTCGCATCGCCTCCCGCATCCGGGCTGATCGATACATCTTGATGGCCGTCCTCATGCGAGCCGCGTACCCCAAAGCGGCACTATACACGTTTCTGTTTGGATACATTTCTCGCTAGGGAGACTCACGCAGTGACCGGATTGGTGCACGTTTTACAAGTAAAATGCGGGAGGCCCACTTGATGTCAGCGAGCGGGGCAGGATGGCGCGGATGGGCCGCGTTTACTGGCGGCTGGACCACCTCCGGCGGGGCGGGGGCAATTTGACATCCGCCGCTCAAACCACTACCTAACTCCACAGCGAAGCAGGAAAGGTTTTCCGCAATGCCGACCAAATATGCTCAGGTCGCCGGCCATCCGACCTATTATTATTACGTTGGTGCGACCACGGTGCCCGACGTGGTGCCTGATTTCTCGCGCGGCAAGACGGTAGTGTTCGTCCACGCCTCCGGTTCCAACGGTCATAACTGGCATCATCAGCTCGATGGTTTGGGCGCCAGGCACAGCCCGATTGCGATGGACATGCCGGGCCACGCGCGTTCCGACGGGGTGGTCGGCTTTGAAACCATCGCGCAGTACAGCGATTTCCTGGCCGCCTTTCTGGATGTTTTGAAGATCAAGAGCGCGGTCATCGCGGGCCGGTCAATGGGTGGGATGGTCGCGCTGGATTTTGCTATCCGCCACCCGCAACGGACGCAAGCCGTGATCGGCATTTGCACCGCGGCCAAGTTCAATATTCCGGCCGAACGGCTCGGCGCCCTGGAGGCGGTCGCCAAGGGACGCGCCAGTCAGCAGTTCAACGCCGACGGCTACTCGCCTAAGACCGCCAAGGAAAAGATGGACGTAGTTCGCGAGGGCTGGGGCGAGCAGGTCAAAACCGATCCCCGCGTCAGGTGGACCGACGTCAAGGCATGCGCGGCGGCGGATTTGACTGCCGATCTCGCCAAAATCGACAAACCGGTCCTGATTGTGACCGGCGCCGACGACACCACGGCCACAGGGGCGGATGGCAAACTCATCGCGGATCGCGTCCGCGGCGCTAAACTGATTGACGATCGCCGACGCCGCCCACAACCTGCCGACCGAGAAACCAGCCGAGCTCAACGCCGAGATCGAGAAGTTCCTCTCTCAACTCTAAGCTTCCAGGAATCACGCAGGTGAGTCTGAAAAAGAAAGCAGCCATCGTTGGGGTTTACGAGCATCCCACCCGCTTTTCGCCCAGCAAGACCTCCTACCAGCTAATCGCGGAGAGCGCGCGCGAGGCGCTGGCCGATGCCGGGTTGACGATCAAGGACGTGGACGGGATGTTCAACGCCGGAGCCGGCGGCATCCTCGGCAGCCTGGCGCTGGCCGATTACCTGAATCTTAACCCGAGCTATACCGATACCACCAACTTCGGCGGCTCATCGTTCGTCGGCCATGCCGGACACGCCGCCGCCGCGATTGCCGGCGGACTGTGCGACGTAGCCCTGATCACTTACAGTGCGACGCCGGTATCGGCGGGGATGGGCGGAGGACTCGCCGGTACGATGGGCGGGGATCCGAGCTCGCAATTCGAGTTGCCTTACGGCGTGACCATCATCAACGGCTACGCGATGACGGCGCATCGCCACATGCACGAATATGGCACCACCGCCGAGCAGTTGGCGGAAATCGCGGTGACGATGCGGATGCACGCGTCGATGAATCCGAACGCCAAGTATCGCGATCCGATCACAATCGAGGATGTGCTTAAATCCCGCGTGATTTCGTCGCCGCTGCACCTGTTGGATTGCTGCGTGGTCAGCGACGGCGCCGGCGCGGTGGTGATGACCTCCGCCGAGCGCGCCCGCGACCTGCGCAAGAAGCCAATCTATGTATTGGGGTCGGGCGAAGGGATGCGTCACAACGCGGCCGGACATCGCAATCTGCTCGATATCGCCACCAACGACTCCGGACGCATGGCTTACCAGCGCGCGGGGCTGACCCCCAAAGATATCGATATGGCGATGATCTACGACTCGTTCACGATCACCGTATTGATGCAGTTGGAGGCGTTGGGTTTCTGCAAGCATGGTGAAGGCGGCGCGTTCGTCAGCGGAGGGCGGCTGCGTTACGACCGTGAGTTCCCGCTCAACACCGACGGTGGCGGGCTCTCATCCAACCATCCGGGGATGCGCGGGATCTTCCTGCTGATAGAATCGACCAAGCAACTGCGTGGCGAAGGCGGCCCGCGTCAGGCGAAGAAACCGTTAACCACGGCGATGGTGAGCGGGATCGGCGGCAATCTTGGCTACCGGCACGCCGCCGCGAGCCTGATTCTTTCCAATCAATAGGCGGTCACCAAAAGGCATCGATATGGCCGAGGCGAAAGAAAAGAAACCCTACCAGAAGGTGTTGCCGAGTTTCGACGAGGAGAACCGGCCCTACTGGGAGGCAACCCAGCGGCACGAGCTCTACGTTCAGCGCTGCAAGGATTGCGGCACCATGCAGTTCCATCCCAGGGTGATCTGCGCCAGTTGCCTGTCGTCCAACGTGCAATGGGTAAAGTCGAGCGGACGGGGCACGATTTATACCTTTTCGGTCACCAATCAGAACCCGGCGCGCGGCTTCCGTGACTCGCTTCCTTACGTGGTCGCTTACGTGGACCTCGAGGAGGGCGTCAAAATGTTCGCCAACGTTGTCGACTGCAAGCCGGAAGAGGTTAAAATAGGAATGCCAGTCGAGGCGGTTTTCGACGACGTTACTCCGGAAGTGACCTTGGTCAATTTCCGCCCGGCGAGGTAATCGCTTAAGGGATCACCTTATAAATGGGCACTATTCTCGATCTGCACAGCCATAGCGAGGCTTCCGAAGACAGCCGCGCGCCGGTGGAGGCTTACCTCAACTGGATCAGGCTGCGACGGCAGGAACGCCCGGTCGACGGGATCGTCCTGACCGAACATCGCCAGTTCAACCGCGACGCCGATTACCGGGATCTCGAAGACAAGTTTGGCATCCTGATTCTCAAGGCAACCGAGGCGGAAACCGATTACGGCCACATGCTGGTCTTCGGCGTCAACGAAGACATCGTGCGGCGCTTCGATTTCTCCAACGTCCGCATCCCGGCGCAGGAGCTGATTGACGAGGTAGCGCGGATGGGCGGGGTGGTCGTCCCGTGCCATCCGGGACGTCCCAACGTCGGCCTGTGCGAGCATTATGCGAGCAAGCCGCCGCTGGAGCACGTTCTTGCGGTGGAGTTGCTCAACGGCGGTTCGCGCCGGGGCGAGGACGAGCGCACGGCGGACCTGGTGGAGAAGTTCGGTTATCGCGCCACCGGCGGGTCGGATTCGCACCTGGTGAGCGGGATCGGAGTCTGTGCCACGCGCTTCGAAGCCGAGGTCAGGGATGTCGACGCGCTGGTGCGCGAGCTCAAGACCGGACGCTTCGAGCCGGTGGATTTTCGCGCGCCGCGCAAGCCGGTGCCGCGCGCGGTTCCCGAGCAAACCGCCTAATCGGACGCATCCGGCGAAACTGGCTTGGAAAATAGAACGGGCGTGGAATAAAAAGCATATGGCACTCGACTACGATCCAGCGATAATCGGCAAGGTATTCGAAGAGACCGACCCGGTGGCCGTCTCGGCCCAGGAAATCAAGGATTTCTGCACCGCGATAGGTGAGACCAATCCGTGGTACACCGACGAAGAGGAGGCGCGTAAAGGGCCTTACGGCAGTTTGGCCGCGCCACCCTTGTTCGTCCTGACTTTCCGCAACGGACGTCACTTTTTCCAGAATATACCGCATTTCGGCAAGGGCGGTTTTGACGCCGGCCGCGATGTCGAGTTCGTCAACCCGGTGCGTCCCGGCGATCAGATCAAGCTCGTGTCCCACGTCAAGGAGATCTACGAGAAAACCGGGCGGAGCGGAGCGATGTACTTCGTCACTATTCGCTCGACTGTTCACAACCAGAAAGACGAGGTCGTTGCCCACATCGACCATCGCTTCATGGGACGGCTCTAATGGGGCGGCTATTAATATGAGTGACAAGCACATCCATTCGCTCGCCGACGTTCAGATCGGCGATACGCTGGGCCCGGAGCCGCTCTTCGTCCCCAAGGATCAAGTGCGCACCTACGCCGACAACGTCGGGATGGCCAACGTGCCGCGCTTTACCGACGACGAAGGCGCGCGCAAGGAAGGATTGCCGGGGATGATTCTGCCCGGCAACATGAGCGCGGCGTTAATTGGCAAGCTGGTGGGTGATTGGTCGCGGCGAAAGCCGCGCCAAGCTGGCGCGAATTGGCACCACCTACCGCAGTCCGGTGCTGCCCGAACGCAACCTTTCGTTCCAGGGCTTCGTGACCCAGGTGGACCATGGGGAGCGCACCGTTGAACTGGACATCTGGATCGAAAATGAGGACGGCGACAAGTTAGTGACCTCTACCGCCACGGTCCAATTCCCGTCCTAATCGCA
This sequence comes from uncultured Pseudomonadota bacterium, assembly GCA_963824565.1. Lineage (GTDB taxonomy): Bacteria > Desulfobacterota > Binatia > Binatales > Binataceae > JAJPJA01. Next base: position 174,064 of record CAWGQB010000007.1, on the reverse strand, counting down.
AAGATCTCGCCAACCAAGAACCGAAGACTCCGTCTGTGATTTTTCCTGTGGCTGTGCACGGAGAAAATCAACTCTGGACCGGCCTAGACCACGTCGTCGAACAGCGTATAGTCGACCACCCAGCCGCCGCGCCTGCCTGGCCTGATCACGTCCACGAAGCGGGCGTCCCAGCGGATATCTTCGGGCTGATAGGTGTGATGCGCATAAACCGTCTGGGAAAGGCCTTCATCGAGTCCGACCATTGACACTATCACCACCGCCCTGTCGCGGGTCATCGATTCGGGGGTTGCGTCCCGCAGCGGGCTGCGTTCATCGATTATGTGCATTACGGACCAAGTCAAAGAAAGAAACGCATGGCGGTCGCGAACGAGCGGCACGTCGTGGACCGCGATGAAATATCCACCCCCTCCCTCCGGCTCGGATCGAAGCATCACGACCTGAAGCTGGGGCTGAACGATGCGGTCGTCACGTTCGTTGGCCATTCGGAACATCAGGCACCTGCGGCCACGATAATCGCCTATCACCGCGACCTGGCTGAATTTGACCCGCGCAGTCGGACGCGAGAACTTGGTGAACACCAGCCCAGTCATTAGCGCCAGCCCGAATCCTCCCGTCAATGCCTCCACGGCCATCAGCGAGTTGGCCGCACCCGACTGCGGCACCATCACGCCATAACCGATCGTCGACAGGGTCTCCACGCTGAAGAAGAACGCATCCCTAAAGGATCCGGGACGTGCGTTCGCAACGCCTCCGATTTCGCGATAGCCGAGCGCGAACAGCGCGTTGACCGTCACGAATGCGACCGCGACGCACAACAGCACCACCGGCCATGGCGCGCGTACCACATAATGGAAAATATCGTGAAACCAGCTCCGCGGAAGCCCTTGCCGCGATATCGGCATGCCTTCGGGACCATTTGCGCCCCCAATCAGGAGTGTGCTCTTTTCATTTTTGCGGAATTTTCTCACGGCGGTCTCCGATGCTCAAAAGTTAGTTCCACGCCGGCGCGGCGCTCCGCCGTCAAGGTTTACTTCCGCGACCTCTTATCGCAACATGTCTGACCGGCGGATGATCGTCGCCAAGCAGCGGAGGGCAGCATATGAGAGGCTTAAAAGACAAGATCGCGCTGGTGACAGCCGCGGCTGGAGCGGGGATGGGCAAAGTTACCGCGCATCGATTGGCGCAGGAGGGATCGATCGTCGTCGTTACCGATAGCCACGCCAAACGCACCCATGAGACCGCCGAGGAACTGGCCCAAGAGTTTCCCGGCCGCGTGATCGGCTTTCCGCTGGACGTCACCGACCGCAAGAGCGTGGACGAAGTGGTGAACGCGGTCAGCTCGCGTTTTGGCAGAATCGACATCCTGGTCAACAACGCCGGCATCAATGCCTTCGGCGACGTCACCGAACTTAATCCCGATGATTGGCAGAAAGTGCTCGATGTGGACCTGACCGGTTGCTTCAACATGATTCGCGTCATTCTGCCGGGGATGAAGCAGCGGCGCGCAGGCTCGATCATCAATATTGCGTCGGTGGCCGCCTGGACGGCCAATTCCTCCGCGCCCTACAACGCGGCCAAGGCGGGAGTGCTGGCGCTGACGCGGACGGTCGCCGCCGAAGCCGGGCCCGACGGTGTGCGCTGCAACGCCATCGCTCCCGGGATGATTCTGACCAAGTGGGTGGAGACCCATTGGAAGGCGATCGGCGGCGAAAAGATGGCGCGGGAATGCCCGATGCGCCGCGGCGGCAAACCCGAAGAAGTTGCCGCGGCCACCTGTTTCCTGGCCTCCGACGACGCCTCCTACATCACCGGCGAGGCGATCACAGTCAGCGGCGGCTGGTACATGCACGCTTAGGGATCAGCATGAAACGTAGGCAGGGCGCGGCGATCCGGTTCAGTGGGATCGTCTCGCCTCAACCCAGTGCACCGTCGGTGGCCAGTTCGGTTATCTGGTCCTCACTGTAGCTCAGGATGTTTTGAAGGATGTGGTGGGTGTCGGCGCCGATTGTCGGCCCCGCTGCGCTTGGCCCACCCGGGGTAAGCGACAGCTTAATCCCTGTTGATTCCACAAAGGTCGTGCCCTGCCTGGCGTGTGGGAGTTCCACGAAATGCCCGCGATGCACCAGTTGTGGGTCCCGGGTTAATTCAGGACTGTTCTGAACGACGCTGGCCGGCACGCCGGCCGCCTGCAGCAACGACTCAGCCTGATACCGCTCGATCGCCGAAGTCCATTGCGCGACGATTCGATCGAGTTCCTCGGCGTGGGCCAGACGCTCCGCTACCGAGCGGAATCGTGAATCGTGCTCCAACTCGGGCAGTCGCAGGACGCCGCACAATGCGCGCCATTGCGCGTCGTTCTCACATACGACGGCGATCCATTGATCGTCGCCGGCGCACGGATAGACGCCATGCGGCGCGAAGTTCAGATCGCGGTTACCCACGCGGGTTTGCGCGCGGCCGTTGACTGAGTAATCGAGCAGCGCCGGGGCGAGGAAATGCATCGCAGCCTCGATCTGGGAAAAGTCGATGTATTGTCCGCAGCCGGTCTCGCGCCGGTAATCAAGCGCTGCCAGCAGAGCAATCGCGGTCATGCGCGGAACGACGTAATCAGTGTAAGAATGGAACGGGCCCGAAGGAGCCCGGTCGGGCCATCCTGCCAGACCGTGGAACCCGGCCATCGCGGCGCCCATAAAGCCCCATCCGGCGTAATCCGCCATCGGTCCATCCTGGCCCATCAGGCTGCTGCTGACCATGATGAGGCCGGGCCTGGCACGGCGCAGCGATTCGTAATCAAGCCCCCACTTGACCATCGTTCCTGGGGCGAACGATTCCATGCACACGCCGGCCCATCGCACCAGGTCGACTGCGACGCAACGCGCCGACGGGCGGCCGAGGTCGAGCGCGATGCTGAGTTTGCCCGCGTTTAGAGTGCTCCACATCGCCGAGCTCTCCGGGTCGGCGTTGTTGTTGCGGAAGGGTGGCGAACTCCGCGCCGCGTCGTAGCGCATGGTGGGCTCGATTCGCACCACGGCGGCGCCGAAGTCGGCCAGCGCGCGAGTGGCCGCCGGCCCGGCCATCGCCCAGGTGAAGTCGCAGATCTTCACCCCCGACAGGGGTTTTTCATTCGCCATCAGATAGCTCGCGCCGCCGGAGTTCGTAGACACCATGCACAGAAATGGAGAAGGCACCAAACTCGCGCGGTCGCGTTCAAAAAATCGGCGGCGGTTTCAACTCACGGCCGAAAATCGGTTTGAACAGTTTGAACAGACGATCCAGGTTCCACGGACCCGAATTCACGAGCTCGCGGTCGGACTGTATTGGAGCGTAATGCGTGACGCGGTAACCTGCCGCGCCGAAGGCCTGGCCATTGATCCCGGCCGCCTCGTCGCTCGCCAGCACGACCACCAGCGGCGCGACGTTGGCCGGGTCCATCGGGGTGCCCGAAGCAGATTCGCTGGTGATCATCGGGGCGCCCGGAGTGCGTCCTTGCGGGATGGTGTCGGTCATGCGCGTGGCCGCTCCCGGAAGTATCGCATTAGTGGTTATTCCATATTTGTAAAGTGCATTGGCGCAACTGTAGGTAAGGCCAAGAATTCCCGCCTTGGCGGCCGCATAGTTGGGTTGACCGGGAGTGCCCAGAGCGGCATTGGACGAAAAATTGATGATCCGTCCGGCCTTGCGCTCGCGCATGTGGATCGACGCGTAATGAATACAGCAGAAATGACCCTTGAGATGAACCCGGATCACCGCGTCCCATTCCTCCTCGCTCATGCTGAAGATCATGCGGTCGCGCAGAATACCGGCGATATTTACCAGGATGTCCAGTTTGCCGAACTGACTAATCGCTTGATCCACCAGTCCGCGTCCGCCTTCCATCGTCGATATGTCCTGATGATTGGACGCTGCCTTTCCGCCGCCTTTGCGGATCTCCTCGGCGACCCCATCGGCCGGCGACGAAGTCTCTTTTTCTCCCGCCACGCTCACTCCCAGGTCGTTGACCACGACCGCGGCGCCCTGCGCCGCCAGCGCCTTGGACACTGCCCGGCCGATTCCGCGTCCGCCACCGGTCACCGCTGCGACTTTGCCTTCCAGGATACCCATAACATCATTCTCCATTTGCCAGAGCTGAGTTGATTACGCCAAAATGATCCGATGCGCTGCGTTTTACACCGCGTTAGAACATCGAGGGCGTTTTCAACTCCTTGCCAAAAGTCGCCTTGAATAGCTTGAGCAGTTTATCCACTTCCCAGGGACCGTCGTTGACCAATACCTTGTCTGCGTGCAGTGGAGCGTAATGTATAACTCGATAGCCAAAAGCGCCGAAACATTGTCCATTGATCCCGGCGCCTTCATCGCTGGCCAGGAAGATTATGGTGGGGGCGACGTTGGCGGGATCCATCGGGGTGCCGGCGGCAGATTCGCTGGTGATGATATCGCGCGGTACGCCCCTGCGGGATCGTATCGGTCATCCGGGTCGCCGCCCCAGGCATTATCGCATTGACGGTGATATTGTACTTGGCGAGCGCGGCTCGCGCAGCTATAGGTAAGACCCGAGTATTCCGGCCTTGGCGGCGCCGTAGTTCGGCTGGCCCGGGCTGCCCTGGGCGGCGTTGGACGAGAAATTGATAATTCGCCCGGCCTTGCGCTCGCGCATATGTATGGAGGCGTAATGGGTACAGCAGAAATGACCCTTCAGATGAACCCGGATTACCGCATCCCATTCCTCCTCGTTCATACTGAAAATCATGCGGTCGCGGAGAATGCCGGCGATGTTGACCAGGATATCGAGTTTGCCGAACTCCTTAATCGCCTGATCCACCAAGCCGCGTCCGCCTTCCATCGTCGCGATATCCTGATGGTTTGACGCCGCCTTTCCACCTGCCTTGCGAATCTCCTCGGCTACCGCGTCAGCCGGCGATGTGGTCTCCGTCTCTCCGGCCACCGAAACACCCAGATCGTTGACCACAATCGCGGCGCCCTCGGCCGCCATCGCCTTGGCCACCGCCCGTCCAATACCGCGGCCGCCTCCGGTTATCGCGGCAACTTTTCCATCAAGCTTGCCCACTGCTATTCTCCTTAATTGAAATCATCAACGTGCGGTCTCGGCGCTCCCTAGCTGGCCCAAGCCGTTACGCAAAACACTCGTACCCGACCGAGCGCCCGCTAAGCGGATAGCCCGCTCATCGCTTCGGTCAGGGTCAACAGATCCACGTACTCACGGATGCGGTGGATCTTGCCATCTTTGAGTACAAAGACAAAACAATAGTAGTTGTCGTAGACCTTGCCATTGGACACTTCGCCGCGATTCCTGATCTCGGCGACTACGGTGTCACCGTCGACATGGGAATAACGGACATCGGAGGTCAAGCCGTTGGGGAATACATTGGGTCCGGAGGAGAACCAATTGCGGATCTCCTGCTTGCCCTTTTTGGTCCCCGACGTTCCCGGCAAATTGCCGCAGATCCACCACTCAATATCGTCGGTAAAGTTGCGCAGCGCTCCTTCGACATCACCCTTGACCAGCAGCGTCTGCCAGGTCGAGCGGACCAGCTCCTTTTTTTGCTCGGCGTCCATCTTCAGGGCCTCCGATATTTGCCCGCGATCGGAGAGATTCTCGCGCAACTGCTAGCACGCGCTTAAGACGATAATCAAACTGATCCGCGAGCCATACCTTCCCAGGCGCCGATACCGGTCATTTCAGCGCTGACGTCCCACAGCCGTCGGGCAATTGCGGTATCGTGCGATTCCGGGCTGGATTGCGCGGGCTTGCAGTCCACGAAGTACTTGCCGCTGACACCTTCGAGCTCCGGAGAGGAGGCGAGATAGATCTGGGTGGCGGCGCCTTGCTCGGGACTGCGCATGAACAGTCCGATGACCGGCATCAGCAGTTTGGCCAGCACGCCGTTGTTGGCGCCCAATCCCGTTGCTACCGCACCCGGATGCGCGCAGTTGACGGTGACCCCGGTGCCTTCGAGGCGGCGCGCAAGTTCATAGGTGAACAGGATGTTGGCGAGCTTGGATTGCCCGTAGATGCGGCTGGAACGATAGGAACGCGCGCCGCCGAGATCGTCGAAGTTGATGCTGCCCCATCGATGCGCATGGGAGGCCACGTTTACAATGCGGGCCGGTGCGCTTTGCTTGAGACGATCGAGAAGCAGCAGCGTCAGCATGAAGTAACTTAGATGGTTGACCGCGAAGACCGTCTCGATACCGTCCGCCGTCAACTCGCGTTTGAGGTTGAACACGCCGGCGTTGTTGACCAGGATATGCAGCGGTCCGCCGCGGGCGAGGAAGTCGGCGGCCAGCGTACGAATCGATTGCTGTACCGAAAGGTCGGCGAGCATCAGGGAGACTGCGGAATTGCCGGTCCGCTCGCGAATCTCCGTAATCACGTTCTCGCCGCGCGTTCGATCGCGGCACACCAGCACGAGGCTGGCGCCCATCCGTGCCAGCTCGAGCGCGGTCACGCGCCCCAATCCGGAACTGGCGCCCGTGATCATGCAAGTTTTGCCCTGAAGCTGGCCGGCTGGCGTCGTCATCGGATCATTCCTGCACTACCGTCGCGGAAAATCCAGAGCGCGGCGGCGGCCTTTTCACGATGTGGTTGGTAGGATACATGATCAAGAAGATGTTCAACGCCCATCTGAAGCCCGCCTTGACGGAGCCGCGATGTCCAATCCCATTTGTTTCGCCAGGAGTCTGTAATGCCTGAGCCGACGACGGGGCCGGTGCGCGATGTTGTCGACTACGAGTTGCTCTTCGACTGCGTCCACTGCGGGCTTTGCCTGGAGGCTTGTCCCACTTACATCCTGACACGTTCGGAGATGGATTCACCCCGGGGCCGTATCTACCAGATGAAGGCGCTGGCTGAAGGGCGCCTCGATCTCGATGCCGACGTCGTTCATCATCTGGACTTCTGCCTCGGATGCCGCGGATGCGAGACCGCATGTCCGTCGGGAGTGCACTACGGAGCGCTGATCGAACAGACGCGCGGCTGGGTCGAGAGCAACTATAGTCGACGATTTTCAGATCGACTGCAACGATGGATCGTCGGGGCGCTGTTTCCCTATCCGGCCAGGCTTCGTCTCGCGCTGGCGCCGCTTAAGCTCATTGAGATGGCCGGGCTGAGGCCGGCGCTGGAGCGGGCGATGCCGCGGGCGCTTAGAGAATGGATCGAACTGTTGCCGCCGTTGATCCCAAAAGCTTCGAGTGAAGACGTCGTCGCGCAAGCGCCCGGTGATGCCAAGGCTTCCGTGGTGGTGCATCGCGGATGCGTGGCGCAGGTGCTGGCGGATTCGGCCAATCGCAACGCGGCCAAGCTGCTCCGGCGCTGCGGTTATCAGGTCGTGGAGCTGGGCCGGACGGTCTGTTGCGGCGCGCTCGACCTGCACAGTGGCAATCGCAAGCGGGCGCTCCAATTCGCGCGCGCCAATGTTCGTGCAATCCGCGACAGCGGCACCGATTTCGTGATCTCCACGGCTTCGGGATGCTCGACCGCGATGGCGGAGTATGGCGAGTTGCTCAAGGACGACCCCGAGCTGGCGCAAACCGCGCGCGAAATCTCGGCCAAGGTCGGCGAGCTGAGCGCGCTGATGCTGAATGGGCAGACCCCGATTTCCGGCGGCCTTGAATGTACGGTCACTTATCACGACGCTTGCCATCTCGCGCACGGGCTGGGCGTCCGAGAGCAACCACGCGCGCTGCTGCGTTCGATTCCCGGAGTAAAGCTGGTCGAGATGGAGTCTTCCGACCTCTGTTGCGGGTCGGCAGGCACGTACAATCTCACCTATCCCGACGCCGCCCGCGCCTTGGCCGAGCGTAAGGCGGCCACGATCCTCGCTACCGGCGCCGATTACGTGGTGCTGGCGAATCCCGGATGCCAGTTCCAGATTGCCGCCGAGCTACGCCGCCGCGGCGCGCGGACCAAAGTTATCCACCTGGCGGATTTCGTGGCACTGGCGACCTCGGTCCCGGCGATCCCGGTCAAGAATCGGCCGTCGCGCCAGCCGGCTTGAAGACCGGCAGTCCGATCTCAATTGGGATTGTAAAGCGGGAACGGCATGTGTGTGATGGTCCGATCGATTTTGCTTTGAGGCACGTCCTCACCGTTCTCAAGCCGCTTGATGAGTTTGTCGATCTTCTTGACCTTCATCAGGCGGAACGCCTGATGATAGCCATTAGTCTCGCGCGCGTCACGCTGCAGCTTTTTCTTGGCGGCTTTCAACTCGGCGATCTTTTGCCCGGTGGTTGGCTCCGCGGCGCTCTGACCCATGTCAGTTGACGGCGATTGGGCCGCGCAGCGCTGGGGCGCAAGTGTCAGCAGGCCAATCAAAGCGAGCAAGGCAAGCGCCGCGCCGACAGACGCGCGCTGACTATTGCAACTCATGGTCCTAAGCCTGGTGAGCATTGTGGATAGAGGCAGGTTAGCGCCAGGAAACCGTGGGCTCAACCGATGCCGTTACCATCCGCGCAACGCACATCCCGCCAGGCGCGACCACGTGGTCGCGCCTGGCGGGCCAAGTCGCCGTTATCACTCAATCGCCGGACCAAACCCGATCAGGAACGGCCGGCTGATGTTGCTACCCGTCGAGGTACTGTTGATCAACACCTCGGGAGCCGGGCTGCCGCTCTTGAGCAGCTGTGCGGGCGCGAACCTCACCAGGCTGCCGAGGTTCTCGCTGTAGTAGTTGGCCACCCACAGGCGCCCTGAACTGTCCAGTGCCAGCCCCTCTTTGCAGTCCAGTCCCTGGGCGTCTGCGGAAGGGCTATTGGCGGCGCCGATCGTCACCTGCGGCACCGGTTTGATGGTTCCCGAGCCGACCAGGTCGCTGGCCGCGAACATCTGCAATGTCGCATTGCCGCAGTTGGCCGTCCATAGATTCCCCAATTTGTCGACCACCACCGTCGCTTCCGACGCCGCGGCGTGCCCGCTCCTGAGGGACAACGCGCTGTACTGCACCGGCAGCAAGCAATCGCTGAAAATTTCCTCGTTGAAATCGACGGTCATTGCTTTTCTGCAACCAGGCACTCTAAAAGGCGCTTTGCTGTGTTCCGAAAGAGTCGTACATTCTGTCACCATCGGAGTCTCTACCGAGCTTGTGGATTTGGCCATGTAAACGCGCCCGTCGAGTACCTCATTGATCGCAATGCAGGATGGAGCTGTCGTAGAGTAAATCGAACCATATCAACCCGGTTGCCTCGAAGGCCAGTTGCTTAGCCGCGGCTGCGCACTTGGAGCATTTGGCACATGCGCGAGGGCTCCGCCCTTTTGGAGCTGCGGTAAGGGCTGAACGGGTCCCATCCGCCTGGACGGGACGTACACCGTTCGCTTACGGCACGAAGCGCGGAGCAATCCAGGCGGCGAACGAAATCGGGTGCCATTCCCGGCGGCGCGGGCAATCAGGAACCGTCGGCTCGGCGGCCCGGGCTGGTCACCGGCTGTAGGACGCCTTGGTCATGACTTGCAGCACCTCTTCTTCGACTACACCGCCTAGGCCGCCGACCAGTTCGCGGAAGGTGGTGAGTTGGCTCGCGATGCCCAGAACTTTTTCGACCGAGTTGGCGTCGGGAATCTCCCAGATATCCACGATCGTGTTCTGCCGGCCGATAATGTTCTGGTAGGCGGCCAGCAGCTTCCAGCCGCGCTCTTCCAAAATCGGCACTACACCGGCCATCACCTGGCAGAATTTTTCCATCTTCCCCTGGTAGATTTTCAGCGTCGCCTGCAAATACACCATGGTTGTTTCCTCCCTCGCGCGCGGCAATCATGCCGTCGCCCAGCTTTCACAGGAACATTGATTCAAAGCTTGAGAGATTGCAAAGCCACTGACGTGGCCGCCGCTCGTCACTTGCAATCTGTGGGTCGCCAACAATGCGACTTCGATCGAGGGCTTGGACCTGTGAACGGGATTGAAAGAATTGGTCGAGGCTTGGGAGCTGCGTCACGCAGCTATGCTCAACGAACTACCGCCGACACAGCGGCTGACTCATTGGGTTGACGCAGCAGACCGCGGGCGGCGGCGTCGGTGACTTCACGCGCGAAGGCGCCGGCCGAGCCCAGTCCGAGCGGAGCCTGGAATGCTATATTCATAAAGCTAATCGACAGCGCCATCGCCAGCAGCCTGGCGCGCGAGGCATAGGCCTGGAAGCCGGTCACCAGGATTGCCTGTACCGGACCCAGTCCGACCGGCGTAATCGGCAAGCCGTCGAAGAGCAGCACCGCGGGCAGGAAAGCAAAAACGTCCGACGGATGCACCTTGATCCTGAAGCCGCGAATCTGAAAGTAGAGCATCACGCCGTAGGCCAGGAAGATCGCCGTCCGGATACCCGCGAGCCTCAGATAATGGACGGGCCGCGCGATACGGAAGCAGTGCATCGAAGGCCGGTCGTAAAACCATCGGGCCGCGCGCGACTTAGGGCGCCCGCGCATCCAGAACCAGGTGTTGAGCAGAAGAGGGCCCAGCACCAGGGCCGCGACGTACCAGAACTTGCGCGAGAGCGAACCCGGATCGGCGACCGCGGCCAGCAACGCCATCGCGGCCATGATCTGGAAGTCCAACAGCGCCTGGAAGATCAAGGTGCATCCGCCGGCCAGCCACGGCACGCCCTTGCGCCGGTTCATGAACATCACCAGTGCGGTACCCGCCACGGCGGAATTGACCAACTGCAGAAAGTATTGCGCCGCGTTGGCCGGCAGCATCTCGCAAAAGCTGGTGCGGCGTTGAAATAGCTGAATAGGGTTGCGAACAGGAAGGTCTCGCCGATGAACCAGATCAAAAAGGAGCCTGCGCTGGCGGGAATGAAAATCCGCAGATCGGCCATCGAGAAGCCGCTTAGTAACTGGGCCGGGGCGATGCCGCGCGCGAGGTACCAGATGATGCCCAACGCCAGGGCATAAACGGCCAGCGTATGTAGCGTCGTCCTGCGCATTTGCGTCACGGCAGGCCCGGCCGCGCGATGACCTGCGTCAGGCTTAATTTTGCACGCTGCGGAACTCCATTTGAACAATGGGCCACGGCCCATCCTATTGGAAATGTGAGGGCAACCTACCCCCGCTCGGCTGGCGGTCCGTTGAAAAACAGAGAATTGAACGCCAAAAAGGTCTTTCGGCGCTCACAGCAGGCCGGCGCGCCGTGCCCACAAATACTTGGCGCCCAGCACTGCGACCGGTTTCTCGGTGGTGTAAGCATAGGCCGGGATGTCGTGATCGAACAGATATCGCGACGCTTCCTCGACCTCCACGTCGCCCACCAGCGACGCTACCACCGGCTTGTTGATGCCCTTGGCGCGGAACTCCTCAACCACTTCGCTGACCAGCTTGGCGAACACCATCGGCGGGGTGATGATCGTGTGCCAATAGCCCAGGACCAGCGCGTGGACGCGGTCCTCCTCGAGCCCCAAAGCGATAGTATTGCGATAGGTGGTGGGCGGCTCGCCGCCGGTGATGTCCACCGGATTGCCGGCCGCGCCGAAAGGCGGGATGAATTTTCTGAAGGCCGCATCAAGATCGGGCGGCATCGCCATGAGCTTGAGTTCCCAGTCCGTGCAGGCGTCCGCGAGCAGCACACCCGAGCCGCCCGCCCCGGTAATGATCAGCACGTTTTCACCCTTGGGCGTGGGCAGGATCGGAAGGCAGCGCGCGAATTCGAGCATGTCGTTGAGGCTGCGCGCGCGCACCACTCCGCTTTGCGCCAGGACGTCTTCATACACTTTGTCATTACCGGCCAAGGCGGCGGTATGTGAGCGGGCCGCGCGCGCGCCCATGGCGGTGCGTCCGGCCTTGAGCGCAATCACCGGCTTTTTCTTCGATACGCGGTTGGCGGCTTCGGCAAAAGCCCGTCCGTCCTTGAGGTCTTCGAAGTGCATCGCGATCGCCTGGGTGTTGTCGTCCTGCTCGAAGAAGTCGAGCAGGTCGTCCTCGTCGATGTCGGATTTGTTGCCCAGGCCGACTATCGCCGATACGCCCATTCGGGCCGAACGGCTGAATCCCACGATCGCCATCCCGACGCCGCCGCTTTGCGATGAGAGCGCGACCTTGCCCTTTACGTTGTACGGCGTACAGAAGGTGGCGCAGAGATTTTTCGGTGTATAATAGAACCCATAGATGTTCGGGCCCATCAATCGGATGTTGTGCTGGCGGGCCACCGCGACGATCTCGTCCTGCAGGTCCTGGTTTCCGGTCTCGGCGAAACCCGAAGGAATGAGCACCGCGCCGGCGATTTTCTTCTCGCCGCATTCGGCGAGCGCCGCGGCCACGGCCCGCGCGGGAATCGCAAACACCGCGATATCCACCTCGCCCGGAACGTCCTTTATGCTGGGATAAGCCTTCTTTCCCAGAACCTCGTCCAGGCGCGGATGAATCGGATAGATTTGCCCCTGGTATCCGCCGTCGATCAGATTCTTCATCACCGAGTTGCCGATCTTGCCGTCCTCGGCCGACGCCCCGATCACCGCCACCGCGTCGGGTTTCATGATCCGGTTCATTGCCGACACGATCTCAGCCTGAGTGGGCCTGAAGCGAGGGACCGCCGGGCTTGAAGTCCACGATGATACGCACGTCGGCCGCGGTCGCGCCGTCCTTGCCGGCAAATACCGGATTGAGATCGACCTCGGAGATTTCAGGGAACTCCGCGACCAGCTGCGAGACCGCGCAGATCAGCGTAGCCAGCGCGTCCTTGTCGGCGGCGGCGCTCCCGCGCACACCACCCAGAATCGCAGCGGCGCCGATACCGTCGATCATGCGAGAGCCTCCTCGTGCGGCGTGGGCGCCAGCCGGAAGGTCACGTCCTTCAGCACCTCGACCAGCACTCCTCCCAGCCCGAAGGCTACGAGTTTTCCGAAGCTCGGGTCGGTAACGGCGCCGACGATTACTTCGTGTCCACCGCTTACCATCTGTTGGACCTGCACGCCGCGCGATCCCGGCACCGGGCGCATACGCTTTGGCATTATCAACAATCGTTTTGTAGGCGCGCCGCGCGTCCGCGGCTGTTGACAGATTCGCAATCACCGCGCCGGCTTCAGTCTTGTGCAGGATATCCGGGGAGACGATCTTCATAACCACGGGAAAGCCCAGTTCCTCGGCCATTGCCGCAGCCTCCTTGGCGGAGGTGGCCAGACGCTCTCCCGGCACCGTGATTCCACAAGCGTCACAAACCTTTTTCGCTTCCGGAGCAGTCAGTGAGGTCCGCCCTTCGGCCTTTACGGCGGCAAGTACCGTCCCTATCGCTGCTTTGTCCATAGCCGAAACTCTCTCCTCGATGGACCGATGCGGGGCGTGGGCCCCGGTTGCAGGCTGGTTGCCACGCGAACAGGTCACGGATGCAATGGCTTCGCAGCGGGCAGCTTTTTCAGGAACATAACGGGAAAGCGTCGACTTGCGCAAATCTACCGGCGACCACGCGCGGGTTGGACGAAGTCCGGCTGGTCTGCCCCAGTAACTTTTGTTACGGTGAGAGCGTTGGCTCTGAATTCCGATGCCTGTGACAATAGCCGGTTCGGAAAGGGGAAAGGAATGCCCACAGACGAAAGCGACAGCTACCTCGAGTTATTCGACGTTGCCAAAAAAACGCAACTGGGCAAAAGGCCCCTGTCCCAAATCCGATTTATCCCTCGAATCGGTGAGCGCATCTTTTTTCCCGGAGCCGGAAAAAACTGGATCGCTTACACCGTAGTATCGGTCGAGTATTTTCTTGGTTATAACCCGTCCACCGAGCAACCCGCCTCGCCCAAGGAAGGCATGAGCCGCGTCACGATTTATCTGGAGGAATCAAAATAGCTGTCTAAACTAAGCCATCCAAACTAAGCCTCTCTGAACTAACAAAGAGAGTCTCGAAAAACGATCAGACCGTAGGCCCGCGCCTGCGGACCTGGCTTTGCTCATGTGGTGCCGCGCGTCGAACCACCGCTCGGCTTGTTACTTTGACCGGCTCTAATTTATAAAGTTGTACAAGGAGGCCCGCCGGTTATTCGCGCGGTGAGAACAATGGCACAAGAATTCACGCTTTGTGTTGGAACCGTTGGCGCCGGTGTTTGGTACAGCTCCGACAGCGGAGAGCATTGGCGCAGGAGCAGGATGAAGCTGCCGTTCGACGCCGAACCGGGAGAAATTCAGATCCGCGTTCTGGCCGTATCGCCGCACAATCCGCATCATGTGCTGGCCGGTTCCGAGGCCGGTCTGTATCGCAGCGAAGACAATGGCATGTCCTGGGACCTGGTTGAATCGCCGATGGCGGGGACGCAAATCTGGTCGGCCGCCTGGCATCCGGAAGACCCCGGAGTGATCTTCGCCGGCACCAAGCCCCCGGGCGTCTTTCGCACCATCGACGGCGGCAAACGATGGGAGAAGCTGCCGGTCGATATCGTCGAGAAGTGCTTTGCCGGCGCGCCCAAAGTCACCAATATCGTGATCGATCCGCGCACGCCGAAAACTGTGTGGGTGTCGGTCGAAATCGACGGCGTGTTCCGCAGCCGCGACGGCGGTGACACCTGGACGCATCTGCCGCCCCTGGGCGACAAGGTCATCAATCAGGACATGCACGGCCTTGCGCTGAGTTTGGGCAATCCGGTCAAACTGCTTGCCACCACCCCCGATGGAATCTGGAGCAGCTTCGACGAAGGCGAGAGTTGGTCCCTGCACGGCTTTCCAAAGTTTGCCGAGCGCGACAACATCTCCTACTGCCGCGGTGTCGCGCTCAAGCCCGACGATCCCGATACCATCTTCATCGCTAACGGCGACTTCATCCCCGGCAAGCGCGGCGCGATTCATCGCTCCAGGGACGGTGGAAAGACCTGGGAGAAGCTGGCCCTGCCGGTGGAGCCGAATTCAACGATTTACTGGTTTGCGACCAACCGCGCCAACCCCAATATCATTGCGGCTAACAGCCTGCACGGCTATCTGTACCTCAGCACCGACGCCGGTGATTCGTGGACCAAACTGCGCCGCGAGTTCGGCGAAATCCGGGCCCTGGCGTGGTTGCCGAACTAAAACGTTCAAACTCTCCGCTGAAAGGTTTTGAAATGAATTACGGCGTCGTTTACTTTCCCACCGATTATTCGATCCGGGTCGATGACATGGCGCGGGCGGTCGAAGAGCGCGGCTATGACTCGTTGTGGCTGCCCGAGCATACGCATATTCCGACTTCGCGCCGCTCGCCGTATCCGCTCGGAAATGAACTGCCGCGCGAGTATATCGACGGCTACGAGCTGATTACCGGGATGGCGTTTGCCGCCGCGGCCACGCGCAAAATCACCATCGGTTCCAGCATTTGCCTGGTGGTGGAACGCGATCCGATCGTCCTGGCCAAGGAATTGGCGACTCTGGACCGGCTTTCGGGCGGACGGATCGTCCTCGGTATCGGTTCAGGATGGAACGCCGAGGAGATGGAGAATCACGGCGTTGCGTGGAAGAATCGCCGCAAGGTGATGCGCGAGAAGGTCGCCGCGATGAAGGCGATTTGGACCCAGGACAAGCCCGAGTACCACGGCGAATTCGTCAACTTCGATCCGATTTGGTGCAATCCCAAACCGTTGCAGAAGCCCCACGTTCCAATCCAGATGGGCGGCAATGGATCAATCGCGATCAAATACGCGGCCCGTCACTGCGACGGATGGATGCCAAGCGCCGTGCTGGTCGATCAACTGAGTGCGTCGGTGCAGGAGCTACACCGCGAGCTGGAACAAGCCGGCCGTGATTCCAAAAACTTTCCGATCACCGCTTTGTTCGCGCCCAACGATCGCGCGCAGTTGGACGCATACGAGAAAATGGGCATTGGCTGCGCGGTGTTTGCGATGCCATCGGCGGATCGCGACAAAGTCCTGTCGTTGCTGGATCGGCGGGCAAAAACCGCCGGCATTTGAACTCGCACGACTGCGCCGTGACTCGAGCGGAAAACGCTCACACTACGTGATGTTCCTCGGTCACGAAAAAGGCCACCCGGCTATGGTCGATGAATTTCTTCTCGTCTTCCAGCGCGGCTTTGACCTCGGCGCTGTTCATCGCCGTCTTATAGGCGTCCCAATCATCCAGCCACATCTCGGCGCAGCCGTCATAAGGCGGACGGGTCTTACCCTTGTACAGCGTATGGCTCTGGATGTAACGGCGGCATCCGGGGATGCGGCCGGCGATTGGGCCGTGGACGTCGCGCCAGTAGCGATGGAATTCTTCATCACTGAGGTTGGGGAGCTTGTTGATGCAGTAAACGATCTTGATCATTAGGCAAATCTCCACTGTGTGCCAGGGGGCGCCGCCAGACGACAGCCCGTTTTCGCCATTAACATGCCGGGAAATAGTTATCAATTCCATGCGTCGCATGGGTTCTGTTTTTAACGTTCATTGGGTCAAAACCGTTGATCCGCACCAAGGAACAAGTGCAAAAATTCCTACGACGGTGTGTCTTTTCGATCAAAACATTGTAGAAGGATGCGGGTGAGCTCGCATTCTCAGTGGGCTCGACGTCTTTCTGATGCCGCTCGTGCTGGAAGACTTTGAGGTTTATCTGATCGGAATCGACGGGATCAATCTGCTCGCGCCACAACTCCTGAGCGGCAATACGGTACTGACCACCCTGCGGGTGGGCCATGAGATTCAGGCCACCATCTGGCTGCCGCCGGCGATTGGCGGTGTGCCCAGCTCGGTCACGATCCGATGCGGATCAAACAGTTCCTGGGCAAGGATGTTTTCCATTGCCACATCTTGCCACACGAGGATCGGTCCGCGCACATTTCGCCGCCGACGTGACCGATTTGTCCCTTGACCGGATTTAATGGAGGCAAAAGTGGATTTCAGCGGCCAGCGTCCTGTCGCCATGACGCGGCGGCAGTTTCTGATTAATTCAGGAAGATTGGCGCTCGGCGCCGGACTCAGCGTTGGCCTGCTCTCGAGCTCCGGCTGCGGCAACAGTTCGTCGAGCGTCGGCCCGTGGCAGAATCTGGCGCAGCGGATTTCCGGACCGGTGCTGCTGCCGGGCAGCAGCGGATATGCGGCGCTGGCGCAGCCGAATAACCTGAGCTACGCGTCGACCCTGCCCGCGGGTATCGCCCGCTGCACCGATGCCGACGATGTGGCGCAATCGATCTTGTGGTCACGCGAATTCGATGTGCCGCTGGTGGCGCGCTCGGGCGGCCATTCCTATGCCGGCTGCTCGACGACCACCGGACTGATGATCGACCTGTCGCTCATGAACCAGACCAGCTTCGATCCGTCCACGGGTATCCTTACGATCGCCGGAGGAATCGTGAACTCCTATCTGTACAAGGCCTTGATGGCGGCGAATGTGACCATCACTCATGGCCGGTGTCCGACCGTGGGCGGCGCCGCCTTCCTCCTGGGTGGCGGAATCGGATTCAACATGCGGCGCTATGGCCTGGCCACCGACCTCGTGGTTGCGACCGAGCTGGTGACCGCCAATGGCGAGCTGGTCACGGCCAGTCCCAAGGAAAATCCGGATCTGTTTTGGGCCTGCCAGGGCGGCGGAGGCGGCAACTTCGGCGTCAACACGTCCTTCAGCTTGCAAACCATGGAGGCCGATGACCTCACGGTCTTCAACATTGTCTGGACTTCCAATCCCGAAGCCTTGTACGACGCGCTGCTGACTGCGCTCGCGGCGGCGCCCTCGGCTTTGGGCAGCAGAGTCCAATTAAGCGCGGTGACGCCCGAGCAGTTGGCGAGTGGACAGGATGTCACCATCACCCTACTTGGACAACTGGTCGGAACCCCTGCGGATTTGGCTGATATTTTGCAACCCGCTTACCGCGTAGCCGCCCAGGCATCGGCGGATATTCAGTACCTGAGTTACTGGACCGCGCAGACTTTTCTGTCCGAACCCGGCCTACCCGACCGTTACCAGGAACAGTCCGCCTTTTTTGTTGGCCCGAATCAGCCCGGCCGCGATCGCCACCATGTTTAGCTGGGCGCGTCGATGGCCCGGGACCGAGGAAGCCGCGAATCTGGTGCTGTTCCAGACCGGCGACCAGGTTAACGCGGTGGCGCCAGACTCGACTGCTTTCGTCCATCGCAACAGCGATTGGCTGATGACTCTCGCGCTGAGCTGGGGCGCCGATGACAGCGCGGGCAACATCGAGCTGAACCTCGACTGGCAGGACGCCTTTTACGCGGCGATGCGCGCCTATTCCACCGGTTCCTACGTGAACTTCCCCGATCCGGCGCTGAGTAGCTGGGCGGTTGACTATTACGGCGCTAACCTCCCGCGGCTCGAACGAATAAAGGCCCAGGTCGATCCAACTCAGGTGTTTCGATTCCCCTAGAGTATTCCGCCTGCGGTTCCCACGGCGGCGGGCACCCGTTCCAGGGCGGCGATAGAGTATGCGGAACCGGCGGTCTTCCACCGGGCAGCCGCTGTCGCGGGATAGCCAAAATTTCCGAATTGTTCTAGTTTGCCAATGGTCAGGCCGGGCCTCAGGCGCCGGCTCGGCCAGACAACCAACCGCAGCGGCCGAACAAAATCTCAAGAAAGGTTAGTTCAAAATGAAACTTGCCGAGATAGATTCGATCCTGACCGACCTGGATTACTTTCAGCAACACGACATCCCTCACGAGGCGTTTGCCACGCTGCGGCGGGAAGACCCGGTCCATTATACTGAACGCTCGTATCCCTACAGCTTCTGGTCGGTGACGAAGTTCGAGGACTGTTACTCGGTGTACTGCGCGCCCGAACGTTTCAGCTCGAATCATGGCCTGGCGCTCACCAACAGCGAAGTCAATGAGAACCAGTACGGCACCAGCATGATTGCGTCGGACCCTCCGATTCACAATCGGCAGCGGCGTCTAATCAGCATGCGCCTGACGCCGCGCCAGGTGATGCCGGAGGAGCCGCACATCCGCGCGATCGTAACCGATATCATCGACCAGGTGGCGCCGCGCGGAGAATGCGACTTCGTCACCGATATCGCCGCGCGGATGCCGACCGCGGTCATCTGCGAGATGATGGGCGTGCCGCGGGACGACTGGGAAGACATGTTCCACTGGGGCAATTTGCTGATTGGCAGCCAGGATCCTGAATACCGCGAGGAGGGCGAAACCGCGCGCGAGGCGGCCGAGAAGGGCCGGGTCGCCGTCTATAACTATTATATGAATCTCATCAGCGACCGCCGTAAGAACCCCAGCAACGACCTGGTGAGCGCATTGGTCCACGGCGACATGGGCGGCGCGAAGATGACGGATATGGACATCCTGGCCAATTGCCTGCTCCTGATCCTTGGCGGACAGGAGACCACGCGCAACGCGATGTCGGGCGGGATGATGGAATTGATGCAGCATCCGGATCAGAAGGCCAAGGTGATGGAGGATCGGTCGCTAATCAAAAGTGCCATCGAGGAGTTCTTGCGCTGGACCTCGCCGATCACCCATCTGATGCGCACCGCGACCGAAGATGCGCAACTGCACGGCAAGAAGATCCGCAAGGGTGACAAGGTCGTGGTCTGGAACGTTTCCGCCAATCGCGACGACCAGGCGTTCGCGGACCCATTCAAATTCGATATCACGCGCAGCCCCAACGATCACCTGGCGTTCGCGCACGGCGAGCATTTCTGCGTCGGCGCCAATCTCGCGCGCCTGGAGCTGCGGATCATGCTGGACGAACTGCTTACGCGTCTGCCCGACTTACGCCGAGCGGGAAAACCCGAGCGGCTGCGTTCAAACTTCGTGGCCGGCATCAAGCATATGCCGGTCAAATTCACCCCCGCCCGGGCGGTCGCGGCCTAGCCCTGCCGGGCGGTCATCAAGCGAGTAAGGAAAGTTTTTTAGATGCCAAAGTCAGCAGTAGTCGATGCCGACGGTCACATCCTCGAGCCCCCCGATACCTGGGAGCGGTACCTGGAACCGAAGTACCGCGATCGTGCGATTCGTATCGGTGTGGACGCCAAGGGGCTCGAATCTCGAGATTGACCGTCAGACCAGCAAGGTCCTCCACGGCGGCGGACTCGGCGGTCTTGGCGGCGCCTACCAGAATCTCAACGAATTGTATGCCGACCCCAAGCTTGGGTACTGGGAAGTGGCCAAACGCACGCCGGGCGCGATCGATCCCGACGCGCGCGTGCGGGAGATGGACGAACAGGGAATTGATATCGCGATTCTGTACCCGACTATCGGCATCGTTTGGGAGGGCGAGACCCGCGACCCCGAAATCGCCGCCGCCTACTGCCGCGCCTATAACAATTACCTGTTTGATTTTTGCTCCAGGCATCCCGACCGCCTGATCGCGGTCGCCCACATCAACTTGTGCGACGTCAACCTGGCGGTGGCCGAGGTCGAGCGCGTCAAGGGCAAGGCCAAAGGAATCTTCTGCACTCCTTATCCGATGAACGGGCGCCCCTATGGGCATCGTTATTACGATCCGTTCTGGGCGGCGTGCGAGGCGGCCAACCTGCCGGTTTCGACCCACGTCCAGGTGCGGCCGACTTCGCTGGGCCATGAGTTTTATCCCGCCGGACGTGCTCCGTGGTTCTTCTTCATGCAGCTCACCGAAGACTCGATCATGGGGATGAATCTGATCTTTCAGGGCGGTGTACCCGAGCGGTTTCCAGGGCTTAAGTACGTGGTGCTGGAGACCGGATGCGGCTGGCTGCCGTCATGGATGGAACGGGCCGACTCCAAGTACGAGATGTTCGGCTTTACCACGCCGATGAAACACAAGCCGAGCCAGCTCTTCAAGGAGCATTGCTACATTTCGGCCGAAGCCGACGACGAGGACATCCCGCGCATCGCCGGCAAGATTGGCGCGAACCGGATGATGTGGGCGACTGATTATCCGCACGCCGACGCGCACAAGGATCCGCTGCGGGAGTTGCGCAAATATATCGCCCCGCTTTCACCTGAGGACCAGGACTGGGTTCTGGGGCGGACCGCGGTCGAATTGTGGCGGCTCTGAACGCGCACAGTAGGGCGGGCGTCCCTGGTCGCCTCGAGTACATGGCGTTAGGGAACGTCCGCTTACTCGAGGAGTTGTGGATCCACGGGTGGTCCTTGTCACCGAAAGGGAGCTGGAGAAACGCAAATGGCAAAGTATCGCGTAATTGACGCCGACGGCCACTTCATGGAGCCCGACCGCATTTGGACCGAATACCTCGAACCGAAATACCATTCGATGGCGCCCAAGGGGATGTACGAAACGGGCCGCTATCGGCTGTCGATCGGCGGCCGGCTGTCGCCTTACTTGCTGGGTCCGGAGAAAGCGCTCAAGGGCACCACCAAGATGAGCAAGGGCGGATACGATCCGCACGTCCGCCTGGCAGATATGGATAAAGAAGGAATCGAAGCGATGGTCATGTACACGACCACCGGCTTGTTTTTCTTCGGCGTCGACAGCCTCGATCTGACCGTGGCGTTGTGCCGCGCGTTCAACAATTGGGCGCATGACTTTTGCAAAGTCGAGCCGAAGCGGCTGATCGCTCCCGCGATCATGCCGCAGATGGACGTGCACGCGTCGATTGTCGAACTGCGCCGCGGGGTCACGGAATTGGGACTGAGGGGCGCGTTCCTGCGACCCAATCCGATTGGCGGCCGAACCTTCGATCATTCCGACTGGGAGCCGTTTTGGTCGCTGCTTGAGGAACTCGACGTGCCGCTGGTTCTGCACGAGGGCGCGACCCAGGAAGTGCCGCAGATTGCCAACGCGCGTTACGAAAATTTCGTCTACCGCCACATGACGTGCCATCCGTTCGAGCAGCAGATGGCGCTGATGAGCCTGATTGGCAGCGGCGTGCTCGACCGCCATCCGAACCTGCGCGTGGTGATTGTCGAGGCGGGCTGCGGATGGGCGCCATATTGGATCGAGCGCATGGACCATCATGCGGAAGAATGGGGCTATGCGTTGCCGGCCAAGCTCAGCCTGAAACCGTCGGAATACTTCAAGCGTCAATGCTTCGTGTCCGCCGACGGCGAAGAAAAGATGCTACCCGAGTATATAAGCTGTCTGGGCGACGACAGTCTGTTATTTTCGACTGACTATCCGCATCCCGACCATCCGTTTCAAGGTGTAGTGGCGGAAATTGCCGACCGCGCCGATATGTCGGAAAGCTCCAAGCGCAAGATGCTGGGCGAGAACGCCGCCCGCGCGTTCAAATTGTAGCTCGGCGTTGCGCTCGCGGCGCATCGCTTAATGGGAATTCTGAGGGACAAAACCGCTATCGTGGGCATCGGCCAGACGGAGTTTGGCAAGCTCCTGCCGCAATCGGAAGAGCGGCTGGCGTGCGAAGCGATCCTTGCCGCGCTCGACGACGCCGGAATCAAACCACGCGAGGTCGACGGGTTTTGTTCCTACACGATGGAGACCACCTCGGAGGTCGATATCGCCCGCAACATCGGCGCCGGCGATGTGACCTTTATCAGCCAGATCGGCTACGGGGGCGGGCCGGATGCGGCACCGTCGGCCACGCCGTGATGGCGATTGTGACGGGACAGGCCAACGTGGTGGTGGCCTGGCGCTCGCGCAAGCGCAGCGCGCGCAGCGCCAGAATCTGGGCCAGCGGAACATCGCAGGTCGATGAGGCGGGCCGCTGGACGCGTCCGTGGGGCCTGCTGCGGCCGGCCGACGAGATCGCGATGCTGGGGCGGCGCTACATGCATGAGTACGGCGCGACTCGCGAATGCTTTGCCGCGGTCGCGCTGGCGTTCCGCAAGCATGCCAACCGCAATCCGCGCGCCGCGATGTACGAACGCACACTCAGTCATGATCAGTACATGAATGCCCGTTGGGTCTCCGAACCATTGTGCCTGTTCGATTGCTGTCTGGAGACCGACGGAGCGCTGGCCGCCGTGATTGTGAGCCGTGAACGCGCCCGTGACTGCCGCCGGCAACCGGTTTATGTCCACGCATTGGCGCAGGGCTTTCCGGCCCAGCATCAGGCCATGACGAATTATTTCTGCGATGACCCGCTTCGCTCCCCGTCGTGGGTCTGTGGCAACCAGCTTTGGCGCGAGAGCGAATTCACTCCGGCCGATGTCAAAGTGGCGCAGATTTATGACGCCTTCAGTCCCTTGATTCCCCTGGCACTGGAGGGCTTCGGCTTTTGCGGACGCGGAGAGGCCAAAGACTTCGTCGCCGATGGCAACATCGAATGGCCCAGCGGGCGGCTGCCACTGAACACGTCGGGAGGCAGCCTTTCCGAGGCCTATGTTCATGGCTTCAACCTGATAATCGAAGGCGTGCGCCAGATGCGCGGCAGTTCGCACAACCAGGTCGCGGACGCGCAATGCTGCCTGGTGGCGAGCGCGGACTGCGTGCCCTCGAGCGCGCTGATGCTCAGGAGATAGCCGATGGCTGAAGCGAGTCGCGCCGGATCTCCCAATCGACACGCCCTTTTGGGAGGGGGCCAAGCGTGGCGAGTTATTGGTCCAAAGCTGCGGATTGTGCGGCCGTCTGCGCTTTCCGCCGAGGTCGATGTGCCCATCTTGCCAGTCGTTCGAGGTGAGCTGGCGCAAGATGTCGGGGCGAGGGTCGGTGTGGTCGTTTGTAGTGCCCCATCCGCCGCTCACGCCGGCGTTCGAACCGTTGGCGCCTTACAACGTGATTGTGGTTGAACTGGAGGAGGATCCTGGCATCCGCATGGTCGGGAATCTGGTCCCGTCCGCGAACGGGGCGATCAATCAGGTCGATTCGGCTCAGATCAGGATCGGAGCCAGGGTCGAGGTGGTGTTTCAGGATGCAGGCGGCGGAGTGATTTTGCCGCGATGGACCTTTATCTAGCGGCTCGTGCCTACGGGAGTTTCCGAATGAGTGGCCCACTTGACGGTTGCAAAGTTATCGATTTGTCCTGGGGCATCGCGGGTCCGCTGGCCACGATGTTCATGGCCGATTACGGAGCCGAGGTGGTCAAGGTCGAACCTCCCGGCGGAGATCCATACCGCGATCTGCTGCCCGCTTACCGGGTCTGGCAGCGCGGCAAGAAGAGTCTCACACTCGACCTCAAGAGCGAATCCGGGAAACGGACCCTCCACCAACTACTCGCCGACGCCGACGTGCTGCTCGAAAGCTACGCTCCGGGGGTCACCGACCGGCTCGGCATCGGCTACGCCGCTCTGAGCGCCGATTACCCACGCCTGGTCTATTGCTCGATTCGGGGCTACGGCTACGAAGCTGACGCCGGGCACGCGGGGTTTGACGCGCTGGTGCAGGCGCGGGCGGGAGTCTTCGGCGAGCAGGCCGGAGTCCGCGAGGGCCCGGTGTTTTCCTACTATCCGCTGGCCAGCTACGGAGCGGGTTACCTCGCCGCGATTGGGACGCTGGCGGCGCTGCACGTCCGCCAGGCTACCGGCGCGGGACAACATGTCGATACCTCGCTCTATGACGGCGTGCTGGCGCATTTCGCCTTGCAGTTTTCCCAGGCCGAAAAGCCCACCGCGGCATTTCGTGCCTTTCGCGGCGTCAAGCGCCATGTGGCTCCGACCGTCGATTCCTACTCGTGCTCGGACGGCCGCTTCCTGCATATCCACACCGGGGCCAAGGGCGCCTTTGAGCGCATCTGCGAGCTGGTGGGTCTTAATCCCAAGGAGTTCGACGGCTACTACAAGGGCCGCCATTTTGTAGGAGACCGCGAGCAGGGTGAGCGGTTCCGCTCCGAACTGGCCGCGCGGTTCAAGAGTCGCACGATGATGGAATGGGTGGCGGCATTGCGCGATGCCGACGTGGCCGTCGGCCCATGTCTGGCGCCGGGAGAGATCCTCGACGACCCCCAGGCGTTGGCGATGGAACTGGTGACGCAGGTCAATGACCCCGAACTGGGACCGATTACCGAACTGGGTTTGTCCCTGAAGTTCTCCGCGACTCCCGGTGCGATCCGCGGCTCGGCGGTGCGGCCCGGCGCCGATACTGACGAGATCCTGCGCGTCCTGAACGACCGCGACGCGCAAGATGCGCGGACGCGCGGCGAGTCGAAGATATCGGGCAGCATGCGTCATCCATTGGAGGGCATCCGGATAGTGGATTGCGGCATGTTCGCCGCCGGCCCTTACGCGACAATGTTGCTCTCCGACCTGGGTGCCGACGTGATCAAGGTCGAGCCACCCGACGGCGACACGATGCGGCCGACGGAAAAAGCTTTTGTCGGAGTGCAGCGCGGCAAACGTTCGGCGGCGATCGATTTGAAAAATCCCCAAGGCCTGGAAATATTCCGCCGGATGGTGGCCCGCGCCGACATCGTCCAGCACAATTTGCGCCTGGCGGTAGCGGAGCGCCTCGGTATCGGCTACGAGGCTCTTAGACAGATCAATCCCAAAATCATCTACTGCCACGGCACCGGGTACGGCTCCAAGGGGCCGCTTTCCGAGCTGAGCGGCTTTGAGATGACTTACCAGGCGCATTGCGGATTGGAGGTCGCGCAAGCCGGCGACGGCAATCCGCCGGTTCTGGTCTCGGGCGCCCCGATGGATCTGTTCACGGCGATGCTGTCGGCGACGTCGATGCTGATGGCGCTGCACCATCGCGATCGCACCGGAGAGGGACAGCGCATCGAATGTCCTCAATTTGCCAGTGGGTTCGTGTTCGAAAGTCAGATTTTCGTCACCCGCGATAGCGTATCGCCGCGATTTGAGCTCGACCGCGAACAAACCGGATTCGGGCCGTTCTACCGGATCTATGAAACGCGCGACGGCGGCTGGGTTTGTGTGAGCTGCCCGGATCGGGAACGCCAGATGCGCTTGCTGGATACGCTCGGCATCGCGGCTAACAACGATGGCTTGCGGCCCCAGTTGACGCGCGAAATGGAAACCCGCTTCCGCGAGCGCGACGCCGATGAGTGGATCGCTGCTTTCCGCAAGGCTGGAGTACCGGCCGAAATCGCGGAGAGCGCCGGGCATATCGAGAAATTGCTATCCGACCCGGAAGCGATTGCCCGCGGCCAAGTCGCCGAGAATGAGCATCCGGTCTATCAGCGGCTGCGCCAGGCGGGTCATCTGATCAGATTTTCAAGGACGCCGGGAAAGATCGAACGGGCCGCGCCGATCATCGGCCAACATACCCGCGAAGTGATGCACGAAGCAGGTTACGAAACCGCGGAGATCGAAGATTTGGAAGCAAGGGGCGTGATTCGCTGCGCCTGAAGAAATTGGCGAGCACCAGCGCTTTGTGAGCTACATATTGTAGATACAGGGAGCTGCCCGCGGGAGGAATCCATGACACGGGAATACAATCTCATCTCGGCCGATTCGCACGTCATCGAACCGCCGGATCTGTGGGACAAGTGGCTGCCCAGGAAGTATCAGGACAAGGCGCCAAAACTGGTCAAGGACGATGAAGGCGGAGACGCCTGGCAGTATCGGGCCGGCGGCGGGTCCGAACCGCTGGGACTGGTTACCTGCGTCGGGACCCGGCCGGAACAACTCAAGTGGAACGGGGCCTCGTATGGCGGTCGATTCATCCCGCCTGTTACAAGGGCAAGGAGCGGCTGGAGGTCCTCGACGTCGACGGCGTGGACGCGGAGGTCATGTATCCGCCGCAGCGCGCGATGATCTACTTCATGGGCTTCAAGGATGACATCGACCTGCAAATCGCCGGGCTGCGCGCGTACAACGACTGGCTAGCCGACGATTTTTGCGCGGCGGACCGCGAGCGCCTGGTGCCGGTCGCCCAGATGCCCAATGCCGGCATCGAGCGCGCCGTCAATGAACTGAAACGCTCGATCGACAAGGGGCATCGGGGAGTGATTATCACCGCCTGGCCCAGCGGCGGCGACGCCATCAGTCCCGACGATGACCCGTTCTGGGCGCTGGCCGAGGAGGCGCAGATCCCGATCAGCATCCATCTGATCCTGGTCAACTCGCAGACCCGGCCGGGCAACGTTCAGGACAAGCGCGCGGGCGTGGCGATGGGAGCCTCGGCGTTCACCAGGTGGCGCAGGTTATCCCACTCGCCCGCTTCCTGATGACCTCAAACGACGACCCGCCGACGACAGAAGCCGAAGCTCTTCAAAGTGCGAGGGAATCGGTCATCGATAACATGAATACTGGCGGCTTGGGTCATTTCCATTATTCCCGTTTTCTGACGCCTCGAGGTTACAACCAATCGAGCTGACTTCTTAACACGATTAGATACAGTGGCGGTTAGAAACTTGGGCCGAGCCGGGTATACCGAAGGCGAAGGACCTGGAAAATTACGCCGCAAAACAATTGGCCGGGAGGTCTTCGGTGTTGTGCTCCGGAAATTCTATGCTGTTGACAAATGTCAATTAACATTATACATATCGCTCAGTGATAGCGAGCTTTCGGCATCGCGGTCTCAGGCGCCTTTACCAAAGGGATGATCCTTCCGGAGTTCCGGCCGAAGATTTAAGACGCATTCGCCTCATCCTAGCCGCGCTTGATGCGGCGCAAAGCGCAAAAGAGGTAGACATTCATGCTTTTCATCTGCACCCGCTAAAGAACAAACTGAAAGGCTTCTGGGCGCTCACCGTGCGCGCCAACTGGCGGATTATTTTTCGCTTCCATAGCGGCAACGCCTGCGACGTCGATCTGGTCGACTATCACTGAACCACGGGAGAGACAGACATGGCGATGAAGAATCCGCCTCATCCGGGCGAGCTGATACGCGAAAACCTCGATGAGCTTGGTCTTCCGGTGGCGAAGGCCGCCGCAGCAATCGGGGTTACGCGACAGCAACTGTACAATGTCATCAATGGCAAGAGCGGCATAACTCCGGAAATGGCGTTCCGGCTCGAAAAGGCCTTTGGAGGTTCCGCCGACGTATGGCTGCGGATGCAGGTCAACTATGATCTCGCCCAAGTCCGCAAGCGAGCCGCGGAGATTAATGTCACCCGCCTGCGGCCGAAGGTCGCGTAAGTGATGCGCACGACTGGAGTTTTTCTCTTGATGCCGTGAATCTCCTCACGCGGACGGAGCTGGCGGAAGCGCCATCCGCGGATCCCAGTAATCGCGCCAGGCGCTGATTTTGCCGCCGGTCAGCTCGAAGACCCCGACGATCGGCAGCTCTATGGTTTTGCCCTTTTTGGTCCCGATCCATTCGACCCGCTCGACCATCACGACGTTGCCGGAACTGAGTATCTGCGAGATTTTGAAGTCGTACGACGCCATGAACTTGAGGTAGCTTTGCCATTCCTTTCCGACCGCATCTTTGCCTTCGATCGGCTTGACTGAGGGGTCGGCTTGAAAGGTGAAGGAGTCGGTCAACAGCTCCGTGGCTCCGACGAAATCCAGCCGCTTCCAGGCGTTAAACAGTTCGGTTACGGTTCTTTCGTTTTCCGTCGACATTGTTCCTTCTCCGCGAGGATGTTGAGAAATACCGGCGTCGGTCGCTTGGTGCACCTAACAGTTGTAGAGGTCCTCAAGCGCGCCCGGGTCGCCGACCGGATCGGGCTTGATGCCTGCGCGAAGCGGACGCCCTCCGGGCTTGCGCGTGAACGGATCGTCCAGGCCCAGTTCGTCGCCGTACTGGCGCAGCGCCGGAACGACTTCTTCTCCCAGCAGCCTGATGCACGAGCGCCGTTCCTCGCGCGTCATCGGACCGTCGATGCGCAAAATCAATACGCCGGGCTGGAGCACGCGCATCAGATGGCGCAGCTTGACCAGCACGGACTTGGGTGTGCCAGCGATCATCTGGCGGCTTTTCAGCAGTTCCGGATAGCGTGCGTATATGGCCTTCTTCAACAGCTCCACTTCCGGCGTCGTTATGCGGATC
Source organism: uncultured Pseudomonadota bacterium (assembly GCA_963824565.1). GTDB lineage: Bacteria > Desulfobacterota > Binatia > Binatales > Binataceae > JAJPJA01. Next base: position 145,424 of record CAWGQB010000007.1, on the reverse strand, counting down.
GCGTCCCATCGCCAGCGCCAGATCGTCATCGACTTTGGCTTCTTTCGCGGCGCCGGAATCGCCCTCCGCGCCCCAGATATTGGTTCTCTGATTGGCCAGCTCCGCCATCCGCCGCGTGGCGGCCTTGGAGTTGTATCCCGGCGGGAACATCCATTCGCTGCGCCCGAAGAACGCAAAGCCGCCGCCGTACAGGAAGCGCCGGCCGTAGTCCTCGGCCTGCGCCTCGGTTTCGGCGCAAAAGACCGGCTGCATATAGACGAAGTTTTCGGGGCCGGCCTGATAACCCTCTTCGGCGGCCGTCTTGACGTAGAGGTTCCACAGGTCGAGGGTCGGCTCGAGCCTGGTCGACAGCGCCACGTAGGTATAGCGATGGCGCGCGGCCCAGGTCACGGTCTCGGGACTGATCACGCCGGGCAGCCAAATTGGCGGATGCGGCTTTTGCAGCGGCAGCACCCACGGATTTACGAAGCGGTAGTTGAAGTGCTTGCCTTCGAAGCGAAACGGACCCGGGCACCGTCCAGGCCTTGATCATCAGGTCGTGGGCTTCGTCGAAGTATTCCCGGTTGAGCGCCGGGTTGGCGTTGTTGAAGATCTGCTCGCATCCGGTACCGCGGATGATCCCCGGCACCAGGCGGCCGCCGGAGATCAGATCGATCATCGCCACCTCCTCGGCCAGGCGCAGCGGATTGGAAATCACCGGCAAGGGATTGCCAATGAGTACGATTTTGACGCGCTTGGTAGCTCGCGCGAGCACCGCCGCCTCGACGTCCATCACCGCGCCCAGGCAGTAGGGGGTGCCGTGATGCTCGTTGAGCGCCACGCCGTCGAAGCCGAGTTCCTCGCAGTAAATCTTGTCGTCGATGTACTCGTTGAGGAGCCTGGCTCCCTGCGTCGGGTCGAAATACTTGTTGGAGAGTCCGAAGAAGCTGCGCTGTTTGAGAACTTCGTTTTCGGGGATTGGATAATAGCCGCGCTCGGTGAAAAACATCAGTTGCATCGAGTCACCTCTCTCGTGGGACAAACGGCGTAACCAATATTGTTTAGAGCAAAACCAACTTCTTCTCTTCTTAGCCAAAAATCCGCGTGACGGATACCGATTCGCGGGGTCAATGGCTACTGTTTCGGGGCCGGTGGGATTGGTGACCATCCCCGCGAACAGCAAGACGCCCGATTGCCGCTCGGCGATGGCGCAGAAAAATGGATGGTCCACTATCATCTCAAAAGGCGGCGCCTGGGGCACGGCGATGTTCATCCCAACCATCCCAACGCTGGTCGCGGCCGCCGCTTCGGTGCCTTCCTCGTCGACCTTCACGTAGGTCTTGTGTTCGACGTCGCCGATAAACAGCTCCGGAGGCGGCGGATGGATGCGGGAAAAATCGGCCCGCGCCGGGTCGAACGCCGCTTCCATGCCCAGGGATTTGAGCGCATCGTTGAGGCTGCGGGCGTAGGTCAATTCGAGCCGCGGCAGAGACGATCCGCCCCTGACGCTCGCGCAACTTGCCGATCCATTCGCTCCAATGCGCCAGGTCCAGCGAGCGCATCAGATCGGGCAGACCCGCCGTCTTGCGGGGCAAGAACACATACATCGCGAATCGACCATTGCCATAGGGCAGACGGATCGCCTGAAACGCGTCGGTCTCGAAATATGGATACTTGCCGCTTTGAGCCATCATCGGGATGTCCGTGGAACCACTGTCCGCCAAATGAAATTTCCCGGGCTTGGTCGCCTTCTTGTCAAACGGCGACGTCCAGCGTCCCTTTGAAATAGACCGCGTCGGTGAGAATGAGCCTGGTATTGCGGTCGGGGCGCGCGACGATAGTGGGAATCTTGCCGTGGGTCTTGCGGTCCACCCAGGCGTTGATTGTATCGGCAGCCTTGCGCGGATCGTTGAAATCCAGATTGTCGACCGGCGCGTCGTAAAACTCCTTGCTCAGCTTGAGAAATTGTGGATTTATCTGAAAGCCCGATTGCGCCCACAATGCGTTGGCGATTTCCATCTTCACGGACGGATCGGCCTTTTCGAGCGTATTCAGCAGATCGCGATTGGCGCGGTTGAGATCTTCGTCGTTAAAAGAGCCAGATGGCCAGCGTCTGACCCATCGCGGCCTTCGTACCGCCCGCGGCGCCATTGTAGGTCATGGCGAGGGCGAGTGAGACGCTCAGCGGCGAGATAATAACGTTGCCGCCGTTGCCGCCGCCAAGCGCTGCGCAGCAGACGGAAGACCGAAATCGTTCATCGCACCGGCAATATCGGTGGGAGACATCGAAGCACCGTGCGCGATTCATCGCTCTGGACGGCCGTTTCCAGGCAGACTGTCACGCAAAGCAGCGCGATTAGCGCTGCCTTCAACCCAATCTTCGCTTTCACTCACGCGCCCTGGCGATCACTCTGCGTGAAGTATCATGGGCCAGCCGCGCCGCTTCGATAACCGGATACCCCTGCTGTTCGGGAGAGAGGATCTCGACCGATACCGGCGCCTCGATACCGATTTCGTCCAGCAACTTGATGAAGCCGACCAGGTCGAAGCTGCCTTGGCCGGGCAGACGCCGCCGCAGGGTAGTATCCTCATATAGATTGCCAACCATTTCCTGGTCGGCGTCGTCAAACTGAATTGCGACGATGCGGTTTGCCGGAATCGCCCTTAGGTGTTCGGGGTCGGCGGCGCCGCGGAAATAGTGCCAGCTATCAACCAGGACGCCCCCATTTTCGCCGGCCCAACGGGCGATATTCCACGCCGCCTGGGCGTCGCGAATCGCCGAGCCCGGAAAGAACTCGATGCCGACCAGTAAATCGTGTTGCTCCGCGCGTTCGCACAGCGCGGCGAAACGCTCCGCGGCCGCGGCCGGCTCCGCATGCTCCGCGACGCCGAAGGCCGCTATACTCAGATGGCGCGAACCCAGGGCGTCGGCGGCCTCGTACATGCGCTCTTCGGCGGCTCTCGAATCCCGGCCCCGCGCGCCGTCGCACCACCAATCCGTCAGCCATTCCAGTTCGGCCACCACGATTCCATGGTCGTCGGCGATACGCCGCATCTCCGCCGCCGGCATGCCGTCTTCCCAATGGCCGGTGAAAAGGCCGATACCGTTGAAACCGGCCGCCGCCGCGGCCGCCACCCGTTCGGCGAACGAAAAACGCGGCGCTTGCGGAGCGGGCGTCCCGGTAAGGGTAAAGTGACTCGCGATCAAATCGTTACGGCCAAGAACCCGGCCAGGTTGGTTTCGCATTGATTGCCTCCCCGATATCATTCAAAGAGGACGCATATACCCCTATAGCCCGTACAGTTCCACCGCGGTCCGGCCCAAAATCCAATCCTGCTCCTCGTCGGACAGCTCCTCGATATGCTTGCGCAATTCCTTGAGCGGGTTCTTATGCGCGTCGATATGCGGATAGTCGGTGGCCCACATCATATGGTTGGCGCCGATCGTCCGGGCAATCTGGGGGATACTGATTTCGTCGACGTCGGTGGAGATCCAGCATCGTTCACGGAAAATCTCGCTGGGCTTTCTCGACATCTGGGTGGTGAATCCGAACAGTTCAAACTTGCCGTCGGCCCGGTCCATCCATCCCGGCACCCATCCGCAGCCGGTCTCCAGAATGACATATTTGAGCTTCGGAAAGCGGTCGAGGACGTTACCCTGGAAGATGCAGTTGATACCCATGATGGAGTCCTCAGCCAACTGCATGAAGTGGAACCATCGCGGGATATCCTCGGCTATGGGAGGATTGTGGCTGGCATGATGCAGGCCGCTGCCCAGCGAATCGGCGCGGACCTGAACGTGCGTGGCCACCGGTATGCGGGCGGCTTCGCAGGCGGCCCAGAACGGATCGTAGTATGAATCACCATGCGGACGGCCGTTGCACGGAAACGGCGTCACGAAAATGCCCTTGGCTTTACCCTTGACCCGATTGACTTCGGTCACCGCCAAATCGACATCGCGCAAGTTGATATGGGCCGCCGCGATCAAACGGTCAGGATTAGCCGAGCAATAGTCCAATAGCCAGTTGTTGTACGCGCGGCAATAGGCCGCCGAGAGCTCCGAGTCCTCGCAATCTCTCTCCCAGGCAATTCCGATGGTCGGATAGAGGATCGCGATATCGATCCCTTCGGCGTCCATTTCTCGCAGCCGGATGTGCGGGTCGACCGCACCCGGGGTCCGCCGGCAGGACTCTTCGTAAGCTCACCTTTCCCGGCGTCATCACCTCGCGCGGATCCTGGTAGGCACCCCCAGCCGATCCCAGTGTTCCACCGCGCAGGAACGGGCTTTTACGACCGGCAATCTCGACGTACTCGTGTCCCTTGCTATCCAGCCGGATCCTTATCGCGCGGTCCTTGTACTTAGGCTCGAGGTAGCGCTCCCACATGTCGGCGGGCTCGAGAATATGTCCGTCGGAATCAACCACCAATGACTTTGCCATGACGCGAAAACTCTCCTAAACCAAATCTCTGCAAAACGGTAGCACGGCCTCGCGCTCACCGGGTAATGTGCGCGGAGCGGGCTGCTTCAAGCCACAATCGGGAAGCGCTCGTGTTCCAGCGGTTTGAACGGTGTCAGACCCAGCCCGTCGCTGCTTGGATACGGCACGCAGGTGTACCTCGTATCGGCCGGGAAATACACGAACGACGCTCTGCGGTAGGCGCGGTCGCTTTGGTTGAGGCCGCTGCCATGAAAGATCAGGCCGTCGTGAATGACCGCCTCGCCGGCGTGCTGCGTTTTGCAGATTACGTCGCCAACCAGTTCCCGGTCGTCGTCGCGCAGCAGCCGCATGAACTCTTCGGGCGGCTTGACCGGCGATTCGCGGGTCCGGGCGGCGTCGTAAACCGTTTGGCACCCGAAGGGTCCAAGCCGATGGGACCGTGCCAGAAATTGGTTGACCCCCATTTCGGCCGTAACTCCATCGACCGCGACGATTACGGTGAGCAAGCCGCGCCGATCGAAGGGGTAGTTGGGGAGGTCCTGATGCACGCTGGTTCCCGGAAATCCAGGCAGCAACGCTTCGACCGCATCCAGCCAAACCCGCATATGCTCGGCCCCGGCAAGGCGGGCGGCCAGTTCGCCCAACCGCGGTGACCGCGCCACGGCATCAATCTCGGGATATGTGAAGCGCAGGTCCACACCACCCAATCTGGTCGCACCAGGTGTGCGTGCGGCGTTGCGCTCAACCTCGGCAAAGGCCCTGCACATGCCTTGGTACAGCTCCGGGCCGACCACTTTGACGAAGTCCACCGTAACCACTCCTTCCCTGCGGAAGGTCCTAATCTCGTCTTCTGAAACCAGTGCCGAGTTTGGCATAACGTGCCTCCTGTAACAGGCTGTGTCCGCAACCTAATACATGCTCTTCCCGATGAGCAAATCGGCCCGAGGTAGCAGGCTCGCGATTGGAACCGGTGGCCTTTACGACATGGTTCGCATCAGGTAAGAGGCTAGTGATGAAAATCCGCTATTGCGCGCCGGTCGTACTGATTGCGTGGTATCTACTTTTCGCGCCGAAGACAAACGGCAAGATGAACGTTGATGCGCCCGTCAGCCAATGGACCCAATCGGCGTCATACGACACCACCGACGATTGCGAGGCCGCGCGAAAACAAATCGTTGCGGTAGCCACTGCGGTCGGCTCCAACGCGAAACCGGGCAGCGTGTGGGCGATGTGTGTGGCCGCCGATGACCCGCGGCTTAAGGCAAAGTAACTGTCGCTCCACTGTGGGCCAAAATCGGAACAATCGCTACAATTTAGGTCACTGCCGGGCCGATCGCCCAAGTTGCGCCGCACCGGAGGCTCAATTAAGCTGGAGTTTCGCGTTTGTGCGCGCTCATGGCATCTCCGTTACAACGCCGATTAAGCGATCGCGAAGACGGGCTGGGCCCTATCGTCAGGCAGCTCGCCAGTATCAAGCGTCGCCGTAATCTCCTGGCCATCCAGCAAATGGCCTTCTCGACCCTTGCTTTGGTGCTTGGGGCAGGCGGCACGCTGGTCGTCGCGGCCTTCTTTCTGAGCACCACGCACTTTCTGACGCTCGGAGTGCTGCTCGCCCTATTGCTGATCGTGGGTCTTCCGTTGGCCGTGACCCGAGCCGCGCGGCGGTTCGCCGGGCTCAATCGCATCGCCGCTATCGCGGACGAGAAAGCCGAGCTCAACCGGCGCTTGAGCACGCTGCTCGCGCTGGCTGAGCAGGAACGCAATTATTCGCTTTGGCCTTTTCTGGTCGAGGATACGGTGGGCCGGCTGGATGATTTCAGTCCCCAGCGTATCGAGAAACGCCGCATTTCACGGTCCATTTACGGTTTCGCCGCCGCCTGCCTGATCGCGTCACTGGCGGGGCTGATGACCTATTCCGCGCGGCTCCATCACCAAGCTCTACGCAAGCTGCTGCAGAATTTCACCTTGGAGCTCGATCCGTCCGAGGTCGCGCCTTCGGACGATACCTCAGGCGAGGGAATGGCGGTGCAAGGAGACCCCGACGCCTTGCGCAGTCTGGCCGACCGGCTCGAGGCGGCCAATCAAAACAGCCATAACGCGAGCCGTAGCGCGTTCAATAAGCTGGAGAAGAAAGCCAGCGATCTGGCGTCGAGCCTCCAGGACCGGCTGACGGGGCGGCAGTTCGGCGATACCCCCGAAAAGGTGAAAATCCGGCTGGCCGAGGCCTTGGGCGATAGACCCCCGCCGCCCGAAGATAATGGCTCGGGCCCCAACGACTCGAATCCATCCAGGGGAGACGACCGGCCCAATCCGTCAGGCACCAAAGCGGGCGGACCGGTCGGCAAACCCAATCCCGCGGTTCAGCAACCGCCGGACAGCGAGGCGGATTCCAATTCCCCGGAGCAGGGCCGAACGCCTCCTAATACGCCCTCGGCCAAAAGCCTCGAACCCGGAGGACCCGAAGGCCCTGGCACTGGGGACGAGCCAACGCCGGGACAACAGGCTGGCACCACTCCCGATGACAGCGGGGAGACCGCGGGTAGCGGGACTGACCCCGATAACCTGATGGGTCCACCGGACGCCCCCTCGCATAAGAACGATAATTTCGAGATCATGATTGACGCGCGGCTATCCGATCGCTCGCCGATTTCAAGCGCACAACCTTACGTTCCACCGAAAGTGAAAACCGCATTGAACTCATACCAGCATCCCGATGAACCCTTGGATCGCGGCACCGTTCCGGCCGCCGACCGAGACACCATAAAGCGCGTGTTCGAACGATGAGCCTGGCGCTGAACGAACTGCCGACCATCGCCGATTTTGCCCGCACATTCCGGCGCATCCAAGGTGAAATCCACAAATTGATTGTGGGCCATCGGCAGCCCGTCGAAGAGCTGCTGATCGCCCTGTTTGCCGGCGGCCACGTGCTGATCGAAGGAGTACCCGGCACCGGCAAGACGATGCTGGTCAAGGCGCTGGGCCAGGCGCTTAACCTGAGTTTCAACCGGATTCAGTTCACGGTCGATCTGATGCCCGCCGACATTACCGGCACCAAAGTGATCTTTTCCTCCGACAACGGCGGGCGTGAATTCCGCTTTTCGCCGGGGCCGGTATTCTGCCATATCCTGCTCGCAGACGAGATCAACCGCGCCACGCCCAAGACCCAGTCGGCGCTACTTGAAGCGATGGCGGAGTTGCAGGTGACGGCTTCGGGTACCACCTATCCGTTGCAGCCGCCATTTTTCGTAATGGCGACCCTCAATCCAATCGAGATGGAGGGGACCTATCCGCTGCCCGAGGCGCAGTTGGATCGCTTCTTTTTCAAAGTGCGGCTGAATTACCCGGAGGAATCCGAGCTGGTGCGAATCATTTCCAGCACCACGGGACCCGAGTTGCACCAGATTGAGCCGGTCTTCGACACCGGCGACGCGGCCGGGCGGATCGAAGCTCTCAAACACCTGGTGCGCCAGGTAATCGTGGCGTCGGACATCGAGCAGTATGCGGCCCGGCTGACGCGCGCGACGGTGCCGGAGAAATCCAAGTTCCTGGTCAATAAGGAAGGTCTGGCCCGCGATGAAGATGTCAATCGCTACGTCGCCTTTGGCTCGAGTCCGCGTGGGGGCCAGGCACTGATGCTCGGGGCCAAAGTTTGCGCGCTGCTCGACGGCCGTGCCAACGTTTCTTACGACGATATCGATCGTGTGGCCTATCCGGCGCTGGGGCATCGGCTGACCCTGAACTACGCCGCCGAAGCCGACGGTATCGACCCTGCTCATCTAATCCAGAAGGTCTTGAAATCGGTCCGCGACTTGCGTGGGCATTAGTGCCTGGTGTCGATTGCGATGTTGGCGCGTGCGTTTGAGCCGGCTTTTATCCAGAGGTTGGATAATCTCGTGCTGGGCATCAGGCGGGCACGCACTGTACGCATGGGACGCCGGGCCCTGGGCCGGGTGCAGGGTTCCGGAATCGAGCTGGAAAATTTCCGCGATTATTCCGAAGGCGACGACTTGCGTTTTCTGGATTGGAACTCGATGGCGCGTCTGGACAGTGTGTACACCAAATCGTTCCGCGTTGAGCGCGAGACCGAAGTCAGCATTCTGATCGATGCCAGCGCCTCGATGGGCCTGCCGGCCAAGGACGACAAGTTCGGCCTGGCGCGGACACTGGGTGCCGCGCTGGCTTATGTCGCGTTGGGAGAGAATGACCCGGTACGGCTGATCAGCTTTGGCGGCCCCCGCGGTCAAGCCACTTACCGGAGCACCGAGTTCCACCGCCGGCGTGAGTCCTATGCGAGCTTTCGGCCGATGCTGTTTGAAATCAAGTGCGGCGGGCCGACCGAACTGGCCGCCGGAGTGCAGGAATTTCTCACCCAGCGGCGTCCGCCGGGGGTGGCGATTCTCATTTCCGACTTCCTGGTGCCGACCGGCCTTTACCAGACGGCTTTCTCGCACCTGATTGCCGCCCATTACGAAATCAAGGCGATCCAGGTGCTGGGCGCCCGCGAATCGGCCGGAAGCTTAGGCACCGGGGCCTACCGGCTGCGCGATTGTGAAACCGGCGAGCTGCGCGAAGTTACCATCACTCCAGCGGTGGTGGAAACCTGCCAGCGGCGGCTGGCCCAACTGCGCGATGAACTGGCGCAGTTTTGCGCCGGCCATCGCATCACCTACGCGACCGTGATTGGCGCCGACAATCTGGACGATTTCCTCGTCCGTGAACTGCCGCGGCTGGGACTGGTGCAGTAGCGATGGGTTTTCTCGATCCCATCAACCTGCTGTTTGGCCTCAGTATCGGCGGGCTGATTCTCATTTATCTAAGCGCCCGCTCGCGTTCCACCGTCGAGGTGTCCAGCCTGCTGTTGTTCGAGGCCGATCAGGTGCCGGTCTCCAGACTCAGGTTCCTCAAGCTTGATCTGTTGTTTTGGCTTGAAGTTCTGGCACTGGCCTTACTTTCCCTGGCGCTCGCCGGGTTGTATCTGAAGATGGCCCCGATCGCGGCCAGTCATCGCCGGCATGCGTTGGTTTTCGATCTCGCGGCGGGAATGGGCGCCTACGAAGGCCGTCAAACCCGGTTGGAAGAGGCCAAGGCGCAGGCGCTTGACATCGTCAGGTCGGCGGCGCCGGGTGAGCGCTTTGCGGTGGTTGGGTTTGCTTCGCAAGCCGAAATTCAACGCTATTTCACCTCCGACCTGAGCGCCGTCCGCACCGCGATTGAAGGGCTTAAGCCATATGACGTCGCCGCCACGCCGGCGGCGGTGGAGGCCGCCCTGCTGCGGGTGCGAGACGCCGACGTGATCGACCTGTTTGCACCGCGATTGCCGGCGGGCGCGGCTTCGTTCGACAAGGTTTCGGGAACCAGGCTGCGCTATCATCAGATTGGGACCGATCAGGACAATGCCGCGGTTACCGCGCTGGACCCGGGCGTGCCCCGGACCAGCCCAGGCCATTGCACGGTTCGTAACATGTCAGCGAAGGCGGTGCTGGCCGACGTGGAAGTCACCCTCAACGGCCGCCACATCGACCGTGCCGGATTAATCCTGCCGGCGCACGCTCAAGGCAATTTCAACTTCGGTCCGCTTCCCAGCGGTGGCGTGGTCGAGGCGCTCATCCAAACCCCTGACGCGCTAATCGCCGACAATGCCCGCTACGCCTACGCCCCAGGCACCCGCTCGCTAAGAGGTGTGGTGATATCACCGGATGCCGAGGTGCGCGACGACTTGGCCCGGGTACTGCGCGCCGTTGATCCTGGCAGCCTGGTGGTGGCCGGGACTGCCGCACAACTGACCCCGGCGGCGATCGCTAAAGTGTTGGGCGCGGCCCCGCCGGATATTGCAATCATTCACGACTCTCCCGACAACGGTATCCAGCGCCGCGTCGAAGCTGTTCATCTTCCCACGCAACAGTCGGGAGGTCCCGCTGAAGTCCACGCTTCCGGTCAGCCAGATGGACGATCGCTCCGATTTGGGTCCATTGACGCGTCCGTTACTGCTCGGGCCCACTCGCGACCTGGGCCTGCCCGACTGGATGGACCCGGTCGCCCACGGCACCGCACCGAATCGTGCCGGGGTATTGCCATTGGCGGCGTCGGGCGTGAGCGCGCAAGGACCTGAAGCTGTCATCGCCTTTGATATCCGCGACCATCGTCTGCTCGATCCCGACATGCTCGATACCTTGGTTCTTACTATCGATTTGGTCAAAGCGCTGGCCGGTCCTCGCGATATCCATGTCGTATCCACCGGCGCTTATGTCACGATTCCGGCCAAATCCCCGGCCAAGGTGATTCAGCCCGACGGGTCCACGGTGGAAATCGCCCCAGGCTATGCCGGCCTGATTCGCTTTCAGCCGCTTTATGCGGGACGCTACCAGGTCGATATCGGTGACCACAAAGAACTGGTTTTTGCGAACTACTTCGATGCCGCGGAGTCGGAACTATCGGTCAAGGCCAGCAAGGATGCTGAGGCGCCGTTTTCCCGGTCGATCGATCTGGAGCCCGGAGTACCGATGCGCCGCATTCAACCAATACCTTTGGCGTTGATAGCGCTGGCGCTGGCCGCCTTGCTGATCGAATCCGCCGTGCTCGTAAGACGTGCCGTCAGAGGAGGAGTTTCGGTTGTTTGAACGCCCTTTTCTGCTCTGGCTTCTGATCTTCGCGCCGCTGGTTGCCGCACCTGGCTGGTTTGCCTGGCGCGCAACCAAGCGCATCCCAAGCGCGATTGCGGCGGCGCTTCGGCTCGCCTGCTTTGCGATGCTGGTGATTATCATGGCGGGGCCGTCTAATTCCCGCCAGGGACCGCGTGCGCGGCTTGGCGGTGGTGGCAGTGCTCGACCAGTCACGATCGATCGCTCCCGATCAGCGCGCCTGGATGCAGTCGCAGGTTGCCAGCTTGCGCAGCGCGATGGACCCCGATGAACGGCTGGGAGTAGTGGCTTTTGGCCGCAACACCGAACTTTTGGCGCCGCTGGAAAATCCCCGGGTGGCTCAAGCTGTGCCGGCCACAGGTTGAGGCCGGTGGAACCGACATCGCGGGCGCGCTGACCGCGGCCAGCGCGATCTTTCCGCCCGAGGCGGAAAAAAAGATTCTGCTGCTCAGCGACGGCAATCAGACCCAAGGCGACGCCTTGGCGGTATTGCCGGGACTGGTAGAACAGGGAATCCAGGTATTTACGGCAGCCCCGCCGGGAACAATCCAAAACCGTATCGCGCTCAGCTCCTTCGAAGCTCCCAGTCCGGTTCGGGCGCACCTTAATTTCGCTCTGCAGATTGCGATCGAAAGTGACGCCGCGGCTCCAGTACAGGCGCAACTGGATTTGCTCCGCGACCAATCCTTGATCACGCGGGTGCCGGTAAAGCTGCTTCCCGGTCTCAATCGATTCGAGTTTCCCTATCATCTCGATAATCCCGGCGCCTATGTTTTAACGGCGGAATTGAGCGCCGGACGCGAATTGGAGGTGGTCAACGGACGCGCCGACACCACCGCGTCGGTGATCGCGCCACCGCGAATCCTGGTGGTATCCGCCGACCGCCCGATGAGCCTGGTCAGCGCGCTGAAGCTGCGCGACTACCGGGTCGATGTGACCACGCCCGATCGCCTATCGAAGCGGGCCGAAGATTACCTCAGCTATCAGGCTGTGATTCTGAGCGACGTGTCGAGTGCGACGCTGGGCAATGACGTACAAGTGGCGTTGAACCAATATGTCGGTGATTTCGGCGGCGGCCTGATTGTAACCGGAGCGGCGCTGCGCGAGGAGAACTTCAAGAAGACCCCGCTGGAAAACGCCCTTCCGATCAAGTTTGTTCCGCAACCACCGCCGCCCAGCCGCGAGCCGCTCGGCATCTATTTGTGCATCGACCGCTCCAATTCGATGAGCTACAACTCGCGCTATCCCGCGGTCCGCGACGGTGAACGGATTCGTTATGCCAAGCAGGCGGCGATTGCGCTTTTGCGCCAACTCGACGACAGCGATTATGTCGGGGTTATCGCGTTTGATTCGCAACCCTACGTGATTTCGCGCCTGCATCCGCTGGGCGTGGATCGCGCTCAACTGGAGCAAAAAATCCTGCGCCTGGAGCCGGGCGGCGGCACCGATTTCAAGGAAGCGTTGGAAATCGCGGCGGGAGATTTGATCGTAAGTGGGCTTGCGGTGCGCCAGATCATCCTCCTGACCGACGGTGACACCAATCGCCAATACCACGAACACGATCTGCTTATTGCCGATCTGACGCGCGAGCGGATCCCGGTCTCAACCGTACGAATCGGGCCGGACATCGCCAATCTGCGCCTGCTCGAAGATTTCGCTGAAGCGACCGGCGGCATCTTCTACCGGGTAGAGGACATCGAAAAGCTACCCCAGCTCTTCATCCGGCTGAGCCATCAGGCGATGCAGACGCCGCAAAAGCAATCCAAAATCGTCGCCGACCCCAACAGCTCGATCCTGCGCGGAATCAACGCCGCAGACATCCCATCGTTGGAGTTCTTCAGTGTGACCCAAGCCAAGGACGGCGCCAGCGTGCCGCTGCTGATTCAGCATACCGACCACGATGTTCCGCTGCTGGCCGCCTGGCAATATGGATTGGGACGCAGCGCGATCTTTGCCGCCGATCCCGACTCGCTAGCCACCATCGGCTGGATCCATTGGAATCAATACGCCGAGTTCTGGTCGCAATTGGTAAGCTGGACGATGCGCCAGGGTGAGGGTGGTCCGTTCGACCTGGAGGTTAAGACCACCCGCAGCGGTGATCTTAAGATCCAGGCCGAAAGCTCCGGCACGGTAAAGGCCGGTAACCTTGTAGCCAGGATTAGCAGCCCCAACGGCGCTGCATTCGAAGTCCCGCTGACCCAGGTCGGCGACGCGCTCTATCGTGGCGAGGCGCCGGCTCTACCGGGAGGCAAATACTCCGTCCAACTGGTCCGAACGAACGGGAAATCCGAGCAGGCCCTGACCTCAGAACCATTGGCAGTGCCGGCCGCCAGGCCTGCCGACGCCGATGAATTAAGCTTGCGCCCGCCTAACCTCGAGTTGCTGCGGCGGCTGGCCGCAGGGAGCAACGCCGGCTTCGAGGTGCCGGACAGTCAGATGCTGCGCATCACCGGCAGCACGATTTTGGTGCATCGGTCGGCAGATCCATACCTGATACCGCTTGCGATTGCGCTCCTTTTGGGCGAGGTATTCGTCCGCCGCTGCCTGGCGTCGTGAACAACCCGATCAAGGGGTGAGCGCCGTCGATTGAGTCGAGCGGGGTGCGTCGCGTCTGTGGCCCCGGCCACACGCCGGCCGATTCGCGTCAACTCAGCCTTGAGCTTCGGCACCACGAGATCGACGAAGGCGCGCGTTTTCGCGGCAGCAAGTCTTGCCTCGGCGTAAATGACGTGAACTGGCATCGGCGGCGGCTCAAAACGCTCCAAGACCAATGCGAGGCTGCCTTGCTGAAGTTCGCGTTCGACCTGGTATGAATAGACACAGATCACGCCACTGCCTTCGACGGCCGAAGCGATCGCAGACTCGGCGCTGTTGACCGCAAGCCGTGACCGCACGCGCACCGGTTTGAGCAAACCTGCCTTTGGTGTCCGACAGCGAAGCTCCACGCGTCGGGCTCGGTTATCTGCCCGACCGCGATGCAATCGTGTACGGCCAAATCCGCCGGTTCGCGGATCGGCTTGCGACGCGAAAGGTAAGCGGGACTGGCGCATGCCACGCGTCGTACCTCACCGATTTTGACCGCGATCAAGCCGGAGTCCGGCAGATGTCCGATTCGGATCGCCACGTCCATGCCCTCGTCAATCAGGTTCACTATCCGATCCAGGAGCAGGAGGCGTACTTGCACGGCCGGATAGGTGCGGAGGAAAGCATCCACCAGCGGACGGACGTAAAGGCGCCCGAAAAACGCCGGGGCGGTCACGGCAAGTATCCCGCGCGGCGCGCTCCGCTCACCGGCCGCGAGCAACTCCGCCTCTTCGAGCTCGGTCAGAACGTGGCGGCAAGTCGCGATGTATCGCTCGCCGGCCTCGGTCAGCCGCAACACCCGCGTCGTGCGGTAGAGCAATCGGGTTCCGGTGCGGCGTTCCAGCAGCGCTACCGCACGCGTGACTGCCGCAGGTGAGCGCCCGAGCCGGCGCGCCGCGGCGGCCAAACTCTCCTTCGTCCACCGCGGCGACAAAGGCGGCCATGGCATCGATTCGATCCATGTTATCGTTGCATAGATCGCAAGAGTAACTTTCAGAATACGGCTATTCTGCCGTATCATGCAATGCGTTAAATTCTGTAGCAGAGCGCGGCAACTAAAAGACGCCGAACGAAGGAGCAAGATCCATGAGCCATGTTTCCATAGTCGATCTGGTCACCGCTGCCGCATTCAGGGCGCTTGACATTGAAGGTCTCAGCATCGCTTACCGTGAACCCGGCAATCTCGCCAATCGCAAGGTGCGAGCCTGCGGAGGGCGTGGAAAATGCCTGCAACCGCCGAACGTTGACAATAAGGGAACTGCGCAATGACCAATACGCCATCGAGCGATATCGCCTTCACCCCGGCCGTCAAAGCGGTGCAGGAGCGTCGAGGCTCGCGTAAAACGTATCGCCGGATGGAAGAGCACGGCGGCTGGGAGACCAAGGTAACGCCGGAACTGGCCGCTTTTCTCGCCGAGCGCGACAGCGCCTATTTTGCGACCGCCAACACCGAGGGACAGCCGTACATTCAGCATCGCGGCGGACCCAAGGGCTTCATTCACGTCCTTGATGAGCAGACGCTGGGTTTCGCGGACTACGTTGGCAATCGCCAGTACATCTCAACCGGGAATCTGGTCGAGAACGATCGCGCCTTCCTGTTTTTCATGGACTACGCGCATCGGCGCCGGGTCAAAATCTGGGGCCGGGCGCGCGTCGTCGAGGACGACTCGGAGTTCCTCGCCAGGCTGATGCCCAAGGGTTACGACGCGAAGCCGCAGCAGGCGATCGTCTTCACGGTTGAGGCCTGGGACGTCAACTGCCCTCAGCATATCCCGCAAAAGTTCGACGCCGCCGATGTTGCCGCGTCGGTTGAGAAGCTGCAGCACCGCATCGCCGAGCTCGAGGCGGAGAACGCCCGCCTGCGCGCGTCGCGCACTGCGGCCGGAGCGGGAGAAAAATCATGAGCAAGCGGATACTCAGACGGCGGCGGCGTGGAGGTGCGCAATCAGAAGCTGCGCGATGCGATCGGGAAATTGATCGACAATAAAATGGCCGCCGCCATCAATCTCGACGAACTGGTAAGGAGCACGCACAAACTGCGCGGTCAATTCCGCCGCACGGCGGCCGACGCTCGCGTCGGCGGTGCCCCAGATATACAGCGTGGGCATCGCGATTGGCGCAATCGCTGAAGCAATCGTGTTCGCCCGGTACCAGTTGATAGCGCTTTCCAGGGCGCCATCCTCGGCCAGCGTCTGCAGATGGACATCCAGGTCCGCGGCCGCGATCCCCTGGTGTTCCAATCCCTTTCTGAGTGACTTGAAGTTATCCTGCCGCAGCCGTGCGATCGCGCCGGGTTCGCGAAAGCCCTTGTGATGCTGGGAGCGTTGCGCTTGCTCCGGATCTTCTGCCAGGGCACGCGCGAACGCCGATGGGTGCGGGCGCGAGAGCACGGTAAGAGTCGCGATGCGCTCCGGGTTGCCGGCTGCAATCAGCCACGCGAGCTGGCCGCCCCAATCATGACCAACGAGATGAAAGCGCCGCGCGCTGCATGCGTCCATCAAGTTCAACGCATCACGCGTTAACAAATCGGTTGTGTAAGCCTCCACGTCGGAGGGCCGCGCTCCTCGTGAATAGCCGCGCTGGTCGGGCGCGACTGCGTGAAATCCCGCCGCCGCTAAAGCGCGCAATTGATGGCGCCACATGTGGCGCGTTTGCGGGAATCCATGGAGCATCAGGACGGGAGGACCCGCATCAGGCCCGGCAGTATCAACGGTGAAACGAAGCTCGCCAACGTTCCAGGTCTGAGTTTGTATTTCCACGACTGCCTCGCCGGTCCGCAAAAGGGTCCGGTCAATCCGAAATTCTCAGTCTCCCACCTACACTGCCGGCACGAAATTCCATTGGCTGATGACGGCGGTTGCGCGCTCATAGCCCAGGATGCCGATCGAGCCGGTATCGAGCGCGAACAATCGACCTGCTGTGGGATCAAGACCGAGCCATCGCGCGGCCAGCACCCGCAGGATGTGTCCGTGCGCGAAGAATGCCACCTCGCCGGCAACTCCTTCGGCCCGCCGGATGGCCCGGTCGGCGCGGGCCGCGACCTGTTCGATAGTCTCTCCCTGCGGAACAGGACCCTGCCAGATTGACCATCCCGGCGCGGTTTTCTGAATGTCCTTGGTGGTGATACCCTCGTAGGCGCCGTAGTCCCATTCCTGGAGATCATCGTCGACTTCGGCGACGCCGCCATATCCGGACAGACGCGCGGTCTC
Source organism: uncultured Pseudomonadota bacterium (assembly GCA_963824565.1). Classification (GTDB taxonomy): domain Bacteria; phylum Desulfobacterota; class Binatia; order Binatales; family Binataceae; genus JAJPJA01. Next base: position 128,576 of record CAWGQB010000007.1, on the reverse strand, counting down.
GCGTGCCCGCTGCCGCGGACTGGTCAGCACCAGCGCGAACTTCTTTCCGCCCAGTTCACGTCCAACGGCGACCGCCCGGCGTTCGCCCAATTCGAGCAGCGGTATCTCGGTCCGCCCCGTGTGTTGACCGGAGAGACTCCACTCTGTTTCACCGTGCCGAATCAGCCAGATTCGCTTACCGACTTCTGCCATACGATGTCACCTCTCCTGGACGCTATGGGCTCTGTTAACCATGAGCCAGAGAAATTATCAACTTCACCGCACGGCGAAGCGCAAGCTGGGCGCTCGCAGGCTGTCGAAATCATTCTTATAAAGGCCGCTCATCGCGCGACCGGATGGCTTCACCGGCGAAGATCCGTCTGAAGCCGTCAACTTGATGCCGCGCTGACGTGGACATAGCTTTATCTTTATGTCCCGACCGACGATCCTGGTTTCGGGCGCGGGAATCGCGGGCCCCACACTCGCTTACTGGCTACTGAGGCGTGGGTTTGCGCCCATTCTGATCGAACGGGGACCACACCTTCGCGAAAGCGGCTACGTCATTGATTTCTGGGGCGTTGGCTTCGACGTCGCCGAACGCATGGATCTCATTCCGGCACTGCGCGAGGCGGGCGAAATAATTGAGCGGATTGTATTCGTCTCGGAAGAGGGCAAGCTGCGAAGCGAACTGGGGGGTAATCTTTTGGCGCGTTCGCTTGGCGACCGCTTCCTGAGCATCCAGCGCGGCGATCTCGCCAGTGCTATCTATCGCACGATCGAGTACGACGGCGAAATGATTTTCGGTGACAGCATAGCGGGACTCAGCGCGGGAGCAGAGGGCGTCGAGGTGACGTTCGATCGTGGCTCGCCGCGCAGCTTCGATCTGGTCATCGGAGCGGACGGCCTCCATTCGGTGGTCCGCACGGCGTTGTTCGGTCCGCGCGAGAAGTTCGAGCGCTATCTGGGTTATTACGCGGCGTCGTTTCTGGCATCGGGCTATTCGAAGCGCGACGAGCATGCCTATTTGAATTACGCGGCGCCCGGCCGCCAGATCAGTCGATATACGCTTCGGGATGGCCGCACGGGTTTCCTTTTAGTGTTCGAGAACCGGGATAAACTCGTGGACTTGGCGCACGATCGGTATGCGCAGAAACAAGTTTTGCGGCACACATTTTCGCGCGAGCCTTGGATTGAATGGTCCGAGATCGAAAAACATCTGGATGCCTGTGATGATCTTTATTTCGACAGCGTTAGTCAGATAACGTTGCCGTGCTGGTCTGGAGGCCGGATCGCGCTGGTAGGAGATGCCGCCTATTGCCCCTCGCTCCTGGCGGGCGAGGGTGCGGCCTTCGCGATGGCGGGCGCCTATATTCTGGCGGCGGAGTTAGAGCGCGCGGACGGCGATTACGCCCGCGCCTTTGCAGCCTATGAAAGCCGCTTTCGCCCGTTCATCGAACGCAAGCAAAAATCAGCCCGCGGTTTCGCTGCGAGCTTCGCGCCCAAGACCTCATTCGGCCTCTTTGTGCGGGATCAGGTAATCCGGCTCAGTGCAATCCCGGTGGTTGGCAACTTTCTGATGCGCCACTTCGTGGCGGACCGCTTTGTCCTGCCCGACTGACGCCTGCCGCAAGCTGTGCGGCGGGCCAATCACGATCAATCCAGGTTGTACAGCCGCGCACAGTTGTCCCACAGGAACTTGCGTCTGATCTCGTCGGACAGCGGCATCGATAGAAACTTGTCCACGGCATGCGGAAACTTGCTGTCCGGATGCGGATAGTCGGTGGAGAATACCACGTTGTTGTCGCCCAAATAGTCGACCACCATCCCGGCCGGTTTCTCGTCGGCCTCCACCGAGACATAACAATTGTCGCGGAAGTGCTCCGAGGGCAGCTTGGAAAGCTTTACCTCGAAGCGACCGATGTACTCCTCGTAATGGTCATCGAGCCGGGCCAGCAGCCACGGGGCCCAGGAGCAGTTCGCCTCCAGGAACCCGGCGCGCAAACGGGGAAAACGTTCCAGCACACCGCCGCCGGCGAAGCTGACCAGCGCGGCCATCGGGCCCACGCAGTGCGAGAACGTGTGCCACAGCATCAGCTTGTCATACAGGCCCTGGCCGAAGTCGTTCAGATAATCGGGGCCGCCGCCGTGAAAGCCGACCGTAATACCAAGCTGCTCGCATTCCGCCCACAGCGGATCGTACGACGGATCGTGCCAGGGACGTTTGTTGATTTGGCCGGGAAGCAGGAAGATCGCCTTAAAGCCATATTTCTCTACACAGCGCCGGGTCTCAGCGGCCGCCGCCTTGACGTCGTGCGCCGCCACCATCGCCGCGCCATACATGCGCTTGCGGTCAGGCGCCATGAAGTCATAGAGCCAATCGTTGTAGGCGCGCGCGATCGCGGTGGCGACGGCAGGGTCGATACCGCCCGAGCCCGCGGTCTCGCTGCTGTCGACCCCGAGCACGAATAGCCCGCGCGAGGGATACAGCACCGCGACGTCGATACCCTCGCGGTCCATCGCCTGAACCTGCGATTCCCCGTCCCAGTTGCGTTTCGCCGCAAATGCGTATTCGGATTCCACCGGCGTCATATGCGCGCTCAGCGCCTTGAACCAGTTGCCCATGTGCGGCTGCGCGTCCGGATGCTGCGAAGGGCGGCCTCCCGTCAGGTCGACGCCGATGTTTCGGGGTATAGGAGCATTGTTGCCCACCGGAGCCGCGTCCCTGAACTTCTTGTCCATGTAGCGCTGCCACAGATCCGCAGGCTCAAGTATATGCATATCTGAATCAACGACTTTGAAACCGCTCTTCATGATAGTACCTTCCCCGAGTTTTCCTGAGCTTGGCGCGAATGGGGAGGCTAGCGCAAATAGCTTTTTTCTATCGGTCGATAGCTCAGAAGTATGGGCCTTTGCCAAGCGGGGCCGCGACCGCACTGGAAGCAACCTTGCTTCTGCACTATAGGTGGACTTGGCTGCAAATCGCCGCAGGCGCCGGGCGTGTCAGAAACCGACTGGAGGAAATAAGCGATGGGCGTTCGACTTACCGAAGACGAAGCATGGGAGAGGCTCACCACGAGTCATACGGGCATTATCACCACTCTGCGCCGCGACGGTTGGCCGCTGTCGTTGCCGATGTGGTTTGCGGTGGTCGACCGCAAGATTTACATGCGCACGCTGGCAGCGTCGAAGAAGGCGCTGCGCATCAAACGCGACCAGCGCGCGTGTTTCATGGTCGAAAGCGGCGAAGCCTGGAAGGATTTGGCCGCGGTCGTGGTGCCGGTGCGCGCCGCGCTAATCGATCCCGATGGCGAAGAGGCCAAGCGCGCACTAACGGCGATCGGCGCGAAGTACCAGGGTTTCGGACTGCCGCAAAAACAGGTCCCCGAGGCAACCAGGAAGCATTACGGCGCCGGCAACGTCGTGATCCGGCTGGACCCGGCCGGCGAAATGATCACCTGGAACAACGCCAAGATCCGGCTGAAAGCGTCGCAGGTAGTCTAGAACAGGGATGGAAGCCGCCATACGGAAAAGATCGAGGAGCAGCGGCGTGCCTGTTATGCAACGACAGGTTCTTTTCCACCTCCTCTTGCAGATTCAGCAATGGGAGACTGCGTACAACAATCAGTGCTTGCCGTAATCCAGCGGGACGCCTTTGCGTTGCGCGAGGATGTAAGCCTCCAGGGCGCGTAGGCGTTCATCGTTCGGATCCATGGTCTTGCCCTTGACCGGATTCTCGATGCACCAGTCGATCATGTCGCGCAGCAGGGCTACGCGTTGCAGTTGCACCTGGTACTTCGGATAGGTCTCCGGATGGGTGTTGGACGCGTCGGGATGGCACATGTCGCAGCTCACTCCGATCGTGCCGCCCAGCAGCTTGTCGCTGTGAAAGATACGCTTGCCCTCCTCGACAAACTTCTGGGTCTCGGCCTGCCAGACCTGGAAGTCGCGTTGATGAAAGCTCGCGTAAGTGTCGCCCTGCTGTTGGGATTGAGCTTGCCTGTGGACCGGCACGCCGTGGATTTGCTGCATCGCGGGTGCCTCGCCCTTGGCCGGCGCGGACGGCGGTGGGGGCGATTCCGCCGAGGGCGGATTGGCGGGCGCGGGGCTTTGCGCCTGCGCCATCTCCCAGTGCTCGCCGGGATGCTCGCGCTGCCAGGTCGCCATCAGTTTGCGCGCCACCCCGGTGGCCTGATCGCGGCTCATCCGCTGCCCCGGCTTGAGCCCCTTGATTTCGAGGCTGGTCTTGCCGTCACACAGCATCACCACTACGTTGCCATCTTTGCTTTTGGGAACTTGATGTTGTGGGGCCGCTTGTTGGGCCCTCAATGTGAACGGCAAAACGGCGAGTCCGGCGACTACGGCCACTGCGCCGGCGGTAAAGAATGCAACATGGGTGCGAAGCATGGCTTTCACCTTTGACCCGTCAGTTCAGTAGCTGGCGAATTGTGGAGCCGGCGGACGATCCGACTTGCCGCCCGAGACCAGGTAGCCGGCCGGCACCGAAACCGGGTTGCGGTCCCACAACCCGTAAATCGTATCCACCATGCCGTCGGCGCGCATCGTGAATTGACCGTCACCGAGGCCGTCCAACTGGTCAAATGGATCGACGCGGTTCATCTGGACGGTCAGCGGCGGCAGACCCTGGGGCGCGTATGGCCACGGCCACGCGGTCGAGAGCATCCCATAGAAATTGATGTTCCCGATGCGGTTGAAGAGCATCTGATGGGTATGGCCGTGGATTACGGTGACATTCTGGAACGGCGCCAGCAGCGCCTGGACCTGCTCGGCGTCCTCGGTCCAGAAGTTCCAGTTGCGATAGTACTTGTAGAGCGGTGAATGGGAGAAGACCACAACCGGCGTGGTGTGCGGTACTTTGGCCAAGTCGTCACCCATCCACTTGCGCTCTTCGTCGCCGACCTCGAAACGCGACTGGATTGGATTGTCGAGCCCGGCCACGGTTTGCATCCGCTCCGCCGGCGTCATCTTGCGCGCGGTCCAAAAATCCTTTTCGTGAACGCTCATCAGCACCACGAAATGGACCCCCTTCCAATCGAACGAATAATTGGGTGGGCCGAACATCTCCTGCCAGGCTTCGCCCATGTCGAAGAACCAGTCGTGCTCGCCGACCATGATCTTCACCGGCGCCTTGAGCTCGGCCAGAACCTGCCTGCCGAGGTCGAGTTGGCTGCGCCGGCCGAGTTGGGCCAGATCACCGCCATAGAGGACGAAGTCGGGCTGCGGGTCCAGGGCGTTAACGTCGTCCACCGCCCTTACGATTCCACGTACGAACCGCTGGTTCAGCGTGCGGTCGTACAGATGACTGTCAGAGATGTAGGCGATACGAAACGGGGTGCTGCCTTGTTTTCCGACCGTACTGAAGCTCTTTTCCGTCGCGGCGTTGGCGAACTCGATTAACTGAAAACTATGCGGGGGCATCAAGCCCTTGGCCAGAACTGCTCCGGCGCTCGCGGCCGCGACCTTCAGGAAAGAGCGGCGGTCGAGTCCGCGCAGGCCGCGCAAGACTGAGTCTCGCTGCTCCATAAACTTGGTCTCAACACTCTTATGTCGAACTGCCATGTTCCACCTCGGGTTGGCGCGGTTTGGATGGAATGGTTAATCGCCGCCGAGCAGGGCGGGATTTTCGGGCATCTGGTCAGGTCCGATATCGCCAAAGGGTCCGGCGAGGCCGGGTCCATTGCGTCCCTTAAGCCCCATCGCCGCTGCGGTATCGCGCTGCGGTCGAGTGGTACGCGAGAGCTCGAACTGCTTTTGATATTCCACCTGGGCGGCCTGGGCATACTCGGGGCTGGTCAGAGTCGCGAGGAAAGCCACCAGTTCATCGATCTCCGGCTCAGTCAGCCCCAACGGCACGATGCCGCCGTCGAGAAAGGGGTTCTGTACGCCACCCTTGTTGTAATGGTCCACGACGTCCCACAGCGTGACCTGCGAACCGTCGTGAAAATAGGGCTCGGTGACCAGCAGGTTGCGCAGATCCATGGTGCGAAAGCCGCCGATGTCGTGCGGGTCGCGGGTGACCAGGAAGCGGCCCAAGCCGCTCATGTCGGTCTGGATCGCCAGTTCATCGAGCTGCTGGGCGCCGCCGCCGCGGCCGAGCAGGGCCAAAGCCTTACGCGCCAGCGGCACAAAGTCCGACTTGTGGGCCGACACCCCGATATTGTGGAAGCGGTTGTCACTGAACATCGGCTGCGTCGGGTTGACGCCGTGACATGACATGCAGCGCCCCTTGCCGTTATAGATCGACCATCCCAGCTTGGCCTGCGCCCTAATCGCGTTCTGATCGCCGGCCATGAAACGGTCAAAGGGAGTATTGAAAGTTACCAGCGCGCGCTCGTACGCGGCGATCGCCTTTTGGATGTCACCGATCGTCACTGGTTCCCCGAACACGGTCTTGAACTTCACCTGGTATTCGGAGATGCCGCCCACTTTAGCGACGACTTCGTCGAGATTCTTCATCCCCATCTCAATCGGGTTGATGATGGGATCTTTGGCCTGCTCCTCGAGGGTCGGCTCGCGTCCGTCCCAGAACTGTAAAACATTGAAGGCCGCGTTGAGCACCGTCGGCGCGTTGCGTTGTCCGAATTGATGGTGGATTCCGTCGGAGGTCGGCTGCTGATCGGTGAACCCCTTTTCCGGCTTGTGGCAACTGGCGCACATCTGGGTGTTGTCTTCCGACAGGCGCTTGTCAAAAAAGAGCTCTTTGCCGAGCGCCACCTTGGCCGGGGTTTGCGGATTATCGGGCGGAGTGGCCCATCCATAGAGTTCGTCGGGGAAGCCCGTCTGGTTAAGTGGCCGGGGCTGAGCCAGCGGGTCGTTAGCGTCCTGAGCTATCGCGAAGGACGCCGGAGTTACCAGTCCCAAGAGTAAAGCACACAACAAGATTCGCGCGTTCGACATGGTAGCGCCTCGATTGGGCAGAGCAGACAGTCATCGCTGTTGCGATCAAGGAATAACCGGCCAAGTCTCGAATAGTGCGGATCAACATTTGTCACGTCGATCAGGTTTCCGCGCTGTCGCGGGTCGTGAAGCGTTTCGAATCCCGATACCACGCGGGCGAAAATTTTCACTACACATGCGTGAAGAAAGCCTTCACACTACGGTGCAGTTTCGATATCACACCATGACGCCGGAATCACGAAACAATTTCAAGAGCGGGCGACGTGAACTTCGATCCACGCTGCAAATGATTCCATGAAGTCTTTGAAGAACGTTCGCGAGTCCTCGTTCGTGAGATGTCCTTCTTTGTCGAAGAGGGTTGCAGCGCCTCCGATATAGGCCTCCGGCTGCTGCATTGCGGGCACGTTCAGGAATACCAATGATTGGCGCAGGTGGTGATTCGCGCCGAAACCGCCGATCGCACCTGGCGATACGCTTACCACCGCCCCGGGCTTTCCATCCCAAACACTATGTCCGTAAGGGCGTGACCCTACGTCGAGCGCATTTTTGAGCACGCCTGGAAGGGATCGATTGTATTCCGGCGTCACGAACAAAACGGCGTCTGTCGCCTTTACCTTCTGGCGGAACGCGACCCATGCCGGCGCTGGAGTACCGTCGTCGTCGCCGTCCTGGTTGTACAGCGGAAGCTGTCCAATCTCGACAATTTCGAGCTGGAGCGCCGGAGGTGCAAGCGCCGCAAGGGCCTTGGCGGTCATGCGGCTGTACGAGCCTTTGCGCAGACTCCCGACGAATACTGCTATTTGTCGTGTGGTGCTCATTGAACTCCCATTATTATCGGTTTCCTCGAATCATGCAGCGGCCTTCTTCAAACCGAGACAGCGATCGGCGCAAAGCCGTCTCTCTGTGTTCCGATCCGCGTTAGTTTCTAGACTCCAATACTGACATTTCTATTCCCGCGCGATCTTCGATTAAGTCGCGGGAATTTTTTTCACGGCCGCCCGGTATATCACCCAGAAGCGCGCGACTGCGCGACCTTACCTGGAGGTGATTTGATGGAAAGCAAGTACGAATTTTTCGAGAAAGCGGATATCCGGTTGCGATTATCCACGACGCCGGAGAACGTGTATGTTCGGGAAAGCAGGGAGAACCCGACATGGACGAAGCGGATGACGACCGGCTTAAAAGTACGCTATCTAACCGCCGCCTCTCCCGCCGCGCGTTCGTGGTGGGAACCTTGGCTGGTGGCTTTGCCCTGGCGGTGCTGCCTATATCAGCCCAAACCATTACGACCGATACCAACGGTCTGATTGCGGGCGAGGTCAAGATTCCGGTTGCCGGCGGCACCATCCCCGCGTATCGCGCGATGCCCGCCAAGGGCGGCCCGTTCCCGACGATCCTGGTAGCGCACGAGATCTTCGGCGTTCACGAACACATCAAGGATATCTGCCGTCGCTTAGCCAAAGACGGCTATTTCGCGGTGGCGCCGGCGCTGTATGCGCGCGAGGGCGACGTAATCGGGCTCAGCGACCTGAAAGAAGTCATGAAGGTCGCAAGCAAAGTGCCCGACGCGCAGGTCGCCTCGGACCTCGACGCCACCGTGGCCTGGGCCGCGAGCACCGGCAAGGCCGACACCGCCGAACTCGGCATCGTGGGCTTTTGCTGGGGCGGCCGGCAGGTCTGGCTCTATGCCGCGCACAACCCGCATCTCAAGGCAGGAGTAGCCTGGTATGGGCCGCTGAGTTGGACTCGAAACAAGCTGACGCCCAACGACCCGATCGACATCGTGAACCAGATCAACGCACCGGTCCTCGGACTCTATGGCGGCGCCGACGAGCATATCCCCGTCGCCCAGGTCCAAGCGCTGCAGGCCGCGCTCAAAGCGGCCGGCAAGCCCTCGGAGATCGTGATTTACCCCGACACCCCACACGGCTTTAACGCCGATTATCGGCCAAGCTATAGGCCCAAGCAGGCCAAGGACGCCTGGAAGCGGATGCTCGCCTGGTTCAAAGACCACGGCGTGGCGTGAGCTTCAAAGAACTATCAGTGTTTCCAAGAATCTGGCCGCGTGACCGTCTGGTTATTCGCAGCGATCCGAAATTAGGATCTTCAACTATACAGGCTTCCCGGCCGCCCTGGATTAATGCACGGGGGCGCCTGTCGACATTTTCTTACCGCCGCGTAAGAGCAGAAAGGCTGGGACCATAACCAGCGCCAGACCGGCCAACATCCGGTAGATATCGTTGAAGGCGAGCATCGACGCCTGGGTTTGGACCATTCCGTACACCATGCCGAAGCCTTGTTTTTGGCCGCTCATAATCTGGGGCAGATAACCGAAGACCGGCGCTCCGGGACGCATCGCGGGTAACGTGCTCAATCTCCAGCGGTCGAAGATCGAGAAGTGCTCGGCCAGAATCGACTGATGGACCTGTTGATGGCGGGTCAGAGTATTGGTCATGTAGGCGATTTCGATCGCGGCACCGCTTGCGCACCTATTGAAAGGCTTTCCTACAATCCTATCGTAGGACTGTATGGCCACAGCAACCAAAGTCGGACATAAGTATCAGATCGTGATTCCTAAGAGTATCCGCGACGCCGCCGGACTTCGTATCGGCGATTACGTTGAAGCCCGCTTGACTCGGGACGGCATTCTTTTGCGTCCCAAGGTGCTCGTGGACCGCGATTTGGACGACGCGCTCAAAGAGGCGTTAGCGGATGTGAAGGCGGGGCGGATGAGCAAGCCTTTCAAGTCTGCGCGTGCGTTGGTGCGCTCGCTAATGCGCCCGGTCCGTGATGCCATCGATGGACTAACCGCTTCCGGGGCGACTTTCGCACAGCGCCGGCGGCCATCCAGGACGCCTTTGAGAAACAACTCGATTTTCTTATTCATGACCTCCGCCATCCTTCGCTGCGGGCCAAGAAGTACGACGAAGTAAACGACATCTGGCAGGCTCGAGTAACCGGAGGCTGGCGTTTTTATTTCCGCATCGAGGGCGACACTTACCAGCTCCTCAACATTCGCAGCCACCCGAAGTAAAGACCTTCGACAAAACAGGCTTCCCAACCACGTCTTGATTGATTTAAATCAATGCACGGGTGCGCCCGCCGATACTTTGCGGCCGCCGCGAAGGAGCAGGAAGGCTGGGACCATAACCAGCGCCAGACCTGCCAACATCCGGTAGATGTCGTTGAAGGCGAGCATCGACGCCTGGGCTTGGACCATTCCGTACACCATCCCGAAGCCTTGTTTTTGGCCGCTCATAATCTGGGGCAGATAACCGAAGACCGGCGCTCCGGGTCGCATCGCGGGGACCTCGCTCAATCTCCAGGCGTCGAAGATCGAGAAGTGCTCGGCCAGAATCGATTGATGGACCTGTTGATGGCGGGTCAGAGTATTGGTCATGTAGGCGATTCCGATCGCGGCTCCAGTGTTGCGCATCATATTGTACAGGCTCGCCGCGTAGCCCATCCGCTCCGGCCTGATACCCGAGAGCGCGGCGGCGGAAATAGTCGGGAAAATCATTCCAAACCCTAAGCTCATGATTACCGGGGGCCACATCACGGCCCACATGCTGGCCTGCAGGTTCCATCCGGAAATTAGCCACGACGACAGTGCGACCACGGCGAAGCCCACGCCCACGAATGGCTTGGTGTCATGGCCGCTGCGGGAGAGTTGGCCGACCAGCAGCATCCCGGTCATCGATCCAAGGCCGCGCGGCGCCTGAACCAGGCCCGACAACCAGGGCGTATAGCCCAGATACTCTTGCATGAAGATTGGCGATATCAGCAGGGTGCCGAATAGCACTCCACTCATCGCGACCGTTAGCAGCAACGAGACGGTGAAGATCCTCTGCTTAAGGATCCTCAGGTCAATGATGGGATCGCTGACGTACAGTTCCTGAAACGCCAGCAGCGCAAACGCCAGCGCCGACGCGGCGGTCGCATAGACGACCCACGGTGTATTGAACCAGTCGGCGCGCTCGCCGCGGTCCACCACCAGTTGCATCAGCCCGAGCGCCGCGACCAGCAATCCCATCCCGAGGTAGTCGACTTTGCCGCCTCTGCGGCCGGTCAGGTAGGGCGGGTCGTGAACGAAAGCCGAAACCATCAGGAAAGCAATCAGCCCGATCGGCAGGTTGATATAGAAGTTCCAGCGCCAGCTCCAGTTGTCGGTGATCCAGCCGCCCAGGGTCGGCCCCAGGATCGGCGCCACCATCAGTCCCATCCCCCATACCGCCATCGCCAACTGTTGCTCCTCAGGCGGAAAAGTCTCCATCAGGATCGCCTGCGAGGAAGGGATCATCGCGGCACCGGCCATCCCCTGGAGCAAGCGGAACGCGACCATCTGCTGCAGCGATTGGGCCGCGCCGCACAGGATCGAGGCCAGGATGAAGCACGTCATCGAGATCAGAAAATAACGTTTGCGGCCGAAGCGGGCCGAGATCCATCCGGTCATTGGGATCATGATCCCATTGGCAACGAGGTAGCTGGTTACCACCCAGGAGATTTCGTCGAGGCTGGCCGAAAAGGTGCCGCGCATGTGGGGCAGCGCAACGTTGACGATCGAGCTGTCGAGAATTTCCAGCGAAGTGCCGAGCATCACCGCAAGCGCGACCAGCCATCGATGAGGCGGGATAGCGACTGCGACCTTCGCGTCAACGACTGTGGCGGCGGCCTCCATACTCTTTGCCTTGGTTGCCGGAACGGATGTTGACCTTGGCACATGGGCGATTGCGAGAGCAACACCAGCCGCGGCTTTCCATTGCGCGGCCATGAGCTCCTACCCACTCGAGACGTAATAAGCCCGCAAAGACTGCACTGATTTGGAGTCGGACTTGCGGCTCATTAAATCACGCGCTTTTCCTTTAGCCGGGCGATTTCGTCCCAGTCGCGTCCCAGTTCGAGCAGGATCTCTTCGGTGTGCTGTCCGAGTTCGGGAGCGGCGCCGCGAATCTTCCACGGCGTGTCATCGAAATCGATTGGCGCCGGCACAATCTCGAGATCGCGTCCCGCAGAGGTCGGCAGCCTGGTCAGGCCTCCTGCCGCGCGCAGCTGCGGGTCCTTCAGCAAACTGTCGCCGTCGTTCACCGGCGTCCACCAGATATCCTCGCGCTCGAATATCGGCACCCATTCCGCGAGCGGGCGTCTGGCGAACGCATCATCCAGGATGCGGGTCAGTTCCGCCGCGTTTTCGCCACGCGTCTCTATGTTGTCGAAGCGCGGGTCGTGCTCCAATTCGGTCAGACCGATCGTGCGCAGCACCCCGGGCCACATCCGGTCGGCTTGCAACCCCAAGCAGCCAGAACCATTTGCCCTCCGAATCGCGATAGCAGCTATTCATCGGGTTGAGGATTTCCGCTCGCGATTTGACCGCCCGCGGCGGCGTCCCATGAATAACGCGGTCCAGATGCGCGCTGATCGCGTAGGCTCCCGCGCGCAGCAGCGACGCCACCACCCGTTGGCCCCGCCCGGTTTGCTGGCGCGCCAGCAGCGCCGCGCAAACGCCAGCCGCCGCGGTCATCGCGGTGTAATAATCGCCGAAAGCGCCGCAGCGCATCATCGGCTCGTCCCCCGGCGGCAGCAGCGTCGCCGCGACAGCGGCCCGCGCGAAAAAGGCGCCGACGTCGTAAGCCGCCTTGTCGCGCCATTCGCCTTCGACGCCGTAGCCGGTGACATGGCAATACACCAGGGCGGGCTCGATCTTGCTGACGGTCGCATAATCCAACCCCATCCGCTCCAGCGCGTTGGAGCGCAGGTTGGTCAGAAAGACGTCCGCCTGATGGATCAACTCGAGCGCGATGCGCCGGCCGTCCTCGGTCTTGACGTCGAGCACGATACTGCGTTTGGCGCGATTGTTGACCAGGAACTCGAGGCTGGTCTCGGTCACGGTTTCCTTGCCGGCCGTAGATTGAGCGCGCGAAAGGGATCGCCATCGGCCGATTCGATCTTGATGACCTCGGCGCCCCAGTCCGCCAGGATTGCGCCAACCATCGGCCCCGCCGCCCACATCGCCAACTCGACGACCCGGAATCCTTTGAGCGGCCCCGTGGCCTCATTTGTGGCTGGTTCCATTGCCTGCTCTCCCCGATGGAATTTCTGGCGATCCGGTTCATTTCGCCATCCGCGCCGCCGCTCGTTCGGCGACAGCGCCGCAATTCTCGATGGCCGTCCGGACCCCGCGCGCAGATGCTATCCCACACGCTAGGGTTTTTGCCATGCAATCGATTGCCGCGCCGGGCCAGGCGGAATGGTAAGAGAGGAGGCACGCCGGGTCTTTCAGTCTGCGGCGTGCGCTCAGCACGCCGCAGTGTAGGGACTTCGAGCGATGCACCGTTATGCCGCTTTTTTGTCACTGCGACCGGACTGCGGCGTGAAGGCTTCGCTGACCTTCCGGCGGTCAAAGCTCCGGACAAGTCCGGACGCGGCCTCATTCTCGCGTTCCGGGGCATCCACCACAGCGCCGGTATGACGGCGAAACTCGCGGCGCAAACCACTGTCAAAGCAATTGCACTAACCAACATTGCATTCCTCCTTTGCGGGACGGTCAGAGACCATCCGTTGCTTTTTTCGAAGACCATTGGCGCCGTTGGGCGACGCGTTCTGCCTTCGTCAATTCCATAACTTTCGACTTTGATAACTTTCGAACTATTCACCCAAAAAAAACCCTAGCCAAACAATCTGCGGAGCATCTCCCGTATCTCCGGATTAACCCGGCAGATCAGAAATTTTCCCTGCCTGTCGGCCACGTATCAATCCGGCGTTGACCAACTCCTTCACATGATGCGAAATCGTCGGGCTGCCGATCTTCAATGAGCGGACCACTTCCGAAAGCAAGCATCCGGATCCGACCTCGTAATCGGTCTTCTCGCTCTTAACGATCTCCGAATAAATCTGCAGCCGATTCGGATTGGAAAGAGCGTTAAAGATCCTCGCCAGCTTTCTACTCGCCTCATCCACATTTCGAATATTATCAAACTATCGAGCGATGTCAAGGCCCTCCCACATTTGTATTTCATGACGCAGCTTGGGCTCGACGAGACTCCGCGTGGCTGCCTGACCTCCTCATTGGCAGCGGGTGCCGTTGAGGTAGAAGACCGTCGGAGCCGGATTGCTGCCGGTATAGGTGCCCAGGAACCCGACGCTACTCTGAACGGCACCGGCGGCAATCGTCGGATTGTAGCTCATGTTGGTCAGAGTGACGCTGTTGTCGCTTTGGACATAGGTGGCATTCCAGGACTGTGTCATCTGCTGAGTGCCCGGCCAGGTCCAGGATACTTTCCATCCATTGATCGAACCCTGACCGGTATTGGTGATGGCAATCTCAGCTTCAAATCCGTTGCCCCAGTCGCTGTCCAATTTGTAGGCGACTTGACATTGCAACCCGGACTACGGCGGTTGGCGTCGGTGCTGGCGTTGCGGTGCGAACCGGCGTGCGGCTGGGTGCCGGTGTTGCGCTATGGACCGGAGTGCGCGTCAGCTTTGGCGTCGGGGTGCGGAGCGGCGCATGCGTGGGGGTCGGCGTGGCGGCCGGCTTTAACGAGGCCGTGGGGGTTGGTTTGGCGCTGCTCGTTGGTTTCGGCGTCGCGGTTCGGGTCGCGCCGGCCGTAGGCGTCGCGTGGCTTCCGCGCCCAGCGGAAACTGGATGCCGGCGAGAAGTTGCTGTTTCAGCGCGCTCACGGGCGTCGGGTCATAATTGCTGTCCAGCAGGGCGTAGCTGTCTTCGCCGTTGAGCGCCCAATAGGTCCAGTCGATCTGCGGATTCGATTTCAGGAAGCCGACCAGATCCTCGAACCACTGGCCCTGTGAACCCGCCGCCGAGCTTTCGATATCACCGCTATCGTTGGTGGTGCCGAACTCTCCCACCCATACCGGGGCGATCCCGTTAAGGCTGATGTAAGCCCAGAACCTGGTCCATACGGCGATCAGACTCGAATCCGTGGTAGCTGCCGTTAAACCAGTTCTGCACGTAGAGATTCGGGCCGTAATCGTGGGCCGAGTAAACCACCTGGCCGGGGACGCTGAGAACGACAGGTGAATTCTGGACGCCCTCCAGATTGCCGCCCCACCAGTCACAATCACCGTTGTAACAGTCCGTCCCTTCGACAAAAATCAGCAGCTGAGGATTCAGCGCCAGGACCGCGTTGCCCGCGCGCTCGGCCGCGAGATGCCAGTCGTTGGTGGTGGTGCCGCAATCCCAGCATGAACCGCCGCTGCTTGCGTTGTGCGGTTCGTTGCGCAGGTCAACGCCGATCACCGTCGGATCGCCCAGATAGCGCTGCGCCAGCGTCTTCCAATCGGCGATCCATGCACTTTCGGGATATGCGGAGGTGTACCACAGGCCGTTGGCCTCGGCACTGTTGCCGGCCTCTGAGCGATGGTTGTCCAGGATGATGCGCAGGCCGATTTGTCCCGCGTACGCCACGATCTGATCCAGGATCTGCAGGGAGTTGAGGTTTTGCAAATCGGTGTTGATCGGACCGGAGTTGTAGTAGCTGATGTCCGAAGGGATTATCGGGCTTTCCACCATCTGGTTGGAAAACGGGAGCCGGATAACATTGTAGCCGTTGCTCTTTATCGTGTTCAGGATGCTTTTGTAGTCCTGCGCCCACAGCCCGTGCGCGACCTCGTCGGTGGTTTCAAAGCCATACCAGTTGATTCCCGCGATGCGTACGGTCTGACCGTTGGAATCGAGGATCCTGTTTCCGCTGGTGTGCCAGTAGCCCGCTCCTTGTGCCCTGGAGGTTCGCGGCACCGCGACGATCATCAGGGCGCACGCTACGAACGAGGACGAGACGGTCAGCAGTTTGAGCTGGCGTTCGAGCTTCAGCAGCGTATCCTCCCTTCTTATTGCTTATTGAGGCAGATTCTCTCAGAATCAGACGTTTTGCCTGCGTCAAAAGTATTCAGGCCTTGTCTGCGAGTGGCAAGGCTTTGAACCGGCATTTTTGTACAGCGATGTGCGCGCTTGCATTCGGCAGGTTTCGGGTTCGGGCATATAATCGAATTGAGAGTCGCCCACAATCGGATGAACCCGCTGGGAAGCGCTCTTGAAGTGCCGACTTGATGACAAATATCCTTCTCAGTGCGGATTAATCATGTGATTCAGGCGACCCCAAATCGCACAGCGATGAAGGACGAATTATGGAAGCGGTTCATGACATAGATCCCCTCGAAACCGGTGAATGGCTCGACGCTATCGACGCGGTGGTCGACGCTGAAGGGGTCGACCGCGCGCACTTCCTGCTCGAGAACTTGATCACCAAGGCGCGCGAGCGCGGCGCCTTTCTCCCCTATAACGCCAACACCCCTTATGTGAATACGATTCCGCCCGAGTTGCAGCCGCCCTATCCCGGCGACCGCGAAATCGAGCGGCGCATCAGCTCGATTATCCGCTGGAACTCCGCGGCGATTGTGCTGCGCGCAAACCGGGAACACGTCGGGTTGGGCGGTCATATCGCCAGCTTCCAGTCCGCCGCGACCCTCTATGATGTCGGCTTCAACCATTTCTGGCGGGCGCCGAGCGGAAACCCACGGCGGAGACCTGGTTTACATCCAGGGCCACTCGTCGCCGGGCATTTACGCAAGGGCTTTTGTTGAAGGACGCCTTACCGAGGAATCAACTGCTCAACTTCCGCCGCGAAGTCGACGGTAAGGGTCTTTCATCGTATCCCCATCCGTGGCTGATGCCGGAGTTCTGGCAGTTTCCGACGGTGTCGATGGGTCTGGGGCCAATCATGGCGCTCTATCAGGCCCGCTTTATGAAGTACCTCGAAGCTCATGGAATCGCCGACATGGGCGATCGCAAGGTGTGGGCTTTCATGGGCGACGGCGAGATGGACGAACCGGAGTCGTTGGGCGCAATCGGGCTGGCCGTCGCGCGAGCATCTCGACAACCTCATCTTCGTGGTCAATTGCAATCTGCAGCGCCTGGACGGTCCGGTGCGCGGCAACGGCAAGATCATCCAGGAACTGGAGGCCGATTTTCGCGGTGCCGGCTGGAACGTCATCAAGGTGATTTGGGGCAGCAACTGGGACGCGCTGCTGGCCCGCGACAAGAACGGATTTCTGCGCAAGCGGATGGAGGAGTGTGTCGACGGCGAATATCAGGCCTTCAAGTCACGCGACGGAGCCTACGTACGCCGCGAGTTCTTCAGCAAGTATCCCGAGCTGCTCGACATGGTCTCGGGCATGACCGACGAGGAAGTCTGGCAGCTCCGGCGCGGCGGCCACGATCCGCTCAAGGTCTACGCCGCCTATGCCGCCGCGGTGGCGCATCGTGGACAGCCGAGCGTGATCCTGGCCAAGACTATCAAGGGCTATGGAATGGGCGCGGCCGGCCAAGCGATGAACATTACGCATCAGCTCAAGAAAATGGACGACTCGGACCTGAAGACGTTTCGCGACCGGTTCCAGATTCCGGTCGCGGACGAAAAACTTCATGAACTGCCGTTGCATCGCCCCGCCGAAGACAGCGTCGAAATCCAGTACCTCAAAAAGCGGCGCGCGGCGTTGGGCGGCGGCCTGCCCCAGCGGCGCCGCCAGTCGGCTCCGCTCGAAGTTCCGCCGCTTTCCGCCTTCGATACCGTGCTCAAAGGCAGCGGGGACCGCGAGATCTCGACCACGATGGCGTTCGTGCGGATCCTGTCCGCGCTGGTGCGCGACAAGAAGATCGGCAAGCGCGTGGTGCCGATCGTGCCCGACGAGTCTCGTACCTTCGGCATGGAAGGGATGTTTCGTGAACTCGGCATTTTCTCCCAGGTCGGACAACTGTACAAACCGGAGGATTCCGGCCAGTTGATGTTCTATCGCGAGCATCAGAAGGGACAGATTCTTCAGGAAGGCATCTGCGAACCGGGCGCGATGTCTTCCTGGATCGCGGCGGCCTCGTCCTACAGCACGCACAACGTGCCGATGATCCCGTTCTACATTTTCTATTCGATGTTCGGTTTTCAGCGCGTGGGCGACCTGGCCTGGGCCGCGGGAGACTCGCGCTGCCGCGGCTTCCTGCTCGGCGGCACCGCCGGGCGCACCACGCTCAACGGCGAAGGTCTCCAGCATGCCGACGGCCACAGCCACGTGATGGCGTCGGTAATCCCGAATTGCGTGGCCTACGATCCGACCTTCGGCTACGAGGTCGCGGTAATCATTCACCAGGGTCTGCAGCGGATGCTGCAGGATCAGGAAGACGTCTTTTACTACATCACGTTAATGAACGAGAACTACGCGCAGCCCAAAATGCCCGACGGCGTGGAACAGGGAATCCTGCGCGGAATGTACCTGTTGCGCGACGGCGGCAAAGCCAAGGGACCGCGGGTTCAGTTGATGGGTTCCGGCACCATCCTGCGCGAGGTCATTGCCGCGGCCGATTTGCTGGGCAACGATTTCGGCGTCACCGCCGACATCTGGAGCGTTCCGAGCTTTACCGAACTGCGGCGCGAAGGACTTGACGTGGAGCGCTGGAACATGCTGCATCCGACGGACAAGCAGAGGCTGTCTTACGTCGAGACCTGTTTGGCCGATCATCCCGGGGCCGGTCGTCGCCGCCAGTGATTACATCAAGACCTTCGCCGATCAGATTCGCCCCTACGTGCCACGGCGCTATCGGGTCCTGGGCACTGACGGTTTCGGGCGCAGCGACGAACGGCCGCGCCTGCGCAGCTTTTTCGAAGTCGATCGCTTCTACGTCGCGGTCGCGGCGCTCAAGAATCTTGCCGATGACGAGCAGATTCCCGCTTCCAGGGTGAAAGAGGCGATCTAACGGTATGGAATAAATCCGGAGAAGCCAAATCCGGTCACGGTGTAACGCAGATCATGGGAACTCTGGTCGAAGTCAAGCTGCCGGACATCGGCGACTTCAAAGACGTTGACGTAATCGAGATATTGGTGAAGCCGGGCGACGAGGTCCGCGCCGAGCAATCGCTCATCACCATTGAATCCGACAAGGCGACCACCGAAGTGCCGTCGCCATCCGACGGCGTGGTCAAGGAACTTAAGGTAGATCTGGGGGACAAGGTTTCCGAAGGTTCTCCATTAATCATACTCGAGGTCGAGGCGAAACAGCCTGCCACCGCGCAATGGCGATGCCGGCGCGGCGACGGCATCTGCGCCGCGGGAAGCTGTCAGCGCATCAGCCGCGGTGTCCGCGAAGCTCGGGCAGTCGCAACCGCTCAAAGCGCAAACGCAGTTAGCCGCGACGCCGGACACATCCGAGCCATCGCCGGATGGCGGCGTGGACCGCGGCTGCGATTGCACGCCGCGTTGCCCTCGGATGGCGCCGCGGCCCCGGAGCATAAGCCCCACGCCAGCCCATCGGTGCGCAAGTTCGCGCGCGAACTGGGTGTCGATCTGCAGCGCGTCAAAGGTAGCGGCCTCAACGGCAGAATCTTCCGCAAAGATGTTGAGCATTCGTCAAAGCGATGCTCACCAGTCCAGCGGTTGACGGCGCCCGCGGTGCCGGGGCAGGCGCTGGATCTGATCCCGTGGCCAAAGGTTGACTTCGCCAGGTTTGGCGAGATCGAAACCAAACCGCTGGCGCGGATCAGAAAGATCTCCAAGGCCAACCTGGCGCGTAACTGGGTGATGATTCCGCATGTCACGCAGTTCGACGAAGCCGACGTCACCGAGCTTGAGGCGTTTCGCGTAGAACTCAATCAGGCGCAGTCGCGCGAACGGCGCCAAGTTGACGATGCTGGCTTTCGTCCTGAAGGCGCTGGTTCCGGCGCTGAGCGAATTTCCCGACTTCAACGCCTCGCTCGACGGCGACAATCTGATCCTGAAGAAGTATTTCCACCTTGGCTTCGCGGTCGATACGCCCGACGGTCTGATGGTGCCCGTGCTGCGCGACGTCGACAAGAAAGGCGTCTTTCAGATTGCGCGTGAAACCGCAGAACTGGCGGCCGTGGCGCGAGAGCGGAAACTCAAGCCCACCGATCTGCAGGGCGGATGCTTCACCGTTTCGAGCCTGGGTGGAATCGGCGGCACCGCGTTCACACCGATCATCAACGCCCCCGAGGTCGCGATTCTCGGCCTTTCAAGACTCGCGCATAAACCGGTCTATCGCGACGGCGCATTCGTGCCCCGGCTGATGCTCCCGCTGTCGCTATCCTACGACCATCGCGTAATCGACGGCGCAGTCGCCGCCCGCTTCATCATCTATCTGAACAGCGTGCTAAACGACATGCGCCGTGCCCTGCTGTAGCCTTGCCCTCTGATATGACGAACTCGCGATGACCGCTCAGGCATCTTCGAGGCCCTCGCCGGCCAAGGGATCCAGTTCCCGCATGGCTTCGATAGTCGAGGACCGTACGCGCGCCGAGGCCTCGCGGAATTGTCGGCGAAGCTCCTCCCGAGAAACGGATTCCTCCAATAGTCTGAGTGAGCGGCGGATGACTTCCGTGTTGGACCGGGCCTTGAGCAGGCGGCGCTATCGGAGGACTCGCGCGTGCTCGACCGGGCCGAGGGTAAATGACGATTTCCCCGGGGTATTAGACTTCATGCTAATTTCATGCCTCGGGTGTGCCTTTAGAGCAAATCGGCGCCGACTTTATGCTCGACTTCGGAACTCATTGAAGATTACTGGGCTCTTTTGCCCGATCCAGTTTGACTTGAGGATGGTGGCTGTTTAAGCGGCCGATTCGGGGCCGGGCGCCTTGGGCTTGAGTGACTTTCGGACGGAACGCGGTCACGCTGACGTCCACTGTCATGCCCAGGAAGTCACCTGGCGCGCCGGTCCAGATTCCTGTGACCGGTACTGCTTGAGCCGGATCGCGCACCACCGCCACCCGAATCAGATCGCGATTGCCCACGATCCCGTTGGTCGGGTCGAATTCTATCCAGCCCGACCCCGGCAGGTAGATCTGTACCCAGGCGTGGGTTGCGCCGCCACCCATGTTGTTGGGTCCGTCGGCACTCGGAACGTAAAGGTATCCGCTGATAAAGCGCGCGGCGAGCCCGAGCGAGCGTGCGGCTTCCATCATAAGGAGCGCGAAGTCGCGGCAACTGCCCGAACGCAAATGCAAAGTTTCCACCGGGCTCTGCACACCCTCGGCCTCACGCGCCGCGTAGGTAAAACCGTCGCGCTTGACGAACCCGGTCATCGCTTCGAGCATCGCGAGCGTTTGAGTTGGTCCGTTTGGATTGAGGAAGGTTTTCGCCCAGGCATCGACCTCATGGAGGGGGTCCGGATAATGGCGTTCCATCGAGCGCGTCAGATCCGGCACATCAGCGGCCGAATAACTGAACGGGTATGTAGCGGCATATTCCTCGATCGGACAACTGGGCTCGTTGCTCTCAAAATGTTCGATCTCGATTTCGCTGTCAATTTTGAGTTCGGACGCCGGCTGATTGAAGTCCACCACAGCGACCGAGTTTTCGAACACGTCATGCAACCACCTGATAGCGGCCGGCTGCGGTGCGATCATGAGGCGGGTCGAGAGGATTCGCATATCGTGGCTGTCGCGCGGGCGCAGCATCATGCGATGCTCGCCCAGCACCACTGGCTTGGCGTAGCGATATGACGTTACGTGCCGAACGGTCAGCAAACCCATCTGAACCCCACAGACGATCTTGAAGTCGTGCCCAACTGTTTGCATCGGCTGAGTCATCGAGAGGCAGTCAGGCGCCCCAACACGAATCCGACCACGCCGGCGAACAATAGCGCGGGGATAGGCTGATGCTTGGTGGTCTCCTGCAAGCGTTCCGAAGTCCTGGAAACCGTATCCGCCACCGTATCAGCCGCCTTTCCATACGCGGCCTGTGCCTTGCCGGCCACTTGGCGAACCTTTCCTTCGAGCCTCGCGCCCGGATCGCCGGTTACGTAACCCGCGGCTTCTTCTACCTTGCCGCCGATATTCTGAACCGTTCCCTCGACTGTGTTTTTGTCTACCATGTTCCTGGCTCCATTGGCGGAGTTATTTATCCGATGATCGCCGCCATTATCTATATGCTGTTAGATTCGGACATAAAGGTCCGGCGCGTGATGCTCTTCCAATCGAACGCGCCGGACCGAGCTTTACTAAAACGGCCCCTCCCCGTCGGGTTGGAGCACCATGACTTATTTGCCGTGCTGCTTGCCGATCTCTTCCGCTTCTCTGAGTTCCCGGCCTTCGGGTCCGTCGAGAGCTTCACGCGCCTCGCGAGCTTTGGATGTCCACCTGGCCGCTCTTGCTGAACTTTACCGCCTTACGGTCGTATTCGCGCGCGGCTTCCAGGCCGGCCTCATCCGGGCAGGTTGGTATCCGCAACCACGGTCCAACCCGAGGAGCATACGTGCGAATCGGCATCTCCGGCGCCGACTCTTCGATCCGCGGCATAGGTCTCATCCCGATCCGCAGCAGCGGACTCGCCAGTATAAGAGATGTCCTCGGCCCCGGCGTCCTTGAAAATCTGCTTGGCGCGGTCCCGCTCTTCTCCGTCTCGGGTGTGAACGGACATCAGGATGTTACCGTCCTTGACCTTCCCCTCATAGCGTTTGGCCTCGTACTCGGGAATGCCCATTCCGACCAATGCGCCTGTTATTCCGCCGGCGGCGGCTCCCACCCCGGCCCCGGCAAGGGCGGCCATAATCGGGCCGGCCGCGATGAACGGGCCCACTCCGGGAATCGCGAGTGCGCCGATGCCGACGAGCCAGCCGAAGGCGCCGCCGAGCACCACGCCCGTTCCCGCTCCGGCAGCGGCGCCCTCGGGTGCCTTGGTATGCTGCTCATGGGCGAAATCCCGGGTTCCGCTCTTGTCGGGAAAGAGCACGGAAATATCATTGTTTGAAAAGCCGGCAGCCTTTAGTGCGTCAGCAATTCCGACTGCCTGCGGCTCATTTTTCGCTATTCCGAATACTGCTTTTTCCACGTAAGTCTTCTCCATTATTGCTAGTTTTTAACTTCGAGCTGATTGTCGACCTTGTCCGCGCCGGCGATGGCTTCGGCCTTCTTTTCGATCGTGGTCTTTTCCTGTTCGCTATCGACCGGACCGCGCAGCGTGACGGCGCCATTGTCGCTGATAATCTTCACGTTATGTGCCGTCATCGAGAGGGAATGGTCCCTCATAATGGCTCGGCGGATCTCGTCGCGTCAGCTCCACATCGGACTTGGAATTGGATTGCTGGTCAGCGGTAACTGCCGCGGGATTCCGATCGCGAACATTAACCCCGGAGTTGTCCGGTCCCGGAGCTGCACTCTGCGCCGAGGCGATCGAACAGAACGCCCAACAAGGCCAGCCCCGTAACAAATCCTAACATAGATCGTTTCAATGGTTTTCCTCCCACAAGACCTTGATGGTTAAAGAACGCGGGTGATCACGAACCACACCACGAGAACCGAAATGGGCACTCCCAATAGCCATGCTATTCCGTATCCCATTTTTTCTATCCTCCTGCTTTTCATTTACGACAGATATTTTTCGTCTTGAGCGCCACGTTCAGAATGCAATGCAGCAATCGCTGTGCCCGCGGAATCGGAGTTCGATATGTGGGAAATATAGGCCGCAAACTATGAGGAAATCTGCTCTGGAATGGCAAACCCGCAGATATTATTAGTTCCGGTGTTGGGTAATCGGTAAGATCTCCACACCTCGGTTCGCTTAGGGCGGGAGAGATCGTATAGTGTTGACGCCGCGCAGCCCCATCTTCTGGCAGTACCTTCACCTTCAGTCTTTTACTCGCCGTGACTTCGCTTATCGGCGAGACTTCGGCGAAGATTCCGCGTTCCAACAAGTCGTTAAGAAAAAAATGCGGTTCTCAGTCTGGGAACCTGTATACTGTTTTTGAGGGCAAGGCGGCTGGCGTTGCCTCTTCCACAAACATTTCCGAATCAGTTCGATGCGCGGCATTCGGGCGCCGATCTTGCCAATTTCATTATTGTTTCACTAATCTATTAAGGAGCTAGCGAATCATGAAAAAAGCAGCGAGCAAAATCCACACCGCGTCGCACCAAGGGCGGGAGCGCCAAAAACGGCGCCCGTGCCGAGCAACAAATCGCGCAGCGCCCGCGATGGCATGAGTGGCAGCCGCGCGGCTGGCTCCGAGCCTAACGCCGAATGGCTCAAAGATTTCCTGTCCGAGATGCTCGCCGTGGAACGCGGCGGCGTTAAACTCTACGAAAAGGCGCTAAGCGAACTCTCACATGAGGATTTGCGCGATCGGCTCGAAGAGTTCCTTGAAGAGACCATGCGTCATGTGGAGTTGTGCGAAGAGATGGTCGACGCGGCTGGAGGCGATCCTGACGACATGAGCCCCGGTGCGGAGGCGGCGCAAGCCAAGGCGCAGGGGCTTTTATCGGTGGAGGTTCCGGAAGAACTGGCCGATTTAAATAACATCGAAAACCTGGTGCTGGCCGAGACCAAGGACCATTGGGACTGGGAGATGCTGTCCGACACGGTCAAGCTGATCAAGGATCGGGAGCTCAAGGCGGTCATCACCGCGGCCGTCCGCGAAGCCGGTAAACAGGAACGGGATCATCTTACATGGAATAGCGAAACTCTCACCGAATTGGCGCAGGAAATGTCTCGGCAATCCCCCGCGAAACGGGCGAAAAGATGGAAGAGGAAGAGAGAAAAGGAGAGGAGGATTGGGAAGCGGACCAGGATTAAGCGGAGAGTAATAGAAGCTAGGACGTAGGCAAGCTGACAGTTTGGATAGGTACTAACCATCGACATACATAAGGCCGGGACGCTAAGTCCCGGTCCTCGAAAAAGACTTGCCGCAAGTGCCAGATTTCCTTGAACCTTGCTGATAGCATAGATCTGCGCCTCGGCAAACCCGGCTGGACGTCGGCGTTATTTGGCATATATTTCCCCTTCAGGCAGTTGATCAGGTGGCCGTCCGCATGGGATTGACGATCTTGAGCCCGGCAAAGTCCCTTTCGTTGCCGGTGACCAGGATGCAGTCGTTTGCTTCAGCGACCGCGGCGATAATCATGTCGAGAGCGCTCCGCGGCCTCCCCCTCGTTGTTCCCTCGGCCATCAGCCGTGCCCAGATGAGGCCGGCGCGCTCGTCAAAGGGGATAAGGCGGCCGGCGAACAGCGCTTGCGGCCCCTCAGGGCCTGAGAACCAGCTCTTCAATTGGGTACGCTTCTTTCCGGCCTGTTTTTCCAGCAGACCGCGCCGGATCTCAGCAACGGTCAGCGACGAGATAAACAGGTCCTCGTCGGCCTGATCGGCCATCTAGGCAATGAGTGCCTCGGATGGCATCCGGTTTAGTGATATTGCTGATGATGTTCGTATCGAGGAGGTAGCGGGTCACAGTTCAACCTTGCGACCGGCTTCACGAGAGCGCTTCAGCTCGAGGCCGGCGCCCACGAGCGGCGAACGGCGCAAGGCTTTCAGGATGCCGCCCTTCCTGGGAGGTTTCCCGGAAATAGTCCGGTTTATGGTGGCCCGAATTAACGCCGCCTCTGGGTCGCTTTGAGCGAGACGCTTAGCGAGCGAGTGGATTAATTCTCGATCGGTATTCAGCCCGAGAACTTCAAAGCGGGCCATCCCACGTGCATTGAGGCGACGCCGATAATTCTGCAGCGCACGCTTCTGAGAGGTATTGCCCATGCCTGCCCTCCATCACTATAACCAGATATATATCCAGACATTCGCCGCGCGGCAAGCTGCCTCAAAGGAACCGGCACCGCAGCCCGCCGCTACTGAAGTTTTGGCAAGCGCGCTGGCAATTTTGGACCGGTCGAGCCAAAACGCGATCATCGAGCTTTCAAACGGCTTGGCGGCGGCGCGAAATAATCTTTATGGTCTCGAGCACGCCGAGCGGAATCATTCCGAGCACAAACCAGCCGCCTTCGCGCGCCAACGATACCGGCCCGGTCGCGAACAACATTTCCAGCAGCGCAAATCGATAAATGGCGAACTGCAGGATGAAGCTTACGGCCACTACCAGGACCAGGCGCAGGTTGGAAAACAGACCCACCTCCCACACCGTCCGGACATTGCTGCGGGCGCCGAAGGAACGCAGCAATTCGGCCACTACCAGTGTTGAAAACGCGGCGTTACGCGCGTTGGCCACGTCCTTGTGAAGGTAGAACTCCCACGCAAAAGCAGCTCAGCGCGGCGGCGGCGGTAAGCGCGCCGGTCAGTGCCAGCCGGGCAAAGAATGCGCGATTGATTATCTCGGATTGCGGATCGCGCGGGGGCCGCGCGAGCACGTCGGGCTCGATTGGGTCAGTCGCCAGGGCCAGCGCCGGCAGTCCGTCGGTGACCAGGTTGATCCATAACAATTGAATCGGCAACAGTGGCAGCGGCCATCCAATCAGCCCCGCGACCAGCATCACGGTCAGCTCGCCGGCGTTCCCGCCCATCAGATAGCTGAGCGTTTTGACGATGTTGTCGTAAATGCCGCGGCCTTCCTCGACGGCAGCCACAATCGAAGCGAAGTTGTCGTCGGTGATGATGATGTCGGCGGCCTGCTTGGTGACCTCGGTGCCGGCGATCCCCATGGCAACCCCGATCGCCGCCTCCTTGAGCGCCGGTGCGTCATTTACTCCGTCACCGGTCATCGCGACTACCTTGCCGATCGCCTTCCAGGCGCGCACGATGCGCAACTTGTGCTCGGCCGTCACCCGCGCGTAAACGCTCACTCGCTCGACAGTTCCGGCCAACTCGTTGTCGGTCATGCGCTCGAGGTCGCGGCCGTCGAGCACCTCGCCGCCGCGCCCGATGATTCCCAACTCGCGGCCGATCGCGCTGGCGGTCGCGCGATGGTCCCCGGTGATCATGACGGTTTTGATGCCGGCCAGCTTGCAGCGTTCGATTGCCTCGCGCGCTTCCGCCCGCGGCGGATCCTGCATCCCGGCCAGACCGACCAGGGTCAGGTCGCGCTCGATCTGAGCGCTGTCGCCGAGATCATCGAAGTCGATGTGATCCACATCCAGGAGGCGATGCGCCAGCGCCAGGACACGTTGGGCGTCATTAGCCATCAGCGCGCAGGCCTCGAGCATCCGGGCGCGGTCGGCTGCCGACATCTCCACGTCGCCATCTTGAGTTCTGATCTTCGAACAACATTCGATAACGATTTCCGGCGCGCCCTTCATGAACGCCCACGGATTCCCGCGATATCGACGAATGACCGTCATGCGTTTGCGATCCGAACTGAACGGGACGCTGCCCAGGCGCGGCGCCTCCTGATCCAACTTCTCGCGCGTCACGCCGCCCTTGGCGGCGGCAACCAGCAATGCCGCCTCGGTAGGATCGCCGGCAATCGAGGTATTACCGTCGCGGACCATGATTTGAGCATCGTTGCAGGCCACCGCGGCGGTCAGCAGGTCGGTGAGCAAGGGATCCTTTGCGGCGTCGGCTTCAAGCTCGTCAGCCAGGATAACGCCATGGGTCGAATAGCCTTCGCCGGTGACATTGAAAATGTTCGCGGCTGTAACCAGCCGGCGCACCGTCATCTGGCCCACGGTGAGCGTGCCGGTTTTATCGGTGCATATGACCTGCACGCTGCCCAGCGTTTCAACCGCCGGCAACCGGCGCACCAGCGCCTTGCGGCGCACCATTTTGCGCACGCCCAGCGCCAATGCGATCGTGACCACGGCTGGCAAGCCTTCAGGAATCGCGGCGACCGCCAGGCTGACGGCGCCCAAAAACAGCTCCAGGACCGGAGCCTTGCGTATCAGCCCCAGCACGAAGACGATCAGCACGATCGCCAGGCAGGCCCACAATAGCCGCAATCCCAGGCTGTCGAGCTTGCGCTGCAGCGGCGTTTCGCCCGACGAGGCGGTCTCGATCAGAGTTGCGATATGGCCGACCTCGGTATCCATGCCGGTGGCAACCACCAGCGCCAATCCGCTGCCGCCCACCACGCTGGTGCCGAGGAACACCATGTTCTTGCGGTCGGCCAACGGAGTTTCGGCCGGATACTCGCCGGCCGCTTTCTCCACCGGCTCGGACTCGCCGGTCAGCGGCGCCTCGCTGACGCGCATCATCGCGGCTTCGCACAGCCGCGCGTCAGCGGCCACCAGGTCGCCCTCGGCCAGCACCAGCAGGTCGCCCCGCACGACCTCGGCCGCGGCAATGATTTGGCTTTGCCCGTCGCGGGTCACGCGGGCGCGCGGCGCGGTCATTTTGGCCAGCGACGCCACCGCTTGCTCGGCGCGGTATTCCTGGACAAAGCCGACAATCGCGTTGAGCACCACGATAGTGATGATGGCGATACCGTCCAGACGCTCACCTAAAGCGACCGACACCACGGCGGCAACAATCAGCACCCAGATGACCACGTTCGCGAACTGGCGCACAAACATTGTCAGCGCCGAATCGCCCTCGGCCTTGCGAATCTCGTTGGAACCCTCACGCTGCAGGCGCGCCGCCGCATCCTGCGCGGAAAGCCCCCGCGTCAGATCGCTGCCGAGTCTTGCGCAATTTCGTTGATCGCTGATGCATGCCAGGACCGGGCCATTTTCTCGCGCCGCCTTTCATCACGCGACAGCTTCCGCGTCGTGGCGACGCCGCGGACCGTCCGCATCATTGCAACTAGTGGAAAGGCAAGAGCAAAACCTGGTCCAAAGGGGCAGGTTGCCGCCATGGCGCGGCGACAAATCAAAGCAGGCCGGCCGTCATGGCGTCGTCGACCGCCTGGATATTGACCTGATGGCCCTTGGCCATCACCACCAAAAACGCCTTGAGATGAGCGTCGCTCAAGCTGGGCAACGCGCTCCTCGATTTTGCGGATTACCCAGCGCTGGCCGCGGTTGAGCAGTTCGATTTTGCTCTTCAGATCTTTCAGCGCAGCCACCTTTTCGACGAAATCGCCGGTCCGGGTCGACGGTTCCGCTCCCAACCGCCGGATGTGTGCTCCGATCTGACCGGCGTAATAGCCCTCGTCATGGGCGGTCTTGCGCAGCAATTCCTTGAGTTCGAGCGAGTTGGCCTCTTGCTCCAACGCATGCAGGACGCGCCCGCCGGCGCGCTCCGCCTCGCCCAGGGTGTTGAGAAATTCCACAGTTTCCGCGTCCATAACTCACCTCGGCAGGTCCGCAGACCAACGCAATGGTTGATCGGAGGACTGATTCCGCCGACGGCACAGCTCCAGTCCTGTGCCGGACCGGCCTTCATCTGTTAGAGTTAGCGCCAAAGCAAACATGAAGTCCATGCGAATCATTTCGCTACTGCCAAGCGCCACCGAGATCGTTTGCGCATTGGGACTGGCCGGCAACCTGGTCGGACGCTCCCATGAATGCGACTATCCCGCGGAAATCACAAATCTGCCGGCGCTCACGGCGCCGCGCTTCAATCCCGAAGGCGCCAGCGCCGAGGTGGACCAGCGAGTCAAATCGATCGTGCAAAACGCCCTGTCGGTTTACCGGGTCGACGCCGACCAGCTGATGGCGTTGCGGCCCGACGCGATCGTGACCCAGTCGCAATGCGAAGTCTGCGCGGTCAGCGAGCGCGACCTCGAGGAAGCACTCGGCCAATGGATGGGCGTTGGCAGACCCGTGATCGTTTCGCTCACCGCAACTTCGCTGGACGGGGTGTATGCCGATATCGCGCGGGCAGCGGGGGTTCTGGGCGCCGAGCCCGCGGGTGTACAGGTAGTCACCGCGATGAAACAGCGGATCAAGGGCATCGCTGCGCGTGCCGCCGCTGCCGCTTCGCGTCCCACAATCGTGACTATCGAATGGATCGACCCCCTGATGTCGGGCGGGAACTGGATGCCGGAGCTGATCGAAATCGCGGGCGGAGAAAATCTGTTCGGTGAGGCCGGACGACATTCGCCGTGGCTGGAATTCGATCAGCTCGCCGCTGCCGACCCCGACGTAATCTTCGTCTCCCCGTGCGGATTCGGCATCGATCGCTCGCTTGAAGAGCTTCCCGCGTTAACCCGCAATGCCGCCTGGCCAAAGCTGTCCGCGGTCAGGAATGGCCGCGTCTTCATTGGCGACGGCAATCAATACTTCAACCGCCCCGGCCCACGTCTGGTGGAATCAGCCGAGATCCTCGCGGAGATTTTGCATCCGGAGCTGTTCACCCTCGTTCATGAAGGATCCGGCTGGCGCCGCTGTTGATACCGTCGCATTTCACGCGTTGAGAATGACGCGAACTGACCAATTACGTTGGAATCAGGGAATTTGCCAACGCCTATTGAACTGCTTTTTCCACAGCCGGCTAGTGTAGTGTCCCATTAATAAAATTACACGAGCTACGGCGTCTGCTACAATAGCAGGCGAGGTGGCGCGGATGGGTAGACCGAACAAGGCCTTGACGATCGACGAAGCTGACCGCTTGCAACTGCAGGCGATGGTGCGCTCGCGCAGCATGCCGCGTTCGCTGGTGCGGCGCGCGCGCATCATATTGCTGTCGGGGGACGGACAGTCCAATCGGGAAGTGGCGCGGCGCTGTGGAGTCAGCGCACCGGCGGTTAGCCATTGGCGCCGACGCTATCAGGACCGCGGGCTGGCGGGGCCGCATGACGAATTGCGGCCGGGCCGACCTCGCACACACGATGACGAAAAGGTGGCGGAGTTGATTAAGCTGGTAGTGGAGAGCAAGCCCGAGCACGCCACGCACTGGAGTGTGCGCACGGCCGCCGTCACCACCGGCATCTCCAAGAGCGCGGTGGCACGGTATTTCGCACTGTTCGGCGTACAACCCCATCGCAGCAGGAGCTTTAAGCTCTCTACCGACCCATTTTTTGTGGAGAAGGTACGCGACATCGTGGGCCTTTACCTCAATCCGCCGGACAAGGCGCTGGTGCTGTGTGTCGACGAAAAGAGCCAAGTGCAAGCGCTGGAGCGGACCCAACCGCTGCTGCCGCTGGGTCTGGGTTATGTCGAGGGCGTAACCCATGATTATTTTCGTCACGGCACCACCACCCTGTTCGCGGCGCTCGACGTGCTCGACGGCAAAGTGGTGACCATGTGCAAACCGCGCCATCGCCACCAGGAATTTATTGCCTTTCTTAATCACCTCGACCGCAACGTCCCGGCCGGACTCGAGGTCCATCTGATCGCCGACAACTACGGCACCCACAAGCATGCCAAGGTCAAGGCCTGGCTCGCCCGCCACCCCCGCTATCACCTCCACTACACCCCCACTTACGCAAGTTGGCTCAACCAAGTGGAGCGCTGGTTCGGGCTCATCACCCAGCAGGCAATTCGGCGCGGCTCCTTTCGCAGCGTCGGCGAACTGATACAGAAAATCGACGCCTATGTCGCTAATTACAATCTCCATCGTCGTCCGTTCGTGTGGACCGCCACCGCCGATTCAATCCTTGCAAAGCTCAAGCGCCTCTGTAACTTTATTAATGGGACGCTACACTAGGCTCGGCCAATGGCGCGCGCCGGGTCCGACGGGGTGAAGCGCACCGGCATATGCTTGATGCCCGCGTGGGAGTTGGAGCGCAGACGCTGGACCGGAGCCGTCAGCTTCATGTCGCGCATGCGGCGGGTCACCTCTTCGATCATCACCCGCAGTTCCAACCGAGCCAGATGCGACCCGAGGCAGAAGTGCTCGCCGTAGCCGAAGGCGACATGCTCATTGGGCCAGCGCCCGACGTCGAATTTGAACGGATCGGGGAACACCTGCTCGTCGCGATTCACCGACGCGTTCCAGATCACGACCTTATCCCCGGCCTTGATTTTGCGCCCGCGAATTTCAGTATCGAGCATCGCCGTGCGCATAACGTGCGTGATCGGCGAGGTCCAGCGCAAAAACTCCTCCACCGTGGTGCGCTTCAGGGTGCTGTCCGCTCGATCCACCCGCTCCCACTGGTCGGGATTCTCCATCAGCGCGAGCATCCCGCCTGAGAGCGTATTGCGCGTGGTTTCCTGCCCGCCCAGCATCAGCAGAAAACAGTTGAACAATACCTCCATATCGGTGAGTTTCTGGCGCTCGATTTCGCCGTGGACCAGCGCGCTTATCAAGTCGGGGCCCGGGTCGCGCCGCCGCTGCTCGAGAGTCTTCACAAAGTAGTTGAACATCCCCTGCTGGGCGGCGTCGCCGGTCTGATGCCGATCGCCGTTGACCTGGTACTCGGGGTCGTTGGCGCCGATCGCCATGCTGCCCAGCTCGAACATCATGTCGTGGTCCGCGCGCGGCACACCCATCATCTCGCAGATGATTGCGGTTGGGATCCGGGCGGCGACGTCGGTCACGAAGTCGCATTCGCCCCTGGACACCACGGCGTCAACTACCTTGGCCGCAATCTCCCGCACATGGGCCTCTTCCGGCGCGACCGCACGCGGCGTGAAGCGCTTGCTGATCAGCAAACGCATCTGGGTGTGACGCGGCGGGTCGAGCAGCAGCATCATCCGGCGGTTGCCGAGGTAGTCGTCGTCGTTGAAGGTAAGGATCTGGCCGTGCTCATTGCTGAAGGTTTCGGCGTCCAGATAGATCAAGCGGGCGTCGTCGTATTTGGTCACCGACCAGTATCCGCGGCCGGGGCGTTTTTCATCCCAATGCACGGGATCTTCGGCCCGCATCACGGTCCAGGCCTGATGCGGGTCGCCATCGAGAAAAAAATCAGCGTCGGTAAGGTCGAATTCTTCCAGCTTCATTTCGCGCCCCCAGTACGGTGTGTGAACTCGACTCAGACCATACCGCGCTTGAGAGCCCAGGGGCTAGCTCTGACCCCCATCTCGTTATCTGCGCTTTGGGCTTAGTAAAGCGGCGACCATTTGCTGGTGCGCAGAAGTTTGCTCTGCCACTGGTCGCGCAGCTTGAGCGCGTCGAACATGTACGTGCCTGGGTTCTGGTCCTGGGGACGCAGCGGAGTCTGGATCAGGCGCATCAGCGCTTCGGGCGTGGCGACCTTCTGCCAGAATATGACTTCGCGCCGCTGATGAGTTCCGTGCGCCACCTGGAACATCGCCTGAGATCCAAAACGCGATGCTGGCGTGAAGCGTTGTGTATCATCGGATAATAGAGTTCTTCGAGCCCCTTGATATAGTCGTCAAGCGCCACGTGCGGCCATCCAGTGTCTTCCATGAACAAAGTGGGCTCGTGTTCCGCGCTGCCGTCGGGGACCTCGCGCAGATTCAGTTCCTTTAACGGTGACCAGGAAAGCGGGAGCAGAATCTTGCCGGTCACATCGTGACGCAGCATATCAAGCTGTCGCATCCAGCCTTGGAAATCGCCGTTTTGAATCCGCAGCGCCAGGCGCTCCCAGGCGGACCCGTCCTTGATCGCGGTAATGGTGATGACATTGTAAGAGGCTCCCGTACCCATGGCCTGGCTCGTGTACCAAAGCAGCCGCGCATCATCGCCCTTTGCCAGCGCCTGCATCCATCCGGTGCGATAGGAATCTTCGAACTCGAAAATCTTGATGCCGATGACTTTGTGCAGCTCGTGGAGAAACAACATCCCTATGCCTCCGATCCATGTTCGTGGACCGCGAATCATCCGGCCCGCGCCGGCCACGGTTCAAAATGCAGGTCGCAAAAGGTTTAGCCGAACGGGCGCAGTCCCCCGACACCTCCGTTGACCACGATTTTCGTTCCCGTGACCCATTCGCCTCCTTGCCCGACCAAGTAAAGAACCGCCGCGGCGATATCGATCGGCTTACCGATTCGCCCCAGCGGCATTTGCTTGATGAAATACGCCTCGCGCTCGGGAGTCGGAAAAGTCGACGTTCTGGCGTTGGTGGTATCGACCAGCCCGGAGATGATGACGTTGACGCGGATTCCGAATCGCGCCCATTCCGCGGCCAAAGTGGCGGAAAGGTTGTCCAGTCCGGCCTTGGCGGCGCCGTAATTGCTCATCCGCGGCGAGGCACCGCTGCCGGCGCCCGAGGAGATATTGACGATCGAGCCGCCGCCGTGATCCTTCATCACGTTAGCCGCCGCCTGACACAGGAACATCGGAGCCTTGAGATTGAGGAGGAACATGTCGTCCCACATCTCTTCGGTCATGCGCAGGGCCCAGCCGTAATTGGAATAGGGCCCACCTCCGGCCACGTTGACCAGGATGTCCAGGCCGCCCAAAGCATCGACCGTGCGACTGACAATCGACGGTAGCTTGGGAATGTTGGTCAGGTCGGCGGCAATCACAAGCGCCTTGCGGCCGGTTTGCCTGATGCGCGCGGCAGCCTCCTCGAGTTGGCGGCGTTGCGCGCCGTAACCGCCACATCGGCGCCATACTCGGCCAAGGCGTGTGCCACCTCCTGGCCCATTTCCTTGCTCGCACCTGTAACCAGCGCGACCTTGCCTTTCAACGAGAAAAGATCCGCCATTTGGCTGTGCTCTCCCTTGAGTGTCTGGGTCACGCGTAGCACGAAACGCGATGCCCCGACAAAGCGCCCCGTCCCGCGCCTGGAAGATCCACGAACCTGGCCTCACCAGCAGATCCGAGCTTGTTGAGGTCTATTGCAAAAATGGTATATTCTGTTTGAAGAGTTGGACAGTCGAGTTTCTCGACGAGAGAGTCGGAGCCGAGTTGGAGATACTGCCGAAGGACATTCGGGCTAGTTTCTTGCGCATCTCACGACTCATCGCATCCGAGGGGCTGCACAATGTGCGAGAGCCCTGTGTGAAGCATCTGGAGGGATCGCTTTGGGAAATGCGCATGAAGGGCGTAGACGGCATCGCCCGGGTCGCCTATGTCACGGCGTCCGGCCGTCGGGTCGTGGTGGTCCGGGTGTTCTCCAAGAAAACGCAGAGAACACCGCGCCGTGAAATCGACCTGGCTCTAAAGAGGGCAAAGGAGGTGCAATGACCCGCAAATATATTTCGGTTGAGGAAGCGGCCGAGGAATGGATGAAGGATCCTGAATTCCGCGCCGCCTACGATGCACTGGAGGATGAATTTGCGCTGGCAGGCGCCTTGATTAGGGCCCGTAGCGAAGCGGACATGACGCAGGAGCAGGTGGCAGCGGCGATGGGCACAACTCAAGCCGTGGTTGCCCGCCTCGAAAGCGGCCGGGTCAAGCCGTCCACCCGCACCCTGGAACGTTTCGCCAGAGCCACCCGTACGCACCTTCGTATTAGCTTCGTGCCGGAGAAGTCCGCCAAGAAGGTTCAACGATGACTTGTCTAACGTTCCTCGATGATAAGGGACTTGCCAAAGCTTAACGGTAATGCGAAAGCATCCAAGCGGGGCGGTTTCTAAGTTCGCTCCGTCGGGCTGATCTTTCGCGCGTCCGGTAAATGCCGGCGCCGAGACCTCTAACAAGGAACGGTTCAATGGTTCACCATCATTACTTTCTGTGCAAGCAACCTCATATGACCTTGGAGGAGTTCTACACCTACTGGCGACGGCGCCATGTAAAGGCCAGCCCGACGCCGATTCTTAATCTGCGCCGCTATATCCAGGGTCATCGAGTCGCTGTTCCCCGAGGCGACGCCCCCTTCGACGGCGTGACTGAGGCCTGGTACGACACCCTCGAAGGGATGCTCGAACAGCGCCGCCACGTAACGCATGACTTGGCAATCAAGGATGAGGCCGAGTTTATCGACCATCGCCGTGTCGACATCCTGACTACGCTCGATGACATAATCCTGGACGGCGAAAAGAAACGCGGCATGATCAAGGGCGTATTCCTGGTGAAGCGTAAGCCTACCCTGCTGCGGGCCGATTTCAAACGCTACTGGAAAGAAGTTCACGCGCCGCTGGCGCTCAAACTGCCCGGACTGCGCCGCTACGTGCAGTCGCATGCGGTCGACGAAGCATACGAATGGGCGGAGCCGCGATGGGACGGCGTGGCCCATCTCTACTTCGACGACGCCCAAGCCGCGGAAAAGGCGATGACCTCCGACGTTTTCATCAACGAGTCCGGTCCGGACGTGGATAAATTTGTCAGCATCATGTCGGGAATGTGGGTTCAGGAGCACCACATCTTACCGGTCGACGAGCGCCCCAAATAGGCTCCGATCAAAGCCGGAGCCTGACGCGGACCACGAAGTGTTTATGGCGCGTGCGGTCCGCGTCAGGCGAGTACCACCCCGATAAAGAGATGGATAATCAGCGCGAGCATCGCGATAGCGCCGGCCATGAAGGCCGCCGTGCGCCAGGGCTGGATTGCCTTGATGTAGCAGATGGTATGGATGATTCGCGCCACCATGAATACGATGCAGTAGATCGAAAAGGCGGTAGCTGAGAGTCCGGCGGCCACGTAGATCCAGGCCAGAATCAGGAATATCGGGATATTCTCCAGATCATTGCGCCACGCCCGCGAGGCGCGCTGGACCATCTCCGGCTCCTGAGCGACCGCCAAGCCGCCGAACGTCGCGGCATCTTCGGGATTTAAAAAAGCTCCCTCGCCGGTGCGAGCGCGACCCTGCACAATCGCGATCGACGCCATCTTGAGCGCGAGCACGATCGCGGTAAACGCATACATCCTGAGCAACTCGAACTCCATCGACAGTCACCTCCCCCAGCCAAGTTTCGTAACTGTTAGTTGATCACGCCGTCAGCCCGGAGTTGTTCGATTTGTTCTTTTGATAAGCCCAGCAGGGTGCTCAGTATCGAATCGGTATCGGCGCCGAGCTGTGGCGCGGCGGCACGGACGTGGCAGGGCGTTCCCGACATGGTCCAGGGAATGCCGGCATGACGGCGCGGGCCGGTCTCCGGATGCTCGAGCTCAACCAGGAAGCCGCGCGCGAGCAGATGGGAATCGGTGGCCACATCCTGATTGTTGAGGTTCGGAAATGCTGCGACTCCGGCGCGTTGCAGAGTTTCGGTAATTTCCCAGCGATCGCGCGTGCGGGTCCATTCGCTGATGATTCCATCGAGCGCCGCTTCGTTGCGCTTGCGCAGTTCTGCCGTGCGAAATCGTGGATCCTCCGCCAGCGCCGGCTGGCCCAGCGCTTTACACAGCCGTTGCCATTGCTCCTGGTTGGGCACCGCGATCGTGACCCACTTATCCGCGTCGCCCAAGGCCTTGTAGGCTTCATGCGGCGCGATCCAGTTGTCGTGATTACCGAGCCGCTCGGGCTGCTTCCCGGTCATCTCGTATTCGATCATCGACTCGGCCAGCATCATCTCGAGCGTCTCCCACATCGACAAATCGATGTATTGTCCCTGGCCGGTGCGATTGCGATTCAAGAGGGCGGCGATTATCCCGAACGCGCCGAACACCCCGGCCACCGGATCCGCATAGGAAATGCCGATCTGGCGCGGTGCGTCGTTGGGGTAGCCGGTGATCCAGAACATCCCGGCGCGCGCCGCGGTCTGCTGCCCGAGGCTGACGTAGTTACGATACGGACCGTACTGGCCGTAACCTGAAACCGACAGCATCACCAGATCGGGTTTGACCTTGCGCAGCGACTCGTACCCCAGCCCCATGCGCGTGATTACTCCCGGGCGCAAAGTTCTCCACCACCACGTCGCAATGAGCCACCAACTGGTGACACAGTTCGACCGCCCGCGGATTGGCCAGATCGAGCTGGAGACTGCGCTTGCCCTGGTTCCACTGGTTAAAGCTTCCGGCGCGGTTGATACCCGCCTTTCCGTCGGCATACGGGGGAATGAGTCGATTGATACCCGGGCGCTTGGCGGTTTCCACGCGCATTACGTCGGCACCGAGATGGGCGAGTTGCAGGGTACAGTACGGTCCCGCCCATACCCAGGTGAAGTCCAGCACGCGGATACCGGCCAGCGGCGGCGCGGCGATGGAGTTCGGGCTGGCGGGGATTTGCGCAGCGGGCCGGCGGGCCGCCGTCGGATCGCTCTCGAACACGGCGCGGTTGTGTTCGCCGAGGCGCGGCGCGCGAGCCGGCTTGAAGGTGGTGAAATTGCTGGGCTTGAACGGCATTCCCGGCGCTAGCACCCCAGGGTCGCTTCGTCCCCGGTGGGAAAGCGAACGAAGATTCCGCGCTCGCGCAGATGCGGATCGTTGAAGACATCTTCGGCCTTGTTAAGCGGCGAAATCGGAATGCGCTCGTCCTGCACCGCCTTGCACAGGTCGGCAACCTTCCACTGACCCCACAAATCGCTCATCAGGGCGCGCAAAGCGTCGGCGTTGATCCCGCGGTTGACCCGCGTCGAGAACGGCTCCGAATGCGCCCAGTCCGGATTGCCCATCAGCGCGACCAGCCGCTGCCATTGCGCCTCGTCCAACAAGGTGATTAGCGCGCTGCCGTCGGCACATTCGATGGTGTTGGAATAGGCGGTGTTGGTGCGCGAGGTGACCGTCCCGCCGTAGGTGTAATAGAGCAGGCTGAGCTCGAGCATCGCGGCCAGGCATTCCTGCATCGAGATGTCGACGGCCTGACCGGCGCCGGTCTTGGCCGATTCCAGCACGCCGCCGCCGCGACCATCGCGGCGTGCAGGCCGCCCATCAATTCGGCCTGATTGCTGAAAATCTTAAGCGGCGGCAATTCCGGAAACGGCGAACCGAGCGGGACCAATGACGCCATTCCGCTGGAATGGAACGCGTTCAGCTCGTAGCCGCGATAGTGCGCGCGCGGTCCGTAATCGCCAAAGGGTGAGATCGTGGTGACCACCAATTGCGGATGCGCCGCGCACAGCGCCGGGCTTTCCAGGCCAAACTCCGCCCGGTCAACCGGCAGCACGTCATGCATCAGGACATCGGCGCGGTCCAGCAACTGATGCAATCGCTGGCGATCGCGCGGGAGCGGTCAGATCGAGCGTCACGCCCAGCTTGCCGGCATTGAGATAAATGAACATGCCGCTGCGTTCGGGGTCCTGGACTCCGCCTCGAAACGGACCGCGAAAACGGACCGCGTCGCCTTGCGGCGGCTCGACCTTGATTACTTCCGCGCCCAGCAGGCCGAACAGTTTGGCGGCGAAAGCGGCAGCTACGCCTTGACCACACTCGACTACCTTTATCCCGGTGAGCATTCTGGCCTCCGAGCCTTAACGACGGCGCACACCGGCTTGCGGTGTTAAACGCCAATCTCGCGAAACCTAGCAATTGCATGCCGTCAACGCCAACCCGCAATCGCCACGCCACGGCAGGCCTCGGCCTCTGAACAGCGCGTTATTGCTTTCGGGCGCTTATCCGGCCTAAAGGGAGATCATCACCGTTGCCGTCAGGAGGAATTGAGATGGCCGACAAAAAGATGCCGGATCTCGAACCGATGGACACCTCAGACGTCGATCGATGGATCGGCGTCGCAGTCGGCGGGCCGCAACTCCGGGACCCGATCACCGCCAATGACATCCGCCGTTGGGCGCAGGCGATGCAGAACCCAAACCGCCTGTTCTTCGACGAAGAATTCGCGGCCCACAGCCTGTTCGGAACGATTGTGGCACCGCAGTCGTTTTGCGTGGCCTGCGGCGACGGACACGGGGCCCAGCCCGCGATCCAGGGCATCGTTCCGGGCTCGCACATGCTATTTGGCGGCGATGAGTGGTGGTTTAACGGCCCGCGGATCTATCCGGGCGACAAGTTCCATTGCGAACGCGCGCTGTTTGACTATCGGGTGACCCATACCAAATTCGCCGGACCGACGATGTTCTCGCGCGGAGACACCACCTACAAGAATCAGCGCGGCCAGGTCGTGGCCAAGCAACGGTCGACCTCGATCCGTTACCTCGCCTCCAATGCCCGCATCCTGCGTTCATTTGCCGACCAGGAAGAGGAGCCGCAATGGGCTCCAGAGGAATTGGAGAAGGTCGAGCGCGAGAAGTTCGCCTACTTTCAGACCTTCCACGGCCACGTGAGAAAAACGTTCAACGACGTGGCCGATAGCGAGGACTTGCCGCTGCGCCCAATCGGCCCGCATACCATCCAGAGCTTCACCACCGAGTACCGCGCCAATCCCTCGAACGTGTGGGGCGCCGCCTACAACGATCCTCTTCCGTCATCGACGCTGACCGCGGGCTGGCTGCCCGAGATGTCGCGCGACGAGCAGAAAGCCGCGATGGATCCGACCTACGGCGACGGACTCTACTATGGGCCGTCGCGCGGGCACGTGTTCACCCCTTACGCGCGGCTCATCGGGATGCCGCGTGGATACGGCTATGGCCGCACGATGGGCGCCTGGGTGTTGGATTACCTTAACAACTGGGCGGGAGAACTTGGCTTCATTACCCATTGCAACGCGCGCTATATCGGGCCGGCATTGACCGGCGACGTTACCTATCTGACCGGCAAGGTGATCAAGAAAGAGGCCGACGCCGCCAGCGGCTATGGAATCGTCACGGTCGACGTGGAAATGAAGAACCAGGAAGGCAGGCTGATGGCAAAGGGCCCGGCCGAGGTGCAATTCCCGCTCAAGTAGAATCCAGAGTGAAGCGATATCCGTATCTCGCAAGGGCCTGCGACAGTGGGCGCCGGCGCATGCGGGAGCGGCCGCCATACGATTTGCGCTAACAATCGCGTGACGGGTGCGGGCGCAGGAACGCACCTGCCTTGAGGCCGCGCCTCCAGATTGTCCTTATATCCCAATGCGTTTACGCTGCTGCAGTGTATCAGGCACTCTCAGCCCAGTCCTCTTCTCACGGTGAATGTGGGAGATGGGACCGGACCGCCTATCGGCTGAAGGGCGGGAACGCGCTATGATGGCTTTGCCTCATCCTGGATGTCATCTGAGAAGAGGCGGCAGCTCTTTAATCGGGGATTGAATACAAAGAGCTTGGTCAAATACATCGCTTTGGAGGAAAACATGGCTACCGCAATTCAGGAGTCAAAAGCGCCCGGCTCCGCTCGGGATGCGCTTGCAGGCATCAAGGTAATCGACGTCGATACGCATCTCAGTGAACCCTATGACCTGTGGTCATCGAGGGCGCCGGCAAAGTGGAAAGAACGTGTTCCTCAGGTCAAAGAGAAAGACGGCAAGCGGAATTGGGTGATTGAGGGCAGCACGGTGATGGGACCCGCCACGGCCGTCAGCGTGGTGCGGGCCGATGGCGAAAAGGCCCGGGGAATCGAGTTCTTCGCCTGGGAGCTGAAAGACGTCCATGCGGGCTCCTGGGACATCAAACCGCGTTTGGCGTTCATGGACGGTGAAGGCATCTGGGCGCAGATCCTGTACCCCAATGTGCTGGGCTTTGGGGGCCAGCGCGCGGCCACCTTCGACCCCGAGCTGCGCCTGATCTGCACGCAGATTTACAACGATACGATGGCCGAGATGCAGCAGGAATCCGCCGGCCGCATGTACGGGATGGCGCTGATGCCGTGGTGGGATGTGGAGCTCGCGGTCAAGGAGACCATCCGCTGCCACGAGATGGGAATCAAAGGAATCAACACCAATTCCAGTCCTCAGGACCATGGCATTCCAGACCTCGGACAACCCTACTGGCATCCGCTGTGGGAGGTCTGCTCGGACCTCCATATGCCGATCAACTTCCATATCGGCGCCAGCAGCGAGTCGATGGACTTTTTCGGCAAGGCGTCGTGGCCCTGCCAGACCAACGAGCAGAAGCTCGCCCTGGGCTCGACCATGCTCTTCCTGCACAATGCCCAGGTCTTCGCCAACATCATCTATGCCGGGATTCTGGAACGCTTCCCCAAGCTGAACTTCGTGTCAGTGGAAAGCGGCGTGGGCTGGATGCCGTTTTTGCTCGAAGCGCTGGATTATGAGCTCGACGAAGCCGCGCCCCACGCCAAGGACTTCCTCAGCATGAAGCCCTCCGAATATTTCAAGCGGCAGATCTACGCCTGTTTCTGGTTTGAGCAGAAAGGCTTCAAGATGGCGATGGACGCGGTGGGCGTCGACAATATCATGTTCGAAACCGACTTCCCGCATCCGACCTGTCTGTATCCCAACGCGTTGGATTACGTCGCCAATACGATGGAGGGCTTGAGCTTCGCGGACAAGCGCAAGCTGCTCAGCGGCAACGCTTCGCGGGTCTATTCAATTCCGCTCCCGGGATGAACTTGTATAGCGGCCTCTCCTGCAAAGCGACGCTGGAGGGGCCGCCTTTCGTAAGCTCAGAAACCCTCACTCTCCCTTACACCATTGTTTATATCGGGCGGTCCAGCTCAGCTTGCGCCTGGGTAAGGCTGGAGAATATGCGCCCGTTGAGTAAGCTCGGCCCCCTGCCGGCGGCAGGGTTAGGGAAACGCCCGCCGAAAAGGCGTTTTTCAAAGGCGCATACGCACTTCGGTGACGATCAGATTAGACGCTGGTGCAGAGCGATCACTGTTTAGGTAGCGCGAACTTGGTGAAGAATCGCCACATTTCCTCGTTGGCGTCGATCAGATCCGTACCGCGGCCGAGGATGTTCACGAGGTGATTCTGAATTCCGCCCGGCCAGACGTGGCCCGAACCGGTGAACTTCCACAGCACGATTTCGGTTCCGTTGTTGCACGGACTCCAGTCGTATTTAGTCACGGTGATCCCTTGATTTCTGGTGCCGGGCTGGCCCCGGAGTATCGGGCTCACCTGTGGCCGTTGCGGACAACCATCGAATTTCACCCATTTCGAGAGAACCTTCTCGACCCCGGGTCGGTTGCCGTCTCGGTGAAAAAGCCATGCTACTGTTCGTCCGGCGCCGCCATTGTAGAGCACGAGGGGATCGCCGACACTGTGGAAATGCATGATCGGCATCGGATGCTCGGGCGTAAAGGTACGGGTCACCATCGTTCCCGCCACTGGAGCGATCGCGGCGATGTGGCTCGAAGCCTGTGCCGCCAACCGGTATGACATCATCGCTCCGTTTGATATGCCCGTCGCATAAACTCGCCGGCTCTTCCATCGGAATCCGCGCCGCAAGGTCATCGAGAAGCGCCAGCGTAAATCCAACGTCATCGATCTGATGCGTCATCGCGTAACCGCAGCACAAGCCCGCGTTCCAGGTCAGGTAATAGCTGAATGTGCCGCTGCCATTGGGATAGACGGCGATGAAGCCGTCGCGGTCGGATGCGATGTCCATTCGGGAGTATTTTTCCCGCTCGGCGCCGTCGCTGCCGGCGCCGTGGAAGTTCAGCACGACAGCGAGTGGAGCGCCGCCCTTGGCCTGCGGTGGCACATGAACCAGGTAGCTGCGGTTGGCGCCATCGTACTTGATGGTGAAGGTATAATCGCCTGGGGCGAGGCCGGCCCGCACCGCGTTTGCCACTTCCGCCTCCACCGCGACGAACCGCGGCAGCAGCGCCAACGCGACGGCCGCGACTGACTGAAGAGCTAAACGCTTGATTGTACGCGCAAACAGCTTGTTAACTCCTTGCCGATCAATGCTAATCAATCAGAATGCGGCAGGCCACTCCGTGATCGCGCTATTGCC
This sequence comes from uncultured Pseudomonadota bacterium, assembly GCA_963824565.1. GTDB lineage: Bacteria > Desulfobacterota > Binatia > Binatales > Binataceae > JAJPJA01. The sequence continues at coordinate 85,628 of CAWGQB010000007.1, read as the reverse complement.
GGGGCGTAGGCCTGCGGCTCATGATAAGCGAGATTAAGAGGACGGCGGACCTGCAATGGCCATAGACCGAAATCGCCTCAAGTTCCTGATCGACGATATCGACGAACTGTTCGAAAGCATTTCGGCGCCGCTGGGCGAGCGGCTAAGGGAATGGATCAAGACCGCCCTGATGGGACCTGCCTTCGCCGAACTGCGCGAATTCATCGAAGAAAGCCGGCCTCCGGTATTGTTCCTCGCCGGCCGCAGCGGCCACGGCAAGTCCTCGGTAATCAACGCACTGGCCGGAAGGAAAATCGCGGAGACCGGTCACGTCCGGCCCACGACTCCCGAGGCTCTCGCGCACCTGATTACCTTTCCGGAACGGTTCGCCACCTGGCAGGTAATCGATTCGCGCGGAATCTTCGAGACCTCGGCGCCCGGCGGCGCGCCCAGCCCTGACGCTACGCAGGCCTTGTGCGACGCGATGCTCAAGTATCGGCCCGACGTGGTTTTGCACATCATCTCCACTCCCGAGGTTCGCGCGCTTTCCAACGATCTGCGCGTGATGGCTGAAATCATGGACCGCCTGCGCGATCAGACCGGCGGCGAGACCCCGCTGGTGGTGGTGCTGAGCAAGCCCGACATCATCGGCAACCCGCGCCAATGGCCGCCGGAGCGCTACCCGCGCAAGGCAGCGCAAATCAAGGAGTCCCTCGATTACTTCATCACCGATGCTTTGAAAATCGCCGCGGGATACAAGCCCCTCGACCTCAACACGCCATACCGCGGCTACGAGTTCGGTGCCAACGAGCGCAATGTGTTCTGCGTGGTGCCGGTGTTCGCCATGGAAGAGGAGCCGGCGTGGAACGTGGAGATGCTGGTGCAGGCGGTCGGCGACCGGCTACCCAAGAGCGCGCGCCTGGATTTCTACCAGGCCCAGCAGCGCAAGGAATTCCTGCGCCGGCTTTCCGATTCCGTAATCAAGCGGTTCGCCGCGATTGCGACGGCGGTGGGAACGTCCCCGATTCCGGTGTCCGACATCGTGGTCCTGACACCGCTGCAGTTGATGATGGTCGCCGTGATCGCGGGGCTATCATGCCAGCAGCTTTCCATGGGCTCCGCTACCCAGTTTCTGACCGCCGCTGGAGTTAATGTCAGCGGAGCGGTCGGGATGCGCACCGTGGCGCAACAACTGGTCAAACTGATTCCAGGTGCCGGCGCCGCGGTTTCGGGCGGAATCGCCGGCGCCGGCACCTATGCCCTGGGCAAATCCGCGCAGACCTATTTCTTTTCCGGCGAAATCAGGCCACCCGAGGAATTCAAGGAAGACTAGATGGAACTGGGCAAGTCCCTGGGGGTGAGGACTCCACGCCGGCTGGCGTATACGCGAAGCATGGCGGCGCGGCATCCTTTTCTTTCCAGACCGGAGCCCTGTGGGAGGCTATCGCGGCAAGTGTTCGGGCTACGGTTACTGCGAAATCTTCGACATTCCGCTAAGCGCGGCGCGGTCCCTGCCCCGGCAATGGTAGCTCCGCCTCCGCGAGAAAAACGGCAAGGTCAATGAAATGCCGCAGAGGCGCCGGGCCGAGGCTGTCCCTCAAAGGGCCCTATTCGGAAGCGCAGGGAACGCCAATGCACTGGCAAACCCAAGCCATGCGGTCAGGGCTTTGGCGCAGCACCGCTCGATTTAGGTTTCGGCTCTGAGGTTTGCGCCTCTTGCAAGGCGCTCAAGTCTCCCCCAAGGTTGCGTCCAGTCGCCGATAGAGAACGGCGTTGAAACTCTCTCCGGATCGCGAAGCGCGAATTGAGCTCAGTTCTCCACGCTCCTGGGACGTCGCTGAGGTTGGTTGACCGCCACCCTTCGACCTCCGTGACCAAAGCCCTCGCTCCCCACTCGCCGACTTTTTCTGGATAGAGCTTACTCACTGTTTAGCGCCGTCAAAAAAGTCTTGATTCCTAACAGATAAAATACATTTTCCTGTTAGAAAGAGGCGGGAGCATGAGAGATCTAAGCGCGAGGCTCGCGATAACCCGACGCCTTGAACGGCTTGGATCGGGAGGGCCGTCCCTGTCGCGCTTCTTGCAATCGACTACAAGGTGCGTCTCACCGGCCAGGTTCCAGTACGAGCGGCAATTGCTGAAACCCTAGTCCGAGCGACGTGAACACTTGTCGAACCGCGGGCGTCGATGCGCGCTTGATGGCCGCGTAGCGGTCGAGGAATGCGTTTAGTGTCACCTTGGCCTCGGTTCGCGCAAGCGGCGCGCCCATGCAGTAGTGAATACCGGATCCGAAGGCGAGATGGCTGCGCAGATCACGATTCAGCTGGAATTCGTCAGGATTCGGGAACTCTTTCGGATCACGATTCGCTGATCCAAAGTAAATGTTCACACGGTCGCCAGCCGGGATCCGGACTCCTGAAAGCTGCACTTCCCTGGTTGTGTAACGCGCAAGTTGTTGGACCGGACTTTCATAACGCAGACTCTCTTCGATTACCTGCTCAACAAGGCTGCGATCCTCGCGTAGCTGCGACCATAACCTTGGTCGTTCGCTCAGGATGTTGAGGGTGTTCCCGAGAAGGTTGGTCGTGGTCTCATTGCCTGCAAGCAATAGAAACATGCTGAAACCCAGGATTTCCCAATCCTCCAGTTTCTCGCCTTCCACTTCGGCTTCGACCAACGCGGTGAGCAAATCGTCGGCGCCGTGGCTTCGCCGAATCGCCGCCATCTTGCCGAAGTACGCTACCATCTCGTCAACCTTGCGCTTGTTTTCGACCGGATCAGCAGGAGCGAACGAGATAAAAGCGTCGCTCCAGCGCTTGAAGGTTTCGAATCCGTCACCGGGTATCCCGAGCAAGCGCGCGATCACCATTACCGGAAGGGGGATCGTGTAACTTTGGACGAGTTCGTTCTCGCCGGCGCTCAAGCCGTCCAAGAGTTCGTTTACCACACCAATAATCCACGGCGTCAATGCCTCGATGCGGCGCAACGTGAACGCTTTGTTCACCAGGCGGCGGAACCGTGTATGGCGCGGCGGATCGTTTTCTAACAGAAGAAGCGGCGGCCAGTATTTGGCCAATCTGGCGGGTCGGACCGAGGAGAATGTTTCATGATCGCGCAGCGAACTATAGACATCGTCGTACTTGAGAAATGCCCATGCCCGGATCGGTTCGTCGAGGTCGGGGAGGGCCCCTGCGGGGATGAACACGTAGTTGACCGGCGACTGATCGCGTAATTGCCGATACGCAGGATACGGATCGGCGATGACTTCCGGCGTTGAAAGTTGATCGGGCGCGAAAACCGGTTTCATTTGGTGTGACTCCTGATGTTCAGTATCAGGTAGCTTATAAATTTAGCATCCTGAGGATACGGTCCCACGATAATCCAGAGGTTTGCAAGCCAGTCGCCGCCACTTTTTTCTGTCATTTTCAGAATTAAGTAAGTGGCATAGAGTTTTCACCGATATTTGGCGTAGTCTCCGCTTTCCGGCGGTGTAGCCCAATGACGAAGAGATATCTCTTAAACGATACGGTCAATTTGGCAAGACCTGTCGCACTCAATGGTATCGAGCGAGATACGGCGGCGGTCGGATTCACGATGATCAGCGAACACCAGACCGGGGCTCTACTTCGCGCACTTGCAGCTTCGAAGTCCGGGGGCGCTTTCCTTGAGCTGGGGACTGGAACAGGCGCATCGACGGCCTGGATTCTTGATGGAATGGACACTGCTGCGACACTGCATACGGTCGACAACGACGCAAAATATGTCGAGATCGCTCAGCGGCATCTCGGGCATGACCGCCGTGTTACCTTTCAACGTCGAGGACGGTTCCTCCTTTCTCCGAACATCAAGGACGTTATCATGCGTTAGATCGGACCGGGCAGAGAGTGAGCTCTCTTATAAGTTCAACGGATCATAACCCTTCGCGCTATTTCTTCAATGCGGACTCTTCGTCTCGAACCCGCTTGTACCACGCAATCGCGCGTTTCAAGCGCCGCTCCGCCGCGACGGAATGCACAGAGAGCGAGACTTTCTCTGTCTCGCTTTTCCCTCAAGCGGCCCTTCACGATGGGCTTCACAGGCTGATGCCTCATGCTCCCCCGAAAAAACTGGGCCGGTGTGTTCCTACGCGCCCGGACGGCGCGGTCATGCCAACGTCGCATCGCAAGGGCAATATGTCCAATTACGCCGCCCCGGTGTTCCATAAACTCCCGCATTTGAAACATCACGAGGGCTTCGGCGGGGAACCGCTTGATTTAGGTTTCGGCTCTGAGGTCTGCGCCTCTTGCAAGGCGCTCAAGTACTCCTCCAAGGTTGCGTCCAGTCGCCGATAGAGAAGGGCGTTGAAACTCTCCGCGCCTTGCCCGGCCTGTTCCTGCTGCAAGCTGCGAATGTATTCAAGCCGGTCCTCCGGACGCACGGCAACCGGCGGATAACCTCCGCGAATAAGAACCAGGTTCATCAGAAGCCGCGCCGTGCGCCCGTTGCCGTCGTTGAAGGGATGAATATCGACCAGGCGCCGGTGCGCCGTGAATGCCGTGTCCGGCGTGTTGGGCGCGGTGGCAATCCATGCGGCAAAATCTCCCATGGGCGCGGGAACCTCTGCCGGTGACGGAAAGTTGTAGCGCCCTGTCTCCGTGCGAACGTAACGGGGCAGGTCGGCATACTGGCCGGCAATATTCGGCGCGGACCGCTGCATCACCAGCTTGTGCAAACTGCGCACGTCGCTTTCGGTCACCGGCGTTTCCTGCCGCGCGAGTTCGCGCACATAGCGGATAGCGTCATAGTGGTCGAGCGCTTCAAGGTGATCCTTAAGCGGCTTGCCGCCGATCGTAATCCCTTGTTCGATGACTAACGTGGTCTCAACTGGGCTGAGCGTGTTTCCCTCGATGGCGTTCGACGTATAGGTAAGCTCGATGTCGTAGTAGTGCTCAAGGTTGGCGAGCGCCTTCGGCGACAGTGGCCGCAATTCGTCGAGCCGCTTCTTCCGCGCGGCGATAGAGGTCAAAAGCTCGTCCATGACGCCTCAATAAATACCACCAACGGCGCGTTAGACAAATTGCCTTTCGTGCCCCGGCAAACGCGTGTTGAACGGACCAGAACCTATAGATGGATGACCGGCCTGACCACCTTCTCGGTCAGGAATTGCGAGAGGTCACGTAAGCCCTGGGCGGTAATCTCGTGGCCGCAGTCGTATTCGCGGTACACCACCGGAATTCTCAGTCCACGGACCGCTTCCACCGACTCGCGCCCGCGCGTGATATTGATCGCCTCGTCGCGGCTGCCGTGTTGGATCATGGTGGGCAGACGCTTCAGCGCCTCGCGGTCGGCAACCTTGTCCGCCAGTTCCGGGGGAAACCAGCTCGAAAGTGCGGCCAGCGCCGCGAAGCGCTGCGGCTCGCGTATCGCCAAATGGTAGGCCATCACACCGCCCTGGCTGAATCCGAGTAATGCCAGTTTGGATGCATCGATCGGGTAGCGTTTGAGCGCTTCGTCCACAAACTGCGACGCCGCTTCAACCGCGCTTTCGACCTCGCTGTCCGCGGGGCGCGCGCCGCCCATCGTGATCGGGAACCATCCGTAACCCAACGCGCCTTGTCCGAGCGGCAGCTCCATCGGACCCTGCGGGCACAACATCAGGAACCCGCCGTTGCCGACGTATGGCGCCAGGCCGAGCAGGTCGAACGCGCTGGCCCCCCATCCGTGCAAAGCGACGATGGCCGGAAAGGGTCCCTCTCCCTTGGGTTCGAAGGCGGTATGGATGAGTTTCATAGACTCTCTCCAGCGGCTGTGTGATGCGCAATCATACTCCGCCGGAGAGCGGCCAAACCAGCAGGTCACGGTCCCGCAAAGAAAGCCACTTGCCTGTGTCCCACGCGGTAATGCAACATGATCGGAGAGAGGTTTCATAGCGTCGGCCTGAGTGCCGGTTCTTTGGGTGGAACATGCGCAACCGCGAGCGGATTGTCATTTCCAAGTCGATCGGAGGATGCGCGCCCATGAAATCCACCCGCTGCTGGAGCGCAGCACCAGGCGCGGCCTACGCATGTATCGCCGTGTTCCTGGTCTGGTGCCTGCCATTGATTCCGGCGGCAGTGCGCGGCGACGACAGCGCGCCGCTAAACCTGATAAACGCGACCGAGTCCGACAACGGCAGCACGGTGACCCTGCATAGCGGAGAGGGCCTGAGCGTCTCGCTCGCCATCACGACGGGCACCGGCTATAGCTGGCAGGTTGCGCGTATCGACGGCAAGGTGCTGAGGGAAGACAGTCGGCCTACGCTGGTACAAAGTTCCCATCCGATACCGGGCGCGACGGCGACCCAGGTATTCCGTTTCATGGTTGCGGGTCTCGGCAAGACCCAACTGGAGCTCGACTATGTCCGGCCGTGGGAAAAAGGCGTGGCGCCGGCCCGCACTTTTCGCCTCGACGTTACGGTGAGCTGACCAGGCAAGAGGTCCGGCGCCGGTGCGCGGGACCGGCTCAAAATAATCCTGAAGCAAAGATAATTCGAAGGAACCTCAGAGTGCCTCACCCTCCCTGTGCAAACTGTTTTCGCTTTGGGGTTAACGGATGCCGGAGAAAATCCAAGGCTTAACTGTCGGGGAACTCGCGGCTCGTGTGCCGCCACAAAATGGCGGCCGTTGCGACGACCAATCCTACCGCCACCACTGCGGGCCACGCGCAGGCGCTGTGCCAATGGACCTGCGCCGCCCCGCCCGCCAGCCCTCCAAGAAGGTAGATACCCCATACCGACGCGGACAAGCCAAATCCGGCGCTCGTGTTCTGCGCGCGGTCGTGCTCGGTACGGGAGATGCCTACCGAGCCGTGGAACCATCCTACCGCCCCCGCCATCACACCCGCGAGCGTCCCCGTCACGGCGGTACTGGTCACCGCTGATACTCCAATGCGCCGCACGGCGGCGCTCTGCACGCCCATCGCGAAGGCTGACACCATAATGAGCTGTTCGATGCGAGCGCCCTCCCAATGCCATCCGAACGCAAACGCAATCAGTGCGGCAAATTCCAGGACTAGCGCATTGGTGATCGACGTGGGCCAAACGACCGGACGATCGCTGCGCATCACAATCACCGCACCGGCGGTCGCACCAAAGCAAAATGCGGCCAGCGCAAGCAGCGACCGAAACGCCCCCGGGAATCCCCGCGGCCCAACGCTATTCCCAGGAGTATCGTGTTGCCGGTCATATTCGCGGTGAAGACGTTGCCCAGGCCCAGAAAACTTATCGCGTCAAGAAAACCCGCCGACCAGGTAAGCCCGAGCAGAAGCAAATCGCGCCCCGTCGTCGATGAAAGCCCCGGATGTCCGCGATCTGACTCCGTTCGCTGCCGAATCGCCGAGCATAGTCCGCCTCCCTGATCACCTGCCGGATTGTGTCACGAGCGCTGCGCTCCTGGCACGACCCCTGGTTGGAAATTATTGAGTCATCGGCGGGTGAACGAGAACTCGACCTGCTATTTCATCGCACCCAGATGGATATTGTTCCGTTTACCGACAATTCGAGGCTGCTCGATTTGCCTGGCGGCAATTCGGCAGGGGCGATCATTCAGCAGGCCTGAATTTTGGCGACTGTTTTCGCTTACGCCTTGGCCAAAACGCTGAATGAGCCCTTACTTTTCAAGGGTGAAGACTTCGCCAAGACCGACGTGAAGAAGATATTCTGAATGCCCTCCTGAACGTTACGCGTCCAGCAGCTTTTTGACTGTCCGTTCGATGCGGTCGAAGGCCTCGGCTAGATTCGCCATCGAGGTCGCGTACGAGATCCGGACGTGCTCGGGTGCGCCGAAGTCGTTGCCTCCTACCAGTGCCACCTGCGCTTCATCCAGCAGCATCATCGCCACGCCGTCGCCGTCCTTGAGCGCCGTGCCTTTCGATTTGGCGCTCAGCAACGGGGTGACGTTGGGAAAGACGTAAAACGCTCCCTCGGGTACGTTCGGCAGACTGAAGCCGGGCAGCGAGCGCACCCGGTCCACGACGAAGTCGCGGCGGCGATGGAATTCCGCCACCATCGTGCCGACCTCGTCCTGCGGTCCGGTCAACGCTTCAATCGCGGCGGCCTGCGCGATGGAGTTGGGATTGCCGCTGTTCTGTCCCTGCAAACGTGCCACCGCGCCGACGACTTCGCGCGGTCCGGCGACCATCCCGAGCCGCCATCCGGTCATGGCGTAAGTCTTGGACAGCGAATTGAGCACTATCCCATGCTCTTTGAGGCGCGGCTCAATCTCGGAACAAATGCGGAGCACCGCCGGCGTAGGTCATGTGCTCGTAGACGTCGTCGGAAAGCACCCACAAACCGGATTCCAGTAATACGCCGGGAGATGGCCTGCAGATGCTCCTCGCCGTAGACCGCACCGGTCGGGTTGCAGGGGGAATTCAGAATAATCCCGCGGGTCTTGGGCGTCAGCGCGTCGCGCAGGTCCTGGGCGGTCAGCCGGAAGCCATGATTTTCGCTTGCTGGTACCAATTTGGGCTCCGCCCCGACCAGCCGCACCATCTCGGCGAAGCTCACCCAGGCCGGAGTCGGAATTATCACCTCGTCGCCCTCGTCGAAGAGCGTGGCGATAGTGTTGAAGGCGGCCTGCTTGGCGCCCGATGACGCCATCACCTCGGCCGGCTGGTAGTCCAACTCATTGTCCCGCTTGAGCTTGAGGCAAATCGCCTGCTTGAGCTTGCTCGTGCCGCCGGCCGGTGTGTACTTGGTCTGACCAGCCGCCATCGCTTTGCGTGCCGCTTCCTTGATTCGCTCGGGGGTGTCGAAGTCCGGCTCTCCGGCCGCCAGCGATATGACATTGACTCCGGCTTCCTTCAGTTCGGTGGCGCGCGCCTCGGCGGCCATCGTGGCCGACGGGCGCAACGCGGCAACTCTGCGGTTGAGCTTGACCATGGGGCGTTCCTTTATTTCCTCTACACGTGATTCATCCGGTGCGATCGGACGCTGCGCGGCGGTCGGCTTGCGCGAACTTGCGTTCGTGCCAGGCCGGCCATGCAGCAACGGGTCCGGCAACCGAGAGCGAATCAATCGATCTGTACTATATCAGTCCAATTTCAGCTTCTCGCGCAACCTCTGCATCACCGCAGCCGGAACCAGCGCGGGCAGCCGCTGTCCATAGCTGGCAACTTCCTTGATCAGGTGCGAGGCGGAAAAGAACAGCGCCGGGTTGGCGAAACAGGAAGATCGTCTCCACGTGGGGCTTCATGTACTTGTTCATGTGGGTCATGCCGAGTTCGTACTCGAAATCGGTGACCGCGCGCAGGCTGCGGATGATCACCTTGGCGCCGATGCGCTCGGCATATTCGACTGAAAGGCCGCTGAATTTGTCGACCCGGGCGCGCGGCTCGAGGTCGCGGATCGATTCGCGGATCAGGGCGACCCGCTCGTCGGGGGTGAAAAGTGCCGTATCCTTGTGGGGATTGTAGGCGACCGCCACGATGACCTCATCGAAAACCTCCACGCAGCGGCGGATGATATCAATATGGCCGTTATGGATCGGGTCAAAGGTCCCCGGATAAACCGCGGTCCGGTGCGTGCCTTCCTTGTTCTTCATAGCGCAGCCTCTCTGTTCTGGCGCTGATAAAGAGCGATTTGGTGATCGCCCAGCGTTGCAAGGCTTACCCTTTCCAATCCAATGAGGGAAGAAGGGGCGGCTTCCAGGCGGGAAACTTCGGTCGCGACCCACGCGCTTTCCGCCAACAGGCTCAACTCCATCAGGCGTGGTAACACCCGGTCGCCCCAACCCTTGCGATAAGGCGGATCGAGCAGGACCAGGCCGAAATGCTCATTGCGCGTCGCCAGCGTCTCCAGCGCCCGCAACACCTCGTTCTTCAGCACCATTGCGCGATCGGAAAATCCCAGCGCCGCGAGATTGCGCCGCAGCGCGGTAAGCGCCGGGTGGGCGAACTCGACGAAAGTGACATGCGCGGCACCACGCGACAGCGCCTCGATACCCAGAGAACCGGTTCCGGCAAACAGGTCCAGCACCCGCAGGCCCGCGAAGTCCAGCCGCACGCTGAGACGGGAAAACATCGACTCGCGCACCCGCGCCAGGGTCGGACGGGTGGCAAGGCCGCGCGGCGCGCTGAGCCGCCGTCCACGCGCATCTCCGGCAATCACTCGCATATATCCGAATAAACTTATCTCGTTCCCGGGGGACAAAAAAGCTGCGTCTGGCGGCTGATATCGGGACCTTGCGGGATGGGGCGAAGCTTCTGATACACTGCGAGCGCCGATCTGCGTGAGAGCGGCTGGCACTTGTACTGGAATACGCCGGACGCGATACTTGCGGCGAAGGTTGGTTTTAGCTAGGTGTCATAAGATTTTGAAATCGGCGCCAATGCGTGAGAAAGCGCCGATTATAGCTGGGCAAAGATATGGCAGAGCAGGGGCAAATCCAGTTCTCTGAAGCGACCCTCAAGGAATACCACGAGGTGCTCGGCCGCTACCCCACTCGTCAGGCCGCCCTGCTGCCGACGCTGTGGATGGCACAGCGGGAGTTCGGCTGGATCAGCAACGAGGTCGAAGAATACGTGGCGCGATTGATGGAACTGCCGATCGCTCATGTGAGCGGGGTGGTCTCCTTCTATACGATGTTTTACCGCCAGCCGATCGGCCGCTGGCATCTGGAGGTCTGCACCAATCTGTCGTGCCGCTTGCGCGGCGCAGAACAGATCGTCGACTGCATCAAACACAAGCTCAACCTCGATGCCGGCAAAACTACCGCCGACGGCAAGTTCTCGCTAAGCGAAGTTGAATGCCTGGCTTCATGCGGGACCGCACCGATGTTGCAACTCAACCACGACCGCTTCTATGAAAACCTCACCCCCGAATCAATCACGCAACTGGTAGACGAGCTGGCTAAACGTGGCGATTGACCTTCTGATCGGCGCCATCAAGGCGATTGTGGTCCTGGTGATGGTGCTCCAGCTATCGGCGATTTTGTTGTGGTTCGAGCGCAAGGGCAGCGCGCTGATTCAGGACCGGATCGGCGCCAACCGCGCCAGCCTCACGGGCGTCGGGCGGCGCTTGGGTATGCCTAACTTGGGCATCGTCAACACCCTAATGGCCGATCCGCTCAAGCTGTTCACCAAGGAAGATTTCGTACCCGAAGGGGCGGACAAATTCCTCCATTCCCTGGCGCCGTTTCTGGCCATGTTCCCGGTGCTGATCACGTTCGCCGTGATGCCTTTCGGCGACATGCTGATAATCGGCGACCGGCACATCAATCTTCAGGCGGCCAATCTCAACGTCGCCGCGCTCTATATCCTGGCCACGATTGGTCTGGGTGTGTACGGCGTCGCGCTGGGTGGATGGGCGTCCAATAATCGATGGGCCCTGCTTGGCGGGATTCGCGCGACCGCCCAGATGATCTCTTACGAGCTGGCGATGGGATTGGCGATCATCGCGATGGTGATGACCTACGGCACGCTCGACCTTCAGGCCATGTGCCACGCCCAAGGCGGGGTGTGGTTCGGCTGGTTGCCGCGATGGGGAATCTTCGTTCAGCCGGTCGCCTTTCTGTTGCTGCTGACGGCCGGGATGGCGGAATCCAAGCGGGTTCCGTTCGATTTGCCCGAAGGCGAGTCGGAGCTGATCGCGGGCTATTTCACCGAATACTCAGGCGGCAAGCAGGCCGTGTTCATGCTGGTGGATTTCGCCGAGATCGTCCTGGTTTCGGCGCTGGTCACGACGTTCTTCTTCGGCGGATGGCAGTTTCCGTGGCTGTATCCCGACGGCTTCCATCTGCCCGGCGGAGCTTTCTTCGCCCTGCCCAATATCGTGGTTGCGATAATCGGGGTAGTGAGTTTCACGGTGAAGGTAGTGGCGTTTTGCTGGCTGCAGATTCTGGTGCGCTGGACGCTGCCCCGCTTCCGTTACGACCAGTTGATGCGTTTTGGATGGAAGGGGCTGTTGCCTCTGGCGTTGGCCAATGTGGTGGTCACCGCCTGCGTCATCGTTCTGGGTGGAGTCTAAATCAAGATGCCGTTTTGGCTCTTCACTTTCGTGGCCGCGCTGTCGATTATTGCCGCGCTCGGCGTTATCCTTCAACGTCATCCGATTCATAGTCTGCTGGCGCTGGTCATGACCCTGGTGCTGATTGCGATCTTGTTTATCGGTCTGGGCGCGACCACGGTCGGCTTCCTGCAAGTGATTGTCTATGCAGGGGCGATCATGATTCTGTTTTTGTTCGTAATCTGGTTGCTCAACCTCCAATCCGACCGGCTTGAAGGCGGGCATCTGGCGCTCAAGTTCGTCGGTTCCTTGGCCAGCGCGGCCCTGATTACGGAACTGCTGGTGTTCGTGCTTCATCTGCCGGCTCCGATGGGGCATAACCGGCCCGTGGGAGCAGATTACGGTTCGATTGACTTGCTCGCTCGGAGCCTGTTTTCGGACTATCTGGTGGCTTTCGAAGTTACCTCGGTGCTACTGCTGGTGGGCGTAGTGGGCGCTGTCGCCCTGGCCCGCCGGACGGTGACTAACGGGGGAACCAGAACGCCGTTCAGCTCGGGAGGACGCTCATAGTGGTCCCGTCCAGCTACTTCATGGGCCTCAGCGCGGTGTTGTTCTGTATCGGCGTGGCGGGAGTTCTCCTGCGCCGTAACATAATCATCATCTTTATGTCGATCGAGTTGATGCTCAACGCCGTCAACCTGGCGTTCGTGTCGCTGAGCCGGGCCTGGGGAACGGTGGATGGACAGGCGATCGTTTTCTTCGTCATGACCGTGGCTGCGGCCGAGGCCGCAGTCGGTCTGGGGATCATCCTGATGATCTTCCGCAACCGCGAGACCGTCAACGCGGACGAAATCAACCTGATGCGGTGGTGACGCGATGGCGGCGGCAAGTTTTCCTCTTGGACTGATACTTCTGTTCCCGGCGCTGGGCGTCATCTTCAACCTGTTTGCCGGCCCCCGAGTGGGGCGCAGTGTGGTCAACGTGGTCGGGGCGGGGGTGATTGCAGCCGCCTTCGTGGTCGGCGTGATCGCCTTCGTGGAGCTGCTTGCGATGCCTCGGGGCGGGGCTCTGGCCTGCACGCTGTGGCCATGGATTGAGGCGGGAGGATTTCGCGTCGACGTGGCGCTGCGCTTCGACTCGCTGACCGCCGTGATGGTGCTCGTGATCACCGGAGTAGGGACGCTGATTCATATCTATTCGGCCGGATACATGGCCGAGGACGAAGACTACGCTCGCTACTTCACCTACATGAACCTGTTCGTCCTTTCGATGCTCACGCTGGTGCTGGCCGACAACCTGCTGCTCATGTTCGTGGGCTGGGAAGGCGTGGGTCTGTGCTCCTACCTGCTGATTGCGTTTTGGTACACCAACCCCGAGTTTGCGTACAACGGCCGCAAAGCCTTCATCGTCAACCGCATCGGCGATGCCGGCTTCGTGCTCGGGTTGCTCACGACTGTCGCAGTGCTGTCCGAGCACGGCGTATGGACGCTCAATTTCGTCGATATCCACAACCACATCGGGCTGATTTCTCCGGCGATGGCCACTGTCATCGGGGTGTTGCTGTTCTTCGGCGCGACCGGCAAGTCAGCGCAAATCCCGCTGTACGTCTGGCTCCCTGACGCGATGGTGGGCCCGACCCCGGTCAGCGCGCTAATCCATGCCGCCACCATGGTGACAGCCGGCGTTTACATGATAGCCCGGCTGCATTTCCTCTATCTCCTGTCTCCCGACGCGATGGAGGTCGTGGCGGTAATCGGCACGGTGACCTGTATCTTCGCCGGCACCATCGCAATCGTCCAGCCCGATATCAAGCGCGTGCTGGCCTACTCGACTATCAGCCAGCTCGGCTACATGTTCCTGGCGGTGGGCGTCGGCGCCTTTTCCGCTGGTATCTTCCATCTGATGACTCACGCCTTTTTCAAGGCCCTGCTGTTTTTGTGCGCGGGCTCGGTTATCCACGGGATGAGCGGCGAGCAGGACATGAACAAGATGGGCGCGTTGGCTTCCAAGATGCCGATCACATGCACCACGATGTGGATCGCGACGCTGGCAATCGTGGCGATTCCGCCGTTTTCGGGGTTCTTCTCCAAGGATCTGATTTTGGCCGGCGCCTATACCTCGGGACATTTCGTGCTATGGCTGATCGGACTCATCACCGCGGGGATTACCGGGCTCTACATGTTCCGGCTGATGTTCATGACTTTCCACGGCGAGTCGCGGGTTGAAGCCGAGCCGTCTCCACCATCTCCATGAATCGCCCCCTTCGATGACCCTCCCGCTAATCGCCTTGGCGATCCTGGCCGCGATTGGCGGATGGGTGGGGCTGCCCGAAGGCTTTCTATGGGGTAACGCGTTCGTACGCTTCGTCTCGGCCTCGGCCGGCGTCTTTCATCCCACCATCGGGGCCAGCGAACTGATGCTTAGCGTTCTAAGCGTGGCGGTCGCGCTAAGCGGCGCCGTTATCGCGTGGGTCTTTTACCTGAAGTATCCGGGACTGGCGTACGTGGTCGTTTGGAAGGCCAAACCACTCTACGAACTGCTGCTGAACAAGTACTACATCGATCAGATTTACGACACGCTAGTTTCCAGGCCGCTGTTTTTCATCGCCGAGTACGTGCTCTTCGATGGCGTTGACCATTACACCATCGACGGCGCGGTCAACGGCACCGGACTCACAGTCGAAGCCGGCGGTGAGGCCGTGCGCAAGATCGAAACCGGCAACGTGCAGCATTATGCGCTGGTTTATCTACTGGGCGCCGTTGCGATTGTGGCCTTTTACCTCTACCGGGTGCTCCTCTGATGGGTGGTCTTTGGCTGACGGCGTTGGTTTTTCTGCCCCTGATCGGAGCGGGCTTCGTCACTCTGCAAAGTGACGAGCGCGGGGTCTGGCGCTCGGCTTTTATCTTCTCGCTGCTCCCGCTGGTGATAAGCTTGTACCTGGTTTTCGCATTCGACGCCCACACTGGCAATTATCAGTTTGTTGAACAGCACGACTGGATTCCTCAATTCGGCATCTCGTATCACATCGGCGTCGACGGTATCAGCCTGTTTTTGCTGCCGCTCACCACCATCCTGATTTCGCTGTCGCTGCTGTATTCCGCCGGCGGCGACATCGAGTACCGCAGCAAGGAATTCTGCTTCTTTATGCTGGTGCTGGAAACCGGATTGCTCGGCGCGCTGGTTTCGATCGACCTGTTCCTGTTCTACGTGTTCTGGGAGCTGATGCTCATCCCGATGTACTTTCTGATCGGGATTTGGGGCCACGGGCGCAAGCTCTACGCCGCTTATAAGTTTATTCTCTACACCATGTTGGGATCGCTGCTGATGCTGGTCGCGATGCTTTATCTGGTGCTCGCGGCCCGCTCCGGACTGGGCCATCTGACCTTCGACTTGCCCGACCTTTACCGGGTCCCGTTGACGACCTCGGAGGCCAGATGGCTGTTTGCCGGCTTCGCGCTGGCCTTCGCGATCAAGGTGCCGATGTGGCCGCTGCACACCTGGCTTCCCGACGCTCATACCGAGGCGCCCACCGCAGGCTCCGTAATCCTGGCCGGCGTGATGCTCAAGATGGGCACCTACGGCTTTCTGCGTTTCGCGATTCCCCTGTTCCCCGACGTCGCGGTGCAGGCTTCACCAATCTTCATGGCGCTGGCGGTTATCGGAATTGTATATGGGGCGCTGGTGGCGCTGGTCCAGCCCGATCTGAAGCGCCTGGTCGCCTATTCGTCGGTAAGCCATCTGGGTTTCGTGGTGCTGGGAATGTTCGCTCTCAATCCGCAAGGAGTGGACGGCGCCCTCTACCAGATGCTCAATCATGGCGTGTCCACCGGCGGTCTGTTCCTGCTGGTGGGGATGATGTATCTGCGCCGTCACACACGCGAAATCTCGGAATTCGGCGGCTTGTGGCATAGCGTGCCGGTCTACGCCGGGATCTTCATGGTGGTGATGTTGTCGTCGGCAGGGTTGCCGGGCCTTAACGGCTTCGTGGGGGAATTTCTGATCCTGCTGGGCGCTTATCTGCATACGTGGCAGGCGGCGGTGGTCGCGGTGAGCGGCCTCATATTCGGAGCCCTGTACTTGTTTTATGCTTATGAGCGGGTGATGTTCGGCCCCATAACCAAGGCCGTGAACCAGACCCTGCCCGATCTGGACAAACGCGAAATTGCCACGATGGTGCCGCTGCTGGCGCTGATGTTCTTCATGGGGTTTTTCCCCCGCCTGCTGCTCAACCGCATCGAGCCGTCGGTCACGGTCCTGCTGGAACGCACCCATTCGCCCATAGTGCGGCTTGATTCGCGCCCGTTAATGCCGGCGCTGGCAGCCATAACCCGAGCCTCCAATATCAGATGACTACCGATTTCCTGACGCAAATAAATTTCGACTGGCTGCCGATTCTGCCGCTGCTGATCGTCGTGGTGGGCGCGATTGTGGTGTTGATGGCGGGCGTGAGGGTGGACGATCGCGACAGCGAAGGGCTGGGATGGATATCGCTGGTCGCAATCGCGGGCGCCTTCGTGACCTCCTTCCTGATGCTGGGAAGCCAGCAGGTCTCATTTTCCGGCGCCTTGGCCGCGGACAATTACACCGCTTTCTTCTACGCGGTGCTCCTGATCGCGGCCGGAGTCACCGTTCTGATGTCGCTGGATTTTGTCGCCGAAGAAGGACTGCCCGGCGCCGAGTACTATGCACTAATATTGTTCGGCACCGCAGGAATGATGCTGATGGCGGCCGCCAGTGACCTGATCATCGTCTTCCTCGGCCTCGAGACGATGTCGATATCGGTCTACATCCTGGCCGGATTGGCGCGCACGCAGGAGCGGTCCAACGAGGCCGCGATGAAATACTTTTTGCTGGGCGCATTCTCCACCGGCTTTCTGCTCTACGGTATCGCGCTCATCTATGGCGCTACCGGTACGATCAAACTGGTCGCAATCAGCACCGCGCTCGCGCATGGCGTCAGCAGTCCGATGTTGCTGCTGGGCATCGGTCTGCTGCTGATTGGGTTCGGATTTAAGGTCGCGGCGGTGCCGTTTCATATGTGGACGCCCGACGTTTACGAGGGTGCGCCGACGTCGGTCACCGCTTTCATGGCGGTGGGAGTGAAGTTGGCGGCATTCGCCGCTTTCCTGCGCGTCTTCCTGGTCCATCTGCTGGGCGTGCAGGCCGATTGGACGTGGGTGCTGTGGGTGCTGGCGGTGCTGACCATGACCACCGGCAATATCGTCGCCCTGTTGCAGACCAATCTGAAGCGGATGCTGGCGTACTCGGCGATCGCCAATGCCGGGTACATCCTGGTCGCGATGACGGCAGGCAGCGCCGCCGCGGGCGGCGCAATCCTCTATTACCTGCTGGGCTATGCGTTTACCAACCTCGGTGCGTTCGCGATTATTATCGCGCTGGACCGCCGTGGCCATCCCGCCGAACTGACCAGCGATCTCCGCGGACTTGCCACGCGCGAACCGGTGCTCGCGGGCGCGATGGCGCTGCTGCTGTTCTCGCTCATCGGAGTGCCGCCGCTGGCGGGATTCGTGGGCAAGTTCACGATTTTCTCGGCCGCCCTTTCGGCCGGCTATGTCTGGCTGGTCGTAATCGCGGTCGTCAACAGCGTGACCTCGGCCTACTACTATCTGCGGCCGATCGTCGCCATGTACACCGATCAAGGCGGCGTCGAAGTGATCCGCATGCGGTCGCGCCCGGCGCTGGTCGCCGCAATCGCGATCGCGGTGCTGGCGACGGTCCTGATCGGCATCTATCCGCAACCATACATGGCAGCCTCAAGCAGCGCCTTCGCCTCGGCCTTCGGCAAACCCCCGTTCAGCACCACCGCATCGTTAGGCCCGTGACCTGACTCTTCTGCGCTCTAAAGGCCGCATCGAGCTAGAATGGAGCTTCTGGAGCCTTCGAATGGCGCAAGACAAGATGCGAGTCTTTGTTTCCTACTCTCAAGCGGACCGCGATTTCGCTGACACTCAGGATCGAAAAGGGCCTCGACGTGAAACTCCTCGAGGACATTAGATTTGCTTCGGCTGGCAGGGCTCTTCCGCGACCGATGCGGTTAAGCCAGTACCCGGGCCGCCGCTTCAGATGCGCAACGGCTACTATTCGAATCTCCGAGGGCAACTCGAGGAAAACCGACGCGTAGGGAAAGCGAGGCAATAATGCACGCCGGATATTCAATTCGGGAGAGGTATAGAGCAGCGCGGGAAGGCGGAGGGCCGTGACTCGAGCCGCAACACCAGTTCGAAGTCTTGGAGAAACTGGCAGGCCAATCCGGGCCGTCGTGACTCATACCAGACAGCCGCGTCCGTAAGCTCTGCGACCGCCTCGGGCGCCAACCGGGCAGGCTTCATTTACGCGGGAGATGATCGCTTATCTTTGCCCGCGTCTCTTCCCACGACAAGCTGGAACTGCCTGCCACTGCCGCACGAGCACGACGCTCCACCTCGGCGATCCACTCTTCGTCGTAACGCGCCTCGCTTGGGCCGGCCGGCGGCAGGCTCTCCAGCAATTCGGCAATCACTTCGGCGCGCTCATTGTCTGGAAGCAGGAGCGCCTGCTTCAGAATCCTCTTTGCCGATTGTGCCATGACCCTCAGTTTACTCTGCCATCCGATCGCAACGGAAGTGCGATGCGAAGAGCCATCGAACGAGCATTGTAATGCTTCCTAGCGCATACAAAACGAAGGCGAATTTCCTTCCTACTAACCCTTGGTGCTTTCGACTTGTCCCAGAAGATAGACTAACCCCTCGGACATTGTCGGGTGAGCGAAGATCGCATCGCGCAACACGGTATATGGCAATCGCCCGACCATCGCGGTCTGAACTGCCGCCATCAGCTCGCTTGCCTCGACACCAAACGCGGCGAAGCCCACGATTTCGTTGCTGTCTTTGCCGATCAGCATCTTCATAAAGCCGCGCGGCTCGGCGATCGTGTGGGTGCGGAGCACATTCGCCATCGGCAGTTTCGCGACGCGATATTCGATTTTGTCGCGCTTCGCCTCAGTCTCGTTGCGGCCCACGCGCGCCAGTTCGGGATCGGTGAACATGCAGAACGGCACGATGCGATCCTTCGTGGTTCGATTGCCGCCCTTCAAGTTGTCACGCACGACGCGGAAGTCGTGGTACGCGACGTGGGTGAATTGCGGACTGCCCGCGCAATCGCCCATCGCCCACACGTTGGATGCGGTCGTCTCCAGCCGGTCGTTGACCTTGATATAGCCACGCTCGTCGAGCTCGACACCGACTTGCTCCAGTCCGATTCCTTTCGTATTCGGCGTCCGACCGACGGAGACGAGGAGATCGGTACCTTCGACGATCCGTTCACCGGGACCGTCTTTTGCGTGGACCCGAACCTCCTTCCCTGAATGTCCCTCAACCTGAGAGACCTGAGCGCCGAGCAACACTTCGATTCCTTCGTCGTGAAACAAATCAAGGAGAGCGGCGCCGACGTCAGGATCTTCCCGCTCGGCGAGCTGGGCGCCTTGTTCGATCACGGTCACCTCCGATCCGAACCGCCGCACCGCCTGCGCGAGTTCAAGGCCTATATAGCCGCCGCCAATCACTATGAGATGACGTGGCAGACGATCGAGATCGAGCGCCTCGATATGGGTCATCGGATTCGCCGCAGAGAGCCCGGGAACATTAGGCATCGCCGAGTGCGAACCCAGGTCGAGGAACACACGTTCGCCAACAATCCGCCGAGTGCCGCCATCGTTGAGCGCGACCTCAATCGTTCTCGGAGCGACGAAGCGGCCTTCACCCATGATCAATTCTATTCCGGCGTCCGCGGTACGCTTGGCGTGGAACTGATGTTCCTCTTCGACCATTTTGCGTTTGCGCTGCTGGACGCCGGCCATGTTGATTCGGAGTTTATCCATTTCCAGTCCGAATTCCGCGCCGCGCCGCGCCAGCGACGCTACTCTCGCGGAGTAGATCACGTTCTTGCTCGGCAAGCACGCGATATTCGGGCACGAACCGCCGAGCCATTTCCGCTCGACCATGGCGGTGCGATGACCCTCATCGGCCATCGTCCAGGCTGTCCACTTACCGGCTTCTCCGCTTCCTAGAACCAGAATTTCGTATTTTTCCGCGTCAGCCATTGGCCCATCTCCTTAATAATGACCACTGGGTTGTCCGAGCTTTATGAACCGCACTCCATCGCTTGGTCCGGTCATCCAAACTGCATGCGCGAGAAACGCGCCAGTGTACATCCTTTGTCGGTGGGATAGAAATAGCGCGGAAAAGTGAAAACCTCGAAACCCCGCGCCTTCGCCGCCTTGAAGATCTGCTTATGTTCTCGATAGTTCTGAAGCAAGCGTGCTGCTCATGGCGCATAAAAACCAAGGCGATCAGCCGCTGATCGCTTCGCCAATGGCCTCGCGTATGATGTCGACGACGAGGCCGGGCGCAGTAACGATTGATGTGTGGTCTACTGGATGCGACCGCACCCGGGCATGCATCCGCTCCGCCATAAAGCGCTGCGTGTCGTGGACGATCATGCGGTCCTGCTCCGCTATGAGAAACCAAGTTGGGCGGTCTTTCCAAAGTGGACGATTCACAGGCACCGTGATGCATGCGGGCGAAAGCGGCCGTTGAACCGCGGAGAGCACCGCCAATTCATCGGCGGAGGCATTCGGGGCGAACGCCGCGGCGAATGACTCGTCCGGCAGATAGATCAGCCCATGACTGTCCGGCGCCAACTTTGGAGCCAGCGGATGAGGCTTGGTACGGTAGAAGACATCGGCGACAGTCTCGCCCTCGTCAGGAGCAAGGGCGGAGATGTAAACAAGCGCCTTCACCTTCTCACTCCGTGTAGCTGCGATCACCGCCCCAGCGTAGGCGTGACCCACAAGCACGACCGGCCCCGAAGCTCGCTCCAGCGTGCGCTCAACCGCCGCCGTATCCTCAGCAAACGAGGTCAGGGGCAACGGAGCCGCGAGCACCCTGACGCCTTCGGCAGCCAGCGGCCCGATGACTTTGGCCCAGCTCGATCCGTCAGCCCAAGCGCCATGCACCAGTACAACACTCACATTCTCACGCGACATTGGTTCTCTCCTGGTGCTGCGCGATCAACTGATCGGCGACGTCGTTCAGGTTTGCACCGACAAACTGCGGCTGCGGGCCGACTCCCAAGACGTCGTTGCCCATCCGCTTGATCAAGGCAGCCTCCCAGCCCGCGGCGACCGCGCCGAGGATGTCCCATGTGTGGCAAGCGATAAGACAAAGCTGACACGGCTCAACCCCGAGTTCCCTCTCAACATAGGCGTAGGCTTGCGGCGAGGGCTTGTGATGCTTGACGCCGTCCGCACTGAAACGCCGCTCGAAGAAATCGACAATTCCACCGTGTTCGAGTTGACGCGTCTGCACCTCCGGCAAATTGTCTGTCAATGTGAATAGCCGGAATCCTGCCTTGCGGAGCTTCTGAAGCGCTGCCGGCACCTCCGGGTAGGGAGGCATCGTCGAGAATTTTTCAACGAGTTCCTTCTTATCCGCGTCCTGGATACTTATACCGCGCGTGTCGGCAAGCATTTTCATCACAGCCGAACCGATATCCGTGAAAGGCACATAGCATCCGGCTACTGTCAGAGCTGAGGAATACATAATGAGGTTAGCGAACCAAAAGCGCATGGCGCCTTTGTCGCGGAAGATACGCTCAAACGTCGGCTCCATGGTCGTGAGATCGAGTAGCGTCTCATTGACGTCGAAGATAATTAGAGGAAGAGCGGCCATCTGATTACACTCCGATTTGTTCAATGCTTTCGGATTACTTTCGCAGCATGGACTAGCGCGCTTTTGTGTGTCGCCTCATACCGCGTGACCGGGCTTTGGCTGTGGTTCCGGATTTCTTTGATTACCAGATGTCCAAAGCCACCAAATCCGTCTATGACGATCGCGCGCATAACAAAACCTCCAACTTATGTTTGAAATCGGAAACGGGAACTGCGGACTAAGTATGCTTTGGCGAAGTGGAATGCTGATCGGGAATTCGATCGAGGAAGTCGCCAATAGCGAGAGCAATTTCCTGGCAGTGCGTTTCCAGAGCGAAGTGGCCGGTTGGATAAAAGTGGACCTCCGCTTTGGGATTATCGCGCTTGAATGCTTCCGCTCCGGCAGGTACGAAAAACGGATCGTTCTTACCCCAAACCGCCAGTAGGGGTGGATTATGCTTTCGGAAATAAGCCTGGAATTGAGGATAGAGAGCGACATTGCTGGCATAGTCGAGAAGCAGATCGAGCTGCGCCTCATGCGCTCCCGGGCGCGCCAGATAGTAGTCATCAAGCGAGCGGCCATCAGGCGATACGACCGACGGATCTGTGACCCCGTGGGTGTATTGAAAGAGTGTCGTTTCGGGTGACAGGAAACTCCGCAGGGCATCGCGGTTCGCCTGAGTCGGTTCACGCCAATAGGTACGAATCGGGTTCCAGCCCTCGCTCAGTCCTTCCTCGTACGCGTTGCCATTCTGGGAAACGATGGCGGCTATGCGTTCCGGGTGTTTTAGAGCAATCCTCAAGCCCACGGGAGCGCCGTAATCGAAAATGTAGATCGAGAAGCGTTTCAGCCCGATATTGTCGGTGAAACGGTCGATCGTCTCAGCAATGTTTTCGAACGTGTATTTGAACTTGAGGCGTGACAGCATATCCGACTGACCAAAGCCCGGCAGGTCAGGCGCTACAAGGTGAAAGCGATCGGCGAGAAGTGGAATCAAATCGCGGAACATATGCCCGGCGGTCGGAAACCCGTGCAACAAGAGCAAGGTTGGGGCGTCTGGCCGGCCGGCTTCGCGATAGGAAATCTTCAGGCCGCCAATGTCGGCGGCGCGGTAGTATATCCGCGGCATAAGAATCCTCCTATGAACGCTCGTTCGGTAACCTGTTTGGTGGCCTCTGCGCGCGCAAGTCCAAAGCAGAGTGCGTGGTCCTGCGTGGCGGTGGGTTCACACATGCGAAGTCCTTCGGAAAGCACAGATCCAGCGTCCAATCGAAGGCGACGCGGATCTTTTTCTCCATCCGCGGAAGCTTGCTCAAATAGATCGTACGCCACAACCACCAAGCAAAGAAACCCGAAAAATTCATTCCGAAAATGTTAGCCACGCCGACGTGACGACCGATCGCGGCGAGTTGCCCGACAGTTGAGTACCGGAACGCCCTTTTTCGTCCGCCATACAGAGTTGCCGCGACGTTGCGCGCCGCTGCGGTCCCTTCGCGCAACGCGTGCTGCGCGGTTGGTGGATAAAATCCGCGCGCGCGAGGGTCGGAAACAAGCGCACAGTCCCCAACCGCCCATACCCCCGGGCATCCGTTGACCTCGAGATAGTCGTCGACCACGATTCGACCGTTCCGCATGGGCAACCGCAGCGCAGCTACAAGGGGATTCGGCGCGCTGCCGGCAGCCCATATGAGGGTGTTGGCAGGTATGCTTTTGCCGTTTGTAAGTTCGATGATTCCCTCTCTGAACGCGCTCACCTTTGCGCTGGTGATGATCTCCACACCTCGCATTGCGAGCTTGCGCTGAGCATAGATGCCGAGTTTTCGAGTCAGCTCCGGCAGGATCACTTGATCGGGTGTGACGAGGATGAAACTCAGGTGATCCGGACGCAGGTTGGGATAGAATCGGATAGCATCGCGTACAAAGTCTTTGATGCCCCCAAGCGTTTCGACGCCAGCAAACCCACCGCCCGCAACTACGAAAGTCAACATCGGATGACGCTGCACGGCCGCACATTCAGCGTTGGCTTCCTCCAAGTGCGTGATCAGTTGATTGCGAAGAGCGACCGCGTCGCTGAGCGTTTTGATCGTAAAACAGGAATCTTCGACGCCGGGAAGATTGAAGTAGTTGGTCCGTGTGCCGAGCGCGAGAATCAACTGGTCGTAGGACAACTCGTGGGTGTGACCATCAAATGCGTGAGACACCGTGATGCGTCGCGATTCGAGATCGATGGCTTCAATCGATCCGACGAAGCTCTTCACGCGCTTGAGCAATCGGCGCAGAGGGTTGATGATCGTGCTCAGCTCGAGCTCTCCTGCCGCAACCTCCGCCAGCATCGGGGTAAACAGGAAATAGTTATCGCGCGTGACCAGCGTCACCTCCAGGTCGCGCCGGCGCGCCAGGGTTTTTTCCAGCTCAAGTGCGGCGTAGATGCCACCGAAACCACCGCCCAGAATCAGTACGCGCTTGGCTTCCATAGGGTGAGCGGGATGTAGCGGACCCATCATGTCTCTAACGGCCATCGCCAGGACATTCGGTTCGTCCTGACACTGGACACCGCCGTACCAATCGTAACCCTGGTCTTCCCAGTATCCGCCGGCGCGCGTTGGCAGAAAATTTACTTCGGTCAGGTACTTCACCATCTTGTAGCCGAGCTTGACGGGCGAGTAGAGGCGCAGCGGCGCGCCGTGATCGGGATATAGCGGGCGCCCGTTCATGCCGTAGGCGAGGATCGTCTGCGGATGAAGCGAGCTTTCGATGTCCCACGTCGAATAGTAGCCATTGTCGAATGAACGGAACTCGACGTACTGCGCGTCCTGCCTCGCGCCAAGGATCCGGGCGATCTCGCGGAGCTGCACGCCCTGCCATTCGGCTACGGCCGACCAACCCTCGACACAGTGGTGGCGAATTCGCATTCCCGTTTGCGGCATCCGCTTGAGCTGGTCGAGTGAGAAGACAGATGGCCGCGCGACCAGGCCGCCAACCTTGAGCGCCCAATTATCAGGCGCAAATGGCATCGAGTCGGAAATAAAGTAGCTCGGGAAAGCGGCCTCCGGCGTGAGCTCGGAGGCAGGCGGTTCGGACGCGAGGCGATTTTCGGAGAACAACAGACGATCGACGCACTCGTTCCACCGTCCCATCCCGGCGAGAAACATCGACGCGGCACGGCTATCGCATCCGGCGAGCGCGGTGCCGGCGGCAAGACCGAGCAGAAGTTTTCGCCGTGTGATAACCCTAGCCACGCTGTCCTCCTGTCACCATCGTGACGATCGTCCGCGGATGCAATGCGACGAGCACCAGATGCATCGCGGTGAACGACGCGAGCAAAACCAGGCAGCTCAAGTGCACCACGCGCGCGACGTCGTATCCGCCGAATGCTGCCGTGATCCAGTACCACTGGACCGGTTTGTAAATCGCCAACCCCGACAGAACCACGATAACGCCGAACAAGATCGCGGATGTGTATGCGAGCCGTTGCAGACCGTTGTAAAACTCCTCGGGTGGCGGAGTTTTGCGAATGCGCAAGTAGTAACCGAACATCGCGAGGGCGTTCGAAGTATCGCGAGTCGGAATGAAAATGCGCCGTCGCCATTCACCGCTCGCGACTATATAGATGAGGTAAATGACGCCGTTAAGGATGAAGAACCAGGCGATCGCGAAATGCCAGTGACGCGCACCAGCGAGCCATCCACCGAATCGCAGCCACGACGGTGGCGCCTCGTTCTGAAACGGATACCAGCTATATTGCCCGCCACGCGGCCCGAGCGCCGGATACGCCGCCAGGATCTGCAGCCCGCTGCCGGCCATGATGACCAGCAGCGGAATGTTGATCCAATGCGCAAGCCGAATCGCGGCCGGCTGGGGGCGTCGGCCCTTACGTCGAATTTCCGGGGCCGATGTACCAGTCGACTCACTCCAGGGCGGCGAGAATCGAAGTAGAGTCGTCGCTCTCGCGGGCTTTCCACCGTCTGCAGGATGGCGAGCCGCCGTGAATCTCTCCTTATTCCGCGAACGCAGAAGTGGCGCTGAGCGTGCCTTCTCCACGAGAGCCGAACCTCCACTTAGTGATTCATTCCTGTGGTCGAACCGCCCATCATGCCACTGTTTCCGCCCTCCATCATGTGCCCGTCCATCATCATCATCTGTCCTTCTTTCATGTGCGTCTCGCCGCCATCTTTCGTTTTGACCGTTCCGTCGCTCATGACTGTAGCTCCGTTGGACATGGTCATCGCGTTCTCCATAGGACCGGTCGCCTTACCCCCCTTCATCATCACCATCTTGCCATCGTGCATCATGACACCGTCCGAGTCCGCGGCCTTGAGATTCGGGGTCAGACAGAAAGCCGTCAACAGCACGGCCGCGACCAGGACAATTACTCGATGCTTGTTCATCGGCGAATCCTCCATTGAAAGTTAGTGACTTCAATCGACATCCGTCAAAGACGTGGAATTTAGCTTTGACGGATAGCAACTGCCTACTTGGCAACTTTCTCGGCGTAAAATCGATGGACATTTGAGGCGATGTAATCCAGAGAATCCTCCACCGCGAAATGACCTGAATTGAGCCGATGCATTTCGGCTTTGGGCAAATCCTTCAAGTAGGCTTCGCTGCCCTCGCGCGTGAAGAAGATGTCGTCCTGTCCCCAGAAGATGATCGTCTTAGGCTCTCGATCTCGCAGGAACGCCTGCCACTTGGGATAAAGAGTTACGTTCGTCCGATAGTCGTAGAAGAGATCCAGTTGTATCCGCCGAACATTGGGCCGCTTCATGAACCTGAAGTCCATATTCCAGTTGTCGGGGCTGATCAGCTCCGGCTTCTTGTGGCCGTGAAGATAAATGCTCTTGATGGCGTCAACTTCCAGGAACGCGGCGAGCGGCTTTTCAGTCTCTGGTGTCCGATTCTTCCATAGCGCGCCGCGGAAACCGTCCCACGCGCTTGTGAAGCCGACTTCGTATGCATTCGTGTTCTGAATGATCAGCCAGTCAAGCCAGTCCTGACGGCGGGTCACGATCCTGAAGCCAACCGGGCCGCCGTAGTCTTGAGCGTACAACCCAAAGTGATCGAAACCCTCCTGCTGAAGGAAGCTTTCGACGATCTCGGAGAGCTTATCGAAGGTGTAGGAAAACTTGGCCGGGTCGGGCATCTCGCTATTGCCAAAGCCAAGGTAGTCCGGCGCAATCACATGGAATCGATCCGCCAGTGCTGGAATCAAGTTCCGGTACTGATGCGAAGATGCAGGAAATCCGTGGAGTAGCACTACCTTTGCACTGTCAGGACTGCCAGCTTCGCGATAGAAGACCGAGTGGCCATCTATGGTTGCTGTCTTGTGATGGACCATATGTGCTCCTGGGCTGGCGTTGGATCCTACTAAATTCAGATTTGGCCGGGCCTAACCTCGGGGAAGTCCACCAAGGTGCGGGCCACGTGGTTGACGTAATTCGTGAGGATGTTGAGCACGACGTTGGCGACGGTCTCCACGATCTCGCCATCCGTCAGACCGAAGATGCGAGCCTGCTCAAGGTCGGAGTCCCTGACTTCGCCGCGCTGTACGACGATGCTGCGCGCGAGTTTCAAGATGGCGTCGATCTTGCCAATCGTCGCAGTGGCGTGAATCGCATCGGCGATGTCCTTTTCGGTAAGCCCGACTTTGTCAGCGGTGAAGGTGTGCGCACTCAAGCAGTAGCCGCACAGGTTGCTTTCGGCGACGGTGAGGGCGATTTGCTCGCGGACCTTGACGTCGAAGTTGCCAGCGGCGAGCGCACCGCTGAAATTGAGATAACCCTCGAGTGCCGCCGGTGAATTGCCCAGCACGCGGAAGAGGTTAGGTACAACGCCGAGCTTGGCTTGCACCCGGTCGAACAGTTGCTTCGTGGTGCCCATCGCTTGTGTTGGGTCGAGTTGAGTGAGGCGGTTCAAGTGGGTGTCTTCCGTCAATCTTTCCTCTTTTTCGGCTTTGATCCGCGGTGCGACGCGACGATCATAGAACATTTTGCATGCCAGGCGGCGTACTGCTGCCACAGTGTTGAAAACGTTGAGGTCTTTGAGATCTGCGAAGCATAATCTGACTGCGAACTATCGCAAAACTACGAATTTTCGCTGGCGTTACTGCGAAAACTCGAAGTAAGATTGCTATTCATCCAATGAAGTCGTCGGCTCCGGAAAGCGATCTGGAACGCCTGACCTGAGCGGCTGCGCCAGGCGAATGAGGCTCTGACCGAGAGCGAGGAGCGTTTCCGCGATCTCTTCGAGGAGGCGCCGATTGCGTACGTGCATGAGGGGGTGGATACCCGCTTTATCCGGGCGAACCGCGCCGCTATGAAGATTCTAGGCATGAACTCCGACGATATTGTCGGGACGTTCGGGAAATCTCTTGTGCCCAATACCCCTGAAGCGCAGCGCTGTTTGCATGAAGCGCTCGACTCCATCGGGCGTGGAAAAGAGGTCAGTGGCGTCGTGCTCGAACTACGTCGCAAGGACAACGGCAAACCGGTGTGGATCCAGTGGTGGTCCAAGCCGGCAGCGGGCGGCAAGTACACCCGGACGATGTTCATCGATATTACGGATCGGGTGCTGATGGAGCAGGAAAAAGCCAGGCTCGAAGACCAAAAAGCCAGGCTCGAAGACCAGAACGCCTACCTGCTCGATGAAATCCGCGGAGAACACAACTTCGGCGAGATGATCGGTGAAAGCGAGAACCTGCGGAAAGTGATGCAGCAGATTCGTCTCGTCGCGCCCGTGGACGCCGCGGTGCTTATCACTGGAGAAAGTGGCACGGGCAAGGAACTGGTCGCACGTGCGATCCACGAGCAGAGCTCGCGAAAAGGGCGCGCCCTCATCAGGCTGAATTGTAGTGCCGTGCCCGAGGGACTGTTTGAGAGCGAATTCTTCGGTCACGTAAGAGGTGCGTTCACGGGTGCGCTCAAGGACAAGCCCGGACGCTTCGAATTGGCTGATGGCGGCACATTGTTCCTCGACGAAATCGGCGAGGTGCCGCTCGCGATGCAGGCGAAGCTGCTCCGCGTCTTGCAAGAGCAGGAGCTGGAGCGGATTGGCGACACTCGTACTCGCAGGGTCAATGTCCGAATCATCGCAGCGACTAATCGTGACCTGAGGAAGGAGGTCGATGCGGGCCACTTCCGCCAGGACCTGTTCTATCGCCTGAGCGTCTTCCCGATTGAAGTCCCACCGCTTCGTAATCGGAAAGAAGACATCCCCCTACTGGCAGCACATTTCGTGAGGCAAAGCGCCCGACGAATGAATCGCCCTGACCTCAAAATCAATCAGGTCGCACTGACTGAGCTCGCCACTTATGACTGGCCCGGTAACGTGCGCGAGCTTCAGAACACCATCGAGCGTGCGATCATCCTTTCGCAAGGAGAGCCGTTACGTTTCGATCTAGCCGGGCCAAATACCACCGGCACTCCTCGCCTGCGCGCTCAGCAGTCTTCAAAAACTGACTTGCTGACGCGCGATGAATTGAAGCGTCAGGAACGCGATGCTATTGCTGCCGCATTGAAGCGGACCGGCGGCAAAGTCTTCGGTCCGGGAGGCGCAGCAGAATTGCTTGGCATGAAGCCATCCATCAACACTCACTTCGCGCATCAGGGCTCTGGGTCTCAACCGAAAGACTACGACCTATTGAGTTTTGGCGATCGATGGCCTCGTGCGTTTGCCGCCAGCAAGTAGATCTCGTGACGTCCGCGTGCGCGTTAACACCAGTATTGGCACGGTCTCGTTATGCGCGCTCGGAGCCGTGCATGCCCGCTCGGTAACCTGTTTGGTGGCCTCTAGCTGGTTACCATTGTAACCGTAACCCGTCAAGTAGCGGGTCAGCGGTTACGTGGAGCAGAGCACCCGAGACTGCTAAAACTGAAACTCAAATGGCCACGAACGATCCTCGTCCCCTGCGATGTTCATCGCCGGGGATCCAAGCCTCGACTTTCTCAATTCAATTGGCACGCCGGTCGACAGGATGGTCGAATGGCTGGCAAATGGAGAGGATCTTATGGCTTGGCTTGAAGGAGCTGAGCTTGTACCCGCGAGGCGGCCGCAACGATACGCGCCAATTGCTTTCCAGGAGAACTCGACGCTGTTGGCGTTCAAGCCCGCGCGCTTAGGGAATGGTTTCGCGCCTTTGTTCTCGCTCACAGAGGCCATTCGTTGGGGCCAGACTCGCTGCACGAACTTGAGCCCCTGAATAGGATACTCGAGCGCGACGATGCGTATGGGGCAATAGCGGTTAGGCCAGTCGATGCGACCGATCAGTTGAGCACGTCCGGACTTGAATGGCGTACCCTACGCCGCTGGCGTACGCAGGACTCCCTCCTCTTGCCGATCGCGCACGCAATCGCGAACTTCCTTACGTCCGAAGATCTTTCCCGCGTAAAGGAATGCGAAAAATCTCCGTGCACGCTCTTTTTCCTGGATAGGACTCGCGGACAAGCTCGCCGTTGGTGCAGCATGACTCTCTGTGGGAATCGCGCAAAACAAGCGCTCCATCGTTCCCGCTTAAAGCGACAGAAGACGCCCCTTCGTCGCGATCAAAAAGCTAAAGCCTGACCGTTGCGTTTTGGGCTCCAAATCGTCTGCTGTTGTTTACTCTTTTATCTGCGGCCGAGGCTCCCCACGGTGCCGGTGATGGCTCCAGGATCTTGCAAATCGACGAGCAGTTTTTGATACACCTGAGACTGATCGAGAAGTGTCGCGCCGGCATTGATCAGAAGGTCCACGTCTTCGCGCGGGAGTTGCAGGGTCGTAGGTTCGGCTGCGAGGCGCTTGCGCAGCGATTTATCTTTGATTGCCTCCAAGCGGATGTGAATCTCATAGAGGGCCGGGTGGGGCGGCTGGTCACTTTCGGTGGCGCCAAACTCGCTGTAGCATTCTTCGCGGAGCCGGCTTTCGCATTCAGTACCCGAGGAAGATTTCGCACAGAGGTTAGCGGCAAACTGCTCGCATCGCCGCCGCCGGAGATCAAAATCGTTAGCCGCCTTGTTCCATTCCGAAAAGCGCTCCCGCAGCATTTCTATCGTATCCGCTGAATAGTTCTCCATCGGATTTTTCCCGGCAGCCTGAAGAACGGCCAGGAGACCTGGCGGCCGCGCGCTGCGGTCCAGCACCAGATCTTTAGCAGGCTTGCCGTCGACAACGATTATGACCAGGCGTTTGATTAAGCCCTTATCAACCATCCGAAGAACGCTCCACGACGAATCAGTCGTGGTTATCGCAACCTCGGGACCCCGTAATCCAATGTCATCCGCCATTCCACCGTCGATTAGATGGATGAAGGGCCGACGCTCTGCATCTTCGTACGAAACCCAGGTCTTCGCTCTATCGTAGCGGCTGAGACCTGTATCAAAATGCCGCAAGCTTTGAGCGACCCATTCAGGGGCCGTGTAACCGCACTCAGATTTTGGATAATTTTTGAAGGTAAGAGGCGTGAAAACTCCTGGAAAGGCCGACGAAGCCGTAACCGCTCGCGATACATGAACTCCAGAGAGGTCCGAGCAAAGGCGATCGAAATCCTCCTGTACAAACGAGAACTGCGCTCCAAGGGTTATGTCGGTCGCATTGATGATGATGAACGGACGCCGCCGCGGCATATCCGCAAATGTGCGACCCTCGAAGATGTTACGATCATAGTATCGATCTGCCAGGTCGCTCCGACCGAAGTATGGCGAGGCCAACTTTATCCAGTTCCACGGAGCCAGCGCGCTCAAGAGAAGGTCTCGCTCTATCTTCCGATAGAGTACGTCCTTTTTGAATTGCCGGAAGAACCTGGCCTTTCCGAATAGACCATAGTAAGCAGCCGTAAAACTGCCAGCCGATACCGAGGATATTACGTCGACCTCGTCAAGGAGCGTGTCCCGGTCTCGACGGATGCGAGCCTCATTAAGATGTGCCAACACGCCGTAGGACAGAGCAGCAGCGCGAGTGCCGCCGCCTGAGAACGTCAAGATGACAAAGTTTTCTTTGGCTTCGTCCTGCGAGCCGGAGTCCTTGAGATTGTTGTACCGATATCCCTCGGACATATTGACGTGGCGAAGAGGCGGGTTGACAGGATACTTCGCGCATCCCATGGCGAAAAGGATCGCACACAGGGCCAAGGCACAAATCCTATTCATTTGATCGTCAAGGAAGCTTCAGGATTTGGAATAACAACCCGATGAGCATCAGCCCGATCACCGCCACTACGGTCCAAAGCAGACTCATCAACGTCCGCTTCACTCAGATCCCTGGGGCCCGCGATAGCCGAATGCCCGCAGCACTTCCGGAGTCCGTTTCCATCGAATCGCTGCATAGATCAAAACCCCGCTCTCGAGCAATGGGCCTACGAACCAGGTTAGATGCCAGTAATTCACTCCCGGCCCAAAGTCAGATCAGGCAACGGCGGACTTAGCGAACTGGATTTGATCGAGACTACATCCGCGCGCATTAGGAGTTCGCGGTCAGGAACGCGATAGCCGCCCTGACTGTATCCGACGTATATTCCAGCGCCATCCCATGGCCGCCGCGGGGCAGAACTTGTAACCTGGCGCCGGGAATCAGGCGGGCAATTTCCGCTGACTGTTCGACCGGGGTCAGGATATCTTCGGCGCCTACCACGACCAGCGTCGGCGTGGTGACCTTGGGCAGGTCGGGGCGCGAGTCGTAGCGGCGCAGCCCATGCGCTTGCGCCTCAAACGCCTCGATATTCGTTGGGTAGGGGTCTTTCAGGCCCAGCTTCGCCATCGCGACTGCGGCTGAATGATTGCTCAGCCATCGGGGAGTGAATACCCATGCCATTCGGAACAGCGCCTGCGCCAGCGGGTCGGCCCCGCTGCGCTCCAGCGCGATCAGGCAGTCGAGCCATCCATGTTGCAGTTCGGTGTACGATGGGAACGCGCTTAGCAGGACCGCCCGCTCGATCCGCTCACGATGGCGGATGAGCAGCGACTGCAGGATCGAGCCGCCCAGCGACCATCCCACGGCGCGGACCGGGCCGGTGTTGAGATGCGCGAGCAATGCTGCCGCATCGTCGGCCATCTGATCGATCGTATAGGGTCCGGGCGGCGCGTCGCTGCGGCCAGTTCCGCGGTTGTCAAATGTGATGCAGGAAAACTTGTCGCGCAGCATCGGGACGATCGGCGCCCAGGACGAAGAACTTGCGCCCCAGACCGCTGATCAACAGCAGCGGCGGTCCGCTGCCTTCCACCTGATATTGGATTTGAATGCCGTTGACCTTCGCAATCGCCATCGCTCGGACCTTTTTTGCGATGTCAAAGCAGCCGTATCCGATCGTATGGATGCCAAAAACGGCACGTCCTGAAATTTGTCCATCAACTCAGGAAATCGTTCACCGCTGAAATGAACTCGCTCTCGGCCTCGATCATCGGCAGATGTCCGGCATTGCGAATGGTTATGATCCGGGCTTTTGGGATCAGCCGCGCGAAGGCTTCGGCGTAAGCCATCGGGACCAGCCGGTCAGCCTCGCCATGGACGATCAGCGTCGGGGCCTGCACGTAGGGTAGCCGGCGCCGGAGTCCGTGGTCGGGAATAGGCCACATGAACTTGGTCGCGGTCCCGAGGTTCTGCGCGCGAAAAATCGCCAAAGCACCGCCGCTGCGGTCGCCCTCGAAGGCGGAAGGCTCCGGCATCGGCGCCTTTTCCGGATCATGCCATTTGGCTTTTTCGAGGTCCTTTGGCGAAAGCGCAAAGGGATCCGGTAACGGATGGTCATCGAGCCACAAACCGTAAGGGTTAACCAGCACCAGCTTGCGCACCAAATGGGGGCTTAGGGCCGCCAGTTCCGCGGCGAACATCCCGCCCAGCGAATGGCCGACCACATCGACCGGCCCCTTGTTCCACGACTCGATCAGCCGTCGATAATAGAGCGCTATGTCGATGACGTCGTGGAGTTCCTCGAACCCGGTGGACTCACCGAAGCCCGGAAGCTCCGGCGCGCGCACATCGTGACTGCGGGACAATCCGTCCAGGAACGAAGCGGCGCCCGGATGATGTTCGAACCCGTGCAGGTACAGCAACGGTGCACCGCTGCCCGCACTCCATACGCGGACGTCGAAAGCGCCCACTCTCTCCCTTGCCATCCTCATGTTTGGATCTTCTCCCTACTCACTTTGCGGGCGCGCTATTACCCTTTCGCCGGTTCCTTCGGAACTGATGCGGCCGCTGGGGAGCGATTTGCCCGCCGGCGAGTGCGCCGCTTGACCAATTTCTGGCTTACTTCGGGCGTCCAATGGTCCGGCTGATCGGCCCAGAGGTCGCGCAGGTACGGGGCCACCTGGAGGCCGAACATGCGGGTGTTCTCGGCCGCGACTTCCTCGGCCAGGTCGCCAACATGAAGCGTGGCGATAAGCTGCCCAATCCGCAGGTCGGTGATCAGTTCGCGCAGACGCTGGCGGACCCGCTGCGGCGTGCCCGCGATGATGTAGCCTTTCTCATCGTATTCCCAGAAGCTCATCTCGCCGCGGCTGGCCCGAACGCGATCTTCGGTGGTCAACTTGCTCTTGCCCACCGACATGTAACTGGAGGCAGCCTTCATCGAACGAACAGTCGTGTATCCCGGCGGGTTGGCAAAATTTCCGGGCGCCGAGTTGCGATGGAAGTAGCGGACCGCATCGTAATATTTCCTCTCCGCCTCCGCCTCGGTGTCGGCCAGACACACTATCTGGGTGAAGGCCATCCGATGTGGGTTCAGGTTGCCGTTATGCTTGCTCAGGTATTCCCAGAACCCGTCCACCAGCGGCTTCGACGAGTACAGCCCGGAGAAGGACAGATGGCCGTAGCAGTAGTCATGCTCGTTGACCATGTCCCAGGTCTCCACGCTGCCGCCTCCGCCGGGCACCCAGATTGGTATGCGCTTTTGGATTGGCCGCGGCCAGATATTGACGTAGCGCAGCTTGTTGTACTTGCCGTTGAAGGTAAACGGCTCCGGCTCGCTCCAGGCGCGGAGAATCAACTGGCGCGCTTCTTCGAACCGCTCGCGCATCTCGATGGGTGGCATCCCATAGGAGAACACCGAATCCATTGGCGTCCCAAGCACAAATCCGGCGGCCAGCCGCCCACCCGACAGGCAATCGATGTAAGCATACTCCTCGGCTACGCGCGTAGGCGGATTGTACAGCGCCAGGGAGTTGCCCACGATAGTGATGGCGGCGCGATTGGTGCTCGAGGCGAGGCTCGCGGCCATCAGATTGGGCGACGGCGACATCGCGATCGGCGTCTGATGGTGCTCGTTGACGAGCAGGCCGTCGAAGCCCATCTGGTCCGCAACCTGCATCAGCCGGATGAACATCCGGTAAGTCTCGCCGACCTTTTGCGGGTCGATTAAGATGCGCGGCGCCGTTACCCAAGCAGACCTGTAGCGCTCGCGAAAGTCTGCCGGAAGATGCGGGATAGGTTACTTCTGCGAACCAGTGGAACTTCATGGCTGAAACCCTCCTGCCTTGGATCGGGTTAGCAGTCACGCAATCAATGCGTCCCCGGACGATCAACTGCGATCGGCCCGCCGCGCTTCTCATCGTTTGCGTATCCTATTCTTATAGGAAGGTAAGATGAATCGCGTCAATATGATTCGGGATTAAATCAAAGAACGCTCGTTCAGGTGCGCCGCGAATCCGGCCCGCCTCGCTGGCTGACCGTCGGACTAACTCCGATGGGTAGCGCGAGCCATCTTCCGTGTTGAAAACATTCCTCCAAAGGCATATAGCTTCCATTCCATCGATGGCATGTGGCTGGTCGAATATACCGATGAGTTTGGTGAATGGTGGAGTTCTCTGCATGAAGAGGACCAGGAAGACATAGCCGCCACCGTGGGTGAATTGGAAAAGCAAGGACCGGCGCTGCCATACCCGTACTCCAGCGACGTGAGAGGTTCGAAGCACGGCCCCATGCGCGAGCTCCGGGTTCAGAGCTGCGGGCAAACCGATTAGAATCTTTTATGCCTTCGATCCCTGGAGAGCGGCTATTCTATTAATCGGTGGCGATAAGAGGGGAAGGCCACGCTTTTATCAGGAGTTCATTCCTATAGCCGACCGTCTCTACGATGAACACCTTGGCCGCGATTCAATCCGTCATTAGTGAGGAGCAGCATGGCAGGAAGGCATCCATTTTCGGAACTAAGGGACCGAATGTCACCCGAGGCGCGCGCCCGCGTCGCCGTAAAGACTGAAAAGCTTCGTAAGGAGATGGCGCTCGCCGAATTGAGGCGAGCACGAGAACTATCTCAACAAGAGCTTGCGCAAACCTTGGGAGTCGGTCAGGCCGCCATCGCGAAGATGGAGAAAAGGGCCGACATGTATATCAGCACGCTGCGCCGATTCATCGAAGCCATGGGCGGAGAACTCAGGATTATCGCGCACTTTCCAGGAAAGGACGTGCAAATCGAGAATTTCATCGACGTTAACGAATAACCCGCAAATTCTTCACCGCTCCAAGCTGGCGCCGCTCAAAAAGATCTTCGATACGGTCGCGCAGATCGTTTCGTCCGCCAGTGGGGCCAATTCCTTCCCGCCCATCAGCTCCTGGGATTGCAGAAAATACCAGAGCATTCCGAACAGGCATTGCGCGCTGGCCACCGGATGCGACTTCTTGAGCATGCCCCGCTTCATCCAGGTCTCCAGGTAGCTCGCCAGCGTGTTCTGGCCCGGCAGTCTGATTTGTTCGGTATAAAGCTTGGCCCGCTCAGGGTTGCTGAAGATCTCGCGCACCAGCACGTGCGCCAGATCCTTGTTTTCCTTTAACTGCCGCCAGATGCCGGCGACCAGGGTCGGGATACCGCTGGCAGGGGGCAGATTGCGGATCGATTCCATCAGGTCGGCGAGGTCAGGCACCAGCCGGTAGTGATCCACCAGCTTTTGCAGCAGCAGTTCCTTGCTCGGGAAGTAGAGGTAGAGCGTCGCCTTGGCCAGACCGGCCTGCACCGCGATTTCATCGACTGTGCTCTCGGCAAAGCCCTTGCGCGCAAAAATGTGCAGAGCGGCTTCCAGGATTTGGTCGCGGCGCGCGCCCGCGTATTCCTCGTGTTTTGCGGCGGCAACTCTCGGCATCTTCTTGAATCATGACCTACCAGTCAGTTATTATCAAGAGAATAGCCGACCGACTGGTTGGTTATTTATAGCGAAGGACCCGATTCGCTGCCGTCCCATGGCTGCCGCAACTGCTTTAACCACGCCCGCCGCTCGAAGCGGACCATCTTGAAGAGGTCCTCGGGCAAGGCGCGCCCGCATCCGTCCCCGAGGCTACCGACTCCAGGCGGCGCGCAAATGGCTGGTCGCGATCGCGGTGATGCTGGGGGCAACGCTGGAAATCCTCGATTCCTCGATCGTCAACGTTTGCCTGCCGCACATGCAGGGCAGTTTCTCGGCCAGCGTTGATGAAGTCACCTGGATCCTGACCAGTTACATCGTCGCCAACGGAATCATGATTCCGCTCACCGGATGGATCTCCTCACGCTTCGGCCGCAAGCGCTACTTTCTAATGTCGGTAGCGATCTTCGTGGGCGCGTCGGCGCTGTGCGGCGCGGCTCAGACGATGACGCAGATGGTCATCTTCCGCCTGATCCAGGGCGCGGCTGGCGCGGCGATGATCCCGTCTTCGCAGGCTATCCTGATGGAGACCTTTCCGCCTGGCGAACAGGCCCTTGCGATGGCCGTCTATGGCATCGGAATCGTTTCCGCGCCGGTGCTTGGACCGACGCTCGGCGGCTGGATTACCGACAACTGGTCGTGGCGATGGAACTTCTACATCAACATTCCGATCGGGATTATCGCCGCGGTGATGGTTTATATCTTCGTTCACGATCCGGAATTCCATGCGTGAGGCGCGTAAGAAGGCGCGCCGAATCGACTATCTCGGGATCGTTTATCTGGCTCTCGGACTTGGACTGCTCCAGATCGTCCTGGACCGCGGCCAGCGCGCGGACTGGTTCGCCGCGAACTGGGTCTGCCTCTTTACCGCGGCGGCGATCCTGATGCTGGTCTTGCTGGTAGTTCCGCGAATTGCGGTTCCCGGAACCGATTCTCGACCTCCGAATTCTCAAGATTCCCGTGTTCGTCATCTCGGTGTCGATCATCACCTTCATGTATCTAATCCTGTACGGCGCCAATTTGCTCAACCCGCTCTTTTTCCAGGAGTTGCTCGGGTATTCGGCCTGGAGGGCAGGGCTCACGGTAGTGCCGCGCGGGGTCGGCACGTTGATCGCGATGCTGGTGATTGCACAGTTGGCCCGGCGCGCTCTGGACACCAGGTGGTTGGTCGGAATCGGATTCGCGTTGCTGGCTTATTCGCTGTGGACGATGGCGCACTGGACCTTGGACGTGGGGCCCCAGAATATGATGATGCCGATTTTCCTGTCAGGGCTAGGCGGAGGCTTGATTTTCCCCACGATGTCGGCCGCGACCCTGGCTTGCGTGGATCGCGAGCGGATGGGCTACGCGGCCAGTCTGTACGCGATGATGCGTAATACCGGTTCGGCCATCGGCATTTCCCTGGTCACCAATCTGCTCAACAGCCACCAGCAGATCCATCAGTCGTATCTGGCCGAGCATGTCACGATTTTCGATGCGTGGAAGCTCGATCACGCAGGCTCCCACATGCCGGGTGCGCCACAGATGCACCTGCTGGACGGCCTGGCCACGAATCAGCCCCAGGGCTTCGGATTGATCTACGCGAATCTTCAGCGCCAGGCCGCGCTCATGACCTACAACGACATCTATCGGATGCTGGCGATTATAGCGGCCCTGCTGGTCCCAACCTTCCTGCTGTTGAAGAAGGCCAAAGCCGGCGCCAGCGCCGCCGCGCATTGAGGGGGCTCTAACTGCCCAGTGACAGAAGGCCGTTGCGCACCCGGCAGTTGCCCGGCTGCGGATCGATATTGCAATTGGGCAGACTCATGATATCGGGAACACAGAGCCGATGATTCTTTACGATTCCAGTGGTTGCAACCAGCCGGGGCCTGCTTGCCCCCTTCGTCCTGCGAGTACACAATTGCCATTCCGTTCAAAAATTCGTTCTCGTTGGGCCACGTAAGGCGCATCACTATCACCGGCCGTCCGGCGCCGTCGCGTGCCTGCCATCGCTCGACGGCAGGCGGTGCCTCTTTCTTGCCCACACCAGCGTAAACCTTGCCGTTCAGATCGACTCCTATCTGCGTCAGTTCGTTGACCGGGAGGCGAGTTCCGGCTGCATCTGTGTTTAAACCAATCCACACCTCGGCGTGCGGCAGGTTGATCCATGACCCCTTGAGACTAGCCGGCGGCGACGCGGCCGCGGGATCATAGACCTGGATCACTAGCGATTGATAGGATTCGGCGATTACTTCTACCTCGGCAGCCTGAGCGGGCGGTGCGGGATTACCGAAGACCATAAATCCGTTGGCGCCGCTAATGGTCATCGCCGATAGGCAATCGCCCGCGTCGCGAATCTTTCCAATCGCGCAGGTGGAACGCGTCCCGCAAGCCGCCGATTTCTGCGCCGCCGACAACGCGGTAGCGGCGGCCGCACCCGCCCACGGCACCATCAGCATCGCCAATGCAAATCCCGCCGCGACCGGAGATCTGATCTTCAAATGCTTTTCCCCTTGCCCAGTCATAGTGGCGGTTCCAGATTGAACACCGTGCGCGACCGTTGCAGATCCAGCAACTCGGCGTTGATTCCTTGACCTTAAGGCATCAAATCAGGCTGCGATACTCGGGCTTGTAAACCTGCGATTCGATGAAGGCGTCGAGATCCGCGGGTTCGGGCACACCGGCCAGGCCGCGGGCGAATATCACCTCGGCCACCCGCCGCGCCGCGTGCAACTCGGTCTTCAGGATTTCTGACTGGGGCGGATAGATCAGTCCGACGTCGAGATCGGCCTGTGTGACCTGCTCCGCCACGGCGCGCGCGGCAGCGATAAACATCTCGTCGGTAACGCGCCGCGCCGCAGTCGCATAAACCGCCAGTCCGATGGCGGGGAAGATGTACACGTTGTTGCCCTGGCCGGGCACGAAAGTGCGGTCGCCATATCGCACCGGCGGAAACGGGCTGCCGCTGGCGAATACGGCGCGTCCCTCCGACCATTTGTAGGCCTCTTCCGCGGAGCACTCCGAGTGCGAAGTCGGATTGGAGTAGGGAAAAATGATCGGGCGCTGGTTAAGGCGCGCCATCGTCTCGATGACCTGCTGGTTGAAGGCTTTCGCCATTGTGCTGACACCGATGATCGCGGTTGGCCGGATCGATTCAATCGCGGCGACGAAATCGGTGGTGGGGGCGTGGCGATGCGCATACGGCCGTTGGAAATCGGCCAGATCGTTGCGCGTCGACTCGAGCAGCCCATTTACGTCGAACAGCCAAATCCGCGCCCGGGCCTGCTCCTGGCGTAAGACCTTCGAGCATCATCGCTTCGACCAGCAAGTCCGCTATTCCAATTCCGGCCGAACCCGCGCCGAGGAACAGAAATGTCTGCCCGGTCAGCTTTCCCCCGGTGATCCTCAACGCGCACACGATTCCGGCCAGCGCCACCGCCGCCGTACCCTGGATGTCGTCATTGAAGCAGCAGACCCGATCGCGATAGCGCGCCAGCAGTCTGACCGCGTCGGCGCCGGCCCAATCCTCGAACTGGATACAGCATCGCGGGAACACCTCCTGCACCGCCTCTATGAACTCCTCGACGAATTCATCCAGCACTATGCGGTATCGGGGCGGGTCTGGCGCAAGCCGAGATAAAGCGGATCTCTGAGCAGACCTTCGTTGTTGGTTCCACAGTCCATCAGCACCGGCAATGTATATTGCGGCGGCACGCCGGCACATGCCGTATAAAGCGCCAGCTTCCCGATCGGGATACCCATTCCGTTGGCGCCGAGGTCGCCGAGCCCCAGGATACGCTGGCCGCTGGTCACTACGATAAAACGCACGTCGGGCTCCGGCCAGTTGCGCAGAACCTCCTTGACGCGTCCGCGCCGATTGATTGCAACGTAGAAACCGCGCGAACGCCGCAGAATATGGCCGAAATGCAGACACGCGTCGCCGACCGTTGGCGTATAGACCAGGGGCAGGAAGCGTGCCGGATCCGACATCAGCACCGCGTAGTACAGCGTCTCGTCAGTATCCTGCAGAGAGCTAAGATAAATATACTTTTCCAGGTCGGTAGGCTTGTACCCCAACTGCTGGTTGACCCGCGCAATCTGAACCTCCTGGGTATCGATGCCTTCGGGAAGCAATCCCACCAGCCCCAGCGCTTCGCGCTCGGCTTCGGCGAACGCGGTGGACTTGTTCAGATGCGGGTCGTGCAGAAGCGCAATGCCATGCAGTTTCGTCGTCATCGTCACTCCAACGTATGCGTCAATTAGTGCAAGACGCCCGGGCGGACCTGCTCAAACAGTTGATGGTTGTCCGAATAGTCCACGGGAATTTCAACGATTACCGGACCGGGTGTTTCCATTGCTCGTTTGAGAGTTGGCGCGATCTGATCCGGCTCGTCGATTCGGAAGCCTGCGGCGCCAAAGGCTTGCGCGTATTTGACCGCGTCGATCGGCCCGAGCTTCACGGCAGCGTCGCGTCCGTACTTGATCTTCTCCTGGACGCGGACCATGTCGTAGTAGCCGTCCGTCCATACCAGATGAACGAAATGGCATCCCAGGCGCACGGCGGTCTCCAGTTCCATCGCGGAGAACAGAAACCCGCCGTCCCCCGACATCGAAATAATTTTGTCGCGCGGGCGCGCCAGGCAGGCTGCGATCGCCCACGGCAGACCGACTCCGAGGGTTTGTTGACCATTGGTGATAAGAACCTGACGAGGCCTGAAGCTGTAAAGATAGCGCATCAGCCAGATATGGAACGAGCCCATGTCGGAGCAGATGGTGACGTCGTCGCTTAGGATCTGTTGCAGCTCATGGACCAGCCGCAGCGGATGCACCGGCCGTCCATTGATTGCCGCGCCACGCTCGCGCAACGACTCCAGTTCGAGCCGCACGCTGTTCAGAAGCTCGATCTCGTTGACCCGAACTTGCGGCCGCAACTGCGGCATCAGCGCCGAAAGCGTGCTGGCGATATCGCCGATCAGCTCAACCGCTGGGTGGTAATCGTTGTCGATATCGGCGCGCAGCGCATCGATGTGTATGACGTCGCGCGATTTGCCCTGATTCCACAGGACGGGGTCGTACTCGATCGGATCGTAGCCGACGGTGATTACCAGGTCGGCGCCGTCGAGCAACTGATCCGCCGGCTGGTTGTGAAAGATGCCTACGCGTCCACCGAACAGATGCAGCAATTCGCGCCCGGCCACGCCCGCTGCTTGGTAAGTGCTGACCACCGGCAACTCGACAGCGCCCAGGAGATCGCGCACAGCCTGGGCGTTGCGCGGCATACTCGCCGCCATGCCGAGCAGCACGACCGGACATTGCGCGCGGTTGATCAGCGCGGCGGCTTCCGCAATTGCATCAGCGTCCGCGGGACCGCAGAGGGGGCTTCGCAAAGGAGTCAGCACGCCAGCGGGCGCCGGTCCGTTCATGATATCGGCGGGCAGACTCAAGAAAGCAGCGCCCTGACGGTCGGATTGCGCGGCGCGCAACGCGTTCGCCATCGCCTCGGAAATCGCCGACGGCGAATCGACTTCGGCACTGA
Source organism: uncultured Pseudomonadota bacterium (assembly GCA_963824565.1). GTDB lineage: Bacteria > Desulfobacterota > Binatia > Binatales > Binataceae > JAJPJA01. The sequence continues at coordinate 43,385 of CAWGQB010000007.1, read as the reverse complement.
ACTTGGTGACCGGCCGGAACAGACTTACGGTATCAAGTGTCTGATGGGTCTGCTTGAGGCGTTGCGATACGGGAACCGCTCCGCCCAGCGCAAGCACCGGATCGCCCTCCGACGTCGCGGTCGCCAACCCGGTCACCAGGTTGGCGCATCCGGGCCCCGATGTGACCAGCACCACGCCGGCCTTGCCGGTCATCCTGCCGATGCCGCCCGCAATAAAGGCCGCGTTCTGTTCGTGCCGGCACACGACCGTCTTGATTTTCGAATTGGCCAGCGCGTCAAAGACCCGATCGACCTTGGCGCCGGGGATGCCGAATACGTAATCCACTCCATGCGCCTCCAGGTTCTTCACTACCAGTTCGGCGCCTGACTGCTCGCTCATTGCGGCTTCTTCTCCTTGCGCGTGTGCTCGGCCCGGTCCAAATCCTTGGCGGGGTCGCGGGTCAGATCCGCTTTGAGAAATTCCTCGTTCTCAGGCAGGGCGACGCGCAGCTCGCTGACCTGACCTACCTGAACGCGCAGCCGGCGGCCCGAACATTCCATCAGATGCCCACCGGCGCTGCGATCGTCATTAAGAAAATGCAGGTGATAGCCGGGGACTTCCAGCGTCTTGACGTATTCCGGTGACCAGAAACCGACCAGCGTCCCGGCAACGTCGTGCATTTTAAACTCCGGCTGATGGGCGGCGGCCACTACCAGCGGTGTGCCTTCGGCCGATTTGCACATCGCGCGCGTATGCATGAAGGGAAAGGAGCCATCCACGCGGATGGCATAGAAGACGTTGTTTGAATCGCGCAACGGGTCCAGGCACGCGAGCAGCGACGCGAGGTCCGGACAATCATCGACTTCGATCGATTTGTCCGCCTTGAAATGCGTGACCGCCGCAAATGGGCTCGAGTCGGAGTCTGCAGCCACGTGCACCGTTCCGTCCGAGCGCACCTGGTAGAAGCAGCCGTCGAAGGCGACCATCTCGCCGTCGAGTCCCTCGAACGTGCCGAGTCCGAAATCCCCATGGTCGCGCAGGTGTCCAACGGTGATGGCGCCCTTGTAGATACCTTCCACCAGTGCGGTGGAAGTCGACACCTGAAACAAGGTGGAATGTTCAACGTTCAGATACTCCGCCAGCGCGGCGCGCATGATATGGGGAATCGGCTCGCCGGTTTCGCAGTGCCTTGCTTCCAGCGTGTCCCACATCGTGTCGGACAATTTCAGATGAATTGACTTCATCGCTTACACCCCTGGCAAGTATGACATCCAACGGAGGCCGCAAGGAACGCCAATACGGGCGTCGTAACTTCGTTGTCACACATCGCAGCGCTGTCTCGTCTGGTTAGTGAGAGGGGGAGACCATGCTCGCACTCTGGCTCGCGTGGCCGCATTCGCTCTCAAAGGAGGAATATCCGATGATCAAATGGTTGCTTCGAAGGCGGATGGACGCGTTCGAAAAGGAATATGATTATGACTTGAGCTACGCACGCGAGATCCTGGAGGTCAGTGCGCGCGCAGCATTCAAGCTCGGACGCGTGATGGGGTTCGGCAATTACCGCGAGGACGTTCCGCGCGACGCCAGTTTCGCCGGCGGGACTTACTGGAACCCTGGCCGAAGACTGCGGGCCATGCACCCAACTGGTCGCGACCATGGCCGAGCGCGAGGGCGTGGCGCCGGCCACGATCAGGGCGATCCTCGCGGGTGACGAACGGGCGATGACGCCGGATGCGGCGCTGGGTTTTCGCTTCGCTCACGCAGTGCTGCGCAATGATCCGGCGGCCGATTCCATCCGCGAAGAAATCGTGGCTCGATGGGGCCGGCGCGCGCTCGTTTCACTGGCTTTCGGGATTACCACGGCGCGCATCTTTCCCACGCTGAAGTACGCGCTCGGCTATGGCCGGACGTGTACGCAAGTCAGGGTCGCAGGGACGACGACCACGGTGACGAGGCGCCAGGCTGCCTGATGGACCAATCGCTCCACGACAAGGCTGGCAGTTTCGAGACGCATCGGCGCCATCTGACCGGGCTGGCCTACCGGATGCTGGGCTCGCTCGCCGAGGCCCAGGATGTCGTGCAGGAGGCTTACCTGCGCTGGCATCAGGCCGATCTTGAAGCGGTCGACAATGCGCGCGCTTTCCTGTCGCGGACCGTGACGCGGCTATGTCTGGATCAACTGAAGTCGGCGCGCTCACGCCACGAGCATTACGTCGGCCCCTGGCTTCCCGAGCCGGTGCTTGATGAAGCCGCGCTGGCTGCGGAAAGCGCCAGCGATTACGCGCAGGACTTGTCGGTCGCGCTGATGCTGACGCTCGAGCGCCTGTCGCCGTTGGAGCGCGCGGCGTTCCTGCTGCACGATGTTTTCGACATGAGCTTCGACGAGGTCGCGGATGCGTTGGGCCGCAGCCCCGCTTCGTGCCGTCAACTCGCCACCCGGGCGCGCTCTCGCGTACGTGCGTCGCGCCCGCGGTTTCGGCCCTCGCAGCAGGAATGCGCGCGGCTGGCAGCGGCTTTCGGTGCCGCCGCGCAAAGCGGCGACGCCGAGGTGCTGGCCGGACTCCTCGCCGAAGACGTGACCTTTTACTCCGACGCCGGCGGCAGAGCGCCTGCCGCTCGACGGCCGATCATTGGGCGCGACAACGTCATCCGCCTGATGCAAGGGCTCTCAAGGAAGGGCGCGACGGCGATTCGAGCGGTACGCCCGGCGCAAATCAACGGATTGCCCGGCTTCATCATCGAGCGCGGCGTTGACGAAGTCCTGACCATGGCGTTCGACTTCCGCGATGGCCTGATCGCCAACATCTACCTGATGATCAACCCCGACAAGCTGCGCCACCTGCAGTCTACCGGTACGCATTCGGCGTAACGATCGGACGATCTTCTGCTATATTTGCGTCGGCACTTTTGCAAAGATTGATCGAGCCTGAAAATTCCTGGCTGGGCGTTTTGAAAAATCCTTATCGGAGCTTGCGTAGATGTTGCGCCTGATGCGATCCCTTCAATCCCGGGGGGTGCAGATGGCCGGGCTGCTGCTGGTCGTGGTGATCTTAGCCGCGCCGGTCTACAAGAATCTTGGCCATTACAGCAATTTCTACGATGGCGGCGTGTACCTCGAATCGGCGCGGATGGTATCCTCCGGTTTTGCACCTTATCGCGACGTCTTCGCTGCTCAACCGCCCCTATGGCTGGAACTCATCCGCGGCTCGTTCGCGATCTTCGGTCGAGGCATGTTCGCGGGACAACTGCTTACTGTCAGTGCCTTGGTGGTCACTGCCGTTGCGGTTGGATTCATCGTACTGGGCACCGGCGGATGGTTGGCTGCCGTGCTGGCGGTGGGCACCATTTTGCTCTCACCGCAGGCCTTCTTCTGGTCCCGTGAAATCACCGCGGAGTTGCCTTCGGCGGCCTTTGCCGCCCTGGCCCTCGCGTTGGCGACGCGGTATGCACGAAGCGGCAACCGCATGTGGCTGGCCGCCGCAGCGTTGGCTATCGCCTGCGCATTGCAGGTCAAGCTGTTTGGCCTTTTCGCCCTTCCGGCCGCTCTGCTGATCGCGGCAGGACGGTGGAAGTCGGCGGGACGACTTTCGGAGAGACTGTGGCATATCGCGGCAGACGCCATGTTGATGATGGCGATGGTCGTCGCGGTCGTCGTTGTGGTGGCGTTGGCGTACGAGCCGCGCGAGGTTTGGCATCAAGCGGTCGCTTTCCATTTGGCTTCGCCAGTGGATTCCGGCTTTCATCGAAACTGGAGCTTACACCGAAACTGGAGCTTGATAGTGGAGACGCTGGCTCAAGAGCCGGCACTGTCGAGCGTCCTGCTGCTTGCCGCTTGCGCAGTTCTGGAGCCATGGATTGGCTGGGCGGCGCTGGTCTGGCTGGCAATGACGCTGGCCGGTCTGCTCATCCAACAATCGCTGTTCGCTCATCATGTGGTGGCACTGATCCCGCCGATCGCGCTGGCCGCCGGTATCGGTCTCGGCGGGCTGTGGAAGCTCGGTATCCGCTTACGCACAGCACATCCGGATGGGTGGGGCGGCGGCCGCTACGCAATGGCGGCGGGCGCTGGACTTTCGTTTGCTTGCTTCATGCTGTTTGTTGCGGTTTGCTGCGACACGGTTTTAGGGTGTCAGTGGCAGCGGCGGCAATTGACATCGCGGCACTCTCCAAAAGCGGATCTCGCGGTTGCCTCCGAACTGGCACGGCTGACCCAACACGCCGACATGATCCTTACCGACGCTCAGGGAATAGCGTTTCAGACTGATCGCGCGGTGCCGCCTTGGCTGGCTGACACCTCGACAAAACGCATCCGCAATCACTATCTGACGACCGCCGAAGTGATAAGCCAGGTTGAGCGTTATCACGTCAAAACTGTGTTGTTGTGGACGGGACGGCTTGATCACTTGCCCGGACTCGTCGCTTGGTTGGAACAGAACTTCCCCAGCCAGCGCAAATATGGACCAAACCGGACTCTATATCGGCGTCCTTAGAGCAACAGAAGTACCTGACGGCAAGAATCGGATTGCCGCCGTGCGCTGGATTGCGCCGCGCTCTACTCGTTGCAGTCCAGGAACTCCCGCAAGATCCTGATTACTTCCGCGGTGCTGTCGAGTATCACCTGGTGTTCGGCATTTGGAATCTCGATCAGCGACCCATGCCTGGCGGCCGCCGCGAGCCGCTCGGATGCGTCGCGCTCGACCATCGTGCTGTTTTCGGCTCTTACTACCAGCACCGGACATGGGACCTGGGCCATGTATTCGATTCCGTTGAACGCGTGCAGCCGGCGCCCGGTGCGGCGATCCAGCTTATTGATCCATTTACCGTCGGGCAGGCGGCGAAACGAATGTTGCGCGAGATGCTCGATCATTTCGCGCGGCGCGCCGGCGGTGGGAGGGGTGAGCCGGAAAGACGACTGCGCTTCCTCCAGGGACTCGAAGGTCCGCGGCGGCCGATGGTCGCGGTCGCGCATCCGCGCCACCATCTCATCGTCATAGACCGGCCGGGTTTCCATCAGCACCAGCCCTCTGACGTTTTCCGGATAGCGCGCCGTGTACATTATCGACGGCAGTCCGCCGCCCGAATGGGCGACCAGGAATGGTTTGCCCAGGCCCCAGTTGCTAATCACGCAATGGGTATCGGCGGCGTAGTCCTCGATTTCATAATTGCCGGCGTCGGACCATTGGCTGTCGCCATGCCCGCGGCGGTCCAGCGCCAGCACGTGATAACGTCCGGTCAGGGCCGGAGCGGTGAAATCCCACCATCGGGAATGTGCCGCCGCCCCATGCATCAGCAGCACCGGGATGCCGCCTTCGCCCCCATAATCGATACAACTGAGCAACAACCCGTCCGCCGCCGCGAAATTTCAGCAACCGCATGATGGAGAAACGCCTACCCAATGAAGCCGCGCCATTCAAGCATCCGCACGCTGAGGCTGAGCCGGCTGGAAGAGCCGTCGGAACGGCAAAGCAGCGTTGTTCAGGCGGCCTTGGCGCGCAGCTTGTAGCGGATCGGCATGTGCTTGATGCCGCCGACGAAGCTCGAGCGCATCCGCGCAATCGGTCCGGTCAGCTCGATGTGTTCCATCCGCGCCGCGATTTCACGGAAGATCATCTGCAGTTCCAGGCGCGCGAGGCTGGCGCCCAAACAAAAATGCTCGCCGATGCCGAAGGCCATGTGATAGTTGGGATTGCGCGTGATGTCGAACTTCTCGGGATCCTCGAAGGCATCCTCGTCGCGATTCGCCGAGGGATAGAACAGTGTCAGCATATCGCCCTCATGGATCTTCTGCCCGCGCAGTTCGGTATCGGCGGTGGCGATGCGAATGAACTGAATCACCGGCGAGGTCCAGCGAATGATCTCTTCGGTCGCGGAACGGATCAGCGATGGATCGCGCTTGAGCAGATCCAATTGCTCCGGGCTCGTTAATCAGCGCGAACAGTCCGCCGGTGGTCGCGTTGCGCGTGGTCTCGTTGCCCGCGATGATCAACAGGGCGAAGTAGGAAAGCAGCTCGAAAGGCGGAATCGGCTCGCCGTTGACTTTTCCGTTAGCCAGCGCGGTCGCCAGGTCATCGCGGGGATTCTTGCGCCGGTCCTCGACCAACTGGGTGAAGTACATGAAGAACTCCAGCCGCGCCTTCTCCAGGGTCTCCAGAATCGTCTCGCCGTGCGAGTATTCGGAATCGGCCGGACCGATCATCGAGTTGCTCAGGCGGAACATCATTTCCCAGTCCGACTCCGGGATACCGAACATGTCGGCGATCACCGCCAGCGGCAGTTTGGCGGAGACGTCGGTGACGAAGTCGCATTCCTCACGGTCCGCGATGCTGTCGATCAACTGGGCCGCAATCTTGCGGACCTGATCGGCGAGCTGATTGACCGCGTGCGGCGTGAAGCGGCGGCTGGCTACCGACTCGATAAGCACCGTGTTCGGGCGGATTCATGTTCAACAACTGGCGCAGCAGCGCCGATTCGGGAGGCGGCGTATCCGGCTCGAGCGATTGTAATGAACAGCCGTTGGGTGGCGCGAAAAAGCTCGGGCTGTCGCGAAACCGCTATGATATCGGCATGTTTGGTAATCGCCCAGAAAGGAGGGTCGACGTTATCGCGCTGGTACCAGAACACCGGCGCCTCTTTCCTGAGCAACGCCCATTCCTGATGCGGGTAGCCACGCTCGACGTAAAGGTCAGGATCTATAATGCTCGATCGTGTCGAGCGTTAGGGCTTCCATGGACTTCACCTGGTCCGCGCTTTGGTTTTGGTAGGCGATTTCTCGTCAAGTATACATGGCCACCTGTTTGCGACACTACCGATTAGATGCGAGATTGCGGTCTCCGCCATTCACGGTCCGTGGTCGCCGGCGTTGATACCGCCGTCAACCGTGAAGATAGTTCCGGTAATATAGGCGGCGTCGTCGCTGACCAGGAACAGCGCCGCTTTGGCCACGTCTTCCGGCTGTCCCACGCGTCGCAGCGGCGCCGCCGTCGCACTGCTGGGTGGAAGCTTTTCGCCGAACAGCCGATGGACCATCGGGGTCTCGATCCATCCCGGGATGATACAGTTAGCACGGATATTATACTTGCCGTATTCGATTGCAACGGCCTGGGTGATTCCGTTCAGGGCGAACTTTGACGCGCAGTACGCGGCGCCGCCAGGCGTGGCCTTAAGCCCCGCCAGCGAGGATATGTTGATGATCGAACCGCTCCGCTTTTCCATCATCAACGGCAGCACATATTTCATCCCCAGCCAGGCCCCGCGCAAATTTACGGCAATAACGCGGTCGAATTGCTCCAGGCTGATCTGCGCCGCAAAAGCAAATCGGACCCTCGGTCGCGGCGTTGTTGTAAAGCACGTCAACCGTGCCGAAGCGCTTTACCGTCGATTCCACCATCGCGCGCACATCGTCGGGTTCGCCGACGTCGGCGCGAACCGCGATCGCTTCGCCGCCCCGATCCCGGATAAGGCGCTCAGTCTCCCGCGCCGTTTCCTCGTCGATATCGACGACGGCGATCCTGCGCCCCTTCACTGGCGAACAGCAGCGCCGTGGCCCGTCCGATTCCCGATCCCGCCCCGGTAATTAATGCGACCTTGTTGGCAAGCTTCACAAAAACCTCTGACGACCGATTGTATTTTAAGCGCGCAAACCATAACACGGCGCGCGCGGCGCGGTCCAAAGCCGAGCCGACCGTCGCGCCGGCGCACGGGCCGTACAAACGCCGTTCAGACGCCGCGGGCGGTGGGCGACCAGATGTATTTGTGCATCTGAAGCTGCAGCCGCGCCGGGAGCCGGTCCTCCAGCATCCAGGCGGCGAGATTGGCGAGCTCGATCCGTCCGAAGGCCGGGCTTAGCAGTATCGCGTTGACGCGCCGCGCGAGCGCGTGTTCAGCGATCACCTCGCGCGTCCATTCATAATCGGCGCGATCGCTGATTACGAACTTGACCTCGTCTTTGGCGGTAAGATGGCGCAGGTTGCTCCACAGATTGCGCTCCGCTTCGCCGCTGCCCGGACATTTCAGATCCATGATTTTGATCACGCGCGGATCGAGCCGTGCAACGTCGGAGGCACCGGAGGTTTCGATCATCACCTGCTTACCGGCGTCGAGCAGCGCGGTGCACAGCGCATAGACTCCTTCCTGCAGCAGCGGTTCGCCGCCCGTGATCTCCACCAGCGGGCATCGATAGCTTTCGACCTGCTCGACGATCTCGGCGATCGCCATCCGCCGCCCTTCGTGAAAGGCATACTCGGTATCGCAGTAATTGCATCGCAGGTTGCAGGCGGTCAGCCGCACGAACGCGCAAGGACGGCCGGCATAGGTCGATTCGCCCTGCACGCTGTAGAAGATTTCGTTTACGACCAGGTCTTTGCCGGCTACCGGCATGCTTACTCCAATTGCGCCCGCGCGGCGGCCAGCGCGTCCTGCATCACGACCTTGAGCGCTACCCGATGTTCCAGCGCGGCGCGGCGGCAGTCATCGTACTCGGGCGCGACGGTCGGCGCGCTGCCTTCGCGGCGGGAAATCTTCACCCGGATATCGCCCCAACGCGTTGCAATTTGCCTGATTTCACGCTGGAGCTTGAGCCGCGATACCGGATGCGAGCGGATTCCGATCGTCGTGGTCTCTTCAAATAGTACCGCCGCGACCGCTTCACGCAATGCCGCCTCGGCCAGCACCGACACGATGATCGCCGGACGCCCCTTCTTCATGATCGTGGGAGTCAGGGTTACGTCGCGCGCGCCCGCCGCGAACAGGCGCTCGCACAGATGGTCGTAGATCTGCGGATTGAGGTCGTCGATATTGGTTTGAATCTCAAGCAAATCGTCGGTCGCCAGAGTGCCCGCGCGCCGTCCGAGCAGGATCCGCAGCACATTGGGCCGATCGCTGAAGGTCTTGGTGCCGGCGCCGTAACCGATCCGCTCGATTTGAAAATTGAGCGGCATCGGCGCCGGCGCCGCCAGCGCCTTGAGCACCGCCGCGCCGGTCGGCGTAACCATCTCGGCCTCACCGTCGCCGAGCCTGACCGGGAAGCCGCTGAGCAACTGCGACCGTGGCCGGCGGCGGGATTGGAATCACGCCGTGCATGGTGCGGGCGAAGCCCTGGCCCATCGGCAGCGGCGAGACCAGCAACTCATCGATCCCAAGCGCGCCGACACACCAGGCGGTCCCCACGATATCGATGATCGAATCGACCGCGCCGACTTCATGAAAATGCACCGCTTCAGGCGTGGTGTTGTGAACCTTGGCCTCGGCAACGGCGAGCGCATTGAAGATTTCCACCGCCCGATGTTTCACGTCCGGCGCCAGCGCGCTTTGCTCGATCGCCGTTCGGATTTCGCTCAGATGGCGCTCGGGCTGAGGCGTGTTCACCTCGACCTCGAATTTCGCCGCCGAAATGCCATTTAGTTCGCGCCGCCGCAGGTGCAATTCGTAACCGCGCAGTCCAAGCGACTCAAGCGCGAGCTTGAATTGCGGGAAGTCGATCCCGAGATCGAGCAGGGCGCCGACGAGCATATCGCCGCTGAGCCCTGAAAACGCGTCAAGGTAGGCACAAACCATAGCTTTACTTAACAGGAAGCCGTTACTATCATCAAAGGATCACGCTGCATTTGCGTGATTGTACAAACAAAAATGAAGCAGCGGGAACTGGTTTTCTTCCGCCGGTCTGCTTGAAGCGCGCAGACAGGAAATCCTGGCGGAGGCGGAGCGGGCGGTGGATTCGATGAACGGGGATGAGCGCATCAACTACGCCGATCCCGCCGATCGGGCTTTGCTCGAATCCAATCGCAGCTTGTTGTTGCGCATGCGCGACCGCGAACGCAAGCTCCTGGGTAAAATCGATGAAGCGGTCGCGCGCATTGACGACGGCACCTACGGTCAATGCGAGGAATGTGGCGGGGACATCCGCACCGAACGCCTCCAGGCGAGTCCTGTGACTACTCTGTGCATCGAGTGCAAATCCTCGCAGGAAGAACGTGAAAAGCGGCGCTAGCGCTGCTCGCCGCGCAGTCCGGCTGACCGGTATGCTTGTCTGAAAAGACCCCCCAGGAATCATCAGCCCGACTGTGAAGATTAAAAAAGCTGTTATTCTCGCCGCCGGCTTTGGCACCCGGATGCTGCCTGCGACCAAGGCCGTGCCAAAAGAGCTTCTGCCGGTCGTCGACACCCCGGCCATCCAGCTGGTAGTCGAAGAAATTGTCGCGGCCGGAATCACCGACATAGTGATGGTCACGAGCGCGGGCAAGGGCGCGCTGATGGACCATTTTTCGCCTGCGCCGGAGCTCGAACGCTTCCTGGCCGAGCGCAACAAGCGCGACCTGTTGGAAATCGTGCGCGGACCTCGCACCTGGCGAAGATCACGCCGGTGGAGCAAGCCCAGCCGCTGGGAATCGGTCATGCGGTGCTGCAAGCCAAAGCGGCGGTCGGCAACCAACCGTTCGCCGTGGTGCTGCCTGATGACATCTTCGACTGCCAGACGCCGTGCCTGCGCCAATTGATCGAAGTGGCCGAGAGGCGGGACGGCCCGGTGGTGGCGTTGCTGCGCTTGCCGCACGCGGACGTATCCAAGTACGGAATCGTCGAAGCCACGCCGATGGGCCCGCGACTGCATCGGCTGACCGGGATGGTCGAGAAGCCGCCGGTTGAGAAGGCGCCCAGCGACATGGCGATTATGGGGCGCTACGTTCTGCCTGCGGAGATTTTCGACATTCTCGAGCGCGTCAAGCCGGGTCATGGGGGCGAGATTCAACTTACCGACGCGCTGCTGGAACTAAGCGGCCGCGGTAATCTCTACGGCTACGAATTCGAGGGAGTGCGCTACGACCTGGGCGACCGTTTGGGCTTTCTGAAGGCTCAAATCGCCTACGGGTTGCGCAATCCGCAACTGGCTGGTAACTTGCGGGATTATCTTGGCGTCCATCATATCCTCCAAGTAAAACCGGTCGGGGCAGTAGCTCAGCTGGGAGAGCACTACGTTCGCAACGTAGGGGTCGAGGGTTCAAATCCCTTCTGCTCCACCATTTTTTCGTTGTAATTTAAAGGATTTTTTCGACCGGTCGCCCCTCGGAGGGGCAAGGGAGGGGCAAACTGCACCGATTCGGAGCTGTCAGAGTCGATTTTCGACAGCTCCAAGGCGTCGGCTGCGTCGGCGTGTATAAACCTCCCGTAGTGCCGGCGAAGTGTCGCATCCGCGATCCCGTCTGCTCGGAAAGCCACGCCAGGTCCACTCCGCGAGTCGGCGCTGTCGAAACGTAAGTGTCGTTTGTGGCGTAGAGGTCGCGCAGATGGATACCGAGCCGTCTCTGCGCGGCGCGGAAGAGCTTGTAAAAGCTCCGCTGGTCGATCGGTTCGCCGAGCGTGTTCCTGAAAACGTAGTCATCAGGTTTTGCGGAAGGGTCGCATAGCTCGCGGAGCAAATCGACGTTGCGGCGCGTGAGTCGTACCAGTCGCGCTGCTGCAGCGGTCTTGGGCGCGGCTTCAGCGCTTAAGGAACGTGAACGCTCGACGAATTAGCGCGCGACAAGTCGAGGGATCGCTGCCTGAGCGCGACTGCTTCCGAGGGACGCAGGCCCGTGTAGAACAGAATGAAGAGAAGCGCGTAGTACGGAAAATACGGACCGACGTAATACCCGCCGCTGCGAGCGTCCAAGCCGCCAGCGCTTGCTCCTGAAGTGGTCGAGGAGGCAGTCGCGCTCCTCTCGTGAAAGGATCGGGTCCCGGAACCAAGTGCCGCGCCCATTCCAGGTCAGGAAACGGAAAGGCTGGCGTGATGCCTGCTTTCCGCGCATCGCGGACCATCGCGCGCAACGAGCCGTCGAATCACGTTCCTGACAGTCTTCAGGCTGAGTCCGCGCTCCGTCAGAAGCCGGGTCTTTAAGTCTTCGAGGTGCTCAATCGAGAGCTCGACGAGGATAACATCCTGAACAAATGGCAGAATGTATGTGCGAAAATGATTGCGGTAGTCGCGGGCGCGTGTGACGCGCACGATGGGCGCGACTTTTCGGGCCACCCAGATGGAAAAATAGTCGCCGATGGTCTGGCCTTTGGGAGCCTTTGAGGCGGCCGGCGAGGTTTTCATTCGAAAGGCCCCTGCCCGGCTTCCGTTGGGGAACCAGCTCAGGTAATCGAACCTTGCCGCTTTAATCTCGGCGCCATATGGCGGCCTGCTTGGCCAGCAGCGCCCGATTGGCCGGCGTGTCCGTGAGGTCAGTGGTCTCGGAAAATTGATGCAGGCCGGACGCTCCGAGCAGTCGCCAGCGGAACCGGAACCTGAGCGATCCGCTGCGGTTCGCTTCGATCCAGCAACCGCGCCGGCGGCTATGGCTTTTCCGGGCCACCTATGAAGCCTCCGCGTCGCAAGGGAATGCGCGGCTCTGAGAGTTCTTCGCGCCGCTCGATGAAGAGCACGATAGCCGCCCATTTGAAGACAGGTTTACGGCCGACATGGAAAAAGTGTTCGCCCTCGCAGAAGATGCCCTTTGACATCATGGTCCGGATGGCCTGCTCGGTCCAAGGGGTGAAGCAGGCGAGTTCACGGATCGACAGATACGGCTTGGGACTGGACGGAACAGCGATCGGCTGAGCGGCCATCGAACCGGCGCAAGCGGGGCTTTAATTCCGGTTTCGAGGTGTGCCTGCTTGCATGCAGAAATGTTAGCAGACTCGCCTGCAGTTCACAAGCGAAGCAGGCATCGCGCTGAGGCTGTTCGGCTCACTTTCAACGCTTGTGTGTTACTGGTCGAGTCTTTGAAGATTTCCCGGCGATCTTTCGCGGTGGGAGCTTGAGTTCCTTGCGGAACGCCCGGTAGGCGGCGAGCACCTCGTCTTCGGAGGCGTCTTTAGGTTCGATGTCAGGCGTGAGGCGGCTGGCCGCGAAATACAGTAAATCGGCCTCCAGATTGAGTTCGCTGGCGAATTGGTCGAGCAGATGCGCACGCGGGGGCTTCCGCAGATTGTGTTCGATATCGTTCAGGTAGGGCGGAATCGGCCGTCCATCTTCCATCGTGATTCGTTGCGCCAGTTCACGCTGTGTCGAGCTGAGCGCGTTTCCGCCCCTCCGCGATCATTTCGCCGAATGTCTTCATTTCCTTGAGTCTAATCAGGAAATTATCACATCTGCATGCAGGCGGGCGAGAGAAGGGAGATGATATGTAAGGAATATTATCGGGATATCTACAGGATATCTTCAGCCGTTCGCTGATTCGCGGGTCAGCCGCTCGTGCAGGGCTTCGATGATCCACGCCTGGCGGGATATTCTGACCGGCCTGCGGCGGAGCACGGCGGCGTAGATCTGCTGCAGCATGTCCGAAGGGATACGGAGAAGCACAGGAGAAAGGTTGGTCTCGTCGGCCGGCGGTTTGGTTGTGGCGACGGTGCCACCCTTATTGATGAGGCGCTGCACGGTCGCCTCGTCTGGATTCTTTGGTTTGCGGGTGACTGCCACGGTCAGGCCCTCTTTTTACGACGCTCGCGATGATGTGTTGATGATATCTCGGAGGTATCAAACACATATCGGTACAGCGCCATCATTTCAGCAGTGGCTTTGGGTCGGAAGGCCGCAGCTCAGTCACGGCCATTCCTGGAGCGGCCGCGTTGCTAAATGCCTTGCGCGCGCCCAACGGGGTGTCGAGGAATCTAAGGATCTGATTATCGCGCAACTCCTTGGCAGTGTCGTCATTGTCGGTGCCGCGCGAGTCGGCGCGATTGAGGAAGGTAAAAGCACGCAGTTTGCGGTTTGCGGCTTTCATCTCGTCGACCAACTTAGCAACCGTTTCCAGCGTCCAGAGATCGAAGGAGCGGGGGACGAAAGGGACAAGTACCATGTCCGCGACGGTGAGGGCGGCGCGCTGGCTGGTAGTGTCCCTGCCGCCGGTATCGATGATGATGTCCTGGTACTTGGGGGCGAGGCGTTGGATTTCGGTTCGCACTGCCGCGCCGGTGAGCTTGATGCAGGTGTAGCTGGCCCTGTGGTTACACGCTCTTTGCGCAGGTTCGTGAAATCGGTGGAGGTTTCCTGGTCGTCGGCGTCGGCAAGCAGCACGTCACGACCGTGCGCCGCTCTGATAATCGCGAGGTTCGTGGCGGTGGTGGTTTTGCCACCGCCTCCCTTGAGGCCGCCCGCAACAATGATCAGAAATTACCTTACGATTTGATGGTGATATCAGCCTGATATCCCGTTGATGTCGCCGGGTCAAGCTAAAACTGAAACATGTAGGTCGACCGTAGTCTTACCGCGGCCGCCCTCTGAGCGAGAATAGGGGGAGTCTTCAATGCCGCCTCATACAACCACACAACCCGGTTATCTGGTTAAAGAGCGTGCCGGAATTGTCAAGGAATCAAAAACGGCAGGCGAGAGGGAAGCCCCGCGCTGCATTGGAACCAGCTATCGCAGAAAAAATTACGTTCCAGTCGTGCTGCCCCTGAGATTGCAGAAACTTTTGTTAACAAATATGTAATAAAATAGGTCGGAAAACGTTTGTAGGCGTTCTTTGCTTCGGGGATCTTCTCAGGTGCATCGTGACGCCGGCTGAGGTCAGCTACGCGAAAATGCTCGGCCTGCTGGAGAAGGACGCATTCCAGGATGAGGTTTGTGCGCGGCTCGGGGCGATCTTCGCCGACCTCCAAAGGATTCCCCCGAAGCCTCACGGCGATGCAGGACTTGATGGAGTCTGTCGCACGGGCAAACTCGCGCGTATTGCTGCTATGGTCCCGAACAGGACCGTAAAGAAGAATGTAAAAGCCTAAAGGCTGATATCATCGGGAGATTTTCCAGCGACCTTCGCACGATCTTTCGAACTCGATTATGAAATAAAAAAGCTGGTGCGCAGGCAACGCCAGAGATGACGACCATTCTCGCGTCGGAAGAGAGATAAAGAACGTGTACCTGATCGTAAGCTGTTTCGAGTCGCACCAGATCATCGGGCCGCTCAACGAGTCCTTCCAGGAATACGTAATTTGCCAGTACGCGCACTTTCGTTGATGCCGATGCGCAGCCGACAATCTGGGGACCGAAAGATCTGGCGACACGTTGGGCGGTGGACGAACACGCGAGGTTTCGTGTCGAAAACCGCGCGCTGTTCGCGCAAATGAAACAAGCGGTCAGACGGGGCATCGTACCAGCAACGATTGGCGATTTCCATGACAAGTTCCAGATGGCGCGGGCGAAGACCCGATCTTCCTCGACGCGATTAACCGACTTGAGAAGCGGTTCCGGACGGCGTGGAGCACGGCGCTGGCTCTCGATAACAGTCTTGCAGCGACGTTCATGTCACTGCACGAGACTCTCGAGCAAGCGCGAACGCAGCCACAATTACGGCCGCATCTCCGATAGCACAGCAGGGAGACCCGATAAAGCTGCTCGAAGATATGCGAGATGCGGTAAAGACTCATCTCGGCGATGCTTTCGGAGATCGGCTCGGTCCGCACCTGGCACAACTCGCCGACGGCGAGATCGCACGTCTGATCGGCGAGTGTCCGATTGAATGGAGAAGAGCTAAGTGAGCGAAGCGGACGATCCGGTACGAGAGCTCGCGGCTCTGCTAGCCCCGAGTTGATGCCCGCCCGGTGCTCGTGAAAGAGAGGATTGCTGCATCGACGCTCTATGACGCAGACTATCACCTCGCCGTCGTAGCGTACGCGTTTACGACGCATGCGAAGCTTGATGCCAGTGGGCGAAATCAGATTCTTGCCTCTTGGCTCAAGCTTCTGCAGTTTGTGGCTGTCCGCCCGCGGTTGGTGCCCGATCTTCGCTTGTGGGTCGGGACGCGTCTCGACGCTGACTTGGAAACCTGGATGAAAGATGCCTCGCGGATACGTGGGCGACCGTATTCACGACAGCATCATCGAGTTTCTCGTCGCCGGCGACGTGCTCGAAAGAGACAAGGACAGGCTTGTCGGCGGACAGCGCGCCGACATGCTGAAGCGGCTTTGCGAACGCGTAAAGGTTATGAACCTCTTTCCGACTGAACGCCACGTACTCGATAGTCTACTAACTGTCCGTCCGAGCAGGACGATGCTGGGCGGAGCATGATCTGGATGGTGGAAATGATGGTGCGCGGCGTCTTGGACGCAGGACCCTTCGAGGGCGGCTTCTCTTTCGCTCCGGGACTTCAGATCGTCTCGGCAAAGAACCACTTTGGTAAGTCGCTCGCTGTCAAATCGGTCGCCTGGTGCCTGGGTCTTGAGCGCATGTTCGGCTTGCAGGACAACGATCCGGCCTGCTTCCCGGTGGCAGTTCGCGACGTGGTGGACTTCGACGATGTTCATTCTGTGCCGGTCCGATCGTCGAGGCTAGGCTGACCCTAGCGCGCGACGATGGCTCCCGTATCAAACTCAGGCGGCAGATCAAGGGAGATCCTGAGGAGGTGGCAGTGGATGATTTCGCGCCGACGCTCGAGTTATTGCGAACGAGCCGGCTCTACGCCCGCAGGCAGACCATGAAGGATGAGCATGGGGGCCTGCAGCGCTTTCTGTTCGACTGGTTGGGTCTGCCACGCAAGCCGGTAATGACGATCCGAGGAGAACCGGGCGAAGTTTACCTTGAGAACATCGCCCCGCTCTTCTACATCGACCAGAGTGAAGGGTGGACCGATCTCCAAGCTCAGCAGGTCTATCGCTACGGCCTGCAGCGAGATCTCATCAATTGCTGTGGAGTATCTGTTGGGTGCGCTGGATGCGCTTGATGCGCGCTTTGCGAACAGACGGTTGTTGCGCGGGAAGCCAGGCTCAAGGCTGAGGCGACAGGTCTTGCGAGCCAGATTACAACGATCTTTGGAAAGCAGGGGTGGATATATAATTGGTCTGCGCATGGAAGCGTGTCGGATATCGCGAAGCGCTGGGGGGCACGAACGCTTTTCGATATCGCGCGAGATGAATTTCACTTCGATCCGGCCAAAGAAGTAGCGGATCTACGTCGCCGTGCCGATGCTCTGCGCGAAATCCTTGGCCGAGGCACGCTCGATCCGATGGACACGCTGGCAGCGAGCAACGCTTCCCAAGCGGCGATCGACCTGAAGACGAGGATGCATGCCCTTCGCGATGAACTTCGGACAGCCCGGATGCAAGGGCACGAGCAGCGGCAGCTCGCAGACAGCCTCGAACATCGGGTGCATTCTGCGAAGGACATTCTTCGTCTCAAGCGCGACGGCATCGGACGATCTCGATGCTGTCGAGTGCCCGACCTGTCATCGATCTCTGGATCCGTCGACGTTCGCGCTAACCAGGCAGTCAACGACCTCCGTGGAAGCGCATATCGAAGCGCTGGAGCGAGATTGGCTCCTTGTTCTTGCCAACGTCGAGTCAACCTACGCGCAGACGGCTCGTCTTGCAGCGGAGCTATCACGGGTCGAGGAGCAATTTCGCATGGCAGAACGAGCTCTTAGTAGCGTGAACGCGGCGGTTGGTTCAGTGCGCGAGCAGCTCGCGAAGGCTGCGACTGACCTCGCATCTATCGATATTAAATCGAAAAGCCGACTACTCTGGAGCGCGAAATCGAGGAACTTCAAGCTGGAATCCAGGCTTGGATCCAAGAAGCAATCGTTATAGCCGAGCCGCACAAACCGAGAGCGTTTCCGGCATCGACGCTCAGTGTTCGAAAAGGACCTTGGAATCCTCCTGCGTGCACTCGGACATAAGGCCTTGACGGCCGGCTCCGCAGGCGCGGTCTCCGCCTGGATGAACAATACGTGCCGTATCTTGGCCCGCGCCGCCTTCGTTCGCTCGGGTTCGCGAGTGACCACCTCCGGCTGGTAGCTCCCTACGTCTCGCTCTCGCCGAAGCATCCGGACGCCTCGACGGTCTGCATCCTGGCTTTGTGGTTCTCGACGAGCCGCTTCAACAGATCCTGACCCTGAACACCGGGGGTTGTTCGTTGGGTTCCTGCAAAGCGCTGCGGCGAGACAACTCCGCTTCAAACTATCGTCTTCACATCGCTGCATGACGGCGGTATCCTGGGTCTCACGCAGTCGGGTGTCCGCTTGGAGATGCCGGCGGGCGAACATCTGCTGTGCTTTCTTGGGCGACGGAACGGTAAGGTTCCTTTTGGGTGACACCGGCCCCAAGAGCTTCGATCCGCTTGACCGGCCGATTATCGGCTTCACGATGCTGCAAACACTCGGGGCCCAAAAGAGAATAATTCGGACCAATGAGTCGACCCAAAAGTGGGACGGTTTGCGCGAGGCGGTGAGGAATTTCACTCCCGCACATGAGATGAGGGTGCAGAGAGATTCTCGCGAAGTCTCGCGCGCTCAACATCAGCGAAGGGATGCAACTCGCTAAGGCTCTAGGCACTCTGCGTGCTTTGATTCCGCGAACTGATTGCTGGGACATTCAGAATGCGTAAAATGAGACGGCCGCAGCTCGCATGGAGGATGGCGCCGGTCACGCAGGACGTCTGGGAGTCGGAGGAGACCCATGAGCCCTAAGCGCCGGGTCGTGCTGGATGTCAGTGTGCTGGCAGCCGTCGTAAACTCCGATGAGGTGGAGCGCCCGTACATCCAATTCCCAAGGACTGCAACGACCAAACGACCTGGTGGTCCCGGGCCGCGCTTTTTTCTAGTTTCGTGGCTTGCAGTTGAGACGGTATCGGAATAGGCATCCCGGTCGTCCGCCCTTTCGCCGGGCTCCTCTTTATTACGAGAACTGCGAAATCTGTTCTCCCGACTTCATCGAAGAGGTATACAACATGAGAAGACTGCACTCGGCACTGGACTACCTTTCACCCGTGCAGTTCGAGGAACAACACGCCCGCGACCTGGTCCAATCTCCCGCCTGACACCTGTCCAGCCCAAGGGGTTCACTCCAAAAGTGGATCACTTTTAAGCGTTGCAAACACGACGCGCCGCCCGTCTTCCGAATGGCTCGCCAACATCACTAATCCTCCTCCACGGCATCTTGAGTACCGCGGTCTGGCAGCTTGCGCTAGTAGCGCACATTGTCGTCGTCGCGTGGATTGGCGCGGGCGAGGTCGAAATTAGCCAACATCATCCAGCTCACCGCGGCGGGCATTACCGAACACCACTCGGAGGGCGCTCAGGTCTTGCCCCATGGCTCCCCAGCGGATTCCTCTTTTGGGTGGTCAAGGGCACGGGAGTGAGCACTCCGATGAAAACCTCGGGTGGTAGTGAGGTGGCTCCTCCAAACGAGGCCCAGCGACCTTGGGACACAGGTATCCCTCTCTGACGAATAGGAAGGCGCTTCAAACGAGTCCTGAATAATCAGCCACACAGTTGCTTTATTTGGAATAAGACATAGATTGGCCTTGTGGGGGATGAACAAAAGAGAGAAACCATGAAAAAGAGCTACGATAGGACTCCACCAACCACTGATCCACTCGATGAGATTTTGACTCTGAAACAGGTTGCCGAGTACCTTAAGTGCCATACCAGCACTATTTATCGGCTCGCTAAACACGGCGGAGTCCCCTATTTTCGGCTAGGCAGCGACTTTCGATTCCAAAAGTCCACAATCGACGATTGGATTAGGAGCAAAACTTCCGTAAAAGTCCGAGCTTAAGTCGCCTGACCGGTAGACCCTTCAGGCTCACAGGGAGAGCGCACCGGCGCGAACGAACAGCGATGGAGTGAGCGCTCCATTGGACTTGCGCAGGCCGTACGATCAGGGGACCGATCCGATCTACGGCAGTTTCAGAAGCTGACCGTGATCTGGCGAAGGGGGAGCTTGGCCGCGAAGGTCTATACGAGCACAGACGGGCTTCAATGAACTGAGCCCCGTCCGACGGATCGACTGGTTTCCTGGCGTGCCGGCGGCGATGGGGCTGTCCGCCACTGAGATCCGCACGGAGCTTATGCGGGCGCGGAATCTCTCCAAGAAAGGGAACCTCAAACGGCAGCGCAAGTACACGGAGCGGGTCGCCGGTAAGGCGGTGAGACAGGCAGAGTAGGGCGGGTCTATCCGAGCCAAGGGTCGAGTGCAGACTATCGAGGACACGTGGCAGCCTACGCGCGAAGAATTCTAGAAGCGGGCGCTCTCTCCCAATGTTGTGCTGCGCCGAGTCTCCTCATACAGCCGGCCTAGTCGGGCAGACTGCTATTGACCTAAAGCCTGACGAATGGTGTTGAGGATGAAGATGAAGTCGCGTGGGCCTTGTACCTCGCCCATCTTCGCTACCCGCGAGAGGTTCTCCATCTCTTGGTCGGTTATGTTGTGAACTTTGCGGAGCCTCACGTCTTTGACGAAAGCAGTCCAGACAGGGATTCCGTCCGCTTTCTGCTGTTCGGAAATGAGGGAACCCACCTTCGGGTTGGCCAACAAAAACAGGTCGCCAGCGTCCAACTTTAGTGCGTCTGAGAGTTTGACGACAACCTGTTGGGAAGGATGGCGTTTTCCCGCTTCCAGATGGCCGATGTAGGGGACCGACGTCTTGATGCGCCGAGCGACTTCTTCCTGAGTGAGGTCGAGTTGTCGGCGGCGTTCCCGTATGACCGTACCAAAGCTCTGAGTCTTAGCCTCTGCCACTTTGTTCATTGCTCCTAACGGACTGTCAGCGGGGAGGATAGATTACGCGATTTCTGGCGTTTTGTTGTGATCCCAAGGACCGAGGCCAGAATGCTAATTATTAGACCTTCTTCAAAATCTAGGGCGGTGGATCGTGTAGCACGGTCGGCCCGATTTGGCAGCTTCGGCTGAATCTCTCTTCGCTCCCTTTTTTTCACTCCCGATCTCCAACAACTGAAACACTGGGCTCGGTGCAGCAGAGATCGCGCTGAACAGCCAACCCGCGCTCCCCGAGTGGTCGGATTCACAACGTCCATATCCAGGACAGGCCTGCCGCGCGGGCTCGATCCCTCTTCTTCTCACCTCAACGAAAGATGCAATGTCGGCATCCTCGCGCTCCACGCCGCCGCATCGTCTTGAGCGCGCTATGACCGAAAGGAAGCGGCCGAAGCGGTGCGTCGGTAGTTGGTTTAGCGTGAGGCTCGCGCCCAACTGGTGCAGGGCGTTTTTGGCCGCGATCATCGTCGTCAGCGATCGCAGTGCTGATAAGAATGCTGGCGATTATTGCCGCGTAGTTGTTTTAAGAAACCCTGACAAAACTATTTCGTTGAATAAGCACTCTTCGAAACCATACGCTTTTAAGTATATTCCTCAGCTCGTATCCGCAGTTACTCGGACGGTTCACTTCCAAGCGATCTATTTCCGCTGAATAGCCCTTGAACCGTGAAGCTAATCCGTTGAAGCGCGAAGGGCTGTGAATTTTGCGAGGTGAGATTATGTTGAACGGTGAAATGAGAAAGGAGATCGTGACGGTAAAAGGCCTGGCCGGGTATCTGCACTGTCACCCGTCGACCATATATCGCCTTGTCAAGAGTGGTAACATTCCCGCATTTAGACTTGTCGGCGGCTGGCGCTTCAAGATCGGCGACGTCGACCACTGGTGCCGGCGTGCCGCAGTCAAATCAGCAGCTCACGTGCGCGGGCTTCTATGTAGGACCAAGCCCAGCGGCGTTGTTTTAGGCTGCTAAAACAGGATTAGCGTGCATCCCATGGACGCCATGGCGATCACCAACGCGAGTTTCTCATGAGGGGACAGCGCCAGGATCCAGGATGACTCGGCCATGCCCGTGTCCTTACGGCGCGTCTTTGCGTCCGGGGGCGCAGGAAGAGATGGCTGCACGAATACCGAACGTCTGAGAATTCAGTGCCAGTCACGAGTATGCGCAGTAATCCAGTCTAACGCCGCTTTTTCTCGGGCTCGGCACTTGGCGCAAATTTCGAAGTCGTGGTCCGCGGCGTGTCCGCAATCGAAGTCATTCTCCGCCATCATCGCGTTGCATTTCTGGCAGAAATGTTTGTGAACCATCGTCGTCTCAAATCGAAATCCGCTCGACGATATTGCGCGTGACGCGCCGCCGCCGGCGATCGTAAATCTGGGTGGTTCTGGGGTTGGAGTGGCCGGCGAGGTACTGCACGTCCTCCAAAGGCACGTTCTGATTGAGCAGATCGGTCACCACCGCGACCCGGAAGCTGTGTGGGCAGAAGAGGTGGGGCAGACCAGCATCCTCGAGCCGGCGCTTGAGCACATGCCGCATGGAGTGCGCCCGGTATCCCGCCGGCGTCAATTGCCGGCGCTTGCCGTCCGCACTTTACCTACTGAGATCAAGAGCCTCCAAATAGGAATAAGCCAATCCCATACAAACTCGCGGTCTGCGGAGTATTGGCCGCGCTGTCGCTGAAGCTCAGCGTGCCGGTGGTCAGCAACGCGTGCGTGGCTTTGAAGTCCACCTTCACCACGCAACTCTTGCCTGCGGCAAGCGTGGCCGTTCCAACAACGCAAGTGCCGCCGGTAATCCTGAACGCGCTGCTGATCGTGACGCCCTTGATGTTCAACGCTGCCTTGCCAGTGTTAGTCAGGCGGAATTGCTGGGTCGAGCTAGTATTAAAGAAGCGAGAATAGAAGACGCCGAAGGAAGGCTGAAGTTCAGCGATATCCCGCGGCGTGGGAGCTGCGGTTGGCGTCGCGGTTGGTGTGCGGGTCGGGGTTGCGGTTGGCGTCGGCGTCGGTGTGGGCGTTGGGGTTGATGTAGGAGTTGCAGTCGGTGTCGGAGTCGATGTGCGGGTCGGCGTCGGCGTTGAGATGACAGTGGGCGTCGGGATTGCAGTGGAAGTCGGAGTCGCGGTCGCCGTCGCGGTTGGGGTTGCAGTAGGAGTTGGGGTTCCAGTCTGAGTTGGCGTCGGAACGGCTCCATACTCGTACGCACCGATATCGCAGGATGGCGTGGTGTCGTTGGGGTCGGGACGGCCATATCCTCGCTGGTCGTCCGTGAGCTGTTGCGGAGGAGTTGCTAGATCTTTGCACAAGGCTAGAGGGATTGCATCGATCGCCGGACTGCCTGCCTGCTCCGCGATGGTCGCCGTTGGACCGCCGTTCTGTGCAAGGCCGGCGGGGTCAAGCAGTGGATCGACTCCGTCGCCGTTGTTGGCCGAGCCCGTCTTGGTAAAACCGCACGACGTGTCATCGGAGATGTTGTAGCCGGCATCGGTAATCTTTCCGATGCAATTTAAACTGAGATTATGGTTCACGATGGCGCCTTTGAAAGTCGCCGTGCTCGTAGTGTCGTTGTAAATGTTCTCGGCAGCGCCGATGGAGTAGTTGTCTGAAAAAGAACTGTTAGTTACGTAAAGCGTAGCGCTGTTGTCGTTGCGGATAGCGCCGCCGCCGGGTAAGCCTTCCATGCCAAAGGCATACGATGCATTGCCGGCGGCGAATGTGCTGTTGACCACGCTCACCGTGCCGCCGGAGTTTTCAATAGCGCCGCCGCCGCCCATGGTATTGCCGTCGCCATATGCCAGGTTGCCCGCGAAGGTGCTGTTGGTCACATCCACCATACCGAGGTCGTTTTCAATACCACCGCCGGTGTTGGCTGCCGAATTTTGAGAAATGGTACTGTCGGCCACGCTCAACGTTCCGAGGAAGTTCTCGATGCCGGCGCCGATAGTTGCGTTGTTTTCGAAGATGGTGCTGTTTGACACCGTCACCGAACCGACGTTGTAAATGCCGCCCCCTGCGGAGGCGCCGCTGCTGCCGGATAAAGTGCAGTTGGTAATGGTCAGCGTGCCGCCGTTCAATATGTCGTTGCCACCAAGCGTGCTACCAGAGCCGTTACCGTTTGCAATTGTGAGATTATTGAGGTTGAGCGTCGCCCGTGTATCCACTTGGACTACTTGAAATTTCGTGCCGCCGTCGATCGTAATGCCGCGTGAACCGACCGGTCCGGTGATGGTCAGGTTGCCCGTGACCAGGGGCAGGCTGCTGCCAAGATCGATGGTGCTGGTCACGCTGAAGCTGATCGTGTAGGGCGAACCGCTTCCGCTGCTGACGCAGGTATCACCAGATGATGCCGAGCCACCCTGGGCGACGTTGATCGCGTCGCGCAGGGTGCAGCCTCCGGAGCTGCTGCTGGGATCGCCCGTATCGGTGACGGTGATCGTGGTTTGCGCCCTCGCGGGCGTGCTTAACGCAAGGCCGAGCGCCGCGAAGAGCGCGGCAAACACCAGGCGGGCGGCGCTTTGCGAGGCGCCTTGTGTGTTTCCCAGCGCTATTCGATCTCCACCGAGACATGGCATCAATCTGCCCTCCCTGGTCGAGCGCCAACAGGAATCGGCGCCGTTTGCTGCAATGTTGGCCAGCTTACGATAGGGTATTTTAATCTGCTCTTTGTATACAAGGCTTGGTCTTCAATTCGATGCTATTTGACCCAAAGTGGCGGTGTCTGCGTTGCGGAGGAAGCGTCTACCCCGGCGCCGCTGGCCACGCCTCGTCCGCGCCGAAGCACCATCGCAAGCATCACCATGCCAAGCATCGTGCCGCCAAAGAGTTCAGCGAACAGGAGTTGCAGGAGAGTATGGCCCACTCCCCGAGTATGTGAGAGAGCATGTAGCTTTTCGCCGCTGCGTGCGGGCCGCCCGACTTCGATGGACCTATGATAATGAAAATCGAGTAGGCTGCCCGACGATGGCGGCATCAGAGAAAGCTCACGCCACGCCATACCCGAGCGACCATCAGTTGCGCAGCATGCTAAGTTCGCCATCTTACGAATACAGAATCGCGATCTGAGTTCACTGAACTTAGCATATGACAGCATAGTTAAAGCAACATAACGTCCTTTATGTTACGTCAATTGTCGGGTGAGGAGCAATGGTTTTTGCTTCGCCTTAGCCCTAAAATTCCCGTCTAGAGGGTTGCCCATTGACCAATCGGAAAGGTCCTGAGGGTTTCCCAAGACGGTTTTGTCTGACTTGACGCGCCATCATTTGATGGTTTGCATACAGCGACTCTTGACGAGCGCGCTTAAAGTGATGCCAAAGAACCCGATCAAGCTGCTGTCTCTGTTCAGACGGCTAACTCGGTGCGTGTTGCTGATTGGCGCGATTCAGATTTCAAACTCTCTGGTAGGATGTGCTGAGTCAGTCCCCGCTCAGCCAAGCTGTACACCGGTCGCTAGGAAGGCAAGCTGTCAGGGCAGTACAGGGTGAAAATTGGTTACCCTAGAAATAACGCTCGAACTGCATGACGGCCGAGAGCTGACTTACCACGGAATTACTCAAGTCACAGATAGCTCGAACTCCATCGTACTCGTCCGAGATGGCGAGGTTTTAGCGGCCATCGACAAAGCCGATATCCGCCAATTAATTATCCTGGACGAGTAGGCCTGGTCAGGGGCGCAGGTTTCAGCTGGCGCCTGCGAGCCAAATGAACACGCGGGCCGCGGCGAACATGCGCAGAAGGCCGCATTATCCTACTTTTCCCTCGTCGGGTGGCGATAGCCCAGTACAAAGGACGTCGCCATGCGTTAGATCGAGCGAGTCCTAACGAAAGGGTTTTCAAGTCATCCCCATCCTCCTTTCCCAGGATTCGCCTGGCGACACCCAGATAATTTGCAAAATGATGCAGGGGCGTTCACAGGCTGCATTGAAATATTCCGGCCGGTTTGGTTATCGAGCTTTGATTGCGGGGAGTCCAGCCAGAAATTCAGGCAATTGCCGCAAAAGAAGCCGAGCGGCCTACACTGCGACTGACCAATATAGTAAAAACGGCTGTTGGGATCATCGCGAGACGGGACGCACGGGGGTCTCACGTGCGGCAGAGATCATTGGAGTCAGCGAGCCGACGCTTTATCGCTGGCAGCGCGCGGGCAGCATGCGCGAGGGGCACGCGGCACGCCGAGGTGTTGCGCGTGCGCGAGTTGACCGGCTACCAGCTTTCCGGCTCCTTGTGCGGTTGGATATCCTTCTGACTGATCGTGCTTCACATCCGTAACCCGATGACTCTGCTTGATCGGTCAGTCCTGTCATGTGAACAGAGAGTGACGGAAGGATACTGTCATTCCGAACCCCGCATCTAAGGAGCCGGCGCGCAGATGTCGATCGTATTCAGCGCACCTCCCGGCATTACGCCGCCGGTAATCAGCACTGCACCGTTTTGCAGCAGGACCGACGCCGCATTTGAACGCGGTGAGTTCATCGAGTTGCCCACCGCGACAAACGTATCGCTCGCGAAGAGGTATACTTCCGCATCCGTCAGCGGCCCGGATGTACCCATGCCCCCCGCAATCAACACGTTGCCATTGGGGAGCAACGCTGAAGTCGCCTGCTGGCGAGCCTCGATCATGGTACTGCTGCTCAGACTGAACATTCCAGCGCCACCGCCTGCCGACGGATTGAACAATTCCGCGGTATTCAGCGCGCCCGACGGGCTGCCCGTGCTGCCTCCCGCCACCAGCACCTTGCCGTTGGGCAGCAGCAACGCGGTTGCCTCACCACGCGCCACGATCATGTTATTGCCGGTTGCGGTAAAGGAATTGGCACTTGGATCGTACAATTCCGCACTGCTCAGCGGTCCACCGTTGAATCCCCCCGCGATCAGGACCCTGCCCATAGGCAGCAGCGTCGCTGACGCGTTGCTGCGCCCCGAGACCATAGTGGGTCCGGCAGTAAAAGTGTTCGCTGCCGGATTGTAGAGGTCCGAGGTATTAGTGCCTCCGCCAGCGATCAGCACCAAGCCATTGGACAGCAGCGCTGCGTTGGCGAACCGGCGCGGGGAGGACATGTTGTTGGCAGTTGCGGTGAAGGTGTCCGCAATCGGATCGTAAACCTCCGCGCTGCTGAGATTGTTGGTGCCATTGTATCCCCCGGCGAGCAGAATTTTGCCGTTGGGCAGCAAGGTCGCCGTCATGTCCTGGCGCGCCGACACCATTGAACTCGTGCTGGAGGTAAAGGTGCGGGTGGCGGGATCAAACAACTCCGCGCTGTTGAGCACCCCGGTGCTGCTGAGTCCGCCGGCGATCAGAACATTGCCAGTCTGCAACAAGCTGGCGGTGTGATCCGCGCGCTCGGCGGTCATTGTGGGCAGCGGCGTTGGAGCGAACATCAGGGGGCCGCTCGGCCCGGTTTGCACCAACGCAGTAACGATTGTCGATGCGTCGGCGGAAACATCCGAGGCTGAGACCCCGTTGTTGGTCAACGTGTTGTTTGTTCCGCCGAAGGTGAATGCGCGCGGAACCATGGTCAGTCCCTGCTGGCCTGATAAGGCGTCGGCGAACTGCGTGGTTCCCGCGCTGGCTGGCAGGCTCCCGGCGCAGTATGACATCGGAGTGCCAAAGCTCTGACCGTCAAATACACCGTCGGCGTAGTCGGCCGCCAAGGCCGTGACCAATCCGCCTGGCGAACTCGCGCAGTTGCTTTGATCTTCGTTGATGAACGTCCCCAGGATGAGACCCAGCCGGCCGCTGTCAGTGCCGACGCCCGCGGAAGTGAAATCGGGGAATATCGTGGACGGGTCCGTGGTCAGGCCGTAAGACTCTTCGGTTGATAAGGTCGCATCATTCAAAGCATTAGCGACATCCTGGGAGTTGTTTTGCACGTTGCCGACCGCCTGCGCATCAACCAACGTGGTCAGAGGGTTGACCGAAACATTAATGGCGTTTGACGTCAGGCTGGACATCAACATGGTGAGCGAACTCGGTGCGGTGATAGTCGAACCATCCTCTTCGCTCGCGAAACTGCCGT
The DNA here is from genome assembly GCA_963824565.1 of uncultured Pseudomonadota bacterium. Classification (GTDB taxonomy): domain Bacteria; phylum Desulfobacterota; class Binatia; order Binatales; family Binataceae; genus JAJPJA01. Next base: position 15,889 of record CAWGQB010000007.1, on the reverse strand, counting down.
TCGATACCGTAAGCCGCACCGGCCCGCTTTGGCTCGGAACGCTTATTTCGAATTCGCCGTTGCTGTCGGTCGTGTCTGTGCCCAGCGACGTTCCGGTAGAACCGTCGCTGTTGACCGTCGCCAACGTCACCGTGGAGCCGACCATAATATCCTGTAAGGCCTCCCCACAGATGCATTCGAGGCTCTCGTGCCCAGCTGACCCACAATCGCTGCATTTCGCGAAAACAGCGGTTGGAGTCGGTGTTGGCGTATGGGTCGCGGTCGGGGTCGGTGATGGAGTTGCGGTCGGCGTCGGCGTTGGCGTCCCGGTTGGTGTCGGCGTTGGTGTATGGGTCGCGGTGGGACTCGGTGATGGAGTTGCGGTCGGCGTCGGCTTTGGCGTCCCGGTTGGTGTCGGCGTTGGTGTATGGGTCGCGGTGGGACTCGGTGATGGAGTTGCGGTCGCCGTCGGCGTTGGCGTCCCGGTTGGTGTCGGCGTTGGTGTATGGGTCGCGGTGGGACTCGGTGATGGAGTTGCGGTCGCCGTCGGCGTTGGCGTCCCGGTTGGTGTCGGTGTTGGCGTATGGGTCGCGGTGGGACTCGGTGATGGAGTTGCGGTCGCCGTCGGCGTTGGCGTCCCGGTTGGTGTCGGTGTTGGCGTATGGGTCGCGGTGGGACTCGGTGATGGGGTGGCCGTTGCCGTCGGAGTTGCGGTCGCACTCGGCGTCACCAGCAATCCCGACTGCGATTCCTGGATCGAGCAGCCGCCGGTACCCGACATCCCGCATGTACCGTCGCTCAGATTGGTGAAATAGATTTGCGATGCACCCGGTATGGTCGATATGTTGTCGATGACGATACCGCTGGTTCCGCCGGACACCGGCGCCGTGGCGTTGGCCGCTGTGCCGGTGCCGCTCGTCCCGCTGGCCACGTTGAAATTCATTAGGCATGAGCCGCCCGCGCAACCGCTCTGGTTGCCACTCCCGTCCACGCTCATGAAAAGCCAGTCGGTAAGGGTGCTGCCGGATCCGCTGGCGGCTTCGGTTATCGGCGAGCATGAAGTACTGGCGCTGGCCAATGCCGGTCCGGTGACCTCCGCTCCCAGGCTATTGGACGTGATCGGAACCTGGAACAGGTTTGGCGCCGAATTGGTATTGCCGCATACATACAAGTTCCCGGTCGGACTGCCCGGGGTAGAACTGGTATAATAGGCATTATCGAACGTGCCTGACCATTGGGGAAGAGTCGTGCTCGAGTTGTCCGCCCCAAGATGGATGTGGGGATCGCCTGCGCTGCCCGACGCGAATGCGCCTGGGAATCTGATTACGGAGCTGTGGCTGCCGCCGCTGCTGTCGGCACTGACAAACGCGTACACCTCGCCATCGGAGCCGGCGCCAGAATCGATGATTGGTGCGTCTCGCAAGTCCGCGGCGCCAAAGCCAATCCGCGCCGACCCCGTCGCGGCCCCGCTCACCGCATCCACGTAGTCCATCAGTCCGGCGGAATCGCCCACGTAAACCTTGCCCGAAGTAGGATCGAAAATTGGACTGGTTAACTGGCCTCCATTGGCGCCGTCGACGCTAACCGGCCACGGACTGGACGCTTCGGCCGGCGGTATAGTCGGTGTTCCTAAAAAGACATTGACGAACTTATGTAGTTGAGAGGCGTTGTCGCCTACATAAAGGATGTCGTGCGTGTAGTCGTAAAAGGGCGATGAATGGAGATCGTTGGCGCCGTTCCCAAACGTTAGGCTGGTTTATACAAGGCGCGGTGCAACCGGGATACTGGCTCGGAGTGACGCTCGATGGCGCTACCGGACTGACGATCGTTCCCGAATTCGCCGCCCATTTCAGCAGAACCAGGCTGGCCGCACCGCTGGCCGGCGTGTGGATGAAGGCCAGCTGAGTCCCGTCGCCGGAAAACACCACCGAGGTCTGGATATCGCCGCCGGTATTATAGGCCCAGTACACCGCCGGAACGGCAGGGGTGTGCCGCAGGCAGGACTGCCGCCCACGTATAGGTTGTTGAAGGCAACGATACTTGCTTGCCCGTTGGCGCCGCCGTCAAGTGTGTCTCCTGAAAGGGTGATTACGCTCGAAGTGGTTTGAAGGGAGATGCTGTTCCCACTCGGCCCCGAGGTTTTTGCTGTCAGCGTCGTGACCGGCCCGGTGGCTGATGCCGTGACGCTGGCATTGGCGGCGGACACGCGGGCGAAGCATGGAGACGTCGTGGCACACAGAGTCGGATCGTCCATGATTGCGGCTGCGAGATTCCCCGCGGAGTCCGCTGCCGTTGAACCGTTAACGACAGTATTCGGTGCGCTGCCCCCGGTCCCATTCTCGAAGGTGAACGCAACCCCCGCATTTATCATCAACGTGTCGCCAATGCCGGCGGCCAAACTAAAGGTCAGCGTACCCTCCGCCGAGATCGGCGAAGAGGTGCCTGGAAGGCTGGTATTGAAAACCACGAAATCGTTCGTGCAGCTGGGCGGGGCGTCGATGTCGAAAGAAAACTCGGCCGGATAATTCCCCGGTCCCACACTCGCACCCCACCCCAGGTTCACGCTCCAGTCCCCTTTGAGCGAGGACGGCGGATTTTTGTGCCCTTCTTTTTTATTCGGCGCGCGGCCAGGATGTTGACTGACGGTACTATGGTAACTCAGGCTTGACAGTTGTGCCTCGCGGTCGCGGTTGAGGCGCTGATACCAATAACGCGGTTCCAGTTGCTCGGCCTGGCCGCGGCGCTGGTCAGCGCTGTCGGAAAAGATCAAGTGGCGAGCACTCCAGTCATAGGGTAAATACTTTTCCGCCACGGCGCGCACCGTAGCTGCAGTCTTCGGAGCGGCCGACGCCAAGGCTACACCGTTCGCGGTGTCCAGTCCGGCCGCCGGAGGCTGAGCCTGAGACCGCAGCGGCACCAAGATCAGCGCCAACAGAGTGATACAAAACCGTCTATATCGAGGGCGCTTTGCCATTATCATCCTTCTGCCCTTTCTTCTCTCCTGAGCGCACAAAGACAGCAGGCGACCCTCTTGCGCCGGACACACTCGTTAGGTCCTAGTATGCGTGCATCATCTGGCAGCACGCAGGATCTTTCAGGAGCAAACAATGTGTAGCAGTACTCGCTTTATTAATATTAAAATAAGACAATCTGTCAAGCCCCTGGGATTAACGGTCACTGCTTTTTGGCGCGGGGACTAATTCGTTATTGAACTCCCTAGCACTAGCAGAACGTCCACCGCTTCGCGCAGACTCGCGAACTCGCCCTCCTAGTACATGGGGTCGCCTCACGAAACGGAATATAAAGTACGTTAAGGCAGGTAACCCCACCTGGTTTTAGCCCGGATACGTTTTATAAGAGCAGTCTGGGCCAGTTGTTCCGTTTGAAAGGCCCGCCGCATCACCTTGCCCGGCGAACCGATCCGGCCCATTCGGCAACCAGTCCCATTCGCCGAAGAGGGTCGCCACAAGTAGCATGGCATAAAAAGCGATGCATATTCCGCGACGGGTCGGAGCGCTTCAGCCAGCTCACGACATATTGCGCCAGCGGGTCGACGCCGGTCTCAAGGCCGCGCGGCGCAGGCGTCGAAACCGGAAGTCTCAAGCACCTCGGCGATGCCGCAGAGGCTGCCCTTGTTGATTGCGAATTCAACTCAAACGGACCGACATCCGCAAAAGTCTCGGGAAGCTTGCAAGCTTGGGAGGCGGCCGCTCGCGGCCTTATGGGCCCCGCCTTGTTTCAGGTTCTTCCTTTGTCGCACAGCGCCAGCATCAGTTTTGGATGGGGCGTACCCTGGAATCTCATCCTTTATCCTCGGCGCGGATTGTTAGACAGCTGCACTAATTAGCTTTCCTAATCTAATATACCTGTCCAAGCGCTTTTGTAACTGTATGTATAGAGATTGCGCTTCAATATGAGGTGTGGAATTTATAGAGCCAATCTTGATGGGGACACTCGTTCCTGTGTTCCAAGCTGATCGCTGTCCCACGTAGCCGAAGGTCGTGAGTCGCGCGTAACAGTCAGACTTCCGCTTAACCCTCGTCGTCGCCATCCTCCACGAACGGTTAAGCGCAGAGACCGGGGGAGCAAATGAATCGGATAATCATGAGTTGGGCAGCCGCGTCGCTGCTTATTGCCGTCGGCGCCACCACCGGCAAGACCGCTGAGAGTAGCGCGACGGCAAACACGGCTGCCGTTCTCGATACCGGCGCTGCGGCGCTGTCGAGAGCGTGTTGTGGAGCTTTGGCGCGACCAGTGAGGACGGCACGAATGCTGTAGCCAACTTGATCGCTGATCGACGCGGCAATCTGTACAAGCAGACCAAGGCGGGCGTCGCCGCACCAGTCGATGAATTCGCAGGCGGCTTGGTAATAGGCCTTGCGAGTGTTCGGGTTGCGGATGTTGGCGGTGAAGAATTCGACGAAGCCGCGGCCGGCGTGCTAGCCCCGCTCGGCGATCACCGCCGGCACCGCGCCGACGGGCGCGGTTAGAAGTATGGCCGGAGGGTTGTCGAGGTCCGCTTTCATGGCGGCCATTATGCCCAATTTTTAATGAATGATAAAGGATGTTATCGGGCACAAGAATCCGGCAGCGGCTCCCGCAGGGCGGCTTGGATCAGGGGGGAGCTATACGCTTTCCCGCCGCCAGCCGCGGTGCGGTAGTTACGTTGGATTGTGGAGTTCGGCTTATGCGCTTCTTGAGGGTGCGGCGGAAGCGGTACGACTCGGTCCCGGTCTTGATCATATATCCTCGATCGGTGATGCTGTCGATGCGTTAGCGGGTTAGAAACACGGTGGGGCGGGGCGGGAATGGCGAGGGCCTGGTGGTGAGTTGGAGAGCGCGCGGCTCATGTACGGTGGTCTGGCCGGCGTGCCGGTCGAGGTCAAATGGCTCGCCAACATCACCGATCCCAAAATGCGCCGGGCCTAGCACGCGCGAAATGTGTTTGCGGCACGCCGCGGATCTGTTTGCCGGAGCCTAAGCTCTCGCAGGTAATACGCCATCTAGCGTGCTCTGGCGTTGGAATTTTCAGTCGAGACACGCTACGACATCGTCGGGAGGAGCACCACCCATGGCCAACACGATTTCGATCCATCCCTCCGTTGACTACGGCATCAAGCCGGCGGCGAAGGACTTCGCCGGGGGAACGCTGGTATGCAAATGCGCGGATAGGCCGGTAAAGGTGTCGGTCAAATCGCAATCCGCCTACAATCACGCGTGTGGATGTACCAAGTGCTGGAAACCGAAGGGGGCGCTGTTCTCAGTCGTGGCGGTCGTGCCGCGCGACAAAGTGAGCGTAATAGAGAACGCCAACAAGCTCGCGATCGTCGATCCCGGGGCCGTGATCCAGCGCTACGCGTGCAAAGGTTGCGGCGTGCATATGTTCGGCCGGATCGAGAACAAAGACCATCCGTTCTATGGGCTCGACTTTATCCACACGGAACTGTCGCCGGAATCTGGTTGGCCCGCACCCAGGTTCGCCGCGTTCGTGTCTTCAATCATCGAGTCAGGCGCCGATCCGGCCAACCAGGGCGCCGTGCGGGCAAGACTCAAGGAAATTGGCCTTGAACCCTACGACTGTCTTTCGCCGGAACTGATGGATATGATCTCGACTCACGTCGCCAAAGTGTCGGGCGTGCTGAGGGCCTAATTCATCATCCTGGATCGGGCGCGGAGAGAGGTTCGTGGCGCTAACGCCGCTCTATCGTGCGTTGATGAAAATAAAGGCTCGGGCCGGCAAAGATGGGCTCTTTGTTGAATTTCGCGACGTAGCGATTGAGGCGGGAGCAAAGGTCTTGAAGGCGCTGCTCAATCGTCGCGCTCTTCTGGTGCTTCGGAGCCATCGGCAGATTTAGGTTTGCCGAGTTGGCGTCATACCGCGGTCCGCCAGGGCATATCTCCAGAGCAGCGGGCGTAGGGCCGATCGGGGCTCAAGCCGGTGGTGGCGGTTGACGCGGAATATTGTCGAGAGGATTTCTATCTGAGGCGCGTGTCCCCGGCAAACCGGAAGGAACAACCGGTTCGGGAAGGGGCTGCATGCTTCTGACACTGCGGTCTGGCCCACTTGCGATGCTTACCCTTACATCTGTCCACGCCAGTGGCGCCGTTCTTGCGCGTCGATACGCCTCGCGCAACCAGTCGATGTCGATATGATGGGCGAGCGTTGTCAATGCCGCCCTGCGGCATCTCGCGCGCCGGTTTCGCTATCCGCTCGAGTTTCGTGGATACGGTTATGGAGCCCGATGTCTTCGCACAGAGGACCATGATCGCGTATGAGTCAGTCTACTTGTCCGGAAAACGGGACTATCCTGTAAGATGGAGAAACTGAAGGGCATCGAAGAATTCGATGCTGCGGGAGAGGAAATCAGAAAGCTATCTGTCAACCGCACGGCCCTCCAGTGCGTCTCACGTAATATAGCGCTTGTGCTTGTATACGTGGCGGCCGAGGTCGTTGGTGACGCCGATGTACAGCCGCCGCGTGCGGTTGTTCATTTAAAGGAGGGAAGAAATGGAGACGGCGAGTTTTCAAAGGTTCGGTAGCGTAATTCGCGCACGCCGCCGCCAAGTTAACTTGACCCAGGAGGAACTCGCCCGTCGGATCAGAACGTCCCGTCCCCTACATTGGTCATCTTGAAACAGGAAAGCGCCATCCGTCTGAAAAGGTGGTCACCAGGCTCGCGGAGGTACTCGGTCTGGACGCACGCGAACTGTTTTTTCTGGCCAATCCGACAACCAAACGCCTCATTTCCCGAAATCAGGAATCCAATGGCGCTTCCGTCTGGGAAAGTTTCTGCAAAGACGAGAGTTTCCGCAAGATTCACAACACCAGCGACCAGGAGATGCAGGTACTTTCCGGGGTGGCGCGGTTAGGCGAGGTAAGGGATCCACGGGACTTTCTTTTCATCCTTAACACAATCCGCCACGCGATTGGGTGAAAAGCTAGCCACGGTGGATCAGCAGAACCCATGCCCTAGTTGCGCGCTGGGCGCGCTCCGAAAACCTGCTTCGAATGCGCCTATGAGCGCGGCCATCTGCGAACGTGATTGTTCTAAGTCTGGCGATGGCTCGATTGTATGCTTCGCAAAAACGGGCGTATTCGAATGACTGACAAAGCGGCAATTAAAAGGTGAGCGGCTCTCTTTCAACAGGCACTCGATTCCGTGCGAACCAAGAGGGCGTCCGACCTTTCCCCTGATAAAAGTGGCGTGGATTGTGAAAAGTGCCCTTGGGCCCATTATGGGAGACAGAGGCCGGTTGCTTCGTCCGTCGACGCCCAAGTACCGCCTGGAAGACATGGACCATCGAGGTGGTCCATTGGCCAAGTGCGACTACCGGGCCACGACGCTCCAAGAAACGAGACGGATTAGCGCAAAGCCTTTCAGGCGCGCCTCGGGAATGAAATCTGAACGCTGTTCAAAGCTCTCGTAACGGGAATTCTAAAGCCAGTATCAGTAATCTGAATGACGGGCGCATCTCAAAGATCGGATCTTCCAGGGCGGGTTACCGCCCTCACCGATGCAGGCCTCCCTTGGTGCAAGGTAACCGTGAGTGTCTGGGGCGAATTCGATGGATGGTAGATTCGCAGGACCAGGGTTCCCGGATCCACCTCGCCAGGCTTGGCTGCTAGAATGAAACCAGGCGAGCTTACGCTAGCTACGAACCCAGACCTGGGAAGGCGACCATGCGCGGCGATTGATCGCAGACGATCCGCGCAACCGCTGGCGCGACGTAATTCAACGACTCTGACAAGGGTTGACCGGTCGCCGGCGGTTTAAGGGCGGTCGGTACACGAAAAGCGTAGCGAAGGGAGTGAGTTCCATCGTCGGTTCCGTTGGAACCTCGCTGCGTTCCAGGAGTGTTGCGCAGTAAACAACCTAGCAACACGCCTTTTTGATCGTAGCTCCATGCAGGGACCTCCGGATGATAGATCGCCGCTAGCTCGCGAAGGGAATGCTGCATTTACCGCGGCAGCTAAATGCATAAAGCGCCGTCGACTTATCATCTTTGTTTTCTCCTACCTACACTGAATTGCGGAGGCGTCACGCTCAATGCGAAGAGCCGCGTGGCGAGCTATTGCTGTATGCGCGACGTGTCCTGCACGATCCCCCCATCGGCACCGTGGTAGGTCGCCCGGGGGGCGATTCTGACGGTACCGTTGCGTCGAAGAGCATGCATGATCCTTTGTTGCACTGGTAAAGCTTGCCGTATGTGAACGAATACGCATTAGCGTAGGCGGTGTTCGCGATCTGAAATGCCTGCATGAAAAGAACTTCTTCGACCATGGCCGACAGGTCCTTCCCTTTTCCTATATAGTTGTTAACTTGGGCAGCGGAGTCCCTCATCCACATCGCGATAATGTCCCCGGTGTTCAAGAGGGTCATCTTGCAAGGATACTGAATCCCTCCAAATTGTTTGATGCAGAAGGTGGTGCTAGCCCCCGGCTGGCCGCTGTCGGTGTTCTGCGTGTAAGCTTGGCTGAGACTGAAAGCTTGTGTGTAGAACATTGATAGGAGGAACTGGCTGATGCCCTGCGGAAGCGGTATCGAACCGGGACGATTCAAGCGGCTCTTCCCAATCGGGCCTGGTTTTGGCGGACTGAGGTTAGCCAGGTAGGACGGCTTGTTGGGCCAGTCAAAGCGGTCGAGAAACTCGGTGAAAAGCGTATTGGGCCAACCGAAGTATGCGCGCGTGAAATTGCACGCATCGTCGGAGCGAAATGACTCGTGAAAGTATCCGGAGCTGGCCGTGACGCCGCCGTTGCCGAACTCGCGGGTCACTGTCATCAGGGCGGTGAGGACACTTTGGGACTCGGTATCGTCAAGGGCCGTCAAGCCTTGGGTAATCATGCCCAATGGCCAGATATAACTTCCGGGAATGTGCGGCGAGCCAATGCCGCTCACAGCGGAGCCGCTGAAGAAGAACGGGTTCGTCTCGCCATTTATCTTAGCCTTCCCAAGGACGTAGTCGCACGTGTTCAAGTAAATCTCCGCGAAGGTGGAACCATTGACCGGGAAATCGAGCATGTCCGGAGAGATATAGGGAATTGACAGAAGGCTCGGTATGTTTGCATCGTCCATGAATAGCGCTTGATAACTCGTGGAGCTCGGCAACTGGCCGTTGACCTCGTATGCGAATGCCAGACGACCATCATCGAGCTTGGTGATGGCCCGCGTTGCGATGCCGGTGAGTATCTGACTTTGGATGAATCGCGCCCGCGGTCCAATAGAAGCGTTCGTTGGAAACATTTGCTCGAGGTAGAACATCGCTTGCGCAAGAAAGAAATTGTCGGGAACGTGGTAGTGCTGTTCGCTCTTGTCGTCGGATGCTCGCGCACCTGTCCATACTAGGCCGACTTCATCGAGCACTGGGGCTCCAAGACCGCCATTTCCAAGCTCCCAACGTCGATACGGACTCTTCGACATGTGAGACTGTTCGGTCTCGACGACATCCAGGATCTTCGATACGGCGGCAACGATCATTGGTTGGTTGACGTTAAAGCGTGGAAAGGTCTTATGGAAGTTGTACAGGAACCTGATGAAATAGCCGTACTCGTCAAGTTCGAACTCCGTGTCCCATGCATAGGAAACCTTGCCGGTGTCTACGAAATCGTCAGGGTTAATGCACGCTTGTTCGTCGGTCTGTATGAACGAGCGGACTGGGAGTTGACCGTTCGGGCAGATCTTCGCCTGAGCCAGGTGGAGCTGAATGGCGAACGGTGCGATGAGAGCAACCGTCAATACCATTGAGCGTCGCAAAATTAGCATGCTTGCCTCCGAGAACTGCCTTGCAGCACTGATACTTCTAGCGTCAACAATTGGGCTACGTACTAATGGGCTCTTTCACTGCTTCACCGTGAACTTCGCGGTCGCCGTGTTGGTCACTGAGCCGGAGACGCCGGGGAAGGTGGTGGTATAGGTGGCCGGCGCCGCATTCATCGGGAACAGGATTCCGGAGACAAGCATAGGCGATCCCGTTAACGGAGACCGTTTCGGGAAGTCCGCGCATTTCGTTTCCTTCGGGCCACCAGAGCAGCTCAGGGTCACTTGCCGTCAAAGTGATTGACCGAGTTGAGTTCCCCCGTTTCCTCTGTGCCGAGCGCGGCAGTGTGGGCGCGTAAGCGTAGCGCGCGCTATGAGGTATCTGCTCACAGGCAGTTACCAATCGTGCGATCCCGAGGCCTTCGGAGGTTGGTGGCGGCCGGTATTGCTCGGAAGGCCTTGTTGGACACAACTAGTAAACGATGGGGACATAACAAAACGAAACAACAAGTTATGTCAATTGGTTAAGTTACAAAATAATGAGACTGATAGCTTAAACGAAGTGGCTCGGTTCTGGAAATGGCTGCCGAGATCAGTCAACTGCCTTTAGCCGATCAACTCAACCCGCGCATCGAGACACGCGCTCTCTATACCAAAAGCAAGGTCGTGCTCTAAATTCTTATTCTTTCGACCTCATCAAGTGAAAGCTCCTCCCGAGTGCGATCGTAGAGCTCAGTCGTCCTGGGCGATTCGTGATTAGCGATGGTCTGGGCATGCTCGAGAGTTCACCATTTTGCGGATAAGTAGTGATGCCGGTGGCTCTAAACGTGCGGCAGCAGGTGGAGTAGGGAAGGGCGGCCGCCTTAGCCGCCGCTTGATCATATGGAAGACGTCGAACCGCGTCATTGCCTTGTCCGCGAGCCGGTCGCCCTTGTGTATGCTGCGGAAAAGCCGCCCCTTGGTGTCACCAGCGATCCAGCAGCCCTGATAAACGCTCTCAAGACTTGGATGGCAGGGCACCTCGTGCCCCTTGCCGCCTTTCTCGTGAAGCCTCAGCCATATGCGCTTTCGATGTTGGAAAAGGTCTCCGACCCGCATCGCCACCGCCGCTCCCACCCGGGCGAAACTGTAGACCATGACTCCGATCAGGGCTCGGTCACGGATCCCGATCAGTGAGCAAACCATTGAAAGGCTGCGTTCACGCCGGTCCCTTGGGCTTTTGACCGTCATTGATGATAATTAACGAACATAACGAACAGGATTGTATCCGAAGTGCTCAGGCCGTGGGCTGATGCGATGGTGTTGATCTAGCCGCACTCAGGCCGCTGCGAACCTGAGCATTTCGGGTACAATTCGTTGAGCTAAGCGGCGTCGGATATGGGGATTAAATGGGGGCGGTTTCACGCCTGGCGGTTGTGCCCCGGTCTCGGAGATGCGAGTGCGTGGAGAGTTGGGAGAGTGAATAGGAGCAAAGGGCTCGCGATCTCACGTGGTTCCTGGGGAGGATCGCGACGCGGAAGGGAGGCGGATGAGCCACTTGGCGCACTTGACACAGACCTAGGCATCGACCTTCTTCGGCTCCTGAACGAAAACGTATTGCGGGTCGGGGCATCCTTGCTACGACGTGTCCATTTGGCTGACGTGGCTGCGGATGGCGCGGTGGAGCAAGGCGGTCGGAAAGAGTTGCGGCAAAACAATTTCGACGCGCTGCATGTGCCCGGCTCGACAGCGCGGACAGCGACCGTGCTGGTCGGTCTCCACTTGATTTGCAAGCCGGTCGTGCGCCGGATGAAGGTCCCGCGCCGGCGAGCCAGCCGCCAACATTTTGCGGCATAAGGCGAGGTTCTGCCGCCTGCCGCGGTTGGCCAACAATCCGAAGTGCCTGACTTTGACGAAGCCGCGGTAGAACGTGCAGCAGAAAGCGGCGGATGAACTCTGCCGCCTGCAGGGTCATGGTGCCGAGCTGGTTGCCACGAGCGTAGTTCTTCCAGTGGAAGGTCACGCGGCCGTTTTCCAGCGAAATCAGACGTTGGTTGGAGATGGCGACGCGGTGGGTATAGCGCGCCAGGTATTTCAGCACTTGTCGAGGTCCGCCGAAGGGCGGTTTGGCATAGACGACCCATTCGGTCCCTCCAACCTGGCTGAGCCATTTGATAAAGTTCCTCCTCTCTCTCAGGGACTTCAGCTCGCCATGAAACCCGAGCCGCCACTTCGGCCGGGCTCAACACTACCGAGAGCTTCTGCTCGTGCCGCGGGTAGGGAATATGTTCAATCATCCAGTCGCGGTGGAGGACGTGGTGATAGAAAAAGCGCAGGGCGCACACCGTTTGATTGAACAACGCCCACGCGGCCTTTTTCTCTTGGACCAGGAACAGCTGATATTCTCGGATGTGCTCGGGCCCGAGCCCATCTGGTGGGAGTCCAAAGTGTTGAGCGAATTTCGCTACGCAGCGGATGTAAGTGTCGATCGTATTGGGCGAGTAGTTGCGCAGCCGCAGTTCCTCGAGCATTCTTCGCCGTAGTTCGGTCATCACGAAACTCCTTTCGGTTGAGATGAGACCAACCGATGAGCTTAATGACCAAACTCCGATTCGCGAGCGGCAGCGACGGCTGGAATCGAGTCAGCCCAGTGCAGACGCGTGCGGTGGGGTGTTGCAGACTGCGCGAAGCGGCTTAGTTGTGTGCTGGGCATGCTCAGCAGCTTGGAGGTGAAAGTCCTCCGCCCAACCTGATGGAGGTGAAGGGCTAGTGATAACGCAAGGGCTATCGCCGCGAGGCGAGGTCTGAAGGAAGCGTGGAGCAAACGTGCGAGTCGATGGACAAAAACCGGATATAAGGCGCCAGTGCCGGACGAGCGGGCAACTTACCGCGAAGTCCATATCCATCAATGGTGCGAAGCGTAGATTCGGCGATTGTGCACGGAAGGCGGCTGAGCTTACCCAGGAGATCTGCTCTGTGTCGCTCCGGCGACTGAGGTTGTCGAGAGGCATCCTGACCGCAGAGCAGAAGTCAGCATCGGGCATATTAGGCCATGTCGTCGGCAAGGCTAGTGAGGCACTCCGAGAGCCGAAAGGCGGAGGCAACAGATAGGCCGAGCCGGGAACGGTGGTCGAAGGCCCGAACGAGAGGAGCGGTGAGTAGGACATGAATCTCAGGAACGATACGCGGCAGAATGTCCAGGGAGAACTGGACTTCTCTTCAGCGCCGAAGGGTGAAGCCCGACAAGCGGGAAGGGAAGAGGTCGAATCGCTCCAGACGATGCATGCCACCGAAAGCCCAGCTGGCACGAATCGGCTGATGGAGGAGGTATGTGAGCGAGAAAACCTGAAGGAAGCATTGCGACGGGTGAAGGCGAATAAGGGTAGTCCAGGCGTCGATGGTATGACCGTCGGCGCAATCGCCGACTACTTAAAGCAGCACTGGCCAGCCATCCGGGAACAACTGCTGAACGGGACCTATGAGCCGAAGCCGGTGAGGCGGGTAGAAATCCCCAAGCCGGACGGAGGAGGGGTGCGAAAGCTTGGTATCCCTTCGGTGTTGGATAGATTCATCCAGCAGGCGGTGCTGCAGGTTCTGCAGAGGCAATGGGACCGGACGTTTTCCGATCACAGCTACGGGTTTCGGCCCGGACGGTCGGCTCATCAAGCAGTGGCACAGGCGCAGCAGTATGTCGCTGAAGGCTACAGCTGGGTGGTGGATTTTGATTTGGAGAAATTCTTCGATCGAGTCAATCACGACAAACTGATGGGTCAGGTTGCCAAGCGGGTCGAAGACAAGCGGCTGCTGAAACTCATCCGGGCATTCTTGAATGCCGGGGTGATGGAGAATGGGCTGGTCAGCCCGAGTGCAGAGGGTACTCCACAAGGGGGACCACTTTCGCCGTTGCTCAGCAACCTCGTGCTCGACGAACTCGATCGGGAGTTGGAGCGCCGAGGACACCGCTTCGTGCGTTATGCGGACGATAGCAACATCTACGTTCGCAGCGGGCGGGCGGGTCATCGAGTGATGGAGAGCGTCACGCGATTCATCACGCAAAAGCTCAAACTCAAGGTGAATGAGGCAAAGAGTGCGGTGGCGCTACCGCAGGAGCGAAAGTTTCTCGGGTTCAGCTTTACTGCCGGTCCAGAGGTCAAACGCGCTATCGCGCCAAAGGCCCTGAATCGGTTTAAGCAACGAGTCCGAGAAATCACGCGACGGGCAAAGAGCGTCAGCATCGAGACGACGATGGAGGAGTTGGCTCCGTATATGCGGGGCTGGCGCGGCTATTTCGGCTTCTGCCAAACGCCTGAAGTGCTGATTTACCTTACCCGCTGGGTCCGCTTGCGACTCAGGGCTGCTCTGTGGCGCCAGTGGAAGACACCACGTCATCGCCGGGCAGCGCTACTTGAGCTGGGGGTAAGTCCGCGGCTGGCAAGTAACACCGCCGGCAGCGGTCGCGGCCCTTGGTACCTCGCTCGGGCCAAGGCTCTATCTGTTGGGCTTCCTAATGCCTACTTCAAATCGCTTGGGCTGCCGTCATTGGTCGAGGAAAGTTAGCGTAACCAATCGAACCGCCGTGTACGGACCCGTATGCACGGTGGTGTGGCAGGGGTCAGCGGGCAACCGCTGCCCCTATGCCGTTCAACGTCCTTTGTGTTACGTGGATTCGGGCGCGAACAATGATTTTCTGGCTCTGAGTTGGTGAGCACGATGCGAACTCAGTGCCGTAGCCAAACCGCGAATCGCGCTTGGACACCAGGACTTGATAGACCACCCAAAGGTCACTACCTATTCAGATAAAGAGCCTCCAAACAGGAACACGCCAATCCCCGCCAAGGTCGCGTTTCGGCGCATTCACGGCGATGGTACACGTCCAGAAGAAAGGTCCGTAGACGGCTGTCCAGCTCAGCCAATGTGAGCGTCGGCTTTCCACGCACCCCACCGCCGGGCGGTGCATACCCATCCAACTCACAGAGAAACATCTCATTCACGGTCAAGAAGAATCGTTCGATCCGGCCACGCCCTCTGGGCTTTCCCGCTGTCGAAAAGACCAGTCGGATCTTCAGATCCGCGCTGACCTGCTCCAGATGACGGGAAGTGAAGTCGCTCCCGTGATCGGTGTACAGCACGTCCGGGATACCGCAAACGTTCCAGCGGGGGTCGTCTTTCCGCCAGATTCCTTGGCGCAACGCCAGTGAGGTCCGCAGCGTTGAAGGCGGCTCGAAAGAAAGGAAATATCCAGCCACGGCGCGGCTGTAGTCATCCAGGACGATCGTGAGCCACGGCTTCTCCGGTTCACCGCCGGGGTGGACAAGTAAAATATCGAGTGGTGAATGATCGGCCTGCCAAATGGCGTTCGCGCCTGCCGCCTCGCGTCGGTGAACCAAATCGAATGCTTCGCTGTAGGCCTTGGTGCCCCGGTGCGCTAAAGTCACGAGATCGGCTGGCAAGCCGCGTACGATGCTATAGACGACCTTATAAGAGGGAGCCTTCACCCCAAGATTGAGTGAAAATCGTTGCACCTGGCGATACTGTGCCGAGATTGGCAATGGCGGTTTTCTGCAGGGCCAGACCTTCAATGGCTGCTTCGATTTCAATCGGCACAGCCCGGCGAACGCCGGCATCAGTCCGCTTTTTGCGTACTAGCGCTGCGAGGCCGAAACGTTGAAAGCGCGTCACCCAGCGTTGAGCCGTCCGGTATGGTATTCCTGCCTCGATTGCAATCGGGCGCAGCGGCTGGTTCTGCTCTAAATATGGCTGGAGCAGACGATACCGATCCAGCGCGAGCTTCCGGACCGATTCCGGTAGCCCAGACAGTTCGTCCATAATGGCGACAGACTACGCCAAATAGCGGGGAAAACTCTACGCCAAATAATTGGGAAAGTGACAGGGTGGCGTGCCACTGATTTCTAATAACTCGCAAAGAAGAGGAACAGACTACGGATACTGAGGGTCGGGGGTTCAAATCCCTCAGGACGCGCCGGAGTTTGCCACTTGTTTCCTCCACTTTTGCGTTGTTGGTTTTAGTTTCCGCGGGTGCCGATTGCATAGAACAGACGTTGCATAGATGCCTTGGGCCCTCGAGTAGCCTTTGCTGGTCCGACGCGATCCCCGGTAGGGTTCCGCGAGAACAGACGCGCCAAGGGACCGAAGCGGTGATCGCCAGTCACTAT
>CAWGQB010000006.1:0-239777 GCA_963824565.1 uncultured Pseudomonadota bacterium | reverse complement strand
CGAATGTGCCGCCGGGAATCACGCGCCGCCCCACCACCGACGAGGAATCCCTTGAGAATTACCTTAAGCGGCGCGAATTCGGCCGCAAGCTGGGGCTCAAAGGATGGCTCTATCCGATGGCGCCGAGGGAGTATGGTGGCGGCGGCCTCGACGTCGACAATGCGATCGTCCTCGAAGAAGAAGCCGACCGGCTCGAACTCTCGTTGCCGCCATATTACAACAGCGGCGGCACGCTGGGTGCCCCGACCATCCTGGTCTGGGGCACGGAGGAACAGCGGCAAGCCCTGCTGCCACCGATTTATCGCGGCGAGGTGAGAGTGTGGCAACTCCTGTCGGAACCCGACGCCGGCTCCGACCTGGCGGGCGTGAAGATGCGCGCGCTGCGCGATGGCGACGAGTACGTGCTTAACGGTCAGAAGGTCTTTATCGGCAGCGATAACGGCACCGACTGGATGTGGACGCTGGCGGTCACCGATCCCAACGGCGCGCGCCATAAGAACCTGAGCTGGTTCATGGTGGACGCGAGCCTGCCCGGCATCACTATCCAGCCGATGGACCTGCTCGGCGCCGGAGAGGGCAGCGCCCGGAGCGGTCAGAAGAACACGATCTTTTTCGAAGACGTGCGCGTGCCCGCGTCATGCCTGGTGGGTGGCGAGAACAACGGATGGCGGGTGGCGTCGACCCATCTGGAGTTGGAGCATGGCGGCGGCGGGCACATCGGCCGCAGCCGTTTCTGGCAGCATCTCTTGCAGCATTGCCGCGAAACCATTCGCGACGGCAAACCATTGACCGAAGACCCCGACGTCCGCGACATCCTGGCCGATATCTATATCAAGGGCCAGGTTGGGCGGCTGTTCGGTATGCGCAATTTCTGGCTCACCTACGCCAAGCAGCCCAAATCATATGAAGGACCGCAGCTTTCGCTCTACATGAAGCTCGCGGGCCTGTGGATGACCGGCGCGATTCTTCAGGCGGTCGGACCCGAGGCGTTGACCACCGATCCAGGCTGGGGCTCGGACGAGGGTTTCCTCGAAGGCCAGCAGCGCAACGGTATCGTATTGATGCATCCGGGCGGCACCGCGGATATCCAGAAAGTGAGCATGGCGCGCCGGATCGGAATCGGCCGCGCCACGCGCGAGGCCGCGGGAAGTGTCGTGAGAGACTGAAGAGGAATCGGCCATGGACCTGTCACTCAACGAACATCAGCGGATGCTCGCGCAAAGCGCGCGCACCTTTATGCAGCGCCGGATGCCGAAGGCAACTATCGTGGCGCTGCAGAACTCCGAGACCGGCTACCAGCCGCAAACCTGGAGCACCATCGCGGAACTCGGATGGCTGGGATTGCTGATTCCCTCGGCTTATGGCGGCGGCGGTGCGTCCTTGACCGACGCGGCCGTGCTGTACGAGGAATTCGGCCGCGGGCCGTTGCCGGGCCCGTTCTTCAACTCCGGGGTGCTGAGCGCGCTGACTGTGCTTGAAGCGGGAACCAACGAGCAGCGCGGCCGTATCCTGCCCGAGATTGCCGGCGGGCGGCAGATCTTCACCGTCGCCATCACCGAGCCCAGGCGTTCATGGGGACCGCAGGGCGTGACGATGGCGGCGGAGCGTCGTCGCGGCGAGCGCTTCATCCTCAACGGCACCAAGCTTTTCGTCGGCGATGCCGTCGCTGCGACCCATCTGATAGTGGCGGTACGCACGGGGTCGGGTCCCGACGCGGTGAGCCTGTTGGTCGTGGACAAGCAGGCCAAAGGCGTCGCCGCACGGAACCTGCCCGGCTTGCTGAGCTGGCAGGCGGAAGTCACGTTCGATGACGTCGAGGTGCGCGCGGACGCGTTGCTGGGCGGGCGCGAGAACCAGGGATGGGTGGCGCTGACCCGCGCGATGGAACGGGCGCTGCCGGTGTTGTGCGCCTATCAGGTCGGCAGTTGTCAGGCGGTCTTTGAGATGTCGGTCGAGTATAGCCGCACCCGCATTCAATTCGGCGTCCCGATTGGGCGCTTTCAGCGTGTGCAGGACCATATCGTCCGGCTGGTCAACCATCTCGATGCCGCGCGCTGGACCACCTACGAGGCGCTGTGGAAGCTGGACGGCGGCCGACCGGCGGCAGATAGCGTCCATCTTGCCAAGGCGGTCACGGCGGAATCTCACATGGAGGCGTGCAACGCCGCGCACGAGGTTCATGCCGGCATCGGCTCCTCGCATGAGTACGGCCTGACGCCGCACACACAACTATCACGCACGCTGTTCAATTATCTGGGCGATCCGAAATGGCATAAGCGCCGGATGGCGGACGTGCTGGCCTGGTAACCGAACCGCGGAATCATAAATCGGGAGTAAGGGTTAACTGCTTTCGACACGGGAGATATGAAGATGCCCAATTTTGGTCATGTCGGGCTGACGGTCAGGAACCTCGAAGCGTCACTTAGATTTTATCGCGACGTTGCAGAGATGACGGTGGAATCGGATTTCGCTCTCATTAACGGCGGCTTTGCCAAACTCACTAATAATCCCGCCGCGGCGATCAAGGTCGTGCATCTGCGCGCCGGTTCATTTCAGCTTCAACTGGTCGAATACACCGCGGGCGGCGGCAATGCGCTCACGGTGCATCACAACAATATCGGCAGTCCGCACCTGTCGTTCAATGTCGCCGACGTCGAAGCGAAGTACCGCGCAGTTCAGGGCCAGCCATCCGCAAAGATCATTTCGGATATCGTCGAAGTTGTTCCCAAGGTGCGCAGCTTTTACACCGAGGACCCCGATGGTGTCCCGGTCGAGTTCATACAGATGATGCGTTAAGAGAAAGCACTATGACGGAGCGCTTTGACGACAAACATATCGGTGAGCATGACTGGCATTCGCAGGCGTATGTCGACCAATGGATAAATCGCGATGTCACCCGTGACGGCGACAGACGTCCGGTGCTGCGGCGGATGCTCGAACTGGCGCCATTGCCTCGCGATGCGGTAATCAGAGTGCTGGACGTGGGAGCTGGATACGGCGTCCTGAGCGAAGAAGTGCTGAAGATTTTTCCCCACGCGCGCGTGACGCTTCAGGACTATTCCGAGCCGATGGCTGAGTACGCCAGAAAGCGGCTGGCCAGCCAGGGAATGGCCGCTACATATATCATGTCGGACCTTGCCGATCCGGCATGGCATACGAGAGTCGGCGGACCCTTCGACCTCGCCGTGTCGGGATTGGCAGTCCACAACCTGGAACTCGAATCACGCATAAGGGCGTGTTATCGCTCGATTTACCGTGTCCTACGGCCGGGCGGATTTTTTCTCGACTATGATCTTTTTGGCCTCGTGGCAGGCGGCGTGGAAACCCTCATGAAATGGCTCGTCGAAGCCGGGTTTGAAAGGCCCAGATGCACGTGGGAGCAGATGCCGGTAGCCGTCATCTCCGCGCAAGTTCCGGCGACCACAAAGCCAGGATAATTTGTAGTCTCGACCTAAAACAGCTTGTGGCACAGTCGAATCGCGCCAGATTTACAGCGCACCTGCGCCGCGCTATAGGGGCATCCGGGTGCACGCCGGACTGCTGGTCTCGCGCCTGACCGAGCTGTACGGGTGCGTCGCGCCGCTTGCTCCGAGTTTAGCCGACCTTCTCAGCATAGTGTGGCTGCTGCCAGGCTTCGTACTATTCCTGCCGATTGGTTGGTGGCATTGAAAATCCAGGCTCCATTTTCCGCTCTATTGGCCAACAGCAAATTAACATAGATTTGTGTAAGCATAGACTAGTCTACGCGAATTTCGTTCGGCAGAACTTTTTGAATCGAATTACGGATTAACGGCTCATCAAACACGCGCGGTAGTGCTGGTTGCTGCTGGCGAAGAGTCACCTGACGAAGCGGCTCTTTGGGAACATGCTGCACAAGATCGCGGCGGCACGGTCGCCAGTCTGGATAGGGCGAGGCGCAGAGCGGAGCAAATTTGCGATGACGACGGAGACGCAGGGAGAAGTGTCGCCGGAATCGACCGGGAAAGGGCATCTTCAGCCGTTGGGAGTCTCCGCAGACGCGAAACCTACCCCTCATCCGCACGACTCGGAACACCGCCGGCCTAAATCCGCTAAAAGTTTGCAAAGTAAAGCAGTTTGGTCTATACAAAGAGTCAAAGTTCGAAGCAAAACGGAAATTCCGATTAAAATGGAAGTTCCGGCAAAAATCCGAGTAGAAGCGGGAGGGAAAGCTAATGCTGTGGGCTGTCTTGTCAATTCTGGTCATCGTTTCGTCATTCGTCCCGATTCCAGCTTCCGCGCAAGTGTCCGTCAGAGACCCTCTACAGATGACGCTCCAGGATGCGGTCAATGGCTATCAATCAACGACCAATGGCCGCGCCGGCTCGACGGAAGACTGGAGTAATCATCGCTTGGTCTTTTCGCGTCCTGTGGCAGGAAGCCCCGCATATCAGAAGGTGACCCGCGAGCCGCGCTACTGGATGCAACAGTTATCGCGTTTGCGAGGGGAGGTAGCCAATAACGTCGATGATTCGATGCTCGAGACTCTGAAGGCCAAGACCAAGGTGAGAGTTTCAAAAGCTAAGATAAAGAACGACTGGAATGTTTCCCTCGGCGCCGGCATTGTTAACCCTAATACATATCCGGCGAAGTTTTCGTTCAGTACTGCGAGCGCAAGTTGCAGTTCCGACTTCGTTGTCTTTCCAACGGGCACGGCAGGAGGATCGTCGCAGGCAACCATAGCCGCATACAACGAACTCTACTCAAGTTGCAGCAGTTCACCATCGGTCTACTGGCAATATAATACGGCTTACACTCGAGGCCTTGCTGCTGACAGCGCCACGGTTACAACCTCTCCGGTGCTCTATACAGACGGCGTTCAGGTGGCTTTCATACAGGTTGATACGAGCGGCATCGCCAGCTTGATTGTCCTCAAATCGGCTAACAACCCGTCGCTCGTTCAGATGAACACGGCAACCAACAACGTAAGCCCGTCCAACTATCGTAGTTGTACGGCTCCATGTATGGTCAAGATAAATTTGGAGGGAGGGGAAAGCGACACCTGGTCGGCTCCGTTTTACGACTATAGCAACGACGACCTTTATGTCGGAGACGACGGCGTTTATCTACATAAATTCACCGGCGTATTTCAGGGTACCCGGCAGAGGTCTTCAACTCGGCCTGGCCGGTCATTCTTAGCACGGCCGTGGCGTCGCCGGTTTACGATTCAAGCTCCGGCTATGTCTTCGTCGGTACGACCGGTGGGATTCTCTATGCCGTCGGCTCGGGTAACGCAGGCACGACCTCAGGTGCGGTTCACGGCACGTCGAGCAACCTGACCTCGGGCTCCTCGGCGGGTGCAGGGATCTACGATGCGCCGCTGGTCGATTCCACCACGGGGCAGCTCTATGCGTTCGTCGGAACGGCTGGCAGCAGTAGTAAGATTAATTGCTTCCCTAACGACAATTGCGTTTTTCAGTTTCCGACGAGTTTTACCAGCGGCTTTGGCACCGAGGACCAGGATGTAAACGTAGGCGGTGGCGGCTTTTATTTCTTCGACGGCGATTTCGACAATATCTACTACTCGACTTCCGGAGGAACCGCCGGGAACATCTATGTCGTAGGAAGAACAGGCGGGTTCGGCGGCATCCTTTACCGAATACCATTCTCCTCTTCTGGGGTCATCGGGACGCCTGTTACCGTAGGAAGCAGAATTAACGACACCTCTCATTACGCATATGCATCCCCAGCCACCGAGTTTTGCAACAATGGCACGAGCGCGTGTACAGTGTCTGGCGGCAAAACCACCGCGGGTACGGATCGCCTCTTTGTCAGTGTTTACCGAAGCGGATTAGAGCTACCATGCGAGGACAGCACCGGTCACGGCTGTATCCTGTCCTACAACATTAGTAATCCCAGTTCGGTCTCCGTCGCCGGAGAAAATAGAACGACCTACGGCGACCCTGGGTGCTGGGTAACCGGAGGGATCATAATCGATAATTCCGTTCCGTCCGGCACACAAGGCGGAGCTTCTCAAATTTACTATAACAAGCTGGACAGCGCGGCTACGAATCTATGCGGAAATGCTGGAACCGGCACAATGTCAGGTATACAGGCTTCACAGTCATCTCCGTTAAATTCCCTTCCTCATACGAAAAATGCGAATAGCATCCTACTGCAAACACAATATGTCTTGTTCAAACTGCCGATATCAAATCGGAAGTAATTATCCTGGAGTAGAACAGAACACACACCACCTACTCCTACCTCTCCCGTAGACTAACGGAAGAGAGGTATGAGAGGAGCGTACGGTCCCCCAGCAGAGCCGTCATGGGGCTGGCAAGGTCGACTCCATCCAGGCGCTCGATGTAGTTGAGGTTGGAAAGCACCGCCGGTCCATCAATCGAACACAATTACCGCGCGGACCAGTTCGCCCGCCTGCATCGCCTTAAAGGCGTCGTCTATACCGCCAAGCGCGATCCTGCGGGTTACCATGTCGTCGAGATTCAGACGGCCGCGCAGATAAAGGTCTGCGTATCTGGGTATGTCGAGTTGGTAGCGCGAAGAACCCATCGTAACGCCAATCAAGCGGCGCTCTCCCTTGAGAAAGTTAGGATCCAGCTCCATACGAATCCCCGCCGGAACGCCGCCTATCACGGCGGCGGTTCCACCGAGTGCCAGGCATTCGAATGACTGCTCGATAGTCTTTTTGGTGCCGATAGCCTCGAAGGAAAAATCAACTCCCGCGCCTGATGTCAGACGCCTGATTTCCTCAACCGGATCGGTCTTGGCGGCGTTGACGGCGTCGGTCGCGCCAAAATGGCGCACGAGGTCGAGCTTGGCGTCGAAGACGTCGACCGCGATAATCTGACGCGCCCCAGCCAGGCGCGCGCCCTGAATGACCGCGATTCCCACACCGCCCGCGCCGAACACGGCGACAGACGACCCCGGAGTCACTTTGGCGGAGTTAACCACCGCGCCAACACCGGTCATTACGCCGCAGCCAATCAGAGCGGCCCGATCCAGCGGGACGTCCTTCGGAATCCGCACCGCGCATCGTTCATGCAGCAATAACCGGTTGGAAAAACCTACCGGAAACTGCCGCGTCCGTCCCAGATGCATGATCTGCCCGGTCAGGTTTTGACCCTTCCAGGAGTAGCGCGGCGGTGCTCCCTGTGAGCGCTGCGTCATGTGCTGATTGGTGCAAAGCACGGGATGGCCTGCCATGCACAGGTCGCAGACGCCGCAGGCTGAAATGTTGAAGGCGACCACATGATCGCCGGGACGCAGTTCCGAGACTTCGGAACCTACCGCCTCGACAACTCCGGCCGATTCATGACCAAGGATGCTTGGTGCGGAAATGGAATAGGCGCCCGAGGCGAAGTGGAGATCGCTGTGGCATACGCCGCACGCGATGTTATGCACCAGGACCTCGTGCTCCATCGGCGCGTCAATTTCGATCTCTTCCGCCGAGAACGGCTGTTTCGGGCCGTGATAGATTGCGGCTTGAGCTTTCATCGCTTCTCCCTTTGAATGCCGTCATTGCGCTTGAGCAAGGGTGAAGTAATTATCCCTTAACGGTTTGAAAGAACTCGGTGAGGTTGCGCGATGATACGCCCCGTCCACCTTGTCGCACCGTCAGCATCTCCCGGAACAGGCATTCCTCCGTGATGGCCTGATTTTGTCCCACATCGAGGCCGTGATGAACGCTCTGTTTGGTGATCTGCACTGCGAACTGGTCGTAGCCGGCGATTTGTTCGGCGGTCTGCAGCGCCCGCGCCATCAGTTGGTCCTGCGGGACGATCTCGTTGACCAGCCCGATACGCAGCATTTCGGCGGCGTCGATGCGATCGCCCGTCAGCAGCAGGCGCATCGCATGTACGTAGGGGATTTGACGAGCCAAGCGCGCCAGCGCGCCGCCGTCGGCCAGGCTGCCGAAGCGCACCTCGTTGAGGGAGAAGGTGGCTTTGGGTGAGGCGTAGCGGATATCGGTGGCGAGGATCAGGCAGGCGCCGAGCGCAATCGCGTGGCCGTTGATCGCGGCGACAATCGGCTTGGTAATCTCGATACCCTTGCCATAGGGAATCATCTTACGGGCGAGACCTTCGGGGATCTCGCGATAAGGTTCCATCGAATCGCCTTCGGGAAGCGGCTCCGCGAGGTCATTACCCGCGGTAAAGGCGCGATCGCCGGCGCCGGTGATCACCGCGACCTTGATCGCCGGGTCGCTGCGCACTTCCCCAAGCAAATCGGCAAGCCGCTCGCGATCGGCTTTGGTCAGTGAGTTCAGCTTTTCAGGCCGGTTAAAGGTGATAATCGCGATGCCATCTGTGCGTTTGTCGAAATCAACGGACATGTTGAGCCTCCGGTTTTTATTGCTCGCAACTAGGTCTGTATTGGTTGCGTGGAACAGCGCACGCTCTTCCAGCCTGTCATTTTGTTCTTACCAAAAGTCGCGGAAAAGAAGACGACGGGCTGGAGGCCTGTCCCACCATTAAGAGCTCCTTTGCTTCCCCGACATTTTCGAAGCCCCGGCGGGACGCCCATCCTACTGGATCGCAAGCCGCGCGCTAATCGATCAACATCGGCAAAGAGCCGACCCGCCGCGGCATAAAGTACGACGTGGCGCCCGAATATATTCGTCCGTCAAAGGCTGGGTCGGCGGCGCGCAAGTTGGGAAAGCGCTCGAGTAGGTAAGGAAAGATAATTTCGCCTTCGATCCGCGACAGACCGGCGCCGAGACAAAAATGGATGCCCTCTCCGAAGGCCACATGATCGTTGGGATCGCGGGTGATGTCGAACTTGCCTGGATTGGCAAACTTGGCCGGGTCGAAATTGGCCGCCGCAAGCAGCACATGGAGTAGCGAACCTTGTGGGATTGCTGTCCCGCCGACTTCAGTGTCGCAGGTGGCGTAACGGTCGACGGCGTGTACAGGTGGTTCGAAGCGCAGGATTTCCTCGATCGCGGTCGGCCACATCTCGGGATGCCGCTTGAGAGTCGCAAACGCTTCGGGATTTTCAACCATGAGCTGCAGACCGTTGCCGATTAGGCTCGTAGTCGTCTCGCTCCCCGCCAGCAGAAGCAGCAGCACGAAGGCCAGCACTTCGGGAGCGGTCAGGCCGTCCCCTTGCTCCTGCGCGCGCACCAGCACGCTGATCAGATCGTCGGCGCCGGAGTTGTGGCGCTTTTCGATTTCCTGGCTGACGTAGTCGCGCAGCTTGGCTACCGCCTCTCGCGTTTCGGGCGAATATGAACCACCGGAACTAAGTGTATCGGCGTTGATAATCAGAACGCCCCAACGGCGGAAGTCGTCGTAAAACTCGGGCGTCACTCCCAGCATCGCGGCGATCACCGCCATCGGCAGCGGCCACGCCAGATCTTCCATGACCTCAAAGGCGCCCTTGGCCGCGACCGCGTCGATCATCTGCACCACCAGTAACTTGATCACGGGCGCCAGATCACGGAGCCGCCGCGGGCTGAAGGCGCGTGTTACCAGCCGGCGTAGGCGCGTATGCACCGGAGGGTCGCTGAAGAGCAGGTTGGCGGCGCCATAGAACTTCAGTCCGCCTCCCTGGGCCGATTGCGCGTCGGGGCGCGGCGGCCGATGGTTGGAAAATCGCGCCGCGTCGCGCATTACCGTCAGCACGTCGTCATAGCGTGCGATCAACACCACGGGCTTGTCCGGCAACGCTCCCAACGCCAGCGAGGGCGGCAGCTTTCCGCCTTCCAGAAGTATCGGAGGGCTCGACAGCAGGGGTAGATAGCGGCTTATCGGATCCCTGACGAATTCAGGGTTCCAGGGGTCGTAGTAATCCTCAATCCGGGCCATCGCGGTTCACCTGGATTAACTTTTGCGCCATCGGCGGCCGGTCTGGCAAGCGAAACGGGCGATCGTCAGCCGGGGAAAGTTGCCGTCATTTGGATTTTCTCCATCCGGAGAGACCTGTCGCACTTTACAATGGCAGCCATTACGGTCTAACGATATTGGAGACCTGCAAATCATGTCAGGGAAGGGCGGTTGCGTCTGGAGCGGGCCTTTATGCAAGGCCGTCAGGCTCGCAACATAATCTGGAGGACATAGACTACGATGAGCGTACCAATTATCTCTGCCGATGGACATATCGTCGAACCTCCGAAGCTGTGGGAAGAGCGGCTTGACCGGCGCTTTCGCGGCGACGCACCCAAGGTCGTCGAAAAGGCCGGGCAAGGCCCGATGTTCGTCGCGAAGGGAGTGCCGGATTTGCAGGTCGCCGCTTTCTATGCGTTGGGTAAGGAAGGCGAGGAACTCAAGGAAGTGATGACCAAGGGCTACGAGGTGGCGCGGCCCGGAGCATGGGATCCGGCGGAGCGGGTCAAGGACATGGACGTCGACGGAGTGGCCGCGGAAGTGCTGTATCCTTCGCTGGGCTTCTCGCTGTTCGGCCTGGACGACGCCGAACTGCAACTCGCCTGTTTCAAGTGTTACAACGACTGGATGGGAGAATTCGCCGCCCACGCGCCCAAGCGGCTGTTTCCGGTCGCGCTGATCTCGCTGGAGGACGTGGCGGCGGGCGTCAAAGAGGTCGAGCGCGCGGCCAAGCTGGGTCTTAAAGGCGCGATGATTTGGTCGGGGCCGCCGGCCGACCGGCCCTACCATAGCCGTATCTACGATCCGTTCTTTGCCGCCGCGCAGGAGCATGGAATGGTAATCACGATGCACGAGATTACGGCCAAGGATAAAAGGAAGGCGGCCAAAATTGACGGCAGCCCCGAGTTCCTGACGTTTGCCAGCCTCCATTTCGTCCACGAGATTCAAGAAACCCTGTGCAGCCTGGTCTTCGGCGGCGTCCTCGATCGCTTTCCGAATCTTAAATTTGTCTCGGTCGAACTGGGCGCAGGATGGGTTCCGTACTTCGTTTGGCAACTCGATCGCCGGTTCAAGAAGTTCGCCCCGATGGCGGACCACAAGCTGGCGCATCTGCCCTCGGAGTACATGCGCAACCAGGTGTTCTTTACCTTCGAGATCGATCCGATCGGGCCGCGCGTCACGCGCTTTTTCGGCGAGGACAATTATCTGTGGGCCTCCGACTATCCGCACAGCGCGACGACCTGGCCGAAGTCCCTCGATGTTATCGCCGACATCTTCAGCGATGTGCCTGAGCCGATCAAGAACAAGATCATCAGCTATAACTGCGATAAGCTGTTCAATATGAATCTGAGCTGACATCCTTTGGGCGGGTGCCGTGGAGACACCCGCCATTTGCGTCTGCCCTATCAGCGAATCTTCCATTTTCCGCAGCCAATAGGCTCGACAACCGGAAATGCCCAGCCGGCAGCCACTCCTCGGGGTTGCCCCGCGTCAATGTATCGGGCACCCTCAGCGTGTTCTTCTTTCAGATGAACGGGAGAGCGCTGTAGCGGTTGGATTACTGCCTTTAACTCGATGTTGACCACGCAATTGCTGATTCTGCTTCACGTCCTCGCCATGGCGGGATTCTTCGGTGTTCAATTCGCGATGCTTTATATGCTGCTGCCGGTGGCGGAGCAGGCGCCGGACGAGGCCGGCCGGCGCGCTATACTGATCCAGGGCTTCAGGTTCTACAATCCGTTCTCGCTGGCCCTGCTTGGGGTACTGGTGATTACCGGTGCGATGCGGCTGACGGACCTCAAGGCAGCGATGGCGGTGAATTATTTCGCGCTCATCGGCGGTCTGCTCTCGCTCAAGCTGTTGCTCGCTTTTTTTCTGATCTTCATCCAAACCTACGTCACCTTCGGACTGGCCTTCCGTATCGGACGCCAGGAGGAGGTTGCCGCCCATGGTGACGGGCCGCCCTTCACGGTCGAGAAGGTCAACAGCATGCTACGCCGAATCCGCTCGATGACCTGGGTGACGATAATCCTGACTGTGGCTATCGTATGGGAGTCGCTGCGGATGGTGCGGCTGATCGGCGGCTGCTGACCCCGGCGGAAGTAAATCGTTAGGCGCCGGCCTGGGCTCTGTTAAAATATGCTCCCAGATGCTTCGAGAGGCGAAGCACTTGGCGAAGGCACCAAGGATCGATGACTATCGGCGATCAGGTTTCCAATTACCGGCGCGAGGCGACGGGAAAGCTGCGCGTGCTCGCGGACCCGGGAACTCTGGCTACCGCTCTCGCCTCGACGTTCCGAATCGCCGTATTGAATTTCCTGGGCAATAACGATCTGCTGTGGGCGTCCGCGCTAACCTATACGGTGACGCTGTCGATCGTTCCGATCCTTGCCCTGGTTTTCTCGGTGTTGAAAGCGCTGGGCGGCACGGAACGGATCCAACCGCTGATCGAAAACTACATCGCGCTCGGCAATACCCAGACCACCGACAGTCTGATGCATCTGGTCGACAATGTTAACTCGGCAACTCTGGGGTCGCTGGGCGGCGCCGCCCTGTTGATCACGGTCATCTCCACCCTGGGCACGATTGAAAGCGCCTTCAATGAGATCTGGCAGGTGCCGAGCGGACGCAGCTACCTGCGGAAATTCACCGACTACCTGAGCCTGGTATTCACGCTTCCGCTGCTGTTGGTCGCGGCGCTGACGCTGACCGCGTCATTCTCCAATCGGGTCCACGCCGAGCACTCGCTTGCCCTGGTACTGCCCTCGCTCATTCTATGGGTCGGCTTCTTCTTTTTGTTCATCTTCTTTCCCTACACCAAGGTCCGATGGACGGCGGCGATGCTAGGGTCGGCTGTTCACCGCAGTGCTGCTTCAGTTGGCGCAATGGGCTTACGTGCGCTTCTGGGTCAGCCTTCACAGTTACCAGAAGATTTACGGAGCGCTGGCGACTATACCGGTGCTGCTGCTGTGGATTTATCTGGGCTGGATCATCGTGCTGTTTGGCGTGGAGATTTGCTTCGCGGTGCAGCGCGGCACCACCCGGCGCGAGAACCTGCCGCGCTCCCTGGATTTTGCCCGCTATGCGGCGCTGCTGGTGCTGCTGCGTCTGGCCGACCGTTTTTCCGACAAGCGCCAGATGGTCAATCAGGTGACCCTCGCCGGAGGAACTGGGTTTGCCGGTTCACGAGGTCGAGGTGTTGATCGAAAAACTCAAGGGAACTGGCTACGTGATCGAGGCGGCCGGGCAGCAATCACGGCTCCGATATGTCGTTGTTCCTGACGGTCGATCCCCGTCCAGATCAAGCTGGGCGACGCTTTGCGCGATCTGTTCACTGATTCCTGGAGCGAACCGCGCATCAGTCGCTTGCTGGTCGATCTCGAAGAGGCCGAGGTCAAACGCCTGAATTCGGTCACCTTGCGCGATCTGCAGCGGGCTCTGGAAAGCTCAAGCAGTGGCGTTCCCGAAAAGGCCGCGGACGAATCATCCGCCAGTCGGCCCGTGGCAATCACGGCTGAGAGGCCGTGACCAGTTGAAGATCGGAGTAGTTATAGAAGCAGCTTGGCGGGGCGTTGAGAGCGGGTATCATCGCGAGCGCCACATTATGACTTGCTCAACTCCCCGCTAAGCCATTAGCGCGGCGGTTAGCGCGACCCACAGGCCCAGCACGCCGGCGGCGATTCCGACGAACCAGAACGATTTGGCCTTGGTCAGTACCGCCAGCGAGCACAGCACCAGGCCCAGCTCGAGACCGAGTTCCGCTAAATCCAGGCGTTCCCCCCGTTCATTAGCTGCATAGCTGCGGCGTAGAGCCTCGCCCGCCTTGCCTTCGTAGCGAACGCCCTGGTTGCTTAACTGTGTGGCTTGAGACTTCAGTTGGGGCAGTTCGGTACGCTTCATATTTCTGCACCTTTGCGCTCCATTCCTGGGATAATTCCTGGCTCTTGTGATCCCCGGTTTGCGGTGATTTGGGCAGGGCGTCCAGCAATCCTATGAATCCTTCATACTCGGCCGCGCGGGTGTTCTTGAATTGATAGTAGGCCCATTGGTCCGAAGCTCGCGTATGGTAGATGTTAGCCTCCGTCCGCAGGTTGTTGGCTTGCTCCTGCCAGTTCAGAGTCTCAGTATGTCGCACGATGACTGAACATCGTAACCGCCGCCAACAACGCCGCCAGAATCGCCATCGTCATCGCTACGTGCCGATCAAACGGGCTTAGTTTGCTCTCGGCTTCCTCGAAACCCTTCATCGCTTCTTCAATTTCCATTATTGCCCTCCGCCGGTTCGCCGCGACTTCCCTCCCGATGCCACGAGCTATCGCGCGCTTGATGGCCGCCCGGCACCGTGCAGTCGCAAACAATTACCATCGATAACGATCGGCAGTACATCGATCGGGGCCAAGTGTCTCCGTTTGGACCGATATTTGAAACTAGCGTTCGCCCGGCTCTTGTATCCCCACCCACCTTGTCGTTTAATCAGCCGGTCTGAACCCGGCAGCCGTAAGCCGTATCCTGATGACGACTATGCGGGACGGCGCCCCAGGAGGCGATTTTGGCGAGTGTAACTGAGGAAAAGATCCAGGCGGCAGGAGCCGAGTTGGTCACGGTCAAAGGTGGCAGCGGCAAACCGCTGCTGATTTTTCATGACGAACTGGGCTATCCTGGCTGGATGACTTGGAATGAGGAGCTGGCGCTTGATCGCGCCCTGCTGATTCCGCTGCAGCCGGGCTATGGCAAGACGCCCAAGATAAATTGGGTACGCAGCTATCGCGATCTGGGCGGTTTCTATTCGCAGGTGATTCGCGAGCTGAAGCTGGATCCGGTTGACGCCATCGGGTTTTCCGCTGGCGGTTTCATCGCGGCGGAAATGATGGCCGCGGACCCGCGTATCTTTAATCATCTGATTTTGGTCGGTCCGATGGGGATCAAGCCCGCCGAGGGCGAGATTCTCGATATTTTCCCACTGTCGATGCGCAACCATCTGCGTGCCACCGTTGCCGATCCCGAAGGCACGCCGGAATTCGCCAAGATCTATGGCGGCCAGATGACGCCGGAGCAATTCGAGGCTTTTGAGGATGCCCGCGCCGAGAGTTCGCGTCTGGGATGGGAGCCGTACATGCACAATCCCAGTCTGCCCCATCTGCTGCGCGGCAATAACACTCGCACGCTGCTGGTGTGGGGCACCCGCGACGGAGTGGTGCCGCGCGGATGTATCGACGCCTATAAGAAGGCGCTGGGAAATGCGCAAGTCACTGAAATCGATGGCGCCGGCCATCGCCCCGAGATCGAACGCCCGCTTGAGTTCGTGCGCGCGGTCAACAAATTTCTGGCTGCCTGAGCAATCCGCCGGGAGGAAAGTTTCATGAAGATAGGATATTTCACCGAACGCCCATATCGATCGGTTCCCGAAGACGAAGTGTTCAAGAACCGTTCCTTCTTTGGTCTCTCCAACAAATTCTTTGACCCGGTAAAAGCCTCGGAGGATTACCGCTACTACATCCGCGAATATTGCTACGCCGAAGAGTTGGGCTTCGACATGGTGGCGCTTAATGAGCATCACGGCAATCCCTTCTGCCTGGGCAGCGTGATGAACGTCGAGGCCTCGGTGCTGGCCTACCAGACCAAGAAGGTGCGCATTGTCCTCATCGGAAATCCGCTGCCGGTAATCAAGCATCCGTTGCGGATGGCGGAGGAACTGGCCGAGATCGACCTGATTTCGCAAGGGCGGCTGGTCACCGGATGGGTGCGCGGCGCCGGCAGCGAGCAGTTCTTCAACAACGCCAATCCGGCGCTGAACCGCGAGCTGTTCAACGAGGCGCACGATTTCATCATCCAGGCGTGGACCAAGCCAGGTCCATGGCGTTACGAGGGCGAACATTTCCATTATCGCCACGTCAATCCGTGGGCGCTGCCTTATCAAAAGCCGCATCCGCCGATCGTGATTCCCGGAATCCTGAGCGCCGAGACCGTGCGCTGGTGCGCTGAGCATCGCTATCCTTACATCGGACTGGGCACCGAGCTGGGACCGACTTGCGAGCTGTGGGATATCTACGCCGAGGAAGCGGCCAAGCACGGATACCAGGCGGGAACCGAGAATTTCGGCTACCTATTGCCGACGGTCGTGGCTGAAACCGACGAGAAAGCCCACGAGTTGGCACGCAGCTTCATCTTCGGCGGCGGCCAGAACGCCTTCGCGCGCCCCGAGTTCGCGATGCCGTCCGGATACAACAGCAAGAGCGCGATCCGCTCGCTGGCCAAGCAGCCGACCGGAAGCTGGCTTGGAGTCAGCGGCGCCAACCTGGAAAGTCTGGGCGCCGACCAGGCCCACGACGTCAAGATCGATTACAAAGAGGTCAAGGCCAAGCTCAATTCCGGGCTCCAGAGAATCGAAGGCCGGCTGCAGATGATCGTGGGTACGCCCAAGACGGTGCTGGAGAAGGTAAAGATCGTGCTGGACGTCCTGCGACCCGGCCTCTTTATCATGTTCAATGTCCAGGGGCCGGCGACCAACGAGCAGCGGATGTCCAACATGCGGCTGTTTGCCCAGGATGTGATGCCCGGGCTGCGCGAGTACGGCAAGGAGCTCGGCCTGGTCGATGATTTCGAGCGTGCTCCCGGATCAATCAAGCTGGAAAATGGATCGCGCAAGTCCGGTTAACAACCGCGAGCCGTTGTACGAGCAGGGTCTGTACAAGCGGCCCGAAGCGCGCCAAGGAGCCTGAGTTTACCATCCGGTGCGGAACGGGTATTTGACAGAATGCTTAGCGCCTGAGTCACGAGGAGGAATCC
The DNA here is from genome assembly GCA_963824565.1 of uncultured Pseudomonadota bacterium. Lineage (GTDB taxonomy): Bacteria > Desulfobacterota > Binatia > Binatales > Binataceae > JAJPJA01. The sequence continues at coordinate 223,185 of CAWGQB010000006.1, read as the reverse complement.
CATGCTGGTCATCGATCCATATAAGACCTGGCAGACGCTGGCTGAACGGCTCAAGACCGAAAAGAACCCGCTGCATCGGAGCCAACTGGAAAAAATAATTTATCACATGAAGGGCGAAGCGGCTGGCGATATCGATCAGATACTCACTACCGTCTCGCCCGAGGCCAGCTATATTTCATACGACAACCGCGAAGGGCCGCCGCGCGTCTTCAAGGGCCACGCCCAAATCCGCGAGTTCTACAATCAGATGCTGACCGCCATCTCGGTCAACCTCGAGTTCTTGGTCGAGCGGCTGGTGGTTGACGATTACTGTGTCATCACCGAGGGGGTCAACCAAAAGCGCGATGAGGGGTTCGGCTCTGGCCGCGATGGGAATCGAGGTCGATGATCCTGACGCATTGTATCTGACGAAGGGCGAACTCTGGTCGTCTGGCCGTTCGACAAGGACGGGATGATTCTGGGCGAGCATATCTTTCCGGCCGCCGCCACCCCGCCCGCGGAGGCGGCCAGGCGCAAGTTGCGTCCGGAAGAGATCGGGACCTACGCACAAGCCGCGTGACGCGCATCAGCGGCAATTCTATCGACGGCGGCAATTTTCAATGAGTGAATCGTCCGAATTGACCAACGCGGCAGCGGACCCGAATCTGGGGTACAAGTTCGATTTCTCCGATCCTGCTATATGCTCCAATCCGTTTCCCTATTACCGGGCGCTGCTGGCGATACCGCCGATAATCGCGCAACGCCAGATACCGTGGGCGATCGTTTCGCGCTACGACGACGTGATTAAAGTGCTGCGCGACCATCAGGGCTACTCCAGCGTCAATCCGCTGTTGCCCGGCACCGAGGTTTACGACGCGTTTGACAAGATACCGGTGATGACCTTCGTCGATGAGCCCATGCACGCGCGGCTGCGGCGGGTTGCCGCGCCTTCGCTGGCGGTGCGCCGGATGGACAACATGGCGCCGAAATTCCTTGAGTTGGTTGACGGGATCATCGACGATTATTGGGAAGGCAAAGTCGGAAGTTGACGCGGTCTGTTTTCTCTCTCAGGAAGTCCCCATCCGTGCTTTCGGATATCTACTGGCGATTCCGAAAAACGAAAACGAAACGCTTCGCGCGCTTGGCGTGGGCCGTCCAAGCGACGGCAGGATCAGCTTTTACGAACCCAAATTCATGCAGTCGCGCGCGGACTATATCGCCAGGTTGGTCCAGACCCGCAAGGGACAAAGTGGAGGTCAGGACCTGATCAGCCTGGCGATCGCGGCGCATGAGCGGGATGAAAAAATCGACGACCTCGAGCTGTTTGGCATGGTGATGGTGCTGGTGACGGGCGGAATCGGCACCACCTCCGACCTGATTAGCGGCGCGATCTACCAGATGTTGCGGCGGCCCGAGCTATATGAGCGGATCAAGCGCGACCGCTCGCTGGTCTCCGTGCTGCTCGAGGAGACGCTGCGTTACGACGGACCGATCCACACTTTGTTTCGCGTGACGACTACTGACGTCGAAGTCGGTGGCCTACGCGATCAAAACGCGCACGCCGGTATGTGTCGTGATCGCGGCGGCCAACCGCGATCCGCGCAAATTCCCCAATCCTGAGGAGTTCGACCTTACCCGCGACCTCAACGATCAAATCGGCTTTGGCGAGGGAATCCATTTCTGTGTCGGCGCCGCGCCCGCCCGCGTCGAAGCCAGGGTGGCGATTGAGAGAATCCTGGAGCGGTTTCCGCGCATGCGCCTGGCGCCGGGATGGAAGCCCGAATACACGGGTAATGCCTTTGGCCGCGGGCTGAAGACGCTGCCGCTATTGCTGGACTGATTCTTCTCCCGCCTGCAAATCGTGCAGTGGGACTGCGTTGCATGAAGCGCGCGCGCTGTTTGCCGCCTTGACCGCCTGCGTGCGAGCGTGGCACAACCCGCCGAAGTGGGTTCTCATCGGCACAGGCACAGTCAGAGGAGACGATTCGTTGTCACAGTCATCAGGCAATCAAGAAACTGCGGCGCCGCTGGCGCTGGATGGAATCTCCGTAATCGAATGCGGCCAGGGAGTCTCAGCCGCCTTCGCCGCCAAGCTGCTATCGCTGCTCGGCGCCCAAGTGATCAAGGTCGAGCCGCCTGAAGGCGACATCACCCGCCGCCGCGGTCCGTTCCCGGGCGACGTCGCGGATCCCGATAAGAGCGGACTGTTCCTTTACCTTAACGCGGACAAGTCCGGCGTGGTGCTGGACTTAAAGAAACCATCGGACCGCGACTTGCTCGGGAACCTGCTCGGCGGCGCCGACGTGCTGATCCATGACGTGCCACCGCGCGAGCGCGCCGATTATGGGCTGGACAATCATGCGCTGAGCAAGGCGTATCCGCGCCTGATCGCAACGGGAATTTCCGCATTCGGCGATTTTGGCCCGTACTCCAACTATCGCGCCTATGACCTTACCGCGATCCATGCCTCAGGACTCGGGTCGCTGGCGCCGCTGGGTTCGCCGTTTCCGGAAATGCCTCCGCTCAAGCCGCCCGGTCAGCAGGCGGAGTTTCAGGGCGGCCTCTACGCTGCCGCGGTGATCGCGGCGGCGTTGTTCAGCCGGACGAAGACCGGACGCGGCCAGGCGATCGAAATCTCCGAGCAGGAGATTCTGGCGGCGGCGCTGGAACTGAGTTTCATCTTCTATACCTACGAAGGCCGCCAGACCTCGCGCCTGGGAACGCGCGCGCTGGCCCCTTTTGGCATCTACGAATGCGGCGACGGCCTGGTTGCCACCAACTGCGCTGAAGAAGCGATGTGGGATCGGCTGGTCGAGTTGATGGGCAACCCCGAATGGGCCCACGAAGAGATCTTCAAGGACCGCCTGGCGCGCGGCCGCAATCACGACGCCATGAGGATATTCCTTGAAGAATGGGCCCGCGGTTGGAATAAGCACGACCTGTGCATCGCAGCGCAGGCCAAAAGAATCCCGATGGCGCCGGTCAACGTCATGGCCGACGTGTACGCCGATGAGCATCTGCGCAGCCGGGAATTCTTTGTCGCGCTGCCGGGAGCGCAATCGAGCAGCGGCGGACCGGTCCTGATGCCCAGTGTTCCGTTCAAGTCCAGCGCCACGGGTTGGAGGTTTCGAAAACCCGCACCGCGCCTGGGCCAGGACAATGAATTGTTGCGGCGCAGCAGCTCGCCGTCGCCTCCAGGCGCATGGCGGCTCAGCGCCGTCAAAGACCGGACCGTTGGCGGGCGTGCGCGTGCTGGATTTTTGCTGGGTGTGGGCGGGTCCCTACTGCACGATGCAGTTGGCGCATCTGGGTGCGGAAGTTATCCGGGTGGAAAGTCGCAAGCGCCCCGATATCAACCGATGCATACCTCCTTTTCATGAAAGAAAACCTGGACTTAACCGCGGCGGCAGCTTCAATCAGTGGAACCAGGGAAAACGCAGCATCGAGCTGGACCTCTCCAAACCTGAAGCGGTAGAAATTGCCTACGAACTGGCAGCGCACTGCGACGTGGTCACCGAGAACTACGCTCCCGGCGCCGCCGGACGCATGGGCCTTAGTTACGAGAAGTTCAAGCAGGTCAAAACCGACATCATAATGTGCTCGCTGTCAGGATATGGACAGACTGGTCCGCTAAGTCGATGGGTCAGCTATGGCGCGCTCCTTGGCGGTCAATCGGGCATGGTGTCGCTCTCCGGCTATGCCGAAGACGGTATCCCGCGCGATCCTGCCACCAGTTACGGGGATCCGATTCTCGGCATGTTTGCCCTACTCGCGATCAATACCGCGTTGGTCCATCGGGCGCGCACCGGTCAGGGGCAGTACATCGACGTATCGATGTACGAAGCGATGGAGATGATTTTCCCGGAGGCGCTGCTCGAATACGCGGTCAATGGGCGCGAGCCCAAGCCGCAGAGTAATCACGATCCGTTTCTGTCGCCCTACAATTGCTACAAGGCTTTGGGCGGGGTCGAAGACTGGGTATCGATCGCAGTGGGCAGCGAGCAGGAGTGGAAGGCGCTGTGCGAGGTGATGGGCCAGCCCGCGCTCGCCAACGACCCGCGCTTTCGGACCGCGGCGCTGCGCAAGAGCAACGAGGGGGAGCTCGACCGCATCATTACGCAATGGACCTCCACGCGCGACCGCTGGGAAGTCGCCAATCAGCTCCAGCGTGCCGGCGTGGCCGCTTTTCCGACGTTGTCCAACAAGGACCTCGCGCACGACCCGCATTTGCGCGAGCGCGGCTACCTGGTGGAACTGGAGCATCCGGAAGTCGGCAAGCGAATCCACGCCGGCATTCCCTGGACGATGAGCGGGACGCCGTGCAAAGTATGGCGCGCCGCGCCGTTGCTCGGTCAGGACACCGATCAGCTCCTCAGTTCGCTGCTCGGATACTCGTCCGAAAAGATCAAGGAACTGCGCGAGCGCAAGATTCTCTACTAGCGGCAAGGATCGGAGGATGACAGATGGCCAAGACAGCGCAACGGCGGACCATTCAGCCTTTGCTGACGGAAGAGGTGCCGACCCGGGAAGCGATAGTCCGGGTGCTCGAACAGGCTGGTATCGACGCGGTGTTTGGCATGCCGGGCGGAAATACCGGGGTGATATACAACGCCCTGTATGACCATCGGGATACGATTCGCGCGGTGCTGGTGCGCGAGGAAAGCCGCGCCGGGGTGATGGCCGAAGTCTACGGACGCCTGACCGGGAAGCCGGGCGTGGCGCTCGCCCAGGCCGCATTTATGGCCAACGTCAGCATGGCGGCAATCGAGGCACATCTGTCGAGTTCGCCAATGTTAATTCTGACCGACCTCAGCGACAACGCTCCATTCTCGCAGCACGGCCCGTATCAATCAGGCACGGGTGAGTACGGCTCGTGGGACGCGCCGCGGCTGTTCTCCGCAATCACCAAGCAGACGATGGTGGCGAACAGCGGTTCCCACGCCGTCCAATGCACGCAACTGGCGATCAAGCATGCGCTCAGCGGGCAGCCGGGGCCGGTGGCGGTGCTCTACCACAGTCAGTCGCTGCGCGGAAAAGTCGGACCCGATACGAGGCCCGCTCTGTATTCGCTTGAACCATACTTGCCGGCACCGCCGCCGCCTGCCGATCCAGCGGCGGTCGAGGAGGCCGCGCTCATACTGGCCGATGCGCAGCGGCCCGTGATAGTCGCCGGCAATGGCATCCGCATCAGTCGTGCCTACCACGAACTCGTCGCGCTTGCGGAAGCCCTTGGCGCGCCGGTCGCGACGACTCCCGGAGGCAAAGGAACCTTCGCCGAAACTCATGACTTCGCGCTCGGTGTCTGCGGCAATTTCGGTACGCCGCTCGCAAACGCCGAGATCGGCAATGCGGACGTAGTTCTGGTCGTCGGTTCGAAGCTTTCCTCCAGCGACTTCGCCAATGAAAATCCCAAGCTGATCAATCCGCAGCGCCAGACCTTGATCCAGATCGATATCGAAAGCAAAAACGCCTCGTGGGTTTTTCCCGCGGCGATTAGCCTGGTCGCGGATGCCAAGGCGGCGCTCTCCGATCTGCGCGTGGAGCTGACCCGGACCGGCGCGATATCGGCGGAGAAAACCAAAGAGCGCCGCGGCAGGTTGCACACCGCTCGCAAGGAGTATGGCTTTTTCGACGCGCCACAGTTGAGTTCCGATGCGGTTCCGATCCTGCCGCAGCGCGCGATCAAAGAGGTTCAGCGCGCGGTCGCCGACGACGCAATCATCTGCTGCGACGCGGGCGAAAACCGCATCTTCATGTCTCATTACTTCCAGACCAAAGGGCCCGGCACTTACCTTCAGCCCGCAGGCGTCGGTGGAATGGGCTATGCGATTCCCGGGGCGCTCGCCGCCAAGCTGGTCTATCCGAATCGCCAGGCGGTGGCCGTTTGCGGCGATGGCGGCTTCGCGATCGGCATGAACGGATTGATGACCTCAATTGAAGAGAACCTTCCGATCACAGTCGTGGTGTTCAACAACCGGGCCTTGGGATGGGTCAAGCATGGCCAGCGCGAGCGCAACATCGCATGTGACTTCGCCACCTTCGACCACGCCGCGATCGCGCGCAGCATGGGCTGCCTCGGTATCCACGTGGAGGACCCGCGCGAAATCGGTCCCGCGCTGAAGCAGGCGCTTAGCGCCGGCAAGCCTGCCGTGGTTGACATCCAGACCTCGCTGGACGAATCCTTCCACCGGGTGACGTCTCCGCTGGTCGGCGGCTGATAACCGCATCCAGGAGGATTCAAAAACCGTCAGCCATGAGCGAGGAAACTAAAGTTGCGATTGTCACCGGCGCCAGCCGCGGAATTGGAAAGCAGATCGCGATTGCGCTGGCGCGCAATGGGATCAACCTGGTGCTTGGCGCGCGCACGCTGGAGGCGGGCAAAAGCCGATGGCCCGGTTCACTGGAGGAGACGGCCGCAGAGGTGCGCACTCTGGGCGTGGAGGCGGATTGTGTCAAGTGCGATGTGACCGTGCGCAGCGAAGTCGAGGAGTTGTGCAAGGCCGCACTGGAAAAACACCATCGGGTCGACATCCTGGTTAACAACGCCTTGTACCTGGGACCGGGAAACTACAACCCGTTTCTGGAAACCGCCTTCGAGACTTGGGATCGGAACATGGAGGCGAATCTGATGGCCGCGGTGGTGGCCAGCAGGGTCTGCCTGCCCGCGATGCTCGCCAGGCGCAGCGGTGTGATTCTCAATCTGACCTCCTCGGCGGCCATTATGAGCGCCAGCACCCCGGGCGCGCTTGGGATCGGCGCGCCCTACGCAGTGTCGAAGGCCGCGCTCAATCGATTCGTGGTCGCGCTCGCGCTGGAAATGCGTGCTTCGAGTATCGGCGTATTCCTGCTCGATCCGGGAACGGTGATGACCGAGCGCGCCGATCAGGAAATCCGCACCGGGAAACGTCCCAACACCGTCGCCCGGCAGTCGATGGAGATCCCCGCGGCGGCGGCCGAGTACTTGTGCTGCTCCTGCCCGCTTGACTTGAGTGGCCAGATACTGGAAGCGAAAGCATTGGTGGATCGATTCAACCTGATTCAGTGACATGAAGAGGAAGCACGATGGCGCGCGTTGAATTTGGCTTGAGCCTCCAGTCGATGGGCAGTGTCCCCGACTTTGCCAGGGACGCCGAGGCGATGGGCTTCGACTACCTGACCTGCGGAGAGCATCTGATGTTCACCGGGCCGATCGGCAATTCCCTGATTGCGCTCAGTGCGGCTGCCGCCGTTACGCAAAAGATCAAGCTGATGAGTTCGGTGGTTCTGGTGCCGCTGTATGGCGCCGCGATGCTGGCCAAGATGACCGCGGTGCTGGACGTGATCTCCAACGGCAGGTTCCATCTTGGAATCGGCGTGGGCGGGGAGTTTCCCCGCGAGTTCGAAGCCGCCGGCGTGCCGGTGAGCGAGCGCGGGCCGCGCACCAACGAAGCGTTGGAGGTAATCAAGCGGCTGTGGACGGAGAAAAAAGTCAGCTTCAACGGGAAGTTCAATCACTTCACCGACGTCACGCTCGAACCGCAACCGGTGCAAAAGCCGCATCCGCCGATCTGGGTCGCCGGCCGCCAGGACTCGGCGATCAAGCGCGCGGTCAAGCTCGGCGATGGCTGGCTTCCTTACATGTACACGCCTGAGCAATTGGCCGAGAGCGTGACCAAAATCAATGAACTGGGCCGCCAGAGCGGACGCGATATGAGTGGCTTTCATCACGGCCTGTTCATCTTCACCACGGTTTACGCCGACCGTGAAAAGGCCCTGCAGGTCGCGGCGGAGCGCGTCGGCCGCAATTACGCGCAGGACTTTTCCAGAAAGGCCGGCCGTTATCTGCTGTTCGGAACGCCTGCGGATTGCGTCAAGCGGCTGCGTGAGTACGTCGACGCCGGAGCCCGTACGGTAGTGTTCGCCGTGGCGTGCCCGCGCGAAGATTTGGACGGCAACTTGAAGCTGATCACGCAGGAGATCATGCCGGCGTTCCGGTAGGAGAGCATGGCTGCTGAATTGGCTGCGTGGAATAGGCTCTCCAGCCTGTCATTTTTTTCTCTTCCCGAAGGTCTCGCAAAAGAGGACGACAGGCTCGAAGCGCGTGCGTTGTCCCATGCAACCAAAGACAGTCCCAGTCCCAGTGGACCTTTCCAAACTTTCAACATGTGCGTTAGCGAGTCGTTTGTGGCCCGGGCCACGGACTGGCATCAGTCCGAAGTCACTTGTCGCTGAATTTTGGCGTGCGCTTTTCTTTGATTCCCGCCAATCCTTCTTTGGCGTCCTTGGTAAAGAAGCCGAGCATTTCCAGCGCCAGCGAGGTGTCGAACGACGGGCCCGCCATCCGCAACCAGTTGTTGAGTGACCGCTTGGTCCATCGCAACGCCTGCTGTGGACCGGCGCCGAGTTTGCGCGCGACCTCCATCGCCTTTTCCATCAGCTTGTCCGCTGGAACGCACAGGCTCACCAGGCCGATGCGCTCGGCCTCCTTGCCGTCGAGGAAATCCGAGGTGAGCAGATAATATTTGGCTTTGGCCATCCCGCACATCAGCGGCCACGCGATGACCGCATGATCGCCCGCCGCCACGCCGATGCGCAAGTGACCGTCGGTGAAGCGCATATTGTCGGCCGCGATGCTGATATCGGCGAGCAGCGCCACCGCCAATCCGGCGCCGACCGCGACCCCGTTGATCGCGGAGATGACCGGCTTGTCGAGGTTGATCATGTTGTAGACAATGTCGCCGGCTTCGCGCCAGCTTTGCGCGACCGCTTCGGGGCTGCGCGTCATTTCTTCGATCATCTCCATGTCGCCGCCGGCGGAAAATGCGCGCCCCGCCCCGGTGATCAGAATCACCCGCGCATCCGGATCCTCGTCGACGTCCTTCCATACCTGGGTCAGTTCCCAATGCAACCGGCGATTGGTGGCGTTGAGCACGTCGGGCCGGTTGATCGTCACCAGCAGGACGCCATCTTCCTTATGCTCGAAAAGCAGATGCTGATATTCGCTGTATTTCATTGGAACACCCTTTTCCCTTGCGCGGCCTTGATCCTGCGGCTCCGTCCAATGCATGTAAGCGTAACGCCCGTTCACAGTAAAGGCCGCCTGAGCCGTTCACTATGGACTGGTCAGAACGCGGCACAATCGCTACGTTAACGATCGTTACAGGGCCGGCATCGGTCCTGGCAGGAGGAGCAGATGGCGACCGCAACCGACGGCAAATCCGCGGCGATACGCGCCCAGCTAAAGCATCCCATAATCGACTCCGACGGCCATTGGATCGATTACGCACCGGCGTTCATGGAGTACCTGCGCGAGGACGCCGGACCCGCGTTGATCGAGCGGTTCAAGAAGTCCACACCCTTCGGCGATACCTCGCTGATGGCGCGGGAGGTGCGGCTGGATCGCCGCTACCCGCAACCGCCATGGTGGGGCCTGACCACCAGCAAGCCGGACCGGGCGACCGCGATGCTCCCGCGGATGCTATACGAACGGCTGCCCGAACTGGGACTGGACTTCGCGGTTATGTATCCGAGTGGACCGGGTTTGTTTGCGGCCTATTTCGGCGACGAAGAGGTGCGGCGCGCGTCGTGCCACGCGTTCAACAGGTTTATCGCGGACACTTTCAAGGGGTTGGAGGACAAGCTGACGCCGGCTGCGGCGATTCCGATGCATACGCCGGCGGAAGGCATCGCTGAACTCGAGCATGTCAAAAGCCTCGGGCTCAAGGCCGTGATGGTGGCGAGCCTAGTGCGGCGGCGGGTGCCTTATGTGATGCGCGAGATGCCGCAGGCGGCGCGCCTCGCCACCTGGTTCGACATGCTCGGGATGGACAGCGAATACGACTATGATCCGTTCTGGGCCAAATGCCAGGAACTGGGATTCTCGCCCACATTTCACACCGGCAGTCAGGGCCTGGGCTTGCGCGCCTCGGTGAGCAGCTGGGTGTACAACCATGTCGGCCATTTCGCCGAGGCCAACGACGCGCTGTGCAAGGCGATGTTTTTGGGCGGTGTAACGCGCCGCTTCCCCAAGTTGCGCTTCGCCTTTCTGGAAGGCGGCGTCGGCTACGGCTTTAAGCTGCTCAACGATTTGATCGGTCATTTCAAGACCCGGTGCCCCGAATCGCTGAAGTACTGCAATCCGGCCAATCTCGACGTCGATTATCTGATGCGGATGTTCGAGAAGTACGGCACCGATATGATGAAACGCACTATCGACCGCGAGACGCTGCGGGTGGGTCTGGAGCGCGTTGGTCCGCCCGAACAGCCTAACGAGTTCGCCGCTTGCGGCGCGCAGAGCCCCGACGATATCTGCAAGCTGTTCGTGCCCAGCTTCTATTTCGGTTGCGAGGCTGAGGATCACGCCAACGCCTGGGCGTTTAACACGAAGGTGACGCCGGGACATTCACGTCTGCACGCGATCCTCGGCACCGACATCGGCCATTTCGATGTCACCGACATGTCGGGGGTCGTGGCCGAAGCGTGGGAACTGGTCGAAGATGGGATGATCAACGAGGAGGATTTCCGCGACTTTACCTTCGCCAATCCAGTGGGGCTATGGGCCGCGAACAACCCCAATTTCTTCAAGGGCACGGCGGTGGAAGGCGCAGTCGCGAAAGTGAAAGGGTGAGACCTAACCCCCGGCCTCTTCCCTAGGAGGGAAGGGGAGAAGAAAGGGGCAGGTTCAGGTCACTTCGGCCAGATTACCAGGTGCTCGCGGGCCCAGAAGCTGGTCATGTGGCCGATAAAGTTCGGCGCATCGTCGGCGCCGACGTGCATGTATTCCTCGGATTTAGCCGCGAGCCCGGCGGACTCCGGGTCGTCGAACCAGATGTGGGCGCATCCGTCCCATTTGGGTTCCGCGATAGCATAGGCGACGCTCACCGTCGGGCATTGCACATAGCGGCGGACACTGTAAAACTTCGCCGCTGCCGGCGCGTGCTCTTCAAGCCAGTATTGGTTGAAGCCGGCCACCGTCATTCCCGGTTTGCGCTTGATCAGCACGACGCATTTGACCATCCCCGGCTTGCGTTCGCCGTCGACGATCACACGGTCTTCGGTGAGTAAGAACTCGGTGCTGCTCAGGTCGATAAAGTTGGTCTCGTCTTTAAGCATCATGGGGTAGGCGGGCGAGTTACGCATCGCCATCATATCGTCGAGGCTCTCGTACCAGGATTCCGCGGCGCCTTGATAAGGCGCGTCGCCCTCCAGGTCCGGGATCCGATGGCTTTGGAGATAGCGGCGGATTTGCGGCACCGGTTCGGAGACGGCGCGTACGTGGCGCCTGCGCCAGTACGTGAAAAACTCATCCAGAGGCATCCCGGGCTTATTGGTGATGAAATAATGCGAATGAATCATAGGCGCCGTCCGTATTTGCAGATGCAGGCTGTCTAACATGCTGACGGCATCCGATCCAGCGCCGCCGCCGGATAGACGATTGCCGCAATCGGCTATATTTTGAATCAGCCGTGGGGCAACGGTGGAGTTAGTACATGGGAAATAGCGATGTGGCACCGGCGGTCAATACGATCGAAGAACGGCACAAGCTCGACCTCGACAGCCTGGCCCGCTGGATGAAGGATAAGGTCGAGGACTTTCGCGGTCCGCTGACCGCCCAGCAGTTCGGTATCGGCCAATCCAATCCAACTTACCGGCTGGACGCCGGCGGCAAGAGCTATGTGCTGCGCCGCAAGCCGCCCGGCAATCTGCTCCCATCGGCTCATCAGGTGGACCGCGAATACCGAATCATCAAGGCGCTCGCCGACAGCGATGTGCCGGTCCCGCGAACCTACGCGCTATGCGCCGACGACAACGTCATCGGCAGCATGTTCTTCGTGATGGAGTACGTCGAAGGGCGGATGTACCCCGACACCAAAATGCCCGGCGCGAGCGCGCAAGAGCGGGCCGGGATTTACGATGCGATTAACGAGGCTGCGGCGCGTTTGCACAAGGTTGACTATGCCGCAATTGGGCTGTCGGATTACGGCAAACCGGGTAATTTCTTCGCCCGTCAGATCGCGCGCTTCACGCGCCAGTATCGCGCCGCCGAGATGGACAAGATCGAAGCGATGGATCGGCTCATCGACGCGCTGCCGCAATGTATCCCGGCGGGCGAAGAGACCAGCATCTTCCACGGCGATTTCAAGATGGACAACATCATTTTCCATCCGACGCAGCCCAAAGTGCTGGCGGTGCTGGACTGGGAGCTGTCCACGCTCGGCGACCCGCGCGCTGACTTCGCTTACACGTCGATGATTTGGCGGCTGACTCCGGAGGAATACCGGCTGGGAATCGGCGGTCTGGATCGGCAGGGAATCGGCATTCCGACGGAGGCCGAGTACCTGGCGGCTTACTGCCGGCGCGCCGGCCGCAGCCATATCGAGAACTGGGACTTCTTCATCGTGTTCAACCTGTTTCGTCTTGCTTCGATCCTGCAGGGGATCATGGTGCGCGCGATCAAAGGCAACGCGTCCAATGCGCTGGCCAGCGAGTACGGCGGCCGCGCGCGAGGAATCGCGGAAATCGGATGGCGTCAGTTTGAAGCGATGCGTCCGGGGTAACCATCGTCTTCAGTCCGCCGCTAGAGAAGGAATGAAGTCTGAAAAACTTTGGAAAGTTGGCCCCACTAAATACGCCCTGCATTTGGCTGCATGGGACAACCTTTCCAGGCTGTCATCCTCGTTCGAGAGGCTGCTCTAGCCGACGATTCCTGAAGAGCGCAGACGGCTCATTTCTGCTCGACTGAATCCCAACCCCGTCAGCACTTCGTCAGTATGCTGGCCAAGCGTTGGCGGTGGATTCAGGATTGCTGTTGGCGTTTCGGAAAAGGTCACGACCGGAGCTACGGTGCTGAACTTCCCTGCGGTTGGATGTGTAATCTCGGTAATCGCGCTGAGCGCCTGCACCTGCGGGTCGGCGGTCAGTGACGGATAGTCCAGGATCGGCACCGCGTCGCCGCCGATGCTGCGTACCAACTCGATGAGTTCCTCGCGCGTGCGGTCCTTGAAGGCTTCCTCCCAGATGGGCCTTACGGCGGCGGCGTGCTGTCCGATTCCTGTCGCCCGTCGCCCATAATTTCCGAAACGCGGATCGTCCAGATAGGCCTCCATCCCCAGTTCGATCACGAAGCGATCCCAATCCTCGCTGCTTCCATGGCGCAGGATGAAATACATCGGGCCGTTTTTGGTCTGGTAGCCGTATTCGGGCGGATAGGTGTAACTATCCAGATGAAAACCGTACCATTCGTCGGGATTGGAGAGCGCCTGCCACATGATCCCGCGCAGGTGAAGAAGCGATCCGAACTGACTGACCGCGACGCGCTGTCCGCTTCCCGTGCGTTCGCGATAAAACAGTGCGGCGACAATCGCCTGCACCGCAAAAATCGCCGTGTTGAGACTGGCGACGTCGGCGCCGACCCGCGCCGGCGGCGCGCCGATACTGCCCAGCGAGGCCGTGTACTCGGCCATCGCCTGGATCGTCAGCTCGGCACCGGCCAAGTCGCGTAGCGGACCGTCCTCGCCGAACGGGCTGATCGCGCAATACACCAAACGCGGATTTTCGTTCTTGAAATCGTCATAACTGAGTCCCATTTCGGCGGCGGCGCCGGGACCGAAGTCTTCCACAATTACGTCGGCGGTGTGGGCCAGACGCTTTACGATTTCGCGTCCCTCGTTGTTCCGATAGTCGATCACGACGCTTTTCTTGTTGCGGTTGAGACTCAGGAAGACCGCACTCTCATCGCCGATTGCCGGTCCAATACGCCGCGCACGGTCACCGCCGGGCGGTTCGATCTTGACCACCTCGGCACCCGAATCGCCCAGATGCATCGTGCAGAACGGGCCGCATAGACCCTCGGTCAAGTCCAGGACGCGGAACCCCGCCATAGCCCCTGAGTTGATCATTTTGCGCGCCGATCGATCCCAAGTTCAGCGAATACTTCATCAGTATGCGCTCCGTGCGTTGCGCTGGGCCGCATCGGACCCGCCGGAGTCGTATCGAATTTCCACGGCAGTCCATCCGACCAGAGCTTGCCCCAGTCCGGCGAATCGATTTCGACCATGAATCCGTTGCTGCGGACCTGCGGATGGAAGCGCAGTTCGTCGAAGTTGAGAAACGGTGCGTTGGGCACCTTCTCGCGCGTAAGCGCAATTGTCCACCATGCGGCAGGTTTGGTCTTGAAGCGCTCGGCCAGGATTGGAATCAACTCGCCGCGATGCTCAAGCCGGGCCGCATTGGTGTGAAAACGCGGATCGGAAATCAGTTGCGTAAGCTTCAGGGCGCGGCACAAAGCAGGCCATTGCTCCTCCTTCACCACGCCCACGGCGATATATCTTTGGTCCTGACAGAGGAACGCCTGATGCGGAACTTCAGTGGCGTTGGCGCTGCCCATCGGTTGCGGCTGCGCGCCGGTGGCAAAGTACTCCGCGATCCGCGTGGTCTGGATCGCCATCGCGGCCCGCAACATCTCTATTTCGATCTTCTGGCCCTTGCCGGTTCGTTCGCGGGCCAGCAATGCCTGCAATACTGCCTGGGTGATGTAGGTCGCGGTGGTGAGATCAATATGCCCGAGATGACGAAACATCTCGCCGCGTCCGCCTTCCTCCCCGTGATACTGCACCATCCGCACATCGCCTGGATTTCGGGGTCGATCGCGCCATAATGCGCCATCGGTCCGGTCCTGCCGTAAGCCGAGGCGGCGACATAGATGATCCGCGGATTGACCTTGGCAACAGCTTCGTAGCCCAGCCCCAGACGCTCGACCGTGCCGGTGCGCATGTTCTGGACGAAGACGTCGCTGCGCTCGATGATCTTAAGCGCGAGGGCGCGATCGGTTTCTTTCTTGAGGTCGAGCTCGATATTGCGCTTGTTCTGATTGGCGGAGATATGCAGGACCGACGTGCCGTTAATCCGTGGTGGAACGCCAGTGGAGAGATTGTCGCCGCCGGGCCTTTCCACCCGGATAACGTCGGCGCCCATGGCGCCCAATAGTTTGGTTGACCATGGCCCGACCGCCGCAACGGTCAGGTCGAAGACGCGAATGCCCTCCAGAATTCTAGCCAAGGGCGAACCTCCAAATACCGTTCAGGCGCTGACGGGCTTGAACTTGGCGAGCGCCAGCTCTTCGGTGACGTCGTCATAGACGACCTCGACCGCCATCCCGGCCCTGATCGCGTCGTTGGCAACGCCGATCAGGTTGGTCGTCAGCCGGGGACCCTCGTCCAGTTCGACTTCCGCCACGTTGTAGGGAATATCGCCGGCAAAGCCCTTGAAATATGACTGATGGAAAACCACCCAGGAACTGACGCGGCCGCGCCCGCTGAGTTTGCTCCAGGTGAACTTGCGCGACCAGCATCGCGGGCAAAATGGGGAGGGCGGATACCAGACGTGGTGGCATCCATCGCAGCGTTGCAGCTTGAGCTCACGATGCTTGAGTCCATCCCAATAGGGCTGGTTCAGCGGGGTTATGGTTGGCAGCGGTTTGAGGTATTCAGCCATCGCAATATCCGTCGCGCCCTTACTTGCACCTACTTGCGGTAGATCATTGAGTCGCCGTAGCAGTTGGCCCATTGGATTACTTCGGCGCCGGCGATCTGACGGGGGCCGCATTCGCCGCGTAGCTGCCGTACGATCTCCACCTGATGGCCCCAGCCCAGGATGTGCCCCTCGGACAGCAAGCCGCCGTTGGTATTCATCGGCAGCTCCCCGCCAAGCTCGATTCTGCCGCCTTGAGCGAAGTCCGGCGCCTCGCCCGGCTTGCAGAAGCCGAAGCGCTCCAGCGCGATCCAGGGAAGAATCGAAAAGGCGTCATAAGTGAATAGGGCGTCGATATCCTTATGGCTCATCCCGGCCATCCGATAGACTGGCTGAACCCCGGCGTCGTAGTCGAAGACCGATTGCTGGGCCACGCCAAAGCCGGGATAAGTCCAGATGAACTCTTCGGCCCCACCCGGGAGCGGTTGCATCCCGGTGATATAGACCGGCGGCTTGGGCAAATCGCGGGCACGCTCGCTGGTGGTTACGATCACGCACGCGGCACCGTCGTTGACCAGGCAATAATCGAGCAGCCGCAGCGGCTCGCACACGAAGCGCGACGCTTGGTGGTCATCGACGGTGATTGGCTCGCGCATAATCGCATTGGGGTTCAAGCACGCGTGTTTGCGGAAGGTCACCGGGATCGTCGCGAGTTGACGGCTGTTGGCGTTGTAGCGCTCAAAGTAGCGCCGGGCTACGAGCGCGGCGCCGGCGCCCGGAGAGGTCATTCCATAAACCGGGTCTTCGCCATGACCCCCGCCTGCCTCGCGCGCGCCTTCGCGATCGCCGGAACCGCCAAACTTGGGGCGGCGGATATGGGAGAGGCTCCACGATCCCATACATGCGACGGCGTTGGCGAATCCCGCGTTGACCATCATGGCAGCCCACTGGATACAGCTCGCCGTGAAGCGGCCGTGCGCCCAGGTCTGATTGTAACAGCGCAGCTTCAGGCCCAGCACGGCCGCCAGAGTGTCAACGTCGGCGCCCAGCGGCGAGCCGAAGCTTACAATCAGGCCGTCCAGGTCGTCGCGCTCAAGCCCGGCGTCGTCCAGGGCGTTGGCAATCGCCTCGGCGCCCAAGTCAATCGGGCTGCGGCCAAGCCTGCGTCCGTAGGCCGAATTCCCCGCGCCCGCAATAGCGGCTTTGTCCTTTAAATCGAAGTCAGCCATGTGCTCTCCCAGATGCACTTCCCGCTTAGCACATTCGCGTGCAAGTAAAAACGCGGACCTCTAGCGAGAGGGTAGGGTGAGAAGGGTGAGATTGATGCTGGCCAGACTTTACAAACGTTGACCATGCTCGGAAAGGGACAGGCACCCTCTCCCTGCCCTCTCCCGTAGAAAAACGGGAGAGGGCACAGAAAGTGGCGCCTTCGTGCCTTCGGCTTATCAATTATCTTCGTTTCACGCCTCGGCGAAGGCCGGCATCACGTATTTGGCGAAGCGTTCCAGCGAACGGACGCATTGGTTGTGCGCGATTCCGCCCTGGAAGCACGCCAGCAGGATGTAGTTGGCGCCGTATGTCTCCGCGGCCCAGCGGATGCGTTGGATCAACTTTTCGGGGTCGCCGATCATGAACAGGTTATCGCGATCCAGTTCGTCGTAGCTTCTGCCCTTGAAAAAGCTCGCCAGTGAGCCGTGATAATGCTCGTAGTCGGCGGCGGTATGGACCGCGCGCTTATCGAGCCGTCCCGTGAACCTGAAGTAGCGATTGATCAGGTTTTCGCCGGTGGCGCGCGCCTCGCGCGGGTCCTCGCCGCAATAGGTATGGAACACGCCGCTGACTTCGCGCTGGGCGGGGTCAAAGCCGTGCTGCACCAGTGCGGTCCGATACAGTTCGATGTTATGGCGCATCTGCTCGACAGGGAGGGGAAAGAAAAAAGTGGCGCATAGGTTGAAACCCATTGTGCCGGCCCACGCGTAACTCTCGGGGCTGACGGCGGCGCTGCTGTAAATCGGTGGGTGAGGCTTTTGAACCGGCTGCGGAAAGAATGAGTAATCCTTCAGCTTCCAGAAGTGGCCGTCATGCGAGAAGGGACCGTCTGCGCTCCAGGCTTTGATGATCAACTCTGTGCCTTCACGGTAGCGCGCGTAGCTCTCGCTTTCGTCGAAGCCCATGATGTCGTAGTCGTATTTCAGCACTCCGCGCCCGATCGCGTATTCCAGCCGGCCGCCGCTGATTACGTCGAGCATCGCGTACTCTTCGGCCAGCCGTATCGGATGATTCAGCGGGATCAGCGATACGCCCGTGCCGAGCCGAATCCGTTTGGTGCGCGCCGCCGCGGCGGTCGCGATTACCGACGGCGCGCCGAACGCGTAGCCGCCCGCGTGATGTTCGCCGAACCATATCGACCAGAATCCCAATTCATCGGCGAGCTGGGCCTGGTCGAGGATATGACCGTAGTACCGGGACGGATCGCCGTAGGACTCGGCGTGATAGTCGCTCAAGTAAAGCAAGCCAAATTTCATTGGACGGCAATCTCCTACCATTACAACTTTACGTGTTCTTTGGTGATGATGAAGGCGAGATGGTCAAGGTCGATGAAATTGGGCTCGTCGGCGCGCACCGCCTGGTACTCTTCGGTCGTGGTCGACACGCGCATCGCGTTGGTGTCGTCGAACCAGGTCTCGGCGATACCGTCGTACAGCGGCGTCATCCCGGCGCGATAGCCCGACGCCAGCACATGGCTTTGCACGTAACGATGTACGACCGGGATCTTCGCCGCCAGCGGACCGTGACGCTCTCTCCAGTAGGTCTGATACGCCTCAACCTCCATCCCGGGCTTGCGCTTGGCAAAGGCCACGTACTTGACCATCGAGGGGTTGATAGGCCCGTCCTTGATAACGTGCTCGGTAGTCAGGAGAAAACCCGAGCCGCGCACGTCCATAAAGTTATGTCCGTCGAGGTTCACAGCCCGGCTTTCCGGAAGCCCGGCGATTTTGCGCATCGCGTCGGTATCGTCGTACCAGACTTCGGCCAGTCCATCGAAGACCGGTTCGCCCTTCTTATAGCCTGAGAGCAGGGTGTGGCTCTGCACGTACTTACGCAAGCCCGGGACTTTCAACGCCAGGCCGGCGTGAGTCGTCAGCCAGTAGTTGCGGAAGGCCTCGAGTTCCATCCCAGGCTTGCGCTTGATCAAATAGATCGCCTTGACCATTTCAACTCCTCACTCGTCAAAGATCCGCGCCACGTTGTCCGATTTGACGATGTAGCCCGGTATCTGGGAATCTGCAAACTCCCGGTAACGCGAAGTGCGGCCGGCCGTAAGATCCGGTTCTGGTCGAGTCTTTGTTCAGGAGGTAGATAAATGAGCGTGGAGCAAAACAAGGCGCTGGCGGCAGAACTGATAAAAGCCCTTTCCACAGGAGACGCGGACGCGATGACGCGGCTTGTGGACGACGATTGCAAATGGTGGGTAACCGGCTTTCCGCGCGATCGAACGATGAGCAGGCAGCAGATGGCCCGCGGCGCCAAGGCGATAATCGACCAAGTCTTGCCTGGCGGATTCAACATGTCGGTGTTGGGCATGACCGCGGAAGGGAATCGAGTCGCGGTAGAAGCCGAAAGCAAGGCCTACACCGTCAACAACAAACTGTACAACAATTTCTATCATTTCCTGTTCGTGTTTCGCGACGGCAAGGTGATACTGGGGCGTGAATACACCAATCCTGCTCACGCGATCGAAGTGCTCGGCGACGTGGTCAAGACGCTGGCCAAAAAATAGCTACTTTCCATGTCCTCTCCATTTTTCTATGGGACAGGGGAGGGAGAGGGTGCCTGTTCTTTTCCGATTATGTTTAACTTTGGTAAGCTTAGGTTCCCAGAAACCCCCACCCTAACCCTCTCCCTGGTCAGGGAGAGGGCATCAAATCAGCTCCTCATTAGTCGATTCCACGCGTCGTACTTTCAAGCGACAAACGGCTTTTCGAGTCTCTGGATAAGGAGAGCGTCACGACCTCAGGCGGCGGCGGGGGCTTGGGTGATTTCGAAGGCGCCGGTTTCCAGTCCTTCCTTTGACTTCAGGACCACTTTCACTTCAAAGCGCTGCTCGAGCTCTTCCAGGCCCTTGAAACCCGGACCGTACAGATAGCGGGCCATGTCCGGATTGACCTTCACCAGCAGCATCCCGCCGTGATTGCGGCGGCTCGCGTCGCGCTGGATACCGCGTAAGATCTCCGCCGCCAGCGTCGGAATCGACTTGATCACGGCGCGCCCTTCGCATCGCGGGCACTGATCGGTAAGCATCGCCTGCAGACTGTCGCGGGTGCGCTTGCGCGTCATCTGCACCAGCCCCAGCTCGGAGATCTTGAACATCGAAGTGCGCGCCTTGTCGCGCCGCAGCGCCTGCCCCAGCGCCTCACTGACCCGCTTGCGGTTGCCTTCTTTGGTCATGTCGATGAAATCGACGATGATGATACCGCCGATGTTGCGCAGCCGCAGTTGATTGGCCACTTCGTCGACCGCTTCGAGATTGGTCTTAAGGACAGTTTCTTCCTGGTTTTTCTTGCCCACGAAACGGCCGGTGTTGACGTCGATCGCCGTCAGCGCTTCGGCCTGATCGAAGACCAGGTAGCCCCCGGATTTGAGCCACACCTTGCGCTCCAGGGCGCGGTCGAGCTGCGGTTCGATGCCGAAATGGTCGAAGATTGGTTCCTGTCCTTCGTACAGCGACACCCGCGACCGCAGCCGCGGCATGTACTGCTGCACAAACTGGGCGAGCCGTTCGTGGGTGGCCGGATGGTCGCACCACAGGCGCTCCACGTCGCTGGAGAAGAGGTCGCGGATTGAGCGCAAGGCGAGATCGAGGTCGGCATACAGCAGCGAGGCGGAGGGCTGGGTCTCGGCTTTCTTCACCACGTCAGCCCACAGCCGGGTCAGGAAGTTGACATCCTGCTGGATCTCGCGTTTGGAAACGCCCTCGCACGCGGTGCGGATGATGAAACCGCCTTGCGGCGGACGCACTTCGTTGACGATGCTGCGCAGGCGGCTGCGTTCTTCGGCGCTTTCAATCCGGCGCGACATTCCCAGATGATTGGTAGTCGGCATGTACACCAGGTGGCGTCCGGGCAGCGAAATAAACGAGGTCAGCCGCGAACCCTTGGTGCCGATCGGCTCCTTGGCGATCTGAACGATAATGTCCTGGTTGCGGCGTAGTTGCTGCTCGATTGGCAAACGGCTGCGCCGAGCGGCTGCGCGGCGGCGTGGCTTTTCGCCCCGATTCTCCTGCGCCTCCTCGGCGGGCTCTTCAATGGTCTCTTCGACCAGCGACTCGTCGCCGTCACCATGGAACTCGGGATCGACGCCGTCGACCGGCTCGGTTTCGACCTCGCCCTCTTCCATTTCGCGGGCCAGGGCGCCGAACGCCCCGACCTCGTCGAGAAAATCGGACACGTGCAGAAACCCGGCCTTTTCCAAGGCCGATATCGACGAACGCGGCCTGCATCCCGGGCAGCACGCGCATCACCCGGCCTTTGTAGACGTTGCCGGCGAGGCCTCTTTGGGTATTGCGCTCGACCATGAAGTCGTTGAGGACGCGGTCCTCCAGTAGCGCGACTCGCACCTCCAGAGCAGAAGCGTTAATGATCAGTTCGCGTCTCACCTGTGGTTGGTCCCAAGTTGGATAGTTTGGCGGCTCCCCGCCCGGCGGCCGGCCCGCCGCGACCTGGCTGGTGAGGAAAGAGACAGATTGGTGCGCACACCGCCCCCTAAATGATTCGCTTCCGTCACCATCATTTCCACAACCTCCACCGTCGCCAATCATAGGAAATGCCCCATGCGCCGACGCAAGGCGGGTAGTTTGGGGGTATCAGATGAGTTTGGGACGTGGAGTGTCTTGACTTGGGTTCGGCAATCGATAAACCTGTTTTAAAATGGCTGCTGTGGCTAATACGATCCCGAGTGCAGCCGGGATTTCCCTGCTTAACAGCAAAGTCTTGGTACTCAACCGGTCCTATCTCCCGGTGCACGTTACCTCAGTGAAGCGCGCTTTTGCGCTGCTTTACCAGGGCGTTGCTCACGCTGTTGACGAAAATTACCGAACTTTCGATTTCGACAACTGGCGCGATCTGGCGATTGACCTTCATCATGAACGTCTTGGTGTGGTGGGCGGATTCATCAGGGTCCCGCGGGTGCTCCTGTTGATCGCCTACGAGCGGGTTCCCAAACGCCACGTCCGCTTCTCGCGTTTCAATATCTACGCCCGCGACAGCAACACCTGCCAATACTGCGGCAAGCGCTTTTCGCGCATCGACCTGAACCTGGATCATGTCGCGCCGCGCTCTCGCGGCGGCATTTCGTCCTGGGAAAACGTGGTCTGCTCATGTCACGCATGCAATCGGCGAAAGGGCGGCCGAACACCCGAAGAAGCCGGCATGCTGCTGATCAAGAAGCCGCGGCGGCCTGAGTGGACCCCGTTTAATTTCGAGACTTTCAGCCTGCGCCATTATAAGGAGTGGATGCCCTTCCTGAGCACCCTCGACACCGCCTACTGGAACAGCGAATTGCAGCAGGATTAGCACTGGCGCAGGCGGAAGCTGGAGAGCCTGATCCCGGCGTTTCCGGTTCCGACAACCGAATCCCGAATTCTCAGCTTAACGGGCTGGTTCGGCCTAGGGCGAAGTTATTAACACCTCCACTAATTGTGTGTTGAAATTATCGAGCCCCCCGCTTGTGGTGTACGAGCTGAAATTGCAATCCTAACGGATGGATTTGGGGGGAGATGGGGTGGAGGCGGGGCCGCTATGCATTTGAAAGCCCTCGAGGTTGTTGGGTTCAAGTCTTTCCTTGAGCACACGCAGATAAGTTTCGCGCCTGGCAGTACCGCGGTGGTCGGTCCCAACGGTTGCGGCAAGTCCAATATTGTCGACGCGATTCGCTGGGTATTGGGCGAACAGGCGCCGACGCGTCTGCGCGGCAAATCAACCGAAGACCTGATCTACGTCGGCAACGACAAGAATCCGGCCGCCGGGATGGCGGAAGTCTCGCTAATCCTGGAAGCCGACGAGCACAACGGGTTGCCCGACCCGTATTCCAATCTGAGCGAGGTCTGTGTTACCCGGCGGGTTTTCCGTTCCGGCGACGCCGAATATCTGCTCAACAAGATTCCCTGCCGCTTAAAGGACATTACCGAACTGTTCATGGCCTCGCAGGTGCACAGCCGCGGCTACGCGATCATCGAGCAGGGTAAGATCGAAGAAATTATTCACGCCAAGCCTGAGGAACTGCGCTCGCTGATCGAGGAGGCCGCCGGTCTCTCTCTGTTCAAGGGGCGGCGCGAACTGAGCGAGCGCAAGCTCGAGCGGGTTAAGGAAAACCTCGACCGGCTCAATGACGTGCTGAGTGAGATCGAGCGGCAGCTCGGTTATGCCCGCCGCCAGGCCAAAAAGGCTGAAACCTACAAGATCCTGCGCCAGGAAGCCGATATCCTGGAGCGGCTGTCGGCGGCGCGCCGGCTGCTCACGGAACGCGCGGAACTGGAAAAACAGTCCGGGCGTGACTTGGAGCTTCGCGAGCAAACCGATGTTGCCCGGCGCCGTCAGACTGAGTTGCAGACCGGTTACGAAGAGACCCGCATCGCCGAGCAGGGCGAGCGCGAACGCTTGGCCGCTGCCCTGAGCGAATTGGAGAATATCCGCGCCGCCGCCGCTCAGCGCAGTCAGACGCGTCAATTCATCGAGCGGCGCCTCCCCGCGCTGGAAAAGCTCGAACCGAACTTAGAGCAACGTATCGCGGATACCCGGGAACGGTCCACCGCTGCCCGCGCCGCGCGCGCCGAACTGGGGTCCCGCCTGGCACGCGAAACCAACGCGGGGGCCGGATCCGAGCGCGAACTGGCCGAGTTGCGACGCCATTACGAAGCGGCGGTCGCGATCTGCAGCGCGACGAAAAGCGGGGCGAGGAGATCAAGGATCATATCTCGGACCTCATGCGCGAATCCGCCGTTATTCAGGGCCGTCTGGGCGATTTGGCCGGTGAGCGCGAAGAAATCGGACAACGTCTGCAGAGCGAGGGAGCGGAAGAAGCCGAGACCGAGGGGCGAATCGCCGCCGCGCGTGAGGCGGTTGCCGCAGCGCAAGCGGCCTTTGACGCCGCTCGCTCCGGAATCGCGGAGCAGGAGACCGCGCAGTCCGCCGCTTCCGAGGTCGAATTGGAAGCACGCGGTTCGGTGGAACGGGCCAACGCCGTGCTCAAGGGCGCCCGCGACGCGCTGCAGGCCGCGATCAACCGGGTCGAGCGGCTGCGTCGCAGCGCGGCCGGCGAACGGCTGCGCGTGGTGATCGAATCACTCAACGGCGATCGCCCCGATCGCTCGCCCCGCTTCCTGCAGGAAGTGATCACCGCGCCCCGCGAATTGGAGCCCGCCCTGCGTGCGGTCCTGGGCGAACAACTGAGCACCGTGATTGTCGATTCGTCCGCCTTCGCTCTGCGCGCGATCGAAATCCTCAAGCAGACGCGCAGCGGGCGGCTCAATTTTATCCCGGAATCGGCCGCCGCGACCGCCTACCATAGCGCTGGCGCGCCGGGAATCTCCGGCCGTCTGGTTGATATGATCGGCGTGCGCGACGGCTTTGCGCCGGTGGTCGAGGCGATGCTCGGACACGTCCTGGTGGCTGAGGACCTCCAGACGGCGATGGCTGCCGCGAACAACAATGGTCATGGCACGGTTTACGTCACCCGCGAAGGCGACGTCATCTGGCCCGGCAGCATGATCAGCGGCGGCAGCAATGGCGACTTACCGTCCGAAATCGACGACCATCCGCTGTCTGTCGAGGACGCGCAGGCGGCCTTGGAGAAAATCCAGACCGAGCATCGGGCCGCTATCGCGCACCTGGAAGATTGCCGCCGGGCGCGCGAACAGGCGGCCGCCGGATTGACCAACGCGCGCCGTGACTCGGCGCAGGCTGATCGCCTGGTATCTGAACGCCGCGCCGATCTGGCCAAGGTCGAGCGCAACAGTGTGGTGGCCCAGGCCCGGCGCGAGGGGGCGCGCCGGCGTTTGAGCGAAATCGAGGCGCAGATCCCGGCCGCGAACGCTCGGTTGGGAGAATTGGCCCTGGAAGAACGCATCGCGCGCGAACAACTCGCTGCTTTTAAAGCAAGCTCTCGAAGTAAAAAAGGTCGAGGTCGGAGCGGCGGGCGAGCGGATGCTGCAACTGGCCTCTGAAGTGGAATCGCGCAAAGCGAGCCTTAAAGGGCTGGCCCAGGAACTGCGCCAGATAAGTCTGCGGTCGGAAGAGTTGGAAGGCCAAGATCGCCCAGGACCTCGAAGCATTGGCCGCGGCGCGCAAGGAACGGACCGAGTTCAGTGCTGAACTGTTGCGACTGGCCGAGTTGGACGAAAGCCGCCCGTTCGCGGGAAACCGAACTCGCCGCGCTGGCAGACGAACGCAAGGTGCAATGCGACGCCTTGGCTGAGCGGCTGGCCGCGCATAGCGAAACGCTCGGTAAGGCGCGGTTGGAACTGGAAGCGCTGGAGCAGGATCTGGTTGATTGCGGGCTGAGGCGCGAGCGCGCCGCCACCCTGTGTCAGGAGCTCTCGCACAGTTTTATCGAGCGTTTCCACGTCGAATTCGAAGCGGTCGAGCGCCGAGCTCAGCGAGGCGTTGGATGGGCGCGATGCCATCGCGGACGACGCCCGGCTGACCGAGTTGCGAGCCAAACTGGAGCGGATGGGCGAGGTCAATCTGGCTGCGGAGAGCGAAGTAAAGGAATTAGAGACACGGGCCGAGGAACTGGGGGCCCAGCGCGAGGACCTGGACAAGGCGATGCACGACCTGAGCCAGACCGTGCAGAAGCTAAATCGCGAGGCACGCAAGCGCTTCGCTGAGACTTTCGAGGCGGCGGCGCAAAATTTCTCCGAGGTCTTCCCTAAACTGCTCGCCGGCGGAAAAGGCCGCCTGGAACTGATCAATTCAGAGGAGCTGCTGGAGTCGGGGGTCAACATTCTGATTCAGCCCGCGGGCAAGAAGGTCAAGGATATTTCGCTGCTGTCGGGGGGTGAGAAGGCACTTTCGGCGCTCGCCCTGGTGTTCTCGCTGTTTCTGCTCAATCCCAGCCCCTTTTGCCTGCTCGACGAAGTTGACGCGCCGCTCGATGAATTCAGCGTAGCCGCATTTACCGGGCTAGTGCGCGAGCTCAAAGGCCGCTCCCAGTTCATCATCATCACCCATAACCAGCGCACCATGCAGACCGCCGACCAAATCCATGGTGTGACCATGGATCAGCCGGGAGTATCACGAATCATTTCGCTTAAGCTGCCTGAAGCGGCCTGAGTCGCGGTTGTGACGGCCGACGGCGAGCATTGGTTCTCGCCGTCGGCTCCGGTTGAGCGCCCTGCCGCACCCTGGTAATCCGTACTTTCTTTTCCTCGCCTAGGCGCTATTATTGGCGAGGCCGCTTGATTCCGCCGGCCGCTTAATTACATTGTGGCGCATCGTGACTGTGGGTTGTTTGCTGCTGGTATGCCGCGGCATTTTGCCATGGTCGACGGGCTGATATGGTAGGGGGTGGTCACTTGATTAAGCAATTAGCCAATCACACGCCGGCAGCGGCCGGAATGATTCGCGCAACCTCGATGGGTCCCGTTCCTCGATGATAGTTAGTTCTCACGACCTTCTGATCATGATCGGCTGTGCGCTGGCGTCGGGCGTGGGACTGACGGCGTTGGGCATGCTGATTGAATTCGCGTTGCGCAAGAAGCATCCGGCGCCGCTGCCCGAGGCAGCAGAGCGACCGGCGGCGGAGCCGCCAGCCGCTCTGCTGCAGCCAGTTCCATCGCAGACGGCGCCGCCTGAGGCGTTGCCGTTAGCGGTGGAAATCGCCCCGTCGGAGGCAGGACCGCCGGTGGCCTCGCCACCGGCTGTCCTGCCTCCGACCGCCGCAGCCGCCGCGCCCAGTGCGGCGGCTGCGGAAGCACAGACACCGGCGCCGCCGCAGGCGGCGGTGGCGCCTGTGCTTGTTCCGCAAATCGCAGTGCCACCCCAGGAAGTCGAGCCGTCGCCGATGGTCGTGGCAGCTCCAGCGGCGCCACTTCCTGCTCCGGTCGAGGAGGCGAAGCCGGCCGCTTCCCGCCTCCGACTGGGGTTGCGCAAGACCCGCGACAATTTTCTCGGACGGCTGCGTGCCGTGGTGAGCGGAGGCGCCAAGACCGAGGAGATTTACGAGGGTCTGGAAGAGGCCTTGATCGGCGCCGATGTGGGCGTCGAGGCCAGCACCAAGCTGGTCGAGGCGGTACGCAAGAAACTCAAGAATAATGCCACCGCTGACGGTATCCGCGAGGCGCTGAAGGAAGAGATTAGCACGATGCTCACCAAGGTCGAGCGCCAGCCGGCGGACTCCGGTGACGCGCCGCTTGTGATTATGTTAGTTGGGGTCAATGGGGTTGGTAAAACCACCACGATTGCGAAGTTGTCGGCGCGGCTCAAAGAGGAGCGCGGGTCGGTTATCGTGGCGGCGGCGGATACCTTCCGGGCCGCTGCTATCGAGCAATTGGAGATCTGGTGCCAACGCGTGGGCGTGGAAATGATCAAGCAAAAAGCCGGATCCGATCCGGCGGCAGTGGCGTTTGACGCAGTGAAAGCCGCGAAAGCCCGCAAGACGCCGACCGTTCTGATCGATACCGCAGGCCGCCTGCAGACCAAAGTCAATTTAATGGAGGAACTGAAGAAGATTGCCCGGGTTATCGGGCGCGAGCTGCCCGGCGCGCCGCATGAGACCTGGCTGGTGCTGGACGCCAATACCGGGCAAAATGCGCTCAGCCAGGCCAAGATTTTTGCCGATGCCGTGCCGTTGAGCGGGGTGGTACTGGCCAAGCTTGACAGTACCGCCAAAGGCGGCGTGGTAGTGGCAATAGCGGACCGGCTTAAGCTGCCGGTTCGATTCGTGGGAGTCGGAGAGGACATCGACGACTTGCGTCCGTTTGACGGCCGCGAGTTTGCCGAGGAGCTGTTTGCCACCGATGAGGGTGGCGCACAGAGGGGAAGATCATACGCAGCTTGACAGTCTGAGAGGTCGAAAAATACAGTAACGGCGAGAATGCAATAATCATGTCATTTGAAATCCTCAAGCAGTTGGATGAGAGAATCAAGG
Source organism: uncultured Pseudomonadota bacterium (assembly GCA_963824565.1). Lineage (GTDB taxonomy): Bacteria > Desulfobacterota > Binatia > Binatales > Binataceae > JAJPJA01. Next base: position 195,615 of record CAWGQB010000006.1, on the reverse strand, counting down.
CGGTAATCGAGCGGACCGAACAGTTGCGTCAGGAAAATGCCCGGCTTACTGAGCAACTGGAGGAAGGGCGGCGGCGCTTTGAGGAAATTAGCGCAAACTTGAAACAGGTTGAACAACAGCGTCAGGAGCACGAAAACGAGCGCTTGGAGATCAAGAATCGGATCGAAAAGCTGTTGGAGCGCTTCGACGGTTTGGATTTGGCGTAATCTGATGGCCAACGTCGGCGTCGAGATAATGGGGCAGAACCTGGTGGTCGCCAGTGATTCGGACGCTGACTGGGTAAAGGCGGTGGCGCGCGCGGTCGACGAGCGCTCGCGGACCATTCGTGCCAAGGCGCGCAACATTAATGCGGTGGATTTGGCGATTCTGACCGCGCTTAATTTTGCCGATGAGTTGGAGCGCCTGCGCATCGAGTACCGCGAACTGCTCGAGCAAATCGACGCGCTCAGCAAGCGCCTGTCTGATTCTTTTGAAGGGAATGGATAATGGTTTAAGTCCGGCGCCGCCATCGGGCGGCGGCCGGATGAGTGGGCGGGGGGCAGTGGAGCACGACGAAATTAGTTGCGCCGCTTAACGTGGTAACTTGGCTTGGGAGCCGCGGATGTGATTGCGTCACACCATCGGATTGGACCAAAGTTGCCGCATCTGGCTCGCGATGGATTTTGCCTAATGAGTTGCCGGCCTGGAGCGGTTCCAGGCAGGCGAACAAGTAAGTGATCTAAAGGCCCCGCGCCCGCCATGGAGATGCATGGCGGACCAAAAGCACCGTTTGCGCAAGGTTATGCGGAAATGTCGCACAATCTTGCCATCGGCGCAGGCACTGATCTCTTCCCGATCGATTCAGACCCGGGCAATCGCTCTTCAGTGCTACCGCGGCGCTGCGGCGGTGCTGCTGTACGCCGCTGTCGATAACGAAGTTGCGACCACCATAATTTTGGAGCACGCGCTTGCAGCCGGCCGCCGAGTCTTTTACCCGGTGGCCGACGTTGTTACAGGCAGCCTGGATTTTCGCGCCGTTGGCACGGCCACCGACTTGCGGCCCGGACATTTCGGGATTCCCGAACCGCCGACGGGCCGGTCGATTGAAACCGGCGAGTTGCGCGGCGCGGTGGTTTTTGTTCCCGGCCTCGCCTTCGGCGAGCACGGGGAGCGTCTGGGGATGGGTGGCGGATATTACGATCGTTTCTTGACCTCGGCAGGGCCTGAGGTGACCGCGGTCGGGCTGGGGTATTGGTTCCAACTGGTGGAACGTTTGCCCCAGGACCCTTGGGATCGGCGGCTGGATTACGTGGTAACCGAACTAGCCGTCTTCGAACCGCGGCGCGTCGGCCTTGACGGGCATGACGGACCTGAAAAAGGAGGTGTTTCGAAGTGAACATACTAATCGGGCTCGTGCTGGGCCTGATTGCGGGTCTCGTTGCCGCCGTGGCGGTTTATTTCTCGACGGAGCGCAACGAGTCCTCCAAAGCGGAGACGGCCAACGCCGAAGCGAACATCATGCTGACGGAGGCACGAACCAAGGGCGAAATTCAGATCAAAGAGGCCGAAATCAAGGCCAAAGACCTGTTGGTTCAGGCGCGCACGCAGGTCGACAACGAAATCCGTGAACGGCGCCGCGAACTGAGCGTCCTCGAAACCAAAATTGAATCCCGCGAGGAGGTTTTTGAAAAGCGGGTCGAGAATTTCGAGCGGCGCGAAGCCGACTTTAACCGCCGCGAACAGAGCTTGCGCTCGCGCGAGAAAAGCCTCGGCGACAAGGAAGCCGAACATCAGGCGCTGCTGGATCAGGCGCGCCGCGAACTGGAGCGGGTGGCGGAGTTGACCCGCGAGGAGGCCAAGCGCGCCATTATCGACGAGATCGTGGGTCAGGCCCGCAATGAAGCAGCCAAGCATATACGGTTGGTCGAGGAGGAGGCTCGTGAGGAAGCTGATCGCCGGGCCAAGCGCATCCTGACGATCGCGATCGAACGGATGGCGGGTGAGTTCGTGGCCGAGCGCACAGTGGCGGTGGTGCCTCTCCCCTCCGACGAGATGAAGGGGCGCATCATTGGCCGCGAGGGGCGCAATATCCGCGCGATCGAGGCGGCGACCGGAGTCGACATCATCATCGACGATACTCCCGAAGCGGTGGTCATCTCCTGCCACAACCCGATCCGGCGCGAAATCGCCCGGGTCGGGCTGGAGCGGCTTATCTCCGACGGCCGGATCCATCCCGGACGCATCGAGGAAGTGGTGCGCAAGGCCGAGCAGGAGGTCGAGGAGTCGATCCGCGAGGCGGGACAGCGGGCGCTGCTGGAAGTCGGCGTCCATGGCGTGCATCCGGAGTTGGTCAAGCTGCTGGGCATGCTCAAGTATCGCTACAGCTATGCCCAGAACGTCCTGATGCATTCGATCGAGGCGGCGTTCTTATGCGGGGCGATGGCGGCGGAGTTGGGGCTTAACGAGAAGCAGGCGCGCCGTGCGGCCCTGCTCCACGATATCGGCAAGGCGCTGACCCACGAGGTCGAGGGCTCGCACGCCCTGATCGGCGCTGAGTTGGCGCGCAAATACGGCGAGTCGGCCAAGATCGTAAACGCGATTGCGGCCCATCATGAAGAGGTCAAGGCCGAGACTATCCTGGCGCCGCTGGTGGACGCCGCCGACGCGTTGTCGGGCGCCCGGCCGGGTGCGCGGCGCGAGGTCCTGGAAAGCTACGTCAAACGCCTGGAGGATTTGGAGACCATCGCGAAGTCCTTCAAGGGAGTGGAAAAATGCTTTGCGGTGCAGGCCGGCCGCGAGATGCGGATTATCGTCGAGCCCCATCAGGTAACCGACGACGATACCCTGATGTTGGCGCGCGACGTCGCTCGCAAGATCGAAAGCGAGATGGCCTATCCGGGTCAAATCAAGGTAACTGTAATCCGGGAGGTGCGCTCCACGGAACTGGCGAAATAAGATAGGCTCGTCGATGCTCTTGCGATTGCGCGATGGCGCGATATGATGGCGCGGCAATGTCCTCGTTGCGTGAAGTAATGGAAGCCACGATGGTCCTGGAGAAGGAGACCATGGCCTTATACACCCGTTATGCCAAGGTGTTCGAGGGCGATCCGAAGTTCCGTGATTTCTGGTTTTCGATGGCGCGCGACGAGGCCAATCATGTGGGCGCCCTGACCCTGGTTTCGACGGTCCTCGAGTGCGAGGGATTGCTCGATCAACCTAGCCTGTTGGCGATGGAGGACGAGATGGTCCGGCGCCTGCGCGCGCTGCTGGAGCATGCGCGGCTCAGCGCGGCCATTGGGCTCACGATGGAACAGGCGTTGGGCGTGGCGCTGGAGGTCGAAGAGTCGGAGATCGAAGACCGCGTCGGTGAGCTTCTCAAGGCGATGAACGAGCGCGAATACGAGCGCTACCAACGGCTTTTGGTCCACGACTTGGGCGACTTAAGTTACATGATCGAACGCCACTGCCAGGACCCGTCGCTGCTGTCGCGATGCGACGCGTTGGTCGAGCGCCACGCCGCGGCCTTGCGCCAGTCCTCGGCCGGCGACAAACAGAGCCGGGAGAACAACGGCCATTGAGAGGTCATTGTTGACCCTTGGCGTGAGGCGCCATTAAATAGATAGATGCGCTGAGGAGTCGGCTAATTGGCAAGCCACCTGACTCTGGATCAGGCGATTGAAGGTTCGAGTCCTTCCTCCTCAGCCCTTTTTCTTCAAGTCCGCAGGCGGTCCCATCGTCTAGTGGTTAGGACACCGGCCTCTCACGTCGGTAACGCGGGTTCGACTCCCGCTGGGATCACCAATAAAAACAAGCACTTTCTCGATCATGCAGATTTCTCGGCAGTCGCCAGTGCCAAATAGGTGCCATTTTCCGTGCTGATGCCGAGGTTGACGGCGTTCACCGCGGTTCTCAGGTAGGCGTCTGAGAGATGGCTGTATCTCATGGTCATGCGGTTGTCCTTGTGTCCGAGTAAAGCCTGAAGACCGCGGCCCTGGATGCCCGCCATCGCTTGGTAGCTGGCGAATGTGTGCCGAAGGTCATGCAGGCGGCAATCTTCGATGCCGGCCGTCTTGAAGGCCCGCCGCAGTGCCATGCTGACTTGGTTGGGTCCGAACGGAAACAGCCGATCGCCAACGACGCGGGCCGGCAGGGACCGGAGCGCGTCGACGGCCGCATCGTTCAGATGGACGTGGCGCACTTGGCCGTTCTTTGTCGACTCCAAGGTCACCAGCCGGTTGCTCCAATCGACCGCGCGCCGAGTCAGCCCGAGAATCTCATTTCGCCGCATGCCAGTATTGAGCGCCACCACGGCAAACGGCCGCAAGTAATGCCGAAGCTGGGCGCGATCGCACGCCGCAAGCAGGCGATCGATTTCCTCAAGGTTCAAGAATCGCGTGCGTCCCGAGGGTTCCTTTAGCGCTTTGATGCCGGCCGCGGGGTTGGCACTGAGATACTCCCATACCACAGCCCGCCTGAGGATGTGCTTTATCACCGTGACTTCGCGGTTGATCGTGGCGGGTTGCGCGCCTTGGTCGAGGCGTCGTGCAATGTAGCTCTCAACCGAGCCCGCAGTAATCGCGCGCAGGGCGCCGGGAAAGGCTGCCTTTAAGTGCTTTTCCACAATCCCAAACCATCGCTCGCGGCTTCGCGGCTTTAATGCGGGCGCCACTCTCTCCTGCCACGTGTCTGTGAAATCAGCGAAGCTGATAGCAGAATCCTGAATCACACCGAGATGCTGGCGCCGCGCGACGCTGCCTAAGATCCCGTCCAGGACTTCTTTCGCCACGCGCTTGCTGGGCCCGATCTCTTGCGATGCCGCACGCCTGACGCGTCTTTGAAATCGATCCACCATTCGCCCTTCTTGCGTTCAAAAATTCTGCTCATCGGCCCTTCCTCTGTTTCCGGCGTTTTCTCTCTACCTCTGTTTTTGCTTCATTGAGCGGCTTTCCCATGCGAACCAGACGGTTGATTCGCCGCGTTCTCTCGTACTGCTGGCGACGCTCCGGGTCACGCCCGCGTTGCACCCGCGCGCGGGCCACATGTTCATCACATGCCCCTTTGTGGGCTGGTCGCGCATAAAAGAACTTGCCGCAATCGTCGATAGGGCATCGCCTGATGCGCTCGATTTCCACCCCCGCCAAAGCTGCCATGAACTCATGGCGGACCGGGTCGGGATCGAAGCTAATGCGCCCTTTCCCGTCGCTGTCCCGGACCCAGTAGTTCATCGGGAAGAGGACCTCCCTGTACTCTTCAACCGACCTGGCAGTGAGCGGTTCCGATGGCCACGCCATGGCGGGAAGAGACTCAAACAATCGGCGAACAGCCACGAAGGTCAATACGAGTTCATTGACTCGATGGTTTTGAGCGACTCGGCCAGCGAGCGATTGCAGTACGGTCGCGGAACCTACGCCGCTCGATTGCGGTCCGAAGCGCTCGACGAACTCCGTTCGAAGCTCGCCCTTTTGCGCCTCCACCCGGCTGCGAGCCTCAACTTCGTCTTTTCCGAGCGGCGCGAACCAGTCGCCGCCTCCCATGAACGGGAGAAGATTAGCGAAGTCGATCCAGGAGTTGGAGCCTCTTTTGCCAAAAGCCCTGTAACGTTTGTGGTTTCCTTTTCCGCCGCAAACGCATCACGATGAGATCCCAGGGTCGCTGATGTTGCGTTTATCGTTACGAATTCGACAATGCTGTTTGGTGCTCGATGACATGCAACAGGCCGGTATGAATGCTATGTTCTTGTTTAATGCTGAAAGGGAGTACCTGTCAATGGGTGTAACGGAAAACGAAACAAAATCAGTTACCAATGGGCGGTCAGTCAAGGCTATTGCGGCTGATTTCGGAATTTCCCCGGGATTGGTCCGCCTCGAAATAGCAAGGGGCCGGTTGAAGCCCTTGCGCATAGGGCGGCGCGTCATCATTACCGATGCGGCGATTCAGAAGTGGCTGGATGCTTCGGGCGACGCGCGATGAGCGCGGTTCCCCTGATGAACCTGGCCGATGCGCTCGCTAGGCTTTCTGGCGTGCGGTCGTGCGCGGGCGGCTACGTCGCGCGATGCCCGGCTCACTCCGATCGCGAAGCGTCGCTTTCGGTCCGCGAGGGCGAGGGCGGCAGGGTGCTGCTCAAGTGTTTTGCGGGATGCCCGTTCGAGGCGATCCGCGATGCACTTGGCGGGCGGGCGTGGCCCCGAAGCCTGGGACTGCTCAACCCGACACTGCGCCCGGTGCTCGATGATGCGAAGCGCACGGAAATCGCGCGGCGCGTCTGGCACGAGTCGAAACCCGCGACGGGAACCCTGGCCGAAATCTACTTGCATGCGCGCGGCATCACGATGCCCATCCCGCCGACGCTGAGGTCTCACGCAAATCTACGGCATCCGACTGGCATGTACCTACCGGCGATGGTCGCGGGAGTCGAACACGTCCGGACGGGCACGCAAATCGTCGCGGTCCATAGAACCTGGCTTCGCTTGGACGGCTCAGGCAAGGCCGGAGTCGAACCGCGGAAAGCTGCGCTCGGCCCCATCGCGGGCGGCGCGGTCCGGCTCGCTCCGGCAGGCGAAAGGCTCGCATTGTCGGAAGGTGTCGAAACGGCGTTGTCGATTCAGCAAGCGACCGGCTTGCCGACCTGGGCAACCCTCGGCACGGCAAACCTCTGCCTAGTCAAACTGCCCGATTGCGTGAGCGAGGTGATGGTCTGCGCCGACCCCGACCCTGCGGGCGAGAAAGCCGCGCGCGAAGCGGCAGCGCGCTTCTTGCGGGAAGGACGGAGGGTCCTCATCGCACGACCGCGGCGCGGCGACTTTAACGATGAACTCCGATCCTGAAACAAAGAAGCGCCCGGTGACCGCCGGGCGCCCGTGAGGTAAGCGGTGATGTCGGAGGAAATTATACGCGAATCATTCGCAGGCGCGAAAGAGCTAGACCCTGCGGAGCGCATTCGCGTCGAAGTCGCGCGGTTGGTGAAACTCGACCGAGCGGCTTATCTTGCAGAACGAAAAGCGGTTGCGAAGTTGCTGAGTATACCCACCGGCGAGTTGGACAAGCTGGTCGCAGAGGCACAGAAGAAAGTAACCCATCGAACAGATTCGAACATTCGTACGGGGAGTGTCCAACCCCTTGGGGCAGAAGGACTTGGGGACTGTTCGAATGGGTGTTCGAATACCTCTCCTGTTCGAACCGTCGACGAGCTCCGCGCCGACGCCCAACCGATTATCGAGACCTCGGACGTGCTCGCTATGGTCCAGAAAGCCATCGAGTCGAGCGGCTATGCCGGCGATCCAAATCCCGTGCTTCTCGTTTACACGGCCGCGTCATCGCGGCTGCTCGAAAAACCAATCAATGCGCAGGTAATCGGGCCGTCGGCCTCGGGGAAATCCTTTTGCATCGACGCCGCGTTAAGAATGATCCCCGACGAGGCGACGATAAAAATGACCGCGAGCAGTCCGAAAGCCATCATTCACAGTTACGACGATCTCCGACACAAGATGATCGTACTGAAGGAAATTGACTCGATTGTTGGTTTAGAAGGAAACGCCGCCAGCTTGATCCGTTCAATCATTGAGGATTGCCGCACGGATTTTGACGTAGTTGAGAAAGATGAAAGCGGCCATTTTGTAACAAAGCGTATCACCAAAGAAGGTCCGACAGGGTTGATTACATCCGGTGTCAGGGAGCTGGAATTTCAGACTGCAACCCGGGTCCTGAATATCGTTATTTCCGACAGCCCTGAACAAACACGGGAAATTCTCATAGCCGAAGGCGAGATGGCGGCCGGAAAAGCCACCGTGCCGGACCCGAAGATTATTGGCCAATTTCTCGCTTTTCAACTCTAGCTAGCTGCACAGCCGACGCCGCGGGTTGTCGTTCCGTTCGCGCTAGCCTTGGCTAGGGCCGTACCAACCGGGGAAACCCGGATGCGGCGCGATTTTAAGCAACTACTGATGGTTATCAAGACAATCGCGATGCTCAACCAACATCACCGCGAGCGTAGTCAGGAAGGGGATATCATTGCGGACCTGTCGGATTACAAGTGGGCACGCGAACTATTGGCCCCGATTTTTCGCTCGATTGTTACGGGCGGCCTTACCGAAACAATCCGGAAGACGTGTGAGGTCATCGCGAAGATGAGGAAGTGTCGGAGGCGGACCTTATCAAGCGGCTGGACTTATCGAAAAGCACTATCGCCTATCGGGTCAAGCGTGCCATCAAGGGTGGATGGCTCCAAAATCTCGAAACTCGCAGAGGGCACCCGTTTCGCTTAAAGCGCGGCATCTCATTACCCAAAGACCAATCTGCCTTGCCTGAGCCTGAAGATTTGGTGTTCGAACACCCCCATCGTTCGAACGCCCATTCGAACAGTCTCCAACCCATTGGGGGAGAGGGGTTTACCGCAGATGCGTTCGAATGTTCGAACCAAAACCAGCGCGGAGGCGCCAAATTAAAATCGATGAATCCCGACGGAGACCCGGCGACCATTCGAGACCGTGCGTTCGAGGAGGCCGAAATTGACCGCTTGGCCGCGGCGGACCAAGGTGATCCAGACGATGAAAATATTCCGGGTTACGACCCGGACCAAAATGGGGAAACGCAAACACAGCCGTCCCTCGCCTCCGATCGCCATGGGCATGCAGACGCCTGGGCGGCACTGCGAAGGGTGCGCCGCTAGGCACCAAACCGGGACAGGAAGCGCTTCAACATATATGAAACACAGAGCTCCTAATCCGCGACCTTCAAGCCCGCGGCATCGTTCTGGCCGTCCAGGACGGCAACCTGACTGTCGACGCGCCCAAAGGCATCCTGCGGCCCGATGAGATTGAGCGATTGCGCCAGCATAAAGTTGAACTGTCGCGCCAGAATTTCAGCGCTGTAGATCTCTCAAAAACTTGCGAGGAATCACGACCGACTTTAGAAAAGACTTGGACAGCCGACGGCATGAGAATTCAAGAATGTCTTAGAAACTGCTATGTTGTGCCCCAAGAAGAGAAAAAGGCATGACTGAAAAGGAAAAGCGCAAACGGGACCTCTGGGCAGTCGCTTACTCAATGCTCATGCAAAGAATGCTCCGGCTCATGGAGCTCAACGGTGACGTTATGAAGGCAAAAAAGTTGTCAGCAAAAGACCGTCGGGAATTTGCCCAAGTCGTGGAAACTCAAAGACGCGTATCTCAAGGCGTTGGAAAAACCGTAGGAGCGGCGCCTGATGATGAAGGACTGTATGACCAGCTCTTAGCGAGCACCAATCGATTTCGCGAAGAAACCGACCGAGCAATCAAAATCGTGGAACAGATTCTAAAGCGAAATCGCTGAGTGCGCCGGACTCTTACCGTGATCTATCGGTCTTTCTGGGCGATCCCTACGATTGCGATCTTTATCGGGTGCTCTGCAATCACTTCCCGGCAGGACCCAATCCTTCAGGTTAACGCGATCTGCGGTTCCCCTATGAAGTATCCTTTGAGCGAGGAGTGCATCGGGTTGTTCGGAAAGTACGCGCCGATTATGAGACGAAAAAATGATCTGGTGGTGGCTGCACGGAAGGCGTGTACTCCATCCGATGCTCAAGTGCATCTTTGTTTTGCGGAAATGGATGCGCAGCCGTCGTGTGTAGCGATTGAATCTCCCGAGGTAGGCGGAAAGGGAGAAAGGTCGAGTGACCCGGGATTTTACAAACACGCCACCGCCTGCATCAACGCAACGCAGAACGAATGCGGTTTTGTGTTCGCTGCCGGTAGTGAAGACGGCCGGCCGGAAGATTGGGACCCTGGTTGCAAGGAGGCGAAAGAAGATCTGAAGCAATTCATGAACGAACTGGACCAGGAGGAGATTCAGCAAGCGTTCGCTCCTCCGTCCGTTCGCGAGCGGGTTCACGTTACAGTCTCGCCATCGCTTTCCCAACACACGACGTGCCTTCCATTTGGTACCGGTTTGCCCTGCAACAGTTGGTAACGCTATTGCCGAACGGTTTACAAGTCTGAGCTGAACGCCGCTTCTGCGGCTCATGGGAGCCTACGCGCAGGTACAACCTGCCTGCTGCTTGAGCCACCAGGCGCGTTAAAAGCCCCCGGGTGCGCCCGGCGCACGAGGCAAAGAAGAAAAGCTGGCTACTCTTCTGAGCCGTCCGCAGGACCCCGCAGCGGGGCGCGGCGCGAAAGCTCCGCGTACTTTCCGCCGATATAGATGCCGCGAGCTATCAGCACTCTCGCCCACTCGGGGCTAATAAATCCCCACTCCCGCCTGAGCCGGATATTTTCGGCCCGAACTTCCCTCGCCAGCACAAGGTTCGAGAAGTCCAGCTTCTCCCAATATCGCGAGCGGGCAAGGCCGCCCTTTCGACTCCTCGCCTCGCGCGCTGTCTCTGAGGTGAAAAGCATTTACCGAGTTTAGCAGAGGCAAGCGCAGCGGCTTAACGCTCAAGGGACAAGTCGCGAGAGTCCAGTCGCAGTGGGGTAACGGATTACCGTTCTCTGTGACGATCCAGAAACGCAGCCTTGTTGATTTGCAATTTTCCTGACCAACTGACCAATTTGTGAAAGCTTGAATTTCCGGCATTTTCCGAAAATCCCCAAAAATCATGTTCAGGAAAGTGTCGCGCCCGGGAGAGCCGGGCCGGATTATTCATCCACCCCCTTGTGGGGGGTTGGGCCTGGGGCGAGCGGGCACTGTCCTAAACCGGGGTCCTGAGTGTCCTAAGTTTAGCTACGTGTCCTATTTTCGGCGATGATACTGCTTGACTCACCTAGCTACCTTTGATACATTTTCAGTATGGATACGAACGGTCCCACGACATTGGTGGAAGCCATCCGGTACTTTTCCGACTCGGATCGATGCCTTGAGTTTGCGGTCAAATTGCGCTGGCCGGATGGTGTGACTTGCCCGACGTGCGGAAGCAAGAAGGTTACTTTCTTGGCAACGCGGCGGATCTGGAAGTGCATCATTAAACATTCGAAGCGCCAGTTTCAGCGTCAAGGTCGGGACGATCTTCGAAGACTCGCCTATAGGTCTGGATAAGTGGTTTGCGGCAATGTGGATGATGGCCAATTGCAAGAACGGGATTAGCTCGCTACGAAATCGCCCGCGATATTAGCGTCACCCAAAAGACCGCATGGTTCATGCTTCAGCGTATCCGGCTGGCGATGCACAGCGGCTGGTTTTGCAAGATGGCAGGAGAGATCGAAGCCGACGAATCTTTTATCGGTGGCCTCGCCCGCAACATGCACAAGTACAAGCGTGGCAAGATCAGCGGCGCGGGCGGGGCCGGTAAGGAGCCGTCATGGGTTTGCTAGAACGGCAGACCAGGGAAGGCTCGCGTTATTCACGTTCCCGATACGTCAAGCGCGAGACCTTCAGGCTGAAGTCCGCGAGCACGTCGAAGCCGGGTCGGAAATGTTTACGGATGCATTGGTTAGCTTATCGCGGCCTTGACGTTGATTACGTCCACAACGTGATCGATCACGCCGAAGTACGTCATCGGCAACGTTCACACGAACGGCGATTGAAAACTTCTGGTCGTCTGCTTAAGCGCGGCCTTAAAGGAACCTACATCTCGGTCGAGCCGTTCCATCTGTTTCGCTACTCTGGACGAACAGGCTTTCCGCTTCAACAACCGCAAGACCGATGATGGCCATCGGTTTACCCGGACGCTGGCGCGGGTCGAAGGTAAGCGCGTGACCTATAAAAAGCTGACCGGGAAGGGGAGTCTTTCTACGGAAACTCTTAGTTGAGCGCCAAGATCGCGGCAAACGAAATCGAAAGCTTCCCGACTGCCCCGAAAGAGCGTAGTCTGGGAGCATGGTGAACGAAGACCAACCCAGTTCCCCCTCCCCTTTCCAGCGGTCGAGAAGCTGGCCAAAGCGCTGTCGCGATTCCGAAAAAAGCGATCAAGAAAAGACCGCTGAAGTTCGGGGTAAACGAACAAAACAAAAATCGTCTTCGCAGCCACGTTAGAATTGAGCCTTCAAGTCTGCCAGAACAATTGCACGCGCAAAATGGGCTCCACCTGCTTGAACATCAGCGATCATCGCAGCAATCACATCGGTGGTTATATTGAAGACCCTCACCGCCTGATCGTCTGTAAGTATAATTTCAGGATGCATAATTGGGTTGCGGTAAACTGCCCTGATTCGATCTCAATCACCGCGATCATCCCTCCGTTGGTGCTCTACTGGATTTGGTAAGGTGTTGCATTTCGTTTTTAATGCAGCCGCTAAGTCATATAACCGCATCTTTTTACCGTCAACGGTACCATCGGTCGTAGCATGTTTGTCTAAAACTTGCTCGTAATAACGGCGTCATCAGACTCAACAGCTCGTACAGCATGAAAACCCGCAGCCGTGTGTTGATCAAAGGCAATACATCGACCCGATTCACGGATATCGGTTATGGTTCGAACGGAAGAAGTTCAGGGCGCTTTTTGGTAGCGCGTCTCAGCTTCCGCTAAGAACTTACTCATCTTATAAGCGCGCTTTTGTGAAATATGGTAAATATCGGCTTGCGGGAGTTCTGCAAAAAAGACACTGGTGAAGTGGGCCGCAGCTAAACGGAACTCAAGTATCTCATTGTCGGAAAGGTTAGTTTGCGCGCGTGCCTGGATTTGCTCCACTGATATTTTCGGGTTCCACCCATCTATCAGTGCCTGCGCAGCTGCTGGGCAAGCGGGAACTCCACAACAGTTGATACCGGATTAACAAACACTTCCAGTTGTCGAATCACCCCTGTTAAATCAGGAACCATGCGAGCATAAGGGATCGGTTGGTTGTCAAGAGACTTAATAAAACCAAAAATAGCACCGCCCATCGCATAAACAATAAATCCATTGATCCGCTCCATGACACCCTCGATTACCGGATAGGTGAACCATCCAGAGTCGGGTATGACCAACCGTAATAGGGAGGCCATTTATAGATCCCCGCGATTGACCCGCTAGCGGACACTTGTAGCCCGCCCCATCGGGTGAGTCAAGTATATTATCGCCCTATTTTGGCCGAGTCTTCCGAAGAAGAATCCCGGTCGTAATCAAGCCCGCAGCTATCGCGACGGTCACGCAGGACAAGGTGATGAATAATAATCCAGCTACATCGACGCCAGGCTCACGAAGCAAAAAAAAGAGTTCCCAAAAAAAACCGCCCCTGCCGTCGGGACCGTCACAACACCGAAACGATTAACTTGTCTGCCCGATTCATGGGAGCGCGGCGGCGTGGCGCGGATTCATGCTATGGTTTGTACCGCGATGCCCGCAAAAGGAAAGGTAAACCCTTCCAGTCCGGCTTTCGTTAAGTGCCCGGAATGATAACGGGTCGAGCCGCATGCAGAAATGGAACATAGACGACGAATCGCAACGTACGTAATGGTCCTGGGCCTCGCTCGTGGCCGTGGCGATGCTGGGAGTAGGTCGTACGGGTATTCTGGCTCGCGGTCAAGCGCCTTGGCGCCGTTAGAGGCAAAGTGTAGTACATTTTCGCGCTCTTCAACTTAAGAAGCCTTCTCTCCCGCAGCTATCGCAATCCTCTTGGAGGGCGGGACTTTTCCGCTCGCTCCCATCCCTGCCGCTCGGCCGCTGCCACCTGGAGTACCGCCTCCCCACCAGGCTCTCTATCGATGAACCGATCACGGATAAGGATTTTGTACCGGACTGCGAGGCCTGCGACCCGGAAACTCTCGATTTTTGCCGACCCGAGTTGAGTGGGATTGGGGCGAAATCCGCAAAAACTAAGAATATAGGTCAGCGAAAACCGCCGTGGGCGGGCGTCGAGTTTTGGAGCGCGCTCATCGCCGTGCTCTTCTCGATACCGCGCGGCTGGTATTTCCTGCTCGGTCGAATAGCTGAAATCAGCGGGGCGGTCGGGGCTCGTGACGTGCCGGTCCAACGCCTGGCTTGCCGAATTTTTCTGAATTTTTGCGCCACAGGGAGAGAGGCTTCACCACGTTGACCCGAATCGCCGATGGGGGGTTACCGGGTCCCCCGTTACCCCATGCGGGCCGAGCGAGGGCCGCGGGGCTAGGAACGCGGCTGGCCCGGGGAACAGTGCCCAAGGGAACGCTCGAACCCAATCGGTGCCAAACTGGTGCCAACTCCGGTGCCAAATCAGCGCCCAACACAGGTTTCCCTTCGTGATACTCCGTGGCACGTTATTGAAGCAAAAGCTCCTGTACCCGTTGGGCTTGGTAGCACTCCGTGACATTCGATGGCGCGCCGTGTCTTGCCCCCGCTTCGTTCTCTCACGTCGGTAACGCGGGTTCGACTCCCGCTGGGATCACCAAAGAAATCAAGGCTTTTCGCACATCAACGAGTCACCGCGAACCATGGGCGAAGGGCTCTTTGCCGGCTGCTTGAGCGATGGCCGTGAAGACGTCAAGGTTTTCGATGTTGCGGTCGTGGTTAAGTTGTGGCCCATAGCGAATGATTAGTCCCGTCAGTCCGCAGTCGAACCATGGTTTGACCCTCTGGCGGATGCGTTCGACCGGCCCGACGAGCCATCCTTCATCGATGTACTCGTCGGGAACCGCATCGAGGGCTTCTTCCCAAAGCTCCCCCTCAAGCAGGTTTCCGCCGGCCTGCACGCGCGCTTCGGCATCATGGCCTTTTCCCGCTTCGATCAGCCCCGCGAGGCGATCGGCCAGATCCCGATACCCGCGGGCCTCCATGAATGGACGCTGCATCTGCGACCACGTGACCACGTACTCCTTGAATGGGCGCATCGCCGCACGAACATCGTTGTCCACCAATACGTCCACATGCGACCAGATTTTGAACTCCTTAAGAGTCTTGCCGGCGCCGGCACGGGCGAACCCTTTTTCCAAAAGGGGTCGGAACACGGGCATGATGCCCGGAGTCCAGCCTGGTGGCATCCAACCGTCACCGATCTCGGCGGCCAGTGTTGTCATCCGCTGGCCGGAGGCGCCAATGATGATGGGGATTTCGGAAATGACGTCGAGTCCGAGGGCTGCGGGTTCAATGCCCTTGGCGCCTGGTCCTCGATAGGGCGCCGACCATTCCTCGCCTTGATGATTGATCGCTTGACCGGCGAGTCCCTGACGCAAAATGGCAACGAAATCGCGCATGCGCTTGACCGGGCTGCCCCAGGGACGCCCCTGGAATCCCTCGCAGGCCAGCGGAGCGGCGCTTCCCAAACCGGCTATGACCCGATTACCGCCAGTTAGGTGGTTTAGTGTCTGATATGCCATCGCTGCCATTGCGGGAGCTCTTCCGGTCACCTGCATGATTCGAGTCCCAAGCTTCAGCCGCTTGGTGTGTGCGGCGATGTAACCAAGGGGGACGAGACTTTCGAATCCGTAGCCCTCCGCCGTAAACACCGCGTCATAGCCGAGCTCCTCCGACAGAAGAATCCGCTCCATCGGAACTTCGAAACGCCGGTCCTGCCATCGCACTTCTGTCGCCAGTTCGATCATAAGAAGCTCCTTTTCAACGATGCTTTGCTCCCTTTGTTTCCGTGGGCCGGCGCATAAATCCTCGAATCTCAACGGCGCCCACTGGGATCCCTGCGATACGAAGGTAGATGGTGCCGTTTTTTGCTAATCCTGGCTTTTACCTCCCTCACAACCAGCAGGCCATAAACTGACAAAACCCCAATCTCGATTGCCAAAAGGACCAACACGTCACCTGAGTTGCCTGCGGGGTCGGTAACGCCTAAACAATCACACACAAATAAGAACAATAGGAATGCAACAACCGCCACAACCAAACCCCCGGCCAACCCACATAAGGCGTAGCCGACATAGTAACCTGCAAATTGGCGAATATCTGTCCGCAATTGTGGCGTGCGCAACACCACGACCTTTCGTGGTTGCTGCCGCATTGGCGCTCCGCACTGCTGGCACGATACCGCATCGGTGCGGTTATCGTAGTTGCATTTACGACAGTTCATCGTAGTTGAAGAATGCCACCATGGAACGGTTGGTGAAAAGTATTTCTAAGTCGAAAGGCGCGGCGATCTAACGGATGCGCTGCAAAAACGGATGGCGAGTTGCTTCTGTTTGTCCAGAAGTCTCACGCCAAATGCAGGCATGGGTGAGTCTTGAGTTCGGAAGGCGGCAACTAAAGGCGGAGATCAGACCTTTCTGAAGCAGCGCTGTAAGGCATTCGCCAAGCCCCGCATGAAGTCATCCTGAGCCGGCAAGCATCGCGAGCGGAGTCGAAGGATCTGCGCGAAGCGATTCGCCCGCCCAGCAATAGAAAATCGCTTCGCGTAGATCCTTCGACTCCGGCAGCCTTGGCTCAGGATAACCTGTCGCGGCGTTTAAGATTAGGGGAGAAGATAACGGCGACAAATCCGGAGACTCAGATCCGGGTCCATAAGGGACCCCGGACGGCGAATTGGCTGTCGAACCGCTCATCAACCGCATGGAACCGGAGCAACGATGTTCACCGCCGGCATTGGCCGGCTGCCGGCTCGCAAGACGCGGTGGGCGTTTATGCACTGCCTGCGGATCGCGTCAGTAGGGATGGCGATCCTTTTTGTTCTCCCAGGCTTTGTATGCCGTGATGCCGACTTCCCGTTCGAAGCCCGGCGTCACCTTGATGCCTTTGCGCTTTTCCCAAGGGAGCACGAAGTCTTCGTACTGGAATTGATCCGAAAAGCCGATGTGACTCGTGTCTTCCAGAGTGCCGCCAAAATAGAGATGGTCGATGCGCGACCAGTAGATGGCACTCATGCACATCGGGCAGGGGGCGCCATTAACGTAAAGTTCGCATCCCTTTAACATCTTGGCACGCTCGGGTACCAAGTCGGGAGAGCCGGCTGGGCGCGGGATCATCTCGAGCATGGTCCCTGCGTAATAGTCGCTGCCCATCAGTCCCTTGGGGTTCAGCCGGGCCGACGCATCGATGATTGCGGTGATCTCGGCGTGGTATACCGGGCATCCAGTGAGTAGAACGCGGTTCTGTCCGCGTCCGATGATTTCTCCATCTTTGACGATCACGCATCCGAACGGTCCGCCCCAGCCCTTCTCTACCGATTCGGTCGCCAGCCGTGCCGCCTCTTCCATGAATTTACGATCCATTTTTCTCTCCTTGCTTACACTGCGCAGACTAATTGTTACCAATAGCAGGAATCGATAACTAATAGCAAACTGCTGTATCTTTTCCGCAGACCGTTTGCCGTCCGTGGCCCAAAGATGGCGAGGCTCCCGGCCTGCGCCCAGACGCGGGAGCGGCCGGAGCCGACGCCGGCCCGGCACTTGAAAAAAACACAATGGACTCAACAGCAAACCTGGATGGTTTGGACCAAACTTTATCGCGTTACCGATTCTGGATAGCGTGCAACCCACCTCATCCCCACTCGGGTCGTCGCAACCTTAGTCGTTGCTGGTGGACGTGCTCGTGGAACAAAGAGACGACGAGTATCGTCTCGATCCTGGTGACACACTGTTACTCTTCCCCGACCCGCTGCAATCTGGTGTGCAGCTTCGGAAAGACCCAAGCCAAGCTTGATCCTCAACTTGCCACGATGCGGTGCGAATTGAATTGCCACAAATCATGATTAGATTCTGCATAGGAAGAGGACCAAGCAACTTTCTGATTCCTGCCGCCAGCCGATAGTCAACACATTGGATTTGACCGAAGCCCAATCCGGCGCACGCTGGGCGGGTTTATAACCTTCGGCTGATCAAGATTGGGCAGGGTTGGCCTGACCAAAATCCTTACGCGAAACGCCGCGCAGCGAATGCGGCAGTATAGGTTCGACAAACTCTCGTATCGACGTTTCGGGGACTTGGAGAATGGTAAACGTGTCTGATATGTAGAGTCGTTCTTGGCATCTATAGAGCCGCAAGGGGATAGGTAAGATAATGCCTGTATTAATTAAGTTAGAAGCGGCCACTCCATCTTTACCACCGTTCTTTATTCATGAGCCCGGTCTCGCTTTCAAGATGAACCTACACAAGGTCATGATTAATGCCGGGTTCAAATACCAACCGAAGAAAAACCGGATGTACGTATCACATCAGTTTCTGCATAAAGATGGGCGCGTTGTTGACTACAATCTCAAAACCAATGGTTGGGCCTATGACGATTGCGGTGGACGTGGCTTAGGAAGCCTGAATCGCGTAATTGGTAGTCGAAAACAGATGACTAACGTCCCTGAGATTCCCACAGCGACGGATCAAAACGAAGCGCTGACAGACGCGGCGATTTACCAGGTCGGTCTGGCCGGAGCCGCGTGAGGGGCGCTTCGAAAGTTACTGCCACACACTCACGCTGTTGGACGGTTTCGTCATTCCACGCCGACCATCGGGTATCGCGACCGCAACGTTTGGGTTCCGCTGACCGGCAACGAGTTGGCAGCTGACGCAGGTCTGTCCTGGAGGATCAACAATTCGGGTTCGGCCGGTTACAACCGCTCCAATCAGGTGTGGTGGCAGCAGCTGCCGAATCAAAGGTACCGTTCATGCGGGTGGGCTATTGCCCGGCAGGGCAGGACGCACCTCGACTGAAGTGGATTGGGGCGTCGTATCAGTCGCACCATCCCGATGTCGAATTCATTCTGCATCCCGCGCTCAACCCAAATTCCAACTTCCAGGAGGTTTTCGGGATTCGTGTCCGCGCCTACTCTGTGACTTGAGCTATCGGCGTTCCGGCATTTGGGGCGCACGTTTAAGTCAATTTCGGCGCGCCGCCCATCGTCGTTAACCGTATTTTTGCGCGGGCGGCCACCGTGACCGGCTCCGCCGCCCCTGTTGCCTCCGCCTGCGCCGCGGTTCCTTCCGCCCACCACCAGGATTTCCTCCGTGGCCGGTTGCCAGGCGTTCGACCGCTGCCGCCGGGCCTGGAGGCATTCCCCGGCCTCGCGTTGTTGGCCGGCCTCGTTGTCGGCCTGGAAGGCCTGTTCGCTGGGTTGTTGCCGCCCGGTCTGCCGGGCCGGTTGGCCCCGCCCGCAGGATATCCACCCGGTCTCGTGCCAGGGTTGGGCCTGTTGCCCGTAGCCGGGTCGGTTGGGGTAAGTCCCCGGTTTCCGATTCGGATAGGTGGAAGGACCATTGGGCCGCTTACCCGGATACCCAGGCCGGTTGGTCGGCTTGCCCGGATAACCAGGCCGGTTGGCTGGCTTGCCCGGATATCCAGGCCGGTTGGCTGGGTTGCCGGGATAACCAGGCCGATTGGCCGGATTGCCCGCCGGATAACCAGGCCGATTGGCCGGATAGCCAGGCCGATTTGGGTAAGCGGGATATCCCGGCCGATTTGGGTAACCCGGATATCCCGGGCGATTCGGATAAGCCGGATATCCAGGCCGATTCGGATATCCCGGATATCCAGGCCGGTTCGGGTAGCCATATCCCGGGCCGATAGCCTGGGTAGCGCTGGGCGAAGTAATTGGAATTGGAAACGTATACGTTGCGGTTGTAAACCACATTGCTGGCCGTACCAATTGGTCCCCCAACTATTATTACCGCTGTTGATCAGCGAACTCACCAACATTCCGGCGCCAAACCCCACCACTCCCGCCATCAGCATCGAAGTGCCCGAGTATCCGGGCGGCTGCTCCACCGGCGCACCATAAACCGTCGACGGATTGTAAGTGGGCACATATACAGTGTTAGGCTGCGCGGGCTGGATTACGATCACCTGCGGCGGCGGCGCGCCTCCCTGCACCACCACGGGTGGCGCTTCTCCCGGAGGAGGCGCAGTCTGCACCACGACTCTTTGCTGCGAGGTGGACTTCAAGGTGCCGGCCGCCATCGCCCGATTGCGCATCACCTGGATCGCGGCCAGCACGTCCTGAGGCTGGACGTAGTAGGCTTGGCCCAGCGCAGTGGTCCAGGAAATACTTTGGCTCATCGTGTCCAGCACGCTGGGAAACTGGCACAGCGACCTGACACTGGGATCCCACGGCTGGGGATTGACCTGGGCCGCCAGAGCGTCACCGGTCAGATTGGGGTTTTGCTTCATGAAGTGATCGGCATCCACGACCTGCGTCGGATAGGTTGACGCGGTCAGGATCTGCGCGACCAACGAGTCAGGATAAAGCGCAATCGGCGATACCAATTGTTGCAACTGGTCGGGGGTAGCGAGCGGAGGCGCTGGCGGCGCCTCGCCGGCGGTGCAGCTGCTCCCGGTGGTGCCGCCGCCGCTCCCGGCGGTGGGGCAGCCGGGTTCGCCGGAGGCGGAGCCGGTGGGGATTGCGGCTGCCGCCGGCGCTGACTCCTGTGCCGCCGGTGGAGGCGGCGCCGCGCTGGGCTGCTCGGAAGGAGCCTCCTGACCGCGCGAGCATCCGTCGAAGATCGGCGTGGTTGAAAGGATGAGGCCGATTATCAGCGACGCGTGAAGAGCGCTACTGCGGCTTTTTCTTAGCTTTGCAAGTAGTGACATTTCTATTGGACCATCGCGTAAACAGGGTTGCGATCCGGCTGACTCATGGGTGCCAACTTTATCCGAGGTGGCGGCCTTTTGATAGCGGAATTTCCAAAACGTGTTAGCCATCGAGCGGCGGCGAATGATCGCCGATATCGCGGCGAAAATCCAGGCTATCGGTGGCAAAACTTTCTTTGGAGATGATAATGGCGGGCGGGACTGACGTCGCGTGGTCGCGCGGCCGCACCCACCACGGAATCGCGACCAGGTCAGGTCAGCAACTCCGTGGCAGGTGTGTCAGGCAGGGTCAACGGACAACGACGGGGTGGTTGGCCGCGTAGGGGTGGTTGGCGTCCCAACGTTCTATCCTACCCAGGCGATTGTAGTAGGCTGTTTGAGCCTTCGACAAATGGTACCCATACGGATACGGCGTATAAGCCGAAGCCACTCCGTAGGCAGGGACCGCTCCATACGCCGGGACCGCTTCATAGGACGGATACGCCTGCGTACGAAGGAACCACCGAGGGAACCATCGACGGAACCGCCACATATCTCGGGGCGACGCGATATGCCGGAACCCCATAGGCCGGAACGACCACGTGATGATGGTAGTACCAGTCCCTGGCGTCGGCACGCATCGGAACGGCCAGGATTAGCAGAAGCGCCAATACCGCCCATCGTCCCATAACCATGTGTCTTCATAAAACCAACTCCTTTCGATTCTTGTCGCGGTGGCTGGCCAACGCCTCCAAACCGCGGTTTTTTTGGGCCTTTTGCCCTCGCCACTTGATTCGTATCAATCCGAACGACCTCTGATGTTGTGACGGAAACGCCGCTCGGAATGTTTACATGACGGGCTCTTTGAAGGCTTCTTTTTTCGCCCCAATAACGGCGGGCCGGGCCGTTCCGATTCCTGGGGCTTTTGATGGAGTGACAGTAGGCCGTTCAAACTGCGGACGGTGGGCATGAATTTGAGCGCGCGTTTGCGGCACAGGCTGGCGACGGTGCGTTCGATCCGCATTGAGCCAGCGAACCTTGGAGGCTGCTGGTCGCCTTTGCGACGCGGGCGTTGAACCGGGTTCTGGCCTCACTCCTCGCGGCTCGGGCGGCGGATGCCTAACCGTCATGCAATCGCGGCCAACGTGCTTGGCGATGGCCGCTCCGTAATCGCGGACCATCAATTGGCCCTCTCGGAGAGCTGCCATTATCACTGAAAAACTGATTGATAATCATCTCCAGCTTCTGGAAATTTACCGGTTTCGTAAGGTGTGCATCGAACCCCGCCTCTTTGTACCGGCTGATGTCCTGGTCCATCCCAAACCCTGTCAACGCTATAGCAGGGATGGTGGACTGCTGACGGACCTGCCGGATCAAGTCGATACCGGTACCGTCCGGCAATCCAATGTCGCTCAGCAACAGATTGAACTGCTGCTCGCGCATGATCTTCTCCGCCTCGGCCACGGTGGCGCAGATTTCAACCACGTAGCCTTTGGCACGCAAAAGCCGGCCCATCACTTCGGCTGAATCCTCATGATCCTCCACCAGCAGGATGCTTATGCCTTGCGGATCTCGTCGCTTGATCGATGTGCCTCCGTCATGATTGGCAACTTCATTGTGGACGCCTGGATCGAAGGCAGCGTTACAGTGAACGAGGCCCCGCGGCCTGGACCCTCGCTCGCAGCCGTTAAAACACCGGCATGGATATCCACCAGAGCCTTCGATATCGTCATGCCCAGACCCAAACCCCCATACCTGTTAGTGATGTTCGCTCCCTGTTCAAACGGCTGAAAGAGCCGGTCCAGAATTTCCGGGGTCATGCCGATACCATCGTCTTTGAAGGTTAGATCAATCCGACCTTGGGTATCATCGCTGCTGGTGATGGCGATGTGTCCGTTGCGCTCGGTAAACTTCGCCGCGTTGTTCAGGATGTTGCCAAATACCTGCTGCAAACGGGCGGGATCCCCTTTAACGTAATGCCGGCTGGCCCCAAGCTTCATGGATACGTTGAGCTGCTTCGCATTGATTTCACTGCGCAACATCGTCACCACCGCTTCCACCAGCTCATGCGCATCGACCAGCTCAAGATTTAGCGCCAGTTTGCCCTTTAACTATCCGGTTCAAGTCCAGCAGGTCGTCGATGAGGCGCGCTTCCAGTTCAACGTTGCGCCGGAGCATCTGAACGTCCGCAAGAAAGGGAGCGGGTAACTCATCGCTGGCTTCCCATGTCGTAAGCGTGGCCAGGACGGGTGTAAGAGGCGTTCTGAGTTCGTGCGACAATGCGGCCAGGAACTGGTCCTTGGCCTGATTTGCGGTCTCCAAAGCCTTGTTGGCCTCGATCAATTTATTTTCCGCGGCCTTATGTTCCGAGAAATCCCGGAATATCAACACCACGCCTCGGATCGTGCCGTTAGCTTCCTTTATTGGGGAACCACTGTCGTCGATCGGAATTTCGCTGCCGTCCTTACGGATGAGCAGGGTGTGGTTAGCCAGGCCCATTATGGTGCCTAGGCGCAGGACCTTATCGACCGGGCTCTCAACGGTTTGACGGGAGCTCTCGTTGATGATGCGGAAAACCTTTGTGCAGGGCGCTTTTGCTGCTTCCGCGGACGACCAGCCCGTCAGCTTCTCGGCGACCTCATTCAAGAAGGTGATCCGTCCTTCGTTATCGGTGACGATCACGGCATCGCCGATACTTGCGAGCGTCACCTCGAGCAATTCCTTTTGGTCTCGCAATTCAATTGCCGCCATCTCTCTCGCGATGGACTCCTCCTTGATGCGCCGGTAAGCCCAGGCAAGAACGCCAAGGTTAAGCATAGTGCTCAGTCCGATTATGATTCTGCTGAATATGACGAACAGATCTACCTTGCGATGTGCCTTGGCCAGAGCCGATTCTTTAACCGCGGTCATTTGCGCGACTTGGGCTCGAATCGCATCCATCACATGTTTGCCGTAATTGGTTTGGAGAATGGCCAGTGCCGGCGCCAATCCTTGCGTGCGCCGCAGGCCAACCGTCTGCTGCAATTCGCTGAGTTTTTGAGCGGCCAGCTTGGTGACCGTAATCACGTCACGCCCTGATAGATCGCCGTCTCTCGCAAAGGCCGCCAGACGCGCCAAATCCGGATGAAGCCGGGTAACGGCTTCGTTATATGGTTTTAGATATTTCTCATCGCCGGTCAGTAGGTAGCCTCTCTGGCCGGTCTCGGCGTCCTTCAGACTCGAAAGGGTTTTCCCGGAGCTGATCGATTACGATGCGATCGCGCAGCAGTTCACGGTTGGCCTTGGTGGTGGCGATGCCCATGAACAAAATCGCCATCAGACTGGCGACCATTACACCCGCCGTCGTCAACATGATGGTCGTAAGCTTGCTTCTCTGAGACACAGGACAAATCTCCTCTCCTGTTTCCATGCGATGCCAATATAGCGAATTCGGGTTCAAATGCCGAAACATGCGAAGATCGAAGTTGGTTGTTCAGGAGAACTTCTAATGTAGCGCGCTAACCTGGAGGGAAGGGGAAGTCTCAGGTCCCCCTGGCGCGCCCTAACGTGGCCTCCTGAGCACTTCGTAACCCACCAGTGCTGCCGCAAACAGTTCGAAAAACCTCGGAACTTTGTCCCATCCAAACTCGGTTGCCAACATGTGGTTGTAAGGTCCTCGAAGTACCCAGCTCGCCTCAAAATTTCGCGTTACCGCAATTGGCAAGGCGGCTGCTTATGGCGACAGGTCCGGTGGGCATTTTGAACCGTGGGGAGCTTCAGTAATGGATGTCGATTTCATCACCGTCAAGGACGCTGCTACACGCCTGCACTTGGCGGTTAACACGATCTACAACCGGGTTACCAAAGGCCGTCTCACCTATCAGGACGGGTTGTGCAGGGTGCGCCGCCGCACGCTGTCTCATTGGCCGACCCTCAAGGCCCGAGCGCTGAGCGGGAATCTGGATCCGGGTTAGGAATGTTTTTCTATGGTATCGCCGCTCCTGCTATAAAAGATCATGAGAAAACATCTCAAACGCAAGCGCCGCTCATGTGCGTTGTGCAAGCCCCACAAGACCGGCGGTGCGGTGCGTTGGAAGCCTAAAGAACTCGCCGCGATGGAAGCGGCCGGCAAGGAGATCGCAATTTCCGGGGAACTGATTCAGCCACAGCCTTCTGATTGATTGGCTCGTTTTTCTGTGATTGGAAACTGGTGGTTGGAAAGATGAGACGCATCGAGACGGTGGCGGAGCTTGCCGCATTGGCTCAAAATGATGCGCAGGTCCTGGTTTTCGATGACGATTCGCGACGCTACTAGCGCAGATTTGCCGGCGATCGTCGCCATCTACAATGCCGCCATTCCGGGTCGGACGGCCACTGGCGACCTTGAGCCCATCAGCGTCGAGTCGCGACATGGGTGGTTTAACGAACATTCGTCATCAAAGCGTCCGCTTTGGGTGGTAGAGCGGGAGGACGAGATTCGTGGCTGGCTGAGCTTTCAATCGTTCATCGGCCGTCCCGCATATCACGCAACCGCCGAAATCAGCATCTATGTAAATCCGCGGTGGCAAGGAAATGGATATGGCCGGCGCTTGCTTACCGAAGCCATTGGCAAAGCGCCGGGCCTGGGACTTAGGACTCTCGTAGCTTTCATATTCGGCCACAACGATGCGAGTCTCGGATTGTTCCGTGGTTTCGGTTTTGAGACCTGGGCACGTTTGCCGGCGGTGGCGGAACTCGACCGCGTTGACCGCGACCTGTTGATTCTCGGATTCAAGATTGCGCCAGACGTGCGCTGAACACTGAATAGATTGACCCGCGGATCCAGAGCGAGAAAATATTAGAAACCAGAGCGCGAGGCTGCAAAATGGGCAAGCTCTACGACGGTATCGATAGCACTCTGGCGCGCTTTATCGCCGCACAACATGTGTTCTTCGTCGCGACGGCGCCGCTTGATCCCACCGGCCACATAAACCTCTCGCCCAAAGGGCTGCAAAGTTTTTGCGTGATCGATCCGAAGACCGTGGCATATCTGGACCTGACCGGCAGCGGTATCGAGACGCTCTCGCATTTGCGGGAGAACGGAAGGATCGTAATCCTGTTCTGCGCTTTCGAGGGGCCACCGAAGATATTGCGCCTTTATGGCCGGGGTGAGGCGATCGAGCCCAGCGACCCGCGTTTCAAGCAACTGCGGACACTATTTCCAAAGCTCGCCGGCGTGCGCTGCATAATCGTGGTCGCACTCGACCGGATCGCTGATTCATGCGGCTACGGAGTGCCGATCTACGGTTATCAGGGCGAGCGCACCCAGCTTGTGCAATGGGCGCGACGCAAAGGATCGCAAGGATTGGCTCGCTACCGAGCCGAGCACAACCGTGTAAGCATTGACGAAATTCCCGGCCTCACGGTCGAGGCTGGCCCGAAGAATCGTATCTGATTTGTCACAGTGGATCCCGCCAGACGCCGTCTTTGCCCGGGGCATTAGTTATCGGCGGCAGTCAGGATGGTGCCTCGGTAATCGGCAGATAGTTGGGCTGGGCTTTGACGCGGTCCAGCCAATTCGAAATCGCACGATATGGGGACAGATTGAAGCCGCCCTCGTGCGCTACGTGAGTATATGCGTACAGCGCGATGTCCGCGATCGAATAGCGTTCGCCTACGAAGAAGGCGCGCCGTTGAAGATGCGAATCCATAACGGCCAAGGCCTCGCCGCCAAGCCTAAGCAGCCGATCCATTAGCACACGGCGTTCATCGTCCAACTCCGGGTACATCAGCAGGAAGCGGCGGACGGCGATGTATGGCTCGTGGCTGTATTGTTCAAAGAACAGCCATTGAAGCGCTTGTGCCTGATCGGTTCGATCTTCGGGCAGAAACGGCGTCCCGCCGGTGAAATACCAAAGAATTGCGTTTGACTCAAACAGCAATCGGCCATCATCGAATTCGACCGCTGGAATGCGTCCGTTAGGGAACTTGGACAGGAATTCGGGAGTGCGAGACTCGCCTTTGGTTATGTCTAGTTCGATTCGCCGCATTGGGATCTGGAGTTGGCGCAGCAGCAGCCGAACCTTGTAACCGTTGCCGGAGCGCAGATAATCGTAGAGCCTGAGCACGTTCCAAAGCTAGACCGCGCTTGCGCGCCGCGGCAAGTCCCAATTCCTCAAAATTCCCTTTATGCAAGGGCTTGATGACGGCCTGAGAGAGAGGCCCTGATGGGCCTTACGGCCTCTGTTTCGCGTGAACGTGGTAAAACACGGTAGCGAATTCTTTATCCGTCGTGGTAAGAGCGACAACTTATCCGATGTCCTAGCCTTAGAGGGGTGACCGAAGACTATGCTCCGGCCAGAAACCACGAGTTTAGCCAAGACGATTCGCGATCGCAGGCGGGCGATGGATCTTACTCAGCAAGAGCTCGCAGGCAAAATCGGCGTTTCGACTGCCTACGTGGGCCATGTCGAGTCAGCCAAGCGCCTTCCCTCTCACAAGGTGCTAATCGCGATGGCCCGCATCCTGGGCTTGGACTGGCGAGAGCTGTTTATTGTCGCCAATCCTGAAGCCGCGGCGCTAGTATCTGCGCCCGCCGAAAAAATCCGCAAGTCGTCCTGGGAGAAGTTCCTAAACAACGTACGGCTTCGAAAATTGCACCACATTACCGACCAGGAACTCGAAATCCTGTCACGTATGGCGGCGATGGGCGAAGTGCGCAGCACACAGGACTTCATTTTCGTTCTCAAGGCCATTCGAAACGCTTTCGACTAGATGATCAAGCTGTAAACGGACCTTCGGTCGCGATTAGCTTGGCCAACCAGGTGCTGATCCGGTTCGAAAGGCCGGACTCGCGCAGATGCTCAACCGGCGAGGCTCGCCGGACCGCAGGGTTGTGGATGATGACCGGAACCGGCCGACCGAATACCACGGCGCGTGCGAAAGTCCGCACTCTGCCACAAATAGGGAATCAGGCTGCGAAAATCATTTTTCGGCAGCCTGCCCAATAGTCTATGAGAACGACTTCAGGCCACTCGGGTGCAGCCGCTCCCCGTTGCGGACGGGTTAGTCCCGAGGTAGGTCACCAGCGCAGGCCGGTGAGGTCACCGCGCGCCCAGGACCGCGTCCTTCAGCGCCTTGGCTGGGGTGAAGCGCAAGCGTGTGCGCGCCGGGATTTTGATTTGCTCGCCGGTGGCGGGATTGCGTCCCACGCGAGCCTTGGTCTTGCGCTTGCGGAAAACCCCAAGGCCACTCAACCGCAACTCACCTTCTTTTTTGAGCTGCTTGACCACCAACGCGGTCAGTTCGTCGAGCACGGCCTTACCCTGTTTTCTTTCGATGCCAACCTTTTCCGCCAGATACGTGGCCAACTGTGCTTGTGTCATATGAGCTCCTCCTCCACTCCGTGCTACAACAAGAAACTTGCCTGTCAGAATTGCAAGAATCTCAACCGTTGCCAAGCTTCGAGCGCTCTTAAACCGCTTTCCTTTTGAGACTATCAGCGGCGTCATGCTATTTTCCGCACCTCAGGCCTGTGGATGGAGCACATTTTTCAAACGAACGATGAAAACCCTCAAACGAGTTGGTTTCTCGTCGGGCTGATGGGTCATATCGCGCATGCGGTTCTCGATCTTAGAGGCCAGATCGCCGGCGTGATTCCCGACTTCCTGGTCGAGCGTGAGGTAGCCGACCTCCCGGTCTAAGGATCGCGAGGTCGATGCACCAGCATAAGGCCTTTGTCTAGAGCTTTCCGACGGTTTCATCATCTGTTTGCTAAATGTTCGCGCGCTATCAGCCACCGAGCATCGGCAAATGGATTGACCAAGGCGCCAGGATATGGTCCCGAGCGTGAGGCCAAAATGAGCGTTATCCAGGAACAGCGGAGCTTGACGGTCGAGGGCGGCTGCCTTTGCGGCGCAGTGCGCTATCGTGCGAGAGGCACTCCATCGGGAATTACCATATGCCATTGTGCGACGTGCCGGCGTGCCAGCGGTGCTCCGCTGATTGCGTGGAGCGGGTTTCCTGCCGACGGTTTTAACTTCACCCGGGGAGTTCCCGCACGATACGCGTCCTCCCCCGGCGTGGAAAGAAGCTTCTGCGGCCGATGCGGGACGCAGCTAACCTACCGGCGCCAAGACGCTCCCGATAGCATCGACCTTACGCTTGCCAGCCTTGATGACCCCGAGGCTCTGGCCCCTCAGGATCACATCTGGACCGCAAGCCGCTTGTCCTGGATTGCCTTGAGTGACGGGTTGCCGGCTTATCCTCGAAACAGGACAGCGGCGGCACCCGGCCAGAATTAACTGCGCGCCGCCTACGGAGGTCGAGGTCAAAAAGCTGCCATTGCGTTGAGCGCCTTGGTCGCTTCGGCCGCGATCGTGGGGTTGGCGGCTGAGTCGGCGCTGGCCTGCTTCAGATAACGGATCGCTTGGGTGCGGTCGCCGGTGTGGGCCAGCATCTGACCCAGCCGCAGGGCCGCGAAACTGGACTTTGGATCGAGTTCATAGGCCTTGCGGTAATAGACCTCTGCCTGATCGAAGCGGGGTGGGTTGAAGGACATGTAAGCCTCGCCGATATTGAGATACGCGCTGATCTCTCCAGGCTGATACTTGACCAGCTTCTGGTAAACCTCCACGACCTTGGGGAAGTCTTCCCGCGAATTGTAGTAGAGTCCGAGGTAGACGTAGGACTCGTTGAAGGTGGGGTCGATTTCGGTGGCCTGCCACAGCATTTTCAGCGCCTGATTGCTGTCGGTCAGTTGAATTGCCGTATCCACCAGCGTGCGCGCTTTGACGCGATTGGCGTCGTCGGCATGCACGAAAGTGGCGGCCAGCAGAGCGACGGCGCCACAGATCCCGATCCATAGTGAATTAGGTTTGCGAGTCATCTCTTGACCTTCTAGATCGTGCCATGAAAAGGCGCAGTTTCAAAGCTGCGGTGCCGCTTGCCTGGCATTCGCCCATCAGGTAGGCGCTAAGGGCAACCATGATTGAATCAGCGCCGGTTTCGCCAGTCTCTTTGTCCATCTTGCGTGACCACTGAATGATCCAGCCAATCAGCCGTATGGTGCCCGGTTCGCCGAGGCTGCATTACCTGGAATGGAATCCCTCCGGGTCCACGACCTTGATGCTTTTGCACGGGGCGTCCGCCAACGCCTGGTGGTGGGAGGATTTCGCCCGGCAATTACCGGCGGACATGCGGCTGATGGCATTGGACCACCGTGGCCACGGCGATAGCCAATGGGTCTCTCCGCCAGCTTACAGCCCCGCGGACTATGCTGATGACGTCCAACGTTTTCTGGCATTTTGCGGCGGGAAGGACACGGTTATCGTTGGACACAGCCAAGGCGGGATCAATGCGCTCGCCTTCGTCCGTGACCGCCCTGGCGCGGCGCGCGCGGTCATCGCGGTCGATATAGCGCTGACTTCGTATGTGCGGCGCGATCGCTTTCTGATGCTGTTACAGAACCTGCCCATCGTGGTTTATCCGGATCTGGCAACGGCGAAGGCCCGCTTCCGCCTGATGCCACGCGAGGGCGACATCCCCGCCGAGGTGCTGGCGCGCGTGGCGGAGCATAGTCTGAAACGGGCGCCGGCTGGAGGCTATACACTCAAGTTCGACCGCGACAGCTTTTTGGGCAGCGACGGGATTAACGTGCTCGAAGCGATACGCCGGGTCCGCGTTCCGGTATTGCTGGTGCGCGGCGGGCGCTCACGAATCATGACCGCCGAGGCGGCCCAGCAGGCGCTGCAAATAAACCCGCTGGTGCGGCTCAAGGTGATTGAAGACGCGCATCATCACGTACCGCTCGAGCGGCCCGCCGCGCTGGCATCGATCGTCGATGAATTTGTCCGCGAATTGGGTTGATAGGGCAGGGGGCAGCGGGTAAATCTCAGCGCCCGAGTTCCATCAGCCGATGGGGAATGCCAGCCTCTTCGAAAATTTCGCCAATCGGATCAAAACCGCACTTCAGATAGAAGCCTTCGACCGGGACCTGCGCATGCAAATAGATGCGATGCGCACCGGCTTCGCGCGCCGCCGCTACCAGGTAATCGAGCACCAGCCGTCCGATTCCACGGCTGCGGCAGTCCGGTAACACCGCCATCCGGCCAATCTTGGCGCCATTATGCGAGTGCACCGTCCGACCGCATCCGACGGCCTGTTCGCCTTCGAGTGCGAGAACGTGAATTGCGCTCAGGTCGTCGATATCGCGTTCGAGGTCCGCGTCGATTCGCTGTTCCTCGATGAACACCCGCCGCCGGATTGCAAAGGCGCGCGCCATCTGATCGGCGCTGCGTACCGGTACAATCACTAAAGCGACGGGTGCCATCGGCGTAGGCGCGAGGAGCGCTGGCGGTTCAGCCGCCGTAGTTCCAGCCCGTCTCCTTCATGGTCAGCACTTCGGCTTCATTCTTGACGTAGGCTTCGGTCACCTTGCCGACCACCACGCTGTGATCGCCGAGCTCGTAAAAGCCCACTACGTCGCATTCAACCGCGGCGGGAGCTTCGGAAATGATCGGCGCGCCGTTCTTGCCCGCCTCGAACGCAAAATTTCCGAACTTGCCGTCTTTGGGCTCGACATGCCTGAAGAAGGCGCCGGCGATGCCCTTTTGACCGGTCCCGAGAACCGACAGCGTGAACTTTCCCGAGTTCTTGATCAGCGGGTGCAGACTGGAGTCCCCTTTGACGCCAATCGCGACCAGCGGCGGATTGAAGCTGGCCTGGGTAACCCAGTTGATCGTGGCGACGGTTTGGGAATCGCCATGACGGCCGCCGAGTATGAACAGTCCATAGGGAATCATCAACAGTGCTTTTTTCTTGGCATTCTCATCCATCTTGGAGATCCTCCATTGCTGCTTTTAGAAACAGTTTCCAACAAGCCAATGTCCCCAATCGCGGGCTCTTGATCAAGACGGGACGCGTGAGACCGATTCGGCGCATATCCATGGTATGATAGGATGTCGATCGCGCCACCGCTTGACGGCGGCCCGGAGGATGGATCGATGCCGGAAATCGAGGAAACAATCTTCGCCCCGGAATTGGCGGGTGGCCAATGGCTGCAGGGCGGACCCGTATCGCTTAACGCCTTGCGGGGCAAAGGCGTGGCCCTGATCGACTTCTGGGACTATACCTGCGTCAATTGCATCCACACCCTGCCTTATGTCGTGGAGTGGCATCGCCGCTATGCCACGAGACGGACTGACCGTGGTCGGCGTTCATGCCCCGGAGTTTAACTTTGCGCGCCAGTCCGAGTTTGTGCTCCAGGCCATCAAGGACTTCCAAATCGAGTATCCGGTCGTGCTCGACAACAGCTATATCATCTGGCGCGCATACTCCAATCGCTTCTGGCCGGCCAAGTACCTGGTCGACAGCAACGGGCGGATTCGTTACTACCATTATGGCGAGGGCGGCTACCGGGAGACCGAGGCGATCCTTCAGGCGTTGATTGCCGACCTCAACCCCGCGATCAAGCTCCCGCTGCCGATGGATCCGTTGCGCGATACCGACCGGCCCGGCGCCGTGT
This sequence comes from uncultured Pseudomonadota bacterium, assembly GCA_963824565.1. Lineage (GTDB taxonomy): Bacteria > Desulfobacterota > Binatia > Binatales > Binataceae > JAJPJA01. Next base: position 163,859 of record CAWGQB010000006.1, on the reverse strand, counting down.
GCCATCGGGTGACGCCTGAACTCTACCTTGGGCATCAGCGCGGACAGTTCGGCAATCCGCATGGCGTGATAGCGGGGCAGGCGGGGGATTATCGCGACCCCGGCGTGCGGATGGAAGGGATGGTCTATCTCGACGGCAAATGGCTGGTCGGCGATGAATCCGCACAGGCGTTGGGCGAGAACTCCTCGCTCGCGATTCGCTATACGGCCAAGGAGGTCAACCTGGTGATGGCGCCGCCGGCTGAGGGGCCGGTACGCGTGGACATCGCGCTTGATGACGGGCAGCGCGCCGGCCAGGATGTGCAGGCCGAAAATGGGCGCCGGGTCATCGTGGTGGACCGCCCGCGGATGTACAACCTGGTCGCCAACGATGACGTCCAACCGGGCGGGATGCGGCTGACCGCGCAGGCCAAGGGCTTGAATGCCTACGCGTTCACCTTCACTTCATGCGTGCTGAACTGATTGGATAATTGTCGCGGGAGGCAATGAATCATGGGAGCGGGAGATCACATCGAAAGGGCCGCGGAGGCAATCGTGCGCGCCAAATATCCGATCGCGCTGACCGGGGCGGGAATGTCGGTGGAGAGCGGTATCCCGCCGTTCCGCGGACCTGGCGGCCTTTGGACCAAGTACGGCGAGCCGCCGATGAACGGGTTCCAAATTTTCATGGCCGATCCGAAAAAAGGCTGGGAGGACCGGATCAAACCGCGTTACGAGGAGTTATGGCGTCCGCTGCGGGTAGCCAAGCCAAATCCCGGCCATATCGCGCTGGCGCAGATGGAGACGCTCGGCGTATTGCGCTTCCTGATTACGCAGAACGTCGACGATCTGCATCGCCAAGCCGGCAGTCAAGCATTGGCCGAGATTCACGGCAATTTCAAAAAGGTTCGTTGCCTGGAATGTAACTTGCGCTTCGCGGAAGAGAAAATCAGCCTGGAAGTGCTGCCGCCGCCATGCCCGGAATGCGGCGGCCTGCTCAAGAGCGACACGGTGTCCTTCGGCGAGCCGATCCCGCCTGACGTGTTGCGTCAATGCGCCGAGCATTCCGCGCGCGCCGACCTGGTGATCGTGGCGGGCACCTCGGCCACCGTCTATCCAGCAGCCGGTTTCGCCCTGGAGGTAAAGGAGCGCGGCGGCAAGCTGGTCGAAATCAATTTGTACGAAAGCGACATCACCCCGATCTGCGATCACTCGCTACGCGGCACCAGCGCCGAAACCCTCCCCGCGTTGCTGGAAGCAATCTCCCAACGCCGTAAATCCGCGCTGAGCTGAGCGCCATTCGCCCTCTGCCGGCGTCGCGCTTTATCAGTGCCTCCGCCGGTGCCTTGAAGGCAAGAGCGCCGCCTTTCAGTACCGCGAAGTAGTTCCCTTTACGCGGCCGTTTGCAGTTGAGATTCCCAATTGCAGGACCCATGAAATGCTGGAAGGCGGTGCGAGTCAGACTGTCGCCGCCCTTGGGGGAACAGGGGCTGGGGTAGCGCGATTGCCGTTTAGTGCTCTGGACCAAGCCGGCCAGCCGCACCGTTCGCTTCACTCATCGGATGAATCCGCCGCAGCCGCATCTCCTCCTCACGCCCGGAACGTTCGCGGATCACCTTCGGCTCCCCAAGCGGGACCACCTGCTCAAAAACCGCAGCGTTGTAGAGCTCCGCGAAGGAGCCGTAGGCTGCCACCAATCCTGAGATGATCGCCGAGATGCCGCCGATTACAGTGATCGTACTGACGCTTGTGGCCAATGCGATTCCCATCAGGACATAGGCGATCCACAGGAACAGCAGAACCAGGTTGAAGACCGCGGTTTCATAAAAGGAACCTACCCACAGATACAGCACCACGAAACCGCAGGCGATGAAGACCAGTGCCATGCTGGCCGGATTTATCGCCGCCCCATGAAGCATCAGGCCATTGATGCCCCACCATCCATAAAACGCGCCAACGAATGAGAACACAGTCGCCGCGAGCGGGTCTCCATAGGCGAAGGCCCACATCCCGGCGATAAACTCGGCCAGTCCTCCGAGCAGCAATCCGTTGGTAAAGTAAGGTCCCCACGCTGAGACGGGTTGAGCTATCAGGGAAACGCCCATCACGAACGTGGTGACTCCCAGAGCCGCCAGCCCCAATGGAACTGGGTTTGCGATGCCCTTATCTCTGCCAGGTCTTAACATTGATATTATCCTCCTTTACGGTTGATTCCACCGATTTGGTGCCTTGATTAATCTCCTGGTCCGCGCTACTCCGGGATTTGCGGCTGTGGCGTGGTCTCCATGGGAGGCGCACCTAAGCAATGGTCAAGTGCCAGAGTTTGGCTAACCTCGTTGTTACGATCGCGTCGAGGCCAAAGACTCTCAAAATCCACAATCCGGTAGTCACAAATAGCAACACGACAAGCCAGTTGGTCCGAGTGCCCTGTCGAAACGATTTGGCGCTGCTTACGGTCGGGGCAGCATTGCTCTTGACCAAGTTGCGTGATTGCCGCTTCCGCTTCGACCTGTCGTGCCTGACACGGGCTGGGCACGGATCGGATCTGGTTTCGCGCCATTCTGGCAAGCTGACGACTTGTCTGTTCATGTTCAAAACTTCCAGTTACGATAAGCACCGCAAACAGCCATTAACTACGAATCACCTGAGCACATAACGTGCCGATCTTTCCGGGCGATCGCTCAAAACGCGTCTGACATCTTTCATGACCGCGCATCAGTGTCGCCATGTAAGGCTTCACAAGGCATCCGAGCGGAGAACTCTCAAGAAAGCCGCCGGTGGCGGCATAGTAGGAAGGTGAAGGCCATTCTTTCTTTTGAGAAACGCCGGGATGGACTCGTCCCGATTTTAGGAAAATCGCTTTGAATCAAACCTGACGGCGCGTTCAGCGTTCGGTAGAACGGCTGAAAATGGCAGGCGCTATATAAACGTCGCCATCAAAAGGTCGTTCCACGCGTGCGGATTCCCGAGGGTCCCGAATTTGCAAGAAGGTCAGAGTCAGATTGTGCGATTTCAGCCAGTCGGTGTTGTGATTTACCGGACAAGGCGGATGTTCATTTTACAGTTCAGACTCTACATTCAAATAGGTGAGATCAGGTGATAAGCGGAACCCGTCTAAACATTGGAAGGATCGTGCTGCGCTACCGCCTGCTGATCGGGGTGGTCCTCGTGCTCTCAACCGCCTTCATGGCGTATGAGGCTTCCAGGGTGACGATCGGCACTCGTTTTGTCGATTTCTTCCCTCAGCACGCCCATAACGTGGAATTGTATCGCCGGTTCCACAGCTACGGTGGAGCGCAAACCCTGGCGCTGATGATCCAGGTCAAGCATGGAGACATTTTCAACTACGCGACCCTGAAGAGGATCCAGGACATCAATAACGAAGTTGATCGGCTTCCCGGCGTCAACCATCAGGAAGTGTTTTCCCTGGCGTCTTATCGCGTAGCTTACGCCGAAGCCGTGGCGGGCGGTCTGGACACCAAACCTTACATGTACCCGAACGTGCCGGCCTCGACCGCGGATATCAAAGCGCTCAGGGTCCACGTGTTCGCACACCGCGAGGAACTCACCAATATTATCAGTGCGAATTACAAGAACACACTCGTTACCGCGTCTTTCAACGAGGAAGGCCTGAATTACAAAGCGCTGTTCGACGACATCCAGACGATCGTCAAAAAGTACCAGGACTCCAATACCAGGATCTACGTGGCCGGCGAGCCCATCGTTCGGGGTTACGGTTATCACTACCTCCCCGCGATCATCGCAATCTTCTTTTGCGCCATCTTCCTTATGATTGTGACCCTATACTGGAACCTGGGTGACTACAGCTCGTGGTGGGCGCCGATCGTTACGGGTACCTGTTCGGCACTGTGGGGATTGGGATTCGTCGGTCTGATGCGATACAACTTCGATCCCCTGATGCTGGTGGTCCCATTCATTCTGACGGCGCGCGACATGAGCCACGGCATCCAGTGGCAGCGCCGTTACTACTACATGCTGGAGCAGACACATCACCGGCGTATAGCCTGTGTCACGACCACCAACTTCATGTTGCCGGCGGGTCTGCTGGCGATCCTGGCCGATATCGCAGGAATCGTGTTCATCTCATTTTCCGGTATTACCGTCCTGGATGACATAGCGCGGGCTGGAACGGTCTGGCTGGCGGCCAGTCTGGTAATGGTCTTTATCTTCCAGCCGATCATGATGAGCTATCTCCCGCGGCCGAGGCGAAAGATTCGCGAGGCGGACCAGGGAGCTATTGCGAACCTGCTGCGGCCCGCCGGGGATTGGCTGTGCCGCATGCCGATCACGCCCGGACCGGCGCGCACAGCGCTGTTGTGCGGCTCGCTGGTTTTTCTGCTCGCGGGAATCGTATCAGGGGCCCGGGCGCAAGTCGGATACACGCATCCTGGCACACCGCTCTATCGGCCGGGTTCGAAGGTCAACCAGGATATCGCGGCGATTTCCAAATACTTTCCGACCGATGAAGCCTGGGTGATCCTGAATACGCCTGCCTATCCTGATCCGCAATCTGTTTTGGGTCCCCCAACGCTGCGCCTGGCGGACGATTTGGGCGATTACCTGTTGCAAGATCCGCGGGTGCTGAAGGTCGTTTCATTTGCTTCGCAGGTGATCCGGCCGTTCAACCAGATGTTCCATTACGGCCATCCAAAGTTTTACGCCAATCCGCGCACGACCCAGATTGCAGGCAACCTCTGGTACCTGTTTCTGGGCGGCACCGCGCCGGGCGAAATGGAGCATTACATCGCGAATACGCAGGCCGACAACACCTGTATCCGCATCATGATGGTCAATCACACCTACCAGACGCTGGCGGAGGTCGAAACAAAGCTGGGGGCGTTTGTGCAGTCGCGTGTCGCGCACAACCCGGCATTTTCCAAAGTGAACGTGTTATACATGGGAGGCATAGCGGGGCTTTACGCGGCGGCTAATAAAGTGCTGTTCGATCTGGATTTCTATAACATCAGCTTTGTGTTGATTTGTGTGTTTCTATTCTGCGTTATTTCTTTCCGCTCGATTGTTGCCGGAGTGCTCTTTGTATTTGCCTGCGTGCTCGCGAACTTCGGCGCCTTCATTTACCTGCGCCTGCGCCTGATCGGGCTCACGATCGATACGGTCCCGGTGATATCGCTCGGAATCGGCCTCGGTGTTGACTATGGCATTTACGTCGTCTCCAGGATTTGGGACGAGGTCAAAGGCGGCATGCCGCTCGACGAGGCCATTCCGTTAGCCATCAGGAGCACCGGCGGGGCCGTTTTCATGGTTGCCTGCGTAATGATCGGTGGGATCATTCCCTGGGCTTTTTCACCTGCGATGTTTCACAACAACATGAGTATTTTGTTGGCGGTTCTGATGTTATTGAACGCCGTCGCAGGGGTCTTTGTGCTCCCGGCGTTCATCGCCTGGTCGCGCGCGGGCTTTATCTGCCGGTTTGAGCGTGCCCCGGACGGGCGCCCACAGGCCGCACAATTGCCGTCGCCGGAAAGATTTGGGATGGATACGTTTGGTAGGGAAACGTTTGGGAGAAATCAATCGCGGTGAGGGCAAGGCGGGTCCGGTGCGGGGTCCCGCGACCCTGCGAGATCTGGTATCTTGAAGGTACTGGCAGACGGGCTTGGTTGAGATTGCCGGCCTGCGCCGCAGTGGGTGGAAATGACCCGAAATGGAAATGCGCTTGGCTCGAACGGCTCAAAACCTGGCGCCACAAGGGTGATGCCGCTAGCGGCGCTTTTTCGACAGAATTGAAGCACGATTTTGCCGAACAGCTGATTGCCACCGCCCAGGTCATCATAAAGGTACTTGACCTCCAAGGCAGAATCGTCCCTTCAACCCCTACATGGAAGAGATTTCCGGCTATCGGTTATGGGAAATGCAGGGCCATGACTGGTTCACGACATTTTTGCCTGCCCACGAACAACACCGGATGAGGACGGTATTTGCGAGATGCCTTCGCGGCGGCGTGGTCGACGCATTTGCCAGCACGATGGTTACCAAGGCTGGGGAGCTTAGGGCGATCGACTGGCGGGCAAGCGCACTGCGAGATAGCAACGGCGCGGCGGTGGGAGTCCTGTCAATTGGCAAGGATATCACGCAGCGGGTGCAAGCCGAACGTGAGCTGTACGAGATGAACAAGATCGCGCAACAGCGCGAACGGCTCGCCGATGTGGGAGCGATAGCCGCCCAGATAGTCCATGACGTCGGCAACCCGCTAGCCGCGTTGTCGATGCAGGCCCAGCTCATTCGAAGGCGAGCCCGGGAGTATCCGGACCAGGCTGTGGGCTCGGTCCTCAAGTCAGCGGAACAGATTGTCGTGGAGTTGCGGCGGCTGGAATCGCTGGTCCGGGAATTCATGAACTTCGCCCGCGAGCAACGCCTGGATCTGCGGGCTATCGACGTGCCGCGCTTTCTGGCTGAGGTTGTGGACTTGTGGCATCAGGTGGCCTTTGCACGCGGAATCAACCTGACTTTTACCACCGCGGCTCGGTCTCTAAAATTGCGTGCCGACGAAGAAAAGCTCCATCGTGTGTTGGACAACCTGGTCAAGAATGCGGTGGAGGCTATCGGCGAAGGTCCCGGGCGAATCACCATTAGCGCCAAGCCCTGCACAACCGCCAAGCTGAGGATTTCGGTGGCGGACAGCGGTCCCGGCATTGCAAAGGACGTTGAGGTCTTTCGCTTGTTTGAAAGCACCAAGGCTGATGGATCGGGACTGGGGCTCGCGGTCGCCCGGCAGATAGCGTTGGCTCACGGAGGTACGATCTACTTTGATGCGGTTAAACCTCACGGAACTGTTTTTCACGTCGAGCTGCCCCTGCAAGGTCCCGGCGTGGGCAAGGCGGCGTCAACCTTGCCGGGGCTGAACATCCATGAAGCCTTCTAACAGCGCTTCGGGACGCATCCTGATCGTCGATGACGAGGCGTCTATCCGCGATGGATTGGTCGATGTGCTTACCGAGGAAGGTTACGACGCAACCGGGTTGGCCGACGGCACTGAAGCGATCGGGGCGATATCGCGCTCGAGCTACGATGTTGTGGTTACCGACCTGCGGATTCCAGGGAGCGACGGGCTCGAGGTACTACGGCGGGTCCGGGACCTTTCGCCGCAAGCCCTCGTTCTGCTGATTACGGCCTATGCATCAGTTGAGACCGCCGTTGAAGCTTTGCGCAATGGAGCGCACGATTACATTTTGAAGCCGCTCATCGTCGAGGACGTACTGAGTAAGATCCATCGGCTGTTCGAGTACCGTCGGCTCGCGTGGGAAACCCAGATGTTGCGCCGCGAGGTGGACGCTCATTACGAACTCGATCAAATGGTGATCCTCAGTCCCGCGATGAAGGAAATAGTCGCCATACTTCACAAAGTTGCCCCGACCAACAGCACCGTGCTGATTACGGGTGAGAGCGGGGTCGGCAAAGAGGTGGTTGCCCGGGCGTTGCATGCTTTTAGCGCCCGCCGCGATAAGCTCTTTCTCCCGGTAAATTGCGGCGCTATTCCCGATAACCTGTTGGAAAGCGAGCTTTTCGGCCATTCGAGGGGCGCTTTTACAGGTGCGGTCTCGGCTCATGAGGGCCTCTTTCAACGAGCCCGCAGCGGCACGATCTTTCTTGACGAGATCGGTGATTTGCCGGCCGGCGTTCAGGTCAAACTACTGCGGGCAATCGAGGAGCGGGAGATCCTCGCGCTTGGCACGAATACCCCCGTGAGAACCGACGTCCGAATTATTGCCGCCACCAACAAGAGCCTCCAGCAGGCCGTTCGTGATGGCACCTTTCGGGAGGACCTGTTTTACAGGCTCAACGTCGTGGGAATCGAGATACCACCGCTGCGGCAGCAACGCGAAGCCATTCCAGCGCTGGTCGAATTCCTGATTCGGCGGCATAACGCCGAATTGAAGAAGAGTTACAAGGGCGTCGACAATGTCACGATGAGAATCCTGATAGCGCATTCGTGGCCAGGAAATATTCGCGAGCTGGACAATATCATCGAACGTGCCATGATCCTTGGCAATGGGGATTGGATCACGCCTGCCGACCTGCCCCGGGCTATCCAGGGCAATTCCGAGAGCTTCCCGCCCATAGCGGATAACCTCAAGGAAGCGATCCGCACCTACGAGAAGATTCATATTGAGAATGTTTTGAGCCGCGTCAGCGGCGATAAACGCAAGGCCGCGGAGATTCTCGGCCTGGGCCTGTCCTCGCTCTACCGCAAGATCGAGGAGTTGGAAATACGCATCCGCTCCTGATCCCTGCACTCCGCGCGTCTGGGGCGTGAGACCCCGAAGCTTCTCCCGCTTAAGCGGTGCGCATTCTCATAACAGAGAAAGCGATTCCGAATCTCATTCCGAAACGTGAGAAAAAGCGCGGCACTCCCTGAGAGCCCGATGTTTGCACGCGAGGTGGACCGCTGTTCGAAACTTTGGCCTACTTATCGGCATCAATTCGGCACTCTACGCCAAAAGCGGAAATTGTTTGGTGGCCGAAACTCGAAATCCTCAGCCTCTCGTCTCCCTTACACATAATGAGAGGGCACAGAAAGTGACCCGAAGTGTGTTCGATTACCGCTCCCTTTACTCCGAGAAAGAAAGTGGTGAGGGTTTTCTGCTCTTCCCGTGCAAATTGCCTTCGGCTTAAGACAAAGCCGGAGGCTGCAACGAGTTTTCCTAAACCTGAGAAGGATGCCTTATCGATCACCCATGTTCACTTACAATAGCACGGATGGCAGAGCGGGCACGCTTCGTGCTCGTCACTATGAGCTAATCACGCTCGAACATCACAAATGGAGTAATCACCATGACTTCCACCTTTGTCCGTGCCTCAGTGTACGCGATTGCGGGCGCCGCGATAATTGGCCTCATCGGCTGTTCCGCCGTCAGCAATGGCTATAACGGCTGGTACTGGCAACCGCCGAACACGAATGATTCGTCGCAAAGCTTGAATCAGACCGACACCAGCAATCAGTCACACGTCAAATCCGAACCTGCTCAAACGGTGCAGAGCCAGCAAGGCTGACGAATGACTATCCGTCACTGAAGGCCCGCGATCCAACGGGATTGCGCTTATGCTTTTGCCGGAAGAGGGCAGGCACTCAACCGGCTTCAGGAGCCACTAAGGCCGGCTGGACCGCCCAGCGACATGTCTGTCCATGCGGACGCTAACATCTTGGGAGACCAGATTAATTATGAAACCGAAAACGACGTTTTTATTGGCCGCGGCCGCCATGATCTGGTTGTGTTACCCAGTTGCCGCTGCCGCCCAGATAAGCTGGAACGAACAAGAGTACGACAGTCTGGCTTCGGTCGATTCCCCCGCGACGATCCCGCCTGGCACGCGGATCACAGCCCAGAACTGGCAGCAATATAAGGAGTTCATGCCGCTAGGAATGCAGGAGTTGTGGTCGGGTAAATTCTTCTGGCATCTGCCTGCCTCCGCAACGATGGTAGTGGGAGCTTCCACGCCCACGCCGTTGCCCAAACAATATCAGGAGGACACTGAGAAGTACGCCAGTCAGGTGAGCCTGACGAAGAACGGCGAGGGTGGATATGACATTAAGGGGTACGTTGCCGGAGTTCCTTTTCCGAGCCCAAGCGGGACGCTGGCCGGCATTCAGATTATGTACAATGAATATTACGCATATATTCCATACCTGATCACCACCTATTCCCACCTGGGTTTTACAATGGACCGGTACGGCAGCAAGTATGTGACCGAGGTCCGCGAGGTGAATTTCAAGGTCAAACATCTCAGCGATCCGGGCAGGCGAGTCGATATTCCAGATACCGCGAACACGTTCCTGACACAAAACAACGTGATTTGGGAGCCGGAACAGTCCAAATACGTTAACTCCCTGCAAATCTTTCACGACAATCCCGGCGACCTTCCGGAATCCTACGTCTTCCTCCCGTCGCTGCGCCGCTCGATCCGCTTGACCACCGCCGCGCGCTGCTCACCATTGGTCGGTAGCGACTATACACAGGACGATGAGCGCTCGATGAATCTGCAGCCACCGATCTTTCAATCGCGGTTTCTGGGATACAAGAACATTTTGGTGGGTGTTCCAGTCGCAGGCTATACGGACATCAATAATTACTATAAGCCGTTATACTTCCCCAGCCCCAAGGCGGTAGTGTGGCAGCTCCGACCAGTGGCGGTTTTGGATGTTCGGCGGGTGCCGTCCTTGTCGGCAGGGTACTGTTACGGAAGCCGGATGGCCTATATCGACAAGGAGACCTGGCAACCAATCTGGATGGATCTCTATGACGTCGCGCTTCACCTGTGGAAGACCGGACCCTCGATTTACAAACCGATGCCGATTCCGGGCACAAACGGCGATGTCGCCACCGGTGCCGGCGGACCAGGGGATGGGGAGTATACATTCTGGGATGTGCAGAACAACCACCTGACGCTCGATATCCAAAGCGGGGGACAAATCAATCAGGACGCCAAGGCATATGACGATTACGTTCGCTGGGGCACTCCAGGCGGTATGGATCAGGTGATGGAGTGACGGTTTCGGCCGCCGAAAGCTAGGGAATCGAGCCCCCGGAAGTCGGACACAATCCATCGCCCAGGGTTGAAAAGTAAATCTCGGACGCGCCGGGGAGCGTTCCCGGCGCTACCGCGTTATCGATCACGATCCCGCTGGGACCGCCGGTCTGCGCGAGATTTTGATTGCCCGGCCCTTCATCGGTCCATTGAACCGTCCCGTCGGCTGAAGTCAGACCTGGTAGCGTGAGCCACGCGGGCTGGGAGCTTCCCGAAGTTCCTGCCTTACTGACCTGTTCGAGATTGAAGTTGCTGTCCAGGATATGGGTGTTCAAGGAGTAGGCGTTTGTAGGCTGCCAGGCGGAGGTCACGCCCAGAAAGGCTCCCTGGTTGGTCCATTGCACGGACCCGTCGGTTACATTGCCCGCAATCGCGGGCCATGCGGGTTGCGATCATTCGCGGCGCGGCGGCAGTGCCGCAAATCCGCGCTGAGTTGAACGCGCGGAGCCGTGGGCAGGGAGGCCCGCGCCACGGCTTGGACTCTTATTGATAGGTTAGCTTAAGCGTTGGCCCTGTCAGTTGTGGGAGAGAGGGAACCAGGCAGAGAACCGGTGATAAAAGTCTCATTTCATGCTTGGATATTTCCGTCAGAGAGTTTTGAGGAAATTTACCAGGTCTTCCTTTTCCTGGTCGGTGAAACCGATATTAAAGCGGTCGTTATAGAAGTTAACGGCATCCTTCAGCGTCTTAGCTGATCCGTTATGGAAATAAGGCGCCCGCGCCGCTAAGCCGCGCAAGATCGGCCCCTTGGTTTTACCGATATCGGCACAGTTTCCGCTGATTAAGGCCCGACCCGGATCGGTAACGAAGAAGGTCTGTCCGGCCAGCGGTCCTGCGATACACTTCAGCGTGAAGACCGGTAACCCGGAAACGTCCAAGTCCGGCGGATTCGGATTGGCGTCAGTTACACCAATGTTCAAAGGCGCCTTGACTGAATGGTCGCCGACATTGGGCGTATCGTGGCAGGTGCCGCAATTGCCCGCGATATTCGGAGCGTTTAATACGTCGTTGAGGCCCGCCACGTTTGTGATGTTGATCGGCTTGGTATTGAAGACCACCTCACCGCGTGCGACCGACTCGCGATGCCGCGATTCGCTGTCGTTTCTTCGAAGGTTCGCCCACGCGGCGTAAAGGTTAAAAATGTCTGAGGTGAAGACAGTCCCGCAAGGATTGAGTCCAAGCGGATCGTTAATGCCAATAAAGAAATCGGTGTCCAGTTGCTGCGAGCGCGAACGGACCGCCGGTCTGCGCTATGGAGGTCGTGGAGCATTGTAACGGAGAATATTCCGATACCGGAATTTCCAGCTTCAGGGTGGATTGGGGCGCAACCAGATAATGCGCGTGATTGTCGAAAAGCTGAGCCGTATAGATTCCGGACTCAAAATTGACCATCTGAGTCTGCTGGTCAGTAGAGGGGCCGGGGTTGTTGCCTTGGGCGTGGATCAGCGTCGCGTCGAGGGCCTGATGCGCCAGTGAGGGCTCACGTCCGTCCCACATGATGGTGCTCAGGAAGTTCAGATTGGTCGAGGGCAGAGGGCGCCGATAAATTGAAACCGTACCGGCGGTCGGGCTGGTGAGACCGGTAGCCGGGTTGGTCGTACAATTGTATGGGTCGCTTACTGCGCTTACTTCGAACTGCGAAGAGGCCGGCATCGCGAGCCCGATACGAATCAGGCCCTTTTCACGTACCAGGATGGACGCTTGCCTCCTTGCCTGGAGCGTCGAGACGTTGTCGTTTGGGCAGGTGGCCCCGTCAACGAGACGAAACAAGGGGTCCGTTCCCCCGCTTTGATCAAAACGCGCCTGCGCAGATTGTGCACTGATGGTCCATCCGGTCTGGGGCTGATGACAGGTGAAACAGGTGCGCCCGTTGGTGCCCAGATTTTGGAAGAAAGGATTGCTCGCCGTGACTGTGGGCCCGCTGGGCTGATAGGACGCGACCAGCCCCTTAGGATCACTATCGAGAGTGAATTGTGGGATTAGGGAAGGGGTATGCTGAGCGCCCCCGTCCACATCGCGGAAAGCTCGCATCATTTGCGCGTGCCTGATTGCGGATGCCGCCCAGGACATCGACGCGTTTCCAGAATCGACGGTTTGAGCCCGCCCCAGCCCTGGAGCAATAGAGAAATGGTAGATAAAAATGACTACAGCTACTGCCAGGCACTGACGACCGAAATGGGAAACCTTAGAGTAAAATAGTCTGGTTTTCATAGGAAATCACCCCGGAACCTGATAAGCGAGGACGACGCGAGTCAATTACATCATAACCAAGAATGAAAGAAGCAAGATAATTGCAGTCGTGACTATTTGTGTTGTGTGCCGGAATCCGAGCCTGCGTGGGGCCTGTGCTGTCCAGTCCTGATCCCCGACCAGAACCAGGGGACCTTCGGCCTTCGCTCGGTTCAAAACCTCCCGCGGTACTCGCTTATCCGAGTGCGAATTCGGATCTCCTCACATAGCTACAGGCGTAACCTTTCGTCTCACGAATCGTGAGATTTCGTGACACAGCAATAATAGGGTTCCAAGGTACGGGCTTGGATTCGAGCCGCGGCGCTGCTTGCGCGCCTATCAGGCGTTGCGCTTTATCAGGAGCATCGGGCCGGTGCCGTCGAGGTAGGTCGCGCCGCTTTTCAGTACGGTGGAGTAATCGCGCAGTTCCGTGGAGGCTCCCGCCTTGTAGGTGTCCTCGCCGAGGATCAGATATTGCGGCGGATCGCGCAATGGGAGGGCGATGACGGGAATGGTCTTGCCGGTGTAAAACGCGACATCGTAGTTAAGACCCCACACATACGCGATCTGGGAATCGCCGACGATTTTGTTGGTCTGGAGCGCGAAATCCTTGAGCGACACGGTATTGGCGGTCGCGGGCAGCGCATACAGATTGGCCACAATCGACAAGCAGGTGACGCCGATTGCGGTACCGGCCGCAAACTTCCCGGCTCCCGCGGTGGTGCGGATAAGCAGATATCCGACCGCGATCAGCGTTGCAGCGAGCAAAACCACGGCCAGACGCTGCGCGCCAATCGCAGCGGATAACGCGGGGACAAATGCCGGAGCCGTGATTCCGATCGCGTCGAACGGATGGCGCGCGAGACCCGGCCATTCTCTGACGATCGGGGCCAGCATCAGCCCTCCTGCCGCGGTCAGAATGAAAAAGATTCCCATCCCGATCGACACAATCCGCATCGAGGGCGTGGCGCTGGCGGCGCTGAGTTCTTCAGCCAGGTAGAGGCCGAGGATTGCGCTCAGCGCGGGATAAAGCGCCAGCAGATAGACTCCGCGCTTGCTGAAAGCGAAGTTGTAGAACAGCAAAACCACCGCAAACCAGATCATCAGGTACAACAGACGCGGGTCGCGCAGCTTTTGCAGATCAGCGAAACGGGCTGCCGCGAACGGCAACAGTACCGACCACGGCAGAAAGCCCGCCAGCAATACCACTTCCATGTAATAGAACGGATGGCCGTGGCCGCGGCTGATGCCCGGATGATCTAGATAGGTGAAAACGTTTTCCGATAGCACCTGCTTGTCGAAAAACGTGCGGCCGCCGATTATGGTCGCCGCGACGTACCATCCGCCGGCAAGTATCGCTACCAGCAGGGCGCCCTTTACCAGATCGAGTTGCTCCAGCAGGTTCCATCGTCGCTCTACGGCAATAAAAACCACGGCGACCGCGCCCCGGCAAGACGACTCCAACCGGTCCTTTAGCCAACACCGCCAGCGCCAGGGCGACGTACAGCAGCATCCGGCGCTTGGTGAGGCCCTCGGCAATCATCAGGAACTCAAAGAATCCCACTTCCATGAAGAAGGTCAGCGTCATGTCGACGCGCGCGCCGCCGGCGGCCTGCAGGTACTGGAAGTTGGTCGCCAGGATCAGGGCCGAGAACAGCGCGGCCCGCTCGTTGAACAGCCGCCGCACGTACAGGTAGCAGCACAGCACTCCGGCGATGGCGAGAATCGCCGAGGGCAGCCGCACGGTCCATTCGCCCACGCCGCCGGTGATCAATGATAACGCCGCGATGAACCAATGCATCAGCAATGGTTTTGAAGGGATCTCCACTCCCGCGCGCATCGGCAACAGAAACGAGCTGAGGCTGTGGCCCTTGAACATGTCGAGCACCACCACGGCCTCACGCGGCTCGCCCTTGGTGTAAAGCGGATAGCCACCGAGATTAACGAGAAAGGCGGCGCCGCACAAAATCGTGAGCAAGGGCAGGGCAAAGCGCGGCGCGGCTGCAATCTCGAACCATCGCTCGCGAGCAGTGGAAGCTGCGGCCGGCGCCGGCGGAAGATCTGAAACGGGGGCCGGCGCTATATCACTGACTGTCAGATCCTGAGCAGCGGATCCCTGGCGTATCACTCATCACACAGCCGACTAAAACATATGCCGCCGACCCGCGAAAGGTGGGTCGGCATTCAATGAAAGACGAAATCGCGCAACGGCGGCGTCTCGAACCCGAAGGTCGCCGTTGCCATTAAGTTAGCGCTTAATGAAACAGATCCAGCGTGTTGTCGCCGTCGTTCACCACGTAAATCCCGGAACCGCCGGGAGCGACTGCCAGGCCAAAGAGATCGCCTCCTCCGCTGGCGATCAGCGTAGTGGTGGCAACCTGTGTGCCGCTGGGCGAAAATCACAGTCGTTACCGATTTTCACCATCGACTCAAGCCTGGGTACACGGCGGCCAAAGGCATGCTCGTAGCCTGGTGGCTGCCGGCGCTACAGATCGTAGAGCTTGCGATTGTAGTATTCCAGTGTCAGCCGGCCATTTGAACCGGCGGCGGGATCGCAACGATACAGCGTAACGCCGCCGTTGATCGGCTTTTCCTCATGATCCAGCCGGAGGAAATCTTCCGGTGATAAACGTTCATAATTCGCCCGGATCGACAGGATGGTTAGATGGTGCGTGACGATCATCACGTTCTTACCAGCGTGTTCGCGGATAAGCGTCGTGGTCACGGACCGGATGCGATCGCGCACCTGTGAAACTGACTCGCCCTGGGGATATTGATACCAATATTCGCCGACCAAACGGTTTAGCTGCCGCTGTTCGGGATGGAAAGCATGAAAGAACCGCCAATCGCTATACAGTGTCGCGAGCCCATGCTCCTGCTCGCGGATCCGATCCTCGACTACCGTTTTGACCTCGCTCAGCGCACCCCAGCCTTGGGTCATGCAGACCAATGTCTGGCGCGTGCGGACATATGGAGATACGAAAATGACATCCGGCATGTCGATCTGGGTACTGAGCCGTTGCGCCGTGAGGCGGGATTGCTGACCACCCAGCTCCGTAAGCGGCATCTCGTAATCGCTATGTTTGGTGGGATACTTGGCCAGTAATTGTTCGGCTAGCGCCCGGCGTTCGAGGCGATTGCGCATCGGCTCTGAATGCGGTCTTGAACTCCACATATTCCGCATCGGCATCTTTGGTGATTTTGAGTTCGTTGTAAGCCGACTCCCCATGCCTGATGAGCACGATGCTCGCCGGCCATTTGCTATTTCGTCTTACCATCGGATTCACGTGCCCTTGAGCACCGCCGTGGCCTTGTCCAAGCGGTCGCTGTAGGCATTGAGCGCGTCGGCCGTTAATTTGGCGTAGCGGTTGGCGTCGGCCCATCGCTGGTCCTCGATCCCCTCGCGCACGCCGGGCAGGGTTTTGGCGCCGTAGCCGGTCAAGCGGCCGGGCGCGTAGATTAGGTTCCTGTACCAGGGCCGGCCCGGCAGGCCAACGTTGGGGGCGAGGGTCTGGTCGATGTCGAGCATCAGCATCTGTAGCTGGGCGAGACGGGCGCCGGACAGGTGCGCGCCGTTGGTTGCTATCGCGTCGTCGTAAGCTTTGGCGCTGCGTTTGAGGCGATCGACCGCGTCCTCCAGCGCCGCAAACTCCACGTGCGGGACGCGTTGCAGTGCGGTGGGCAGGCCGCTGGACTTGGTCGGATCGGCGGCGAGTTGGAATGCGTGGTCGCGCAGCAGCTTGGCTTGTGTTTCGGCTTCCTCGCGCTTGCTGCCCTCGAGCTTTTTGACCTCGTCGAGATAGCCGGAGACCGCATCGGCAAAGCCGCCCGCGCGTTGCAGGGAAGATCCGCCTCGGCTGCCCGCAGTACGATCCGTCCGGCGGTTTTGGCCAGCATCGCGTCATAAACAAAGCCCGGATCGACGAAGCGGCTGTGATGCTCGAAGGTGTCGTAGCGGGAGTGGTAGACGCCGGAGCTTTCGCCCTCCTGATAGAAGCCCACGTCCAGCGCAGGGACGCCCAGAAAGTCAATGAAGCTGGAAAAGTCGGACCCCGACCCAAGCGGTTCGATGGGGAAGTCCTTGTCCGGGTCGGCAACGATTTTGGCCTCTGCCTTCAGATGCTCTTTGGCGCCGGGATCGAGCGCGGCAACGCGAATTTTTGCGCGCAACCGCCGGCCGATGGGAACGCCGGTCTCGGGATCGATCACCTCAGCGGCGACCTGGTTCACCAGATGCTGGAAATCCTGGCTGCCACCGGCGCCAAGGAACCCGCGTTCATTGAGGTCGGAGTTGACATAGAGAACCATCTTCTTCTTCAGCTCGGCGGCGTGCGTCTCAGCCCATTCGGTGGAGCCCAGAAGCATCGGCTCTTCGGCGTCCCAACTGGCGTAGACGATAGTGCGCTTGGGCTGCCATCCCTGCTTGACCAGTCCGCCGATCGCCTTGGCCTCGGCCAGCAGCGCGACCTGACCGGACAGCGGATCGGTGGCGCCGAATACCCAGCCGTCATGATGATTGCCGCGTACCACCCACTGGTCGGGATAAGTTGTTCCTTTCATCGTCGCGATCACGTCATAAATCGGTTTGAGGCTCCAATCGGACTTGACCGCCAGGCGCACGAGGGCAGGGCCGGGGCCGACGTGATAGGTAATGGGAAGTGTGCCGCGCCATTCGGGTGGCGCGACCGGACCTCCAAGCGCGGCGAGGAACACCTGGGCGTCAGCGTAGGAAATGGGTAGCGCGGGAATCTTCAGGATGGTGGCTGCCTCGGAGATCTTCAGGCGCTTGGCGTCACGCGTGGCGCCCACGCCAGGGGTCAGCGGGTCGCCGGGATACAGCGGCATATCGGCGACCGATCCGCGTTGGATCCCGTGGGGCGGGCGCATCGGACCGGCCGGATAGGTTTCATCGACCGAATAGCCGTCATCGGACGGATCGGAATATATGATACATCCTATCGCGCCGTGCTCCTGCGCGAGTTTGGGTTTCAGTCCGCGCCAGCCCCCGCCGTACCTTGCGATGACGATCTTGCCCTTGACGCTGACCCCAAGCCGCTGCAGCGTCTTGTAGTCGTCCTGCATTCCATAATTGACGTAGACCAGGCCCGCGGTGACGTTGCCGTCGCCCTGGTAGGCGAGGTAGGCGGGCAGGCCAGGCTCAGTCGCGGTCGCGCTGGAATCACCTGGGATCGGCGGCTCCTGCAACATCGCTTTGAACGGCTTGGGTCCGATGAGCTCGAGGCTCTCGCTAATCGGCGTCGGATAAAGCACCCAGAAAGTCTCGATGTGCGCGTCCCATCCCCAGTCCTTGAACCAGGCCAGGATGCGCTCGGCATTGGCCTTGTCATGCGGCGAGCCGACATGGTTGGGCTCGGCGGCGAGCAGCTTCATCCAGTCGCGCAGTTCATCGCGATGAATGAGCGAGTCGTATTTGCGTTCAATCGCATCCTGATTGGACGGCGCGGATGGTGCGGCCGCCGCGAAGGCCACACTGATGCCAATCAGACCCGCGGCGGCGAGTGAAATTATAGTGCGCATTTGAAGCGGAATTTACCAGCTTGCCGCGTCTGTATCGAGGCTCGGACGCGAACAGACCAGCCCACCGCGCCCATTGCGCAGCTGCGCGAACGATCGGGCAGGCTACGGCCGGCGCAGGTCCTGCATGATTTCGCGCAAAATGCCGCGATCGCGCTGGTTGTGGATGGGAATGCTAAACGTCAGCCGGTTGATTCCGGCAAAGCGCTTTTTCATGGCCGCCGCGATATCCTGATAGGTTCCGAGTGCCGCGAAAGCGTGAACCATCTCTTCGTTGACCAGCGCCGGCATCCGGTCCCATCGCTGTTGCACCGACAGCCGATGGAGCTGCTCGGCCTGATCGCCCCATCCGTGCATCTCCATGCTCGCGCGGTAGGAACGGGTCGAGCCGTAAAAGGCAATCTGTTCTTTAACCTTGGTGACCTCGGCCGCCAGCGCGTCGTTGCTGGCGGCGGTGCATACGAAGCCGCCACCACTAATCTCGAATTTGTCCCATTCGCTTAGCGGGCGTCCGGATTTCGCAAATCCCTTCTTCAGATTGGGAAAGGCAATCTCGTCCAGATAGCGCCGGGTCACGAATCCATGCAGGCGCACACCTTCGGCGACCTCGCCGGTAACTTGCAGCATCTTCTCCTGCACCGCGGCGAGCATCACCGGGATCGGTCCAAAGGGCAACCGGGGCGGAGTGAGGTTGGGCACCATCAGGGAGACGTTGTAGTGCTCGCTTTGGAAATTGATCGGCTCCGCGGTCTGCCACGAATGCCAGCAGGCGCGCATCGCACCGACGTAGTCCTTCATCCGCTGGGCGGGCTTCGACCACGGCATCGAGAAGCGGCGCGTGATATGTCCCTTGACCTGGGTGCCAAGCCCGAGGATCAGGCGGCCGCCGCTCATCTGGTGCAGGTCCCAGGCCATATAGGCGGTTTGCACTGGACTCATCACGAAGGCCAACGCAACCGACGTGCAAAGTTCGAGGCGTGAGGGTTGCTGGGCGGCCACCGCCAGTATCATGTAAGGATCGTGCTGCTGCGCGGTGGAGATCACGGTATCGTAGCCGAGTTCCTCCGCCTCCTTGACCTGCTCCCACAGCGTAGCCCACGGAGCATTGGCGGAAGCAGTTCCGCTGGAAGCTGTCGGATTCGGGACATTCAGCCGCCGTTCGATCTTTATCCTGGCCATGACAGCACTTATGTTGCGCGAGCACCCATGATGTCAAACGGGCGGAGCGCTTCTAGCCTCACAAACAAAAGGGTCCAACCAACGGTCCGGTTGGCCACTTAGATCGATCCAATCAGGGTCACTTTCATCACGCCGGCCAATCCGCCGGGCGTCGACAGCGTTGCGACGTCCTGTAACGCCGCCGGTGCCGCTTCATCGAAGGTCGCCGGTTCATCGTTGTTGGCGGTCGCGTGCTTATCCTGGAAATCCCACACCAGACTCATCGTAATGGTGTAGTTAAGTATGATCGTCTCGCCTCTGAAGTTATAAGGGGCGTTTGCCTCCCAAAGAACCTTGTACGGCTTTCTGGTGCGGTCGCAGCTTTCCACCCCCGCCATCGGCAATAGTGGTCTGCTTGTCGACATAGAATATGCGGTGGGAATAGCAGTAGGCGCTAGGGCCGGTGTCCCACTATTGAAAAAGAGGGCGATTGTCCCACTCGTGCGGTCGCTTTCAGCGGTTTCCGGGACTTACCTAAACCTCGCGCGGTCTGCTGCTTGGAGACACGCAATGATCCCTGATGCCTGAAAAAACTCAAAGCTAGGGTCGGTTTCCGTTGCCGGGCCCTCCGAACTCATGCTCCCGCGTCCTTGAGCTCCGACCAAGCCGTGTAGCTCCTCCAGCCGACGCGCTCTTCCCGCCGCAATTTCATGCCAAGTTTCCTTGAGCGGTGAGAACGCTCCAAAACTCCGGGGAAATCGGGCTTTACCACCGAAGCCATCGAAATTCATCCGACACGTTTTGCAGAAGACCCAAAACAAAAGGGGCCAACCCGATCGGTTAGCCCCTGAGGTCAATCCAACTTCAGATCACTTCATAACGCTGGCCAACCCTCCCGGAGTCGACAAAGTCGCGACGTCCTTGACCTGCGCCGGCGCGTCATCGTCCAGGGTAGTCGGTTCATCGTTGTTGGCGGTGGCATGTTTGTTCTGGAAATCCCATTCCAGACTCATCGAGGTCGTATAACTCAGAGTCGTGGTTTGACCCCTGAAGTTAACCGGTGCCTGCGCTGACCACAGAACCTTGTAGAGCTTGCCGGTGCGGTCATAGCCTTCCGCTCCCGCCATCGCGACTATATGAGTCTGTTTATCCACATAGAACACTCGATGCGAGTAGCAATACGCGCCCAGGATCGGAAGCGCCTGCAGATCGATCACGTCGTACGTACGCAGTTCCCATTTGTTAGTTCCGGCCTTGGGCCAACCCGGCAGGCTGCCCGACTTGCTATTGCCGCCGCCCAAATAGGTCGAAGCCGAATAGGCATGGGCCGGATCGATGATCATGGTCAGGAGTTTCTTCGAGCCAAGATAATGGGCGTCGAAATTAGTTGGCATCCAGCCGCCGTCGTCCTGCACGTAATCGGTGCCCAGAACCGGCGAGCATCGTGCGGCTGAGGACAGTCGCAGCGACCGTCGCAGAGAAGGCAGAAAGACATAGCTTTCCTGAAACTGGGCAGGGTCAGCCGGCTGGAGTTGGAGTTCGGTACTATATTTGGACTGCTCTGGAGCGGCTACCAGGTAACGCGCGGCAAACAGCATACCATTCGCATAGGGCAGATTGACCGGCGAACCGGGCTCGCTGATATGCGACAACTGGTACCAGGTATCGTCCGTCTCCTCCTTCGACACGTTGTCGTACTGGTCGACGATCCAATCGTAGGTGTAGTAGTGGCTAATCGAGGGCCGGAATACCAGCCAAGCGTTGTACATGACCTTTGCGGCTTTGTTGGGTCGGACGGATTGGGGAAAGGTACGCCCGCGGTATATCCTTGGATAGTCCAGCCACCCGAGGAAGCCTTCACCAGCTTGGTCTGACCGGCGTACTTTTCGGTGTCTTCCTGATACTTCGCCGGCAGCGGAAAGTCATGGGTCGGTCCCACCTCGACCGTGAAGAGGGGATCCGAACCGATATGCCAATGGTAGTCACCGCTATAGAGGGCCTGTAACCATATCGGCATGAACTTCTTGTACTGCTGCCAGTTTTGCAGGGTGATCTTGGTGCCGATCGGAATCGTATCGGACGAGCTGTCGTCAACCATAGCTTTGTAATTCGCCTCGTCAAAGAGCATTTCCGCGCGCGCTGTTACTGCCGCCACCGAGGAGCGCGCAGAAAATCGTGAGGCTACCGAGCACAATCAGAGACCGGGTTCTCATATCGTTTTTTCTCCTTATCGCAAAGCACCCGACGGGGTGCCAAAAGCGCATTGGTAGGTTGACATCGCCGATGCCGGCCCACTGAAACGGCATTTCTCAAAGGTCTCGACCATGCTGACGCGCAGTCGGCAGGCGGCAACTGGACCTGACCGATCGCGTTTGCCGCATCGCATGAAGTATGCTGGAGGCGAAGAATTATCGTTACGCTCTGGCGGGTGATTATCGGGCCGAAATTGAGAACGGCACAAGCGCGAAGCAAACGCTTGCTCATCACCGGCCGACCACCTCTGATCTTCCAGCATAGGGAGTCATTCCTGGCAATACGACAGCGCACAATCGCGCCGATTTTCTCTTCAATCCCCGAACGCAGGATGGATGAGCCAGAGTTGCTGCGTTCTTCGCACGGCCCAGAATGCTTTCCCCGGAAAACAATTCCCCTCGAGCCAGCCACTTCAGCCATTAGTTGGCTGCAGCTATTGTGTCAAGAAAGGGTGCGCAGCACCACCCACCAAAAACACTTCAAAAAGCTCATTCCTTCATAAGACGGCAGTACTCGTGGCAAAAATTCATCACGCAAGCTGAAAATCAATCATCGCCCAGCAGGATTCCCGGGGCAGGGAAGCCACGGCACAACGCGCGCAGCTCAACGCCGGTTCTTTCGATTGCAACTTCGTCGTCGACGTTCGCGATGACCTGATCCATCCACACCGCGACCTGGCGCATCTGATCCTCGCCCATGCCGCGCGAGGTCACCGCCGGCGTGCCGAGCCGGATTCCACTGGGGTTGAATGGCTTGCGCGGGTCGTAGGGCACGGTGTTGTAGTTGCAGACGATACCGGCCTTTTCCAACGCTTTGGCCGCCTTCTTGCCCGGCACGTTCTTGTTAGTCAGGTCGATCAGAATCAGGTGGTTGTCAGTGCCGCCCGACACCAAATCGAATCCGCGACGCATCAACTCGTCAGCCATTGCCTTGGCATTACGCACGATTTGATGGCCGTATTCCTTGAAGGCGGGGGTCGCGGCCTCTTTGAGTGCGACGCCGATCGCCGCGGTGGTGTGATTATGAGGTCCGCCCTGCAATCCCGGAAAGACCGCCTTGTCAATTCGATCGGCGAATTCCTTGCGGCACAGGATCATCGCCCCGCGCGGACCGCGCAGGGTCTTGTGCGCCGTAGTCGTGACCACGTCGGCATAAGGCACCGGATCGGGATGGACTCCGGCCACCACCAAGCCGGCGACGTGCGCGATGTCGGCGAGCAGAAACGCGCCCACTTCCTTGGCGATTTCGCCGAAAATCCGGAAGTCCAGTAGGCGCGGATAGGCGGTCGCTCCGGCCACGATTAGCTGCGGGCGCTCGCGCCGGGCCAGATCGCGCACGGCATCGTAATCGATACGCCGGCTTTCCCGATCGACCGGGTACTGGACCGAGTTCCAGAACTGCCCGGTGATGCTCACGTTCCAGCCATGGGTGAGATGGCCGCCGTGGGGCAGCGCCATCCCCATGATCTTGTCGCCGGGTTTGAGCAAGCCGAAATAGACCGCCAGATTGGCGGGCGAGCCGGAGTAGGGCTGAACGTTCGCATGCTCGGCGCCGAATAGTTTTTTGGCGCGCTCAATTACCAGGGATTCGAGTTCGTCGATATAGCGCTGGCCTTCGTAATAGCGCTTGGCCGGATAGCCCTCGGAATACTTGTTGGTCAGGACCGAACCGCTCGCCTGGAGCACCGCTTTGGAGACATAATTTTCCGACGGTATCAGCCGGATGGTTTCCAGCTCGTAGCGTTCTTCCTGTTTGATCAGTTCGTAAATCTCGGGGTCGGTCTGTTTGAGATCCTGCACGGCGCTCACTCCTGACCCTAACTATATCGTGGGACGGAACAGAAAACGAGTCTTCGTCATACCATGCCGCGTGCGGACATCGTAACGTACGGTGAGCGCCACACGTCATACCATGCGGGTCGCGATGGCCGGCTTCGCCGTTGCGCTCGCCGTGGGACTCGGCCCAACAGGGGATCAGCCGGAAGAGCAAAGGTTCCGACGCAGAGATTTACCTCAGATCGGGCGGCGTCATCCTGGCAATCCAGGCCTGGTAATCGCCGTCGTAGCCGGCCGCACGCTGTATCTCCTTGAAGCGGGCGTGCAGGCGGGACACCACCTCGGCGGACAGGGCCGGCTCTCCCGCGATGGCGCGGGCTATGTTTTCGCCCTCCTGATGAGCCCGCTCGCGTTCAACCTGGGCCAGCCGCAGGCGCTCTTCGCTCAGGCCGAGATAGCTTTCCGCCACCCGGGTCCCGATTTCGGTGCCGCTATCCAGCGAGTCCTTGATATTACCCTTGCCGGTCAGGACGTTGCCGGCGGCAAATACCGCGGTTTTGCCATCGACCATCAGGCCGGATTTGGCGTCGATATAGCGGTAGACCTCGCCCTGCTGGGGAATATCGGGGATTCGTTCGGGGATGCTGCCGATCGAGCTCACCACGAACGGTCCTCGGACTTCCTCCTGGCTGTCGGGCATAATCCGCGCCTGTCCGTCGACTACTTCGGTCCTGGAGAAGCGCAACCCGGCCAGGCGCCCTCCCTCTTCGATAAGACCGGTGGGGGCGCGCAACTCCTGGAATTCGAACAGGTACTTGCGCTGGGCTTTGTCCAGAATCTTGGCGCGCGCCTGACGCAAAGCCTCCGCGCGCTTGGGGTTGGCGTCCGGGGGAATGTCCGACAGCGGCATGTCGAGCACGCGGCGGCGGTAATAGAGCTTGCACGGCGCGATTCCGAGTGCGGCCCAACTGAGCCCATGCTCTTTGAGCACCGGCTCGAGGCCTTCGCGCTCGAGCTTCAGCATCTCTTCCTGGATGTCCCTGTTGGCTAGCGCCTTGAGCGTCATTTCGATCTGCAGGACCTTCACCACGTCGATCGACGCTAAGCCGCCTCCGACCACGATCGCGCCCGGCTGCAATTCATAACGGGGTCCGTTGTAGTCCTTTTCGGGGTAATGATTGAACCAGTAAATCAGGGGATTCTGATAAATCAGTCCGCGGTCGACAAACTGGTCCGCTCCCTCCACCGGAAACGGGCGGTCGCGCCAGGCGCCGTTGGCGAGGACCACCGCGCTCAGGCCCCAATGGCGCGCGAGGTCGTCGAACTTGAGGTCGCGTCCCAGGCGGGTGAGGGGTAAGAATTCAATGTTCGGATGGCACAGCTTGGAATTGATTTCCGCGTACTCATCCTTGCGCTGTTTGGCGTGCCAGCGGGGCAGGCCATCCTCGATCTTGCCGTAGGGCCGCGGGTTCTGTTCTATAACCGCAACCAGGGCTCCGCGTTGGGCAAGGATGAAGGCCACTTCGGAACCTGCCGTGGCTCCGCCGATAACGGCGACAACATGACGCGACAAAGAGGTATCAGTGCCCATAAACTTTTACTCGGCGCGAGCGGTCCAACGGCAACTGAGACTGACCAGACTCCCGGTAAATGCCCGGCTCGCCCGCGCGGTTTGGCCGGTGAGCATAGGATAGGTCGGAGCCAATCTCAATAAGCAGCGGTGATTTTAGATTCAACATCTTACTTAAGCTCAACCACCTTGCGTCCGTCACAGGGCGCATGGTTTTTTAAGGCAATAGGCTATGCGAAGCAAGCGTTATTTTTTTAATGTCATCGTGGTTGCGGCGCTGGTTGCCGGATACGCGTGTGTCCGGGCTCTACGCCGACGACATCGCGGTAGGTGAGCAGCACGAGATGCCATTCCCGGCCGACCAGACGCTTGAGCTGGTGGAGGACGTGCTCAGGGGCGAGGGGATTCTGTTCGACGTGATGCCCGATAAATCGATCGTAACGCTATGGAAACCGGCCGACAATCAACCAGGTTTTTTTCGTTCGCTGGGGGGCATGAAGCCCCAATACCGCTACGAAATCATTGTTGTTCCCGAGGGTGGCGCCAAGAGCAACATCGTCGCCAACGTTCGCACGGAGTACGTGCCCGAAGACCAAATCGCCAGCTACAAGGCGAGCCAGCGCTTTAATATGTTCCATAAGCTCGATTCGTTGGCCGCCACCCTGCCGCCGGAGCGCAAGGCTCCGAGCGAGGGGGGCGTCAACTTTGCCCTGCTGCCAAACGAAGATTTACGCGGATTGGCCCAGCGTGTCACCGGAAATCCGGACAATTGGAAGGTAATCGCGCAAGACAACGGCCTGACCTCGCCCACCGACGTGACACCGTTTCAAAGCATCTGGGTGCCGGACACGATGATTAAATCCAAGCCTGCGCCGAGCGCTTCGAACGCGCCTTGAGCTGCGGATCAAACGAGTCGTGCGTGAAGCCGCCCCTTCAGCGGTCATACGACTTTGACGACTCCCCGATGGGGGGTGGCGGCAGGGACGCCCGCCACACTGGTCGGGCGGAGCGGCGGTCAAGGGAGCTTGCCTAAACTCCACTGGCCTGCACTGTTGCGCCGACGGTTATGGCCTTCGGTTGATTGGGGTGTTGGGCGCGCATTGCTGGAACGCGCGAGTTTTGGATGCCCTGCTAGTCGGTGGACACTATCTTCCCACCGTCTTCATATTCCGGACACAGGCCGGAGGGGCTGACGGCTGCGATGACCGTGAGAAACTGTTCAAAGGTCATCTGAAGATTCACAAATCCGCCCTGACAGAAGACCCACCCATAGTAGTCGAGAATCTCGTCCGGTATCATTACCGGCAACCGAGGTGGGGTGGTGACGACGGGAAATTGGCGGGGACTGGAAGACGGGCGCAAACGGCATGGATGCCTGCTTTTTTACGGCATCGTCTTCCCACAGGGCAATGACTTTGCCTTTTAAGTTGCTCGCCATAGCATTACAACGAACCTGCTTGAGCTAACCCTTAGCTTGGTATCAATATTCTTGGCAATGACCGGGAGAGTCAAGGGCCTTGGGGTACCGGCTGGTTGACGTATCCGACCGCCGGCCTGAGGCCGCGGTCCACAAACCTAAGCTGCAGACGGGAGTTATGCAATCAGAATTTCACGCTACAGTGCTCGGTATCCTTCAGGGCTTGACCGAATTCCTGCCGGTTTCCAGCTCCGCCCACCTCATCCTGACGCCCTGGCTTTTCGGATGGAAGGATCCAGGCCTGGCCTTCGACGTGGCGCTCCATCTGGGCAGTCTGGTCGCCTTGTTGGTCTATTATCGAAAAGACTGGTTGATGATCATCAACGGAGCGCTGGGCGGCGACCGCCGGGGACGCCGTCTGCTGGGGCTCCTGATCGCGGCATCGGTGCCGGGCGCGATCCTCGGGTTTTTGTTCGAAAAGCAGGCCGAAACGGTCTTTCGCTCGCCGCTGTTGATCGCTACAACGCTGGCGCTGATGGGGTTGGCTTTGTGGATTTTCGATCTCGCTTCGCCAGAACAGCGCGACCTCAAGGACATCGGTGTGGGCGACGCCCTGCTCATGGGCTTGGCGCAGGCCTTCGCCCTGGTGCCCGGTGTATCGCGTTCGGGAGCCACCATTACCGTCGCGCGATTACTCCGGATCAACCGCCAGGACTCGGCCAATTTTTCTTTTCTGATGTCGGCACCGATTATCGCGGGAGCCGGCCTGCTGAAGGCTCACGAACTGTTTCACTCCGGAATTTCCGCGGAATTCCTGGCGGGGTTTTTCGCATCAGCCGTCTTCAGCCTGCTGGCGATTGCCGTGCTGATTTCCTACGTCAGGACCCGCACCTATCAGGTGTTTGCCTGGTATCGGCTGGCGCTGGCGGCTGTTCATAGTTATCGTCGTTCTGAGCCGCGCCGGGCGGCTTGTAGCGTCACTGATCGGCCGCTGTGACTCTCATGGCAGAGCGCAAGGGGGCGTTGGCAATCGGAATCACACTGGCTGCGGCGAGCACCGCATCAGGAGCCCTGTTCCCGATCGTTACTCGCTACGGCGCGATGAATATCGACCCGCTTTTGTTCTGTGCCGGCTCCGCAATCGTAGGAGCCGATGTGCGCACTGCCCTGGATGGGCGCTGGCGACGGCCTGGGGGCATTGTTTGACCGCCGTTACCGGGCGCGCCTGGCGGCGATCTCCATAGCCGGAACGTTTGTGCCGAGCCTGTTTATGGTCTATGGGTTGCGGCACGTCAACGCCGTAACCGGCGTGCTACTGCTTGCAAACCGAGCCGATCTATTCGTTGATAGTGGCGATGTTGGTGGTGGGCGAGATTCCCGCCGGGCGCCAGTTGATTGCGACCGGGCTGATCCTGGCCGGCATCTTCTCCGCGTTCTGGGGAGCCGGCGGCCTTAACCTTGCCTTACCCGAGCTGTTGGTCGCGTTGACACCTTTGATGTGGCAGTTGTCGCACGTGATAACGCTTCGATTGATGCCGCCGTTAAGACCGGTCACCGTCACCGCCGCGCGCAACTGCCACGCTGCGATACTGCTGGCGGCGCTGGCGATTGCGGCGAATCCCTCGGCGCTGGATCAGTTGGGGCGGTTTTACGTCGTCGGCACTTTGATTCTCAGCGGCGCGGTGGTTTATTTCCTCGGCACCCTTACCTGGTATGGGGCCATCAGCCGGCTGTCGCTCAGTTGGACCACCGCAGTGGTGGTGCCAGGCGTGCCGGTATTGTCGGTGATTTTTGCCGCCGTCTTTCTGGGCGAGCGAGCCGGGATGCGCCAGGTTGTCGCGATTGCGATCGCCGTTGTGGGTATCCTCGGCCTGGTGCTGGGCAGCGATCCGTCGCGTCCCGGGGCGCCGGAAATTGAGGCGATAGAAGTTCCGGCTCCTCCGGGTGCCTGACCGCCATCCGGATGTGGAGAGTTTTTTGGCCCGGATGTGGCGGCACATCGCCGCGTATTGACTGTGACCGGCGGCTGGTCTTTAGTTTGCCTGCGGCGATGGTTGCGACAAATTCGCTTTTGCGAGCCGATGCAAAGGAGTGGCAGATGGCACGTTTGATCAAACACGAACAGAATGCTCCCTACGAAGTTCCCGAAGGCACTGAGCTTCCGCTCTACATTTGCGCCTGCGGGCTTTCCAAGAACAAGCCGTTTTGTGACGGCTCACATCGTAAGACCAAGGACGAGGACGCCGCTGATGTCTACGTCTATGACGACGCCGGCCGCGTCAAAGTGGTCAAGCAGTACTAAGCGGTCTGGAGTTCGGCCGCGTTCCGCGCCCACGGCCCGTTTTGATTTACCTCACTGTGGCACAGAGCGCCTCCACGATACACCGCTGTGTG
The DNA here is from genome assembly GCA_963824565.1 of uncultured Pseudomonadota bacterium. Classification (GTDB taxonomy): domain Bacteria; phylum Desulfobacterota; class Binatia; order Binatales; family Binataceae; genus JAJPJA01. The sequence continues at coordinate 134,987 of CAWGQB010000006.1, read as the reverse complement.
TGGCGGTGAGGGCGCGGCGGTTTACTTTACGAAATTTACAAACAGCCGGTAAAGTTCCTCGGCAATCTGCGGGCGGCGGCCGGCGTCGCGGGCGGGATCGTACCAGGTTGGGATCGAGTTGAGCGCTCCAAAGAACAAAGATGTCAGTATTCGGGACCGGTGGCGGTCCAGCTCCTTGCCGTGAGCACGTGCGATTTCCACCAGCAGGCCCCGAAAAATCTGCGAGTACTGGCGCTCCAATGCCCTGATCTCGGACAAAAAGGGTTCCGACAGCTTGCTGGTCTCGTGAACCGCCACCGTGGTCTCAGCGGTATTTCCCGTCGACAACATGACGTGGTTTTCAATGAACAGACGCAGCTTCTCGGAAGGGTCCGTGACGTCCTTGGCCAGCTTTGGGTAGGAGCTGAACAGGCGCAGCATTCCGCGCTTGGCGATAAGATAGAGCAGTTCCTCCTTGTTGCGCAGGTAGTAATAGATGCGCGGGAAGGAGATGTTCGCCTCGGCTGCAATCTCTCTGATCGACGCCAGTCCGAAGCTCTTTTCCGCGAATAGTTTTGCCGCCGAGCCTAAAATCTGGTCGACGTTAGCGTCGTGATGGCGGCGGCTGGGAGCTTTTGCCTTGGGTTGACGTGCCTGCCCGGGGATGTTCGCATCTTTCATCGTCTTTCTCAAAGCCTTGTCCACTTTCACCTCGCCGATTCCCATCCCGAATCTCTACCGCCACTGTTCATCGGCCAATGCCGGATCGCGCTTAAACCACGCAATTGCAAACGCCCGAGCACAATTGGACTCAATCATATCGTAAACCGTGCGGATCGCAAGAAGTCCTTGAACATTCGTTCCGTTGGCCGATGCGGCGATACGCAGAGCCCTAAGCCCGGAGGATCATTGGTATGCGGTCGGAGTACTACTGAAGCGTACCGAACACTGGCAGACCCTGAAAATTCGGGAAGCGAAAACCAGGCGCAACACACTCGGGCGCCCGGAAAATCATGTTGGCCAGGGAATGACGCCGCGAGCTTCAGTTGGAGCTCAGTTTTGCATGCTTGCTGCAGGCTTTGAGCGTGGCGCTCCCGTCACCGGCGAAGACCTCGATGACGCAACCGCATTGCCAAAAAAAATCGTCGAATGCGCCGTTGTCGTCGATGCGTTCGTCGCAGGTCTTCATGCGGTTGTCAGACTCGGCGCCCAGAACGCTAGCGAAAGTATCATAAGTTGCCATTGTGCCATTTCCTCCGCCCTGCGGGCGTGCTGCTGCTCTGAAGATAAAGCCGGATCCAGCTTCGTATCCGGCCGGAAATTTAATTAAGTTCCTGCCCCGCGTCCAGCATACGGGGGTTTTCGATATTCCGGGCTCTTGAATTTTTAAGAATCATGGAGGCGGCGGATTTTCAAGAGCTGATTACCGAACCAGTTGAATCAGCGCCGCCGGGTTCCGATTACGGCGTAGACCGGGTCGGCTAATCCGGCATCGCTGCGGCGCTCAATACTGTCGATATCGTCGAACATTCCGCTGTCCGCAAAATATTGCTTTACCAGCTCGATGCGCTGTGGTTCCGAGGTTCGCTGCCATACCCAGACCGCCTTGGTCGGGAACATCCGGTTGGAGAACGACACCACGAACGGCGCGGCCGGCCGCAAGACGCGGCCGACGTCGGCAAAGACCGCTACCGGCCTGACCAGGTACTGCACCGATACCGTCAGCATCGCGCCGTCGAAGTGGGCGTCTGCAAAGGGCAGCCGGGGTTCGCGGTTGAGATCGTGGATCGTCACTTCGGTTAATGCCGGATTGTCCTCCATCTCGGCCCGGTTCAAGCCCAACCCAGTGACGCTGGCCGGCTTCAGCGCTGGGGGCAGATGCGAACGCCAACTGCTCATCAGGTCGAGCAATATGCCGTTCCTGGGCAGACGCTGCTCGAAGATTTCGCCGATGGTCTTGATTGCCCACTGGTCGATGTGCACGACGAAGCGGGGGAAGCTGTAGAACAATGGATCGTCATGGTCGTCGATCCGGCGAAAAAATTCGGCTGGCATTTCGGGCGCCATCCCGCGATTGTAAGGGATTTTGGGGGCGATACGCAAAACGCGTCGTCGGCCCTGGCTGGCTAGCGGCTGGCCTGGAATCGATTTCTGGCGTTTAATGGCCGGGTCATGCGTCAGCTTCAGTCCCATCGGGCGCTTGCCGCCACCGACAGCCGCCCGGCCCGCCATGAGCCGGTTCGGCTTTCGATTCACTTCCTGGCGATCGCGATTATCTTCTTTGCCTTGGGTACGGCCACCGCGCCGTGGGCCGCCGTCAAGCTGGCGGACTACTTCTATCAACTCCAGGTGCTGGCCTGGGTGCATACCTTCACACTCGGATGGATTACATCGGCGATGCTCGGCGTGATGTACCGTTACGTGCCCGCGATGACGAAGCGCGAACTGCGCTTTCCGCGGATGGCATCGGTGCAGTTGCTGCTCTATTTTCTGGGCGCATCAGGGGTGGTTGCGCATTTCATGCTCGGCAGTTGGGACGGAGTGTGGATGGCCGGTGCGGTGGTCGCGTTCAGCGTGATCCTGTTTGCGATCAATATCGTTCCCTGTCTCGCGCCAGGCTTTGGCCGCGGCGCCGCCGAAACCGGAATGCTGATGGCAATTTTCTTCCTGTTTTGCGCCGGCTCCCTGGGTTCCGTCCTGGCCTTCGACAAGGGCCGCAGTCTTATCCCCGGAACCCTGATGCGCAATCTTTCGGCCCACGCTCATCTGGCGGTTTTGGGCTGGGTTACACTGACCATCTGCGCGGCTTCCTACCGCTTCATGACGGCATTGATGGGCGAGAAGACGCAGGTTCCCCGTTCCGCCATCGTGCAATTGTTTGCCTTGGCCGCAGCCACCATCGTGCTGATCGCCGCACTGCTCGCCGGGGTCGGAAACATTACCGTATGTGCCGTAGTGGTGGGAATAGCGTTGGGCTCTTACGCTATGATTTTCCAGGGAATCGTTGCCAAGTGCAGCGGGCCGATCAACTGGACTATCAGGCACGCGCTGGCAGCGATGGTGTTCCTGTTGCTCTCAATCGCGGCGGGAATCGCGCTGGCGGTAACCGGCGTTGGCAGCCCATTCGGCGCCAGGCTGGCCAGCGCCTACGGCGTGTTGGGCCTGCTCGGATGGGTCAGCAACTTCCTCGTTGGTATGTCCTATCAGCTTTTCGCCGGTTTCGTGTCGCGCGCGCGCTCGGCACTGGGATGGCCGCATCATGAGCGTCGCGGAAATATCGGTCAGCAGAGGGCGTCCGCTGGTTTTCTGCGCGCTGAACGCCGGAGTCCTGATCATGTCCGCAGGTTTGCTCGCGGACCGCGTCACGATCACGGTAGTGGGCGCCTCGCTGATAGCGTTGGCGGGCCTAGTCTACAGCGTCGCAATGGCGTGGACCCTAGGCTTCGCCTACCGCCGGGGTACACCGTCGAATTCCAAGCGAGCCCTCCGAGCGGTGCCGGAATAGACAGGCTTTTGAGAGGGCGAAAGCGACCTGGAAAAGTGCTAAACTCTTAGATATGAAATCGGCTAACGAAGGCCATTGGGAGTTTCGTTCAGCCCAGGACGTCTCGCGGTTCTGGGAGAGTGTTTGTACGGTGCCAAGCCGTATTGACGGGCGCAAACACCACGACGAAGAACGTTTTTGTCTTGGGCTGTACCTTCGTGCGCTCGCTATACACGAATTGCTCCATTTTCCTTTCAGTGTGGAGCAATCCGAGGAACATAGTTCACCGGATTTCATCCTGCGTTGGCCATCTGGCGAGTCGACAGGACTGGAAGTAACTAGAGCGACCCAAGAGTCGCACCAAAAGGCGATGACGGAGGGCGAAAGAGAATACCGCCGTAGGACTGTCGAAGCGCGAGCGTCTGGAATACCAAGGAAACCGGTAAGCATCCCACTTGACCAACATGGATGGTTGGAGGGAGAGGCCAAAGCAAAGTGGTGTTCATTGTTTCAAACCGCGATCGAAGAGAAACTGGGAAAAATCAGGACTTCCGGCTTATTCAAACCAGCTTCGCGCCACGATCTCTTGGTCTATGATGACACGCCGCTTGTCGGTATGGACCGGCAAGCCGTTATTACGCTGATGGAACAATGGGTGCGGGATTTGCCTCAAGTGGAAACCAGTTTCGCGCAGATTTCAATAATTTCCTCGCTAGATGTCATTTTCGACATAGGCGGATAATGTCGTCGGATTCCATTTGTCGAATGGTCTGAGCTCAAGGTGGGCGATCCGGCAAGCCTAATGCACCTTGCCCACCGTGTTGAGGAGGCGGGGAAGATAGCGACGGCAAAGGCCCTGCGGGAACATAGTAAGACGGGAAGAACGGTGTAGTTCATGGACGATAAGGGGCGGATGATCAAGCGAACTCCGGACGGCCGGCACTTTGAAGTACGAATTCTGAGGAATGACGAAGAAGTGGTGGTAAAAGAGTTGTCGCCTGATGCCCGGTGAGCCTTGGCTTTGGCTTCTTGCGGTCCTAACGGAGCAGGAAAAAGCACCTGCGCTGCACTCCTTCTCAACCTCGCAGGCGCTATCACGGAAGTTGTAAATCCTGACGACATCGCTCGCCGTTTGATGCCGGAAGCTCCGGAAGGGGCTGCTCTTCGGGCGGGACGTCTTGCCAGGCAGCGCGTGAAAGATCTGCTGCGCGAACGCCGCAGCTTTGCCGTCGAAACGACTCTTTCGGGCCAATTGCATCTACAGGACGTCACTCGTGCGAAATCTGAGGGCTGGAACGCAGGCGTATTGTATGTTGGTTTGACAAGCGCGAGCCTCGCCAAAAAGCGCGTTCGTGAACGGGTCCTTACCGGCGGGCACGACGTTCCTGCAGACGACATTAGCCGGCGTTACGAACGTAGTCTGACTAATCTGGCTCTAATCTATCAGGTGGTGGATGCCGTTTTGGTGCTTGATAACTCGTCATCCAGTACTAGAATGGTGTTAGTAGCGAATCAGGGTGAAGTCACTTTCAAAGCACTCAAGCTTCCAACCTGGGTCATGCGGAGCCTCGGCTCCTTGATCGATTCTTCTCCAAAGAATCCTAAACAAAGCATCTAATGGAAATCGTGCGCCGACGGTAATGGGGCGTCGAGCTTGATTTCGGCGAAGCGGCGGCCGCGGATGCCGATTACGCCATCTTGTTTTTGTATCACCCCTTCGACCAGTAGAATCGGCGCCCGATGCAGTAGCGGGCGATTGCGCTGGAATAGTTCGGGCATCACGATGATGTTCGAGACGCCGGTCTCGTCTTCCAGCGTGATAAAGAAGAATCCTTTTGCCGTGCCGGGACGCTGCCGCACAATCACCAGACCCGCCACCTTAACCAATGAGCCATTTTTTGCTTCTTTAAGTTCTTCGGCGCTCAGAACTCCGCGCGCTTTGAGCCGCGGACGGATGTGGGCGATCGCGTGCGGGCCGGTGGTGACGCCGGTGGTGGCGTAATCGGCGCGGGTCTGCTCCATCGGCGTCATCGCCGGCAGATGGCTTTTACTGGGCGGGGGATCGACGCCCGCGAAGAGGCTCCCCGGGTCGCGCTCCAATGCCGAGGCTTGCCACAGCGCTTCGCGCCGGTGCTTTGCCGAACGCCGCCAACGCTCCCGAAAACGCCAGGGTATCGAGTTCGCGCCGGTTAGGCGTGACCCGGCGGGCCAGGTCGGCGATTGAATTGAAGGACCGCAGCCGGCGCTCGTTTTCGATACGCAATCCGGTTTCCTCGCGCAGGCCGTTGATATACTTGAGCCCCAGCCGCATCGCCAACGCGGACCCGCTTTGCTCGAGCGTGCAGCGCCAGTTCGACTGCGCTACGTCCACCGGCCTGACCTCGACCCCATGATGCTGCGCGTCCTTGATCAGCGTGGCGGGATGGTAAAAGCCGAGCGGATAGCAGTTGAGCATCGCGGCGCAAAAGGCCGCCGGATGATGGCACTTCAAATAGGATGACGCGTATGCAATCAGCGCGAAGCTGGCGGCATGCGACTCGGGGAAGCCATACAGCGCGAATGAGGTGATGCCAAGAATAATCTCGTCCGCGGCCTTGCCGGTGATGCCATTTTTCCTCATCCCTTCGCGCAGCCGCAATTCGAGCTTTTCCATCCGGCCGCGCGAGCGCTTGAATCCCATCGCGCGGCGCAATTCTTCGGCCTCGCCGCCGCTGAAGCCCGCCGCCGTCATCGCCATGCGCAACAATTGCTCCTGGAACAGCGGCACGCCCAAGTGTGCGGCGTAGAATCGGCTCCAGCGACGGATGAGGATAGGTGACGCGCTGGCGGCCATTGCGCCGTTCCAGGTATGGATTGACCATCTGGCCGACGATCGGGCCGGGCCGGATGATCGCCGACCTCGACCACGAGGTCGTAAAACGTGCGCGGCTTCATCCGCGGCAGCGTCGCCATTTGGGCGCGGCTCTCGACCTGGAAGACGCCGACTGTGTCGGCTTTCTGTAACATCTGGTAGACGGCCGGATCGTCGGGCGGAAGATGCGCAAGGTCGATCTTCACCCCCTCGTGCTCCGCCACCAGCGGAATCGCCTCTTCGAGCACCGCCAGCATCCCCAGCCCCAGCAGGTCGATCTTGATGATGCCCAGGTCGGCGCAGTCCTCTTTGTCCCATTGGATCACGACCCGCCCGGGCATCGAAGCCGGCTCCAACGGAACGATTTCGTCCAACGGGCCGCCCGCGATCACCATCCCGCCGCTGTGCTGCCCGAGATGGCGCGGGATGTCCTGGATTTGCCGCACCAGTTCGATCAGCATCCTGATGCGTGGCGCGTCGGCGTCGACGCCGCCGCTCTTGAGCAGCGCCGCGACCTCGTCCTTATCGTCACGAAACTCATAGGCGCGCACCAGTTTGGCCAGCCGGTCCACCTGCTCGAGCGAGAAGCCCAGAGCCTTGCCGGCTTCGCGAATCCCGCTGCGGCTGCGATAGGTGATGACGTTGGCGGTCATCGCCGCGCCGCGCTCGCCGTAACGCCGGTACAGGTATTGAATCGCTTTCTCGCGTTGATCGCCGCTGGGCAGATCGAGGTCGATATCGGGCCATTCGCCGCGCTCCTCGGAAAGGAAGCGCTCGAAGAGCAACTCCATCCCCACCGCATCAACGGCCGTGATGCCCAGCGCGTAGCAGACCGCGCTGTTAGCTGCGGAACCGCGTCCTTGCGCGAGGATCTGATTGTCGCGGCAGAACTGCACGATGTCCCACACGATCAGGAAGTAACCCGCCAGCTTGAGCTTCGCGATGATTCTCAGTTCGTGTTCGAGTTGGCGGCGGACGCGTTCGCTCGAGCGCCTTGCCCCAACGCTCACGCGCGCCGGCATAGGTGAGGATGCGCAAGTAGCTGTCGGGCGTTTCACCTGGCGGCAGCGGATAGTCAGGAAACCGGTAACCGAGATCCGCCATCGTGAAAGCACAGCGCGCGGCTACCTCCTGTGTGGCGGCGAGCGCTTGGGGCAGATCGGCAAACAGCGCGGCCATCTCCGCGGGCGGCTTCAGATAACGCTCATTGTTGACCCATAGGGCGCGTCCGGCCATGTCCAGCGTGGTCTTCATCCGGATGCAACTCAGCACGTCGAGCAGTGCCCGCTCGTCGCCGCTGTGGCAGACGTCGTTGGTGGCCACGGCTGGAGTCCCACTGGCTTCCGCCAATGCCGCGAGCTTGCGATTGAGCCGTTCCTCACTCGGCGTCAAGGTGGCGCTGAAGGTCGATATAAAGGTTGCCCGCGCCGAAGATCGATTGCAGCCGATCGCAAAGCGGACGTGGATCTTCGCCAGCGGTTAACATCCGCGAAAGCGGGCTGTGAACGCCCCCGGCCAGGCAAATCAGGCCGGCGCCGAAACGCTCCAGATCGTCGATGGTTACGCGGCTCTCTCCCTTGGCCGGATAAGGGGAGGGTGGTAGTTTGCGCCCGGGAATCGGCAGGTTGACGACTCCTCAGCTTGGAGGCGGTGATCAGGCGGCACAGATTTTTATAGCGGGGGCGATCCGGCACCAGCACGTAGAGCCGGCTGTCATCGTCCAGGGTAAGTTCGGTGCCGACGATCGCCTTGAGCCCGGCCTTGACCGCGGCGTGATAAAAGCGCGGCGCGCCGTAGAGGCCGTCGCGGTCACCCAGGGCGAGGGCAGGGTAGCCCAATTCGGCTGCGCGATCGACCAGGTCCTCGGGTTGCGCAGCGCCCTCCAGGAAGCTAAAGGCACTGCGCGCGCGCAGTTCAATGTAGGGAATGGATGCCATCTTGATTCATCTTTTATACCCTCTCCCTTTATTTGTAAGGGAGAGGGTAGGGTGAGGGTTTCTGGAAATATCAAGCAACGCCAAGCGCTTTGGCGCACAATGGGATTCTGTATGCCTGATACCTCTTACCTCTTTGCAGACCCGCCTGCACCCACACCATGGTCAGGGAGAGAGCATCAATCAGAACCACGACAGGCAACTCGGTATCCGACTTTCAATTTGCAAACAGTTTTCTCCGCAGAGCGGACAGAAACAGGCTCAGCAACTATGTGCTCATGCGGCGCTATATCACTTCGTCGCGCTGCAATTGCTTCAGGTCCGCCGCTTCGAGTCCGAGTAACTTTCCATATACCAATGCGTTGTCATGCCCGAGGCTCACGGCGCCGCGCCAAATCTTGCCCGGAGTGTCGGAAAACTTGGGCGTTACTCCTATACCTTTGACGCGACCGGACATTCCATCTTCCCATTCTACATGTACTTGACGGGCCTTGTAGTGGGGATGCTCGGCGGCGTCCTTGCTCGACTGCACCTTGGCGCAAGGCACTCCGTTGTCGATTAGCAGACGAACAACGTCATCGACCGTTTGCTGGCTGACCCATTTGCGCAAGGCGCCGTCGAACTCCAGCGCTTGCGGTGTGTTCATGTCGCCCAGGTGTATCGCGCGCCATTGTTGCGGATCCAATCCCATCAGCTCGCACAAGCGATCGAACTGGGCGAACATTGCCACGATCATCATCCATCCATCCTTGGCCCGGAAGCAATCCATCGGCTGGTTGAACGTCGACTTGTTGCCGTGACGCTCGCGTACGATGCCTTCCTGGAAGTACTCGAGCATGGTCGGCCCGAGGTGTTTATGCACCACCTCGAAGATCGCGACGTCAATCGATTGTCCCTTGCCGCTTTTCAGCATCCGGATGTAGGCGGCCAGGGAAGACCATAATGCGTAACTTGCGGTCATGTAATCGCCGCTGTCGGGTTGCGCCCGATAAGGCGACCGGTCGAGGTCGCCGTTTTGATACATCATTCCGGAGAACGCCTGCCCGATTGAATCGTAGGCCGGACGGCTTACGTAGTCCGGATCTCCGCTTTGGCCGAAGCCCGAAACGTGAGTAATGACCAGCCGCGGATGGGCTTTGAGCACGCCGTCATCGTCGAGTCCGAACTTGGCCAGGCTGCCGGGCTTTGATGATTCCATCCAGATATCGCTTTCGCCCAGCAGTTTCATAAACAGGCCGCGTCCGCGCGGCTTGGAGAAATCCAGGGTTACGCACAACATGTTGCGCCGTTCCTGCATGAATCCGTAGCCATGCGTGCCGTCGGCGCGCCACATCCGGTATGGGTCGCCGACCTTGGGCCGTTCGACGTGGATGACTTCAGCGCCCATCTCGGCGGCGAGCGACGCGGCAAAAGGCTGGGCCAGGTAAAATCCGGTGGAGACCATCCGCATGCCTTGCAGGGGACCGAACTGCTCGGGAATCAAACTGTTATCACGTGCCATCGAAATATACTCGATATGACTATTGTGATTGTCTGGGTTGGGAGGCGGCGGCAACCTTAATCGTGCCTTCGTAGGCGGGACGCTCCGGATCGCAGATGAAGCGGATGCGCGGGAGGGTCACATCGGCGTAGGCCAAGGTCGCGGTCATCGGATTGGTCAGCAACAGACATCCTCCGGCGTGCCACGCCTCCTGGTTGACGGTCATGATTTTCGACACTCCGCGCTCGGCCCGCGTCACCGCATATTCAGGATCGACCTGCATCAGCACGACTTTGTCATCATCGCGGTTGCGTACCAGATGCATACTGGAGATGAATTGCAGGTCCACTCCGGCGACGATCTCGCGCTGCAACATCTCACCATGAAAGATCATGCACCCATCGGCGTAAACCGTGGTTTCTACCCGGTCGTGCCGTTCACGCATTTCAATCTTGGCGGCGCCGGCTGGATAGCCCCATCGGTGGGACAATTCATGCGCGGCTTGCGGGTTGTCGATAAAGGAACGAAGCACGAACGCGCGCGGCCGATACGCGGCGCGCGCGACGATTCGGATGTCAGCGATCTTGAACGGGCCGAAGGGCGTCCGCGGATAGTCACCAATTGTAAAGAGTATGTAGGGCGGGATACTTGGGTTCATCGCGGCGGGTACCAGCGGGTCGGCCTCGACCGAAGCGATCTCGGAAGCGAGGTTTAGGACCTTGGCGCCCGGGAAGGATCGAGGGGTTCGGTGCCGTATCCGTCCACTTCAGAAGCGCGGCCTTGCCAAGCGCTTAATTGAAGCGTTCCAAATCGCGGCATTAGCGTGCTCCTGCTGGCGCGGGTTGCTCAGTGCGCGGCGGTTCCGAACGCTCGGAAATGCGGCATTACCTCTTTGGCGAACAGCTTGAGGCTGGCCAGAATCTTTTCCTGAGGAGTGTTTTCGATTCCGGTAAGCAGAAAGTTAACCGAGTCGAAGCCGGCCGACTCATAACGTTTGACCGTATTCAGTATCCGATGGGGGTCGCCAACCAAGACTCCTTCGGGAACCCTGTTATCGAGCGGCCCGGAATCATGCTTGGGCGCGGGAGTGGCCAGCGGGCCCAGGGGAGGATAGGACTTGGTGGGCCGCGCCTCTCGCGCCATCACAAACATGTTGGTCAGTGCGTTGTAGGTGGTGTAAATCGGCGTGCCCTCGCGAATCGCGGTGTCGTCGTCCTCGTGGCAGTACATGAAGCTCATCGCGCTGGCGTGGTCGTTGACTATTTCGCTGGCCGGCGTGCAATTTCTAATCCGCCGCTTGTACTCGACCAGTTTCTTCTCCTGGTCGGCGATGCTTCCATAGCTCAGACCGAGCATCCCGAGGCCGCGGTCGGCCGCGTCGAGGTCGGTTCCGGCGCTAGTTACCGCGACCCACATCCGGGGATGAGGCTTCTGGTAAGGTTTGGGCAAGGATCGCCCGCTCCGGCATCGACCAGAACTGTCCTTCGTAAGAGTACCGCTCCTGGGTCCACATTTTGGGCAAACAATGGACGAATTCATCCCAGCTTGCTTTGGTGTCGTCAGGATTGGCGCGAAACCCTCCCAGTTCGGCCCAGGTCGCGGAACGTCCGGTACCGAACTCCAGGCGGCCGCCGGAAAGGATATCCAGCACCGCGGCGCGTTCGGCAATCTTGATCGGATGGTTGAACTGGGGAACGCAGACTACGATCCCATGGCCAACGTGAATCCGCTTGGTGCGGATAGCGCAGGCGGTGAGGAAAAGCTCGGGAGCCGAGGAATGTGAGTATTCCTCGGTAAAATGATGCTCGACCGCCCATACATAGTCGAATCCAAGTTGATCGGCGAGTTCCACCTGTTCCAAGGCGTTCATGTACACTCGCCGCTCCGATTCGTGGTCCCACGGCCGCGGCACTGACAGTTCATAGAAAATGCCAAACTTCATTCGATGCTCTTTTCCTTCTCCCACAATCAGTCTGAGAAAGCGCGTTAGCGGTAGTGTGAGAGTGACTGATAAAACCTCAGCCAACGATCTTCGTATGCTTTACATGCGTTACTTGCGCTGCTTCAATACCGGGCCCTGCACCAGTTCAACCGCGGTGCCGTCCGGATCCTGGCAGCAAACAAAGACGACGTACCACTTGGGAAAATGAGCCTCGCGCGGTTCGGAGAAGAAGGTGAAGCCCTTGTCTTTGAGTTCCTGATAAGCCGCCTTAACGTCGTCGCATTTCAGTGCGACTCGCGCAATACCTGCATGGTTGAGCTTTTCGTATGCATGACCCTCGGTCTTCGGTGAGGTCCATTCGATCAAATCAAGAAAGATCCCCTGAGAACCGTCGCCCAGGGACAGCAGTCGCGCTCGCGACTCCACCTGCCCTGGAATTCCCAAGCCATCGCCGGTTGTGTCACCGCCGGCCTTTTTGGCCCGCTCGGTGTCCATGTTGTCGCGCACATGGAAGCCCAACGCTTCATAGAACGCAACGGACTTCTCCAGATTTGCGCAGTTGACATTGACGTGTATGAATCCGGTTGCAATAGCCATTTGAGATTCCTCTTTGAAGTTAAGATTTAGGGTACGCGGTGCGTGCAATCTCTCCCTCACCGTCTCCTGAGATAAGGAGAGGGGACAGAGACACTGTCCCCCCAGTGTGTTTTGAAACAACATCGTCAGGTGTTGTGTCTCTTCAGCTCCAAAGCTGATGAGCTGAACTCGACGTCCCACAAGGGCTCCTCGCTGGCTTTAGTCAGTTCGTTTTCGAACAGGATTCCACAATTGGGGCACAGGTATTCGCGATAGACGATATCTTCGTCGAGCTCGTCCCGGGGGTCGCTGAAGAGCTTGTCGTCGATTTCGACCAGTGACCCGTTGATGCATGCGGAGCCGAGTTTATAATTTGACGCCGCATCGCAGATCAGGTATTCGCAATCGGCACAGGCGATAAAGTTCTGCTCACCGATGGTTACCACCTTGAGCTCTTCCGCGACCGGGAAACGATGGATCGCGCCTGACCGTTCCCGATCGGGTTGCGAGCGCATCGAAGTATGCGGCTGGGCCGCGTGCGCCAAGCGCTCCTTGCGGATTTCCTGACGCCTCGCCGCCGTGGCTGCCTCGTCGATTACGCCGTCATTGAGGATCACTCCATAGACCCGCCGTGCCATGTTCCGCGACTGACGAAGCCTTCGTGGAAGTCGTCCAGGACCAGCGCCGGCGGGCGTTTAATCGGATCGCCGTAACCTCCACCGCTGTTCATGTTCATTACCCAAACGTCGTTTTCGAGCAGCCGCACGCCCACGGTTCTGGGCAGGCACACGTTGCAGGTGCGCGAATTCGTCGAGTTCCTGCGTGGAGCCGGGAAGGAATTTGCGCGCGAACGCTCCACGAATATCCGTGTCCTGCTTGCCGAAAAAGAATCCCTGATGGCCCCAATGGCCGCCCCATAATCCGTCCTGGCACGGCAGGCCGCCGGCGGTGCTGATCCCGGTTATGAACTGCTCGTTGGTTCGATGTCCCGACCCAGCCAAGCACCAGGCCGGCGCCGCCGCGATATTTGCCGTGTCCGAACCCCGCGAACTCTCTTCGGTACAGATAAAGCACGGGAATCGCCTGCTCCCACACCTCGCAGTCACCGGCCTCCGCTTTAGGAATGATGTAATTGCCGCCCTGGTCGATGCCATCCTTGAACGAGAATGCGCCCATCCCGATCGCCATCTCATCCAGAGTTACGGTGGCGACCGGCTGGCCGTATTGGTCGATGCCACCCATCGTGGTCCAGCTCGATCCGCCGACGCCGCCCGACATGATCATCTTTTTGAGTTCCGGATCGCACGAGATCAGTTTGGAGATAATCCTGGTGCCTTGCCCCATGGTCGCAATCGGGGCGTGCATGGTAGATACCGCGCCGCTGCGATTGATACAGGTCAGCGTGCCCGGTACCGGATGAAACTCGCAATGCCGCAGCACGGCTCCCATGCAGAAACGATGGTCCCACGTCAACATTTGCTGGATCGCGCAGGCGATTGCTCCACGCCACGCGGCGAAACTGGAGTTGACGGAACCGAATTGCGCCTCGGTGCCTTCGTTGGAGAAGATCAACCGGTCGTCGATTTTTTTCATGGTCAGGGATATGCGATGCGCCTTGCGGTCGCCAGTGGAGCATCCGGCGATGAACTTGATGTCGCGCCAGGTGCCGTCGGGCAGCCGCCGCAGCCGCTCCGACAAGCGTTCGGCTGGCGTCGTCGACCAGTTTGCGCATCACGCCCTTAACCGTTGCCGGGCCGAAGCGTTTGACCAATTCGAGGATACGCACCCGGAAGGCGTGGATGCCGGCCAGTTGCGAACGGTAATCCAGCGCCATCAGGTCGGGCAGGCGCGAATGGCGCCGCAGCATGTCGTCGACGTCCTGGCGCAGCTTGCCTTGCTCCATGATTTTGATCGGCGGAATCGGCGTGGCTTCGGCGAAGATCTCCTGCGCCGTCGGACATTGGCTGCTCGGCTCCATCCCGCCGATATCCCGCACGTGTAGGGAATTGAAGGTCCAGCAGAATAGCTTGCCGTCGACGAATACCGGCGCGAAGGTTTGCACGTCCATCTGATGATTGGCGCCGATCAGGGGATCGTTCTGGAAGAACACGTCGCCGTCGGAAATTCCGGGGTTAGCGCTGCGGTTCTCCAGCGTCCATTGCACGACCAGGTCCGATACGCCGGCGAAGTACTGCACGTAAGGCGCGAACATCACGGGCTCGCCAATTTCGGTCTGGATAGTGGAGTTCAGGTCATGGGAGAACACGATGATTGGCGACGCCGAGGCCTTGTGGATAGTGTCGGCGTGTTCCTCGTTGATAGTCCACAACGCGTTGCGGATTACCTCGAATGTGATCGGGTCGAACGCGGTCGCGGTTTCGGTATGCAGCTTGAGGTTCTTGCTGATCCTTAGCTGCTGGCGCGGAACATAGTCCAGCGTCCGCCCGTCCCAGCGGTCGGTGTTTACGTCAAAGGGCTCGGTGTAGCGATGGCCGCTGTCAACCAGTTGGTACTCTTCAGATGACATCTCGGCATTCTCCTAAGATTAGCCGACCTTCAGGGTCAGGTTGCCGTAATTGTCGATCCCCAGGGATTGCTCGGGGCGGACCGGCACTGTGGTGTAGGCCAGCTCGATTATCGCGGGCCCGCTCAAGCTTGTGGCCCGGCATGAGGTGATCGCCATTATAGATCGGTGTGTTCTCGAAGCGTTCGAGTTCGCCCCAGTAAACCGGCCGTTCGCCCTTAAGCGCGGATTCCGGCCCCTTGCGCGTTCTCTTCTGGCGCGCCAATTCAATCGAAGGAAGCAGGCCCACGGCCCGCACGCGTTGCCTCAACACCTCGATACCGGCCTCGCGATAGCCTGCGCCTTCGCCGTAGCGCTGCGCGTAAACCGACTCGAAGTCCTTCAGAAGCTGATCGACCCGAGCCTCGTCCATTTCCTCGCGGGCCGTTCGGATCTCCAGATACGAGACCTGCGCCCCATAGCGCATCCCGATCGACCGTTCGAAGACGGTCTGTTCCGGCGTAAAGCCCTCATCGGCGAGCTGACTTCGGGCCTTGTCCTCCATCTCGCCGAAGACCCGGTTAAGCACTCGCGGATCCATCGGTTCCCGCAGATACTCGTTGGCTTCAAACAGATGTACGACACCGCCGGCGAAGGCGCCTAACGCTGACCACGCCGCGGCTGTATTGCGCAGCGGCACGATCACCTGCTTGACGCCGAGTTCGGTGGCGTACATCCCGGCATGGGTGGGACCGCCGCCGCCAAAGGCAAAGACCACGAACTCACGGGGGTCGTAGCCGCGAAACAGCGTGAGGCGGCGAATTTCTCCCGCCATCCTGGTATCGACGATACGGCAGATGCCGGCGGCGGTTTGCTCGCGGCTGAGCCCCAACTGGGCGGCGAGTTTGCCAATTCCGTCGCGCGCCGCCTGCGTATCCAGACGCTGTTGACCGCCCAGGAAATAATCAGGATTGATGATCCCCAACACCACATTGGCGTCTGTTACCGTGGGTTCGTTGCCCCCGCGTCCGTAGCACATCGGTCCGGGATCGGCGCCCGCGCTGCGCGGGCCGACTCGCATCATGCCGCTGCCGTGGTCGATGAAGGCGATACTTCCGCCACCGGCGCCGATCGACACTACGTCAACCATTGGCAGCGACATCTCGTATTGCTCAAGCACGGTCTCGTTGCGCGTCAGGGCAGTTCCATTGGAGATGATGCCAACGTCGAAGGTGGTTCCGCCCATGTCGGTGGTGATGATGTTGGGATATCCCATCTGGGGGCCCAGGACGCTGGAGGCCGCCACGCCGCTGACCGGTCCCGAGTCGACCGTATAGAGCGGCACCGCCGCGGCGTCTTTGGCCGGAACGCATCCGCCCACACACTGCGCGAATAACACGCCGGAGCCGAGTCCGAGCCCGCGCGCCCGTCCTTCGATCTCATCGACGTACCGCTTCATCAGCGGGCCGATATAAGCGTTCATCACGGTAGCCACCGTGCGCCCGTACTCGCCGATCGCCGGAGAAACTTCGTATGAGCAGCTTACGAACACGCCCGGCGCGACTCGCTGGGCGATACGTTTGAGCGCCTGCTCATGCGACGCATTGGCGAACGACCACAGCAGACAAATCGCCAGCGCCTCGGCGCCTTTGTCCACCAGCCTGCGGATGCTGGCTTCGGCGGCCTCCTCGTCCAATTCGACTATCACTTCACCGGTGTAGTCGACCCGCTCGGTTACTTCCTCGATAAAGTCTCGCGGCACTATTCGGGGCGGTTTCTGAGTGCCGGGCACATACAACAATTCGTCGACACCAAGCCCCTTGGTGCGCCCGCCGCCGCGCATGATCAGGATCGCCTCGCCATGCCCCTTGGTGGCAAGCAATCCGACCTTCGCGCCGCGGCGGGTGACAATCGCGTTGGTGCCGACCGTGGTGCCGTTAACCAGAATTGAGGTTCGCGACAGGTATTGTTCCAGGCTGAGACCGGTCGCTTGTGCCGCGACCTGTATCGCGTCGAAGAAGCCTTGCGCCGGGTTGCGAGGGGTAGTGGGGGCTTTGGCGGTAATGAACGAACCCGTATCCGAATCGAATACGGCACAGTCAGTAAAGGTCCCACCGATATCAACTCCGACGATATAAGCCATAGGATGCTCTCAGTTGTACTTTCTCCGAATAGTCAGACGCTTGTTCCCGACGAGAAGTCGATTCTTTTAGAATTCCAGAAAACCCTCACCCAACCCTCTCCCTTACACTAAAGGGAGAGGGCACAAACCCAAGCCCTCGCATGAGAAAACCGCCGCATTGCACACCGCAAACCATTTATCGACTGTCTCTTGTATTAGAAGAGAGAGGGTACAAAAATACTTTCTCCAGACATTCTGTATCCTCTCCCTTTATTTCTAAGGGAGAGGGGAGGATGAGGGTTTCTGACTTTTGCGAGGTACATTATTTTGCTGCCGGGTTCGAACTGGTCAAAATGCAGGCGATGCTCTCGATACGCCCGAGCGCAGCACCTGTCCCGGCAGCGCGCCCGTATGCGTCCCGTTTTCATATACGATCTGCCCATTTACTATTGTGTAGTTGATTCCGCGGCCCGGCATCGTGAAGCGGAAGCCGCCTCCGGGAAGATCATGACTTGCCTGCGCGCGGCGATTGGAACCAATCGCGGCCGGGTCGAAAATCGTTACGTCGGCAGGCAGCCCCTGCGCCAACCGGCCGCGCTCAGGAAACCCCAGGACATCGGCGGGATGCGACGTGATGCGGCGGATCGCCTGCTCCAGGCTTAGCAGCTGCTCTTCGCGCACCCAGTGTCCCAGAAGGAATGAGGGGTAATCGGCGTTGCAAATCATATCCACGTGGGCGCCCCCGTCGGCCAGGCCAATCATCGTGCGGGCGTCGGCCAGCAGGGGACCTACTAATTCATCGCCATACTCCTGCAAGCAGATATTGCATATCGAGACGGTTTTCGAGCGCGAAATCCAGGAACGTATCGAGCGGATCCTGATCGGCGTTCCGCGCTGATTTCCTTGACCGATTTCCCCTCCGCGGCTTTGGCTGCCAGGTTTGTCACCGCCATGACTTTGACGCGATCCCAATTGCCGGTGAAGATTTGTGGCTTTTTCAGATCCTCGCGAAACGCGGCGCGGAAGCCCGGCGATCGATAGATTTTCATCTGCTCTTCGAGCGGCTGATTGAAGAGGCCGCTCCATGAATTCATGCTGGCCATGATTTGGGGATTGCGCGGGTCCAGATAAATCACCGCCGCATGAGACGGGATCTGTGGGATGCCGCCGCGCTGAATCAACGGTTCGACGTGGTCGAGGAGCTGCATGCATTTGTCGATATCGCGCCGCAGCGGCGCGATGCCGCCCCACGTTACCGGCCTGCCGCTCTGCGCCAAAAGCAGGTCGAGAAAGGCGTATTCGTCCTCGGAGATCGAGGAAAACTCCTGAGTCAACTGGATTTCGATCGTGCCCTTTGCCGAGTTCGCGCAGTGCGTTGGCATAGGCCGTGAACTCTTCGGGGCTGGCCTGTCGGCAGGCGATCGGCAGATTCTTGTAGCCCAGATGCTGGCGTACGTTGGTGGTGGAAAAACCAACGGCGCCAGCGGCTACGGCTTCCTTGATGAGCTGCTTGATTTGAGCGGTTTCCTCGGGGCGCGCCGCCCGATGCATCGAATCCTCGCCCATCACGTAATGGCGAAATGGAGTGAGGGGAGCGAAGAAGCCGAGGTTGAGCGCGGAGCCGCGGCGAGCTGCCGCGTCCATGAACTGGGGAAAGCTTTCCCATTCCCAACGGATGCCCTTGGAGAGCACGTCGAACGGAATGCCTTCGACATTGACCAGATCCCAGGTCGCGGTTTCGCGAAAGTTGGGTTTGCATGGCGCGATTCCCACCCCGCAGTTGCCCATCACCACGCTGGTGACGCCGTGCCATGACGCGCAGGTGACCAGCGGGTCCCAGCAAATCTGAGCGTCGTAATGGGTATGGGGATCGACAAAGCCCGGCGCGACAATCAGATCGGATGCGTCGATAATACGGCGCGCGCCGTCGCTGACCTTGCCGATCTCCGCGATCCTGCCTTGCTCAATCGCCACGTCGGCGCGGCGCCGGCGCGCGCCGGTCCCGTCGACCACAGTTCCGTTGCGAATCACGATGTCGTAAGGCATAGTTCAGGCTCTCCGCAGTCGATCTACTTCCTGTTCAACGACAGTTCCGGCGAAGAAGCCCGGATTGGACCGGGTCCATAGATTGACCGGATTCGTGAAAGTGAAGTCGCGAAAGTCGTTCTCGGAGATAAGCCCGTGATCGACCAGTTCGTGGGCTTCTGAAGTCACTTCGGTCATATCGACGACATCCCAATGTCCGAGGTCGGAGCTGTAAATGGCGTTGAGGCGCGCTCCGAAGGGATTTCTCAGCGTATCGAAAGCCGACGCCGTGATCGGATCGTCGCCCTCACAGCCGAAATAGAAGCAGGGTACGAACAGGTTGCGGACATCCTCGCGGGACTCGATTCGGCACGGCGCCCATTCATCGAGGTTGGCGTAATCGTCGCGGCTGCCCGACCACAGCTCCATTCCTTCCACCCTGGTCAACGGTCCGCCGTAGCGTTCCTTCAGGTCGATAAGCTGCTCGCGATTGAGATTGGCCGGATCGTAGTTGCCGATAGCTTTTGGATTGCGCTTCTCCCAATGTCCCACCATGTCGCTCAACAAACTGCGCGCCCAACCGACGCCGCCTTCCAGGAACGCGAAATTCAGCTCGGGGAAACGCCGAGTGACTCCGCCCATGAACAGGGAGCGGCACAGACCCTCGCGCTGACGCGGCGAAATGGCCGATATGATTGAACATGAAGTTGGAGATGGAATTGCGCCAGGCCCATCCGTAACCCGCGGTATGAAAAGTTGGCACCACCTTCAGCTCGACGCATTTCGCCCAAACCGGATCGTAGTCGTACTCGCTGTCCAAGCCATAGGTGTCGAGCCAGAAGGCGTACGGTACGGCCGCGGGATAGTCGCGTTCGACCGCCTTGATCGGACGCTTGACGTAACTGGCCATCACCACGACCTTGAATCCGAGCTCATTTACGGCATGTTCCAGCTCTTCGATCGCTTCCGCCGGGGTATGCATCGGGATGACGGCGACCGGCGTCAGGCGACGGCCGAAATCGCGGAACATGTCGGCGTAGAGATTGTTCAGCGCGCGGCATGAAGCCCGGCGAACCTCGTCATCGTCCAAAGCCGGGGCCGCCAACCCCAATCCGGGATAGAGCACGGAGAAGTCCAGTCCCATTTCGTCCAGACGTTCATACAGCAGCTTGGGAAACATCGCGGTGGCGCGGTCCAAGGTGTTGGTGGTCGGAAGGGCCCACCAGGGTGCGCGGACCGCGCGCTGGTCGCGCCTTTGTTCGGGCGTGAGCTGATACCAAGGCAGATTGACGATATGCGATTGCGTCCAGACGGCATGGAACCGATTCGCCACGCCCACGCCGGCCACCGACTTGAGGTAATCGAGAAAAGTCGAAACCGACTCGATGAAATGGCCGTCGGAGTCGATCACCGGATGATCGAGCCGGGACCGAACCAGATACGATGGCGATGGCTCTGACTTCACTAACGCACCTCTGATTCATGGGTCATTCGCGTTGGCTCCGAACCGATGGAAGCGAGGACGGAAAGCGCCAACATCCGCTCACGCTCGCGGCCTAAGTTTGACTGCAATACCCAGTCACGAGCGTGAGCGGTAAGCGAGCTAGGGCGTCTTGGCGCGGACGTATTCCCCAATCCGGGCGACCGCCTGCTTGGCTTCATCAAGCATCGGCACGAAAATCTGCCAGACGTGGATCATGTTCTCCCACGGTTCGTAAACGACCTCGACCCCGGACTGACGGGCACGTTCGGCGAGCCGTCTGGAGTCGTCGAGCAACACCTCGGAAGTGCCGACCTGGATCAGCATCGGCGGCAGACCCTTGAGGTCGGCATAAAGCGGTGAGGCAAGAGGAGTTTTGGGATCCTGGCCGCCCAGATAAGCGGCCGCCATCTCGCCGAGGTTGCCGCTGCCCACCATCGGATCGACCGCGGCCTTGGTCTTCATCGACTCGCCGGTCCCTTCCATGTCCACCCAGGGAGACAGGCAGACCGCGGCCGCGGGCGACGGCAGTTTCGCGTCGCGGATTGCCAGCAGCGCAGCGACGGCCAAGCCGCCGCCCGCGGAGTCGCCGGAAACGACGGTGCGCGAGGGGTTAACGCCGGAATCAAGCATGAAACGGTAGGCGGCGACCGCGTCCTCGACCGCCGCCGGACAAGGATTTTCCGGCGCCAGCCGATAGTCTATGATGAGTACCCGCGCCTGCGCCGCGCGTGAAATCCATCCGGCGAGGCAGCGATGGGTCTTGATCGAACCGATCATGTAGCCGCCGCCGTGCAGATAGAGCACGTTGCGGCCCGGATCGGCGCCAGGCGCTGTGATCCACTCAGCGGGCACGCCGCCGGCGTTGACCGGCTCGGCCTTTATATCGGCATCAAGCCGGAACGCGGCTTTTTCCATCGCGCCGCGCCTGCGGCCCAGGCTCGCGGTAGGATCGACCGGAGCGGACTTGATCTTTTGTACAAGGGACTCGAGTTGCTGCAGTGACATCGCTGATTGTCCTCCCGGGCTAGTAAGTAGCATTCAAAAGCGGATCTGAAAACGCGTCAGCGGTAATTCGACGGCATCCCCTGGGTGGAACCGTAAGCCGCGGGCGCGGTGCGTTCATTGCGGCTGGCGTATTTCTCCGGAACAATCCGGATTACCACCCGGCCGGGAGAATCCAGATTGCGGATAAACGTCTCGCGCACGGCGCCTTGATAGTTCGCGCGGTCAGCCATCGCGTTCATGATGCGCCGGCGCAGGCCTGGATCGTCGCTGAATTCGGCGCGTCCGAGGACTGTGACGCCGCCGCGGCCCGGTACCTCGAACACCACTGCCGTGCGTGGATCGCGCCGCAGGGCGACGTTCTTGGCCCGCCCTTCGCGCGAAGTGATATAAACCTCGCCGTCCACGACCACGTGGGTTACGTAGGCGGCCGCGGGATGGCCATCGCGCCGCGCCCAGGTGACCACGCATCCGTGCGCGTCATTGATTAGCCCGGCAGTCTCATCGCGCGTCAATTCGAAAGGATTCGTTTCCGGCTGGTTCGCGGCGTTGCCCATCGGTCCAAAGTCTCCTTTGCCAACGAAATCGGACGCTCGCCCTCATCTTCACGCCTGCTGACCTGAAAGGGAAGTGAAAAGTGTTGTTCTGCCGAAGCGAAGAAACCATCCGTTCGAAGGGAAAGTTGACGGACGGCGATAATCGGGCAAAGCTCGTTATAGTTTATCCGAACCACGGGCATAATAAGGAGATGGAGAATGAGTCCGGCAGAACAAAAAGAAGCGGCGCTCAAATTTATCAAGGCGATCGACGAAGGCAAGGTCACAGAACTCGGACCGCTGTTGACCGACGATTTCGAATTCGAGGTGATGGCGCGGATACCCGGGATGCCTTCATCGTTCAAGAAATCCGACCTGCTAGGCGCTTTCGGTCAGGGCATGAAGCAGATGTTTCCCAAGGGTCTGAATATGAAAATCGGCACGGTTATCTGCGAAGGGCCCCATGTTGCAATCCAGGCGGAGTCGGACACCACAGTGGCCAACGGAAAGCATTACAACAATCGGTACCATTTCTATGTATCTTTCGCGGAGACAAAATCGAGCGGTTCCGCGAGTATAACGACAGCAATCACGCGCGCGAGGTATTTTCGTCGTAGTTTGTAAGTCCTTGAAATAGAAAAGGGCGCGAAGCAATGGGTATTCCAGGATAAGTGTGCGCACGAGAACACTTATTCCGATTTCCACTCCGACATTTAGCTATCTGAGCAGAGGGAAAGATAGGCTACATAAGAACCGGAGAGATCCATCCAATTAGCATACGCGCGGCCTGCGCTAACGCCGCATGTGTAGATTCATCATTGTGCGCCAATGCCCCGGTGTTGTCTGAACGGTATCAGTCACCGCCTCTTTTCCCGACCCCAATCCCTAAAATAGAAGATAAAGTCGATAGCACTCCATAAACGGAGCGGGGACCAGAATATGTCGCGAGGATCTTTTTTTAACCTTCTTCGGTTACTCCAATGGTACACATAAGGGGAGAGTACAGAGAGGTGTCGAGATGTCTGTGAAGAAAAATCCAGGATCTCATTTATGATCATGTGTGTGAGCAATCCGTTCCCAAAAACATTAGGCGCGATCCTCCAGTTGAATCGCCAATTGTTGAGTGTGGCGCCGGCCCTTGGCCTTGCAGTGTTTCTAACAGCTTGTGCCACCAAAACGGTATCGCAACCAGAGCCCCTACTACCCCCAGTCGCTGCGCAGCCGCCTTTGCCTGCCGCTCTGCCGCCACCCTCGCCACCTTTGCCTGCAATTCCTGAAACGAGATCGGCGCCATCAAGCACGGTCAAAGCCTCTTATCAAGGCAGCGGCACTGCTGGTCACTCAACCGCCAACGGCGAGCGTTACAATCCGAATAGTCTTACGGCAGCGTCGCGCACTTTGCCGATTGGCTCCACGGTGAAGGTGACCAACCCTGACACCGGTCGCTCAGTAAAGGTGCGCATCAATGATCGAGGTCCGTTTGTTCATGGCCGGAGCCTCGATCTCTCCAAGCGCGCGGCTCAAAAAATTGGACTTACCCATAAGGGTGCGGGTCGCGTGAAGGTTACGCGAGTCAGTTCCCACTCTGTCGCGGACGAAGCTGAATCGTCGCCTCCGGCGATAACGCCGGCATCAAACACGGATACGCAGCAAAATCCGCCTGCGCCCTAGCAGAGCATCACGCGTTAATTGTATCGGCGGCCGGCAGGCCGTAGACGGGATGGCGTGCGTGACCGCCGGTTTACGCAAACGGGCTCCGCTCATGCGCGGAGCCCGTTTGCGCGTTATCATGAATCGCCGGGCCGCTTACGGATGCGCGGAGCGCCAGGCATCCCAAGGCTCGGCCGAGCCCACTGATTCGGGCTTGCCGTGGGAGGCTAGCTTGCGCGACCCCGGCTTGACCTCGAATGGCGAGGTCAGGTTGAATTCCTTGCCAAATTCGCGCACGGCGGGCATGACCTCGGCGGAGAGCAGCTTCAGGTTGTTCTCACGGTCCTTGCGGCTGATCGGGCCGTCATTCTGCCACAGGATGAAAATGCCGGGCCGCAACGTATCCATGACCACTCGCAGTTTGGGAATGACGGTCTTGGGCGTGCCGCAAATGATGCCGAAGGTTTTCACCACTTCAGGAAAGGAATCGAAGATCGCTTTTCTGGTGGTCTCGACGTCGACCTTGGCTTCTTGCCAGATCTTTGAACGCTGATCGACCTGAGCGTTTGATACCCCAGCGCGTCCCGACTCGGTGGCCCCGCCGGTCAGCGGAGAACTGGCGGCAGCTCCGCCCTGGAAGGGAGAGCTGCTGCGCTTCTTGTTCGGATCCGAGAACTGGACCGCGATCCGCCGGGTGGCGAGTTTGGAATTGTAGCCCGGAGGAAAATTGAACGCCGGTTGAGCGAACAGGCTGTAGCCGGTTCCCGCGCCGCCGAACATGTCCTGCTTGGCGATCTCGTACGCCTTCTCCTCGCTGTCAGCAACGTAGACCTTCTGCATGTAGCCGAAATTCTCCGGTCCGACCTGGTATCCCTCTTGGGCCGCCTTGTCGCGGTAGATATTCCACAGTTCCAGGGTCGGCTCGAGGAAGGTCGCCAACGCGATATAGGGATAGCGCTTTTCGGCGCACCACAGCGCGGTTTCGGGACTTAGAAGGCCCGGAATCCACATCTGCGGATGCGGCTTTTGCATCGGCAAGGGCCAGGGATCGACGAAGCGGTAATGGAAATGCTTGCCCTCGTAGCGCCAGGGGCCGGGCTGGGTCCAAGCCTTGACGATAAAGTCGTGAGCCTCGTTGAAATACTCCCGGTTGTAGGCCGGGTTGGCGTTGAGCGCGAATTGTTCGCTGCCGGCGCCGCGAACCCATCCCGTGACCAGCCGGCCGCCGGAGATGACGTCGATCATCGCCAGTTCCTCGGCCAGCCGCAGCGGATTACCCAGCGGCAGCGGGTTTCCGATGAGGATGATGTTGACCTTTTTGGTGATGCGCGCCAGGATCGACGCTTCCACGTCCATCACCCCGCCCATCGTGAAAGGCGTGTCATGATGCTCGTTAAGCGCGACGCCGTCGAAGCCCAACTCCTCGCACAGCACCTTTTCGTCCAGGTACTCGTGATAAAATTCGTAGCCCTTGGCCGGATCGAACATCGTGTTGGGGGTTCCGAAGTAACCCTTCTCAACCACCCGGTCGTAATTGGCGGCGCGGTATGGGCGTTCCGTAAAGTACGCTAAATGCACTGCGATTCCTCCCTCTGGAGAATTAGCTTAAAAACGCTTTGACTTCGCGGAGAAATTCCGCGTTCTTCTCGATTTCCGGCCGATGCCCGCATTTATCAAGCACGACCAGCTTCGAACCTGCGATCGCACTTTTGTAAGCCTCGGCAGCGCCCAGCGGCGATACCTGGTCCTCGCGCCCCCAGATCAGCAACGTCGGTAGCTTGTCGATCACGGCCAACAGATGGGGCAGGCTCGGGTTGTGCATGTACGGCACCCAGGCCAGGCGCGCGGTTTCGGCGCGGGCGTCTTCCCACAGCTCGAAGGCCTGGGGTCCAATGCCGCCGTAGAGTTGATCGAATTCGGGCGTGTTCTCTGGATCCAGCACCGTAGCGGCTAATTGGGCCGGTGCCATAAGCTGAAAGATATCCAGAATTTCGCCTTTGCCTTCAGGTGGTCTGACTCCCACCGGCCCCACCAGCACCATCCGCTTGAACTGCTCCTGATTGTTCGCCGCCATCTCGGCGGCGACCCAGCCGCCCAACGAAAATCCGATCACGTCGACTGGATTGAGCTTCTGCTCGCGAATGAAGCGCGCATAAAAGCCGGCCAGGTCGCGGATGTTCCAGATCCATTCGGCGCGCGGCGTGGCGCCGAAACCAGGATGCAGTGGAATGATCAGCTCGTGCTCCTTAGCCAACTCCGTGTGCCATTTGAGCCATCCCGGATGGCCCATCTCTTCATGCAGGACCAGCAGCGGGTGGCCTTTGCCGCCCTTGATCACAATCAGATCGCAGCCGTCCGCGTGGACGGTTTCCTGACGCCATGCTTGCGCTTTTTCCGGCATTACACCTTCCCCGTTCTTTGATGACTTGTCTGTGCGGACGTGCCTGGATTCCCATATTCGGCGCGCCAGCGTTGGCCCCAACGATTGGTTTAGCGCATTTCGCCGCATCATGAACAGCCCCGCTAATCTGAACGTCGAGGCGCGGCATAATCGATGCGAGACGCAACGTCACTGCTACTCGAAGACCACCACTGAGCGCAGGACCTCGCCGGCGGTCATCGCGCGGAACGCTTCGTTGACTTCATCCAGGCCGACGCGGCGCGTCACCATGTCGTCGAGATTAAGCCGCCCCTGGAGGTAGAAATCGACATAGCGGGGGATATCGATGCGGAAGCGGTTGGAGCCCATGTTGCTGCCGGTCAGCTTCTTCTCCATGAACAGGTCCATCCATCGGACCGAGATCGGATCGGTTGGCGGCACTACGCCGACGCTGACCACCGTGCCGCCGGCGCCGATACAGGCTAACGCCTGCTCAACCACCTTCTTGATTCCGATAACCTCGAAGGCGTAGTCGGCGCCGCCGCCGGTTAGTTTGCGAATCTCGGCGACCGGATCCTGGGAACTCGCGTCGATCGTGTGGGTGGCGCCCATCCGCCGCGCCGCCGCCAGTTTGTTCTCGAGCAAATCGATGGCGATGATCTTCGACGCGCCCGCCAGCCGGGCGGCCTGGATCGCCGCCAGACCCACGCCACCCGCGCCGAATATCGCCACGCTGGCGCCGGTGGGTACCTTGGCGGTGTTGAGCACCGCGCCCATCCCGGTGGTGACGCCGCATCCGATCAGCGCGGCGCGGTCCAACGGCATTTCATCGGGAATCTTGACCACGGCGTTTTCATGCAGCAGCAATTGCTCCGCGTAACCGCCGATATCGGCGAACTGCGCCAGCGGTGCGCCCTTGCTCGATAGCCGGGACTTGTCGTTGACGCCGCGCTGCAATCGCGCGCGGTCCGCGCACAGATGCGGATTGCCGGTCAGACACTTCGCGCATTTGCCGCAGAATGGGGAGGGGCACGCGACCACGCGGTCGCCGGGCTGAACGTAAGTCACCTGACTGCCGACTGCCGTCACGATCCCTGCCGCCTCGTGTCCGAGCACGGCGGCAGATTTCCAGGGCATGTGGCCATCCACGATATGCAGGTCGCTATGGCATACGCCGCAGGCGGCGGTGCGTATCGCGACCTCATTGGGGCCGGGCGCGTCCACGTCGACATCTTCGATATGCAAGGGCTCATTGACCTTGCGAAAAACCGCTGCTTTCATCGGGCATCCTCACCTTTGTCTTTTGACCTCGATACTGCGCGCAACGCCGCGCGCGAATCAGGAGCGCGCGGCAGTTGCCTGTCTGGTGATAGGAGAATGTGCCAGGTGCCCGCAAGAGGCGAGCTCTTGAGACGCCGGGGGCTCTCTCTTCAGTCTCGGCGGCTACTTCAGGGTGAACGCGCCGCAGGGGTCGTTGCCGCTGCTGGTAAAGGGCAGGAACGGCGGATTGAACCCTTCGATAAACGCCGGTCCCGCAACGGCGTCCGCCGGCAACGTGAAGGTGAACTCGGTCGAGTTGACCAGCGTAAGCGGAATCTTCGGCTTCCCGGCGGGATTCAGTCCGCCCAGGTTGACCGTCTTTCCTGCCTGCATGTTGAACAGGTTGATTACCGTCAGGCTCGAAAATCCCGTCCCGTCAACCGTGATAGTGTTCCCGCTCTGGGTCACTTTGGTCACGTTGATCCGCGCCCCCAACGGCACCGACACCGCGTTGCTCTTGGCGCTGTAGCTCCCGCCTGCGCGTTGCTCACGATGATCGACCCCGGCCCCGTCGGCGTCGTCGGCGGCAGAGTGAAAGTGATCGAATCCGGTTTGAGGCCGGCATTGCCGGCATTGAGGAACTGGGTCTTCAGCTTGCCGCCGGTTTCCGGACAGGCGCAGAACACGTCGACCGCGACCCCATTGGTGGTGTCGAAGCCATTGCCATTGATGATTACCGAACTGCCCTGCAACAGCG
The DNA here is from genome assembly GCA_963824565.1 of uncultured Pseudomonadota bacterium. Taxonomy (GTDB): domain Bacteria; phylum Desulfobacterota; class Binatia; order Binatales; family Binataceae; genus JAJPJA01. Next base: position 107,023 of record CAWGQB010000006.1, on the reverse strand, counting down.
TGGTCTCGACGTTGGCGACGGCGAAGTCAGGGTCGAGACTGGTGGCTGCCAGCCGATCACCATCAAGCCCGGTGATGCTGGGCAATCCCGCCGCCGCGGAACCCTGCAGCAGGGCGAAGCCAGGATTGGACTGGACGAAGTCCTCGTCGGTATTGACCACCACCACCGAGACGAAGCCCTGGCCCGGCGAGATAGTGGCCGGAACCGGGACCGTGAGTTTGATAGCAGAAAAGCTTGCGGCGTCGGGCTTGAGCGGCCCCTTGTTAACCGGACCGCTGGAAGTGCTGACGAAGAAGTTGACCTCGGAGCCCTTGGTGAAGCCGCTGCCATTGATGATGAGGTCGCCTCCGACGAGCACCGGACTCTGCACCGAACTGATCCGCGGATGGCCCGGCAGCGGAGTCGGCGTCGGCACCGGCACGGTCGGGATTGGCGTGGTCGCGATACATTCGGGCGGCGTCGGCGTTGGAGATGGAGTCGGAATGCGGCTCGGGGAGGGCGTGGGCGTCGGAGTTGGCGTGTGCGTTGGAGGAATCAGCGTCGGCATCGAGGTGGGCGTCGGCGTGGGCTTGGAGGTTGCTGTTCCGGTCGGCCTCGGCGTGAACGTTGGAATTGTGGTGGGCGGCGCCGTGACGTTGAACCCGACGGTGGTAGTGGCGGCAACGAACTGCGAGTTACCTAAGAAATTAGCGGTCAGCGATGTCGACCCCGCAGTGGTCGGCGTCACAGTGCAGGTGGCGGTGCCATTGGCCCCGGTGGTCCCGAAACAGGCCGAATCTTCCAGGATAAACTGAATGCTGACGCCCGGGATGGGGACGGCCGGGGTTACGGAGACGTCGCTGAGCGAGGCGACCAGCGTAACCGGCTTACCCACCATCACGCTGGTCGGGCTCGGGTTGAGCGTCAGGAAGCTGGTGTGTTCTCCCGTGGTCCACGTAATGACTGACTGATTGGACGTCAGGCTGGTGGTGCCGAGTGTAGCGGTCGCGAGTAATCGTGTCGATGCCCGCAAACGCCGCCGTATAGCTGAATGAGGCCTGTCCGTTGGCATCCGAGTTCACCATCTGAGTTTGCGGATTCGCGCCTGTAACCTGGAGAAAGACCGGTGTGCCGGCCGGTGCGCTGACGTAATGGAAGCTTGCGGTGAACGTCTGCGCCGTCCCTTGAGCCGGATTGGGCGACACCGCGGCCGGAGTCAGGGCCAGCGATGCAGGCTGGATTGCGGTGGTAAACGGACAGGTGCCATCCGCCTTGCTCAGCTTATAGACCGCGTTGCCCTGCGCGCCGTACACGCAGCCGTCGGGGCCTACCGTCAGCGTACCGCCGAGTACGGAATTGACCGTCAGTGGCGCAGAGATGCTCGGCGGATTGGTGGTGACATCTACCAGCGTGGTCTGACCGTTAGGCGAGATGCCTCCTGGAAGATTGAGAATGAGCGACTGGGCGGTGCTTCCAAAGCCCAGCGCGACAATACCACCACCTGACGGCGCCAGGCCTGAGAGTTGGGTCACTGTAGTGGGAGTGACGTTGGTGCCGCTCACCTCGGCGACATAGGCGGAGCCCGCCAGGCTGCCTTCCACATACATCGTGCCTTTGGGCAGGAACGAGACGTTCCCCGGTGTATCGGCAGGCATGGTGGCGTAGACCGAAAAGGTCGGCGGCGCGGTCAGATCCGAGAAGTGGAGCCTGGCATCAAGTCCGTTGCACTGATTTCCACTGAACAGATCGCCGGTCAGAGGATCGGCGGCCAGGGCAGTTGAGCAGAAAATTCCGGTGAAGTTGTTGATGATCGAACCGGTGGAAGTATCGACCTCGTAAAATCCGGCGGGGCTGACTCCGCTAGCGGTTGCCGCACGGACGACCCACAGATTTTTGCCCGAGAACGCCGGTTGGTCGAGCGTCACGCCGATCGAGGCCAGTTCCGTGCTGGGGCTGGCGACGCCGCCGGCGGACGGGAACTTGTAGAGGTTCCCATCATTGAAATCGGATACATACATGTTGCCCGCCGCGTCAAAGGCTGGACCCTCGGCGCCCGGGCAATTGCTGAAACTGATATCGCCGAAGAACACATCGCCCGCGGGCAAACCGGTCGCTACTGGCGTTATCACGTAGCCCGGCGCGGGTGTCGGCATTCCGCTGGCGCATCCGGAGGCGGGCGCGTCGTTGAAGGTAACCGACGCCGTCGTGGGGAACGGCAAGTTGCCGTCGGTTACGTCGGTGGCGCTGTAGGTCACGGTCTCATTATTGGTGTCAGTTACGGTGAACTGAATTTGTCCGCTGCTATCGGTGACGGGCGGATTCGGTCCCTTGATCAGCGATGCCCCGGAACCTTGCGCAAGCTGGATCAGCTTGCCTGGCGTCGGATGCCCCGATGAATCCTTCAGAGCGTGACCGTGATCGTGGAGCTGCTGACGCCGTCGGCCGTTACCGTGGGCGGCAGCGCGTCGAGGCCGGCGGAGACCGCGGGCGGGACAATAAAAGGTAAGCTGACCGGCGACAACTTTACCCCGTCCGTGGTGTCGGTCGCAGTAAGTGAAGCATTTTCCACGACGGAATCGGTGACCTGAAAAGTTGCAGCGCCGTTGTCCGTGCTGGAAGCCGCGCTCGTTGGTGTGATTTTGACGCTGCTGGCCATCGCGGAAAGCGTGACCGTCTTGCCACCAACGGTGTTCCCGTTGGCGTCACGCAACTGGATTGTCACATATCCGACGTTTTTGCCGTCGGCGAATACACCAGTGGGAGAGATGCCATTGGCCGGCTTCGCAATTCCAAACGATATGGTTGAGAGTGCCGCGCTCGGCGTGCCTGCGCTCTTGCCCTGCAGGAGTAGGCTCAGCGCATTGACATTGGGCGATCCGAGTCCGACGTGCGCGAAGTCGCTGCCAAGCGCGGCAGCATCGTGGAAGCCGGCGCTCTTGGCTAGCGGGTAAATACGTGGGTTCAAGAAGCCGAGATTGCTTCCTTGCGCCTGGTTCATCAAGGCTGTGAAAGCGGCCCAAATCGGCGCGGCGTAACTGGTTCCGCCGTAAAGCAGACCGTTAGGGCAGCCGCCCGCGCTGGCCTCGCATATCACTGTGCCGTGAAACGGATCGGCGTTGACCACTACGTCCGGGATCGAGCGCATGCCAGTGGTATTGAACCCGCTCTGATAACCGGGCATCGGAAAAAAACTGCTCAGCCCGAAGCCGCCCTGACCGGCAGGCGGAATGGTAGCTATGTCATTCCACCAGGCTTCAGGTCCGTAGGTGAACGACGGTCCGGGGCTCTCGGAACTGCCGCCGACCGCGGTGGCATTAGGGGAATCCGCCGGTACTGCGACGGTGTCCGCGCTTCCATCCAGACAGGTGCTGCCGCTGTCGCCCGCTCCATTGAAGACGCTGACGCCCCCCAAGGCGGCGTTTTGAAAGATCAAGTCGATACTTTGCGCGTCGGCAAGGGAGGTTTGGTTTTCGCAATATGCCCAGCTATTGCTGATGATGGTCACCTTGTCGCTGAGCATCTGGTTGAGAATGCTCTGAAAGCTCGCACCCGGACTCGAAAACGGCGCATCATAAACGACCGTCTTGGCTCCAGAAGCGAGGCTCAGAGTGGTGTCGATGTCCAGGAGTACTTCCTGCTGGTTCGAGCCCGGGCTGGAGACGCCTCCGTTTACCGGTACCTCGCTCAATTGACTGATAAGCGCCGCGGGCAGACCGGAGAAGGCCAGGTAGTTGACGACGTCGCTTTGCGCGAACGTATCAAACTCGACCAATCCGATGGTCTGGCCGGTTCCGTCGATCCCGCTCCAGGAAACCGATGGGTTCGAAGAGAGAACTGACGCGGTCATGGATATCGAGGAACCGGGCTTCACAACGCAACCCGTGGTGAAATTGTAGGTGTCGTTTCCGAATACCGTGCTGACGCATTTCCAATAATCGAAAGACCCGCCGCCGAATGCCTTGCCCTGGCAGGCGGTGTTATTAATGTACGCGCTGGCGCAGTTGATTGCGGCGGCGATCCAAGCATGACGTGGTCGTTGCAGATTCGACAAGCCGGCTATTGCCTGCACATGCTCGGCCAATCGCGTTGGCAGCGCCGGGTCGCTTTCGTTTGCGAAAAACCTGTGTCCATTGATCTCGTAGTTGCGAATCTGGGTTCCGAGGGCTCCTTCGGCGCCGGCATGGGTGCCACGCACAGTCAGCGTCAGACGGTTGACCGAGCCTTGCATCAGTTTGAAGCCGTAATCTCGTAAATACGCCTGTATCCAATCGTAATCGCCACGGCTTGGGCCGAAGCGCTCGGCGATCTCATTCTGCGTCAGATAATGATGGAAATTCTTCGAATGCGGATCGTAGACGTCGTGCAGGTAGCGCTCGAAACCCGCCTGATCGTCGCGTTTGAGCACAAGCGTCAGGGTTAGCGGCTCCCTGGCCTCAACCGCTTTGGCCCGCGCGTCGACCGGCGGAATCACAGTGGCGCGGACGAAGGCGGCCAGCACGTGTCCCGGCAAGCGGACCATCGGTCGTGAGTCTAGGCCTTGCGGCGCGAATGATGGAATGGCTAATCGGATTCCGGCTGCCACAAGGAGAATTCCTGCGGCTAATGCAAAAATCAACGCGCGAATGCTAGGCATGACACTCCTCTGGCTACCCTTGAATGCCGGTGGGCGAAGTTTGGTAGGCTGCTCCTCGAAGATTACCAGGAGGCGGCGCCAACAGCCCTAACACATCCAACTCAAGCTAATTAGCAGTTTTCACTAATTTGCCGCAAGATGAGGTGGACCAGTGGTCATGTTCGTGCTCCGTTGGGTCATGGCTGACAAGCCGGGTATTGCGGCAGGCCGTGCCGGCATTTGCCGATAGGCGCGAACCGCAGGTTTACACGATCTCGATTCCGGCTTCGGCTAGCGTGAAAAAACGTGGAGATTCCAGAGTTAAGGCGCGCCGGAACGATTGGTCCGTGACTGGAGGACTTTATAAACTCTCTCGAAATCCTGTTCCCATTTTGCCACCAGCCGGGTTACTTCTTCCGCCCACGCTGTGGGCGGCGGTTCGAGGAGTGCGGCATGCTCGATTTCGCGCAAAATCGGCACTATCGTGGTGAGCCCGAGTGATGCCGTGAAGCCGATGCAGGTGTGCGCGATCCGCACGACATCCTGCGGTTGTCCCGCGGCGACCGCCATCCGCGCCTGGGCGATCGCGTCGATAGTGTGGCTTTTGAACATCGTGACCAGTTCGGCCATCGCGGCAATGTTGCCGTCGGCGAGTTCCTCTATCACACTTAAGTCAATCGGTCCCGGCGGTAAGCCGGTTGATTCCCCGCGGCGGTCTCCCATCGCTCATATCCGCCATGATAGACAGGGGAATTCCGTGAACACGGTACATTGTAGCTCCGACCGGATGTAATCGGCTGACACCATCGAGCTGCGCTATAATACCGGCGAGTTTAGGGCCTTCCTTTCGACGATGATGAGCGGTACATCTTAGCTCGCTCATGGAGGTGTGCGATGAAAGTCAGGGCCGCAGTGGCGCATAAAGCAGGGGCGCCGTTGGAAGTTACGGAGGTCGAGCTCGAAGGTCCCAGATCCGGCGAAGTACTGGTCGAAATCAAGGCTACCGGAGTGTGCCATACGGACGCTTACACGCTATCCGGCGCCGACCCCGAGGGATTGTTTCCTTCGATCATGGGTCACGAGGGCGCCGGCGTCGTCGTCGAGACCGGGCGCAATGTTACTACACTCAAGAAGGGCGACCACGTTATCCCGCTCTATACGCCCGAATGCCGCAATTGTCCGTCGTGCCTGTCGGGCAAGACCAATTTGTGCACGGCGATTCGCGAAACCCAGGGACGCGGGGTGATGCCCGACGGAACCAGCCGTTTCAAGCTCGGCGGCGAAACCGTGTATCACTACATGGGCACCTCGACCTTCGCCAATTTCACCGTGGTGCCGGAAATTGCGCTGGCTAAAGTCCGCGAGGACGCACCTTTTGACAAGATTTGCTACATCGGATGCGGCGTCACCACCGGGATCGGCGCCGTGATCAATACCGCCAAGGTTCAGGTCGGCGACCGCGTGGTGGTCTTTGGATTGGGCGGGATCGGGCTCAATGTGGTCCAAGGAGCGCGGTTGGCTGGCGCGGGCATGATCGTCGGAATCGATCTCAATCCGCAGCGCAAGGCAATTGCCGAGCAGTTCGGAATGACGCACTTCGTCAACCCCAGCGAGGTGGCCGGCGACCTGGTGCCATATATCGTTAATGTGACCGGCGGCGGCGCCGATTTCGCCTTTGAATGCGTTGGCAACGTCAAGCTGATGCGCCAGGCGCTGGAATGCTGTCAGCGTGGATGGGGTACGTGCGTCATCATCGGCGTGGCCGCTTCGGGACAGGAGATCTCAACGCGGCCGTTCCAACTGGTGACGGGACGGACGTGGAAGGGCACTGCGTTCGGCGGCGCCAAGGGACGGCGCGACGTGCCGAAAATCGTCGACTGGTACATGCAGGGCCGGATTAATATCGACGATTTGATCACTCATAAGCTGCCGCTGCCGCAGATCAACGACGCGTTTGACCTGATGCATCAGGGCAAATCGATCCGCAGCGTGATTCTGTACTGAAAGCGGACTTAAAGTTAACCCTACAAGCCCTCGTGCTGGGGAAGCTTATCGCCAATCTCGAACCAACCGACTTTCGACGGTGCGAATGCGTGGCGCAACTCCGCCTTGGGCGAGCCCGGCCAAGCGCCGTCGTCGATCGTGCCGGTGGCGACCGCAATCAAGTCGGGGTTTTCCACCAGGTCCGGCGAGATCGGACATCCGCAGGTTTTGCAGAAATGGCGCTGGACCTTCTCCGAACTGTTGTAAGTGCCGAGGTTCGCGGTGCCCTTGTCGTAGGTAAACGCGCTGCGCGGGAACACCGAGAGCGTGACGAAAATCGCGCCGTGAAACTTACGGCAGATACTGCAATGGCAATGATGGGTATCGACCGCCGGTGCGGTTATGGTGTAGCGCACCCTGCCGCAAAAGCATCCACCGGTTAATTTGAAGTCCGCCATGTCCGTTTCCTCCCGCGATTGTGAGCCGTTGATTCTGAATCGAGCCGGTCGGCGTCAGAGTACACAAACAAGCGGACCGGCGGCAATGTCGGGACGTCAGCCTAAGGAGCCGCGGTACGTTTCCAGCTCGGAGCCAGCACGCGCAATGTCGTTTCTTCAGGCTCCGAGTGTCCGGATCCGGCATCGGCGTCGGACAACGCCAGCACATTGACGTGATCGGCTCCCGCCTTGAATTGCGCCTCCAGCCGATCGTGCAAAGCCTCTTCCGACCCCCAGGCGACAATCGCGTCGATCAGGCGGTCGCTGCCGCCGTCCTTGAAGTCATCCTCGCCAAAGCCCATCGACATCAGGCAGTTGCGATAATTGGGCAGGCGCGAATAGAAGGCGGTGTATTGCCGGCCGATGGCGCGGGCTTTGGCCGGATCGGTATTGAGGGTGAAGGCCTGGATCACGTAAACGCGCTTTTCCGGCCCCATTACGGCGCGGGCGCGGGCGGTCAGCTCGGGCGGCGCGAAAGTCGACAAAGACGCCGTCAGTCTCCCGCGCCAGCTTCATCATTAACGGCATCTGGGCGGCAATCAGCAGCGGCGATTCCGTTTGGGGACGCGGCCCCAGAAATGGCGCCGCCTTCATCCGGGCCACATAATCGCGCATGAACTGGTAGGGTTTTTCGTAATGCATCCCATAGCGGTCGACGAATTTCTGATGACTCACGCCGACACCCAGGATGAAACGGTTCTCGAACAAGCCGGCCAGGGTTCGAGCCGCGTTGATGGTGGTTGCCGCCTCACGTTTCCACACGTTGGCGACGCACAGCCCAATCTTGATCCGTTCGGTATGGCTCAGCAGGTAAGCCGCCATCGCAAACGGGTCGCGTCCGACCACGGCTTCTCCGATCCACAGCGTGCCATAGCCGAGTTCCTCCATCTTGCGGGTCTGAGCCACCGCTTCGGGTCCGCTCGATAGTTCCAGTGCGCACGATACTCCAAGCTTGTCAGTTTCCATAATCGCCTTTCCCGAACTCGATTGAGCGCCGCAGCCTTTGTTGAGCGGCTCGCGCTGTCGGGTCCATCCTACCCACCTGCTGCGCCAGGATGCATCTGTCGCTTGTCGATACACGGGTGGCAGAGTGGCCAGACGCGCAATTCATTGCAGCATTGTTGCAATGTCGTGGCAGTCTGCAACTTTGTTGCTCTTTTCAAATTGAAAAGCGCGAGGTCTTGCAATCTGAATTAAAACTCCCAGTCCTCGTATGGATAAACGCAAGGAATCGCTGGGATTTTTGCAACGGCAAGGAACTTGCACAATGCGCATTGCCATGCAGGACCTCTTGTCTATCGCCGCCACGATCATTTTCTTCCTTATTGGACTCGCTTACGTTTGGGGGTGCCAAAAACTATGACTCCATGGGAACTTGTGATGGGCCTCGTGATGGCCGTCGGCCTCACAGTGTATCTGGTGTACGCGATGCTGCGTCCCGAAAAGTTCTGACGTAAACGGAATTCCAATGCTTTCCAACGCTGTTGTCCAAGTGGGGCTGTTCTCAGTCCTGGTTACGGTCCTCAGTGTGCCGATCGGGCTCTACATGGCCCGGGTCTTCTCCTCGCGAGCACACTTTTCTCGATCCAGTACTAAGGCCGGTTGAGCGCGCGATCTACCGGGTTTGTGGCGTGGATTCCGGCACCGAGATGACCTGGACGGAATACGCCGCCGCGATGCTGCTGTTCAGCCTGGTCGGGATGCTGGTGCTCTATGGGATTGAACGCCTGCAGCAGTTCCTGCCGCTCAATCCGCAAGGCTTCGGACCGCCCGCACCCGATCTTGCCTTCAATACCGCGGCCAGCTTCACCACCAACACCAACTGGCAGGCTTATGGGGGTGAATCCACCATGAGCTACCTGACCCAGATGGCGGGGCTGGCCTTTCACAACTTTCGTCTCCGCGGCGGCCGGAATCGCGGTGGCGATCGCGGTGATCCGCGGCTTCGTGCGCCGTAGCATGAAGACCTTGGGCAATTTCTGGGTCGACATGACTCGTGCCACATTGTGGGTTTTGCTGCCTATCTGTGTGGTCGGAACCCTGGTGCTGGTCTGGCAAGGGGTGCCGCAGAATTTCAGTCCCTACGTTCACGCCAAGACCGTGGAAGGGACCGAGCAGGTAATCGCGCAGGGCCCGGTAGCGTCGCAGGAGGTCATCAAAGAGCTAGGCACCAATGGCGGCGGCTTTTTTAACGCCAACTCCGCTCATCCGTATGAGAATCCTACGCCGCTGAGCAATCTGCTTGAGATGATGGCGATTTTCGTAATCAGCGCCGGACTGACCCACACGTTCGGCAAGATGGCGGGCGACCGGCGCCAGGGCTGGGCGCTGTTTGCCGCGATGGCGATCCTGTTTCTGATGGGTGTGACGGTGGCGATCTGGAGTGAACAGCGCGGCAACCCAAATTTCACCGCGATGGGAATCAACCAGGCCGCGACCGCGACTCAAAGCGGAGGCAACTTCGAGGGTAAGGAAGTGCGCTTTGGGATCGTCAATTCGGCGCTGTGGGCGACGATTACCACCGACACTTCGTGCGGCGCGGTCAACTCGATGCACGACAGCTTCACTCCGCTGGGCGGGTTGATTCCGCTGCTCAACATTCAGATCGGCGAGATCATCTTTGGCGGAGTCGGCTCGGGACTGTTCGGGATGCTGGTGATGGCTATCCTCTCGGTGTTTATCGCCGGCCTGATGGTGGGGCGCACGCCGGAATACCTGGGCAAGAAGATCGAGGGCCGCGAAATGAAACTGGCGATGCTATATGTCTTGATCTTCCCCACCGTAATCCTGCTGCCGGCGGGGATTGCGGTGGTCACCAAGGCGGGATTGGCTGGAATCAGCAATCCCGGACCCCACGGCTTCTCGCAAATCCTCTATGCGTTCAGCGAAGCAGGCGGCAACAACGGCTCAGCGTTCGGGGGGCTCAACGCCAATGCCCCGTTTTACAACTGGATGCTGGCCGTCAGCATGCTGTTCGGACGCTTCACGATGATGATCCCGGCGTTGGCCCTGGCCGGCTCCCTGGCGGCCAAAAAATCGGTGCCGCAAAGCGCGGGCACCTTCCCCACCAACGGCGCCATCTTCGTGGTGCTACTGGTTGGCGTGATCCTGATCGTCGCCGCGCTGACGTTTTTCCCGGCCGACGCGCTGGGACCGATCGTCGAGCATCTGGCGATGATTAACGGGAAACTGTTCTGAGCGAAAAGACCATTAGATACCTGCACTTACTAACAGAGTGATTCATCATCATGACTGAACGCAAAGCCACCCCGCTGTGGGAATCAACCATAGTAAAACGCGCGCTGATCGATGCGCTGGGCAAGCTCGATCCCCGTATCCAGGCGCGCAATCCGGTGATGTTCGTGGTCGAGGTCACCGCCGTGGCGGTCACCCTGATCCTGGCCCGCAACATCTTGACCGGTCAGTCCGGCCTGGTCGCCTTCGAGCTGCAGATTGCAATATGGCTGTGGTTCACGGTGCTGTTCGCCAACTTCGCCGAAGCGATGGCTGAGGGACGCGGCAAGGCCCAGGCCGATAACCTGCGCAAGACCCGCACCGAAACCCAGGCGGTGCTGATGCGCGACGAACACGAAATCAAGGTGCCCGCCACCTCGCTGCGGCGTGGCGACGTCGTAATGGTGCGAGCCGGCGACGTCATCCCCGGCGACGGCGAGATTATTGCCGGCGTCGCGGCGGTCAACGAATCCGCCATCACCGGCGAATCGGCGCCGGTGATCCGCGAGAGTGGCGGCGACCGCAGCGCCGTGACCGGCGGGACCACGGTGATCTCGGACTGGATAAAAGTGCGCATCACCGCCAATCCGGGCGAGACCTTCCTGGACCGCATGATCGGCCTGGTCGAAGGTGCGCAGCGCCAGAAGACGCCCAATGAAATCGCGCTCAGCATCCTGCTGGCCGGCCTGACCATCATCTTCATGCTGGTCTGCGTGAGCCTCTATCCGTTCGCGCTTTACGGCGGCACCTCGCTGTCTCTGCCGGTGCTGGTAGCGCTGTTGGTCTGCCTGATTCCCACCACTATTGGTGGGTTGCTTTCCGCGATCGGAATCGCCGGGATGGACCGCCTGGTGCAGCATAATGTGCTGGCGATGTCGGGGCGCGCGGTGGAGGCCGCGGGCGACGTCGATACACTGTTGCTGGACAAGACCGGCACGATCACGCTGGGCAATCGGATGGCGACCGAATTCATCCCGGTCCCCGGGGTCACGCCCGAGGAACTGGCCGACGCTGCCCAACTCTCGTCACTGGCCGACGAAACCCCGGAGGGGCGCTCGATCGTGGTGCTGGCCAAACGTGAATACAACATCCGCGGACGCGAGTTGGCGGAAAAGGACGCCGAGTTCATTGCATTCTCCGCGCAGACCCGGATGAGCGGGGTTAATCTGGACGGGCGGCGCATCCGCAAGGGCGCGACCGACATGGCGACCAAATTCGTCAGGGACAATGGCGGCGAAGTACCCGCCGAGTTGGGCGCAATCGTCGAGCGTATTGCGCGCAGCGGTGGAACGCCGCTGGTGGTCGCCGAAGGCGCGCGCGCGCTAGGCGTTATTCACCTTAAAGACATCGTCAAAGAGGGGATCAGTGAGCGCTTCTCGCGGTTGCGGGCGATGGGCCTCAAGACCGTGATGATCACCGGCGACAATCCCCTGACCGCCGCCGCAATCGCCAAGGAATCGGGGGTGGACGATTTCCGCGCCGAGGCCACGCCGGAGACCAAGCTGCGGCTGATTCGCGAGGAACAGGCGGAGGGCAAGCTGGTCGCGATGATCGGTGACGGCACCAACGACGCACCGGCGCTGGCGCAGGCGGACGTCGGCATCGCGATGAACGCCGGCACCCAGGCGGCCCGCGAAGCCGGCAACATGATCGACCTGGACTCCAATCCCACCAAGATCATGGAGGTGGTGGAAATCGGCAAACAGCTACTGATCACGCGCGGCGCGCTGACCACCTTTTCAATCGCCAATGATGTCGCCAAGTACTTCGCGATCATCCCCGCGATGTTCGTCCTCGGCTATCCCGAATTGCAGGCGCTCAACATCATGCACCTGTCGACGCCGCAGAGCGCGATTCTTTCGGCGGTTATTTTCAACGCCCTGATTATCATCGCGCTGATTCCGCTGGCGCTGCGCGGCGTCGCGTACCGTCCGTTGGGTGCCGCCGCGATCCTGAGCCGCAACCTGCTGATTTACGGGCTGGGCGGTGTGATCGTGCCGTTTATCGGGATCAAGCTAATCGATCTGGCGGTCTCGGCATTGCACTTGGCCTGAAGGAGAACATTCCATGCGTTCCTTAGCCGTCGCAATCAAGATGACGATCGTATTAACCGTGCTGACCGGGTTGCTTTATCCACTGGCAATGACCGGAATCGCCCATGTGGTGTTTCCCGCGCAGGCGCAAGGCAGCCTTGTCGTCAGCAACGGGCGGGTGGTCGGATCTTCGCTGATCGGCCAGCGCTTCGTCGCGCCGGGCTACTTCCACGATCGCCCTTCGGCGGCGGGGGACAAGGGCTACGACGCCAGCGCCTCTTCGGGCTCGAACCTGGGTCCCACTAACAAGGCGCTGATTGAAGCGGTAAGATCGCGCCTTAAGGGAGTGATCGAGGAAAACCCGGGGACCTCTCCTGAGCAGGTTCCGATCGACCTGGTGACTACCTCGGGTAGCGGTTTGGATCCTGAGATAAGCCCGGCCGCGGCCCAGCTTCAGGTCGCGCGAGTTGCCAAGGCACGCGGGCTCAGCGAGGATCAGGTGCGCAAGCTGGTTGATCAATCGACCCGTGGACGATGGATGGGGATCGTGGGCGAACCCGGCGTCAATGTGCTGGCACTCAATCTGGCCTTGGACGAGGCCTCACCCCCATCCCGTCAAGCCAGTAAGTAGCAAACCACCGGATGGAAGCTTGTGCCTGGAGTTTGTATATTTGATGCCACAGACATTGGTTTTCGCTCACTAACTCTCTCTGCAGGGAGAGGGGATCCAGGGACAAGTTGCAAACGGAAAGCCCGAACGACTGAAAGCCCCTGACTTATGGCCGAAGAAGAGCGCCGCGATCCCGAGTCGTTCCTGGGGCTGGAAGCCGAATCACCCAAGGGCAAGCTCAAGCTTTACCTAGGCGGTGCGGCAGGCGTGGGTAAGACCTATCGCATGCTGGAAGAGGCGCATCAGCTCCGGGCTGAGGGGCGTGACGTGGTTCTCGGTCTAATCGAGCCGCATCAGCGAAAGGAGACCGCCGCACTGATTCACGATCTCGAAATGATTCCTCTGCGCGAGATCTCTTACCGTGGCGCCACCCTCAAGGAGATGGATCTCGACGGGATTTTGGCGCGCAAGCCGGAATACGTGGTGGTTGACGAGCTGGCCCATACCAACGTGCCTGGCTCCCGCAATCGCAAGCGTTATCAGGACGTTGAACAACTCCTTACCGCGGGGATTAACGTAATAACCGCGCTCAATGTTCAGCATCTGGAAAGTATCGCTCCGGTGGTCAAGCGCATTACCGGGGTCGAAATCCGCGAGACCGTCCCCGATGCGTTCCTGACCCGCGCCGACCAGCTTATCGACGTGGACATCTCGGTCGAGGCGCTTCGCCAGCGCCTGCGCGAGGGCAAAATTTATCAGGCCGAGCAGATCGAGAACGCGTTCAAAAACTTCTTCAAGCCAGCCAATCTCGCGGCCCTGCGCGAGCTGGCCTTGCGCGAAGTGGCGCGCGATCAGCGGCGCAAGCGTGAGGAGCGTGAGCTGGTCAAGCGCGAGGGAGGTCGGCACCCGCACCCGGCGCTGGAGGAGCGCATCATGGTGTGCCTGTCCACGCGTCCGGGCAACAGCCAGCAGCTCCTGCGCAAGGCCTGCCGCGCCGCCGGCGAACTCAATATCGACTGGTATGCGGTGCATGTCGAAACGCCGTCTGGAATCCGCGCAGAAGATCAGCACGGCCGATTTCCGCACCCTCCTCGATTCGATCAACCTGGCCGCCGACCTCGGAGCCGAGGTGGTGTGGCTGAAGGCTTCCGACGTAGTCCAGGCGATCCTGGACTTCGCCCACGACAAACGCATCACCCGGATTATGGTCGGACGCACGCGTCCTGGCCTGTTCAGCCATCTGTTCGATCGTTCTACGATGCGGCGCTTGATTGACAAAGCCCGCGACTTCGACGTCCAGGTCGTAAGCGACGGTGAAGTGGAGGAGGAAAAATGAGCAACACCGCCAAGGTAGTGAGTTTTCCGGGGCGTGCCCGTGAAGGGGTGATGGTTTGTCTTTCATCGAATGCTTCGGGTGCCGAGATTCTACTGCGAAAGGCGTCCAAAGCGGCTGCTGAGCTGGACGCCAACTGGTACGCGGTCCATGTCGACACTACGATCGGCGACAAGACTGGCGCGCCCGACAGTGGCTTTCGCGCTCTGCTCGACGGTGTAGTGCTGGCCGCCGATCTCGGTGCCGAGGCGGTCTGGCTCAAGGCCCCGGACGTTACCGAGGCGCTTGCTCGCCTTCGCCCGCGACGCGCGGGTGACGCGGATTATCGTCGGCCGCGCCCGCCATGGACTGGGCGCGCGCCTGCGCCATCGTTCGGTAACCGGCGACCTGATCGCGCGCGGTCGCGAGTTCGAAATCGAAGTAGTGGGTCTCGGCAAGCGCGAGAAGAAAGCCTGAGCTCTGGTTCCCTCTCCCACAATTCTCCGTGGGGGAGGGAACCAGAGCTCAACAGTCCGAGCCAGTGGGGCGGGCGTCCCTGCCCGCCGCGACGCCATCCATGGCTTGGGTCTATGGCGGGAACGCCCGCCCCACCGAAACCCGCGCCGATTAGTTAAACCCTGAAGCGCGCTCCAGGGTTAGCACTTATGCCCTAACCCTCTCCCAGGGAGAATTGTGGGAGAGGGAGCCAGAATATTACAAAGTGCAATTCCGCTTCGTGCAATCTGAAATGCCGCGTCTGTTGCCCACCTAAAAGTAACGTATTTGCCGCACTCTTTTCCTCGGCACGTCCCATGCTGTGAGTAGTTGTCGGGGCTGTGCGAATTGGCGCTCGGCCAGATCCGGGGTGGTAAACACATGCCGTCGTTCAGGCATTGCTACAGCAATATCGCGCGGGCTTTTAGGTCTCTCGGGACGGCATGCGTGGGCAGGCAGGCGGCGCAACCGTCGGACCGTTGGTTGTCCGGGTTGGGAGGTTATGCGGCGATGAGACACGATTACTTCATCGAAGACCTCGGTCAGGAAGCGGGCTGGTTCAAACCCCATCGGCATCGTTACTCCTGCCTGCGATGCGGCTGGGCGTTTATCGTCGAGGACGGCTGCGGCAAGGTGACCGCCCTGAATGAATTTGGCGCGCCTATGAGCGGCCTTTCCAATGGTGCGCGAGTGCAAACCTTTGTGGATGGTCCGTGTATTCCGTCATGTGACGCGGTGCCAGCCGGGCGCACGCACCCGGCTATCAAGAAGGTTGTGGCAAGAAACCTGCGGCCGGTGAAAAGAGAACATGCGGATACTGTCGCGCCAGGCATATCCGCCAAGTAAGGTGGATAGTATCGGGTCGAGCGCCACTACTCCCGTCCAATCGTCAGTGCGGTATCCGATGGCCTGGCAGAAGCTCATTCCCACTCCAGGTTGAAAAAACAGGCGCCGCTTACCGTAAGGATGTCAGAATTCCGCAAGCCCATATGCGCGCCCCTTTTGCGTCAGGGCGGCGCGGTAGACAATAGTGTCCATAGGCCAAGGTGCTGCGGCGCGCCGGCCGGAGTAACCACTAAATGAGGGTGACCCCGTTAAGTAGCAGGATTCGCAACGGCACGCTGCTGATGCTGGCCATCGCCTTGGTGCTGGGCGTAATTGCGCTGCCCAAGGTTTACCGCTTGGGCGGCGCAATTCGCACTACGCTTTATCGCAACTATATCAGTATCGAAGCCGCCCAACACATGCATGCAGCGCTGTCCGCGACGCAGCTTGCCCAGCACGATGGCAAACTCGGCGCGGCGTTGGAGCCCAATCGCAAAGAGTTTGTGAAGTGGATCAATACCGAACTCGCCGATATCACGGAGGTGGGTGAAAGCGAGTTGGCGAGCGAAATCCAGCAACGCGGCCAGCGGCTTTTTGACGAACTGGCCCGTGACCCAAGCACCCCTCGCGACGCGGAATTCAAGCAGCTTAAAGCCCGGCTCGACGACCTTATCGCGATGAACAAGCAGGCGATGTTTCGCGCCAACAGCCGCGCCATTCTGATGGGCCGGCGGCTGGCCTATGAGTACGCGGGTGGCTTGGCGGCGCTGTTCCTGATTGGAATCGCACTGTCGTGGACCCTTTCATGGACCATATCCAAACCCCTGGGAGAGCTTACCGAGCGTCTGCGCAGCTTTAGTCTGCGCGGGCCTTCGCTGCGGCTGGGCGAACAGCGTATCGCCGAACTGCAGGCGGTGGCTTCGGAATTCAATCGGATGGCGGAGCGCCTGGAGGAGTTCGACAAGCTCAACGTCGACCGCCTGATTTACGAAAAGAGCAAGACCGAAGCGATCATCGAAAGCCTCGAGGACGGGATTGTGATGATCGACCCCAAGGGTACCGTCGCGCACATTAACGAGCTGGCGGCGATCATCCTGGGCGTCGAGCGCGAGGCCGCGCTCGGCAGTCCGTTCGACGACCTCGACAGCAGCCATCCCCACTACCTGCGTATCCGTGCTGCGCTTTCCGAAACCCGGGGTTCGTCCGAAGTGCGCCAGGTCGAAGTGGATCTGCATGTGCGCGGACGCGATCACACCTATTTGCTCAAACCGGTGCCGCTCAGACATGGCGACGATGGGCCCTCGTTCGGAACCATCCTGATTCTGCAGGACATCACCTATCTGCGCGACAAGGATCGGGCGCGCGTCAACCTGGTCGCAACGCTTTCCCATGAGCTTAAGACACCGTTGACTTCGCTCGCACTGGCCGCCGAACTGCTCGACCGCAGCAAAGCCAATCTCGATCCGAAGCAGCGCGAGCTGGTCGATACTATCCGCGAGGAGGCGGCGCGGATGCGCCAGCTCGCGGACAGCCTGCTGGGCCTCGCCCACGGCGAGGCCGCGGCGATTTCGATTCGACGCGTGCCGTTGGACTTCAGCCAACTGGTCGGTTCGGTGGTCAAGAGCTTCGGGATTCAGGCCGAGGAGAAGCAGGTGCGGCTGGAGACCCTGATTGGCGGGCCGGAGCTGCAGGTCATGGGTGATCCGGTAAAACTTTCGTGGGTGGTGTCCAACCTGGTGGGAAACGCGCTACGCTACAGTCCACGCGGTGGAACTATAACCGTGTCGGCTCAGCGTTCGGAGGACGGGGTACGTCTGAGGGTGCGCGATAGCGGTCCCGGTATCGCCCCACAGATTCGGGATCATATTTTCGAGCGTTTCGCGCAATGGAATCCCGACGGGATGGAGACCGGAACCGGTGGCCTGGGCCTGTCGATAGTCAAGGATATCGTGCAGGCGCATGGGGGCCGCATATTCGTGGAAAGTTCCGCCGATGGGAGCGAGTTTACGGTGGAGTTGCCGGCGGAGACCTACGATGGCCAGGTTGCTCATAGTTGACGACGAAAAGAACATCCGGCGCAGCCTGCAGACGTTCTTCGAATCATGCGGCCATCAGGTACACAGCGCCGCTGACGCGCGGATGGCGTTGGAGCAATTGGCCGCGGCCGATGGCTTCGATCTGGTCCTGACCGACTTCCGCATGGCCGAGATGAACGGCCTGGAACTGCTCAAGGAAATCAAGCGCCGCGCTCCCGAAGCGTCGGTCATCCTGATGACCGCTTACGCTACGGTTGAAAACGCAGTTGCGGCGATGAAGGCCGGCGCCAGCGACTACCTGAGCAAGCCCTTCTCGTTGCAAGAGGTCCAGCATGTGGTCGACCGCGCGCTGGAACTCAAAAATCTGCGTGCCGAAAATCGGGTGCTGCGCGAGGTGCTCGAAGAGCTGCCGCTGATTGAGTCGCGCAGTCCGCGGATGCGCGCGCTGGTCGATATCGCGCGCCAGGCCGCCGTCAGCGAGGCCACTATCATGCTGCTCGGAGAAAGCGGCACCGGCAAAAACGTTCTGGCCCGCGAGATTCACGGTTGGAGTCCCCGAAGCGCCCGGCACTTCGTGGTGGTCAACTGCACCACGCTGTCGGAGGAACTGCTGGAAAGCGAGTTGTTTGGCCACGTCCGCGGATCCTTTACCGGTGCCGTCAAAGACAAGCCCGGACGGCTGGAAGCGGCCGACGGTGGCACCGTCTTCCTCGACGAAATCGCGGACTTGTCGGTAGCCTTGCAAGCCAAGCTGCTGCGGTTCCTGCAGGAGCGGCGCTTCGAACGTGTGGGCGGAGCGGCAACGATCGAGGTCGATGCCAGGATAATCGCCGCTACCAATCGCGAGCTCGAGCAGGAAATCGCCGCCGGGCGCTTCCGCGAAGACCTATATTACCGGCTCAACGTGATCACTCTGTCTGTTCCTGCCTTGCGCGAGCGGCCGAGGATATCCCGTCACTGGCCGAACGGTTTCTTTCCGCCGCCGCGATGCGCAACCGCCGCACCGGACTGAAGTTCTCCCCCGAAGCGGAACAGGCTCTATGCCGCTATCGATGGCCGGGTAACGTGCGCGAGTTGCGCAACGCGATCGAACGGGCGGTGGTGCTCAGCCGGGGCGAGACGATCAAGCAGGAAGACCTGCCCGACAGCATTTTCCGGCCGCAGACAGCTCCGCGCGTGGCGCCGGAAGCCTCGTCCTCGCTCGAAGAGGTCGAGCGCGATCACATCCGGCGCGTGCTCACCGACGCGGTTACGCTGGAGGAAGCGGCCGATACTTTGGGTATCAGCGTCGCGACCCTGTGGCGCAAGCGCAAACGCTACGGCATCGAGTAGACGCTTTGCGGGCTGGTCTCAACTGATTTGTAAGGCAGTGTCGATAATCGCAGGGTCCGCAGAAACTGTCTTGGCTTCGTGGGACAGGTTTTCCAACCTGTCATTTTTTACTCTGTACAGGGTCTTGAAAAAATAATGCCAGCTAGAAGCGCGCGCCTGTCGCACGCAGCCAGTATAATCCCAGCGGAACGGGATTTCCGGGCGGTTTTTTGAGCCCCCTCCTAACATTCAGGCTGTGCGATTTGACGCGTCGCGGCCGTTAGAGCGGCTTGAAATTGGGCGGACGCTTTTTCACGAAGGCCATCACGCCCTCTTTGAAGTCGCCCTGCTTGAACATGCTGTTCATTACGGCGGTGCTGTCGTCGGTCGCGGCCTGGAAAGTGGTAGTGAGATGTTCCCACAGCATCCGTTTGGCCTGCGCCATCGCGGTGGGGGAGCAATTGGTTGCAATATCCTTGGCCGCCTGCATCGCCGTAGCCAGTAACTGGTCGTCGGGTACCACGCGGCTCACGAGGCCCATCGCCAATGCTTCCTGAGCGCCGATGATCCGTCCGGTCAGCGCCAGATCCATCGCATGCGAAATGCCCACCAGGCGTGGCAGCAACCAACTGGCGCCGTGTTCCACCGACAATCCCCGGCGCACGAAGATAGCGCTCAGGCGCGTGCCTTCGCCGGCAATCCGGATATCGAAATACAACGTCATGCTGAGACCCATACCCACGCAATTGCCGTTGAGCGCGCCAACGATTGGTTTGCGCATCTTGAGCATGAAGCCGAACACCGAATGGTGATTGATGTCGGTCTTGAAGGCCGGTTTGTCTGCTTCGTCGGTTTTCTTGCGTTCGGCGGCGGCTTGCAGCACTCCCATGTCCATGCCCGGACAAAACGACTTGCCGGCGCCGGTGACGACAATCGCAGCAATGGCGGGGTCGCGCTCGGCGTCCTCCATCGCATCGTTGAGTTCCTCGACCATGGTCGGCGTGATGGCGTTCATGCGGTCGGGCCGATTGAGTGTTACCAGCGCAACCTTGTCCTGCTTGTCGTAAATAATCTCGCTATAAGCCATCGCGATCCTCCCGCGGGCGCATCGCCCGCGCGGCCCATTATGCATGACCCGGTCGTGACAGGCAAAAATGCGGCTGCTTTGATGCTGTGGCGGTGTTGTGATACTGGCACGAGAGCAACAGACGGAGGCCGAATATGGCGGACCTGATGGACGGGCTGGCCCCTTATTTCAACCACATCTGCTACGTGGTGCGCGACATGGATGCCGCGCAGTCGTGGTTCAAGCGCGTCATGGGAGTGAAGCACTTCGGTCTGATGGAAGCGCCGATGCGTCCGGTGATGAAAGCGAAAATGAAAGGCAGGCCCTGCGACTTCTCGATCGCCTACGCGCTCGGCGCCACCCGCGCCGGCCCCAACATCGAATTGATCGTGCCCGATCAGAGTGACAACGTTTATCGGCAGTTCCTCGATAAGAACGGCCCGGATCTCCATCATATCGGCTTTTTCGTTCCCGACTTTGACCAGGCGTCGAGCCGTTTCGCTCGCGCGGACTGATCCCGGAGTTGGAAGGCGACACCGGAGGTTCAAAGTTCGCGTACTACGATTGCGATCTCTTCCCCGGCTATCTGGTCGAGGTGGTGTGGTTCGCCGACCAGGCGGGGCGTGACGCGGTCAATCAGATGACCGTCGCGCCGAAATAGTCAGAGTTCAGAATTCGCCGGCAAAGCGGTCGCGAAATTGCTTGAGGTGCGCTAGCGGATCGTTGGTGGCGAAGAACCCCGCGTCGATGACGCGTTCCACGCCGAGACCAGCCAGCTTCCTGATGTCGTCGACGCTTATATTCCACGTCGGCAACAGGCTGCGCTCGAGCTTTTGATCGCGGCCCGCTTCGCGTTCAATTTTACCCAGGCGCTCGAGTTGGTCGCGGGCTTCGTCGAGTGAGCTTGCGATTCCGAACCAGCCATCGCCTACACGTACCGCCCGCTTCAGCGACGGGTCGGTATTGCCGCCCAGCACAAACGGCGGATGCGGCTGCTGCACCGGTTGGGGATAAAAGCTGAAGCCGGCGGTCTTGATCGTGCGGCCCTCAAAAGTCACTATCGGCTTGCTCCACACCTCGGTCATCAGTGCCAGGTATTCGGCGGTGCGGGCGCCGCGATTCTTGAAATTGCTGTCCATCAGCTCAAATTCATCGGACATCCAGCCCAGCCCGACCCCGAATATGAAGCGCCCATTCGACAGTGCGTCCAGGGTTGCGACTGCCTTGGCGGTGGTAAAGGGATTGCGCAGCGGCAGCAGGTAAACGCCGGTGGCAAGCCGCAACCGGGTGGTCGCCGCGGCGATGTACGCCAGAAACACGAACGGGTCGGGAAACGGATAATTGGCCGGCAACTGGTAGCGCTGATTGGGTGAATACGGATACGGCGCGACGTGGTCATCGCGCAGCGCCATATGGTCGCCAAGCCAGACCGACTCGAAGCCCAACGCTTCGATAGCGCGCGAGCCAGCGGCCGGATCGAAACCGGGAGTCTGCGCAATGAATGTTCCGAATTTCATGATTTCACCTGTGAATAAGCCGCTCAGTGTTCCGTAGCGCCAGCCTTCGTGCCGGTTCCTTTCCTCGTGCTAGAGTCCTGCACCTTTACCTTGACGCTTATTTCGCGATTAGTGTGCGGTGTAACCGCCGTCTACCGGCAGTGACAGACCGGTTACGAATGACGCTTCGTCGGATGACATCCACACCACCGCTTCGCCGATATCCTCGGGCGTGCCCAGCCGGCCCAGCGGATGCGACGCTTTGTAGGCTTCCTCGCGGCGCGGGTCCTGTTGGAAGGCCTTCATCATCATAGGGGTCTTAGTCGAGCCGGGACACACCGCGTTGACGCGGATGTTTTTCTTGGCGTACTCCAGCGCGGCGGTCTTGGTGAGCCCGACCACGCCATGCTTGGCGGCGCAGTATGCACCGGTTTGACGTTCGCCGACCAGTCCCATTATGGACGCGGTGTTGACGATCGTTCCGCCCCCTTGTGCCATCATCTGGGCCAATTCGTACTTCATACACAGCCACACGCCGGTGAGATTGATCGCGATCACGAAGTCCCAGTTGTCTTCCGGAACTTCGCCGACGCGACCGCCGGCGGGGCTGACGCCGGCGTTGTTGAACCCGCAGTCCAGCCGTCCGTAGGTCTTGACCACCTGACGCACCATCGCCTGCACCTGTTCAGTCTTGGACACGTCGCATTTGACGCTGAAAGCCTCGCCGCCGGCCTTTCTGATCATGGCGACCGTTTCCTCGCAGCCCTCCACATTGAGGTCGCTGACCGCTACCTTTGCCCCCTCCCGCGCAAAGATAAGCGAAGTCGCCCGGCCAATGCCAGACGCACCCCCGGTAACCAATGCCACCTTGCCTTGAACCAATCCCGCCATGTGAAACCTCCATCAGCCAGCGCCGACATGCTTGAATCTCGTTGCCGGCGCGAATGATTCGAAATTGCCACAGTCCGTGAGCGATAGCGAGCCTCACAACCCATTGTGCGGCGCGGGGCCGGCATCAGGCACTTTTAACCGGCTGCGGGTTTGCAGTAATTAGATGCCTAGTTCGAAGCATGGAAGGAGAGTTCGATGTCTGCTGCGCCGCCAATTGATCTGCGTTTTGATCTGACCAACCGAATTTCGCTGGAGGGCAAGCATACCGTTGCCGGATGGCTGTTCCTGCCGCCGGTAGCGAAGATCAACGGTAACGTGCCGCTGCTCTTTTGTCTTCCCGGCGGGACCTATAGCAAGGCCTACTATCATTTGGAGGTTCCAGGCTACCCCGGGTACAGCTTCGCCCAGCATATGAGTGAGCTCGGATTCGTGGTCGTTGCGATCGATCATCTGGGCGTGGGAGAAAGCAGCGCTCCGGAAGATCCGTTGACCATCACACACGAGATTGCGGCGGCCGCAAACGCGATGGTGGCGCGCGAACTGCGCCATCAGATGGCGTCCGGAACTCTGCACAAGGCGTTGCCCCCGATCCGGCGTCCTGAAGTAGTCGGGATAGGCCATTCGATGGGCGGGATGCTGGCGACGGTGCAACAGGCGCGATGGAACAGTTTTGACGCGGTAGCGATCCTGGGCTGGGGCAACCTTTCGTTTGGCCTGAGCGCCGAGGTGCCGTTTGCTCCGCCTGACGGTTCAGCGACCATGAGCCAAATCTTGCAGCGCGTGGCTCAGATCGCGCGCGAGCAATTTCATGGCCATGCCAAGCCCCCGCGCAAAGCGATGCGCCGCGCGTTCTATTTGGAAGACGTGCCGGCGGCTGTGATCGAAGCTGACGAAGCGGCCTCCAGCACTCTGCCGGGAATATTGGGGGTCTTGGGCACGGTCGAGGGAATCGTCAAAGCCGAAGCGGGCAAAATAACCTGCCCGGTGTTCGTCGGCTGGTCGGAGCGCGAGGCCTTTGGCGACCCATATGGCGAGGTGTCGGTCTACTCGGGGTCCAAAGACGTTACCCTGTTTATCCTGGAGGGCGCGGCCCATTGCCACAACTTCGCCACAACCCGGACAAAGCTTTGGAATCGGCTTGCGGCGTGGGTCCCGACCGCACTTTCCAGCGCCCAAACACAGGAAAACTAGGGCCGGATACCATCCACAATTCTCCGCGTTCAGCCGGAAATAAGCGGCACAGAAGTCGCGTAGCGTTTGTCTAACGGCTAGCTTCTGTTTCCGTAGCGCCGGCCTCCGTTCCGGTTCTTTTTCTTCGTATGAAACAAAAGAAGAACCGGCACGGAGGCCGCCGCTACGGAAACAAGGTTCAAGCACCGTCTTAGTGCGCAACCTGGAGGCTGATGCGGGTATTCAGCGCTGCGCGCCTTAGTATTTCGACGCCTCCTGATCCTGGCTGCGGGCGGTTGCTCTATCCAAATCGGCTAACGCGGCCCGAGATCCCCAATCTAGGCTTCGCTTTCTTTATAGCGCCGTGTCAACCGGGCGTCGTGAGCCGTCGTCAATATGTAGTGAGAGCCACCACTAATGGGGCTCCAATGAGAACGCAAGGAGTTTTCACATGACAAGGAAATATATCCTGTCGCTGGCCGCGGCCACCATCGGCAGCGGATTAATTGCAGTCACAGCCGCCCATGCTTTTGGCCCCGGCGGTCACGGTCACCATCATGGGTCCGGAGCTATCAAGGCCTGCATCGCGGTGATGAATCCGGACCAAAGGGCTGGCCTCAAGACCATCTTCACGGACGAAAAAGGCACCTTGATGCCCGCTCATCAGAAACTGCGTGCCGACAAGCAAGCTTTGGAATTGGCCATCCTTAACAAGGGCGATGTCAGCGGTGCGGAAAACACCCTCAACACTGACAAGGTCGCGTTGCAGAAGGCGGAGGATGATCTCGCGGTTAAAATCTGCGCGATCCTAACCGACAAGCAGCCGGCGGCTGCGGTGACTCTGTACAACGGCCTTACGGCGTTGCGTCAAAGCACGCATGAGCAGGCCCGCACTCTCTTCAAGGATGCGCGTACCGCGGCCGGCGATCCTCCGAGCACTACTCAGAGTCAAGGTAACCCGGCTCAGAGCGCTGAATAACCGACCACGCGTGGCGGATTCGAGCTGCGACGCTTGCATAGGCCCGGCTTGAGTCATCGGTCCGTACGCCACGCGGCGAGCGCCGGGCGGGTTCTTGGAGATTCCTCCCCTCCAGACTCGTCCGGCGCCGCTTTATGATCTGCTCCGGATGCCAGCGACCCGCTTTGTTTACAAGTCGTAATTTTCCTCACGCGCGCGGGCGATTATATCGTGCGAGCTGTCGTGCGCTATCCTGGCGGCCTCTTCAATCGGAAGTTCCTGTAATTCAGGTGAGATGATCTCGACCGATACCGGCGCCTGCACGCCGATTTCGTCCAGTAGCCGGATAAAGCCGATCAGGTCGAAGATGCCTTCACCGGGTACGCGGCGCCGCAGCGTATCGTAAAGCATGTCCGTTGAGATTTTATCGGCGTCGTCGAATTGAATCGCGACGATCTGATCGGCCGGCACTTTGCGCAGCGTCGCCGCGTCGGCGCCGCTGTGAAAGTAATGCCAGGTATCAACCAGGAGTCCGCCGTTGTGCCGCCCCGCCAAGCGGCAGATCTCCCAAGCCGCTTTTGGATTGGGAATTCCCGTCCACGGCAGAAACTCGATCGCGACCAGCAGCCCATGCGCGGCGGCGCGGTCGCACATCGCGGCGAAGCGCTCGGCCTCGGCCTCTAACGACAGTTCCATCTCGGCGATTGGTCCCAATTCCCCGACGTTCATATGGCGCGGACCGAATACGTCGGCGATCGCGTACATCCGATCTTCGGTCTGCCGCGCCGCCTTGCCGCGGTCTCCCCCATGCGCCCAATCCGAAACGAATTCCAATTCGGCGACCCTGATGCCGTTGTCTTTCAGAATCGCCAGCAGGTCCGCGTTTGACAGTCCCGCGGCGCGGCACGCGTCGTAGTCATCGGGGGTCCACCCGATACCGGCGAAACCCGCCGTCGCCACCGCGGCCACGCGCTGTGCGAAGGAATGGCGCGCCGGCTTCATTACCTCCGCGCCGGAAATTGTGTAATAGCTCGCGATCAGATCATCGCGGCGCAGAATATGCTCGCTTCCATGAGCCATTTGGGCCCACCTCCTGTTGACACTCCGCGCTGTCACGGCTCGTTGGCCGGTCGCGATTATGGCTCAACTGCGGCCCCGCGTGAAGCGCCGCGATTGCGGCAGTCTATCCGGCGCGAGTTTACCATCGCGTCGTGCGGTGCTAAGGCTGGCGCATACGAATGAGGAAGGACCGATGAGCGACGCGACCTCTGTCCCAAATGACGCCCGACCCCTGAGCGATTATTTCTCGCGCGTCGGCTACATAACCAATAATCTCGACGCAACCGGGCGGTCCTTCAGCCGATTGATAGGTATTCCATCTTTCAGATCGCGGGAGATTTCACTGAATTGCGTGGGACACAGATCAAGCGCGGACGTATGGGTGCGGCTTGGCGCCGGTGCGATCGGTCCGCGGAGCGAATTCGAAGTCGAGTTAATCGAGCCGATCCACGGCGATGGTATCCTAAGCCGCTTCCTGGAGACGTCTGGGCCGGGAGTTCATCATATCGGATTCACGGTCCCGAATTACGCGGCCTTCATCGGACCGCTGTCGGCGCAGAGCTCGCCCCTGATGCAATACAAGACTGACAATCGACGCGGAGCGTTTTTTTCCTGCGCGCCTTTGGGTGCGATAATCGAAGTCGCCGAGGAATCCGGCAATCGGCCATCAGCGCCTCACGCTGCCGAACAACAGCGCGCCCATTCGCTGGCTACTTACTTCATGCAGGTGGCGTATATCGTGCGCGATTTGGACGCGGCGCACCAATGGCTCAAAGACATGATAGGTATCCACGATTTCGAAACTGGCGCGATGTCGCAGGGGCCGGCGTTGAATCTTAAGGTCAGAGGCAAGGCGGTTCCCTATGATTTTCAACTTAAGCGCTCGGTCGGCCATTTGGGGCCCGCGGGCCAGATGGAGATCGAACTGCTGGAGCCGGAACTGCGCGGAAACCCGCTGGGTGAATTTCTGGAAACCCACGGTCCCGGACTTCATCACATCGCGTTCAAGGTTCCCGACTACGACGCGGCCACGACTGCGTTGCGCGCCACCGGGACGCCTCCGCTCAAGGAGATCAGCCGGGGCCGGATTCATTCCAGCTACTTCGACTGCACGCGGGAAGGACTGTCATACGTGGAAGTCTTTCAGGTTGATTGAACAACGAACCACTATTGTATAGGGGATTTGCGTGATGGCGGACTTCACCAATCAGGAAGTCAGAGAGCTGCTCGACAAACAGGCGATACACGAGGCCTTGATGCGCTATTGCCGGGGCATCGATCGCTGCGACGAAGAGTTGATCCGATCCGCCTATCATCCCGGGGCCTGGGATGATCACGGCGAATTTCGCGGCACCATCGAGGAATTCGTTCCCTGGGTACTCCACCGATTGCAAGGCGCAGATGGAATGGTCACGAACCATTCGATATGCAACGAATATGTTGAGGTGCGTGGCGACGTGGCTTTCGCCGAAGCCTACTTCGTCGCTTACCATCGCATTGGCCCGGTGGGGAAAGTGGTCGACATGACTCTGGGCGGCCGCTACGTCGATCGCTACGAGCGGCGCGATGGCCAGTGGAAGATCGCGCGCCGCACCGTGGTGTATGATTGGAGCCGCGTCGACCCGGTAGACGGCGTCATGAATACGGCGAATCTATACAAACAGGGAGTGCGCTCGCGCCAGGACGAGTCGTATCGGCGCGACTAAGCTGCCGGTTGCCGTCAATTGAGCCGCGCTTTCGAACGCATTTGACAAGGGCCGTTTGCGCTTGATAATTCGAAAGTTAGAACACCTGTTCTGAAGGAGTTGGATATGAAGTTCGGTTTCATGGGATGGCTGCAGAATCCGAGACCTTGGGGACCCGATTCGGACCACAAGATTTGGAAACAGGGAATCGAGCAGGTCGCGCTGGCCGACCGTATCGGGATCGACCATCTGTGGGAGATCGAACATCATTTCCTGGAGGAATATTCGCATTCCTCGGCGGGCGAGAGTTTCCTGGTCGCCGCCAGCCAGAATACCAAGCGGATCCGGCTCGGTTCGGGCATCTGTCTGATGCCACCGGCGTACAATCATCCGGCGCGAGTGGCGGAACGGGTCGCGGCGCTTGATCTGCTGAGCGATGGGCGCGCTGAGTTCGGCACCGGGGAATCGACCAGCTTCACCGAACTTGACGCCTTCCACGTATCACGCTCGGAAAAGCGGGCGATGTGGCGCGAAGCGCTGATCGCGGCCACCCGCATGATGGTGGAGGAGCCGTTTCGCGGCGCGCAGGGCAAGTACGTCAATATGCCGCCGCGGAACGTGATTCCCAAGCCGCTGCAGAAGCCGCATCCGCCGGTCTGGATGGCCTGCTCGCGCCAGGAATCGATCGTCACGGCGGCGCGATTTGGAATCGGCGCGCTGACCTTTGGCTTTGTGTCGGTTGACGACGCGCGCAAGTGGACCGCCGATTATTATGAGATGCTCAAGCAGGCGGTGCCGCTGACCTACCGGGTTACGCCCAACGTGGGCTTCCTGATGCAGTTCATGTGCGATCGCGACGGCGACCGCGCGCGGCGTATCGCCCGGGAAAACGATTTTTCGCTGTCGATCAAACATTATTACTACGACGGCGTGCATCGGCCGGGGAAGACCGACCTGTGGGCGCAGCAGCAGGCGCTGCCCAAAGACGCGGTTCCGGCCGCGTCTGCCCCGGCGTTCGGAACTCCCGCCGACGTCCGCAAGGTGCTGCTCGAATACGAAGCGGCGGATTGCGACCAGATGATCCTGATCGCCCAGTTCGGCAAGATGAAGCACGAGGATATCTGCGATTCGCTTGAACTGTTCGGCAAGGAAGTCCTGCCCGAATTCATGGAGCGCGAAGAGAAGCGCGCCAAAAAGAAAGCTGCGATGCTCGAACCGGTGATCGAGGCCGCGATGAAGCGGCACGTTAAGCCGGAAACGCCCTGGTATCGTGAGGATTACGAAATCAGGTCCGACGGCGCGATGGTTAGCCATTTCGGCCTGAAAGCCCAAGGCGAAACGGCCGAGGCACAAAAGGCGCAGCCGGAGAACGGCAAGACGGAACACGCCAAGGCAGGCTGATTAGGATCAGGCGCTGCGGGCCGATTACGGGGAATCGTGGAGCGGTCACGCGCCACCGAATCGAGCCAGTTCATCCAACCTGGGCAGGATTTGCGCGGGAGGCAGGCCGGTCAGGCGGTAAATGATCCGCTCGACGCCGGCCTGCCGATAGGACTCAATCGCGGCTTTTCGGTTTCAAATCTTTTCGGGAAAGTTCTGGTGAACCGTGATCAGAATCGAGCGGGGGTCGCGGCCTGCGGCCTCACAGCGCCGGATTCAACTTCTGCCGCAGCGCCAGAAACTGATCCAGCGGCATTCTGGGCGGGAACCATCCGTCAAGGTAATCGATATGCCGGGTGACGGGATTTGACACACCCAGTAGCAGCGGAGGATGGGGTTTCTGTACCGGCTTGGGCGGGCAGAAAATCGGCTGGAAGTTTACAAACTCGCCGTGATATTCGGCCTGCTCGTTGCTCCAGATCGCCTTCATCGCCTCGACCCGTTCCTTGAAAACCTTCCAGCGGTTTTCGAAGGCGGTGCCATGAGTCTCGATCTCGGAGGTCCATCCGGTACCCAGACCGATGATGATCCGGCCGCCCGAGAGCACGTCGAGACTGGCGAACTGTTTGGCCAGGATGATCGGATCATGCGCGGTTACCAGGCACACGCCGCTGGCCAGCTTGATTCGCCGGGTCGTCGCGGCCGCGGCGGACATCGCCACGATCAGGTCGAGCTCACGCAGGTATTCGCTGGACATTGTCGGCAGCGGATAGGGAACGCGCGGTTTCACCGGGATGTGGATGTGCTCGCCCATGAAGAGTGCGTCGAGTCCGCGCTCCTCCACCGCCAAGGCAAGCTGCATGATAGGCATGATTTCGGTGTTGGGGATGATCGATACGCCATACTTCATGAAACTACCTCCGCCGCTGGTGGGCATCCTGAGTAATAGCGAACGTAGCTGACGAGGCGCAGCGCGAAAAGAAGTTGCAGTTTCCGCTGGTTGCAGCCGCGGGCTGGACGCCCGCGCGAGACAGGCTTCCAACCGGTCTGCTGTCGGCGAAATTTAAATCCTCCCAAGCGCTTGCGCATGCGCTTGAGGTGTTGCCACAGCTTCCGTTCCTCAGCCGTGGACTCAGCGCGAAGGCGCCGCGCCCGATCGCGCAAAGTTTCGTCCGCTGAATTTAAACCGCGCGCCTCAGAAGGGCGCTGAAAAAAGTCCCCCTCTGGGGCGCCGCAGCGGCGCCCATCTCCCCCTGACAGGGGGAGAATATTGAAAAAGAATGTAGAAATTCCCGTCACAGGCTGGACAGCCTGTAACAACAATTCAGGCATGATTGGGACCGGGTTTCTACTGTGTCATCTGTTACTACACGATGATCCGTTCGGACCGGGTATAGATGTTGAAGCCGGCGTCGCGCACGAAGCCCACCAGCGTCATACCCACCTCCTCGGCCAGCTCGACCGCCAGCGATGACGGCGCGGAAACCGCGGCCAGGATCGGAACGCCGGCGGCGGCCGCCTTCTGCACGATCTCGAAGCTGAGCCGCCCGCTCACCATCATCAGGGAATCCGCAAGTGGCAGCCATCCGCTGACCAGCGCATAACCGATTACTTTGTCCACCGCATTGTGGCGGCCCACGTCCTCGCGCAGGACCGCGAGTTCGAATGACTCCGCGGAGGGTCGGGCCTTAGGTGCATTATGACCCTCTCCTTCGCCCTTTCCCCGGTCAGAGAGAGCGGATAGAGGACGGAATAGCGCTGCGGCATGGAGGCCGCCGGTGGCGCTGAATACCTGTTGCGCGTGGCGCATCTGATGCGGGAGGCGGAGTATCAAATCGGCCCGAACCTTAATGGTGGCGCTCAGGGGCGCGATGCGCCGTTGGAGCGATTCGATACTGGTCTTGCCGCATACCCCGCAACTCGACGAGATCGTGAAGTTGCGCCTAAGCCGCTCGCGCAGCCCGGTGGCGGGCACGCTTAGGATCACGTCGACTGCGTTGGGGTCAGGCTCGCCTTTGTTTCCGATGACGTTGCGGACCTCGCCGAGTTCTTCGCGCGAATTGATAAATCCCTCGGCGAGCAGGAAACCTGCGGCGAGTTCCGCGATCGTGTCCGGGAGTACGCATCGTTAGGGTGAAGCGCCGGCCACCCAGGCGGATTTCCAGCGGCTCCTCGACGGCGAGCGTTTCAATCACGGAAGTAGCGCCATCGTCATCGGATCGCCACTTCAACGCGTTATGGGTTTTGATCGAGCTGTCCGGCATTGGGATGTCGGGATGAATTCCTTTTTGGTCCTCTCCCGGTTGAGAGTCTCCCAAACCGCCATCGGACAAAAGGGGAGGCAGGGGAAATAGTCAGTCGTCTCCAGGCGCTTCTCCGTCTACAACCGCTTCCTTACCGGGCGGCGGAACCAGCTCAAGAATTGCGGCGCGCACGGGTTCCTTCAAATCCGCTCCTCCGTCCCGGTGACATATTCGATAATCTGCCGGCGCATTCGCGGGTCCCAGGAGTTTTTCAGATGCACCGCAATCGATTTTATCACCTCGTCACGATCCGGATACGGGGCGAAGAAGTCGCCGATCTGATTCGCCATTTTGACCAGATGATGGATGTCCATTGTCCGCCTGCGCGATTATTTGGCGGCGACCGGCGCGTGCGTCCCCATCGACGCCATGCGGCGCTCGGGCACGCGGCCTGCCGGCAGCGGCATTACCTGCACCGCGGTGACCTTGTACTCCGGGCAGTTGGTGGCCCAGTCGGAATTTTCGGTGGTGATCACGTTGGTGCCGCTCTCCGGATGATGGAACGTGGTGTATACGACCCCGGGGGCGACGCGATCGGTGATCAACGCGCGCAGCGTGATTGCGCCGGCGCGGCTGCTGACCGTGACCCAGCCGCCGTCGCGAATACCGCGCTGTTCCGCGTCATCCGGATGAATCTCCAGCCGGTCCTCGCTATGCCAGGTCACGTTGGCCGTGCGCCGCGTTTGGGTGCCAACGTTGTACTGCGTCAGCACCCGTCCTGTGGTCAGTAGCAGCGGATACCGCGGACCAGTGCGCTCGTCAGTCGGCACATACTCGGTCAGGGTGAACTTGCCCTTGCCGCGCACGAAGCTGCCGATATGCATCACCGGTGTGCCTTCGGGCGCCTGGTCGTTACAAGGCCATTGCACACTGCCCAACCGCTCCAGCTTTTCGTAGCTCACGCCCGCGAAAGTGGGAGTCAGACGCGCGATCTCGTCCATGATCCCGGAGGGATGCTGATACTCCATCGGATAGCCCAGCGCGTTGCTCAGCGCGACGGTGATCTCCCAGTCCTCCTTGCCCGCCAGCGGCGGCATCACCTTGCGGACCATCGAGATGCGCCGCTCGGAGTTGGTGAAGGTCCCGTTCTTTTCCAGGAACGATGAACCCGGCAGGAAGACATGGGCGAACTTCGCGGTCTCGTTCATGAAGATGTCCTGGACCACGACGAACTCCATCGCCGCGAGTGCCGCGGTCACGTGATGACTGTTGGGATCGGACTGGGCGATGTCCTCGCCTTCGATGTAAATTCCCCTGAAGCTGCCGTCCAGCGCGGCGTCGAACATGTTGGGGATGCGCAGACCCGGTTCGGGTCGAGCGTTACGCCCCAATCCTTTTCAAAGAGTCCGCGCACGGTTGGGTCCGAGATGTGACGATAGCCGGTGAGCTCATGCGGGAAGGAGCCCATGTCGCAGGAGCCTTGGACGTTGTTCTGGCCGCGCAGCGGATTGATCCCGACGCCCTCGCGGCCCAGATTACCGGTTGCCATCGCCAGGTTCGCCATCCCCAGCACCATGGTGCTGCCCTGGCTGTGCTCGGTAACGCCGAGCCCATAATAAATCATTGCATTGCCGCCGGTTGCGTACAGGCGCGCGGCGCTGCGGATGTCGTGAGCTGGCACGCCGATTATTTCGGCCACCGCCTCGGGCGAGTTATGCGGTTGCGCGATGAAATTCTTCCACAGCTCGAAGTCGGGCAGTTCGCAGCGCTCGCGCACGAATTGTTCGTTAACCAGTCCTTCGGTCATCACCACATGCGCCATCGCGTTGATGAGGGCGACGTTGCCGCCGGGCGGACCGGCAAATGGTAAACGGCGGCGATGTGCGGCGTCTTGACCAGTTCAATCCGGCGGGGATCGGCGACAATCAGCTTGGCACCCTGGCGCAGGCGGCGCTTCATTATCGAAGCGAATACCGGATGGCCCTCGGTAGGATTGACGCCGATCATCAGGACCACATCCGCTTTCAGCACCGAGTCGAAGTCCGAAGTGCCGGCCGACGTACCGAACGCGGTCTTCAATCCATAGCCGGTCGGCGAATGGCATACCCGGGCGCAGGTATCGACATTGTTGCTGCCCAGGGCGGCGCGCACGAGCTTTTGGACCAGGTAAGTTTCTTCGTTGGTGCATCGCGACGAGGTGATACCGCCGACCGCGCCGGGTCCGTATTTTCCGCTTAGCCGCCGCAGACCGGCGGCGGCGTAATTGATCGCCTCTTCCCACGTCACCTCTCGCCAGGGCTCGTCGATGCGCTCGCGGACCATCGGCTTCCTGACGCGATCGGGATGGGTCGCGTAGCCCCACGCGAAACGACCTTTAACGCAGGAATGGCCATGGTTGGGCATCCCGTCCTTGTTCGGCACCATCCTTACGACTTCGTTGCCTTTCATCTCGGCCTTGAACGAGCATCCGACGCCACAATAACCGCATGTGGTAATGACGCTGTGCTCGGCCTGACCCTGTTCGATTACCGACTTCTCGATCAGCGTGGCGGTGGGACAGGCTTGCACGCACGCGCCGCACGAGACGCATTCCGATTCCATGAACGAGCCGTTTTGTCCGGGTGAAATCACCGAATCGAAGCCGCGGCCGTCGATAGTCAAGGCGAAGGTGCCCTGGGTCTCCTCACAGGCGCGCACACAGCGCGCGCAGACGATGCACTTGGAGGGGTCGAAAGTGAAATAGGGATTGGATTCATCCTTGTTGGAATCCAGATGATTTTTGCCCTCGTAGCCATAACGGACATGGCGCAACCCCACTACTCCGGCCATGTCCTGCAGTTCGCAATTGCCATTGGCGGGGCAGGTCAGGCAGTCCAGCGGATGGTCGGAGATGTACAGTTCCATCACGTTGCGGCGCAGGTCGGCTATGCGCGGGGTCTGGGTGAGCACCTTCATGCCGGGTTCCGCCGGCGTGGTGCAGGAGGCCGGATAACCCTTGCGCCCCTCGATCTCAACCAGGCACAGGCGACAGGAACCGTAGGCGGCAAGTGAATCAGTCGCGCACAGCTTCGGAACCGAAACCCCTGCCATCGCCGCCGCGCGCATCACCGAAGTCCCCGCGGGTACGATAATGGGTTTGCCGTCGATTTCCAGTTCGATCGTTTGCGCGGCGGTTTGAGCCGGGGTTCCGTAGTCCTTGTCGGTGATCGATAACACGGCATTACTCCGTTTGGTTCACAGTCCCGCTTCCGTCCCTAATGCATCCCGCCGGCGGCATCGTCCGCCAGGCCGAAGTCGCGCGGAAAATGCTTTAACGCGCTCAGGACCGGCAGCGGTGTCAAGCCGCCCAGCGCGCATAACGACGCGTTGGTCAAGGTGTCGCACAGGTCGCGCAACAACGCCAGGTTGCCGATCTGATCCTGCCGGGCGACGATGCGATCGATCACTTCCACGCCTCGGGTCGAGCCGATCCGGCACGGCGTGCATTTTCCGCATGATTCGAGCGCGCAAAATTCCATCGCATAGCGCGCCATCTCCGCCATGTTGACGGTGTCGTCGAACACCACCACGCCGCCGTGGCCGAGCAGGCCGTTGCGGGCCGCCAATTCCTCGTAGTCCATTGCCACGTCGAGCATGCTTTCGGGAAAATAGGCGCCCAATGGTCCTCCGACCTGGACGGCGCGCACCGGTCTGCCGCTGGCCGTACCGCCGCCGTATTCATAGATGATATCACGCAACGCTGACGCCGAACGCCTTTTCGATAAGTCCGGGCCGCTTGACGTTGCCGGCCAGTTGGATCGGTTGTGTGCCGCGGGAGCGGCCAACACCGAAGTTTTTGTAAAACGTTCCGCCACGGGCGAGAATTATCGGCAGCGAGGCCAGGGTAAGCACGTTGTTGATTACCGTCGGCTTGCCGAACAACCCCGATACGGCCGGTACCGGTGGCTTGTAGCGCACCATCCCGCGCTTGCCCTCCAGGCTTTCCAGCATCGCGGTTTCCTCGCCGCAGATATAAGAGCCCGCGCCGATTCGCACCTCCAGTTCGAAGCGTTTGCCGGTGGAAAGGACGTTGGGGCCGAGATAGCCGCGCGCGCGGGCGGCGCGTGATCGCCTGGTTGAGCGTGCGCGCGCTATGCGGATATTCGGAGCGCAGATAGATGTAACCCTGATCGGCGCCGGCGCAGACCGCTGCGATCGTCATGCCCTCGATCAGCACGAACGGATCGCCTTCCATGATCATGCGATCGGCGAAGGTGCCGGAGTCGCCCTCGTCGGCGTTGCAGACGACATACTTTTGATCCGCCGCGGTCTGCATCGCGGTGCGCAGCTTGATCCCGCCGGGAAAGCCAGCTCCGCCACGCCCGCGTAGACCAGATTCCACCACCTCGTCTACGATCCGTGAGCCACCAAGGGCG
This sequence comes from uncultured Pseudomonadota bacterium, assembly GCA_963824565.1. Classification (GTDB taxonomy): domain Bacteria; phylum Desulfobacterota; class Binatia; order Binatales; family Binataceae; genus JAJPJA01. The sequence continues at coordinate 71,733 of CAWGQB010000006.1, read as the reverse complement.
GCCGCACGCTTCAAACCCTCATATCCGCCGTGTTCGAGGTAATCATCGAGGGAGACCGGATCGATCACGCCGACGCGAGCGAAAGTCAGCCGCTCCTGCTTTTTCAGGTAGGGGATTTCCTCGGTGAGTCCGAGGCACAGTTCGTGCCCACCGCCCTCCAGAAGACCGGCGTCGAAGAGCGCGGGGACCGAATCGGCACTGATAGGACCGTAAGCGATGCGCCCGCGCGGAGTCGCCACCTCGACCATCGGCTCAAGCCAGTAGAGTCCACGTGAGCCGTTACGCACCAACCTGATATCGATCTTGCGCCGCGCGGCCTCGTTGGCAACCGCCGCGGCGACTTTCCCGGCACCCAGGGAGAGGGCGCCGCTGTCGCAGGGGACATAAACGACGGTGCTCATTGGCGGCGGACCTCCAATGGTGCGATTACCTCGTCGAAGCTGCCCGGGCTGACCCGGCCGTAAATCTCGCCGTCCACGGTCATCGCCGGCGAGCAGGCGCAATTGCCCAGGCAATAGACCGCGTCCAGCGTGAACCTGCCGTCGCCGGTGGTCTGGCCGAAGTCGACGCGCAGCCGCTCCTTGACGTGGCGCGCGAGTGCTACCGCGCCCATCGCCTGGCATGATTCGGCGCGGCACAGCCGGATTACGTGGCGGCCCGGGCGATGATGGCGGAAATCATGATAGAAGGTGACGACGCCATGCACCTCGGCGCGCGACAGATTAAGCGCCGCGGCGATCAATGGTACGCTCTCCTCAGGTACGTAGCCGGTTTCGTCCTGGATGCGGCGCAGAATCAGAAGCAATGCTCCGGGTTGGTCCTTAAGCTCCAAGGCTATCGATGATATCGCCGATTTGTCCCAGCCGTTGGGCATGTTCATCCTCAGGAAAGTTGGACCGCTGGGTTAGCGCGGACCGGCGGCGCAGGCCCTCGCTTCCCTGGCGGGTTGGCAGGGCTCCGCTACCCCTATATCGGTGTTATACTATTCCTGCCGATACGATCCCAACCCCGGAGGTATCATCTCGGGGCCGAGGAGGAGCCGATGTTTCGCCGTTTTAATTTTGAAGAGGACATTTACTGCTCGCTTGACTGTGTGCCGATGACCGTGCGGCGCAAGCTCGATCGCATCGGATTGAAGGTCGGTTTGGCGCAGTGGCAGGCGCTGGGGCAGGGCGAGCGGCTGGCGGCGTGCCATCTGCCGGCCGACCAGCCCGAGGAATGCGAGGCAATCCGGACCTTCATCATCGAGGCGGTCAAGCGGGTCAGTGGCGTCGAGCCTAAGGAACTTCCGGCGGTGCAGCGTCTGACGGCAGAGCCTCCGCGTGAGGTGCCGTCGTCTCTGGTGGCCGACGCCCGCTCCACCGGCGTGGCGCTGACGCAAGAGATGTGGGATTCGGCTCGACGGCGACCAACGCTACGTTCTGACCAAGCTAGGTGGCCAATCAAAAAGCGACAAGCTTGGTATCGCATTGCGGGAATTGTTCAGCGATGTCGACACCGCTTCATCCAACGCGTGAAGCTCTCCGCAAATCGCAAGCGCATTCACAGTGCCAAGGCCTGATCGACGCCTTCTGGAGTGCACTCGATTACCCGCAACAGGATCCGTGCCGGGCGATCAGGAACCGAACGGCCCTGCTCCCATTGCTGCAACGTGCGCACACTAAACCCGAAACGGTTGGCGAAGGCGGTTTGGGAAAGCCCCAGTTTTTGGCGGATCGCCTTTACGTCGGGAAGGGGCGGATTGTAGACGCGGCGCATATCCTTCACATCCGCCATGTCCGGCGCCGTGTCGGGATCGGAAGCAATCTGAGCCGCGATTTCGCGATCGGTGGTCGGGCGGACACGCTGCCAATCTACCCGCCCACCTCCGCGCTTACGAATTTCCTTTGCCGAACGCCTTACGATAGGCATCGCGTTCCCTCCTATTGGCATAACGAGCTGAAATGATCCTGCGGTTAGCTCCGCGCCAAGTATAAACAACCACGAAAAACTCTGCGTTTATCTTTCCGATACTCACAACTCGATGCTCGCCATATATGTATCGGGTGTCCTCGTGCTCGAGGAGGTTGCCATCAAAGACACGGGTTGCAAACTCGAAGTCGAATCCACGTTTATCCAGGTTCCTCAAGCTTTTGTCTTCGTCTCACTCGAACACGCCAAACCACTATACGCGATTAACGTAGGTGGGCAAATCTGCCCCGAGACAGATAATTCCACCGCCCACCGCACGCTTAGGGTTGATCGTGTGGTAGAACTCAAAAACCTCGCACAGCGCCTGATAACGGCGCTCGCAAGGGACGAAGGAGGCTTGACATGGCCGAGTTCAGGAAACGGCTGGCCGGAAAAGTGGCGATCGTCACCGGGGCCGGGCGGGCGATCGGGCGCGGCGAGGCGATACTACTGGCGCGCGAAGGCGCCAAGGTCGTCGTTAACGACATCATCCAGGATAACGCCGCAGCGGTGGTCGACGAGATCCGCAGCGCGGGCGGTGAGGCCGTTGCAAACACCGATCCGGTGGGTGACATGGAAGTGGCGCGACCGGATGGTCGATCAGGCTGTTAGGTCTTTCGGGCGCCTGGACGTCGTGGTCAACAACGCCGGCAACCAAGCCGTCAATACCGTCGATGTGATGACTGGTGAGCAGTGGGATGCGGTCCAACAGGTCCATTTGAGGGGAACCTTTTCCCTAATCAAACACGCCGTGCCGGTGTTCAAGAAGCAGCGCGCCGGCGTGATCGTAAACACTTCTTCGGAGGCCGGATTGGGACGTCCGCTGGCGCCCAGCTACTGCGCTGCCAAAGAAGGGATCGTCGGGCTGACTCGCGCGGTCGCTCGCGAGCAAGGGCGGTTTGGAATCCGATGCAACGCGATCAGACCGCGAGCGGCAGAAACCGGATTGGCCGAAGTTTTCCGCCAGAGTATGGGGAGGTGGGTTCCGCTAATCCAGGCCCTTGGGCGCCACTTCCTTGGCGAGCGCGGACATGTCCGCACGCAGTGTGCCGCGTATCAGGTGGCGCCGCTGGTGGTATGGCTATGTACCGACGCGGCCGCGAACGTCAACGGTCGCACCCTTTACATCGGGGGCGAAGAAGTCGGTCTGTGGTCGGAGCCCGAGCTGATTCGCTCGGCAATCCGGCCAGGGGGTTGGGACCTGGACTCGCTCGACGAGTTAGCGGCGAATTATTTGACTTTCGACCTGGTGGACAATTTTCTGCTCAAAGACTCACTCGGAGATCGGGAACTTTAGATCCTGGCGGAGGCGATCGCGCCGCGCATTCGATATGGATCCACCGCTAATGGGAAGCCTTATCGAGACTATTTTCAACACCAACGACCGCTTGGGCACTCTGTCGAATTAGACTAAGGATGTGGAGAAGATCACGTGAATTGTGCACCTGACCCATCATCGCAAGACCGGAGATCGTCTTCAGCTCGTGGTGGGTGATACCGTGAAGCCGATGGAGCCGCTTATCGGTTGCGAACCGCTCCCACACTGAAGTAGTTTTGCGACTGTTCTGGTTGCTGCGTGTGCGCCGGGACTCTCGGCGCTCGGCGGTAACCTGACCTGGATGGTGGCCGCGTCGGTCCGCCTCGACCGAATCGAGCTTGAGGAAACGAATCACTGGCCCCGCGTCTATGCCCGTGGCGGTCGCGGCTTCCTCGAATCTGTGCACGGGCCTTGTGAAGGCTGGCTTTTACGGGCTCACTCTTAGACGGGTCGAAGAACAGGGGTTCAACCGGCTTTGGCTCTCGGCCAAATTTGGCGCGAAAAGCACTGAAACGATAGCGAACAACGACGATGAGCGAGCACTTTGGGCAAAGACCATCTGAACTACAGTGCCGCTCTCTTACTGAACTCGTTGATGTCAAGTGTTTGGGTCCCTTTTGCATATTTCAGACCTTCTTTTTTGCTAATGCCATCAACCGTTTGACGAACCAATTTATACAACCCCGTAATCGTCCTTGATCGCCAGTCTAATTGCCACACCACTTCGTCATCAATGGTCCTCTGGATAACAAAGCAGTCCATTTCTAAGGACAACAATTATCTTCAGTTACAGAAAGTCAGTGTATTTAATGCTCGGTGCTCTAAACCACGCATGACGTGAGGTCCGCTGTGACGCCTCAGGCCCATGCCTTGTGAACTTCAGATTGTGTGGATAACTTAAACTTTCTGTGGATAAGTCTTGTGACGACGGTTGCCACGGGGCTAAGCTCTAGGCGAATGAATGACGCGGTCAGGAATCATGCTGCAACGTAAGCGGGCCGAGGAGCGCATCGCCCGCGAGCGGGTGATGTTCAAGCGCCATGGCGGGGGGGATATCGCAGCCTGCATCATTTATCCCAACGTCTATCCGTTGGCGATGGCCAACTTGGGGTTCCAGGCAATTTACCGGATTTTTGACGCCGAGCCGCAAGTCGCGGCTGACCGCGCCTTCCTGCCCGATCGCGATGAGCGTCAGGCGATGGGCGCGCGGGGCGAACGATTGCTGTCATTTGAGCAGGGCCGGACGCTGTCGGATTTCGACATTCTGGCGTTTTCGATTTCCTTTGAGACCGACTACCTCAACGTCCTCTCGATCCTGGATTCAGCCGGGATTCCAGCTTCGCGGCAGGAGCGCCGCGAGCATAACTATCCGCTGATTATTGCCGGGGGCTCAGCGATCTTTCTCAATCCGGAGCCCATCGCCGACTTCATCGACCTGTTCCTGATCGGCGAAGGCGAGGAGATGGTGCCGGAGTTCCTCGCCGCCTATCGCGCGGCGCGTAGTAGCGGGCTTTCGCCTGAGCAGATGACGACTGCGCTGGCGGGAGTTGAAGGCACCTATGTACCGGACTATTTCGAGCCCTCGTACGATGAGTTCGGCAACCTGCATGCGGTGCACTATCTCGGTGGGGGATATCCGCGGGTCAAGCGCCGCCTGGTCAAGGATCTCAACCGCTTTCAGACCAATTCGCTGATTCTGACCGAGGAATCGGTTTTCGGCGACATGTATCTGGTCGAAGCCAGCCGCGGATGCCAATGGGGATGCCGCTTTTGTGCCGCCGGCTTCATGTATCGTCCAATCCGTTATCGCAAGCCCGAGGAACTTAAGGCGCAGGCCCTCAAAGGACTTGAGCAGCGCAAGGTGATCGGGCTGGTTGGCGCCGAGATGGCTAGTGTGCCCGGAATAGCGGAAATCGCCGGTGCAGTGGCCGAGCGGGGCGGGCGGCTGTCACCTTCATCGCTGAAGGCCGACTGTATTTCAACGGAGTTAGCTTCTGCGCTGGGACGTAATGGGAACCGCAGCGTTACGATCGCTCCCGAAGCGGGCAGCGAGCGGATGCGCAAGGTAATCAACAAAAATCTGACCGAAGCCGAAATCCTCCGCACCACTGCCATGATGGTGGGAGAGGGCGTCGAAAATCTAAAGCTTTACTTCATGGTTGGGCTGCCCGAGGAGCACGATCCGGACGTCGAGGAAATCGCCTTGCTGACTGCGAAGATTCTCGACCGCGCACGCGCCGGTAAGAGCCGCATCGGCCATGTGACCGTCTCACTCAATCCATTCGTGCCCAAACCCTGGACGCCATTCCAGTGGGATCCGATGCAGGATGTTAAGACGATCAAGAATAAGATCTCCAGGCTGCGCTCTCTTCTGATGCCGTTAGGCGGCGTCGAGCTGGACGCGGAATCGCCACGTGAGGGGTTCTTTCAGACGATGGTGTCGCGCGGCGATCGCAGGGTTGGGGGGATTCTACAGCGCTTGCATCGCGAGGGTTGTGAAGAACCGGGGGAAATCTGGCAAAGTCTAAGGCAAATCACCCGTGAAGCGATGCGCGCCAAGCCCGGTCCGTTGCCCAACCCCGGCAATTACGTCTACCGCACTTACAGGTCCGAAGAACTGCTGCCCTGGGATTTTATCGACCACAGCGTCGAGAAATGGTTCCTGTTCTCCGAACGCCGCAAAGCGCATTTCGAGCATCAGACCAAGCCCTGCGACGTCGCCCGCTGCACCGTCTGCGGCGCCTGCTAGCCCTCAAGTAAAGCTAGCCCCTCGCTTATTTTAATCTTGCGTTGAAGGCAATCGGCCGCGCGTGGATTCTTCTTCTCGATCGGGTCGGGCGACGGGGATTACGCCCCCGTCGCCCGACCCGATCGGAATAGAAGACTAATGGAAAGGACGGGATTAACCGGGATCGGCGAGCAAGGGGTCGAGTTCGCCCGCCTCGTCGAGCGCCTTCAAATCGTCGTAGCCACCGATAATCTGGTCATTAATAAAGATTTCAGGCACTGTGCGGCGGCCGCCGGCACGCTCGATCATGGCGGTGCGCAAATCGGGATCGTCCCCGACATCGATTTCTTTGAATGCGACGCCTTTTTGCTTGAGCAATGATTTTGCCCTGACGCAAAAAGGGCAGAATTGGGTGGTGTAAACCTCGACCTTTGCCAAGCCAATCTCCTCCGGAGCGGCCAGCTCCTGGTTAAGTATACGGCGAGCGGCGGCTAGGGGGAAAGTCCAATAGGCCTCATCTGACGTCCGCGTACCAGCGGCGCAGGCGCGAGGGCGAGACGCCGGCCAGATAAACAAGCCGGATCGTCCACATCCGCAGGACCGTGCGAACCAAGCCCGCCCGCTGCCATCGGCGCGCCGAGGTTACGACGCGCGACCGCACGCAGGCGATGGCGCCGGCGCGCTTGAGTTTTCGGGCGAAATCGAGGTCCTCACAAATCTCAAGGTCGGGAAATCCGCCCAGACGCTGAAAGACTTCGCGCCTGACGAAAATGGCCTGATCGCCGGTGCCAGTCCTGCTCAGCCGTGAGCGGACGCTAATCAGCCAACCGATGAGACGATAGGGCAGGGCAGCGATCATCCAGTTCCAGGTCGAAGCGCCCGCCGACCACGATCCGATTGCGCATCGCCGATGCGATATCAGCCGCAAAACTGCGCGGAACGATTGTGTCGGCATGAACAAATGCCACCACCTCGCCGCTCGCCCTGGCTGCACCCGCGTTCAACTGATTTGCGCGTCCGCGGGGAGCTTCGAGCAAAAATCACAGAGCGCTCCCGCGATGCCTTGACTGCCGTCCACGCTGCCGCCGTCGACCACGATGACTTCCGCATCCGGCGCGCCCGCGCGCAGTGCGCTTAGCGTCGCTGCGATCGACGCTTGCTCGTTGAGCATCGGAACGATGATCGACAGGGCGGCATGATTGAACTCGCTCACCCCTTCGTGTCCATCATTAGGAATCCGCCAATGGCGGGTTGATCAACACGAGGCCCTCGCCGGAATGATACATTCCCTTGACCAGCACCCGGCGGCCGTTCACTTCGAGCCGCCCTTCCTGGAACAGAGCGATCGCGCGCGGATAGATCTGATGTTCCTGCTCGAGGATTCGTGCGGCCAGTTCCTCTTCGCTGTCCTCGGGATAAACCGGGACCACGGCCTGAATTATGATCGGGCCGTCGTCGACTCCCTCGGTAACGAAGAATACCGTGCATCCCGAGAACCGCACACCATAATCGACCGCGGCCTTCTGCACGTGCAGACCGGGAAAGGACGGGAGCAGGGCCGGGTGGATATTCATTATTCGATTGGGGAAGGCCCGGATCATCACGTTTGACAGCAGCCGCATGAAGCCCGCCAGCACCACCAGTTCCACACCGGCCGCGGACAACTCGTGCTACCAGTTGTTGATCGTAAGCCTCTCGTGAGGGGAAGCGCCGATGGTCAAGCACCAGCGTTTTGATCCCAGCCTGGCGGGCGCGTTGGAGACCATAGGCGTCGGCTCGGTTGGAGATCACCAGCCCGATTTCCGCCTTGAGCTCGCGGCGCCCGATGGCGTCGATGATCGCCTGCAGATTGGTGCCGGAACCTGAGATTAACATTCCCACGCGGAGCGGATTCACGCTGCGATGCTCAGTCATAGGAGGAAGTATCGCGCATCATTATGAGATACTGACGCCCCGAGTGCCCTTACGCAGCTCGCCTATGACATAGGCTTGCTGGCGGTTGCGCCGCAAATGCGTGATCGCGCGCTCGACGTCTTGCGGCGCAAAAACGCCAATCATACCGAGGCCGTTGTTGAAGGTACGATCCATCTCGGTGCGGCTGACCTCGCCCAGACGCGCGATCAATTCGAAAATCGGCGGCACCGGCCAACTACCCCGCTCCAGATGCGCGGATAAAGACGGCAGGCAGCACGCGCGGCAGGTTTTCGAGCACGCCCCCGCCGGTAATGTTGGCCAATGCTTTGAGGCCGCATTTGCGGAACAGCTCCAAAGCGACTTTGGCGTAGATGCGCGTCGGCCGCAGCATTTCATCGGCCAATGTACAGCCGAGTTCGCGAATGCGCCGTGAGAGTTTAAGGCCGGCGCGTTCGAGCAGCACCTGACGCGCCAACGAGTATCCGTTGGAATGCAGGCCGCTGGAAGCGAGCCCGACCAGCACATCGCCGGCGCGCAGGTTGCGCGGGTCGGGGATATGAGCGCGCTCGACGATTCCGACCGCGAAGCCGACCAGGTCGTATTCCCCATCGCCGTATAGTCCCGGCAACTGGGCGGTCTCGCCACCGACCAGGCTGGCACCGGCTTGCGCGCAACCTTCGGCGACACCTTTGACCAGGTCCAGCGCCATCTGCTTGTTGAGCTTGCCGATACCGATGTAGTCCAGGAAGAACAGCGGTCGCGCAGCCGAGCAGATGATGTCGTTGACGCACATCGCCACGCAGTCGATCCCGATGGTATCGTGGCGGCGCGCCAGCACCGCAACCTTGAGCTTGGTGCCGACGCTATCGGTTCCCGCGACCAGCACCGGATCACGCAGTCCCAGGCCGTCCAGCCCGACCAGGGCGCCGAATCCACCCACTCCCGCAATCACGTTGGCGCCCATGGTCCGACCGGCCAGCCGCCTGAACATCGGGATGAGCTGTTCCTTGAGATCGATATCCACCCCGGCGTCCTTGTAGGTCGATCGACGTACCGTGGCCATTGCCTACTTGCGCCTCATCGCCACGGCGCCGGCGCGCCAGGCCCGGCTTCCATTGGGATACACCGTCAAGCCCTCGCGGTAGCGGACGATTTCGAGTCCATCGAGCAGCGCCCGGAGTTCGTAATGGCCGAGCAGAAAGTCGGGATTGCGCGGATGGCCAGTCTCGGCCTGGTCGATTAGGAAAGTGTCGAACAGCAACGCTCCTCCAATTTTCAGCGCGCGCTTAAGCGGCGGAATCAGTTTGCGGTCCAGGAAGGTGGAATTGACGATAGCGTCGTAACGCGCCACCGGCAGAGGGAAGGCGTCGAGGTCGGCGATCAGGGGATAAATCGGGAGATTTTCCGCTCTGGCCACGGCCGCCAGTTTAAGCATCGCGGGAAGCGAAAAATCGATCGCATGAACAGTAAACCCGGCGCGGGCCAGCACTATCGAATGCCGTCCCATACCGGCTGCGATATCCAGAGCGAGCGCCGCGGGGCAACAGCGGCAGCATCTCCGCGACGAATGGTTCGGGCGCGCCGAGGCTCTGCTCAGCATGGCGGGTTTCCCAGACCGTGCGGGTGCTTTCACTCATAGGGCTCTTGCGATAGTCAGCACATCAACCATACTTGCGCCGGCGGCGCGCAACGCTGCCGCGCATTCGTTCGCGGTCGCCCCTGTCGTCAGCACATCGTCGACTAAGAGCACTTGAAGACCTGCAATCCGTTCAGGATACCTGACCGCAAACGCATTGTGGACATTGCGCCGCCGGCTCTCCAGGTCTTGAGCGGTCTGGGGTGGAGTTGCTATCAACCGAACCAGGGTGGTCGACGTCGAGGCGGCATCCTAGCTTACGCGTCACGGCTGCGGCGAGCAGGGCGGACTGGTTGAATCCCCGGCGGAACAGGCGGCGGCGATGAAGCGGAACGGGAATGACGACATCATAGCCGGGATCCACCGGAATCCCGTCTTCGAGCAACTCGGCCAGTACCGCGCCCAGGCCTTGATTAGGTCCGTATTTGTGGCGGCGAATTACCGAGCCAAGAATATCGGGCTGCCCATCCGAGCCCGCATGATAGCAAAACAACGCGCGCGCCTTGCCGAAGCTAGGTGGGGTTTTGGCGCAGCGGATACACAACGCGAGGCTGGAACCGGAGGTCAGAGGCAGTCCGCAGGCCTGACAAAATGGTTCGCTAACCCGCTCCAGCTTGCCCAGACACATGGAGCACAGCCGGCGCGCGGCGGGCGGCGGCATGAAAAAACCACATCCCGCGCATCGCGAAGGAAGCAGGAAGGCGAGCAGTTCCCTGCGGAATGTGGTAAATACATCTCCAGTTTTGGAGGTGAGCCTCACGTCCAAGCCCACTGGTTGCCGGGCCATGCGATTCCTTTGCGCTCTGTCCGGTCGTGGTGGAGAACCCAGATCAGGCGGATGTTGCCGTCCAAGCGCTGGGAATAAGATAAATGGTCGCCAATCAAAGTGCCATGGGGAGTCATATGAAAGCACCGCTGGAAGGAATCAGAGTAGTCGACTGGACGATTTGGCAACAGGGTCCATACTCGACCGCGTTACTTGGCCGATCTGGGCGCGGAAGTGATCAAGGTGGAGGAACAGGTCAGTGGCGATCCGGGACGCGGCTTGGCCGCTGCCGCGGGCACTGCGGTTAAATCCGCGCGCAACTTCTACCTCGAATCCAACAACCGGCACAAAAAGAGCGTCGCGGTGAATCTGAGGCATCCCGAGGGACGCGAGATCGTTTATAAGCTGGTGGAAAAGAGCGACGTGTTCGTGCAGAACTTCCGCAAGGGTGTCGCCGGCCGCCTGGGCCTGGATTACGAAACCCTGCGCGCACGCAACCCGAAACTGATCTACGGCAGTGCCACCGGCTACGGTCCCCTGGGGCCCGACAGCGGCGAGCCGTCGTTCGACTATCTTGGCCAGTCCCGCTCGGGACTGCTCTACGCGGCCTGCGGACCGCGCGACATGCCACCCACCTATATCGTGGGCGGACTCGCCGACCAGATGGGCGCGATCATGCTGGCATTTGGAATCATGACGGCATTGCTGGTGCGCGAGCGTACCGGCATCGGCCAGGCGGTCGACGCTTCCCATCTGGGCTCGATGATGGCGCTGCAGGGGCTCAACATTTCCTCACGGCTTATCAACGGCAAGGAAATGGGTCGTTATCCGCGTGAAAACTCCTTCAACCCGCTGTGGAACCATTACAAATGCAAGGATGACAAATGGCTCTGCCTGGGTATGCTCCAGGGAGACAAGGTGTGGAAGGATTTCTGCAAAGCGATGGGCCTGGAACATCTGGGCGACGATCCGCGGTTTGCCGAGATGGCCGCGCGTGGCAAAAACTCCAGGGAACTGATCAAGATTCTGGATGAGACTTTCATCAAAAAGACCGCGCGACGAATGGATGAAAATCCTCCATGAAGGCGGTGACTTCATCTGTTACGGTAGTCAACTCAATCGGCGATCTTGAAAACGACCCCCAGGTGGTCGCCAACAATTACATCGTCGATTACGAGCATCCGATCCACGGGATGATGAAGCTGCTCGGCATGACCATCGGCTTCAGCGAGACGCCGGGAGATCCACGCGGTCGCGCCCCTGAGCATGGCGAGCATACCGAAACGATCCTTACGGAACTATTGGACTACAGTTGGGAGGACGTAGGTCGCCTGCGCGACGCCGGCGCAATCTGAGCGGCAACCGCGCGCTGACCCCTGGCGTCTGACCCTCTCTCCCGTTAATCACGGGAGAGGGCATCGGGAGAGGGCGCCTGTTCCTCAGCGCCAGGTTCCTTTGTACAACGTGAACCCGACTGAATCGCTCAGTGCTAAATGTAGAGTTGGCTTCACAAGCCCGCGAGGAAAGCAAAATCTGATTCAGCCGTTGCGGTTTGAGTCGGTCTCGGCACGATATCGGCCTTGGGCGCGAAGTTGCCGGCGGCGGGCACGCTGCACCTGAGCTTCCCTGATGAAGAAGAAGGTGCACATTGCGGCCTCGATGAGCACGCTGAGCCAGCGCTTCTGATAGACCGCAACTCCAGCCATAACCGCCGCCGCGCCCGCCAGGTAGCCGTGCCAGGTAATCGGAAGTTGCTTGAAATCCATCAGGCGACTTCCCGGCCGCACCGCGCGCGCGAGGACGTAATCCGGTGCACCCTCAATAGCTCTCGCGCAGTTCGATTGCGTTGCCGTCAGGGTCCTGCAGCAAGATGATACTGCCCGCGACCGAACCTATCACGACCCGATGCTGGATTCCGTTTTTTTCCAGCTCGGCGCCGGCATTTGGAAAATCGTCGATCACGATCGCGATATGCGGCTTGGTCGCCATGCCGGGTTCCGCGTCGGCGTGATTGGATGGTCCATGAATCAGGTGCACCTGAGCGTTGCCCAGCGAGAGCCATGCGCCTGGTCTATCGACGTCCGGCCTCGGGATCTGCCTGAAGCCCAGCACATTCATGTAGAAGTTCCGCGCCCGCTCCACGTCGGTCACCCGGATGGCAGCATGATGAAAATCTTTCGGCTTCAACATAATGACTCTCCGATAGAAAACCTTGATTCAGCCCGATCTTAGCGTCTTGCGCCAACAACACCAACCGGACCGCCCGGCCCAATCGACCCCAATGGCGGCCGGTCTTTGAAGCCTGCAGATGGCGCTTGGGTTGCACAGTACCGAGGTAGATGCTCCTCACCAACTATTGTCTCGCATCCCGATGCTCTGGCGCAGCGGAATCGAGCGATAAGACCTTGCTGGCATAAAGGCTGATACCGGGCATCGCGGTTAATCCGTGGGCGAAGATGCTGAGCAGCACCGTTACCATCACCGCCAGCCGGATCGTTGACTCGCCGGGCAAGTGCATCTCCTGCTCCAGATAGACCAGGCCAAGGACGATCGAAGCGAGGCCGCGTGGACCGAACTAGCCCATGAACATTACGCTGGCTGGGCTGAGGCCCGTTCCGATTAGTGCGATCGCAACCGGCAGCATCCGCACTACCGTCAGGCTTAGAAGGGCATACAACCACGATGCCTGACTGAACTGGTACCAACCACGCACGACCACGACGCCAAAGAGAAAGAATACAGAAAGGTTGAACAGCTGCCCCCATTGCTCAGCAAATTCGACGCTGTGCTTACCGGCATCCTTGAATCCGATCTGTACTGCTAGGCCGGCGACAAACGACGCGATGAACATGCTTGCGCCAAGCATTTCACATACCATCAGGCAGAGCATCGGCATTGCCACCGCGCTGATTTGTTGGATTGATTCCGCAATCCATTCTTTGCGGCGGGCAGACCAATCAACCATCCGCCGCCAAGGCCAATTGTCAGTCCGACGAGCCTGCCAACGCCGAGCTGTTCAATAATGAACTGATCAGGCTCGCCGCACCGCCTTCCATTCTGGCGGCCGCGAGCGCCATGAAGAACAGTAGGAAGGGGACGGAAAGTCCGTCGTTGAGACCAGCTTCCACGTTGAGCGCCTCGCGGATGCGCATCGGCACACGCGGACTGTTCACAACGATCTGTCCCAGGCCAGCGTCGGTCGGCGCGAGGATGGCGGCTAGAATTCCAGCTTCCCAGACGGAGATATGGGGAAACACTAGCCGCGCGACCACTGCGCCAAAAGCGATAGTCAGCAATATGCCAATGCTCAGCAAACGGACTGGTAGATTTCCGATACTCCACAAAACATCCAGTTCGGTTCGGCTGGCATCCGTGAAGAGCAATAAGACTAGACCGACTTCGGCAAGACGGAGGAAGAAGTGCGCATTGAACCCGGCTCTCATTATCCCCGGCAGCGCAGGGAAGATCAGCATTCCCGCGGCCGTGAAGACGATCGGCGGGGTAACAACGGTTCGCTCCAAACGCCGCGACACCAGGCTAAAGACGAAGATAAGGGAGACGAAGAGACCTAGCGGCACCATCGCGATTTCCGCCACTTATTGCTGGGGTACCAAATTGCGCCTCACGTTGCGCTATTTTCGTCGGCTGCATCATTGTTGAACATGGCGCTGGATCCGATGGCGGTGTTGTCGACCCCTATGGTGTTGTTTTGGCGTGCGCCCCCTCGGGTGGCGGTGTTGTCAAATCCAGTAGTGTTCAACCAGAGGGCTTGCGGTCCGGTAGCAGTGCTGAAGTCGCCGCTAGTGTTGCCGAAGAGCGCAGCCAATCCGAGTGCCGTGTCTCCGGTGCCGGTGGTATTGTTTGCCAGCGCTCCCGTCCCAAGCTGGGTGTTTTGGGCAACCGCCACGCCCATACTCAGCGACGCGATGACCAAAACCGCAGCGAGAAAAAACAAAGCCTTCCAGCCATCCTCTTTGTTGGATTCGTTGTATACCTCATTTTTCACCCTCCTTGCGCTATTCCAGCGTTTTGAAAGCCGGTCTCAGGCCATCGCAGGTTTAGACCTTTGCTCGGCGCACCATCGTTTGTCTTGTTTGACGCGTCCTCGGGTGGCTTGAAGACGAGCCGCTACTTGCGCCGCTTTCCCGCGACCAGCCGGGTTTCCTCCTCGCTGGTTTGCGGATTGGAGTAGTTGGTCATATCCATGATCTCGGCCAGATGCTCCGCGATCCCCTCGGGTGTGAAGTCCGCTTTGGAATTCGCACGCCAGCCGGGAGCGAGAGCAAGGATAGTTCTGGCCACCGCGCCGCCGCCAACCGCGAATATCTCATGGTTGAGCTGGCATTGTTCGGAGGACAGAAAGACCACCAGCGGCGAGATGAACTCCGGGCTTAGCTTTTCGATATTGCGCTCCGCCACGACGTTCTCGGTCATGCGCGTGTATGCATTGGGCGAGATCACGTTGGAGAAAATGCCATGAGGAGCGCCGGTGTGAGCCATCACATTGGCCAGTCCCATCACTCCGGCCTTTGCCGCTCCATACGCGACCGCGTCAGCGTTGCCGCGCAGGCCGCCGGATGATGAAGTGAAGACCAGGCGTCCATAACGCTTTTGCTTCATGATCGGAAACGCCGCCTGGGAGACGTAGAATGAGCCGCTCAGATGGACCGCGAGGTTGGCCGCGAAGTCTTCCGCGGTATGCTGCATGAAGCTCTTGTAGCGGATGATCCCGGCGTTGTTCACCACGATGTCAATCGTGCCGAAGGCGTCCAGCGCGGTCTTAACGATCGCTTGAGCGCTCTCGGGCGTCGCGACCGAATCATAATTCGCGGCCGCTTCTCCGCCCGCGGCCCTGATTTCGTCAACCACGTGGTCCGCGGCCGACTTGTCTGCACCGCTCCCGTCCATCCGTCCACCAAGATCGTTAACCACGACCTTGGCGCCACGCGCTGCCATCAGGAGCGCGTGCGAACGGCCTAGTCCCGCCCCCGCGCCGGTGACGATCGCTACCCGATTATCCAAACGAATTTCACTCGCCATAATTCCTTCCTTCAAGACCGGCCATGGGTCTCACGGGTTTCTAGCCCACTTGCGTGGATAGGAAAAGCGCCTTGATGGCGCTTTGCCGACGGCCGCCGTGCGTGGTAACAATCTTCGCGAATCCGTCGCGCCGGAATTAACTGAGGAAGGAGCGCTAAACATTATGAAAACTACCGAAGAATTGGTGCGGGACTTGCTCGATCGCGAGGCGATCAGGGATCTGCCCAAACGCTACTGTCATTGCGTGTGGACCAACGATCTCGACGGGATCGTCAATCTGTTCAGCGAGGACGGCTCAATTACCATGGAAACTTCCAAGGGCCCCCAAACGACCACCGGGCACGAGAAGCTGACCAAGGCCTTTCGCCGCGTGGTTGACGACCTCGGTCCCCGTCCATACATCCACAATCACGTGCTCGAGTTGAAGGACGCGAGCCACGCGACCGGCACTTGCTACGTCGAGTTGCGCGATTCCAAGCACGAGATGAAATGGCTCGGCACCGGCTATTACAACGACGAGTACGTCAAGGTCGGAGAGCAATGGAAGTTCAAATCGCGCCGGGTAACGCTGGTCCGCATGGAACGCCCACCACAACCTTAGCACCGTGTATAATGAATGACGGGTCTGATTTGCTTGCGCGATAGTGAGATCGACGCTTTCGGTTGAGTTATGAACATCGAGGATTATGCGATCATCGGAAACATGCGCACCGCGGCCCTGGTCGGGAAAAACGGTTCTATCGACTGGCTGTGCACGCCGCGGTTCGATTCAGGAGCCTGTTTCGCCGCCCTTTTGGGCACGGTCGAGAATGGCCGGTGGATGATCGCCCCTCAGGGTGAAGCGTATCGCGTCACCCGGCGCTATCGCGACGGCACGCTAATTCTCGAGACCGAATTCGTAACCGACAGCGGTGCGGTAACGCTGATTGATTTCATGCCGATCACGGAGCGGCGCGATCAACTCGACTTGATCAGGCTTGTCACCGGAACGCGCGGCTCGGTTGCGATGCAGATGGAATTGGTGCTCAGGTTTGATTATGGCCACCTCGTTCCATGGGTAAGACGCCGGCCGTATGGTCTCAACGCAATCGCCGGGCCCGACGCGGTCCAAATCCGCACACCGGTGCGGCTGCATAGCCGCGATTTCAAGACCCGGTCGGAATTTGTCGTCAAAGAGGGGCAAACCGTTCCCTTCCGCCTTACCTGGTACCCTTCCAACGAGAATTCACCGCGCGTCAACGATCCACAGCGGATGCTTTCCCAAACCGAGTCATGGTGGCAGCAGTGGTCGTCGCGCTTCACGGTCAAGGGGCGATGGTCTGACAACGTGCTGCGCTCGTTGATCACGTTGAAGGCGCTGACCTATGCACCGACCGGCGGCATTGTGGCGGCGCCGACCACCTCACTGCCCGAGCTGCTGGGCGGGAGCCGCAATTGGGACTACCGCTTCTGCTGGCTGCGCGACGCGACCTTTACACTTTATGCGCTGCTGATTTCAGGGTTCACCGACGAGGCGCGAGCAGTGGCGGGAATGGCTGCTGCGCGCGGTGGCGGGTCAGGCCCATGAATTGCAAATCATGTACGGCATTTCCGGTGAACGCCGCCTGTGGGAACTGGAGGTCCCCTGGCTTGATGGCTACGAGCATAGCCGTCCGGTCAGGCTCGGGAATGCGGCTCATGAGCAATTGCAACTCGACGTTTACGGCGAGGTGATGGACACCCTGTACGCCGCCCGGAAACATGGTTTTCCTCACGACGAGGACGCCTGGCGGGTGCAGTCGGCGCTGATGGACTTTCTGGAATCCGGCGTGGGACCAGCCCGATAACGGCATCTGGGAAGTACGCGGACCCCGACGCGATTTCACCCACTCAAAGATGATGGCTTGGGTGGCGGTTGATCGCGCGGTGAAGATGGTAGAGCGGTTTGAAGCCAACGGGCCGGTCGACCGATGGCGGGCGTTGAGAGCCACGATTCATAAAGACGTTTGCGAGAAGGGATTCGACACCGGGCGCAACGCTTTTGTCCAGTATTATGGCGGCTAACGAACTTGGACGCCGCGCTGTTGATGATCCCGCTGGTCGGATTCCTGCCTGCCACTGACCCGCGCGTCGAGGGAACCGTCCAGGCTATCCAGCGCGAGTTACTCACGGACGGATTGGTCAGGCGCTATTCCCCGCAACAGAGCGTCGACGGGCTGCAGGGCAGCGAGGGCGCTTTTATACCGTGCACCTTCTGGCTTGCCGACAATCTGGCGATGGCGCGGCGCTATGATGAGGCGCGTGCTATCTTCGAGCGGCTGCTCGAGGTGTGTAACGACGTCGGTCTGCTTTCGGAAGAGTACGATGCCGGGGCGCGGCGCCAGTTGGGCAATTTCCCACAGGCGCTGTCGCACGTCAGTCTAATCAACACCGCGCATAATCTCGGTCTGGCGGAGGGTCCCGCAAAGTCCCCGGCGGAGCATCGCGCGGAGCGCTAAGCGCGGCTACAGTTCCAGTGCGCTGGCCGAACCGACGACGACTTTGACGCCGTCGGCCTTCTCGCACCAAACTTCGCAATCGGCGCGAGTCTTTTCTCCCTCCCGAACGGCGATTAAGAATCATGCCGCGCACGCGAAGGGCATCGTCGACCCAAACCACATTGACCAGGTTGACGCTCATTCTGCCGCCGCAAAAAAACCCCAAGCCGAATCGCCTGGTCATCATCTCGGCGATCAGGCAAACCGGGAGCATGCCCTGCACTACGATGTCGGGAAACCCAAGCTCGACCGGCCTTGTCGCGATTGTTGTGGTAGTTCAGTCGCTGGCCCCGAAAACACCATGCACATGGCCTCAGTCACTACGCGCTTCGGGACCGTCGATAGGGCTCGCCGCCCTTTTGTCCCACCTCAAAAACGCGCCCCACCGCGCGTTCGCGGCCCTTATCCACTACCATGGACCCGGGCCGGGCTTCGAGCAGAAAGCTCTGATGGGCGCGGGCGCGCGAAACCAGCGCTCCCTCGGAGTTGAAAGTCAGCGCTTCGTTGACGACGTATTCCCGATCGCGCTTGACGTAGCGATCGATCACCGTGCATCGGGTCCTGACCGTCTCTCCCACCCGCACTGGCTGGTATGACTCCCACTCCTCGCGCGCGTGAAGGTTTCCATAGACATAATGCAGGTACCAGGCCTTGGTCCGGTAAACTTCGGAATGCAAAATCAGCGCCGGAGCGACACCCTCGCCAAGCGGCGATTGGCCCAGGTACCAGGGATGGTCGTCGCCGGTGCCGGCGATGTAGTTTTCAATCGCGTCGGAGGACAACGCCCACTCTTTACCGCCCATGTCGCGGCCGATATAAACCTCGTCAGTCGAAAACGGATTCATGACCCACTCCGCTTCTGATCTCACCAGCCGTGCGCCGGCAGTGGATCGATTGAATAACCATCTGTTATCGGCCGGCTTCGCGCAGATAGCGCAACAAGGTGCGAACGCCAAACCCGACCGCCCCTGGCGGAGAAAGAGGAATCGCCCGGTTGGTAAACGCCACGCCCGACAGGTCCAGATGCGCCCACGAGGGACAGGTTACGAACTCGCTCAGGAACAGTGCGCAGATGATCGTTCCCGCGTTGCCGCTGGTGCCGACATTGCGCAGGTCGGCGACGTTGCTCTGCAACTCTTCGCCATAGTCCTTGACCAGGGGCAATTCCCATAAAGGTTCTCCCGCGGCATTGCCGGCGTCGCGGATTCGTTGGATCAGGCCTGGATCATTGCCAAGAATCGCCGCCACTTTCGTACCTAGAGCCGAGCGTACCGCCGCGGTCAACGTGCCGGCATCGATCACGCATCGGGGCTGCGCTTCACACGCGTATGCAAGCGCGTCGGCGAGCACCAGGCGGCCTTCCGCGTCGGTGTTCAGCACCTCGATCGTTTTACCCGATCTCGCCCTGAGCACGTCGCCAGGCTTAATCGCGTTGGAGCCGATCATGTTTTCGGTGCATGGCAGATAGACGCGGACTTCTATCGAAGGACGAAAATAAGCCAATTGGCTCATCACGCCGAGCATGATCGCGGCGCCGGTCATATCGCGCTTTTGCTCCTCCATCGCGGCCGCGCTTTTGAGACTCAATCCCCCCGAGTCGAAAGTGATACCTTTGCCGACTAATGCCACGTGGCCATTTGAGGCGCGCGCCGGACGATATCGCAGTTGGATAAAGCGCGGTTCGCGGGGACTGGCTTTTGCCACTCCGAGTAGGGCTCCCAGCTTCAACCGTTGGATTCCTGCGCGATCGCTAATTTCGCATTCCATGCCGGTTTCTTTAGCCAGCGCGGAGGCTTGGTCGGCAAGGAATTCGGGAGTCGCGTCCTCGGCCGGAATATTGATCAGGTCGCGGGCGAAATTGGTTGCCGCGGCCATCCGGCGCCCCTCTTCCAATGCCCGCGTCTCATCGGAATTTGGTGCCGCGAGAATCGTCACCCGCAACGTCGTTTCGGGAGCGCTGGTGGTACCCTTGTATCGTCGGAACCGGTATCCACTCAGTTCGATGCCCTCGGCGAGCATGGTTATCTGGTGCGCGGACAGCCCCTGCGCGCCGATCGCGATTGTTTGTGCACGCAGGTTCTGGGCGTTGTGCATCGCCGCCTCTCCGAGCAGCCTGAATCTTTGTGCGTCAGGTTCGGCGCCCAGTCCGAACAACACCAGATTTCGCGCGGCGATCGCGCCATAAGTTGGCAGAACTATCGAGGCGCCGGCGCGCGCGTCGAAACCCCGGCGCGCGACTTCCTTTGCAGCCGCGCCCTGGAGCGCGCCGTCGAAGCTGCGCAGCGGACTAGTGTCGACAGCCCCGGGCCGCACGCCCGGCCACGAGGATATCGGTGTCTGCGTGTTCGGGCGGATCCGGCTGTAGTTTGAGATCGCTCAGCATAGGTTCACGGATGCTCCGCGTTGCGGGTCAGGTAACTAAGAATGGTTTCGCGTTCCTGGTCGGTCAGTGGAGGAACGCCGAATTGGCGCATCTTGTCTTCCATCATTTGCACTTGAACTTGCCACATCGCTGCAGGAAAGCGATCCTGGTCCATATGCGCTATGGCACTGGCCGCATCGCTTGGCGTAAAGCTGCGCCGCCGCGGAATCTTGCTCAGGTAGCGGCCGACTGCATGCCTCTACGCTTATCATCAAAATGAAGAGCAGGAGAAGCGCTGGAATTGTCCGGTCGCCACGTCGCTGACGGGGCACCTCATCCTGACGCTCTTTCGCCGGGATACTGCCCGCAGCAGTCGCATTCTAAGGCGCCTGTCACAAGCACGCATCCCCGCCCAGCCGGTCGAAATTTCCGTTACGACCTGTCCCCACCGCGGTCAAACAGGGCTTTCGTCGGCGGTGTGCGAAATCACCTGGACCAGCTCGATACTGGCCTGATCGAGCAACCATCCCAGCGTGTCGAGCTTATACGGGCGTTCGTAAAAGACCCGTCGGACCCCCGTGTTCACCAGCACCTTGAGGCATTGGATGCATGGGGAGTGGGTGACGTAGATGTCGGCCCCGGCAATCGCGGCGCCATTTTTGGCCGCCTGAGTTATCGCGTTGATTTCCGCGTGGATCGAACGATAGCAGTTTGATTCCAGCTCCCCACCGGGTGCGCGCGATTCGTAAATCAGACACCCGACGTCGGTGCAATGTGGCAAGCCCGCCGGAGCGCCATTGTATCCAGTAGCGAGAATGTTGCGGTCGCGCACAATTACCGCTCCTACCTTGGCGCGCGGACAAGTGGATCGCTCGGCCACCTGTCGCGTGATGGTCATAAAGTACTGGTCCCAAGTCGGCCGCTTCATCTGGTTACCATTAGGCGTCAGAACTTTGCCGCAGTCAAGGTCTTAGAACGACACCCAGTGTGGATGGCGCACGGGGGGATGATGCACCACGTCGTAAACCTGGCTGTTGCTTGGCGCTTCGGAAGGCGGGCTGAGTGAGATCGGCACAGGGCTGAAAGTGATCGCAAAGAGCACGATCGTCAGCCACGCGGCCACGCGTCGGCGCGGATCCAGTGGTGTGTCCGTATCCATCGCGGCGGGATGTCCAAGACCAAGAAAAACCAACAGCACCGCCCATAATAGCCATCCCGTCCAGAACGACCAGCCCAGCAACCAAGGGACCACCACCATCAGCACACAGCTAATCACAAAGAAACGCGAAATTCCGCGATGCCTGCGCCCGAATAGGGCATAGACCACGTGGCCGCCATCGAGTTGTCCGACTGGCAGCAAATTGAGCGTTGTGACGAACAGCCCGATCCATCCTGCAAACGCGATTGGATGTAGATTGATCGTGACGCTGTTGGGGTCGACTCCGAGAATCCATCGCGCAAGTCCGAGAAAAAGCAGGGAATTACCCAGCTCCAAACCACCACCGCCATGGTCCAAAGGAGCTATTTCGGAGTGCCTCAGGCCGATAATTACGGCCGGCACTGCCAACAGCATCCCAGCCCACGGGCCAGCCGCGCCGACATCGAACATTATACGGCGCGAGCGAGGGGGAGATTTCATTCTGATGAAGGCACCGAAGGTTCCAATAATGAAAGACCGACGGGAACGGCGCGGGAATGAAGAAAGGCAATGTCACGTTTACGTTGTTGCGACGAGCGGTGAAGTAATGACCGAGCTCGTGGAAGAGTAGGATTGCCATCAGCGGAACGGAAAAAGTCAATCCGCTTATCAGACCGCTCGGACTGAGTAATGGATGGTCCACGCCCGCCATATAGGCGCCGGCCATAGTCGTAGTCAGGAGAGTTATCGCGAACAAAATCAGATTGGTGGTCGGCTTGCGTGCGGGCGCGAGCGCCGTTTCAGGCTGATAAATCGGCGCCTGGGGAGGGATGTATCGGGGATTTCAGTGACGATAGGGGAGGAGCTATGGTCTTCGCGTCATGGCTCAGCACGCACTCTAATCTGTGAACCTGGCCCGGCGGCCAGCATTGCGGCCGCGTTACCGTCGCGAACCGCTATTTCGAGCATTTCAAAGCTGCCAAACAGGGCTGTTGGGGCACCTTTTTGGACGTCCCCATAGGTGCGAGAGACGGCAATAGGAGCACTTTCATCGATCCTAACTAAAAGCGTTCTGGTTGGAAAGCGACCTTGCAGCGCTTCGACTTTAGAGAGCGACAGATTGCTGACCAGATTGCCGTATCCATCCACATACACCACTATGCCACAGACGCAATCTTCGTGCTCGGCCGGTTGGGCCAAGGTCAGCCGCTCGATTTCGGTGGCCAGGACTCCCATTCGGACAGAGCCCAACCCCGTTCCAAAGATGGGCGGCTACCGGAGCGAATACGTCCCGCCCGTGAAAAGTTGAGCTTTGCTCGGCCAAGAAGTAACGCTTCGAGCGCAATTCCACGGCGCGTTTGAAGCCGGCCTGCTCCCCGGCCATCCACAGTATTCCATTATCCGGTCCGACGAAGCGGGCTCCGGAGCGCGTTTCGACCGCGATTGCGCGTCGCTCGGTTCCGACGCCCGGATCCACTACCACAACGAAAATCGTTCGTGAGGGGAAATATCGCCAGCTCTCGCGCAGCGCCAAAGCGCCGGCCAGTATATTTTGCGGAGGAATGCCATGGGTTATGTCAACGATCGAAGCCTCGGGCGCGATCGAAGAGATCACTCCGCGCATCACACCGGCGTAATGGTCCTGGTAACCAAAATCGCTCAGCAAAGCGATCGGAGCATACGGGCCAACCGCGCTTCGTACAGGCCTTCTCGTCATCACGTCCAGGCGTCAAGCTTTGAGCCAGTCCCTTCAAACTAAAGTAATCGCCGCCGCAGGCCAATAACCGAAGGCTCCAACTGAGCTATGCCTAAGGTTTGACAGTCAACTGGGGGCTCCCTAAACTCACTCAATAGCGAGCGGGCGTAATTCAGCGGTAGAATGCCAGCTTCCCAAGCTGGACGTCACGGGTTCGATCCCCGTCGCCCGCTTCCGCGCTGTTTTGGCTTTTAGAAACTTCCGAACACTTCGAATCTCGAGCGGGTCAGGCGAACTCCGAACAATGGTTCGGGACGTCAAATTGTGGCGTAATTGTGGCCGGCGCGGCGGCTTTCAGCGCCTGCGCAGATAGCCACAAACGCTTCCTGAGGGCGCTCTGGATCGGCGTCGCTGCGCTTAACCCAAGGCTTGGCAAGACCCCATCCGGTCGTGCCAAAACGGCTGTTTGTGAAGCCCCGGTTGCGCCTCTGACGCGCCAGTGTGGGAGCTCGGTTACCCCTCGCCTCCGTAAATCCGAAGCCTGCGATGCCGGCAATCGATACCCGGTTTCGAGGAGCTTGGTCGCGCGACTCGTACTGATTATCTCCGCCCTGCTGACGCGCTCAACAAAGTTTGGGGCCGGGTTCCCCATTAACGGCAGTTTTGGGCGTTCGCGGGGTCCCGACGTTACGCGGCTAAATCCGGGTTGAGGTCCAAGAAAGATGGCCAGTTACTTTCGCATCCGAAACTTCGAGCGCTTTCAACATTATAAAGATCGCAACCCGCCGTGGATCAGGCTCTATGGAGCGTTGTGGCGTGACCGCGCCTTTTTTCGCCTGCCCGACGCGGTCAAAGCCCATCTGATCGGGTTGTTTGCCTTAGCGGCACGGTTGGAAAACCGCATCCCGGATGATCCCGAGTGGCTTGCTCACGAACTGTGCGCCTCGGAACCGATCGACCTTGGTATCCTGGCCGCCTCCGGTTTCGTGATCAGAGAGGATCAGGCTAGCGCCGCGAGTACAACCTGCGAGCATTCGGCGCCAGCGTCTGTCTCTGATTCTGAGTCTGTCTCTGACTCTTATCTGATTTGCGCAAGCGAAGAAGTCCGCGATCAACAGCCAACCAATCCCGTGGGCATGAGCGACGCCGCAGCGCATCCGGAACTCAGCCATCGCCAAGACGAGATGGGCCAGAACGAGCGCCGGCATGAGCAGCGCAAGGCCAAACGGCTAGAAACCAAATGGCCTGCCGGGCTTGTGCTCGATGACCAAATGCGCGAGTTCGCGCTCGAACTGGGGATCGATCCAGTCTCTGAATTTCAGGCTTGGCGCGATGATTGCGCAGCTCACGACCGCCATTACGCCGACTGGCGGGCGGCTTGGCGCGGCCGCTGCCGCAATGCCCTGCGCTTCGCAGGGCGTATAGGAGCGAAGGCCCGCGCCTCTCCAGGCGAATCCGCGATCGAGGCGGCGCTACGGCGCCTACGCGAGGCGACCGAACGCGAAGGATCGGGGAGCGGGGCATGACCGAAGTCGAAGCCAAACGAATTACCATCTTGCTGATCGCAGCCTATCCGGCCTGGAAGCCGAGTGAAGCGACCATGCAATTGTACGAACGATTGATGCGTCCGTTCGACGCCTTATTGGCCGAGCGGGCGGTGATGGAGATCATCCGTTCACCGCGGGAGTTTGCACCGTCAGTAGGCTCGATCTGCTATCGCGCGGCAAGTCTGGAGCTTGAACTCGGTGGCGAAGAGGCGGTCAGCACGGAAGAGGCGTGGGCCCAGTTGAGCGCGGCGATCCGCAGCCGCGGATATTACCGCGGGCCGGATTTCAGCAACCCAGCGCTGGCCCGCGCTGTGGCCGCGATGGGTTGGAGTGAAATCTGTACCAATCCCAACCTCGAGGCTACCCGGGCACATTTTTTCCGTCTCTTCGCGGCATTCCAAGAGCGCCGAGTCGCACGCCGTGCGGCAGAGCTGAGCGCCGGCGCGCGGTGTGCGCAACTGACCGAGCTGTGGTCGGCGCCCATGCCGCCGCCGCGGACAGAGACGCGCCGAAGCAGCCAAACTCGCGAACAGGAGTATCCCAATGGAATACAGCGTTGTTAGTGAATGGCCGATGGCCATCGAGGAGGCGGGAGTGTTGAGGGAAACGGGGGAAGGCCCTAAGCAGCGCCGAATAACGCGATCAAAAGGGAGGGGCAGGGGACGGATGGGGCGGCCGCGCAAACAGACCAGCGCATGGGACAACCACGCGACGCTGCAAGCGCTCGAAACGCTGGCCCGGTTGCTGACGCCGCAAATCATGCTGCCCGTACAACTTAAGTCAGAGCCGGAGGACCTGCCTGAGTTTGGATTGCTGCGCGCGGTATTGCTGAGCGCCGTGGTCGACTACGTGGATTCATTCAAGCCCTCGCCCACTCCGGAAGTTGCGCAGCGCCGGCGCGAGGCCCGGCGCGTTGCCGAGAGTTGGTTTGCGGGAGACCCAGGGGCACCGATTGAATTCGATCTGTGCTGTGCGATGTACGGGATTAGCGCCGACGAGATGCGGGCCAAGATCAGGCAGTTAACCAAACGGCTAAGCGCGCCTTGGAATTGAACGGAAAACGCCGCTCACCAAACCTCAGGCTTTGCTAAAGACGGGTGTTTTAGACGCATCCTTGGTTCGCATTGTTTTCATACCGTTAGAGCCGGCCAGGCGAAAATGGTGCCATGAGGTTGCGGAATTATGAACCAATCATTGTTATCCACAGAACCGATGCCCGTAGATAAGGATGAGGGGATGATGTTGGCCGTCAAAGCCAGCTTGATTCTCATTAGCGCTGACGGTCCAGTCGATCCGAAAAGCAGTCGCGCCGGGAATTGTGGACGGCTCTTAGTTAGTCCTCCTTTGCCGGGGTTTCGGGCAGCGGGCGGCGCGACTGCTCGATTTTTTTGCAGACACACAAAATAACAGCCTGTAACACTTGTTCCCACGGTTGGCACGCTGGCTGCATCTAAAGGCGCCAAGCTCTGATTGGACCTCGAAGATACAAGCAAATCAGGAAATTCGAGTTCTCCGCTTCGCGAATTTGCGATTCGTGTTCGCGTAGCGCGAACAGGACGATACAACGAATATCATCTTGCGGAAAAGCAGGCGTAACAAACGCGGCGTACAATCAGAAACGAAGAAAGGCTCGCTTAATTATTGGTAGGAAAAGCGGACAGTAGGCAGAGTGGACAAAAAAAGATGATGGAGACAGAAAGTCGGGGAGCGTTAAATGGCCTGCTGGAGGCCTCGATGTGGGAACTCCCCTTGGCGCTTCAGAAATGGATGCTGGGGATGGGAAAGACCGGCAGCCAGGAAATCGAAGAGGCTGTGCTCAAGGCGTGTCAGGCGTGGACGAACTTGGCCAACGAGAGCGTGGAACGGGTCAATCAAGCCCATGGTTTTGTGAGCTTGATGACAGCGTCGGTGAAGAACTTCGTGCAGTGTCAGCGGATGGCCCGCGGTTTCATGGAGTCGCTGATGCCGGCTTTTGGGTCTCGCAAGGGTGGCGCGTCCGCTTCCGAAATCGAGGAAATTCGAGAGGGATTGAGTAAGTTGCGGCGCGAGGTGCGTCAATTGACCGCGAAGGTGAATTTGTTGGATGGGCAGGATGAGGCGCGAAACGGAGCACATTAGGGTAGAACCGAATTTATTGCCGCAATCGTGGTGGTTGTAGGTGATACGCGTGCCCAGGATGGTGCAAGCGATATTCCTTCAAATTTTCTTTGCCATGCCGGTAGCTGAGGGGGGAACCGGTGCCCAAGATCGGGGCGTATAACCTCTGCCTCGGCCTCTCCCAAGATAAAGGATAGGGGACAGAAAGCGGCTGTAGCCAACAGCTTGCTGTCACCAACGGCGGATTTGTTTTCGGTTTGCGAGTTTCATTTTAGTTCCCGGTGGATGAAGGGCAAACAAATCGGTGGGCGGCGCGAAGAAAGGGAGCGTTGAATAACGGGCCCGGCCCAAAGTGTGGTTCCGGGCGTAAGCGAGGGGAACGGACATATGGTTGCAGTATTTAATGAGTTGGGGCGCTATTGGTTGGAAGGCGCATCGCAGGCGGCGGAGGGGGTGTTGCGGACGCTGCACGATCCCTATCCGGTACATGACGAGCCGCACGGTGCGACCCCGTTCGAAGTCGTCCACGAGGGGGAGAAACTCAGACTGCGCCATTACCGAGCCCGAGGCGAGACGGATCCAACGCCGCTGTTGGTGGTGTATGCGTTGGTCAAACGTCCGTTCATCCTGGATCTAATGCCGGGCCGCAGTGTGATCGAAACCCTGACCGGCCTGGGATTCGATGTTTACATGACAGACTGGGTGCCGCCGACGCGCGAGGATAGCTGGCGCGGTTTCGACGACTACGTCAACTGCGAGCTTCACGACGCAGTCCGTGCGGTGCAGAAGTTAAGCGGGGCCAAACGCATAAATCTGTTTGGCTACTGCTTCGGGGGTCTGTTGTCGCTGATGTGGGCCGCGCTGTACCCCGAGACGGTCAAGAACCTGGTGACGCTGGCTACACCGGTGGATGCACGTATACCTAACAGTCCGCTGTTTGCGGTTGCCGCGGGCATGTCGGAACTGGTCAATCCAATTCTCGAGATGTACGGCAATTGTCCGGGCTGGTTCATCAACGCGTGTTTCAAATCGATGGCGCCGGTCCATCATGCACTCTCCAAGTATCTTGACCTGTATAGGAACCGCAGCGGTTCGGGTTATGCCGAGATGTTCAGGCTGTTCGAGCGCTGGATGGACAGCGATGTACCGATGACCGGCGCGATATTCAGCGAGGTGACCGAACAGCTATTCCGGCACAACCTGCTGATGAGCTCTGAATTCCGAGTCGGCAGGACCCGGGTCGATCTGAAGAAAATCAACTGTCCGCTGCTCAATGTGATTGGCGAGTACGACGACGTGGTTCCGCCCCGTTCCAGCGCGGCACTGGGCGCAGCGGTGGGCAGCCGCGATTGGAGCGATTTGATCTATCCGGCGGGCCACGTCGGTACGGCAGTCAGCGGCGGCGCGCAGCGCAAGCTGTGGCCGCAGGTAGGACAATGGCTGGCAGCGCGCAACAACTAGCGTCGGTTGCGGCGGACGATTGAGGTCTGCGGTTGGGTGGATCAGGCCGCCTTAGGGAGAGGGAAGTGAATCGACATCCGACGAAATCAAAGCGTAGGCCTACGAAGTTCAGGGGGAACGATCAACCAATAACAGGAGGAACGGTTATGGAGACAAGTGAATTAGGCAGTGTTTGGACGGAAAGTGCGAAGAAGGCGCTTGCGCTATACGTCGAGAGTGGCGAGCGGATGGGGAAGATGATGCTGGAGCTGCACGAGCGCTCGACTACCTGGGCAAAGGAAACCATGCTCGCGCCGCTGTTTGAAGCTCAACGGACGGCGGGGAAGCAGATGATGGAAAGCTCGATGGAAATGGCGCGCAAGCTCTGCGGAATGGACAAGCACATCTAAGAGCCTGACTTGACCGGCGTTGCGCGCGCGCTGCCGGAGGAGTGACAACGCCGGCCTGCGCTTTCCGCGCAGGCCGGCGCGGATTTCAGTGGCCGGTCAGGTTTCGATGCCGTTGTAATTGATACGGCAGGCGGCAGCCATCAATTTTGGGCTCAGAACATTTCATTGCGAGACCGCCGGGATAGGGGGACCAGAATCCAAAACATAAGCAGATCTTAAATTCGTGTTCTCTAGGTTGCGGTGCTGCCTATTTTTTGGGCAAGTGATAATTTTTAGCTCGTTCCGCTTTCGCTTTCGGCACGCTTTTGGTATCGCTCTGCTAGACTGAAAGGCGAGAGGGCTTACTGGCGTGCTGTACGAATTCTTCCCCCTAAACTGGAATGGCTTGGCGCATCACTCGGAGCCGCATTCAAACAGAGTTTCCAAAATACTGTTGATTCCCGGCTTCATGGCTGGAGACGCGAGCCTGTACCCGCTGGCGATGGGATTGCGCGGTATGGGACATCGGGTCTTCTTCGGCGGGATTTGGGTCAATATCGATTGCCCGCGTGAGACCATTGAACGGTTGTCACGAGTACTGGAAGACATTTACCGCACCGACGAACAAAAGGTAGTGGTTGTTGGTCACAGCTTGGGGGGAATCTATGCGCGGGAATTGGCGCGACGGTTTCCCGAGCTGATCGAGCGTACGATTTTGCTGGGATCGGCGATTCTGCAGCCGTTGGACAATAGCAATCCTTTCGTCCGGCTATGGTTCATGGCCACCCGCCGGCGCCATCACGAGGGTGGTAGCTGCCTGGAGCATCTGCATTCGCTATGTGGAGCGCATCATTCATCGCCCGCTCCGGATACCGCCGAGACCATCGTCTACTCTCGCCGAGATGCGGTTGTGGACTGGCGGAGTTGCATCGAATCCGGACCGAATATCGAAGCAATCGAGGTGCGCGCCGGCCACAACAGCATGCCGTTCAGTCCAGAGGTGTTTGCGATCGTGGCGGATCGGGCAGGGCGCATGGGTAATCCGCAGCCGGGCGGAAAGGCGCCCGCGGATGTGTCCGCAGGCTTAAGCCAGAAAAGGCCGGAGTGCGAATTGCACCAATAGGGAAAACGGTTGGGTTTAAGTCCAGTTCTGCACAAAGGCAGTGGTACAGATTGACAAACACCTTCTCGCGTCGAGTTAACGGGAAAGGAGCCAGACGGCGCTCCCGACTCATTTTGGGCGACGGTCGGCGATTTTTCGACAGTCTCTAATCAAGAAGGCAGATAGAGGGCATGCAAGGACAGATATTAGTAATCTTTGTGCCATTGCAGCTTGATTTCATTCCCATAGTTGGTTGAAGCCGAGGAATCGAGACTGACGCTGGGAGTCAGGTAGTACTGGATTTCGGCTTTGCGATCTTGCATGTTCGAGGCCGACTGCGAAGCGGATACGTAGACGTTCCGGGTCAGATAGCGACCGAAGCCGACCCCGCCTGAATTGGTGGTAACCCCTAGTTCTCCGAGACCCAGCGACTGGGCCACGGCCTGGCCGACCTTTGATGCCGCGTATCCTCCCGCCATCGACATCGCTTGATTCTGAAGGTCCTTTTGTTGACCGCCGGAAAGGTCGTTTGAGGTCTTGCCGAACATCATGACCGAAAGAATATCGGCTTGGGGCAGTTCGGGAATGCTGCTCAGGGTCAGCGTGGGTTTGTTCGCGGTACCGTCGATGGTCGCGGAGAGCAGATAACTCTGGACCCGGTATTGCGCGACGATATGGAGCTCTGGGTTTATTTCCTGGCCGCCGGTGAACATGATTTGGCCGCGCGTCAAATCGAATTGGTGCTGGGCGACGACCAAAGTGCCGCGGACAGTGTTGATCGTCCCGGTCAGGAACAAGTCTTCACCGCGCTTTTTGCGAATGTGCACGTTCCCCTCCATCTCGACCGCAAAATCCGCAGTTTTTATCCAAGTATCGCGATGAATTACGACCTCGAGATCAATCGAAAGGTTGTCCAAGGTAGGACCGTTTGCGGCCTGGGTGTTTGCCGGTGGCGAGGGCGGTTGTCGAGGATTTTCCGCGGTCCATCGCCGGACCACTACGATGGTTTGATCAGGGCGCGGCGCGCTGCCGGTCATCGACAGATCGGGACGAAAGACACCATTGAGGACGTCGATTCTTCCGCCGATGCGGATCGCTGCCAACGGGCCGGTAACGTCGATGCGCTCGCCTATGCTCGCGTTATACTCATGCGTTGCAATAGCAGGCCATTGGTCGAGCGCTACGTGAATATTGAGCTGACCTGGGGTTCCATTGGGCTTCAGGCTGAGTGAGCCGCTGCCGGTCAAGGTTCCGTTCCCGGCGCTAGCGGACAAGTTGACCAAGCGCACATCGCCAGGTTCCAGTTGGATCTCGGCGGAGCCGCCAGTGACTGCGACTTTGAGTTTTTTGGCCAACACGCGACCACCGCTTAAGCGGATGTAACCCCGCGGAATCGGATGTTGGAGGGGGCCGTGCGCACCCACGTCGAGGCTCAAAGTACCGCCGACGCCGCTTAGTTGCGGATTTGAGAAAGCATTGAGGAAAGCAAGGTCGAGGCCGCTGGAGAGGGCGCGCATATCGAGGTCACCAGTTATCCTGGATTCAAAACCCTGTGCCCAACTTACCTGCATTGGTAGTTCCGCGTTGGCGTTGAGCGAATGGGTTGGGTCTTGAGCAATGATAGCCGCGGCTTGGGCCCGCCCATTGGCGTAGGAGAAACGCGCTGAGAATCCAGCCCGAGGAATGGCGGCCATGTTCAGATCGGAGATGTTGGTGGCGAGGGTAATGACCGGAGCGGCAGCGGTGCCGCGAATCTCGAGATCAGTCGAAGCCAGACCGACGAGTTTGACTTTATCAGAGAAGAATCCAGAGAAGTCGGCGAGGCGCAGGCGCTGGACGCGGAGGGTCAGGTCCTGTGAACCGGCCTGGGCAACGGCTCCGTCAAGCGTGATAGTTTGGGTTTGGTTGGCGGCTGAGAAGTGGCGAATTTCAATCGCGGCGCCTCTTCGAGTGAGTTGAGCCGGGGTGGTGAGATGCCAGGAGCCATTGCTGCCCGCAACATCCATTTGGGTAAGATTCAGCACGGTGACCGCGGGCCTGTAATTGATATCGGCACGCAAACTGGCGAGATGCGAAAAGCGATCCTCGGCACTAAGGGTGACGGTTGCAGTCCGGGTAGCGCCTGCGAACAGGTGGACGCTGGTCTGTAGTGATCTGAGCTCCATTCCAGCATGCAGGTCGCTACTGATGAGCATCAGATCGCCGTTTGGTATAAGCGGTTTGCCCAGTCCCGCTACATCGTAGCTAAAGTGTGCATGTCCTACTGAGTACCGGTCGAACCGAACGGCTGCGAGTTGTCCCGACCCCCAGGTGCGCAACTGGCGAAGATTGCCCTCAGCCTGACCGGTCAGATTTACCTGCCCGCCTCCCTTATGTCCCAGGAGTGCGAGCCAGTCGGCGGCTTGGGCGACTTCCACTTTGTATTGAAGGCGGCTGTTGCGGTTAGGATCGAGTGCGACTTGGCCATCGACGTCAACCGTCGAGTTGCGGGCTTTTAATGAGGCGTCGGCGATTTGCACGATTCCCGAAGCCGCTTGTGCATCGATCTTGCCGCTATCAATGCGTACCGCGCCGAGTCTGGAAGGGAGCCATCGGACCTGCGCCCGCGCGCGCATCGAGCGGGGCTGATAGCCGGATCCGTCGATGGTGGCGATGAGATTGAGATCGGCCGGTGGAATCCGGGAGGTCCGGAGCACGCTTGCGGGCCGCAGATGATCAAGCGCCAAGGTAAGGTTGTAGGCTGGCGCCTTGGCGAAATCGACCTGTCCGTTGATTCGCGCCCGACCGTCGGGACCGATCAGGAGCGTTTTAAGATTGGCGACCTGGCGATCAATCCGGGCGTTTATTGACAGATCTCCCAGCCTCAAGCTCCTGATCGCAAGGCCAGTCATGCGGCCATCGAGACCAGCTTTGGCCGAAGCGAGCGAAGTGCCAGTTCCGCGGGCATTCACGGTTGCACTGATCTCGCCTGCCGGCAGTTTCTCCACCTGTTTGGGCTTGAGCAGTTTGCGCAAATCGACCTTGGCCAGATTGGCTTGGAACCACCAGTTTGGCTTGGATTGGGTGAGGTCGCCTCCCAGCTTGGCTTGCAAATTCGCAGCGCCAGCAGCCAGTGCCACGACGCCGCGCAGATCGGACGCGCGGCCACTGAGTTGGATCGTGCCCGACAGATCGCGGGCGAGATTGGCCCGGGGCAGCCATGAATTGACGTCGGCTGCGGCCAGTTTGCGCAAGTTGACTGTGGCCTCGATGTTTTTGGCGCTCAGATCGTTCAACGCGCCGCGCAGGTCGATTTGAGAATGATCTGTTGACAGGAAGAAATCGGGAGTCCTGATAGTGGCGACCTGAGCCGCCTCTTTGTAGTCGATGGCGCCGCGCGCGTGGACGGGCAATACTCCCAGTCCACTGAGCGCAAAGGCGATGGTATCGAGGTTGAAGGATTGCCCAGATGGTCCGATGTTTCCCGAACCATTGAGATTACCATCGCTGAGGCGGTATGTGCTGAGAGGATCGGTTGTGAGGCTGATGTTGGCGTGTTCGATGGCAACCCGGTGCAATGCGATAGTTATGTTGACGGGCGGTGAAGGTTGGCGCTCGTCGAACGCGGCAATCAGGTTCCACTGGCCGCCGGGGTCACGGGCAAGGTGCAGTTCGGGCCTTATCACATCGATGTCGGAAAGGACGATTTGACCGTGCAGGGCGGGAAGCAAGTAATAGCCGACGCGCAGCTCAGCAATCGACGCGATATTCAGGCCGCCGTGGCGAAGGTTAATTTCGCGCAGGGTAAGGCTACCCCAAACCGAGCCTTCAATCGCGCCAATGGTGATTTGGCCGCGATACGTCTGACTTAGATAGTTGACGATCTGGACTCGTAAAAAATCGTTGAAGCGGGAGGTGCGCGTCAATATCATCACCGCTGCGGCGAGGGTGAGGGCGAGCGCAACAACGCCCACCACGACCCATCGCACGATTCGCACCACCCCGCTCATCCGCTCCACCCCATGCGTGCTGCCGGCTTAGAAGTACTGCCCAATGCTAAAATACACCTGCCATTGAGTCTGATCGCGCGGCTTTTGGAAGGGAACTCCAACGTCGATCCGTACCGGCCCGACCGGTGTGTTGTAGCTGAGCGCCGGGCCGGCAGAAAAGTCGAGATCTCTGATGGGTATATCGTAAGCGTGAGTCGAGAGCTGGCCGAAATCCAAGAATACCGCGCCGGACAACTGTTCCCAAATGGGACGTCGTAACTCCAGCGATCCTTCGATGTCCGTGAGCCCGCCCAGCGGAGTGTCGTTGGGCGTATCAGGTCCCAGGCGCCAGTAGCGATAGCCGCGCACACTGCCCTCGCCGCCCGCATAAAAGCGGTAGAAAAGAGGGTAATTGCGCAGCGTTCCAAAGTAGTCACCGGTGCCCAGTTTAAAGCGAGTGGCCAGAATCGTCTTCCATCCGATTAGGTGGTAGTGCTTGATCTGTCCCCAAAAGCGATAGAAATCGTAATTCCCACCAAAGATCTCTCCGGCCTGCATTCCTTCGAGGTCCAACACGTAACCGCGGCTCGGATTGAACATGTCGTTCGTAGTATCCCTGGTAAACCCGCCTTCAGGTCCCGAGACAATCCCGCTCATCCGAATTCCGCCCAGCGCTGCATCAAGCTGATAATTGACGCTGCTGAGCTTGTCATACTCCAGGCGGTAGCCGATGAAGGCCTTGGTGGTCTCCGTGAAGAAATAAGTAATACTGGGAAGAAAGCGGGTGCCGAACAGCGTATAGGGAGGCACCTGCTGAATGTCTTCGCCGAGGCTCAGGATCCCGGTGAAGCGACGGGTATTGAACAGATAGGGTTGTGTGAGAGTGAGCCGAGCGGCGCTGTCGATATTGGAATATCGCAGATAGGCGGTGAGTTGGCGACCGTCACCGAGCCAGTTCATGTCATGCCAGGCGAAGTTGGCGATGAACTGGCTCTGCGTATTGTATCCGCCGCCCACGTCGATCGAATGTCTGGGCCTTTCCCTGACCGTGAGCCGGATCGGTACGACGTGGGGATCTTCCTGGTCGAGGTGTGGAGTCAGGCGAACGACGGAAAACAACCCCAGCTTCAACAGGCGATCGGTGGATTTGTCGAGCATTCGTTGCGAGAACTGTTGGCCGGGAGCGTAGGTAAGTTCTCGCCTGATAATTTCGGGTTGGACCTCCTGTGCGCCCACGATGGTGGTCTTGCCAAAAACGCCTTTCACCCCAGAGTGGGCGAAATACCAGATGCGCACCGCGTTTTCCGAGACATTAGCTTCGGCCCAACGCGCTGTCTGGACGTTGGCATAGCCCTCGTTGCGGTAGAAATCTCGAATGACGTCCTGGCTGGCCTGATAAGGCGCGTCGGAGAAAATTTTGCCCGGCTTTAGCTTGAGTTGACGGTAGAGCGGATTGATGGAGGGAAGGTCATGGTGGTTGACGACGATGGTAATCCGCTCGACCCTGGAGGGTCGATTCTCGGCGATCTTGACATCGGACGTTACCAGGTCTCCCTGGTGGATTTTCAGATCGTATTTGACCTTCGCCCGGAAGTATCCGCGCGCCCGATAAAACAGTTGCAGCCGCTTGAGGTCCTCGGCAAAGACATCGGGATCAAAGGTCGGCCTGCTTTTCCAAAATAGGTAGAACGGCAGCGCCTGGGTCTTCATCTCTGAAAGCAGCTCGCGGTTGGAAAAGGCGTGGTTGCCAGTGATCACGATCTTATCCACGTGATAGGTACGGCCGGGATCGAGATGGTCGAGTTGCGACGCCAGCGCAGTAGCGCGGGTCAGTAGCAGCATCAGTGCGGTCCACCGAAAGCAGCGCACAACTCCGGGACTTAACACCATACAAGTTATATTTCAGACCCGCGGGCGCAATTGGGAGAGCGGACGATTGGCCTTTGGCGCCGGTCTTGCTGCTCGTCGCGCTCGGCATCTTGGGTCAAGTCTACGCAGGGTGTGCGAGAATGGCCACAAGCACGAATCGGTAAAAGTGACTCAATGGGCAAGGGCGGACGCCGTGGAGTCGTGCGGCGGACGCACCGCCTTCGCACTTTGCCACATCCAGGCCAGAAGCAGAGGCGGCATTACGATCACGCCGATTCCGAGGAGCATCCAATAAATGTCATTGAGCGACAACATCGCGGATTGGAGTTGGATTTGGCTGTAGATCATCGCCAAGCCCTGCTTTTGTCCGGACATCTGATAGGGCAGCGGAAGGAAGCGTGGAGAGCCCGGCATCCGCCGCGAAGCAATGCCCAGGCGCCAGGCGTCGAAGATGGTGAAATGCTCGGTCAGGCGGCTTTGATGAATCTGCTGACCACTGATCAATATCGTGCTGACAATTGAGACGCCCACCGCTGAGCCGACATTGCGAGTCATACTATAAATGCTCGCCGCATAGCCCATCCGCTCACGCTCCACGCATGAGAGCGTGGCGACCGACATTATTGGGAAGATGAAAGAGAAGCCGGTGCTCAACATGAAGCTTGGGATTAGAATCTGCCAATAGCCGATTTGCAGATTCCAGGTTGCCATCTGCCACAGAGCCATCCACTGAAGAATAATTCCGCCAAATAGCAGGTAACGGGTGTTGAAGCGCATCCGTTCCAACTGCCCAACGAGCCACATTGCCGCCATTATGCCGATGGCGCGTGGGGCGAGCACCAACCCGGTTTGTAATGCGGTGTAACCCATGTATTCCTGAAGAAAGACCGGGTTGAGCAGGTTCACCGAGAACAAGGTGAAGCTCATCATCACCACAAAGGCGGTGGCCAGAGTGAAGGTGGGTTTGGCGAAGACGGTAAGGTCGAGGATTGGTTGCGGGTGAGTCAGTTCCTGGTAGATCAGCAGAATCACGCAGAGCATGGCGCCCACGGTCGCGTAAATCACCCACGACGAGGAGAACCAGTCGGCGCGCTGGCCACGGTCGAGCACGATCTGCAGCAGCCCAAGACCGAGCGCGAGCATCACGATTCCGGGGTAATCGACGCGGCCGCCCTGGATTCGCGCCTTGCGCAGGTAAGGAGGATCATGCACGAAGGCCCAAACCATGAGGATAGCGACGATACCGACCGGCACATTGATGTAGAAATTCCATCGCCACGACCAGTTGTCGGTGATCCAGCCTCCCAAGGTCGGACCGATGATCGGCGCCAGGGTCATCCCGATGCCCCACCAGGCCATCGCCAGGGCCTGCTCCTCGGGCGGAAAGGTTTCCATCAAGATGGCCTGCGATGAAGGCTGCATGGCGGCGCCCGACAGGCCCTGAAGAAGCCGAAAAATCACGATTTGGCTGAGTGACCGTGCGGCACCGCAGGCTGCCGAGGCAGTCACGAACCCGGTGACCGAGAGCAGAAAATAGCGTTTGCGGCCGAAGCGCGCCGAAATCCATCCGGTCATTGGAATCATGATGCCGTTGGCGACCAGGTAGCTGGTGACCACCCAGGTAATTTCGTCGACACTGGCCGAGAAGCTGCCCCGCATGTGGGGCAGGGCGACATTGACGATGGAGGTGTCGAAGACTTCGAGAATCGTCCCGAGCATCACCGCGACCACGATGATCCATTTGTAAGCCGGAGCGGATTCGACCGGTGGGGAGGTCTCGGTGGAAGCCGCGGATTGGGTTTCGAGCTTGGGGCTGGCGCTCACGGCATTCCATATCGATGGAGCGTTACGCTCGCCGCACCGCCGGGCGAGTCACCAGGTAGCATCTGCGTAGGTCGGCGTATCATGAATCCGAACAGTTCAGTCCTGGCCCGGAACCAGGCCGGGTCCAGGCAATCTGTTGGAATGCAAAGTATGGAAGGGCGTTCGCTTAGTAAAGGTAGGTGGCGTATGGCCCGTCAATGGGCCATGGCGGCGGCGTCGGCCGGCGAGCTCTCCGGCGGTACGGACCTGCTGCTGGCCCATATCCACGACAGCAAAAGAATCGGAGTAAGTATGGTGCTGGTCCAAAACAGGGACCAATAAATGTCGTTAAGCGACAACATCGCGGCCTGGGTCTGAATCATTCCATAGACCATCGCCAGGCCATGTTTGGCACCGCCCATCTGAGCGGGCGCAAGCATGTGTGCCGCGCCTGGCACCCGTTGCGGACCCAAGCCCATCCGCCACGCGTCAAAAACCGAGAAATGCTCGGCGAGATAGCTCTGATGAGTTTGCTCGTTGCGCACCAGCATCGTGCTCATCACCGATATTCCCATTGCTGCGCCGGTGTTGCGAATCATGCTGAAGAGACTCGCCGCATAGCCCATCCGCTCACGCGACACGCAGGCTAGTGTCGCTACTGACAGCGGCGGGAAAATCAGGGAGAAGCCGGCGCTAACCAGGACCGTCGGCCAGAGGACCTGCCAATAATCGACCTGGAGGTTCCAGGTTGCCATTTTGTACAGCGCGTACACCTGGAACAAAAACCCCGCGATCCAGAAGGGCTTGGTCGGCAACCGGTAGCGTGCGAGTTGCCCGATCAGCAGCATCGCGGCGGCGGCGCCGAGTCCGCGCGGGGCCAGAACCAAACCAGCGTCCCAGGCGGTGTATCCCATGAACTCCTGAAGGAAGACGGGGTTAAGCAGGTTGGTGCCGAAGAGCATGAAGCTCATCAGGACCAGGATGATGATGGCGATCGTGAACATTGGTATCTTCAGGATCCGCAGGTCCATGATCGGTTCACTGAAGCTCAATTCGCGCCACACCAGGAAGACCATGGAAAGTACCACGCCGATGGTCGCGTAGGTTACCCAAGGCGAGGCAAACCAGTCAGCGCGCTGGCCACGGTCGGATACGATTTGCAGCAAGCCGAGGCTAAGTGCGATCAGAACGATTCCCGGATAGTCGACGCGGCCACCCTTGGCCCGCAACTTGCGCAGATAAGGGGGGTCGTGAAGGAAGGTGGAGACCATCAGGATGGCGGCGATACCAATCGGGACATTGATATAGAAATTCCAGCGCCACGACAAGTTGTCCGTAATCCACCCACCCAGCGTGGGTCCCATCACCGGCGCCACCATCATCCCGATGCCCCAAAAGGCCATCGCCATCGCCTGTTCCTCGGGGGAAACGTTTCCATCAGGATCGCCTGCGATGAAGGCTGCATCGCAGCACCGGAAAGACCTTGCAGCAGGCGGAAGAAGACCATTTGATTAAGTGTCCGCGCAGCGCCGCAGGCGGCGGAGGCGAGCACGAACCCGGTGACCGAAAGCATGAAATAACGTTTGCGTCCGAAACGCGCCGAGATCCATCCGGTCATAGGAATCATGATCCCGTTGGCGACCAGATAGCTCGTGGCCACCCAGGTGATTTCATCGACGCTGGCCGAAAAACTGCCCTGCATGTGGGGTAACGCGACGTTGACGATGGAGACGTCGAGCACCTCGAGAATCGTCCCGAGCATCACCGACAGCGCGATAATCCACTTATGAGCCGACGGTGACTCAAGTACGGGAACGCGGCCCGCTGCTTCGACAGGCGCCTGCGACGAGATGGGCTGTGCTTTTGGGCTAGCGCTCACGGCGGCTTGCTCCACCCCTCGTTACCGGCGCGCTTGCTCCCAGGATTTCGACGACAGGGTCGCTCCGCGAAGCCAGCAGGAGCCAGAACGGAAAGGAACCTCCGGCGACACGATGCGCAACCGGGAGCCGAGTTGCGATTGCCCTGGGCTCGGGCTGATGCTCGAAAGTCAACGTCATTGTCGGTCCCCGCGACATTGGAGAGCCCCTTTACCTGAGACAGCAAACTACGGTAGGACCAGCGCTTAGTAAAGCAAGGGCGGCAGACGGCTCGTAGCCGATAGGTGAACCGCTACGAGCGTGGCCGGTTGCTGGATATTTCTCCGCGAGTTTACAACAATGACGGCCGGCGCGCACAAAATAAGCTGGATGGATGAGGTGAGCAAATGGGGAAAGATCGAAACCTGACTGAAGCCGACTTGGAAAAATTGTTCGTTGAGCTCAGCAATTGGGGCAAATGGGGAAAAACCGATCAGCTTGGCGCTCTGAACTACGTGACCCCGGGGAAGATTGCCGAGGCCGGCTCCCTGGTGCGCGCCGGCGTAACTATCTCGGTGGGCCAGCCTTTATCGACTAAAGCTTCGGCCGATAACCCTTTACCGGTCACGCATCTGATGTGCCATGTCTCCGATCTGGAGATGACCGCTGATTATTTCACGGTTTACAATCACGGCATGGGGATGACGCATATCGATGCGTTATGCCACATGCATCGCAAGGGCAAATTGTACAACGGCTATTCTTTGACCGATGTGAAGAGCGAAGGCGCGCTCGTGTGCTCAATCGATGGGTTAAAGAGCGGGGTGATCACAAAGGGCGTCTTGTTGGACATTCCCCGGTTCCGAGGGCTGCGCTGGCTGGAACCCAAAGAAGCGATTTACCCCGAAGATCTGGAGGGCGCTGAGGAGTTGCAAAAGGCTACCGTTGGACAAGGTGACGCCCTGCTGATTAGAACGGGCCGAGGCGCGCGTAATCGGCAGCTCGGAGGTGGAGATGCGGCCGGCGAAGGGTTGGCGGGGTTACATCCGTCCTGCCTGAGGTGGATTTCGGAAAGAGGAGTTGCGCTGATGGCTTCGGATGGGGTCAGCGACTTGATGCCGACCGGATATGCAAATATGCCCTTCCCAATTCATACAATTGCGATCGTTGCGATGGGAATACATCTGATCGACAACTGCGATTTCGAGGCGTTGGCGGATCAGTGCGAGTCGATGGCGCGCGCCGAGTTCATGTTGGTATTGGCGCCGCTCATATTGAAGGGTGGTACGGGCTCGCCGGTGAATCCGCTGGCTGTATTGTGACGCTATCAGACGTGTGGCGGCATTCAGCACCGATGGGAAATCAGTCTCGCGCTTTGACCGGGTTGGGGCAAGCGCGGGGCGAAGAGCGAAGCCGTGCGAGAGCAGCGCAAGGAGAATGCGATGGCTGACGAAATGGTCAAAGTGGAGCGTGCCGCAGATTATCTGACGGTCAGGTTGTCCCGGCCCGAAAAGGGCAACGCTATCAACAACCCGATGCTGTCCGCGTTGGACGCGGTGTTCAAGGACGTCGAGGCGGACAAAGGGATCAGGGCGCTCGTACTCACCGGAGAAGGCAAGCATTTCTGCGCTGGAATTGACCTCGCCGAGGGCCATCGTGTGGACACGACTGAAGTCGGCGGCGGGGTGAGCCTGGAGACGGTTTTCCAACGCCTGGAGAGCCTGGCGATTCCGACGGTGGCGGTGATGAGAGGCGCGGCGCTGGCCGGTGGATTGGAATTGGCGTTGCACTGTGACCTGAGGATCGCGGCGGAGAACGTAAGACTGGGGATGCCCGCGGCCAGGGTTGGCCTGATTCCACCGTTCGATTTCACCCGCAAGCTGATTGAAGTGATTGGTGCGCCCGCCACCGCCTATCTGCTCTTTACCAGCGAATCCGTCGACGGCCCGCGTGCGCTCGCGATGGGCTTGGTGAATGAAGTGGTTCCAGAAGCGGAGATCGAAGCTGCCGGACGCAAGCTGATCGAGAAAATTGCCGGTAACGCACCTCTTTCCCTGCGTGCAATGAAAGCCACCCTAAGACGTTGCATGAAAGACGCGTTTCTGTCCGGGCACCAGGATCTCGATGAAATGGTGAAAGTGATTCTGAAGAGCTCCGATGCCAAGGAAGGGGCGCGTGCGTTTATGGAAAAGCGCAAACCAGTCTGGAAGGGAGAATAGGGCCACCAAAGATCAAATGGTATTTGGGGCTAAGATAGAGACTATAGAAAAATGGTTCTTCTGTGCAATGTAGCGTTTGTTCGAAGTGATATGCCGGGCTTTATCGGCGGCAGTCTGGCGGGGTCTGAGGGCTACGGGCTACAATATTAAAATAGTCAATCGAGCGAGGCAACAAAAAGGTCACACTATAGAAGCGATAGTCGATACATATCTTGAGGAAGACACGCTGGAAAGCCTGTCCGGCGGTAAAGAAAGTCTGATTCCGCTGATTCGGGCTGATCTGGTGCAGTATTGTCTGGCGATAAATCCGCGCTGGCGGCCGGCACGCCATCTTTTGTACCTGGCGGATCGGTTGATGGCTGCCGAGCGTCGCGAGCTGACCCGGCTGGTGATCACGATGCCGCCTCAGCACGGGAAATCGTGGACTACCAGCCAACATTTTCCGGCCTGGTATCTGGGACGCCACCCCGAACATTCGGTAATCACCGGCGCCTACAATGAGACCAAAGCGCTGGATTTTGGGCTGAGTGTCAAGGATCAGGTCAACGATCCGCTGTTCAGGCTGGTGTTCCCGTACATGTCGGTGCGGCGCGATTCCAATAGCGCGCTCAAGTTCACTACTGCGCAGGGCGGTTCCTATTTCGCGGTGGGGCGAGGTGGTTCCGCGACCGGGCGCCGCGCGGATCTGTTTATCGTGGACGATCCCTATAAGGACGAAGAGGAGGTGCGCAGCGACGCGGTGCGCCGCCAGATCCGGAGTTGGTGGAGCAAAGTAATCTACACTCGCCTGGCGCCGGGGGCGATCGTGATTGTGATCCACACCCGATGGGACGAGGACGACCTCATCGGATGGCTGCTGAGCGAGCACGCGCAGGAGGGTTGGCACATGATTAACCTGCCGGCAATCGCGGAGGAGAGCGACGCGCTCGGACGCGCTACGGGCGAGGCGCTGTGGCCTGAGCGATATCCGTTGGAGGAGTTGGAAAAACGGCGCATTAATGATCCGTTGGGTTTCCAGGCCCTCTATCAGCAGCGGCCGGCGGGGGCGGGCGCGCGGATGTTCAGGCGGGAGTGGTTGGAGGGAACCAACATGAACTGCCGCTATGACGCGGTGCGCCATCCGCCCAACCATCGCGCGATGAACAAGTTGATGCTGGTAGATCCGGCCAACTCCAAGAGCCACAGCGCTGACTATACCAGTATTTGGGTGCTGGGGCTGGGGGGAGATCGCAACTATTACGTACTCGATATGATACGCGACCGCCTCAGCCTGACCGAACGCGGCGACGCGGTTTTCGGTCTTCATCGTAAATGGCAACTCGCCCGCAGCCGATCGATCGTCGCTTACGAGGACTATGGGCTACAAGCCGACATTTCATATCTCAACGACCGGATGGCCCGGGAGAATTACCGCTTTCCAATCAGGCAGGTTGGTGGCCGACTCAGCAAGCCCGATCGCATCGCGAGGTTGGTCGCTCTGTTTGAACAAGGACGGATTCAAATGCCAGTGTCATTGTACCAGACCAACACCGACGGGGTCGAAGAGGATCTGGCCAGGTTGTTCATCGAAGAGGAGTACGGCAATTACCTGGTTGGCGGCGGTGGGTGCAGGCATGATGACATGCTCGACGCGCTCAGCCGCCTGTTCGACGTCGATCCGACATGGCCGGGGCCGCCTGGTGGCGGTGAGGATGCGGAGGAACTGCGGCGCTGGCGTGAGTTGCGCAAGGGCGGGCGCAATGGCTGGATGTCGGCCTGAGCCTCGCCGCGCGGCTGTCAGAGGGACACCGCCGGGCTCCTCGCTTGCCATGCAGGGTTACTGCAATTAAAAAACATTTTCTCTTGCTGTTTACATTTCCAGCAGAAATTTGTTACAAAGGGCACCTAATTGGGAAAGGAGCGCGTTGATCCGCGCTGCAGCGGCTTTAGATGTATAGTTGCGGCGGAAAAAGAACGCTTGGCCCAATCAGGAGGAGCCATCGAAACCTGGTCCTGAATCGCGAGACTTAGACTAATAGGTGAGGTAATACAGGCGATGTCAAAAGCGGCCGGCTTTTGCACGTGGCCGCGCTGCTCAGCCGACAGCTCCGTGGTCGGCAACATCGAGACCGATTTGCTGGCCGACCGTTATAAAGAGGGTTTCGCAGTTTGCTCTCGCTCATCACCTCGACAGGGCGAGAAGATCGAGTACAGAAGCTGGTGTTCGTGGCCGCTTTTGAGAGCAAATATGCGAAGGATGGAATGAAGTCCATGTCAAGCGGCAGCTAGGGGGCAGCCGATGGTCGAAGAATCCTCAGTCGTCCTGATTGGTCTAGCGAAGCTAAAGCGTAACTCCGAGTGGCAGGATCTGGGAAACTGGACTTGGCGTGAGCGCCTTTGCTTCGCCAACAACGGTGTAGATGGGGCGGTTCAGGTCACCGAGCCGGCAGCAATGGTACCAATCAAGCTGCGGCTTCCTCCGGGATGGCGGGCGGTCAAGGACTGCGAACCCGGTTCGCTGGAATATTCGCTGGTGGTTGGGAACGATCTCGCTCCGCCCAAAGTGGGCCGCCTCAACCTGCTGTTTCGGGGTGAGGGACTTATCTCAGCGGCCTATAATCTGGAGCCGGTACTCGGCGCGCTGGAGT
This sequence comes from uncultured Pseudomonadota bacterium, assembly GCA_963824565.1. Lineage (GTDB taxonomy): Bacteria > Desulfobacterota > Binatia > Binatales > Binataceae > JAJPJA01. The sequence goes on along the minus strand of CAWGQB010000006.1, from coordinate 27,752 downwards.
CGGACCTCGATCTCCAGCTCGCGCTATCGGCCGCTCCGCAGCGACTCTTCCTTCACGCCGGAGTGGTGGGATGGCGGGGGCGGGCGATTGTGATTGTCGGCCGCGCGCAGAGCGGAATCTCGACACTGGTAGCGGAACTACTTCGCGCCGGCGCCACATACTATTCTGATCGGTATGCGGTATTCGATCCCGATGGACGGGTTCATCCGTTCGCGCGGCCCCTATGGTTAGACGCGGCCGGTGGCGTTCATCCGGTACGGTATCGGGCCGAGGAACTGTGCGCTAAGGTCGGAACGCAGCCGCTACCAATCGGAGTAGTAGTAGTGACCCAGTACCTGCCCAAGCGTCGGGCGCGCCTGGCGCCGATAACGGCTTCGGCTGCGGCGGCTGAACTGATGGCCAATACGCCGTCTGCCAAACACTATCCTCAGGAGACTTTGACCGGAATACGCAAGGCGCTGTCGGGGGCATGGATTCTGAAAGGTGTGCGCGGCGAGGCTCGGGCAATTGTGCCAATCCTGATGGGCGTATCCTGATCGCAGACTCCATAGCCGCATCGTCCTGATGCGGTGCGTGACCAGGCGCAACCGACCTCTGTACTCTATATTTAGCGTCTGCGCGGCAACCGCCGATGCTGATCAACACGGGCAGCATTCTTTTAAGCTTACAAATGGTAGGGCTCCACAATTGCCAGCTACTATACTACCGGCTATTGCGCGACCAGTAACTGAGTATATATAATCAATAGCTATTCAAGCCACATCGGGGCTATCGCCGATGCGCCCTTAGCGGGGCGAGCAGGGCCGGCGGCTGCGCAACAATCGCCGGGGTCGGACCCGCGTCTGAGATCGGGCCAGCCGCTTCCGGGCTATAACGGATGCATCCGCCCAAGCCGGGCGCGGACGAGCCAATCCTTCGGCGTTGAAGAAGGACGCTACGGCGCTACGGCGCCGCAAGTAACTGACTTTAACCAAGGGGAGCGATTGGCAGTGGCTACCACATTTTTTAATCCAACCGATCCCTCGACCAACATGCTGTGGTCGAAGGAGCTCTATCGAGAAACGCGCAAAAAGACGGTCGCTACGAAGTTCATCGGGGCAACTTCCGATTCGCTTATCCAGATTCTCGACGATACCCAGAAGCATCCGGGCGACAAGATTACCTACACGCTGCGCATGCAGCTGAGCGGCTCAGGCGTGATCGGTTTCGGAGTGTTGGAAGGAAACGAGGAACAGATGACCTTCTATACCAACGCTCTGCTGATCGACAACTTGCGTCACGCGATGAAATTGCAGGGCAGCGTGTCGCAGCAACGGGTGCCGTGGGATCTCCTCAACGAAGCTAAAATCGCGCTTTCCGACTGGTATGCGAGCCGCTACGACGTCGCCCTGCTTAACCATCTGGGCGGTAATTCAGCGCAAGGCAACTCACTTTATACCGGCAACAACGGTCCGGTCGCACCTGACGCGGCGCATCAGATTTTCGCCAGCACGGCGACGAGCGAGGCGACCTTGACCTCGGCGATGACCTTTACCCTTTCGCTTATCGACGAGTGCGTGGCGATAGCCAAGACGGCGACGCCTGCAATCCGTCCGGTGCGGCTTAAGAACGGTGAATACTATGTCATGTTTCTGCATCCGTATCAGGTGCAGGCGCTGCGCAAGTCGACCACGGCGGGCGACTGGAAGGACATCCAGCTCGCGGCGATGAAGGGCGGTCAGATCGAGGACAACCCGATCTTCACCGGGGCTCTGGGCATGTTCAACGGGGTGATTCTGCACGAAGACGCTCGGGTTCCATATGGTGACAACACCCAGAACCTGCAGCACACCGACCTCGGAGCGCCGGCGACCGGAACTACTTCCGTAGCGCGGGCGATCTTCTCCGGCGCGCAGGCGGCCGTGATCGCATTTGGCCGCAATTACAACTGGCCTACGAAATACAAGTGGGTGACGCAGGCCGACGACTACGAGGATCAGGTCGGCATCGCGGTGGGGTCGGTCTGGGGTGCGATCAAGTCGTCTTTCAATGGAGCGGACTTTGCCACCATCGTAACCAGCACCTGGGCGCAACTTTCCTAGACGGTCGGCTTTTAGGGTGCAGGGCTCTGCCCGCGAATGTGGACGTTGAACCACGGCAGGAGCGCACAGACCCTCACCCTGATTCTCCCGCGAACTGAGAGAGAAAAAATAGAGGTCGCTGTCACAATGGGATGTGACAGGGGCCGGGAGCAAGAGAAAAGTGAGAAAGGAACGAGACGAGGTATTGGCAATGCCGAGAAAGAAACGTGAATGTCCGGCGGAGTCGACGGTGATCGTGGGCGGGAAAGGCTCGCCGGTCAGGCGCAAGACCAAGGTGATGAGCACGGTGCAGGCTTCCGATCGCGATGCGGCATTGTGGGACATGCGCTTCGCCAAGGCGCAAATGGACGGGGCAGACGAGACTGACAGCGTGGGCAATCCCTACGATGACGATCCGATGGGCCGCAAGCGCGCGCGGTTGAAGAAGTGTCGGCGCGAATAGGGCGGCGCTGACTCGCGCTCGCGGCGGGGTTGAAATGCTCCGGCCGCGCGCGTGAGCGAGTGAGGTTGTCTGGGGGAATAGCCATGGAGGGGAACAAGCGTGGCTGACACTACCTTGGCCGACATGCGGGCGCGAATAATGGACGAGCTGCAACGGACCGATTTGGCCAGCCAGATTAACAACGCGATCGCCGAAGCGGCGGACTACTTCCGGCGCGACGCATTTTTCCGCAATGACGCACAGGACACCTCGACGGTCACAGTGATAGGAACCAACGTCTATATGGCGCCGACCGACGTTGCCGAGATTCGCCAGTTGGCGATTACGGTGAACAATACAAAGTATCCGCTGCGTCTGCGAAGTTGGGACTATATCAACATCGAGGACTCCAACACGCTCAATCCGGTTACCGGGCCGCCGGTCGAATATGCCGTCAACCTGCAAAGCAGCGGAATGAGCATACGATTGTTTCCCACTCCCGACGGCGCTTATGGGCTTCAGTACGATTACGTTCAAATCGTGCCAGCCCCGGTTGCAGATACCGATAGCAATTTTTGGACCGTCGAGGGACGCGAGATGGTGCGCGCTTTCGCCAAGTACCTGCTGAGGATGACCGTACTCAACGATCCCAGCACGGCCCGGAGCGACCAGGAGCTGGCAGACCAGTATTTCCGCAAGCTCAAGCAGGAGACCGGCGGCAAGAAATTTACCGGAACCTTGCAGTCGCACTGGTGATGGCTACGCTCAGCGTGACATTCGATCACGGATTCGCGCCGGATCTAGACCCGACAACGCCGGGAATTTTCGTGGACAGCGATCAGATGTTTCCCAGCGCCGCCGGATATCGGCCGTTCCGGCAGTTACGTATGGAGAGTACGGGCGGCTACCTGCCCACTTTTCCATGCTATGGGGCGTTCTTTGAGCAGGATGCGGGTGACGCAGGCCGAGCGATTTTCCTGGCGTCGGCTAGCAACATTTACAGTTATAACATCCTCACGAACACTTTTACCGATGTCTCCGGCGGCCAGGTCTTCAACGGCCCCGCCAACCCTGCGGGTTATCGCAGTCCGCGATGGCGCTGGACGATGTTTGGTGGCGATCTGATCGTGCTCAATCCCGCCGATGCGCCCCAGGTGCTCAAGGCGCCGAACTACGACACGGCGGCCGCACTGGGTGGTAATCCGCCGCGCGGCGCGATCGTGGAAGCGGTAGGGGATTTCGTCTTTATCTTCGACGCGGCCGGTAACGACTGGAATTGCTGCGGTATCGGCAACGATACGGCGTGGAGTCCCGATATCGGCACTCAGGCGGCCAACGGGACCTTGGGGGACACACCCGGTCCGATCGTTGCGGCACATGCCCTTGGCCCGAATCTGTTGGTGTACAAGCAGCGTGCCACCTATCTGGCGACCTACCTCGGACCGCCGGTGATTTGGAGCTTTCAGCTATTGGCGGACGACGCCGGGGCAATCTGCGACGAAGCGGTGGTGCCGTTCGGCGGGATTCAGGTGTCGATGGGATTCGAGAATTTCTACACCTGCGACGGCAGTCCGCCGAGGGTGTTGGAAAGTCCGCTACGCCGCTGGTTCTATGAGACCAGCCTGGATGGGGCAAACGCCGCCAAGGTCTGGGGCGTGTGGGATAAGCTTCACAACCTAGTCATGTGGTTTTATCCGTCGACGGCGGCAAGCCCTGTGGGCAGCCTCGACCGCTACATATGCTGGCATCCGGACACAAACCACTGGATGACCGGGAGAATCGCCAACAACGTGGAGGCGGTGGTCACCCCGTTCGCGCCGGTGACGACCGCTGGCGCTATCACTTACTCGGCCACCGCCGCGTTCGGGATGGTCCTAATGCTGGGCGATCATAACCTTTATAGCTATTCGGGCGACGCGGCCGTGGGTTACGTGACCAGTGGCGATATCGGCAATGCGATGCATTACTCGCTGATGCGCATGGTGCGTCCCAAATTTAAAATCTATCCTGAACGCAACTTGGCGATTGCGACGCCACTGTACCGCCACAATCTGGGCGATACCCAACTCGCAGGTCCGGACGCGCAACTGACCCAATATGGCGCCTTTGCGATGAGACAGTCAGCGCGCTACCACGCCGTTCGGATCAAAACCGCGGCGGACTGTGAGATAGTAGGAATGGATGTGGACTGGGAGCTGCAGGGGACACGCTGATGCCGCTGCGCGTACCGTCATTGCAACTGCCGCTGGCGAATAGCGAGCCGGCGCTCCAGACCAATCGGCAATTGGCGCTGTGGGCAACCCAGGTGACGAGCGTAGTCAACTCGCTTAGCGCAAATCCTGGACTAGCGGCGAGCGGTAACCCGGGTTCGGCGATCACCACGCTTTCCTTCACCGGCGCAGCCGGCACCATCGATATCTCGGCGCTAATGCATTTCGTGTTGGGCGGGGAGTCTTTGGCCACGGTCAATCCGCCACAGGGATTCAGCGGACCGTTTTTCATGATCGCGGTAAACCAGTTTTCGGTGATAAGCGGCGGCAATATCGTAGCACCACAAAATACCATCGAGTTGCAGCCCAATGAAGTGGTTCCGATGGTCTTCGACGGCAAGAGCTGGTACCTGTGCGTTGCGCTCTCATCGAATCTGCTCAACATCAAGATTATCACTTATGCCGACTCGCCGTATACGGTCGCGCCTGAGGACGACGTTATCATCGCCTCGGCGGGAACCGCTGCGGATACGGTCGTCAACCTGCCCGCGGCAATTGGTTCTGGACGGCCGCTAGACCTCAAGAAAGCGGATGCAAACCCGTACAGCATCGCGGTTACACCGGCTGGCGCCGATACAATCGACGACACCGCCAATCCCTTCAATATCCTGGTTCAATACGGATCCTACACGATGGTCGACTACTCAATGGGAAAATGGGCGATAGTATAATGAAGCGGCTGCGTGGTATCGCGATCGTAATGCTAAGCGCGGCGTTGGCGATGGTCACGCTCGGCACTTATGTACCTCCCAACAGACCGGTTGCACAGTTTTTTGACTACTTCGGAGACGGTTCCGAAGCCGATCCCAATCCGTCAGGTACGATTGTACTCGGGGGCGAGCACAATTATGCCAATTTCACGCTGCAGGCGGGATCCACAATCAATATTGTGGAGAACTTCGATCAGCCGCCTTCCTCCACACTGGTGATCAGGTCGCCGGGGACCTGTATTATCGCCGGGACCATCAATGGGCGCGGGATAGCAAATCCGGTGTACACGATCGGAGGCGTGGGCGGTGGCGGAGGCGGCAATCCAGCCGCGGCTGGTTTGCAAGCGGTCGGAGTCATATCGGTGAGCCTCGCGTATAACGGTGCCATCGGAGGGGCTGCAGGAAATCCCGGCTCACCAGGTCAGGATGGCACCGCGCTGCCGGATCCGATCAAAACGTTCGTTTTGGACGAGATGGTTGGCGTCTATGACAGCTCCGGTGGGATGCCAGGTGGCGCGGGCGCGGGTGCTGCCGATCCGTTCAACTGCCACAACGGCGAGCCGGGAAATGGCGGCTGCGGAGGTGCGGGCTTAGTCTTAGCGTGTAAGGAAATCGACTTTCAGTCCACCGCAGTGGTGGATCTGCGCGGGCAAGATGGTTTCGGGGGAGCCGCCGGTCCAGGTGCAGGAGCGGGTGGCGGTGGCTGGCGGCGGCGGATATTTTTTCACCTACGCCGTCGCATACATACATAGTCCGGCCAATAGCGGGGTGGTGCTGTTGGATGGCGGCAACGGAGGAACCGGGGGCGACAGTACGGCAGGCGCGGGCGGAGCCGGATCGCCCGGCTGGTCGAAATTCTTCTAGCGAAACGAGCAAGTGCGAGAGCCTAGGAAGTCATTCGTTGCATCGCTCAGGATCAATAATACTCAGAATGGGAATCTGATTGATAAGGAGTGGGAGAGCTTTAGATGGCGCGAAGCAATCTTCAATTCGATCCAGGTGAGCTGCCCTATGGTTACAACAGTGGCGGCACCCTGGCGAGCGGCGGGCTGATAGTTGGCGATAGTCCTGCGCGATTGTTTAACCTTACGGTCACCAGCACCAGCGGGTCGGACCAGTATGTGCTGCTGTTCGACGCGGTCGCGGTCCCCGCAGACGGTGCCGCGGCGGTCGCAGCCTTTATGGTTCCCGCTGGAGCGACAGCGAGGATCGATTACGGTTGGCGGGGAAAAGCGTTCCAGAACGGAATTTGCTGGTCCAACAGCAGTACGATTCCGGTCAAAACCGCGGGCGCTGCGAATTGTTACGCTGAGGCCAACTGGCAGTAGTTCCGATCGTGACGCCTCCACGGCATCCGGGAAACGGTACGAGACGACGTATCAGAGCGGGCACACTTTCAGTCGAAAGCGAGCGTTGTATCCGCGGTGGACGCGCGCCAGCACTCTAAGAGAGACCTTGGTTTCAACGGGAATAGTGGGGAGGGAAAATGGGATGGACGTTGACGCAGATAAATCCCGGCGAGCTGCACTCCTGGTGGCCGCTCGTGAGACCGGGTTTGGAGCGAGTGCGGATCAAAGCCAAAGCGGTCTGGCTATCCGAGGACATTTACTCAGCAGTGAGAAGCGCGAGAGCGACGATGCATGTGGGTTACATCGATCAAGCATATGCCGGTGTTCTGGTGCTTACGATCAATGCGGATCCCTTCACCGCGGAGAGGAGCCTTTGGATCTGGGCGGCTTATACGCAACATCCGCTGGCCCTTCAATACGGTTTGGCGGACGTCAAGGCGATGGCGGCACGGGCGGGCTTACACAAGGTGACATTCGATTCACCGAGGCGGGGATGGAGCAGGCGGCTTGCGGCTGAAGGGTTCAGGGTCACGGAAATGAAATTCGAGAGGATGATATAAAATGGGAAGTGGAGGGGGACCGGGAAATACCACGGTCACTAATCAAGTGGCATTGCCGGCGTGGGCCCAACCGTATGCCAAGGAGTTTCTCGGTGATGTCGGCAGTTATGTAAACCAGGGGTTGGCGTCGGGTTATCCGTTCCCCGCCCAACAGGTGTATGGTTTCACACCCGACCAGTTGGCGGGACAGAATCTGGGCAGTCAGACCGCGATGCAGACGAGTTCCAGCCTGCTTAATCCGACAATGAGTAATGTGGCGGCAACGCAATCGGGCGCATATTTCATGCCGCAGACCAACCCATACCTGGAAGCCACTTATAACGCGGCTGCGGCGCCAGTTGCGCAGCAGTTCAAAGACGCGACGGAGCCTGGGATTCAGGCTGAATTCGCGCAAGCCGGCACCTTCGGTGGCTCGGCTCAGAATCAGGCCGAAGAAATCGCTCAGCAGAACCTCGGCAACACGCTGCAGAATTTGGCGACCAATATCTACGGTGGCAACTATGAGCAAGAGCGCCAAAATCAGATCAATCAGCAGGCGCTGGTGCCGGGGCTTGAAAACGCCTCGTTTGCGCCAGCCAGCGAGTTAATGAACATCGGTGGTGTCCAGCAGCAATTCGGCCAGGAGGGATTAAATACCGCGTTGCAGAACGCGGAGAATCAATACAATTGGCCTTTTCAGCTCCTGGGACAACTGGGCGCCGCTTTGCCCACCGCGGTTGGGGGCGCGTACAACTCGCAACAGACCGGACCTAATCCTAATTCGCTTAATTCAACGGCGAATGGACTGGCGGGATTACTCGGGTTCAGCGGCTTGCTGGGCGGCAACGGTGGTATGGACAGCGGACTCAGTACGCTACTAGGCGGCCTTGGATCGATGTTGTCGTTCTAAGGGGATTATGGGCTGAGCGGCGCACGGCATTGGCCGGAGCGATAGCCGCCCCACAAAGATGTCGTGGAGTATACGCAAGAATGAACAGTGATACGAATCTACTTGCCCGATTGATGCTTACTCAGTTGCCGGGACTTGTGGGAGCGATGCAGCTAGCTGCTGTGTTGCCGTCAAGTCTGGGCGAACTGGCACGGCGGCAGCGCAATCAAAACATAGCCAACGCGCTGCTGAGCACGGCCTCGGGGCTTGTGCCGCCGAGCCCGAGCCGTTACGCGGCGGTGCCATTGCAGCGCCTGGGTGGGCAAGCTGCGCAGGCATCAGCGCTCCGCAAGCCGGCGCCTGAGCCTGCGGAGCGACCGGCGGCTGAGGCGCCGGCCGCTCAGGACCACGCGCCCGGCCAAGGCGTGCGGTCGCGCATGGCTGGCCGCGCCGCCGGTGCGCATCATCAAGGCGGGTCGCGCGTCCCCAGGCTGCGGGAATTCACCGGTACCCTCGCCAGCCGCCTTAGTTCTCCACCAGTCCTGCCTGGTGGATGGAAGCTTTACGGCTATGAGGGAAAGACAGGCAGTCCGGTGTACATCGGGCCAGGACGACAGTTGCGAGTCTATGTCTGATGGGTGGACGCGAGTCCAGCGACTATGAGCGCGCCCTTTGGGGAATGCGGCGAAGTAGTCGGTGACGGCTGCAGGCGCCCGTGCTAGCGGAGCGGCGTCGACATAGATATCCAGGTGCGGCGGCAAACGTTGCAATTCCGTCGAAAACAGGGGCTCGTGACGCGGAGCATTGAGAAATGCGACCCGCATACGCGAGGCAGAGGGGTGGGTGGGGCTGTGATGAAGGAGAGATCGATGCGGTGGGGGTGGTGGATAACGACGTTGGCATTGGTCTGCGCCGCAATAGTGTTGGTGGTGGGGTCTCTGGGTGCAACCAATCTGTGCACGCTGACCGGCAATCTGACTTTGATTGATGGGCAGGCCGGGGCCAATGCGCAGGTATTCTTCAACACGGTATCGACACAGTCTTTTGGTGGAACGGTGATTCCGCCGTCTTCATTTTCAGTGTTTACCGACGCCGATGGCAATCTGCCGGCGGGTGTAACCGTACCCCAAGGCGCTATCGTTCAGGTGACGGTCGGCTCAAGCCAGCCGGTCCAGATCCAGATTCCGCTGGCGACGACGGCTGATTTGGCGACCCTGATTCTGGCCAACAACGATCCGCCGTCGGTTGTGTCTTCGGTGGCGATCGGAACTGGTGGGGACTACGGACTTACCGTGACCAATCCGAGTACGGGAGCGATCGGGACATCGATCTTGCAGCCAGGCAAGGTAACGGCGATCCAGGGCTCGGCGTTTTCGGCAACGTCACCGGTGGATGCACAGCTACCGATTTTCAGCAGCGGCGCGGCGGCGTGGCAGCCGGAATCGATTAGCGGCGACGCCAGTATCTCCGATAATGGAACGCTGTCGATCACCGGAATTGCGGCGGGCGGAAACATTAACGGCAATCCCACGGGTGGTCCCTTCTCGATATCAGATTACAACGTGAACAATGAATTCAACCCGATGCAGTATGGGGCCAAGCTTGACGCACGGCGGGTTGGCGACATGAGCGTAACGAACGGTTCGACATCCGTTTCCTCCATAAACGCCAGTTTTACTCCCGCTGATGTCGGCAAGTTGATCGTTATCTGGACGGCGCCCAACGGCGGCTCCAGTGTCAGGACTTTCACCGGCACCATTACGGCGGTCGCGGCCCCAACGGCGGTGCTTAGCGCGCCATACGGTGGAGGCTCGCAAACCAACGCGGCTGCGTTTATCGGGACTGATGACGGCGCGGCAGTGAATGCGGCATTGAGCGCGGTGCCCTTGAATAGTTCCGGCGTTATAAAAGTCCCCGGCAGGGTGATTATGACTACAACGACGCTGGCGATTAATGGACGCAGCGAGGAGTTCGCGGGTCAAGGCTACGGCGGGAACCTGAGTTCAAATGGTACCCGCGGGACGGTGGTCGTTTGGGCGGGCGGTAACCAGCCGGTGATTAAAATCATCGATAGTTTCGGTGCGAGAGTTCATGACTTTGCGATCATGGGAAGCGATCAGGCAAGCACGATGCCGAGCGCATGTGTCGACCTGCTGAACAACGCCGCAGGCAACCTCACTGGCCATCCGAACAGCTTTAATGTGGTGTCCAACATCCAATGTGGTGATTTGAGCGAAATTGGCTTGCCGGGCTCAGGAGCCGGAAACCCAACGGCGACAGTGGGCATATTGGCGGACGCGGCGGGCACTCAAAATGATCGCAACATAATTGAAAACGTCACGGTAAAACACGTCCTCTATGGGATCCAATGGGGCCAGACTCAGGCGGTGGAGTGGAGTGTACGGAATTTCCACTGTGACTTTGACGGCATCTGCATCGACGCGCATGTTGGCTTCAACGAGGTGGAGCTTACTCAGATCGAAGATCTGCAATCCTCGCTGTCCTTCTTTCTCGGCCAGGCCGCGTATTTATCGGTTCGCGACTTTAACGATGAGACCGATGGGGCCACCACCATTGCGCCTCCCTGGACGGCGAATTTCACCTATCCAAAAAACTTCGTTATCAAGGATCCTAATGGGAACTTTGAGATCGCGGGCTTTTACGGCGGCACCAGCGACACCTCCACTCCCACGTTTGCAACACAGGACACCAATTGGACGATCAGCAGCGTGGTGCGATCCTCGAATGTGGTAACTGTTACCACCACGGCCGCCCATGATTTTTCGGTGGGGCAGTTGGTAGGAGTTGTCCAGGTCGGGAACAGCAGTTTTGACGGGCCCTTCACAATCACCGCGGTGCCGGCCGGAAATCAGTTTCAATATGCTCAGACCGCAAGTAATGATACGAGCAGCGGCGGATTGGCGTATCATGCGACCGCGGACCACACGGTTACCTGGCTCAACACTGGAAACACTACCGCATTCTCGCAGTTGGCGCTTTTCGTCGGCTTCAGTGGCGTTCCGGGTGGGACGCTGGCGATCCAAGACTCAAATTGGGACTACACGAATCAGCTTCCCTATAATGAGGACTTCATTGCTGGAAACAATGCCGATTTTGCTTTTCTTGGCAGCAATTTCAGGCTGATCAAGGGCGAAGTCGCCCAACCGGGGTCTGGGACGGTCCCGATCATCGATCTGAGCGAACAGGGCACCGACAGCAGGGTCTTTTCATGCATGGACTGCCGTGGAATCACCAAGCCCAACTTTAACGTGGCGGTTACTAACGGTGACCACCGTCAGATCACTTACATCGACATGCAACGGTTGCCAGGCCCGAACGGCAATGCGCCGAATGCCGGTCTCGGTGAGTATTTCATCAATGCGCTGGTCGATGGCGACCCCGCCGGAGTTGATAATTTCCGCTATGACTTTCCGGGTAAGATTCGTGAATTTGGCGGACCTCTGACTGTCAACCAGCTCGCCAACCCATCGGTCGCGCCGATTCAGTTGTCGTGCAGCGACGGTGGCTCGCCGGCTAACAACACATACCTATACAAGTACGCCGCGGTGAGCGGCACCGGACAGACGTTAGCGACTAGCGCCGAGTCATCGGTGAGTTGCACGGGCCACGTCGGCGCAGGCGGCGTCTCAATCATGGGCGGCGTTTTCCCGATCATCGGTGCCGATAGTTATAATATCTACCGAACCACGGCGAATGGCACTTCAGGGACCGAGAGCCTTGCAGTTACGATCCCGGCCAATTCAGCCGTTGTCGTGCCGCTTTCATCCAATTCATTCCTCGATACCACGCCGGATGGGAGTCTGGGAGGCTTTCCGTCCACCGCTAACACGACCGGTAACGCAACGATCGGGGGAGTCTTGGCGTCAGGCACGAGCGCCGCGTCCGGATCCATGGCGGGCGACATCTCGGCCTCCCGTAGCGCGGGCAGCGGAGCGTTGTGGTTAGGAAGCAACGGAACGCAGAGTCTGGATTTTGGAATTAGCAACCCGGGCGCGTTTTCACTCCTTGGTGGCGTGGTGTTCTCACCTGGCTTTAGCGTGATCGGCGGCGGCCAACTGGTGATGGGAAGCACGACCGTAGCCGGACTGCCCACGTGCAATGCGTCGAGCAAGTTTGCCTGGCTGGTAGCGACGGATCAGAACACTGCCTGTGCTTATGGCGTGGCACCGGCAGGCGGGGGGGGCAATGTGTGTCCGGTTTTCTGCGACGGCAGCGCCTGGAAGATTCACTGAAGAAGCCGGTCTCGAATGAGGTCAGGAGACAACGAGACCGGCGGGCATTGGTAGGGGGATGGAACCGCTTGACCATATTGTAAGGATTGTCGAACAGGTCGGATTCCCGGCGGCATTGGTGCTGATGATGATGGTCATGGGACCGCGTTATGCGCTGCGTCTGCTCGAAATGTTCCGCAAAATCATGGACGCCTTTGCCGACAAGCTCGTAACGGGTATTCGCCCGGTGGTGGAACGGCATGAAGCGGTGGTTAACCGTGCCGAGGCGATCACGTCGCGGCAAGAGGCCGCGGTGAGCAGACTGGAGGCAATTGCGCAGAACAAATGGCGCAATGGGGAGGATGCTAGTGGGCAACACTGAATGGGCGCCGGCGGTGTGGCAGGATGAGGAAGCGCTGATCAGGATTGCCGCAGCCCAGTATGGCCTTGATTGGCATCTGGTCGGGGCCATTCGAAAAGCGGAGAACGGCGGTCCGGGCAGAGAGTTCGGCGTGCTAAGTGTCAAGGCTCCGACCTACGCGGCTCAACTCGACGTGTGCTGCCAGACCGTGCGGCACCGGTTGGTCCAATACGACGCCGACAATCAGGCGTTGCAGTTGCACGAAACGCCCGATGGCAAGGAATCGATCGTCTATCATCAGAATTTTATTACCTGGTTTGGCGAAATCTGGGCGCCCAATGGAGCCTCAAACGATCCCGGCGAACTCAACCGCAACTGGAGCCAGAACGTGAGCTACTGGTACCTGCACCTGATCGATCGGGACCATCCGGCTTAAGCGAATTCGCGGCGAAAGGCCATTTGAGGGATGGCCGTTGTTTCTTTCGACATGATGAGGAGGGGATGAGAATGATGTTGTTTAGCAATCCGAAAACCACAATAACTGGGTATCTGATGCTGGCTGCTTCGCTGTTTATGGTCGTCGCTCACGGACTGACCGGCTCGCTTAGCGCGGCCGACCTGACGGCGCTGCTTGGCGCGGCCGGCGGAGTGGGGCTGATCTCGGCCAAAGACGGCGGCCACTGAAAACTGCGCGAGGAAACTGCGGCCGTATGACGGCCTCCCTCGCCGTTCCAGAAGCCACCAGTGGTGCCCAATAAAACGCACCACAACACTCGCATTGCACGGTAGCATCAATGCGGCAGTCCATGCAGGCAAGAAGCAGACGCTCAGCGCCAACTTATCCTAAGCGGAAATGAAACGAGACCGTGCCGTGAAGAGCCGCCCAACTTGGAAAGTTAGCGTGTGATGCTATCCATCGATACTCCCAGCCGTGTGCAATAAGATTAGCCGGGCGCGGCCGTTGCGCGGCCGCGCCCGGCTAATATGAAAAACAAAACCTACACGATGGAGTGGTTTCGGACCGAAGGCGCGCCTTATCCTCCCGGTGCGGTTTGGATCGAAGAAGAACGCGCCTACAATTTCACACTTTATTCCCGTCAGGCGACCACTGTGACACTGTTGCTGTATGGTGAGAGTGATCCGTTCAATCCGCAGGTTCGTGTTTCACTCGACTATCTCCAGAACAAGTCCGGCCGCATCTGGCACTGCCGCCTGCCCATGAGCCAGGTCAGGAACGCCAGCTATTATGCCTACTCGGTTGATGGTCCCTTCGAGCCACAACATGGCGACCGCTTCGATGGGCAGAAGGTTCTGCTGGATCCTTATGCGCGCAAGATCTTTTTTCCACCCAACTTCAACCGTGATGCATCGCGGGGACGAGGTTCCAACGCCGGCAAAGCGCCCTTGGCGGAACTGCCGAGCGAAGAGCCCTTTGACTGGGGCGACGACCCGCCCCCGCGCCACACCAACGACGCCGTTATCTACGAGATGCATGTCAGGGGATTTACGCGGCGCGAGAATTCCGGCGTCAGCGCTCGGGCTCGTGGCACCTACTCCGGTGTAGTCGAGAAAATTCCCTATCTCAAAGAACTTGGCGTCACGGTGGTGGAGTTGCTACCCGTCTTTCAGTACGACCCGGATGAAGACAACTACTGGGGTTACATGCCGATGGGCTTCTTCGCTCCGCACCACGGATACTCCTCGAGCCAAACTTGCGCGGGGGTGGTTCAGGAGTTCCGCGAGATGGTCAAGGCGCTGCACGCCGCCGATATCGAGGTAATTCTCGACGTAGTTTACAACCACACTACCGAGGAAGACGAAAAGGGTCCGACCTACCACTTTCGCGGTATCGACAACAGCACGTATTATCTGCTCGAACCGGACATGAGCCGATATCGTGACGACACCGGTACTGGTAACGTATTGCGCTCGGCCCATCCCAAGGTTCGTAAGTTGATCCTCGACAGCATGCGGTTTTGGGTTAAGGAGATGCATGTCGACGGGTTTCGCTTCGATTTGGCTTCGATCTTCACCCGCCGCGACGACGGCTCGATCGATCTGGGCCAGCCCGCGGTAGTCGCAGATATCACCGGCGATCCGCTCTTTGCCGACATCCGTCTTATCGCGGAGCCCTGGGACCTCACCAGCTATCAGCTTGGGCGCAGCTTTCCCGGGCACATGTGGGGCCAATGGAACGGCAAATTCCGCGATGACGTCCGGGCTTTCGTCAAAGGCAACGATGGCAAAGTCGGCGCCCTGATGACCCGCCTTTATGGCAGCGACGATCTTTTCCCGGATGTGCGCGACGCCGCCTATCATCCTTATCAGAGCATCAACCTGATCACCTCCCACGACGGGTTTTGCCTTTACGATCTGGTCGCCTACAACTCCAAGCACAATGAAGCCAACGGCCAGAACAATCAGGATGGCACTGACGAAAACCTTAGCTGGAACTGCGGATGGGAGGGCGACGTGGACGCGCCCGCCGCGGTGATCGAGCTGCGCAAGCAGCAGATCAGGAATTTTTGCTGCCTTTTGCTGCTTGCCAACGGGACGCCGATGTTCTGTGCGGGCGACGAATTCATGAACACTCAGGGCGGCAACAACAACCCGTTTAATCAGGACAACTATACGACGTGGCTGGATTGGGACTTGCTCGAGCGCGACCGCGATATCTTCCGTTTCTTCAAGAGCATGATTGCGTTCCGCAAAGCCCATCCGTCATTGGGACGCAGCCGTTTCTGGCGCGATGACGTGAGTTGGTACGGGCTGGGAAAGGATGTGGACCTGTCCGATTCGTCGCACACGCTGGCGTTTTGTGTTCACGGCGCTGCGCTGCGCGATGAAGATGTCTACGTGATGATCAACGCGTACTGGGAAAACCTGGATTTCACGATCCAGGAGGGCCGGCCGGGAGAATGGAAGCGTGTGGTGGACACGAGTCTGGCCACCCCCTTCGACTTTGCCGCGCCCGGAAACGAGTCCAAGCTGACCTCGGCTACCTATACGCTGAAGGCACGCTCGGTCGTGGTCCTGTTGCGTGCGGGTTAGAAGCGCGACGGATTCGGTGCCGCGTGCGATTATTCGCCGGCGGTGCGGCGGCGCGCGATCTTGCGCCGGCGCTGGCGTTCGCTCACGGAAAGCTTCTTGTCGGCGTATTCGGTCAATATTTCCTGTGCGCTTGGACTGGTATCGTCGGGCGGTGCGAGCGGCATGTAGTTACCGTCGGACTTGAGCTCCCAGGCACCCCGTTTGGTGTTTAGTTGCGTGTCCAGGATGACGCGCAGGTCTTTGCGCTGACCCTGGTCTTCGACCGGAGTGATTACCTCCACCCGGCTTTCAAGATTGCGCTTCATGCAATCCGCCGAGCCGATGAAGTATTCTTCGGCACCGCCATTGCGGAAATAGTAGATGCGCCCATGTTCGAGGAACCGGCCCACGATGCTGATGATGCGGATATTCTCCGATAATCGTGGCAGTCCCGGACGCAAACGGCAGGTATCGCGTACGATCAGGTTGATTTTGACTCCGGCTTGCGACGCGCGATACAGCGCCTGCGTGACCTGAACATCCTCCAGCGCGTTCATCTTGAACTGAAGCAGTCCCGCGGAGCCAAATCGCATCTCGCGCTGGATCTTGGCCAACACCGCGGCCTTGAACGCCACTGGTGCGGGCAGCAGCTTGCGGTAATGGCGTTCCAGCTTGTACCCCGTAGTCAGGTAGTTGAACAGTTCGGTCAGGTCCTGCCCGATCGCATCGTCGCAGGTCAGCAGTCCGAAATCGGCGTACAGCCGCGCGGTCCCCGGATGATAGTTGCCGGTGCCGACATGGGAGTAACGGCGCAGGCCGTTGTAGTCCTGCCGCACCACCAGGATCACCTTGGAGTGGGTCTTAAGCCCGATGACGCCATAGGTGACGTGGATGCCGAATTCTTCGAGCTTGCTGGCGAAACGGATATTGGCGGCCTCGTCGAAACGCGCCTTGAGCTCGATGACCACCGCGACCTGCTTGCCGTTGCGCGCGGCGTCGCACAGGTAGTGGATGATCTCGGCGTCGGCCGAGGTGCGATACACGGTCATCTTGATCGCGCGCACCTTGGGATCTTCGCTGGCCTCGCGCAAAAAGCGCGACACCGAAGTGGCAAATGACTGGTAGGGATGAAAAACCAACAGCGATCCGGCGTCGCGAATAATGTGGAAGATGTTGCGCGAGCTGCGCAGCGCCGGATGATCGGCCGGGCGATGGGCGGGATCGTGCAGCGCGGGATTTTCGATTGACAGTAGTTCCATCAGATCGCGCAATGCGAGCATGCCGTCGACCTCGAATACGTCCTCGTGCTCATCGAGTCCCAACTCGAAGGCGAGCATGCCGCGATGCGCCGGGTCGATCCCCTTGCCCACCTCCATGCGTACAATCGGAGCAAAGCGGCGGTCGCGCAGTTCGGATTCGATCATCGCCAGCAGATCGTCGGCTTCCTCTTCGTCGCGCTCGGTGTTGGCGTTGCGGGTGACCCGGAAGAATTCGCAGGATTCGACCTGCATGTTGGGAAACAGCAGCTCGAGGTTGTGTGCAATGACGTCTTCGAGCGGTACGAAATGCAGGCTGCTGCCGGCCCGGATAAAACGTGGAATACCGGCGCCCAGCGGTACCTTGATACGGGCGATGAGCAGTTCGCCGCCCTGTGAGTCGCGCACCGTGACCAAAAGGTTGTGCGACAGGTTGGAGACAAAGGGAAACGGGTGGGCGGGGTCCATCGCCAGTGGAGTTACCAATGGGAAGATGTTCCGGAGATAATGCTGGCTGACCTCGGCGCGCTGTTCATCGGTCAGTTGGTCATAGGTGACCAGGCGGATGTCGTACTGCTTAAGGCCCGCGAGCAGTTCGTTCAGGATCTCTCGTTGGCGTTGCTCCATCCGGCGGACATCCGCGTAACATTCCGTAATCTGCTGGCGCGGACTGCGACCGTCGGGCGTCATTTCCAGCATTCCGGCGACCACCTGCTGCTTGAGGCCGCCGATGCGTTTCATGAAGAATTCGTCCAGGTTGGAAGCCGTGATGGCCAGAAACTTAAGCCGCTCCAGCAGTGGATTGCGCGGATCCGCGGCCTCGGCGAGAACCCGCCAGTTGAACGCCAGCCATGTCAGTTCGCGGTTGAGATATAACTCGGGACGCGACAAATCACTGACCGAAGTTGCGGCCGCGGATTTCGTCGCGAATGACTCCAATGGCGAAGGAACAGCCGTCGTCGCCGCATTGTCGAAGGACTGATCGGCAGAGTTTATAACCGCTGCAATTGGTGCGGCCGACGCGACTAATGAGCCTGGTGGCGCATATGATGGTGCCGGAGCGGCAACGGGATTGTCCTGCGCACGACCGTCAAGGGTGGGCTCGCCGGGTGTGGCGGAGGCCCCGTCCGGGGCGCCGGGAATTATCGGCGCGATGCTCGATTGGCTCATCTGGACTAGTACTCTCCATCGGCGGCGCGCAAAAAACTCACGCGGGCAGCCATTTTCCGCTCCAACATCCTCAAAAACGCGATATTATTGCAAATTTTCAGGGTCCGGAGAATCTTTCGGTCAATCGATTCGAGGCTCCAGGGTTTCCGGACACCGTCGCCCCTACGGTCTCATTCTATCTCTTAGGGTAGTCTTAAGGTATGGCAGGGCGAGCGCAAGTGGCCAGAGCCTGAGCCGGGATAGTCCGGTGCGCGGTTCTTTCGATAATTTCTCCGCTCCGTCCAGCCGGGCTCGGCGGGAATTTTGGCGGCCCGGCAAGTCCGCCCTTGGCAAGAACGCGCAATCTATGAAAAAACTCTGGGGTTGAAACGACCGCCCGGCGGTCTTACTCATAGGTCGAGGAGGAAGACGGTTTGATTAACGGTACTGGTTTCGGATCTCCGATGGTTCCGAATGGGTTTTATGACAAAGTCGCGCGCACGCGCGGTCGCTGGACGCTCCATATGTGCGCGGCGGCGCTCCTGGTTGCTCTTTCAGGATGCACCTACAATCCGCTGCTGGGCAAGTGGAAGATCGACCAGCGCACCAAGGAAACCGATGTAACTTACCTCGACCCGCTGTCTCACAACATCAAGAAGCATACCGGCAACGACGCAATCGAATTCCTCAAGGATTCAATTGTGATCAGCGGCGGCACCCAGCCAGTGACCGAGGACGGAATTCATTACCAGATAACGGAGCTTGAAGGGGCGGCCGGCACCGAGGTCAAGATTTATCAGCCGCGCAAGGACGACCCCAATAATTATGACATCGACGAATCGCGGGTAGCTCCCGACGGCAAGTCCGCCCATCTGGAGACCCCGAGCGAGGTCGTCGAGCTGAAGCGAATCGACCAATAATGACCACGAGCTACGGCTCGGTTGTCCAAAATCGCGTCTCTGTTCCGTTTTTCAATCCAGGTACCCGAGCGGGAGAGGGAATAGAAATGAGTTGCCTTTGAAGAGCGCGCCCTCTGATCTGCGGAGGTCTTGCCGCCGCCGATCAACCTGCAGCGACCCGAGGAGCGATATTTCTTAAACTGTTCGCGCAGCGCTTCGAAGGGCTGACCGGGCAGCGCGGCGGT
This sequence comes from uncultured Pseudomonadota bacterium, assembly GCA_963824565.1. Taxonomy (GTDB): domain Bacteria; phylum Desulfobacterota; class Binatia; order Binatales; family Binataceae; genus JAJPJA01. Next base: position 8,321 of record CAWGQB010000006.1, on the reverse strand, counting down.
CGCGCAGCCAAGGCTGTCCAGAATATTGCGCTTGAAAAGTGTCCGGATATCGGGCGTCAGGTGCTCGGGCGAGCCGCAGTGGCAAAGGCGGTGATGCGTTCGACCGCCGAGCGGGTTTCTAGCGCGTGCTGACGCAGATACTTTGTTCTGAGATGCGCCAGTCACAGAGTGTCGTTCAATTTTGCGTCCATGATATGTCTTATCTTTGGCAACGCGTTTCCAGTTCCCTCCTCATCGTGGATCGTCTTGAGACAAATTCGTCACATCGAGCCGAACGAGTACAAAACCGAGACTTGCGCCCATCAACACGAGCCGAATCGACCGTTTCTTTTCACCATTCAACTTGAAGAACCGACAAAGCCTCGGACCAATGCGGCGATCTCATCTGCAGCAGTGTCCAATGCGAAATGACCAGCGTCGAGAACGTGAACTTGGGCGTTCGGCACATCCCGACGATAGGCTTCCGGCTCCGAGAGATCGAACGAGAGATCATACTTACCCCAGATCACCAGCAGGCGTGGCTGCCTCTCACGCATCCAAGCCTGCCACTTCGGGTAGGCGTCGACATTCGTGCGGTAGTTGTAGAAGAGGTCGCTTTGAATGTCCGCCTGGCCGGGCTGGTTGAGAAAGGCAAATTCATCGGTCCAGAGATCCGGGTCATAGCGTTCCACGTTGGGATCGTTCCCTACGTGGCGCGTCCGAGTCGTCGTCAGCGACAGGAGATTTGTACGAAGCACGCTTTCGTTGGCAGCGCGATCGGCCCAAAAAGCCCGCCGCGTCTTCCAATTCGCCCCCAGGCCTTCGTTGTGGGCCACGGCGTCCTGGACGATGAGAGCCTCGATCCGGTCCGTATGGGCCAAGATCATGCGAAAACCCACGGGTCCGCCGTAATCCTGCATGTAAAGCGTGTAGCGCGAGAGCCCAAGCGCCTCGGTGAAATGATTCATGATCTCGGCGTAGTGATCGAACGTATACGCGAACTTTTTCGGGTCCGGCCAGTCGCTGTGCCCGAAGCCCGGGTAATCGGGCGCAACAAGGTGATAGCGATCGGAAAGCCGAGTGAAGAGAGGCTCGAACATTCGCGATGAAGACGGAAGTCCGTGCAGCAGGAGAATCGTCGACGCGTCTTTCGGGCCGGCCTCTCTGTAAAAGATGGAGAGCCCATCTACCTTTGTCGTGCGATAAAAAATCGGGTGTTCCATGGGACGTTCCTTTCCTTGGGATTGGGACAGCAATTGAAGTGATGCGAGTATCACTAAAACCACCAAAGCAATGCGGGAGAGATGCAAGCACCGGCTCCAACGGGGCGAGCTGAAGAGGCGCATCTTTACCTCCTTTTTTTGAACTCGCGCATCAGCGCTCGCCAGTATTACTCGTGTTTTTTGATCCCACGATCGTGCGTTGCGTCGCGTCGCTTTTTAAATCCAGAGCCTGTCTAATCCTCCACCTCGAAAATCACTTCCAGTTCGACCGGAGTGCCGAGCGGAAGGCTTGCGACTCCGTACACCAAGCGGCAAGGGTTCCTGTCTTTTCCGAAGACGTCTTGCAGCAACTCCGAGGCGGCGTCGGCGACTTTCGGCTGATCGCGGACATCTCCTGACGTGGCCACTGACAAGCCGAGCCGGACGATCCGCGTCACTTTGTCGAGCGATCCCAAATGCTGCCTGGCGACGGCGAGGACGTTGAGCGCCGCGAGGAGAGCCGCCTTGCGCCCCGCTTCGACATCGAGCTCCGCGCCGACGCGCCCGATGAATTTCGCCCCATGGCCTTCCGTGGGCAGCATCCCGCTCAGAAAAAGCAGATTGCCCGTTTGCACCGCTTCCACATATGTGCCGAACGGCTGAGGCGGCGCCGGTAGCTTAATGCCAAGTTCTTTCAACCGCTGCTCGGCTCTGGCCGGCCGAGAGCCTTCGCCGGTTACCATTTGCCCACATGTGCGCCGCCATCGACGTGGAGCACCTCTCCCGTTACCTGGCGGGCCTCGGTGAGATAGAGCACGGCGTCGGCGATATCCTGAGCATCCGCTATGCGTCCCAGCGGTGATAAAGACTTTAAAGAATCTTTGGGATCGTTCTTATGCATCGGGGTATCGACGACTCCTGGCGCCACCGCGTTCACACGAATGCCATCCTTTGCATATTCCATCGCGAGACTTCGCGTGATCGCTTCGATCCCGCCTTTTGTGATCATCGGGACCGAAGCATTCACTCCGGCTATGGGATGTTCGACCAGTGTGGTTGTTATGCTAACGATGCTTCCGCCAGATTTTTGCGTCACCATTTGTTTGATCGCGAGTTGGGTGATGTAGATGAAGCCTTCCAGGTTGGTGGAAGCGAGAGCTTTGAAGTCCTCGGCCGTATAGTTGATGAAAGGCTTGGTGAAGAATATGCCTGCGTTGTTGATTAGTGCATCGATCGACCTGAATTTGCTCGTCGCAGCATCGGCAATCTTTGCAGCCGTGGCGTACTCGCCAATGTCTCCGTCGACCAGCGCCAGCTTATCCGACGGCACGAATGCGCCGGACTCTGTCATGTTCCGCGAGGTCGCAACGACGGAGTAGCCGCGCTCCAGAAAAGTCTTCACCAGGGCCGCTCCGATGCCCTGCGAAGCACCGGTTACGATGACTGTCTTGGGTTCGTTCGGCATAGAAGGCCTCGTTTTGTATTCGTATAACTGTGGTGTTTTGCTGCTTCAGAGTCGCTCAGGCCCGATGTTCTTTGGTCCGGCGCAGGTGACCCTGAGTTGGCCCCGACCTTTGAGACGTCGATCGGGCGATCCTGAGGTAGGAAATGCTGCCCGGGCTTGCATCTCATTGTGCCTGTAGTTGGGTGCTCGTGCCAGCTGTTTTTTCCCGCGCCGAGCTGGTAAATTATGGGCCTCCTCGAACACCTGGCGCGGGGAGCGGCACCCCAGCGCCTGATGCAGCCGTTGGCGGTTGTAGAATTAAAAGCCGGATCGTGTTTGCGTCTACTCCCTGACATCTTCTGCCTCCTGGCCCCCTTCTTTGCGGGCATTTTAGGGGCAGGATTTATCTTAGCCAGTCGATCAAAATTTCGGGGCTCAACTCACCTCTATCTCGAGCGAATGAGCGGTAAGCAGCATCATTGCCGCGCCCGCGATGGTACCTGCGTCAAAGCCGGACCTGCTCCAATCCCTGTGCAGCACCTGAGCGACGAGCGTCATGCGTCTGCTGGCGGCGCGATAAATAATGATCGTGCTGTGTCCATGGGTGGCATCTTGCCGGAGAGGATGCTCGGCAGGCTACCGGGGTCACGTGTGCCCCATAAGGGAGGTGGAATCGTTCGGGTCAAGACGGCTTGAAGTGTGCTTTTGGGTCTGCCGGTGTTCAAGCGTGCTCAAAAGATAGCGTCTCGGGTTTCTGTGGACTATGCTCCGATCCGCTAACAGGAATTGTCGGGGATGGTAAGCAGCGAAGCGGCTGAGATTGCGAGATTGGTTTGAACCGCCCCCGCGGAACTGAGGCAATTTACACGCTCTTTCCGTGCATTACGGGCGGTGCAGTGTAGGAATCGGCCGGATTGGCTGACCGCCTGACCTGACCGGTGCTGGAGAGGAAGTGCTTAAGAAGGGAACATTCTTCATTGCCAAGGCGTTATGACAACGTTTCGGGCCTGAAGGCGGGTGACGGGATTCAACCGGATAAACCCGGCGGCCAGGGACGAAGCGGAATTTTCCGCAAAGATGGCGAGTTCTGGACGGTCGGATACGCCGAACGACTGATCCATATCAAGGACTCCAAAGGACTCGCCTATATCGTCCAATTGCTGCGCAACCCAAACATGGAATTCCACGTGCTGGAACTGATTGGCATCCCAACGGATGGCCTTCAGTCATCTGTGCCGGAAGCGGACGAATCTGCCGCCGGCACCGGCCCCGCCCGGCCTGATTATGACCCACAGTCGGGGGTCCATCGTGGTTTCGGCGATGCCGGCGAGCTGCTCGACGACAAGACCAAGATCGCGTATCGAAAGCGCCTGACCGACCTCCGTGAAAATCTGGACGACGCCAAGCAAAGTGGTGACCTGGAGGGAGCGGCAGCGGCCGAAGCCGAGATCGACGCGCTAACCCGCGAGTTGTCGCGCGCGATCGGCTGGGGCGGCCGCTCGCGCCGTGCTGCTTCGGCCACGGAACGGGCTCGCGTCAGCGTGACCAAGGCAATCAAGTATACTATAGATAAAATCGAGCAAAATGACCCCGCTCTAGCACGGCAGTTGACGCGGACCATCAACACCGGAACCTTCTGCGCTTACAATCCCGGCTCGCTCCAACCCGTGCAGTGGGATTTCGGTGATCCGGATCACGCTTCAGCGGATAGCCCCGAGTCCCCGACTCGCCCAAAGGCACCTCACGCCGCTGCGCAGGGTAGTAGCGACATACCAGGTGCGGGTTCGGTAAGCGCGTCCATCGCACCCGTGGTCGCGCTGGGTAGGCGAACCGAGTTCGTGGGCCGCGAAGCCGAGCGCCGACAAATTGTAGCCGCCTTCGAGGCGGCACAAAACGGCGCGGGTCGCGTGATTCTGATCGGCGGCGAAGCGGGAGTCGGCAAGACCCGGCTCGCGATCGAATGCGCCCGCGAAGCCGCAACCAAGGGGGCGACAGTTCTGTTCGGACGTTGCTATGAGAGTCCGGAACCCCATCCATATATTCCTTTCGTTGAAATGATCGAGATGGCGCTGGCGCAGGCCCCGAGCCCCGAATTTTTTCGCCAGGCGCTGGGTGATAACGCTCCTGAGCTGGCCCAACTGGTGCCGCGTCTGCGGCGGCTCTTTCCCGATATTCCCGCGCCGCTTGAGCTTCCCCCTCAACAGGCGCGGCGGTATCTGTTCGACAGCCTGCATGAGTTCATGACACGAGGGGCCCGGGCCCGTCCGGCCTTTCTGATCATCGACGATTTGCACTGGGCGGACGAATCGACGCTGGCGCTGCTGGTCCATCTCGCGCGGCGAATCGCGCAGGGTCCGGCCGTTATTGTGGGGACGTTTCGTGATACCGGCGTCGAGGTGGGAGCCGCCTTGGCCAAGGCGGTTGAGGATTTGATCCGTGATGGAGTGGGTCCATTGCGGTTGCAGGGATTACCCAGGCCTGCGGTCGCGGCCATGATTGGCGCGTTGTGCGGTAATGAACCGCCCAAGGAACTGGTCGAATCGCTGTATTACGAGACCGAAGGAAATCCCTTCTTCCTCGAAGAGTTGCTCAAGCATTTGATTGAGGAGAACCAGCTCTTCGACCCCTACGGAAACTTTCGCAGCAATCTGAGCCCGGGAGACTTCGCGGTCCCGCAAAGCGTTGGGCTAGTGGTTGGGCGCAGGCTTGACCGGCTTTCGCAAGCCACGCGCGAGGTCCTCGCCGCCGCGGCCGCAATCGGCCGCAGGTTCAGTTTCAAACTGCTTGAATCGGTGGCGGCGTGCGACGGTGCCGTGATGCTTGCGGCGATTGATGAGGCGCTCAAAGCGGGCCTTATCCTGCCCAGTTCAAACCGCGACAACCCGCTTACCTTTGCCCACGAGATCGTCCGTCAGACCATCCTGGGCCAGGTCTCGCCTCCGCGGTTGCAGCGGCTTCATCTGCGCGTGGCCCAGGGCATTGAGAAAAGTTATCCCGAAGGTTTCGAGGAGTACTCAGCCGAAATCGCCGATCATCTGCTGCGCGCCGGTTCCGACGCGGATCCGGTCGAACTCGCCCGTTATCTGACCGTGGCGGGCAAGCGCGCGATGCGCGCTTCGGCTTACGAGGACGCGCTCCATCATTTCGAGGCTGCATTGCAGTGTCAGCCCTCTACGGACGCCGTGCGGGCGGAATTGTTGTCCGAGTTGGGAATGACCAAACGCAGCCTCGACCGCTGGGAGGAAGCGCTGAGCCATTGGCGCGAGTCGCTGAAGTTTTATGCCGCGGCGGGTGACCTCTCCGCCGTCGGTCGTTTGTCCTTCGCAATCGTCGAAGCACTCAGTTGGGCCGGGCGCCATATGGACGCGGCCCAGATGGCATACAGCGCGTTGGCGCTGTTGAAAGACGGCGTCAGCGCCGACCGCGCGCGCCTGTTCGGTGCGGTGGGAATGATCAACAGCGCGGCGGGTGTTTACCAGGCGGCGTATGATGCGCTGGCCGAAGCGGTGCATGATGCCGGCGAGCTGCACGACGATAAAATTCTTGGCGCAGTTTTGTCCTATCGGGCGTTTCACAATTTTGTTTTTCTCCGTCGCGATGAAGCCATCGCCGACGGAATGCGCAGCGCGCAGTTGCTGCGCTCCGGCGATGCTCTTTGGTCCCTGGCTCAATTGCTCGGGTTTTTGCAGACCGCGATGTTCGAAGCCGGCAACATAGCGGGTTCGCGCGCGATCGGCGAGGAACTTGAGCCGCTGGCTACCCGGCTGAGCCATAGCGCGGCGCGGATGCTGGGGGTCAGGATCAGCGCCTGGTGTGACTTCTGCAAAAAGCCCGATCTGGACGCGCTCGAACGGTCATTCACACGCGATCTCGAGATCACCCAGGCGGCCAAGTTGCCTTGGGTTGCGACCTCGCATGCCCAGTTGGGCCTGGTTGATTTTTTGCGCGGCAACTGGGAGGCGGCGCGAGATCGTTGCGAACAGGCTTGCGCGGCCGAGTTTCCCAACGCGTTCGACGGCTTTGGAGCCGGCATGCTGTTTCGACAACTCGCATACATGGGCGACAAATCCGGCGCGCTCAAGCTGCTGGAGGAAAAAAAGGCCCGCCTGCCGCGACTGGGTTCGCCCAGCCCGATGGGGGCTTGGGCGCTATTGCTGCTGGTGGTGGAAGGGCTCTTCGTACTTGGTGAGCGCGCTCGGGCGGCTGAGCTTTATCCCCTGGCATTGCAGGGCGCTAACACAGGTATGAGGTGCCTGACGGTGATTTCCCGCTTTCCCCATACCATGGCCGGAACCGCCGCGGCCTGCGAACAGCAGTGGGGGCGCGCCGAAGGGCATTTCCGAAAAGCGATAGAGCAAACCGACGCAATGCCGCATCCGCTGGAGCGGGCGGAGGCGCGGCGCTTCTACGCCCAGATGCTGATCGAGCGGGGGAGGGCGGGCGATTCATCAAAAGCCCGTTCCCTGCTGAGCGAAGGCTTTCTGGACTACAGGTTGATCGGCATGCCGAAACATGGAGCAATCGTGACGGCGTTGCTGGAGCAGGTAGGCGAGTGAACTCGAATCCACGCCACCATATCTTCGGATGAAACCGCATTACGACGCCATCGTGATCGGCACCGGGTTTGGCGGGGCGGTGTGCGCCTGCCGGCTGGCACAAGCGAATTTCAAAGTCGGAGTTTTCGAACGGGGCCATTGTTATCCACCGGCGCCATTCCCGCGCGATTCCAAGGACATAATGGCGCGAATGGCTCTGGCAGCTTGGACGGGGACTATTCGACATCAGAGCGTTGAGCGAAATGACGACTGTACAAGCGGCGGGCTACGGCGGTGGTTCGCTGATTTACGCCAATGTCCAATTGCGCCCGCCGCATTCGGTGTTCGATCACGGATGGCCCCGCGGCTACAGCCTCGAGGTTCTTGCTCCCTACTACGCGCTGGTCTCCTACATGCTCGACGTCAAGCCGATCACCGGGCGGCCTCGGCGCCGCCACCGAAAACCGTGTTGATGAAGAATGCCGCGTCGCGTCAGGGACGCTCCGGCCAGTTCTTCTATCCCAACCTCGCGATCGATTTCGGCACTCCCGGGCAGACGCACCTGAATCGATTTGGCGCGCCGCAAGCCGGATGCGATTTCTGCGCCGAATGCATCATCGGATGCCGCAGCAAGGCCAAGAACACACTTGATCTGAACTATCTGAAGGTAGCCGAAGACCTCTGCGCCGATATCAACACTCACTGCGCAGTTATGCCGGATTGAGCCGATCGACGGCGGCGGCTACAAGCTCACTGTAATCGATCACGCCAACGGGACCGAAGCATCCACCAAGGCGGCCCAGCGGTTTCTTTGCGCGGGCACAATCAATTCAACTGAGCTGCTGCTGCGATGCCGCGACGAGCACAAGACACTTGCCAAAACTGGGCGCCCTGCTGGGGCATCACTATTCGGGCAACGGCGATTTCATCGCGTTCGCGTTCGATACCGCCCCGGCGTTTGAACCGTCCAACGGCCCAACCATCACCACCGCCATGGTGTACGACCGCGCAATCGGCGATTACCCGGTCTGGTTTCTGCTGGAGGACGGCGGCTATCCAAAGGAGTTGTCGGAACTCGTGCATCTCCGTCCATCCCAAGGCCGCTTTACTTCGTCAGGAACTCCACGAGACCCGTAACTTTGAGGAGATGCGAGAGACTGT